>NZ_CP049037.1:1277781-2555563 GCF_011040495.1 Pseudohalocynthiibacter aestuariivivens | reverse complement strand
TCTGGCCGTGGGGATGCAAACCCGGCGCAGCCCGCCCCATGTGCTGAACGAGGTGTTAGAGCTATTCCCGCGTTTGGCAGAACGGATGAACCAACGCGCGCAAACACTGTCGGGCGGCGAACAACAGATGCTGGCCACTGCCCGCGCACTCTGCCTGCAACCAAAGGCGTTGTTGCTGGACGAGCCGACCGAAGGGTTGCAACCTTCGATGATCGAAGCGATCCGGCAAGTAATCGTGCAGATGCGCAGCAAAGGCGTGGCGATCCTTCTGGTCGAGCAGCGCGTCGATGCAGTGCTGTCAGTTGCGGATCGCGTGGCGTTTATCGAAAACGGTCGCAATGGGGAAACATTGCCCGCAGAAGCCCTGCGCGCCGATCATGCCATCGTGGAACGTTATGTTGGCGTTTGACCGCGACTGCTGACAGGGGCGTTGCCGCAGACCCCAGAGTATTTCCAGAACGCTGAAAAGGGCATGACCATTTTTCATTGGTCCCAGAATACTTCTGCCGGAGGCCGACGCGCCGGCGCTGTAAAGCACAACAGCCATGTTGACAGCCCGCCGGTGCCGGGCGCACCATCCGTGCCCAGAGCCAAGAGGGTTTAAATGCAGGCGAACGGTTATCATCGGCCCGAAACATTGGACGAAGCACTGCGGGTATTGGCGGGCGGATCGGCAACGATTGCCGCCGGATGTACCGACCTGTTTGCCGCCACGCAGCGGCGCGACTTGGTCGGGTCGGTCGTGGATATCACCGGGGTGCCTGAGCTGCGCAGGATCGAGGCGCACGACGCGGGTATCCGGATCGGCGCCGCGGCGACGTGGAGCGATCTGGTGCGCGCCGATCTGCCCCCTGCCTTTGACATGTTGCGGCAGGCCGCTGTTGAGGTCGGATCGGTCCAGATTCAGAATGCGGCGACTGTGGTTGGCAATGTCTGCAATGCCTCACCGGCCGCAGACGGGGTTCCGTGTCTGTTGGCGCTGGATACGGAGGTCGAGATAACCTCCGCCACTGGCGGACGGCGTATGCCTTTGGGGCAGTTCGTCACAGGTGTCCGGCAGACAGATCTGCAACCCGGAGAGATGGTGACGGCACTCTGGGTTCCCGCCTCGGCCATGTCTGGCGCTTCACGATTTCTGAAACTGGGCGCGCGGCGATATCTGGTGATTTCCATCGCCATGGTGGCGGCCCGATTGACCGTCGAGGATGGCCGCATCGCGCAGGCCGCCATCGCCGTAGGGGCCTGCAGCGTCGTTGCGGTACGGCTTGCGCAATTGGAGAGCGCGCTGGTCGGCTTGCCTGCGGATGCGGCCCTGTGGCGTGCCGCGCAGGATGATCTGGTCCTGCCTGCGCTTTCGCCGATTGACGACATTCGCGCGGATGGCCCTTACCGCGCCCACGCGGCGGCGGAACTGGTGCGCCGTGCGTTGCGTGACCTGACCGGAGAAGCACGATGAACCGCTCATTCAGGACGCTCTCACTGCGCGTGAACGGCAGCGCGCATGAGTTACCCGTGTCACCCGGACGGCGACTGTCCGAGGTGCTGCGCGAGGATCTGGCGCTGCGTGGTACCAAGGTCGGCTGCGACGCAGGCGATTGCGGGGCGTGCACGGTGCTGTTGGACGGCGCGCCTGTCTGTTCCTGCCTTACCCCGGTGGCACAGGTAGCCGGGCGCGCTGTAACGACTGTCGAGGGGCTGGCGAATGACCCCCTGCAACAGGCGTTTCTACGGCATGGCGCGGCGCAATGCGGGATCTGCACACCCGGCATGTTGATGGCTGCCACTGCGTTGCTGGCGCGTAACCCGCAGCCCAGTCGAGTAGAGGTCGAATCCGCGCTGGGCGGCGTGCTATGCCGTTGCACCGGCTATACCAAGATCATTGATGCGGTTTGCGATGTGCGCGATACCCCGCCGGAATCCGATTTCACCGGGCCGTCGGTGGGTTCTGCGCTGCCGAGGATTGATGGCGTCGCCAAAGTGGACGGGACAGAGGTCTATGGTGCCGATGCTTGCCCCGAGGGCACGCTGCTGGTGCGGGCGATACGGGCGCCAAAGGCCCCCGCGCGATTCCGGCTTGGTGATCTGAGAGGGTGGCGGGCGACGCAGGCCGGGCCGGTACAGGTATTCACCGCCCGTGACATTCCCGGCGAGAACTGCTTTGGCACCATCCCGCCGTTTGCCGATCAGCCCGCACTGGCAGAGGGCCATGTCCGGTTGCGCGGCGAGGCGATTGCACTGGTGGCTGGCGATGCTGCGGTGATCGAGGCACTGGACCTAAGTACGTTTCCCGTGACGTGGGAAGAGACGGATGAGACGCTGGTACACGACCACCGACCGGACAACCTGCTGGTCACCGGACGCGTGCGCTGCGGCGATGCGCAAGCGGCGCTGGGCCGTGCGACCTATGTCGCCAGCGGCGAGATGACGACGCCCTATATCGAGCACGCCTATATCGAACCCGAGGCCGGTGTCGCATGGATGGATGGCAATACGCTGATCATTCAGGCCTGCACGCAGGCACCGGTGATGGACCGTGATGAGACGGCCAAGGTGCTGGGTTTGGCACAGGACAAGGTCCGCATCATTCCGGCGGCGGCAGGCGGGGGGTTTGGGGCCAAGCTTGACCTGTCGTTACAGCCGCTGATCGGGTTGGTGGCGCTGAAAACCGGACGGCCAGCGCGGATGATCTATAGCCGGGCGGAATCGATGGCCTCGACCACCAAGCGGCACCCGGCGCAGATGTCCGCGCGGATCGGGGCGGATGCCCAAGGGCACATCTGCGGCATGGTATTTGAGGGTGAGTTCAATACTGGCGCCTATGCCAGCTGGGGTCCGACCGTGGCAGGGCGGGTGCCGGTGCATGCCTCCGGCCCCTACTTTACCCCCGATTACCATGCCGAGGCAGATGCGCGTCACAGTTTTTCGGCCATTTCCGGGGCGTTTCGCGGTTTTGGCGTGCCGCAGGCGGCGATCATGCAGGAAACGCTGTATGATGATCTGGCGGGTCAGGCCGGGATCGACCGGCTGGAGTTTCGCCGGATCAATGCGCTGCAAAGCGGGCAGCGTACGGTATGTGGGCAGACCTTGCAGGGTGTCGGGATATCGGCCTGTCTTGACGCGCTCGCTAACCCTTGGGCTGCGGCCCTGTCCCGTGCGCAGGTGGCCAATGACGCAGGTCGCCCGCTGCGACACGGTGTCGGGATCGCCTCGTGCTGGTACGGCTGCGGCAATACCGGGCTGCCGAACCCATCAACGGTGCGCGTCGGGATCACCCCGGAAGGCACGCTGCGGCTGCATCAAGGGGCCACGGACATCGGGCAGGGCAGCAATACAGTGATCACGCAAATCTGCGCTGACGCGCTGGGGATGCCGGTTGCACAGTTCACTTTGGTCGGGCCGGACACGGCGCTAACCCCGGATTGCGGCAAGACGTCAGCCTCGCGCCAGACCTATGTCACGGGCAAGGCCGCCTATCTGGCGGGTGCGGCGCTGCGAGCGGCGATCCTGAGCCTGGGAAATATGGGCCCGGATGCGCAGATCACATTGGAAAGCGGGGTGCTGATCCTGCGCGAAGGGGCGGGGGAACGGCGGGTTGATCTGGACGCGATTGCGCCTGATGCCAACGGCTATGCCATCGCTGCCGAGGAAACCTACGACCCGCCCACCACGGGTCTGGATGCCGATGGGCAGGGATCGCCCTATGCGGTCTATGGCTATGGTGCGCAGATTGCCGAAGTATCGGTCGATACAGTTCTGGGGACGGTCAAGGTGAACCGGATCACCGCAGCGCATGACTTGGGCCGGGTGATTAACCCGCAACTGGCCGAGGGGCAGGTACAGGGCGGGATCGCGCAGGGGCTGGGTCTGGCGCTGATGGAAGAGTTCATTCCGGGGCGTACCGAGAACCTGCATGACTACCTGATCCCGACCACCGGCGATATGCCCGAAATAGAGACGATTCTGCTGGAGGTTCCCGATCCCGAAGGACCGCTGGGGGCCAAGGGGCTGGGCGAACATGTGCTGATCCCCACCGCACCCGCAATCCTGAACGCCATCCGGCATGCGACGGGTGCGCGGGTGACCTCGCTGCCCGCATTGCCGCACCGGGTGCTGGCCGCGATCCGCGAGGCCGGGAAATGAGCGCGCGCGAGGACAAGATACGCTGCGATGCCTGTCCGGTTATGTGTTACATCGCACCGGGCAAGATCGGGGCTTGCGACCGGTACGGCAACGAGGATGGCAGAATCGTTCGCACCGACCCGCTGACCATCCTAGACCGTCGGATGGCAGCCGGGGACGAGGTCAAGCCGTTTCTGGCCGCCGACTGGGATGGGCAGAATGTCAGCGGCGATGGTGTTTTTGTCAGTGGTGTCGGATCGGGCACCACCTACCCCGATTACAAGCCCGCGCCGTTTATCGTCAGTCGAGAGGTGGAGGGCGCGGATTTCATCACCGTCGTGACCGAGGCGATATTTTCCTACTGCGGCGTCAAGGTGAAGATCGACACCGACCGGCATCTGGGCGAAGAGCGCGCCATCGTGCGCGCGGGCGGTGAGGCGATCGGCCATGTCACCACCTCTGAGTATGGCAGTCGAATGCTGTCTCTGGGCGGGGTCGAACACCTGACCGGCGCTACGAAACCCGAAGGACGCGTGACCTGCGATGCGTTGTTGCGGCTATGCAATGGCGAGGCGGTCGAACTGGTGATCGACGACGGTGCCACCGTCATCGTGCAGGCCGGGCAGCCGCCCATTGTGGACGGACAGCCTGAGGTGCGCATGCGTGTCGGCTGCGGGTCCGCCACCATCGGTATGTTCGCCAGCCAATGGCAGGGACTGGTGGATGAAGTGGTCGTGGTGGACGATCACATCACTGGCGTTGTCAGCGAACATCAGGCGGGCAAGGTTCTGGACTGGCCTGACACCGGTATCCGTATCAAGGGGCGGCGATCCACGCCGGGGCGGTATTTTCAGGTGGCCGGGCCGGGGCGCGGCTGGGGCGGCACGGATATTGAGGATCCGCTGGATATCCTGAATCCGTGGCTGGAAAAGAAAGGCGCGCGGCCGGGCCTGACACTGTTGATGGTGTCGACAACGGGCGAACACTACGGGTATTACGTGCTGGATGATGCTTTGGTACCGCAACCTGCGCCACTACCCGAGGCGTTACAGCCATCGGTTGACCTGATTGCCGAGAATTGCGAGCCGGCACTTTGTACGGTGATGTTTCAGGCGGGGGCTGGCGGATCGCTCCGCTCTGGCGTGACGCAGAATCCGGTCAAGCTGACCCATGCGGTACAAGGCGGGCAGTGCCGCGTAACCTGCGGGGGGGTGGCGGCCTATGTCTGGCCCGGTGGCGGCATCACGATCATGGTCGACGTGCGGGATATGCCTGACGGATCGTTCGGCTATGTGCCAACGCCCGCGTTGGTCGCGCCGCTGGAATTCACGCTGCCGAGGGGTGATTACATCGCGTTGGGCGGGCATGACGCAGCAGTGCGCAGTGTGGCCGATATCGTGGAAAAGGGCGGAGAATACGGCAACGCACTGCGCCGGGTCCGGCCCAAACGGGACCCGTTATGAGCGGCGCGCAGGTAACGTGGATCTCTGGGGGGCGGCTGCATCTGCATCACGGGCCGATTGATATGATCGTGGGGGCGACGGGCCCCGGACGCGCCGCTGGATTATCTCGCGCAATAGCGCGGTTCGATACGTTGCTGGAAGAACTGGCCGTGGAATTGCCCCGTCTGCGTGCCCCGCAAGGACCGCCGCCGCGTGGCGCCGTTGCAGCGACGATGGTTGCTGTGACCGCGCCTTTTGCGGAGTTCATCACGCCTATGGCTGCGGTTGCCGGGGCCGGGGCGGATGCGGTGCTGACGGCGCTGTGCGACGGACCGGGCATCGACAAGGGCTATGTGAACAATGGCGGCGATGTCGCCTTTTACCTGACGCCCGGTCAGAGCATGACTGCCGCGATTGCCAGCGCGGCAAGCGGGCAGGCGCGCGTTGACCATCGGGATGCGGCGCGCGGCATTGCCACGTCGGGCTGGCGCGGGCGCAGTCAGTCGCTGGGGATTGCCGATAGTGTCACTGTTCTGGCCCGAAACGCCGCAATGGCCGATGCCGCAGCAACATTGATTGCCAATGCCGTTGACCTCCCCGGCCATCCTGCAATTGCGCGTCTGCCCGCCAGTGAGGTCTTTGCCGACAGTGATCTGGGCACGCGCGCCGTGACCGTGGCCGTCGGCCCGCTGACAGATCTTGAGATCGCGCGCGCGCTTGGCAGAGGACTGAGAACTGCGGAAACCTACCGCAAGCGTGGCCTAATCTGTGCCGCCGCGCTTTGCCTCGGCGGGCAGCAGGTTCTGACGCACACAATGACGCTGTTACACCCCGAACTGGAGCCGATAGATGCCTGAATTCACCCTGCGCAAGACGATGCTGTTCGTCGAGGATATCCACCATGACGGCGGGCCTGCGCCAGACCTGCCGCGCCGTCGGGCTGCTATTGCCGCGCTGGTGTGCAATCCGTTCGCGGGCGGCTATACCGATGACCTGCAATCGGCCATGGACGATCTGAAACCCCTGGGCCTGTCGATGACCGAACGATTGATCGACGCGATGGGCGGTGCCGAGGGGGTCGACGGCTATGGCAAGGCCGCGATGTGCGGCGAGGATGGCGAGCTGGAGCACACCGCGCTGTGGCATGTGCCCGGTGGCTATGCGATGCGTGCCCGGCTGGGCGAAGCGAAGGCGATTGTGCCATCCGCGATGAAACAAGGCGGACCCGGCAGCCGGATCGACGTTCCACTCGGCCATATCAACGCCGCCTATGTGCGCAGCCATTTCGACGCGATGGAGGTGGGGCTGCCGGATGGGCCACGCCGTGATGAGTTGCTATTCGTGCTGGCGATGTCGCGCGGCGGACGCATCCACGACCGGATGGGCGGCTTGCGCGTTGAGGATGTAACAGGCGAGGATGGGTTGCGCTAGCGGCGCAGAGCGCGCGGTGGGTTGAAAACCCACCTTACGCCATCAGGATCGGCCGGGACGCTTGGACAGTTGTACCGCGAGGATACCCGCCATGATCACCGCAACCCCGATGATATCATAGAGTTGTAATGGCTCACTGAGGATCAGCGCGGCGATGGCAACGCCAAGAAACGGGTTGAGAAAGTGAAACGTCGCCGCCCGTGTGGCGCCGATCCGCTCGACCAGCATGAACCACACCAGCGTGGCACCGAGGCCGGGAACAATCGTGGTATAGGCAAAGGCAGCGACCAGTTGCCAGCTCCATGCGATTTCGATGGTTTCGGTCGCCACGGCGGCAACGCTGAGTACGGCGCTGCCGATCAGCATTTGCAGGCCCACCACCATCAGGAAATTCCCACCCGACGTGGCCCCACGGACGGCCAGTGTCGCAATGGTCAGCGCGACCACCCCGACCACACAAAGCGTCAGGCCATAGAGGTCAACGCCATCCGACAATCGGTTGCCCATGATGATGACCACCCCGACGAGGCCGGCCAGCAAACCCAGCACGGCGATAGGTGGCAGCCGGTCACGGAACACAATCCACCCGGCCAGCGCCACCAACAGCGGCATGGTCGAGGCAATGATTGCAGCCAGCGATGCCTCAATTGTCTGCATCGCCACAAAGTAGAGGCCGAGGTAGAGCGCATTCTGACAGACCCCGAACACAATGGTCGCGCGCCATTGCGGCGGCGTCAGACGCCACGATTGCCCCAACATCCGCGCAATCAGAATACCCAGAAGGCCGGAGATCAGGAACCGCAGCGCCAGCGCGCTGACCGGTGGCGCGGACAGAACGATGATCCGCGCAGACGTATAAGCACTGGACCACATGACCGCAAAGGCGATGCCCATGATGATTGCGCGAAAATCCATGTTGTGGAATGTCCTGCCTGAAAACTGAAAAGGGCCGCCCGCTATGGGCGACCCTTTCCGAAACTCGGTCGTAATGCAAGATCAGCCGTTCACGCTGTCCTTCAGCGCCTTGGCGATGGTCATCTTGACAACCTTGTCGGCTTCTTTCTTGATCTGCTCGCCGGTGGCAGGGTTGCGCACCATACGCTCGGGGCGCTCGCGGCAGTAGATTTTGCCAACGCCGGGCAGGGTAACGGCGCCACCACCCGATACTTCGCTGGTGATCACGGCGATGATCGCATCAAGAGCCGCGCTTGCGGATTTCTTGTCGCTGTCCATCTCTTCGGCCAGAGCCGCAACGAGCTGGGTTTTGGTCATAGGTTTTGCCATTTTATGGTCTCCTTAAACTGCCCGTTCCTTGGGCCTCATTGGCGTAATTTAACGCTATCTTGTGGGGTAACACAACGAATAGTGGCAGCGAATAAAGCGAAAATATAGGATTTTCGGCGGTTTTTCGTCCTTCAAAGGAACGCTGTTTCCTCAAATGACCGTAATTTCCGACTGTGAATGCGTTCCAGTGGCATTTTCGCCAGCGTTTCCATTGCACGAATTCCGATCATCAGGTGGCGGGCAACCTGCGCATTATAGAAATCAGACGCCATGCCGGGCAGCTTCAACTCGCCATGCAGAGGTTTGTCTGAGACGCACAAAAGCGTGCCATAGGGTACGCGAAAGCGAAACCCGTTGGCGGCGATTGTCGCACTTTCCATATCCAGCGCGATGGCCCGGCTCTGGCTGAGGCGCTGCACCGGGCCAGACTGGTCACGCAATTCCCAGTTGCGGTTATCAAGACTGGCAACAGTGCCGGTGCGCATGATCCGTTTCAGGTCATACCCGGTCAGCTGGGTTTCCTCGGCAACCGCTTCTTGGAGCGCGATCTGGATTTCGGCCAATGCGGGGATCGGCACCCATATGGGGACGTCGGCATCCAGTACGCCATCTTCGCGCAGATAAGCATGCGCCAGAACGAAATCCCCCAAGCTCTGGGAATTGCGCAGACCAGCGCAGTGACCGACCATGATCCAGGCATGTGGACGCAGCACCGCGATGTGATCTGTCGCGGTCTTGGCGTTGGACGGGCCGATGCCGATATTGACCAGCGTGATGCCCGTGCCGCCCGGTCGCTTGAGGTGATAGGCTGGCATCTGCGGCAGTTTCAGCGGCACCTCCAGCGGCGCCTCTGGATCGGTGATCTCTACATTGTCGGTACTGACAAAGCTGGTGTAGCCGCTATCGGGATCAGCGAGTGCACGGCGGGCGTAGGCTTCGAACTCGGACACGTAGAACTGATAGTTGGTGAACAGGACGTGGTTCTGGAAATGCGCCGGTTCGGTCGCTGTGTAATGCGCCAGCCGAGCCAGCGAATAGTCGACGCGTTGCGCGGTGAAGGGCGCCAGTGGCTCGGTCCCGTCAGGGGCGGCGCGCGCGGTCCCGTTCACGATATCGTCGTTGGTGGTACTGAGGTCGGGGACGTCAAAAACATCGCGCAGGGTGAACCGCGCCGCGCCTGCATGCGGGACAGTCAATTCGGAATCCTGCGCCACGGCAAAATGCACCGGTATCGGCGTATCTGACACGCCGATGCTGATCGGCACATTGTGGTTTTCCATCAGCAGTTCGATCTGCTGGGTCAGGTAACTGCGGAACAGGTCGGGCCGGGTGATCGTGGTGGCATGTGTCCCCGGTGCCGATACGTGGCCAAAGCTAAGCCGGCTGTCCACCTTGGCGAACGAGGACGTGGTGATCCGGATCTCTGGATAATAGGCGCGAATACGGCGCGACGGCACCGGACCTGTCATTGCCGCATCAAAGGATTGGCACAGGAATCGCACCGCCATGTCGTAAAGCGTGCAGAGGTGATCAACCGCCGCGTGCGCGTCCGTGAATTGCGCCGGGGGCGGCGCGTCGGGAATGTCGATGGTCCTGTCCGCCTGCTGCATAGTGGCCTGCCTCGCTTGTTGGCGGGCACGTTGACACGCGGCGGCGCGGGGATCAAGCTGTGCAGGAGCGGGATGGGGATAGATCAGGTCATGGATTACGAGACCATCAGCGCCGAAGCGTTCGGCGCGTCACTCACGGGGATCGGTCTGAATATTCTGGTGCGGGATGTGCGACGGCAGGTGCATTTTTTAACCGAGGTTTTCGGTGTCGAAGCGCATCAGATCACGGATGATTTCGCGATCATCCGCTATCATGGCAGCGTCATGCAGGTACATAGTGATGGGACCTATCATTCAAATCCGCTGCCCAGCCTCATCCCCGAGGCAGGCGCGCGGGGTGGCGGCGCCGAATTCCGTTTCTACCACACCCATCCAGACGCGGCACAGGCCCGCGCAGAGGCGATTGGCGCGCATGTTCTACAGCCCGCTAAAGACAAGCCGCACGGCCTGCGAGAAGCCTATATCCTGTGTGAAAACGGCTATGCGTGGGTGGCGTCGCTTCCGTTATGAGGCCAGAGTCCTCTGGCCGTGAGACGGGACGCTTGCCAATAGAGCGGGGCGCGCGCATATCTGGGGCATGACCCGAACACTGCTTTCTTTTGGCCACGGCTACTGTGCCCGCGCCCTGACACGTCTGCTATCACCCGACGACTGGAAGGTGATCGGCACCACTCGCCGCGAGGACAAGACCGCACAGACGACGGTCGGTAGCGCCGAGATCGTGAGCTTTCCCGGCACGGACCTCGGTCCGGTGCTAGCGCAGGCCACACATCTGCTGATTTCGGCGGGGCCTGATGCGGACGGCGATCCGATGCTGAATGCACTGGGTCATCACATCACACGCCTTGCACCACATCTGGAATGGGTTGGCTACCTGTCGACAACGGGCGTTTACGGCGATCACGCAGGCGGCTGGGTGGATGAGACAACACCGCTGACCCCCAGCACCCGTCGCGGCCAGATGCGTGTCGACGCCGAAGCCGCGTGGCGGGCGATCCCTGATCTGCCGTTGCACATTTTTCGTCTTGCAGGAATTTACGGGCCGGGCCGCGGTCCTTTTGCCAAGGTTCGCGCAGGCACGGCGCGACGGATTGTCAAGCCGGGGCAAGTGTTCAGCCGTATTCATGTCGAAGATATCGCGCAGGTGTTGCTGGCCTCGATCCGCGCGCCGAGACCGGGTGCTGTCTATAACGTCTGCGACGACGACCCCGCGCCGCCCGAAGACGTGATCGGCTATGCCGCCGAGTTACTGCACCTGCCGGTCCCGCCTGCAACGCAGTTTGACGATGCAGACATGACGCCTATGGCACGCAGCTTCTATGCCGAGTCGAAACGCGTGCGCAACGATCTGATCAAGCAGGAGTTGGGCATCACGCTGCACTACCCCAACTATCGGGACGGGCTGCTGGCGTTGCTTCAGGCCGACAACTGACGTCACCTAATAGTGGGCGAATGAGGGTCAAAAGTTCTGCCGCCTGATCATCATAAGTTGCGACGTGTACCGGCGCAGTCGGTCCTATCCCGCGATCCAGCTGAGTGGCAATTTGCGCGCGCAGCGGCGCAGGGCCCGCGCCAATCGGGATCAGGTCAGCGGCCACGACCCGCGAATGTTCGACCGTGCCGCCGCTGTCGGTCTGGATCACGCGAATGCCGCGCGCCAGCGCCTCGCGAATTGCCAGACCAAAGGTTTCCTTCCATTGCGACGGAAACAGTAGAACGTCGATTTGGGCATAGAAGGTATCCATCTCAGCTTGCGAAAACCTTGGGTGTATCTGCCATTCACCGGGCAGTCCGGTCAGATCAATCCCTGTCCACCATCCGCCATCCAATGCGCCGTCGACCAGATGCATGGTGAAATCGTCGCGCTCCAACCCGGCAAAGGCGGCGTGGATATCTGGCCAACCTTTGATTTGTGCGGGGCCGCCAAGATAACCAAAGGCCAGCCGCGCGTCTGTCGCCCGGCGCGCTGTTTGCGCAACAAAGTACGTGGAATCTGGCAGGCACACGCCATTTCGCCAGACAGTGCCGCGTCCGGGTGCCAGACCGGATGCCTCGCACAAGTCACGGGCAAATTGACTTGGATAGGTCACGATGTCCGCCAGCGCCGCTTGCCGCTTGAGATAGGTATCGCGTGTACGCGCGGCGCTGAAATCCTCGACACAGCCACGACAGCGTGACAGGCACACAGGTGCCTGCCCGCAATATCGCTGATCGGGGGTGATCATAAATTGACGCTCGCATAGCCACCAGAAATCATGCACGCTGAGCACCACAGGCAGACCGCGCGCCTTGGCGACCTCGATCACACCGGCACCGACGTCCTGCACGCAATGCACATGCACCAGATCAGGCACGAGCCTGTCAATCAGCCCGCCGATACTCTCTGCCAGATCAGCATTGTTATAGCGTGCGGCATAACTGCGCCCCTCGGGGACATTGACGAGGTAGGACGTCAGGCCATTCACTTCGGATTTGATCACGGCATAGGGGGCCAGCTCTGCCCGGCTGATCAACGAGATCGCCGTGATCAGGCACCCCTTGCGGCGCAGAGCATGGGCCACTTCTTCGGCGACGATGGTCGCACCGCCATAGGCGTTTGGCGCGAAAAACACGTTAACGATCAGAATATGTGGCCCGCTCATGCCAGCACCCAATCCATGAGGTCAGGGTCAACGATATGCGGGGCCGCCTGTGCCGACCAATGCTGTTCCAGATTGCGACGGGCCCGGAGGCCCATCGCACGCGCCGCGCCCGGATCACGCGCCAGAGTGTTCAACGAACCGCCCCAGTCGCGCGATGACCGGGCAACAAAACCCGTCTGATCGTGACGCACCACCTGTGGCAAATCCCCGACCGCGCTGCATATGGCAGGTGTGCCGACGGCAGCGGCATCTATGGCGCGCACCGCGCTCTTGCAGCGATTGAACGGATCGCTCACCAGCGGCATCACCACGCAATCGGCCTGCGCCAACGTCCGCAAATACGTGTCATAGTTTGTAAAGCTGTGCCATTCAGTCTGGCGCGCGATGGCGGTTGGCAGATGCCGTCGCTCAAAATGACCCAGCATCATCAACCGCCGGTTTCCATCAGCAGCCAGAAATGCGGTCAGTTCCGCCTCAATTATCTTAAAATCGGCTTCGTGACCTTGTGATCCGCTGGCAAAAGCAACCCGAAACGCCGCCTCATTATCGGTGCTGGCCTGCATCGCCTGCTGGCCCGCCCGCAGCGTGGCCTGATCAGCAAAGTTGCGTCGCACGAACACCGGGCGCGACGTATAAAGGCGCGCATGATCGGCCAGCCCCGGCGTCGAGACTGACACCGCATCACAACCATTCATCGTTTCCAGATAGCGCGGCGCCTCTGCCGCGAAATGCGCCTGCAAGCCCGGTTCGAGAACGGTCATATTCGCGTAAGTTTCGTAGGCGGAAATCGAGAACAGCGGATCGTCAATATCATAGAGGATCGGCAGACGAAGACGACGCGCCTCGTACAGCAGCATCGGCACATCGCCGCAACCGGATAGTCGATAACACATCAAATGCGTCGCATCCTGCAAGATCTGTACTGCGCGGGGGACATCCTGATGGTGGGCGTAGCGTAGCTCGACATCGCACAGCCGCCAGAACTCTTCCAGCTGCTCGACCCGGTATTTACGGCATTGCGGCAGATTCAGATCCCCGATCAACGCGATACTGCGGCGCCGGGTGACGTATGCCGGGGCAGCAATCACATGAAACGCATCCGAGCGCGCAAGACTGCGCCAAATACCGCTGAGATAGTGATCCCCGCCCATATTCGGCGTGCGGGGTACGTCGCTGGGCGCTACGCCCCTGCGCCGGGACATCACATAGGTGCACGCACGCGTTAATGCCGTGCGCACCCCGTCACGGCGGACAACCCATAGGAATTGCCGGACGAGCGATGGGCGTAGGTATCTTATCACCGGGGCTTCCCCTCGTTGCAGTGTGACCGCCTCAACTATTGCGCAAGATAATTAAGTGAGAGTTTACGAGTTCTCTTTACCAAGGGCGGGCAAGAGATTTTGGGCAACCATGGCTGTGACATGAACGGTATAGGCGCAACTGATCCGGTTCGTATTCTGATGGGTGTCCACAACGGTGCGCCCTACCTGCCCGCACAACTAAGGAGCATCGCCGCCCAGAACGGTGTGACTTGGACCCTCACCTGTAATGACGACGCATCAAGCGATGAAAGCCGTTCTGTCATCACCCGGTTTGGTCAAAACCATCCCGGCCGCGTCACATTGAAATCAGGTCAGAGGCGCGGGTTCTCTCACAATTATTTGAAGTTGATAGCTGGACTGCCTGAGTGCCCCGGTCTGGTGGCGCTCGCCGATCAGGATGATGTGTGGTGTGCGAACAAACTGCGCCGTGCGGCGATCTGGCTGGCCCGTATGCCAGCGGAACAGCCGGCGCTTTACTGCGCGCGGCGCTGGGTTTGGGATGGCGCGAACGAGGTGCGGTTCGGACCAGACAACCGCGTAAAAGCACCATCTTTCCGAAATGCGCTGGTCGAAAACATCGCACCGGGAAACACCATCGTCCTTAACGCCGCAGCGGCCGCTCTGGCGCGTGCTGCAGCGCGGTTGACCGGGCCGGTATTTGCACATGACTGGTGGCTCTACCTTCTGATCTCCGGGGCGGGGGGACGAATTCTAACTGATCCGTCACGCGTATTGTTCTACCGACAACATCGAACCAACGCGATTGGCGCCGGAACAGGCATAAGCGGGCTGGTCGCGCGCAAGCATGCCGTCCTGCGCGGGGTATTTCGTGCGCGGATCGCTGGCAACATTGCCGCTATGCAAGACTGCGCCGCGTTTCTTACGCCAGAAAACTACGCAACCCTTGATCGTTTCACCAATGCCCGCAAGAAACCGTTTCCAGCGCGCATCTGGGCGCTGGGACAGGTTGCGCCCTACCGTCAATCGGTGTCCGGCTCGATGGGATTTTGGGGGGCAGCCGCGCTTGGAAAAACCTGATCCTGTTCCGAATATTCTGCTTTTTGGTGGCGATGGAGCGCGTACCGGCGTGCCCCGCCATCTTGAACAGCTGAGCGAGACACTCGTCGGTTCTGCGGCACTTACGATCGTCAGCGACCGCAATCGCGGCGGCTATGACCGCATCATCGAGACCGGTATACATCACATCGAGATTGACGGAATGCGCAGCTGTCTGCGCCCCGGAACGATGTGGCGCGGATGGCGCGGCGCATTGCGTGTCGCGCGCAGCCAGAACTGGGACGTGATCTGGCTGCATGCGCGATTACCTGCGTTGATGTTGCGGATGGCGTTGGCGCTGCGGCTGTTGCGCCCTTCGCCGCAGACCCGCATCGCGATGACCTATCACGGCATCCCGTTCGATCCGGGCCACCGTCGGCTCGCAGCAGTCGTTTCCCGGTGGCTGGAGCGGTTCCTGTTGGCGCGCTGCCCGCCTATGCATCTGGTGTTTGTGTCCTCGGACATGGCGATCCGGCTGCGCAACGTGGTCGGCGAAACCCGGATGATGCGGCACATCACCCACGTTCTTCCCAACAGTTCCAACTTGGGAAAGCTGCCCTTGCCACGACACGGACGCAACCAGCGACAATTGGTGATCACCGGGCGCGCAGGGTATCAAAAAAACTATCCACTGGCGGTGCGTCTGATGGATCATATGCCACCTGAATACAGCCTGACATTGTGCGGGTCGGGCACCGATGATCCAACGTTCCAAGCCCGGATATTGCGGCAAGTGCGGCCAGAAACCCGCGCACGTATCCATTTTACCGGTTCATTAGCCGATGTGCGCCCGATACTGGCCGAGGCGGACGGGTATTTGCTGACCTCGCGCTACGAGGGGATGCCGATCGGCACGATTGAAGCTTTTGAATGCGGATTGCCGATCATCCTTGGCCCGATCGAGGCCGCACCCGAAATCATCACGACACACCCAATGGCAATGTGTCTTCCGTTGCGCGATCTGCCGCGGGACGCCGTTCGTATTACCCAACTGATCGAAAGCTATGTCAGTACCCGCAGCGATAGTGCCGCAAGAATCCGCGCAGCGTGGCGGCGCAGCTATCCTTATGATATCTGGCAATTTCGCGCCCGCAGGCTGGTGTCCGAGGTGCTGGGCAGTTTTCGGACCGACGCAGAACGGCAAAAACCTGCGCCCTAGATCACCGATGCTGCCAGGTTCAGCTGCGAACCGCCCAAATTACGCTCGTGTAGGGCCAATGCCTCTTCCAGATCGTCAAAGATGCGCAAAACACCGTTTTCCAACACGGCACCCATGTCGCAGATGCGCCGGATCATCGGTAACGAGTGGGATACCACCACCGCGCCCGCATGTTCGCGCCGTGCATCGAACAGGGCGATGCTTTTGCGCCGGAATGCGCCGTCACCCACCGACGTCACCTCGTCTACGAGATATGTGTCGAACGGGATGCCCATCGACACACCGAATGACAGCCGCGCCTTCATCCCTGCCGAGTAGGATCGCAGTGGCATATGAAAATGCGGGCCAAGCTGCGCGAAGTCGTGAACGAAATCCAAGAGCGCAGAAGTATCCACCCCGTAGATACGCGCCACGAACCGCGTGTTCTGCGCGCCGGTTAGATCGGGATGGAACGATCCGGCAAAGCCGACAGGGTAGGAAATGCGCCCGTTGGTGGCCACCCGCCCGCGTGATGGCCTGATTGTACCGGCAATAATGTCGAGCAGCGTGCTCTTGCCCGCGCCATTCCGACCCAGCAAGGCAACGCTTCGCCCGGCAGGGAAAACCGCGGTGGCATTTCGGATTACTACCTTGCGCGCGCCGCGCAACGGGAAATCCTTGCTTATGTTTTCCAGCCGGATCATTTTCCGTCGCCTTAGCGCCGGTCGCGCAGGCTGTAGGTGATCAGCACTGCAACACACCACAGAAAAAACTCGAACAAGAGCGCAATCAGCAACAGTTTCAGCCGCTCGGGGTATTCTGCGGCCTCTGCCAGTGTCGGCTCGATATGGGCGGCCAGATAGCGGCTTTGTTTCTGCGCCTCGGCTTGCGCAGCGTCATAATTGGCGAGTGCGGCAGTATAGGCGGTTTCGGCGAACTCACGGTCAACGATCAGACCTTCGTATTCGCCCACAAGATCGGCGAACGCCTCTGTCGCGGCATTCCCCTGGCCCAAGCCCAGCTTTTGCCGTTCGGCGGCAATCCGGTCCTCAATCACCGCCACGCGCCGGGTCGCCTGGACCACACGCGGGTCATTGGCGCGTGTCGAATCTCGCAGGAGGTCCAGCTCGATCAGTGCCTCTGCCAGCTGTCGCTGTAGCGTGGTGACAAGCCCCATGCGCCCCGCAGTGTCCATTGTCGGGTCGACCATCTGGTTGCGGTTCCGGTACGCGGTGAGCGCCTTGCGCGCCTCCTTGAGCCGCACGACCGCGGCATCCAGTTCATCACGCGCGTACTTGATCGCATCCTCACGAGCGACGATCGACAGGTCATTGATCATCGCACTGCACGCAGCAAAGAGTGCCGCCGCGATGCGCTGAGCATCTTGCGGATCAAAGGCCAGAATACGCAGATCAATCATGCCGCTGCCACTGTCATATTCGATACGCACCATGCGTTCCCAATGGGCCTGAAGGTCCTCAATCGTCCCCGCAGGATCGACGGTAAAGATGGGGTCGCGCCAACGATCCGTGTCACCCCAGACGGCGCGCAGATCCACGCGCTGCTCCATAAGGCGCACGAGTTTCTGACTGGTAAGGTAGGCATAGAGGATATCGGTATCCGACGAGGATGAGCCGGATAGTTCCGTGACGCCACCTAGCAACTCGATCGCCGATCCGCTTTCCTCGGTACGTACCGAAAACCCCAGATGCGATGCGTATTGATCCGCGACGCGGGTATAGAGGAACCAGCCCACCGTGTAGGCGGGCATTGCCACCAGCAGGAAAAAACTGAAGATCGCAAACCGGTGTCGTAGCCTTAACCGACTGTGTGTGACGGGTGGCGGCAGTGCCGTTGCGCCCTGTCGGTCGATCGCTCGGGTGATGGACATTCGTGCCTGCTTTCTTCTCAGCGTTCTGCCTGCCCCCGGTCCTCATGTGCAGACGGGGTACCGTCCGGTTTATTCGCTTTTGCTAAAAGATTTCTTAAACCCCGCCCGTTACCCTTGATGTGTAATATTAGGGGACGGGCATGGCCGGTTCGAATGTGATGAAATCGGGCGGCGCTACGCAGGCGGCGCGCGCCATTGCGGCGCTGATCCTGCGTGAGATGTCGACCACATATGGCCGCTCTCCGGGGGGATACCTCTGGGCGATCATCGAACCTGCGGCTGGTGTTGCCCTGCTGACGGCGGTGTTTTC
This sequence comes from Pseudohalocynthiibacter aestuariivivens, assembly GCF_011040495.1. Classification (GTDB taxonomy): domain Bacteria; phylum Pseudomonadota; class Alphaproteobacteria; order Rhodobacterales; family Rhodobacteraceae; genus Roseovarius; species Roseovarius pelagicus. The sequence goes on along the minus strand of NZ_CP049037.1, from coordinate 2,537,318 downwards.
CATTGGCTTTCGCGCCCCCCCACTGGGCACGAGTTTTCCGTTGTTCTATGCGGCGGGGGTGCTGCCCTTTTTGATGTTCAACGATCTGTCCGGCAAACTGGGCCAGACAATCCAGTTTTCGCGCGCATTGCTGAAATACCCACGCGTGACCTTTCTTGATGCGATCATCGCGCGGCTGATCCTGAATGGCTTTGCTCAGTTGATGGTAAACGCCATAGTGCTGAGCTTTATCCTCTGGGGCCTAGGCGCGCGTGCCAGCATCGATGCACAGAGTATTGCAATGGCCTATCTGCTCGTGATCTGTTTGGCGACAGGGATTGGAACGCTGAATGCGTTCCTGACGCTGGCCTATCCGTTATGGGCCACGATCTGGGCGATTGTTACCCGGCCGCTATTCATCATTTCATGCGTGTTCTTTGTATTTGAATCGGTTCCGGCACCCTATGGCGATCTTTTGTGGTTCAACCCGCTGGTGCATATCGTCGGCATGATGCGCGAGGGATTCTATCCGTTTTATCATGCCAGCTATGTTTCGGCGCTTTATGTGATGGGGCTATCGGCAGTGACATTCATTACCGGCCTCTTTCTGCTGTGGCGGTATCACCGGGATATTCTGCTAAAGTAGATTGGTGTGTCAGCCCCAGCTGGACGGGATTGCAAATCCTTCCTCACGCACCTCATTGGTGATGCGGGCAATATCGCGGGCAAAGAGGTTACCAAAAAACTCCGGCATCTGGCGGCGCGCTGATTCAGTAAAACGCCGCGCCAACAAAGCATCGGGATAGGTCTGGGCATCGACGCCTAGAAACCCCTCGATCCTAGCGAGCATCGCGCGCTGATCAGCATGAATATCCTCGTAAAAGACCGCGTGCCAGTTGGCGTCATCCAGACCACCACGCAGCGCGCGCAAGGTACGGCCATATTCAGCGTTGTCCCAGATAAAGGGTTTGCGCACAAAGGCATCAAAATCGGCAGGTCCCCAGCAGTCCAACAGATGCATCTGGTCAGTTACCTGTAGGTGGAACTTGGTATGACTCCACAATCGTTTCAGTGGATCGCGCATGGTGTAGAGAACGCGCAGCCGGTTGCACGATGCCTGAATCCGCGGCCAGATCTCTGCCGGGACATGCGCCGTCAGGTTGGAGAAATCACAGGCATAACGATGATGCGAGCGCAGCTGAAACAGGTTCCGATACCAATGATCGTCCACCGGACCGTTCAGATAGGCACTGACCCAATGCAGGTTCTGGCGGATACGGTCGATATTAGCCGTGGCCGGATCAAAGCGCAGCAGGTAGCGTTCACGCACATTCTCAAGCCGGCGGCGTTCGTTTAGCTGGGTGTTGTCCACGTAGCGATGATAGAAATAATGCACTTCTTTCTCGGGGCAGAAATGCAACTGCGGATGTCGGTCCAGCATCGCATATAGCCATGTTGTGCCAGCCTTCATCGCGCCTATACCGAGGAAGAGATCACCGAATATCCTAGGATCTGCCACGCGCCATACCTCCGATGTGTCATACCACCGAGACCTAAGGGAATTTCGTTAACCAAAGATGTGCCACGCCCGGACAGGCACACTCAGAACGCGAAATCGTTCCCATCCAGATCGTCGACCGACACACCTGCCAGCGTGATCCATCCGCCGCCGGTATCAATTACCGCGTCATTGCCGTTCTGGCTTAGATGGTTTGACAGCAGGTCATTCAGGTCGGTGATCGCAGAGATCGCAGACAGATCCAGACGTTCAAAGTCGTTGAGAGCCTCGAAGTCATCGATACGGTCGGTGCCGTGACCGTCGGTAAAAACAAAGGTGTCGGCGTTGAAGTCCCCCGCCATCCGGTCATTACCGCTGCCGCCTGTGATCGTATCGAACCCGGCACCGCCGTAGATCGAATCCGCACCCGAGCCTCCTGACAGAACGTCATCGCCGGTGCCGCCAAAAAACCTGTCATTACCCGCCCCACCCGACATGGTATCATTGCCCTGCTCTCCGAACAGACCATCGTTGCCAGCGCCGCCATCGCCGACGTCATTGCCCGCACCGCCAAAGAGCCGATCCAGACCATCACCGCCCAACAACGTATCATCGCCGCTGCGCCCATAGAGGTTATCAGCCTGCCTGCCGCCATCCAGATAGTCATTTCCGTCACCGCCATCGAGAAAATCGAAGCCGCCGTCGCCCATCAGGCGATCATCGCCATCCTCACCGAACAGACCATCGACCGTGAGTCCGACATTGACCCCGCCACTCAGGCTGTCATTACCGCTGCCGCCATAGAGCCGGTCGGCGGTATCCCCCCCAAGGAGTGTATCCGACCCTGCGCCGCCATAGAGAACGTCAAACCCGGCCTCACCCAGAATACGGTCATTGCCGTCGTCGCCATAAATTAAGTCCGCCTGACCGCCACCGTTGAGGAAATCACCGCCATCGCCACCATAAATGCTGTCAAAACCCGCATCACCGGTAATCGTATCCTGCCCCGCGCCACCATAGAGCATATCCTCGCCGAACCCGCCTGAAATACGGTCATTGCCGCCATTGCCCATCAACGTGTCATTGCCGCCCTCCCCGCGCATGTCGTCGTGCCCGGCCTGCCCGTCAAAGGAGTCGGCTGTGTCGGCGCCGTGAAACGTATCGTTCGACAGGGTGCCGGTGATTTGGCCGGACGCCTTGGACAGTGGCACGCGGTCGATCTCGGTCAGGCCGCCATCAATTAAATCTGCCTTGTCCAGCCGACTGCCATCGGCGGTGCGCACCAGTGTCACCTCGCCGCGATAGCGGACCTCGGCACCCCAGCTTTGCGGCAATACCTGTAGGTCCTGCACATCCCAGATGCCGGGCAGACCGGTAAAATCGAGCCTGTCCTCGCCCAACTGGAAATCGGTGACAGTGTCCTCCTGCGCGTCGACGGTGAAAACAAACGTATCTGCACCCGCCCCACCGGTCAGGATATCCGCGCCCGCGCCATCGACCAGAACATCATCGCCAGCGCCGCCACTGATCTGGTCCGAACCAGCCGCACCAACCAACACATCGTCTGCATCGCTACCATTCAGGGTACTGCCTGTGTCGTCCGCCTGAAGGGTTTGCCCAATGTCCAAACCCGACGTGGTGAACTGCACCAGATAGGGCGCCGCCTGCGTAGATGCCCAGATATGCAGCTCGCCCCCAGCCGACGCGACCGCAATATCAGTGATCCCTCGCAGGGGAGTGTCCAGTGTCGCAGCCATGGTATCGACGTGGTGCAGCCGTCCGCCGGGCAGCAGTGTAAAAAGGCTGATGCCACTGTCGGACCCTGCCACCGCGACAAAGACGCGGCCCTCCACGGTCAACACCTCCAGATGCGATGCATCGGCAAAACGTGTGTCACGGTTGTCGAGCACCTGATCGGACAGGCTGAGGCTGCCATCCGTCTCGACCTGAAAAACAGATAATGACCCGGTGTCCGACGCGGCGGCGAGCACATATCCCTTGCCGTCAACCTCCAGCGCGCGGATTGCCTGTGGTCCGGCCAGCGCGCCACCGACAGTGTCGGTCGTCAGCGTGTCCAACGGCCCCGCACGACCACCATCAAGCCGAAAGGACGACAGCGCATCCTCGCGCCCGAAAACCGCAAAGCCATAGCTGATACCGTCCAGTTCCAGTGTCGCAACTGCGCTGGCTTCCTCGCCGTTCACGGCGTCACCGCCGATGACCCCCCGCGCCTGCGGGGCCGGGGCGGCAAAGTCGATCACACTCAGCCCGCCGCCACGCAACGCAGCAAAACCCACATCGCCAGACACAGAAAGCGCGCGCAGACTGCCCATGTCGAAGCCGGAAATCTGATGGCTGGTAACGCCGCCAAAGCCGTTACCGCCAAGCGACAAACCAGTAAGCGTACCGCCCGCCAGACCAACCAGTAGCAATTGATCCATCCCACCAGTGGTCATCATGGCCAGATCGGTGGATTCCAGTTGCAGTCGCGCTTCGTCGATCCGCCATCTGTCCGTTTCCGACACGTCACCCGCGCCGATGGCAAACGCAGTAACCCAGCCATCGCCACGCGTTGTGGTGATCAGCATTGGACCGTTTGCGCCCGTCACCACAGCGACGTCGGTGACGCCAATCAAAGCCTCAGCTACTGCCGTCTGGACAGAACCGGCAGCGTTCAGGCGCAGCTCGGGCATATGTTTTCCCCTCTCACGCCCACCCGCCGAGGAATATGTCCCAAGTCCGTTAACGGTAACCTTTGTAAATGCGGCGTAAATACGGAGATTAAGGAGAATTTAGCAGATTGCGGTCTGACACATCAGCCTGTGATCGGCGCCGTGTTCCTCCTCGCTTTCACACATTCCCGTTCATATCTTCGCGCAGAACAGTGTCGCCGCCGCCAATCGCCTCTCGGGCGTATTCATGCCCGGCATAGACCGCCGCCGCGATCAGGCCCGGCGCGTAACAGTCACCAATCCGTGTGACCCGTTCCAGCCCGGCATCCTGCCAATCGGTCCGGCGCGCGTTGAGGTCGGTCCATAGCCGATCATTGGGCAAGCGCGAGGTTACGGGTATGAACGTGCCGCAGTCGATCTGCCGCGTCTTGCCGGAATAGGCACATGCAAGGGACAGTTGGGTGCCATCCATGTCTGCAAGCAGAGTGTTCGGCACAATTTCAACGTCGAGAGCGATAAGCCGATTCTGGATGCGATGCTGTTCCAGCGTGAAGGTCGACCACGGCGCGACGATGGGTGACGGTGTCACGAAAACCACCGCACGCCCGGTCGTCGCCGCCATTTCGGCCAAAACGCTGCCAAGGTAGAACCGATCGTCGTCAAAGATCACGATTGGCCCGGTTCCGCTGTCCTGTTTCAGCCCGCCGCGCATGGCATCATCCGGGGACATCACCAGATCCGATTGCAAAAAGGGCAGTGGCCTGCGATGCGCACGCCCCGCGCCGTCACTGCGCCAATGCGAACCGGTCGCTATCGCCACGTTGGCAATGCCGTATTCCAGAATGTCATCAGCGCTGAGCGAGCTGTCGAGGTACATTTCTGCATTCTGCACCTGTTGTAGCTGCCACATGCGCCAGTCGCGCACGCGCGCCCATTCCGCCAGACCCGGCAGCTGGCTTTCGACGGTCACCCGCCCGCCCCACTGGCTGCTGGCCTCGGCGATGATGACATCATTGCCTGCCTTGACCAAGGTGCGCGCCGCCTCCAGCCCGGCGGGTCCGCCACCGATGATCAGATACGGCTCGGTCTTTTTCGGCGCTGTTATGATTTCGGGATGCCAGTCACGCCGCCATTCTTCGCCTGCGGTCGGATTCTGAGTACACCGGAATGGCACGCTGGTATTGTCCCCCGACACGCAGATATTGCAACCGATGCATTCGCGGATCTCCTCCAGCCTGCCCTCGCTGATTTTCTTGGGCAGGTGTGGATCCGCAATCGATGGGCGCGCGGCTCCGATCATGTCCAGCTTGCCCTGCTTGATCAGTCGAACCATCGTGTCGGGCGATGTGTAGCGACCGACACCAACCACCGGTTTAGTAGTGACGGATTTGACGAATTCGGTATAGGGCTCCTGATACCCTTCCTTGGCAAAGCGCGAGGTCTGACTGTCGTTCGACCAGTTCGACATGTTGACATCCCACAGGTCAGGCTCTTCTGCGAGGGCCTCTATCACTTCGCGCGCCTCGACGTCGTGACGGATGCCCTCGGCGCCCAGCAATTCCTCGACAGCAAAGCGCACAGCGATGGCGCATGTATCGCCGACAGCGTCACGAGTGTCCGCGATCACTTCTCGAAAGAGCCGCAGGCGGTTCTGCATCGACCCGCCGTATTCATCGGTACGGTGATTATGCCGCTGCAACAGAAAATGTTGCAGGAGGGTCATGTCATGGCCCGCATATACATAGATGATATCGAATCCCGCCGCCTTGCCCCGACGGGCAGCGTCAACATGCCAACGACGGAACGAGGCAATGTCAGATTTGTCCATCGCACGCGCGTTAACGGGGTCGTCGCTGTCCACCACCACCGCTGACGGTGCGAGCGGAATGCGCCGCGAATACCGGTTAGCCGAGTGCAATCCGTTATGAGCCAACTGTATCGCGGCCAAGCTACCGTGTTCATGCACCGCGTCGGTCATCAGACGCAACGCAGGAATATCACGATCATCCCACAGCCGGGCCTCGTTCGACGGGGTGAGGTCAGAAGTTTCGTGGATTTCGGTCTCTTGGGTCGATACCACGCCCCAACCACCCGCCGCCTTGACCCCACGGTGCGCCGCCTCGCTCTGGGGATAGCGGTAGCCCATGCCGGTACAATGGGGCACCTGATAGAAACGGTTCGGCGCGGTAACTGGACCGATCTGTACCGGCTCGAACAGGACATCGTAGATTGGGTTGCGCATGGGGCGGCCTTTGACTGCTATTGGTGCGGCCACTCTGGCACGCCCCGCGTCGAGTTCCCAGTACCCTGCGCCTCTTGCCACCACTGCGCCCCCCTGCTTTAACCGACCGGTATTTTACCGGAGGCCGCAGCATGGTCGATATCGCCACTCGTGTTCACAATCACAAATGGAAGATCGACCCGATTGTTCGATCTCTGATCGATACCGATTTCTATAAGCTACTGATGTGCCAGTCGATCTTTCGAAATCGACCGGACACGCAGGTGACCTTTAGCCTGATCAACCGATCCACGCATGTCCCGCTGGCCGATCTGGTAGACGAGGGTGAATTACGCGAACAGCTGGATCATATCCGCTCGCTCAGCCTCAGCCGGGGCGAAAGCACATGGCTGCGCGGGAATACGTTCTACGGCAAGCGGCAGATGTTCACATCCGAGTTCATGGAATGGTTCGAGGCCCTGCGCCTGCCGCCCTATCATCTGGAACGTGTGGGTGATCAGTACGAGCTGACTTTTGAAGGTTCATGGCCTGAGGTCATGCTCTGGGAAATTCCCGCGCTTGCCGTATTGATGGAACTGCGCAGCCGCGCCGTGCTGAACAAAATGCGCAAATTCGAGCTACAAGTTCTCTATGCCCGCGCGATGACGAAGCTGTGGGAAAAGGTCGAACGCCTGCGTGATGTGCCCGGACTGCGCGTGGCGGATTTCGGCACGCGACGGCGGCATTCGTTCCTGTGGCAGGACTGGTGCGTGCAGGCGATGACCGAAGGGCTGGGGCAGAAATTCGTCGGCACGTCAAACTGTCTGATCGCCAAGAACCGCGATGTGGCCGCCATCGGCACCAACGCGCACGAGTTGCCGATGGTCTATGCCGCGCTGGCCGACAGTGATGCGGAACTGGCCCGCGCGCCCTATGATGTGCTGAGCGATTGGCACGAGGAACACGACGGTAACCTGCGCATCATCCTGCCCGACACCTACGGCACCGAAGGCTTCCTGAAAAACGCACCCGACTGGCTGGCGGGCTGGACGGGCATGCGCATCGATTCCGGTGATCCCGCGACAGGGGCGGAACGCGCAATTAACTGGTGGAAGTCGCGCGGCGAGGACCCGACCGAGAAACTGATCATCTTTTCCGACGGGCTGGACGTGGACAAGATCGCGTCATTGCAGGCGCAGTTTTCAGGCCGCGCGCGGGTGTCGTTCGGTTGGGGAACGCTGCTAACCAACGATTTTCGCGGGCTGACCCCGGATGATGCTTTGGCGCCCTTCTCACTGGTGTGCAAAGCCGTGTCCGCCAACGGGCGACCCACGGTGAAACTGTCGGACAACCCACGCAAGGCGATGGGGCCGGAGGCAGAAATTGCGCGCTACAAGCGGGTGTTTGGGGTGGGGAAGCAGGAAGTATTGGAGGTGGTGGTTTGAGGCAGTGCCGGGCTGAAGCCCGGCCTACGGCCAGCACAGTGCCAATATCTGTCCGCCGCGCGTCTTGCGCCAGCCCGCATACTCTGCGTCACTGAGGCGGCACGGACAAGAGATCGGAGGGAATGGGGAAAAGCAGACCAGAGAGGTTCGGAGAGATACTCGGGTACGCTCTCGTGATCCCGATCCTGATCGCCAAGTTTGCGATTGTTGGCGCAATCTTTCCCGGCTCTCAAATCTGGTTCATGCTCTTTTCGCGATGGATGGAATGGTGGCCCGAGCCCGGCATCATATGGTTCGACTGGATCATCGCACTGATACTACCGGGATACGCGATCTGGCAAACGCTGTTCGGCTGACCGGGCCTCCGCTGGAAAGGGTTGCGGCTTGCCCTGATATGAAAGTAGGCCGGGCTTCAGCCCGGCACCCTCTAGAACGCCTGCGACGTGTAATCCACCTCATCCGGGTAAAGCGTGTCCTCAATGCTCGTCGTATGCACGCGCACCAGTTTGCCGCCTTCGACTTTTGAGATGTACTGATGCCCGAACACTTGGTGCGTCTTGCCGTTGAACCGCTTTGCCCCCTGCGGATGCGCCTGGCTTTCGGGCATGTCGCCCATCGCCTCGACCGCCTCGATCAGTGCGGCGCGGTCATCCGGCCCGGCATATCCCGACGCCTCCATCCCCGCCTTGATGATGTGCATCGTTTCCCAACAGCCGAACATGTGGGCGTAGGTCGACACGTCCGACGCATCGCTGACCGACGCGCCATTGGCATCGACGCCCACGGCGGCACGGTAGAACGCCTCGTGCTCGGTCTGGTCCTCTTGGGCGTAACGCGGCATGCCTTCCCAGAAATAGGTGCCTTCGAGGAATTCCAGACCGGGGCTGGATATATCGACCGCTTCGAGCGAATCGATGAACCCGAACAGCGCCGGACCGCTGGGGCCAAAGAATTCGCCCAGTTCCTTCACAAACGTCAGCACGGCCGGACCGACCATAACGTGATAGAGCACCTCGGTCTCGCGCGGGATCTTGGGGAAATACTTGGTGAACGACGTTTCAGAGGGTGGGATCGCGATATGTTCCAGCACCTCACCGCCCTGCGCCTCGATCGCGGCGGTAAAGAAATCGCGGTGATCATGGCCGAACGCGAAATCAGGAAACACCATCGTGACCTTTTTCCCAAGGTTCTCGGCCACATAAGGGGCCATCGCCTGCACCTGTGATTTCACATCGGTAATGCCGGGTTGCAATGTGTAGCGGTTCAGCATGCCGCTGGCCACGTGATGCCCCTCGGAGACCACGAAATAGGGCAGCTTCAATTCGCCCGCACGCGGGGCCGACCCGATCACAACGTGGCTGAACAGCGTGCCGAACCCGACGTCGCAATTATGCTGAGTCGCGAATTTCTCGACCACTTCAGCGCCGCGCTTGGGGTCGGTGCCGTCATCCTCTGCCACGATCTCGACCATGCGGCCATTGATGCCGCCGCCATCGTTGATCACCTTGACTGCCGCCTCGGTGGTGCGTCCGTACCAGCGCCCATAGGCCGCGCCGATGCCGGTGCGGTGGACCTGAAACCCGATTTTGATCGGCTCGGCCGTCTGCGCATGGGTGTAGCGCGCCCATAGTGGCAGGCTTGCGGCACCCGCACCGGCAGCGAGCGTGGTCATCGCGGCCCGGCGCGTCAGGCTCTTGGGGGTCTTGGTCATGGCAAATTCTCCTTTGCTGGGGCGAAGTGGCCCGCCCGTTGCCTGCAATCCTGCGAAGCAAATGATCACTTGTCCAGCAATTTGCGCGTCACATCCCGCGCGGGCTTGCCAACAACCAGAGACCAAAGAGCGTGTAACCGACCATGAAAAGCGCAAGAGGAAGCTGGCTCAGCAGGGCCTGCTTGCGTTGCTGGAACAACCGTATCGCCAGCGCATGAGCCAGCAGGATCGCTATCACATGGCCGATCACCACCGCACCTGCCTGACTGAGCCAGATCACCTTGACCGTGGCGGTCGTATTCAGGAATCCGGTGCTGACACTGTGTGCGCCCAGCCCCAGAATATCCCAGCCACGCCCCAGCGGATCACTGAGGAACGCCAGCACATACTGACCGTCCACCAAGAACGACACGAGGTAATGCGCGATATGATAGCCCAGCGCGATCGGCAGAATGGCCGGGCCAAAGGCGCGGAATGCCATACGCATATCAACCCCACCGCCCGCCAGCCACAGCCCGGCCCACGTACACAAGGCAAAGATCACGATCAGCACCAAATTCGCGCCCAGCAGTCCCGCCAGCGTTGGCGAAATCACCGCCGAGCGACCTGGGAATTCCAGCGGGTTGACCCCAAGCTGACCCAACCACCAGAATGTCTCGTTCAGACCATCAAAACTGCCCCCGCCCAGCGCCAGCAACGCCAATAGTCCAGCCCCGAGCGGCAGATGCGGGCCTCGGGCGATCTGCCAGCCGGGCAGGCCAAACGCCAGCCGTCCCCGGCGGCGGCCCAGCATCGCCATCCGTCCATATAGCCGCATCAGCATGGTCGCGGCCTCTGCCCTCAACAGCCAGCGCGGACCAAAGAGCGCAAGCCCCGCCAACATGATCAGCCAGTAACCACCCACAATCCCGGCCAGCCGCGCCGGATCAGATGGTGCCGGATCGGCGAGCAGAAATCCGCAAAACGCGATGAATCCGAGAATGCCCGGCGCATGGCCCAGTGCTGACGGATAGCGCAGCGGCGCGCGCTCACCCACGGCCCGCGCCATCAACGCAGCCGGGCCGGTCCAGGGGTTGGTCCAGCGCCAGTGGTTCCAGATCAACCCCTGCACGCTGACCATCGCGATCCACCATACTGTCCAGACTGTCAGCGGTAGCGGATTGCCCAACGGATCGCGAGAGCCATAAAGCCCAGCCAGAACCAGCCACACCAAAACCACCGCCGACAAGCAACTGGTCACATGCGTCAATGAACTTTTACGCACCCGCCACAAAACCACAGGGCGAAAAACCCCGTGCGTCATCCGGTCCGGCACCAGCGCAAGTACCAGAACCGTCAGTGCCACCACCGCCACCCCCGCCGTGATATACACATCGGTGGGCAGCAACAGGACAAATCCTTGCTCGGCCGCATGGCCCAGCGCCACCGACGCGCTCGACCCCCAAACCAACCACGCTATGAGCATTGCTCTTCTCATGGTCCCATGATGACCGGCCCTGTAGGACAAGAAAAGCGAAACCAACCCCGTCCATCGCTTTAAAAATACTCGGGCGGTTCGGGGGACAATGCTCCCATCACACCGATCACTCTACGCGCCGCGCGTTGACTTTCGCCGTCCGCTCGCCAACTCTCTGATCAGCAGACCCAAGGGGGGCGAAAAGTGACGGAAAACGCGCGGCTTGTGGCCGGGATCGACGTGGGCGGGACGTTCACGGATCTGGTGCAGCTTGATCAGACCAGCGGTGCCGTTCGGCTGGCAAAGGTCCCCAGCACGCCGGAAAATCAGGCCTTTGGCGTACTAGATTCCCTGCGCAGTGCGGGCAGTGATCTGACCGCGCTTGATCTGATCGTGCATGGGACCACCACCACGACCAACGCGGTGCTGGAACGCAAGCTGAGCCGTACCGGGCTGATCACGACCTTGGGGTTCCGCGACGTGCTGGAGCTGGGCCGCCGAACACGTCCGCAGGCCTATGGCATGACGGGTCAGTTCACACCGATCATCCCCCGCGATCTGCGTGTGGAGGTCGCCGAGCGCATGGATGCGGCAGGCGAGGTGGTCACGCCGCTTGATGAGGATGCGGTGCTGGCGGCGGGTCACGCCCTGCTGGCGGCGGGATGCGAGGCGCTTGTCGTGCATTTTCTGCACGCCTACGCCAACCCCGTACACGAGCAGCGGGCGGCGGCGCTGTTACGCGATATCTGGCCGAACACCCATATCACCATGGGCCACGCTATCCTGTCTGAGTCGCGCGAATACGAACGCGGCGTTACAGCGGCGGTCAATGCCAGCGTACAGCCGATTCTGGCCCGTTATCTGGATCGGCTCACCGCAGACCTGGTCGAAGGCGGCTATCGCGGTGACGTTCTGGTGATGAATGGCAATGGCGGAATGGTGTCGGCCCGTCTGGTGGCGCAGGAGGCAGCCAAAACCGTGATGTCCGGTCCTGCCTCTGGTGTGATGGCGGCGGCCTATACAGGCCGCGCAGCAGGTCTGACGAACCTCATTACCTACGACATGGGCGGCACCTCGACCGATGTGGCGCTGATCCGCGATGCGGAACCTGCGGTGTCGAACGAGATCGAAATCGAATATGCAATGCCGATCCATGTGCCGATGGTCGATGTGCGCACCGTGGGTGCTGGGGGCGGATCAATCGCCCGCGTAACCGAAGCGGGCCTGTTGCAGGTCGGCCCGCATAGCGCCGGGTCCGATCCCGGCCCGATCTGCTATGGGCGCGGCGGGACGGACCCGACAATCTCGGACGCCAACCTGCTATTGGGGCGGCTTGACCCAGCCAAGCTGGCGGTCACGGGTGGCGTTGCGCTGGCCGATATCGAGGCGGCCTTCGAGACATCGCTTGCCCGTCCGCTCGGCTTGTCAGTATCTGAAGCCGCAGAGGCGGTCATTCGGGTCGCGAACACGCGCATGGCGGGGGCGATCCGCATGGTGTCGATCTCGCTCGGGGCGGACCCGCGCGATTTCGCGCTCTTCGCCTTTGGCGGGGCCGGGCCATTACATGCCGCCGCATTAGCCCGCGAACTGGGTATACCTCGGGTGCTGGTGCCCTGCCGACCCGGAATCACCAATGCGCTGGGATGCGTTGTGGCAGATCTGCGGCACGATTTCGTCACCACGGTAAACCGTCCACTGGACACGCTTGATCCGGGGATGCTGGACGACGTCTTCGATGCGCAGATCGACCGGGGTGAACGGATGATCGCCAAGGAGCGCATCGACCTGACCGGCCTGCGTCATCTCTATAGCGTCGATATGCAGTTCGTCGGTCAGACCCATCTGCTGCGCGTTCCGCTGGAACAACCGAACGTGGACCTCGACACGTTGCAGGCGCTTTTTGAGGAGGCATATTTTGCCCGCTTTCGGGTCAAGCTGGACCGTATCCGCGCCAATCTGGTGAATGTGAACACATCCGTGATCGGTATGCGCGCGCCGCTCGACCTTAGCACGTTGATTGATCCCGCAGGGCGCAAGGATACAGCCGACGCAGCACGGACCGGTACCCGCGCGGTGCATTTTGGCGGTACTGTCCACGATACGCCTATCTTCTGGCGCGACCACCTGCCGCTGGACGTGACCATCAAGGGCCCCGCGATCATCGAACAGATGGATACAACCATTCTGATCGAACCCGGTGATCTGGCGCGCGGGGACGCCAGCGGCAATATCCTGATCGGCATTGGAGGTGCTGCATGACCCTCGATCCCATCACGCTGTCAGTCATTCAGGCCGGGCTGCAGCAAGTCTGTGACGAAATGGATCTGAGTTTCTCTCGCGCTGCGTTTTCGCCGGTGATCGCGGAGGCGAATGATCGCTCCGACGGTATCTATGACGCGCGCGACGGGTCCCTGATCGCGCAGGGTGTCGGTGGTTTGCCGGTGTTCGTGGGCACGATGCAGTATTCCACCCGCACGCTGATCGAAATGATTGCAGAGGGACGCGTCGCTGCTCCGCAACCGGGTGACATCTATATCGTCAATGATCCCTATCTGGGCGGCACACATCTGATGGATGTGCGGTTCGCCCTGCCATTTTATCGCAATGGCGAGATTTTCTGCTGGCTCAGCAACACGGGCCACTGGCCCGACACCGGGGGTGCGGTGCCCGGTGGATTTTCCGCCTCCGCCACCGCAGCCGAGCAGGAAGGGCTGCGCCTGCCGCCTGTGCGTCTGTTCAAACAGGGCGTGCTGGATTCCGAAATTTACAGCATCATCTGCTCTAACATCCGTGTCGCGGACCAGCGTATCGGCGATGTGCGCGCACAAGCTGCCGCGCTGGAGCTTGGTGCCGAACGGCTGGGCCTCTTGATGGATCGATACGGCGACGACACTGTGACCGAGGCCATCGCAGAACTGCGCCGTCGCGCCGCAGAGCAAATGCGCGTTTTCATCAGCCAGATACCCGAAGGATCGCATCAGAGTGTTGCGTGGATCGACAGCGATGGTGTGGTGAATGAACCGCTGGAAATTCGGCTCTGTATAACCCGAAACGACGACAATCTGACCTTTGATTTCTCTGGCAGCGCCCCGCCCTGCATGGGACCGATGAATTCGGTTCGCGCCACAACGCTCAGCTCTGTCTATCTGGCGATGCGGCATATTTTTCCCGAGGTGCCGATCAGCGCCGGGGCATTCGAACCGCTGCATGTGACCGGGATCGCGGGCTCGTTCCTAGATGCGCAGTATCCGCGCCCGGTATCGGGCTGTGCCGCAGAGGTAAGCCAGCGCATTGCAGAGGCGGTTTTTGCCGCGTTAGTGTCTGTTTTACCGGATCGAGTGACCGCCGCACCGGCCGGAACCAGCGGTAACTTTGCGTTAGGTGGGCACGATCCGCAACGTGGACGCGATTTCGTGATGTATCAGCTCTCGGGTGGGGGCTATGGTGGCTATGCGGATGGCGACGGCCTGACGAACGGTTGTTCGACCATCGGCATCTCCAAGGCCCCGCCGGTGGAAATCATGGAGCAAGCTTTCCCGGTCCTCTACCGTCGCTATGCCCTGCGCGAAGGCTCGGGGGGGGCCGGCACACAACGCGGCGGTTTTGGCCTCGACTACGAGGTTGAACTGCGGCGCGGCAATGCAACAGCTAGCTTTGTCATGGATCATGGGCGGACCGGGCCGCAGGGCGCATTGGGGGGGGCTGATGGAGCGGTCAATGAGGTGACCGTCTGGCAGGACGGCGAACCCTACACGCCACTCCATTTGTCCAAGGAACAGAACATTCCGCTGAAACCGGGCGACCGTGTGCGTGTCAAGACACCGGGCGGTGGCGGCTATGGCGATCCGTTCAAACGCCGACCCGCTTTGGTCGCGGATGACGTACGGTTGGGTCGCTACACTGCTGATCAGGCGCGTGCGCTCTTTGGTGTTGTTCTGACCAAGTGCGGTACCGTTGATGACACCGCCACAGACGCAGCACGATCCTAACCGCCCCGCACCAGATCGTCCTCGTCGTCATAGGCAGACAGGCCCAGCGCCTCTAGCCCGTTTTCCAGATGGTCCGACAGGTGCGGCGAGCCGAGCAAATAGTCAGCCGTGGGCACTGTCGCCTCGTTACGCGCGGTCTCGATCGCCTCGGCCAGATCTTCGGCGTCAAAGCTTTCGCGGCCAATCCACATGACCGCCACGAGGCTGGCTTGTTCATCCTCGCTGAGCCGGTCAATGAATGCGCGCAATTCGCCTTCGGCCCGGTTCAGTTCACGGGACATCAGGACCACCTGCGCAATCTTGTATGTGCTGATTTCGAGCATCCCTGCCCCCTTTCGCGCCATCGATTCGCATCTATGATGTGCCAACGAGGTTAGGTCGTCTTTGATCCGACGCAAATAGGCAGGTGCGCCTCATTCCCGCGCTTTGGTGTGACGCCCGGTAACGCAGCGTTGCGGGGTGACAAAACACGGCGCGCGCGCCATGGTGACCCGCAATCAGTCCGGAGGCCGCCATGACCACATATAGCCACCTTTTGTCCCCGCTTGACCTGGGCCATGTGACGCTGAAGAACCGCGTGCTCATGGGCTCCATGCATACCGGGCTGGAGGAAACCAAGGACTGGCCGCGCGTGGCCGAATTCTATGCCGCGCGCGCCCGAGGCGGTGTGGCGCTGATGGTGACGGGCGGCATGGCCCCCAATCGCGAAGGCGGCGTGTTTCCCGGCGCGGCGGGCCTGTTTACCGAGCAGGATATCGCCAATCACCGGGTCATCACCGATGCCGTGCACGAGGCGGGCGGGCTGATCGCGATGCAAGTGCTGCATGCGGGTCGCTATGCCTACGGACCGGAATGCGTCAGCGCCTCGGCGATCAAATCGCCAATCTCGCCATTCCCTCCCAAGGAGTTGGATGAAGACGGCATCGAGAAACAGATCGCCGATATCGTCACGGCCTGTGCCCGCGCCCGCGAGGCCGGATATGATGGTGCCGAAATCATGGGATCCGAGGGATATTTCATCAATCAGTTTCTGGTGAAGCACACCAACAAGCGGACCGATCGCTGGGGCGGCAGCTATGAGAACCGGATGCGTTTGCCCGTCGAGATTGTCCGGCGCGCGCGCGAGGCCGTCGGCCCGGATTTCATTTTGATCTACCGGCTGTCGATGATCGATCTCGTGCCCGAAGGATCAACCCACGAAGAAGTCGTACAACTGGCGCAGGCCGTTGAGGCAGCAGGAGCCACGATCATCAACACTGGCATCGGTTGGCACGAGGCCCGCATTCCCACCATCGCCACATCCGTGCCGCGTGCTGCCTTTGCATGGGTCACGAAGAAGCTGATGGGCAAGGTCGGCATTCCCGTTATCACCTCGAACCGGATCAACACACCCGACGTCGCAGAAGAGGTGCTGAGCACGGGTTGCGCCGATATGGTGTCGATGGCGCGACCTTTCCTGGCCGATGCCGATTTCATCGCCAAGGCAGCCGCTGGTCAGGCCAACCTGATCGCGCCATGCATCGCATGTAATCAGGCCTGTCTGGATCATACCTTCTCGGGCAAGATCAGCACGTGTCTGGTAAACCCGCGCGCCTGCTATGAGACAGAACTGGTGGTCAAACCCGCAGAGACGTCCAAAACCGTGGCCGTCGTCGGCGCGGGCCCTGCGGGCCTGTCGGCGGCGATCACAGCGGCAGAACGCGGGCATGCGGTCACGCTGTTTGATCGCGATACGCAGATCGGCGGACAGCTGAACATGGCGCGGGTCATTCCCGGCAAGGAAGAGTTTCACGGGCTGGTCGACTGGTTCGCGGCGATGGTGGATACCTCTGGTGTGACGTTGAAACTGGACACCGAGGTCGGCGCGGATGATCTGAACGGGTTCGACGAAATCATCATCGCCACAGGCGTGATCCCGCGCGATCCGGCCATCCCCGGTCAGGATGGCCCCAATGTCCTGAGCTATATTGACGTGCTGCGCGGCAAGGCCAAAGTTGGTCCGCGCGCGGCGATCATCGGGGCCGGTGGCATCGGGTTCGACGTAGCCGAATATCTGACCCAGAAGGGTGATAGCCCAACCGAGAATCTGCCGGAATGGATGGCGGAATGGGGTATCGCCGACCCGGCCACCGCACGCGGCGGGCTAGCCCCCGAAGGGCCACAGCCAGAAGCGGCCGCACGACAGGTCACCTTACTGCAACGCAAGGCAGAGCGGCCCGGAAAACGTCTGGGCAAAACGACGGGATGGATTCATCGCGCCACCCTGAAGATGAAAAATGTCACGATGGTAAGCGGCGTCAACTACGATGCGATCAACGAAAGCGGCCTGCATGTCAGCTACGGCGAGGCGCGCGATACACCGACCCTGATCGAGGTGGACACGATCGTGATGTGTGCAGGGCAGCTACCTCAACGCGGCCTTGCCGATGCGCTGGAGGCATCTGGCCGGTCCGTACATGTGATCGGGGGTGCGGACGTGGCCGCCGAACTGGATGCAAAACGGGCGATCAATCAGGGCACGCGGCTGGCTGCAGAGCTTTGACTCTGCGGCAGCGTTGCTGACGAGTATTCTGGGAGCGTTGAAAGCAGAATGCACTTTTGTTCATCTTCTTGCCCTAAATATCCCCGCCGGAGGCATCTGCACTGACTGCAGGCGCGATCACCCGCGATCTCAGACCCCGACATCCGGGCCAAGACACAAAAGCGGCTCGACGCTTTTTTCGACCTCGTACAGTTCCGTATTCTCGGGGTTGTTTTCAAACCGGGCGATCAGGCCATTATTGCCCTGCTGAAAACTCCAGCACTGCGGATCGGGTTGGTTGTCGTAGACAAAACATATCAGCCCGTCCTCTTCGTACCATTGCCCTTCCTGACATTTTCCATCCAGAAACGACCAGCGCACGCGGCGGTCATCGAGGTACTCCTCGGCCCCATATGGCGCACCGACGCTGCCGTAGTAGAATGTCTTGCCCAGCGTGTAGCTATCGAACTCGCTCGCGCTCATCAGATTTTGTGCGGTGCCGGACGTGGCAGCGCAGATCAAAGCGAGACTGAGACACAGGTGACGCATGGGCCAAGTCTGGCAGAGCACCTCGTCGGTTTCCACATGTTTTCGCAGACCTCGGGCACATTCTGGTCGGGATCACCCCCAACGCGCCGCGCGTTTATCCATGATCCGCCGCCATAGCGGGGGCACCAGCGCGATTGCGGCCATCACCGGCAGCGGGCGCGGGAGAAATGGCATCCTGTCGGGGTTCAACTGAAGGCCCGGATAGGGTCGCGATGGCGTCACATGATGATCCGAGTGGCGCGGGGCATTCAGCGTAACCGCCGACGAGAACCAGTGCGGCGCGTTCCATGAATGCTGCGGGCCGACCGGCTCCAACGAGCCATTGTCGCGCCGTTTACGGCGCAAGCCGTAGTGCTGGACATAATCTGACAAGTAGATTTGTAATTGCGCGTACAGGCTGATGGCCAGATAGGCCAGCACGCCGGACAGACCAAGACCCGTTCCTGTCAACAACAAGACTGCAACCGCACCGCCGATATAGAGCAGATAAGGGTGCCGCCACATCGGACGATCAGCACGGGTCAACATCGCAGTTTCGGCAGTGAGCCCGGCGCGGAAGCTGCGTGGTCCAGCGCGCAGGGCAAACCGATAGAACCCCACCCCCACTGGCGCGCTGTTGGGATCGCCATCACTGCCCACATGTACATGATGCACCCGCAAATGCGCGCTGGCGTGATGACCGATCAGCAGGCTGGTATACATCAATCGCCCCATCAGGCGCAGCGCGCGCGCCGGTTTGTGGATCAGTTCATGGGCGACGGGGTGCGATATCTGGCCAAAGACCAGTGCCGCCGCCAATCCGATCAGCACCCGCTCTGTGATGCCCAGCCCACTGTGCCCCGCAACGGCCCAGACCGACAGGCCCAGAAGAACAAAATGAACCGCCCCCAAGCTCGCAAGCAATGCTGTGCTGCCGGGAAACTCGGCCTCTGGATCGGCGTTGACTGTCTCGCGCGCCATCAGTCGGTCCAGAAAAGCCACCAACACTGTCATGTAGATCAGACCCAGCGCCGCCACAGCACCACCATGAATCACGCCCAGCGCGATCAACACAGCGGGCATCAGTGTCGCAATGGCGAACAGCGGCATATTGGTTGGCTCCTTCTGGCGCGATCAATGGCGCGAATATAGGACACACCTGCAGAAATTCTAACGCCAGAGTATGAACAATCTGACCACGATCCCAACGCTTCTGACGCGGTGAGGGTCGCTTTTAGCATCGCCAGCGCGGTGCCGGATAGATAAAATTGCTGCGAACACATGCATGAGGACCCGATATGGCATTGGATGAGCGCAAAGGCGTCTGGAAATCCGGCAAGGGCAAGGGCCGCCACACCCCGAAAGGGCGGCAGCTGGAGGATGGACCGTGGGCAGAAGTAAAGGCGCTATTGGGTGATACACCGCGCCGCCGTGACCTGCTGATCGAATATCTGCATCTTATCCAAGACGAATACGGCCATCTGTCTGCTGCGCATCTGCGCGCGCTGGCCGAGGAAATGCGTCTCTCCATGGCCGAAATCTATGAGGTTGCCACGTTCTATGCTCATTTCGACGTGGTTAAGGAAGGCGAGACACCACCGCCCGCGCTAACGATCCGGGTGTGCGATTCGCTATCATGCGAGATGGCCGGCGCACAGGCGCTGAAATCCGCGCTGGAGGACGGGCTTGACCCGTCCGAAGTGCGCGTGTTGCGCGCGCCATGCATGGGCCGCTGCGACACGGCGCCGGTTCTGGAGATCGGGCATAACCACATTGACCACGCTACGCCGGAGAAAGTGCACGCTGCCATCGCCGCGAACGATACACACGCGCACCTGCCAGAGTACGAGACACTGGACGCCTACCGTGCGGAGGGTGGCTATGCCAAGCTGAGCGAGCTGCGCGAGGGCGGTAATTTCGAGGCAGTGCAAGCCGAGCTACTGGATGCCGGTCTGCGAGGACTGGGCGGGGCCGGGTTTCCGACGGGTAAAAAATGGGGATTTGTACGCGCCGCCCCCGGCCCACGATATCTGGCCGTTAATGGCGACGAGGGCGAGCCGGGCACGTTCAAGGACCGCTATTATCTGGAACGTGTGCCGCATCTTTTCCTTGAGGGTATGCTGATCGCCGCATGGGCCGTCGAGGCTGACACCTGCTTCATCTACATGCGCGATGAATATCCTGCCGTACTGGGCATTCTGGCCACCGAGATCGCCGCACTTGAGGCGGCCGGCATCGTGCAACACGGATATATCGAACTGCGGCGCGGGGCCGGGGCCTATATCTGTGGCGAAGAGAGCGCGATGATCGAAAGCATCGAGGGAAAGCGCGGAATGCCGCGCCACCGTCCGCCATTCGTCGCGCAGGTCGGCATTTTTGATCGCCCGACGCTGGTGAACAATGTCGAAACGCTGCACTGGGTTACGCGTATTCTGCGCGAAGGTGGCGCAATTCTGTCTGCGGTTGAGAAGAATGGGCGCAAAGGGTTGCGGTCCTATTCGGTGTCGGGTCGCGTGGCTAATCCCGGCGTACACCTGTTGCCCGCCGGATCAACCATCACTGATATTATCGAGGCCAGCGGCGGGATGTTGGATGGCCACACGTTCAAGGCGTATCAGCCGGGCGGGCCATCGTCCGGGCTGCTGCCAGCATCAATGGATGATATCCCGCTGGATTTCGACACGTTGCAACCGCATGGCACATTTATCGGCTCTGCCGCTGTGGTGGTTCTGTCGGATCAGGATTCGGCGCGCGCTGCCGCGCTCAACATGTTGCGGTTTTTCGAGGATGAAAGCTGTGGTCAGTGTACGCCATGCCGGGTCGGCTGTGAAAAGGCGGTCAAGCTGATGCAGGCTGACCGCTGGGATCAGCCCCTGCTGGAGGAATTGTGTACCGCAATGGGCGATGCGTCGATCTGTGGTTTGGGTCAGGCGGCACCAAACCCCATCCGGTCAGCGATCAAGTATTTCCCCGACGAGGTCTGATACGCAGCCTCAATGGCCTCGCGCTGGGTAGACGGTGAAAATTTGGGCAGCGCGCTGATTGTCGGCGTCTTCTGTCCGCCGCCCGGATATTTCTCTGGCAAATGCTGCGTCGCAGCACTATCTGGGTAATGGGAGGATTAGACTGCGGCATACCTCGTTCCTGCCGCAACGGAGTCTCGTCCGATGCAGTGCGAAACCATTATTTCCAACACAACGATCCGTCGTCTCGGACAGAGTGATCTGCCTGACATCATTGATCACTTCCTGCGGCTCGATCCAGAAACCAGACGGTTGCGGTTCGGTGTCGCGCTAAAGGACTGTGCGCTGCGGCGATATGCCGAACGGGTGGTCGGAATGGATGCCGTTGTTTACGGGGCTTTCGCCGATGACACCCTGCGCGGCGTTGCTGAACTCCGAGGATTTCTTGGGCATTGGCCCCCAACCGCCGAAGCGGCGCTGTCGGTCGAACGTGAATGGCAGAACGCGGGTATCGGTGATGCGCTCTTCAGCCGTTTGCTTGCTGCCGCGCAAAACCGGTCTATCCGAACGCTGCACATGGTTTGTCTACGCGAAAACGCCCGCATGCAGCATCTGGCTCGCAAACACCGCGCGGTGTTGCAATTCAGCTATGGCGATGTCGAGGCTACGCTGGGCACGCCTTGGCCGACATTGCTGTCGCTGACCGAAGAGATCCTTGGCGAGACGCGTCGTTTCGCGCGGTCCGTGTTGCATTTACCCTCTTGAACAGCTCTGCTGCTGTGCCGTTCGGACAGAACCAAGACACCTACCCCTTTTCAATCCCTGCACGTCCGCTTAGGTCATAAAGGACCCAATCACGAGGACGCGGCATGGCGTTTTTCAAGAAACTCAAAGATCGGCTGTTTAAATCGTCGTCCAAGATCGAGGACGGGCTGGATGCCATCATCGAGGATGGCGGCACGCAGGACGCATCCGACGCGCCGGCTGAAATCGATCCCAAAGCCGAAGCCCTCGCAACAACGCTGGAGGGCGTCACAGCAAGTGAAGCACAGCAAGCGGTCGATCACCTGATCGCCTCTGGGGCAGCGACCGAAGTGCCAGCAGATGATACTGCGAAACCGGAACCGGAGGAGCAACCCACCCCGGAACCGGACACTGTTCCTGTCCCCGAGCCTGCCACCGTGCCAGAGCCAAAACCTGACACTGTTCCCACGCCGAAACCAGCGACAGTCCCCGCCCCCGAACCCGTAAGGGTGCCTGACCCGAAACCGGACACCATCCCGGTGCCAAAGCCGACCACGCCCCCCGGTCCGCGACCAGCGCCTGCACCACCGGTCGAGGTACCTGAACCACCGCAAGAGGTTCCGCCCGCTACCCCGACTGAGGCGCCCGTTCCGTCTGGTGACCCAGCGCCAGCGCCCACACCAGTGGAAATCCCGCTCGACACCCTGCCCAAGGCAGAGGCACCGACCAAAACCGGCCTGCTTGGGCGTCTGCTAGGGCGCGGTGATGGCAAGGGGGTCACGCGGCGCGCGCTGGACGACGACATGCTGGAACAGCTCGAAGAGCTGCTCATCACCGCGGACATGGGTGTGGATACCGCCCTGCGCGTCACCGCGAACCTTGCCGAAGGACGCATGGGCAAACGGCTGTCCACACAAGAGATCAAGGAATTGCTGGCGCAGGAAATTGCGCGCATCATGGAGCCGGTCGCGCGCCCCTTGCCGTTGTATTCAAAAACGCCGCAGGTCGTGCTGGTGGTTGGTGTTAACGGGTCGGGCAAGACAACGACAATCGGCAAGCTGGCCAGCCAGTTCCGCGCGGCGGGCAAGAAAGTGGTGATCGCCGCAGGCGATACGTTCCGCGCCGCTGCGGTCGAACAGTTGCAGGTTTGGGGGGATCGCGCAGGTGTGCCCGTTCTAACCGCGCCCGAAGGGTCCGACCCCGCCAGTCTGGCGTTCGATGCGATGGGACAGGCGCAGGCTGATGGAGCCGATTTGCTGATGATTGACACCGCCGGGCGATTGCAGAACCGCGCCGATCTGATGGAAGAACTGTCCAAAATCGTGCGTGTCATTCGCAAGAAAGATCCGAGTGCACCGCACAACACGCTTTTGGTGCTGGATGCCACGACGGGTCAGAACGCGCTAAGTCAGGTGGCCACGTTTCAAAAGCTGGCCGATGTATCCGGTCTGGTGATGACCAAGCTGGACGGGACCGCCAAGGGCGGCGTTCTGGTCGCGTTGGCAGACAAGTTTGGCCTGCCAATCCATGCCATCGGCGTGGGCGAGCAGATTGATGATCTGGCGCCATTCGATCCCGAGGATTTCGCTGCTGCGTTAACCGGGATAGAACGGTAATCAGTTGTCATCATGTGTGCCCATCCAACGCTCTGCCTGCCGTAAAACCATAAGTACGACCAGCACGATCCCCGTCGCCATGGCCGCCAGAGGCATCTGCCCTGATCCACAGGCCAGACCGATCCCCCCGGCCAACCACATCGACGCACCCGTAGTGGTGTTGCGGACCTTGTTGCCTGAGGTAAAGATGATCCCCGCAGCGAGGAAAGCGACCCCAGCCGTTACCGCCTCGATCAGACGCAGCGGATCGACCCGAAGGGCGTCGCTCGCCCCAAACGGCATGCTGGCCAATTGCTGGCTAACGATGATGAACAGGCACGCAGCCATCGAGATCAACATATGCGTGCGCAAACCGGCGGGCTTGCCACGATGCTCGCGCTCTATCCCAATCATCCCGCCTAGGAAAACAGCCGCGATCAGTCGCGTCGCTGCAATCAGTGGTGTGACTGCTGCAAAACCGCCGGATAATTCATCAATGATCGAATTCAATTCAGGCCCCTGTTCAACGACCGTGCCAACACCGCCATTCAAAAAACAACGCGCACGGTCGGTCCGTGGTTCCCGGCGAGGGTCAGCAAATGAGTGAATGGCTGATATCGCTGGAGGGCACGGAGGCCGGGCATCAGCTTGCGCTTTATCTGGCGCTCTTGGCGGCGTTACTTCACGCGATTTTTGGCGCGTTGCAAAAAGGACGGCACGATCCGTGGCTGACGCGGGGTGCTGTCGACATCTCTTATGCGGTTATGGCAGCGCCGTTTGCATTTTTTGTCGTTCCCTTTCCCGAACCGCATATGTGGGGGATTTTTGCCGTCGCGTGGGCGATCCACACGGTTTACAAAATCCTTCAGGCACAGGCCTATACCAAGGGTGCCTATACGGTCGTCTATCCTGTGGTGCGCGGGACCGGGCCGCTCTTTGCCGTTATCGGGGCTTATCTGATTTTCGGCGAGGTGTTCACGGCGGTGCAATGGATGGGTGTCGCCGTCCTGCTGGCGGGAATATTCGGTCTGGCGGTCTATAACCTAATCTTTCTGGTGGCCGCGCGCGACACTTTGCATGTGGCACTGGGTTTGGCGGTACTTACCGGGCTTCTGGTCGCGCTCTATACGACCTATGACGCCTACGGTATCCGGGCCACGGCGAACCCGTTCACCTTTCTGGCGTGGTTCTTCTTTTTCGACGGGCTGGTGATCCCCATATATGCCTATCGACGCTGGCGCAGGATGGATACACCCCCCGCACCGGGGCCGCTGATGTTGCGCGGGGTGATCGGTGGTGTGGTCGCGTTCATGTCGTTCGGGTCGATCATGCTGGCGACACGGTTGGACAAGGTCGGAGAGGCCGCAGTGTTGCGGGAAACGTCGACTGTCTTTGCCGCGCTGATTGGCTGGCTGGTCCTGAAAGAAACCGTAGGACCACGGCGCATTGCGTTGATGACCTTGATTGCGCTTGGCGCGGTAATTGTTGAAATGGGCGGGTAAGCCCCAAAGGAAGAGAGCGAAATGGCAGGTAAAGAAATCAATGGCGGAATGAAATCCGCACTGGAATTCGGCCCGATCCTGGGGTTCTTCCTGGCATACCTGTGGCTCAAGGACCGCGTTTTTGACATCGGAGGCATCGAATATGCGGGCTTTGTCGTGGTTACTGCCGGGTTCATTCCCGTCTTCTTGTTGTCCATCGCATTACTGTGGAAGCTAACCGGCCATATATCGAAGATGCAGATCGTGACGGCAGTGCTGATCGTGGTCTTTGGTGGGCTCAGCGTTTGGTTCAACGACCCAACATTCTTTAAGATGAAGCCGACCATCATTTATCTGCTGTTCGGCGGTACGCTTGGTCTGGGGTTGATGCGTGGACAGTCCTACCTGCAATCGTTGATGGAAGGCCTGATGCCCCTGACGGACGAAGGCTGGATGATCCTGACCCGGCGGTTGATGATCTTCTTTCTCGGGCTGGCCGTGCTGAATGAGGTGATCTGGCGCACTCAGTCAGAAGAAACATGGGTCTATTTCAAGACATTCGGCCTGACAGCGGCGATTTTCGTGTTCTTCATCACCCAAGGGAAGGTTTTCAAAGATCACGGTCTTGATGAGGATGACGACACCGCGCCCCGCGCCTGAGCGGGGCTGCGCCATCAGTCACGCCGGAACAGCACCGAATGTGAGGCCTTGTCGTCACGCAAGTCGCCGCGCAGATCGGCATGCAAGGCGCGACCGGTCTTGACCCCTCTGCGTGCCCCGACCGTGTCCAGCCAGCGCGCCAGATGTGGCTTATCCTCTAGGGTCTGTTGCTGACCTTCCCACAGAGATGCCCAAGGCCAGATCGCCATGTCCGCGATGGAATAGAAACCGCCAGCGACGAATTCGTTCTGGCCCAGTTGCGTATTCAATACCCGGTAGAGCCGCGCGGTTTCTGAGCGGTAGCGATCCTTGGCGTATGGCAGGTCCTGCGGCGGATCCATTGCCGGGGCGTATTTGAGGAAATGATGCGCCTGCCCCGCCATCGGCCCCAACCCACCCATCTGCCACATCAACCACTGATCAACCGCAATCCGCTCTGCTTCGGTCTGACCGCAGAACTGGCCAGTCTTGCGCGCCAGATATTGCAGGATCGCGCCACTTTCGAACAGGCTGATGGGCGCACCATCCGGGCCATCCGGATCGGTGATCGCGGGCATCTTGTTGTTGGGTGATATGGCCAGAAACGCGGGGTCGAACTGCGCACCTTCTGTGATGTTTATCAGGTGGGTGGTGTAGGGCAGGCCCATCTCTTCCAACGCAATGGATATTTTCCAGCCGTTTGGTGTGGGCCAGAAGTATAGGTCAATCGGACGGGTCATACGGGCGCACTCCTGAACGGTTTCAACCGTCAGGATGATGCTTTTCGTCCCATTGGCAAGGGCATTTCCGGCATCTCCCACCGGCGCAATCGCGCCCAGCGAGGCTCTGCCTCGTCAGGCGCCAAGCCCTTTAGCCGGATCAACGGCCACACATGGGGTTCGCGCAGAATGGCGCGGTAGAAGTCGAACACGCCGGGTTGGAGATAGGTCGACCAATGACAGATGCGTGCCCGAGCTGCCCCAATGGGAATCCCCACCCGGCGTAACGCAACACCCGTTTGCAGATTATCCAGTTGCAGGTTCAGTGTGTTTGCCCCCGGCGGTAGGCCGAAACCCAGCGCGCGGTCGCCTTGTCGGGGTGCTCTGATCAACCGTTCCAGCAAGAAATCGAACAGATCGTTTTCGCGACTGGTGATGCTAATGAATTCGGTGTTGCGTCCGGCATCACTGTTCAGCGCACGGTCAGCTTCGATGCTGAATTCGGCCGCTGACAGCAGAATCACTCGCTGAACCGCTGTCGGCGGCAGGCCCGGTGTCCCCAGTGCCCGTAGTGCGACCCGCGCGCCCAGTGAATGGGCCAACACATGCACAGGGCGATTCGGGTCGATACGATGAATTGCCTTCAGCAGGTCAGCCAGCGCGCGCCCAGCAAGGGCGGCTTGGCTGTACGCTTGCCAGATTGTCCCACGCGCCGACCAGCCGAACGCTATCCCCAGTCCTTCATCCTTGGCACCCTGCCCGATGCCCAGCGCACGGGGCCAACTGATTGCCTTGCGGCACTGAACGCGGGGATCAAGTGACAGAATATGCCGGTGTGGACAGCAAGTGGGATGATCGGGCTGGAACTTGAATCCATGTACCATAATCATGACCGGGCCGGGCTGTCGCAAAGCATTGCACAATACGGGTACCAGAGGCCGGGATGTGCCGCCCAGACAGGGGCCCTGCGGTGTGGCATTTACCTGAATCAGCGGCATCGCGTTTCTCACACTACATCTGTTGTCCTGGGCGTGATGGAATGATGCGACATGTAAATGAAGCTGTGGTTACACCTGCGTGACAGTGCCCTTTGGTCACAGATTTATTGACGCACCGAGAGGTGGGCGCTAAAGGTGACCTCGTGGCGATTTGTTACCGGATTGCGGGCCACGTTAAATATTCTGCTAAAAGGTCAGGAACGGGGACCCCCTGATGCTTGACCGGCACGGGGGTTTTTTTGTGGACGACAGTCCCGGAGGTCGAAATGGAAAAAGAATGGAACACACGCACCAAATTGGTGCATGGCGGCACCCAACGCAGCCAATGGGGCGAGGTGAGCGAAGCGATCTTTCTCACTCAGGGGTTTGTCTATGACACCGCAGAGGCGGCCGAGGCGAGGTTCATCGAGACCGGACCGGATGAGTATATCTATGCCCGCTACGGCAATCCGACCGTGGCAATGTTCGAAAAACGCATTGCCGCGCTAGAGGGCGCAGAAGATGCCTTTGCCACTGCATCAGGTATGGCCGCAGTCAGCGGCGCGCTGATCTCGATGCTACGCGCAGGCGATCATGTGGTTGCGGCGCGGGCGCTCTTTGGGTCGTGCCTCTATGTGCTTGATGAAATTCTGACGCGGTTCGGTGTCGAGGTCACATTTGTCGACGGCACCGATACTGAACAGTGGCGCGCCGCAATTCGCGAAGGCACGAAGGCCGTATTTTTTGAAACTGTTGCCAATCCTACTCTCGAAGTCATCGACATTCGAACGGTGTCCGAGTTGGCCCATGCGGTCGGTGCGACGGTGGTGGTGGATAATGTTTTTGCCACGCCGGTGTTTTCTCGTGCGATAGAGCAGGGCGCGGATGTCGTCATCTATTCCGCGACCAAGCATATCGACGGACAGGGTCGCGCGCTGGGCGGTGTGATTCTCGGCACTCGTGATTTCATTCGCAAGACGCTAGAGCCGTACATGAAGCATACCGGCGGTTCGATGTCACCATTCACCGCCTGGGTGATGCTAAAGGGGTTGGAGACGATTGATCTGCGCGTGCGTGCGCAGGCGGCATCGGCACTGGCCATGGCCGACGCGTTGCAAGGACATGCCAAGCTGAGCCGCGTGATCTATCCCGGCCATGCCACCCACCCCCAAGCAGCATTGGTACGCGAACAGATGGGCAAGGGTGGTACAGTTGTCTCGCTAGAGATCGCAGGTGGTCAGACCGGGGCATTCCGGTTTCTGAACGCGCTCAATATCGTGCTGATCTCGAACAATCTGGGTGATGCGAAATCCATCATCACCCATCCCGCGACGACCACGCATCAAAGACTGAGCGAAGAACAGCGTGCGGCATTGGGAATTTCGCCCGGCCTCGTACGGTTTTCACTGGGGATCGAGGACGCGGATGATCTGATCGCGGATGTGATGCAGGCGCTCGACGCCGTGTGACACCTGTTCCGGCTGCGACAGCTTAGGTCGTATTTGACGAGGCAATGGTCGCTACCCTATCACAGGGTCAGAGGCAGGCGCTGCTTTGCCTCCGCCGGAAAGGCCTGCCATGAATGAAAGACCTCAATCTATGTCCGCGCCGAATGATGCGCGTTTCGCCGCTATCGCGGATTTCGTGCTGTCACCTACCCTAGTCGTGCCGGAGGACGCGCTGTACCATTGCGCGACTTTGCTGATCGACACGCTGGGTGTCGCGGCAGGCGCTGTGCCGTTGGAGGCCGGGCGCATCGCCCGTGATTTCGCGGTCGATTTCCATTCCGCCAGCCGTGGCGAATATGCCGCGACGATGCTGTTCGACGGACGACGGGTCAGTATTCCCGGCGCGGGTTGGGCATTGGCGACGCAGATCGACAATCTGGATGGTCACGACGGATACAACCCGACCAAGGGGCATATCGGTTGTGCCGTGGTTCCCGCGCTGCTGGCCTTTGCCGAACATGCGCCCGGTCTGACCGGGCGTGACGCGCTGACCGCGCTGGCCATGTCCTATGAAGTGGCTGCGCGTGCGGGCATCGCGCTGCATGCAAGCGTCTCGGACTATCACACCTCGGGCGCATGGAATGCGTTGGGGGTGGCCGCATTGGGGTGCCGCCTGTCGGGCGACCGCCCAGAGGTATTGCGGCAGGCGCTGGGCATAGCAGAATATCATGGTCCACGCAGCCAGATGATGCGCGAAATCGACAATCCCACGATGTTGCATGATGGATCGGGGATGGGGGCATTGGTCGGATCAACGGCCACGCTGATGGCGCAGCGCGGCTTTACCGGCGCGCCTGCGATTACCGTCGAGGCGCCGGAGGCAGCGCAACACTGGGCCGATCTGGGCGAGACATGGACGGTGGGTCTGAACTATATCAAACCTTATCCGGTCTGCCGTTGGGCGCATGCCGCCATGGATGCACTGAACCACCTGATCAAGACCGAGGGCGTCACCGCCGAGAACATGCAATCTGTCACCGTGCGAACCTTTGCTGAATCTGCGCGGCTGTTCGACGGTGTGCCCAGATCCACGTCACAGGCGCAATATGGTCTGCGGTTCAATCTGGCCGCGCTGATGGTGCATGGGCACGTCGGGGCCGAACATATCTCGGGTGCGGGGTTGAGCGACCCTGATGTGATCGCGACGATGCCGCGTATATCGGTGGTCGAAGACCCACGCCATTCCGACCGCTTTCCTCTCGGGCGTTGGTCTGATCTTGATGTCACGCTCAAGGATGGGCGCGTTATCCAATCCGGCGATGTGCATGCGCGTGGCGGACCAGAGGCATGGATGGAAGATGCCGAAGTTGAGGCGAAATTTCACAGCATGGCGGGCACACTCGATTCGTCGCGCCGCCATGCGATCTGGGCGATGCGAGACCGTCTGCTGGAGCAAGACGTACCGTTTTGCGACCTGACAAACCTGTTACATTCTGCACCGGAAAACCTATGACCGACACACCCCGCATCCTGATCCACAACAGCACCACCGCCACGATGGCAAAACGTCTGGCTGAGGCGGCGCCGGATACCACGGTTGCCACTTGCGAGAGCTACGAAGCACTTCCCGCCATGATTTCCGATTTCCGACCCGACATCGTTTACGGTATTTGCTTTGCCGGGCGTCAGGGCTTCCCCCGAGAGGCCGTGACCGGACCGGGCGGACCAAAATGGATCGCCGTTGGCGGGTCTGGCGTCGATCATTTGCGGAGTTGGGATACCAACCGCGTGACGGTCACGAACTCATCTGGTGTCGCCTCGGCGATGATGGCGGAATACGTGTTTGGCACGATTTTGCACTTCACCCTGGACATCCCCGGCCTTGCCGCCGATCAGGCCGCATGCCGATGGGATGGCAGCCGCCTGATGCAGCCTTTAGCCGTCAAGACGATGCTGATTGTCGGTTTGGGACATACCGGGCAGGCAGTAGCAGCCCGCGCCAAAGCGTTTGGTATGCATGTCATCGGCACCCGCGCACGTCCCACGGACATGGAAAACGTCGACGAGGTGCATCCGAGCGATGCCTTGCTGGATCTGATGCCGCGTGCGGACTTTGTGATTGTCTGTGTTCCTTTGCTACCGGCAACGCGTGGCCTGATCGGCGCGCAAACGTTTGCCGCGATGAAGCCCAGTGCGATTCTGGTCGATGTTTCGCGCGGCGGGGTGGTAGACGGCGATGCGTTGGTCAACGCGATCCGTGGTGGCGCCATTGCTGCGGCCGCGCTTGATGTATTCGAGCCGGAACCGTTGCCCGCTGACCATCCAATCTGGGGATTGGACAATGTGATCGTGTCGCCGCATTGTTCGGCTGTCTATGAGGGCTGGAACGAGGCGTCGTTCGAGCTCTTCCTGAAAAATCTGGAACGTTGGCGCAAAGGCGAGACATTGCGCAATATGGTCAACCCAGAGCGCGGATATTAGTACACATACATTTGGCAAAGGAGCCAGCATGACGGATCGGTTCACGGGGGTCATTACCCCGCTTCTCACACCCTACAACGACGATTTCAGCATCGCCTATGATCTGTATCTCGCCCACGCGGCGGAATGTCTGGCCAAAGGCGCGCACTACCTGTCGCCCTTTGGTACCACCAGCGAAGCCCTGAGCCACGGTGTGAGCGAGCGCATGCACGTACTGGAGCGATTGGTAGAAAGCGGTACTGCGCAGGCCGATCAACTGATGCCCGGCACCGGGTTGTGCAATCTGGAAGAAACCGTTGCGCTGAGCCGTCACGCCGTTGATCTGGGGTGCAAGGCGGTTATGACGCTGCCGCCATTCTTTTTCGTCGCCGCACCGGATGAAGGAATGTATCGGTATTTCAGCACGCTGATCGAAAAGGTCGGCAATGACGCGCTGAAAATTTGCCTGTACAATATCCCGCAGAATACTGGCATCGGCATCTCTCCTGCGCTTTCGGCACGATTGAATGAGGCGTTCCCCGAAGTTGTCGTCGCCTACAAGGACAGCTCTGGGAACTGGGACAACACGCTTGGCGTGATCGAATCCGCGCCGGGCATCTCTGTCTTTCCCGGCTCTGAAAGCGTGATGTTGCGGGCCATGGCAGTCGGCGGTGGCGGTTGTATTTCGGCCAGCTGCAATTCTAACATGGCAGGCATTCGGGCGCTTTACGACCTCGTCCGCGCCGGTGACGAGGCCGGGGCGGCCTCTTTGGCCCCAAAAATCGATGCCCACCGCGCCGCGGTGCAGGCGGGCGGGTTGATCCCCGGCCTAAAATCGCTGAAGGCACAGCAAACCGGTGATGCACGCTGGCTGAACCTGCGGCCTCCACTCCTGCCTGCTGACCCCAGCGCAGCAAAACCGCTGGCCGAAACGATCGCCGTGCTCTGACTCTGCCTTTGACGCGGCCTAAAATTGCCGGATTTGCCGCGTAACCCTTGCGCGCATGAAACATCGTCGCGTTAAACTAACCCTCGCGGATGGGCCATTCCGGCCCGTCTCTGCTGTGGCCCAAATGCAGGTCAACGTGATCGACACGCTCACCGCATTTGACCGGCTAGAGCGTGATTGGCGGGCACTAGAGGTGCTTGACCCTGAAGGCACGGTGTTTCTGTCTTGGGCATGGCTGCGGCAGGCATTCGCGGCAAACCCGGATCGTTGGCGTGTGCTGGGTGTGAAAGCCAGCGGCAATTACGTCGGTTTTTTCCCACTGAAGTACCGCGTGCACTGGAGCAGGGCCAACAACGAGTTACACTCGGAAATCGAAGCCGGCGGGCGACTGATATGGAGCGAATACACCGGATTCCTTTGTGACCCGGCGCATGAAGCCCAGACGATTGCGTTGATCGCACATACACTGCAAGGCATGCCGTGGTCGCGGCTTTCTCTGCGCTATGAGGCATCAATGAGGCGTGCGCGGCGATTTGCCGATGCGTTCGGCACCGATCTGTTTGATGTCCAGTGGCCGGAATATCGCATCAATCGCGGTGAGACGGATAACCTGCTATGTCCGCAGGTATCCTTGCCGCAGGATTTCGAAACCTACATGCAGGAATCGCTGAGCAGAAACACCCGTCAGAAGCTGCGCCGCCTCATGCGCAATCACCTCGACACGGGCGAGGTAGAGATCACCAACGCCGGGTCGGACGATTTTGAAGACGCGCTGCACCACCTGCTGGAGTTCTGGGTCAGCAAATGGGTGCCGTCAAAGGGGGCCGCAACCGCACAAAAAGTGGCGGCCAATTACGCCCAGATCCTCCGGGCTGCGCAGTCGCTCGGGTTGCTTTACATGCCGATATTGCGGCGGGGTGAAACTCCGCTCGGAGTGTTGGGGCATATTCTGGACCCCCAGATGCGCCGGGTGCATTTTATCGTGGCAGGGCGTAGCGAAGATGCCGATGCGCCATATGTCGGTCATCTGCTTCACACCCATTCGATTCGTTGGGCGATCGAGAATGGCTACGAGATCTACGATTTTTGTCATGGCAACGAGGCATACAAATACAGCTTTGGCGCGACAGACAATCGAGTGAATTACCTGACGATCCGACCCCGCGACACAGCTGCACCGGATCAATCATTCGATCCTATTTGCAACGCCGAAGCATTACGGCGAGCCCTGCAATATGTCGAAGCCGGACAGAACGGACGCGCAAGGACAATCTGTGCCCGCCTCGCCGATCTGCTGGGTTAACTTATCTGGCCGTCTGTATGTTTGACAGGGTCGGTGCCACTGCTAATCGCTTTACTGGCACGGGCGGGCATCGCGGGTGGCTTTGACGGGGCACGCGACCGCGATGCAGGCGCTGCTGTTTTACTTTTGGATTCGGGTTGTTGCGTGCCTGCTTTGGGTGCCGTTCTGACATCCGCGTTCGTCGCCGCCGGCTGAGGTTTTGAAATCTCACGCACCGGTGCGTCAGCTTTGGCTTTTGGTGCCGGGGCGGAGGTTTCCACCGGCCTCACGATTTGTTTGCGCAGATTCGCGGGTGCTGCAAACGGATTTGATGTGATCGCGGCAGTCGCCAGCACATGCGCCATACGTAACTGGCTCTCGACCATGTAACTCGTCATTCGAAGGCTGGCGACGGACATCTGCGCGGCTGTGTGCATGGGTATCATCGGGCTTTCCTCATTCGCTGTGCTTGTTGATGGTTTAACGCATCTCCGTAACAAGTATCCGACAGAACCTAAGCCCGGCCAGACAATCGCCACTTCGCAGGCGCGAGGGGCAGCAATACGCCCAACATTCGGGCGCAGTGATCGGTTTCTGATCAACTCAGGGCGGCGTCAGCCCACATGAAAAAGCGTGGTGAACAGCTTTGGGTCAATGCTCTGGGCGGCAAACGTGCCGCCCTCAGTCAGGATGCTGACGGCGTCATGGCTGTGCAGACTTTCCTGATGGCTGGCAACGACACGAAAATCACCGATGCGCGCATCGCTCAGCAGTCGCTCGCAAAACAGGCGGGCCGCGTCCTCGACAAAGATCGGGTTCGCGGCGTTCAGTTCTGCAAAGGCCTGCTCGTCCTCGCGTTTTACCATTACTTGCGTTTCGGTCGGCACCGCGGCACGGGCGTGTTCGATCAGATCCTCAAACCACAGGCAGTCCTTGCAGGCCATTTCGACCGATATACGTGCGACAGATCGCTGCGAATGCGGTGTGGCCAGTTGCCCGCGCATCTGGCGGGCATGTTCGCTCAGTTCCAGCGAGCAGGGGCAGGTAGAGGAATAAACATAGTCAAGATGCATGAATTTGCGCCGCACGCCGTCCTTTTCGACCAGCTCGAGCGCGAAATCATAGTATTGAAAGCCCTCAAGCCCCGAACGCAGCGACGTCACCTTCATCGGATAGGAAAATCGCATCTGGATACGCGCATCCAGACTGCCCAGATCGCTGATGTAGTCGTCCAGTGCCGCTTCGATCACCTCAAAGCTAAAGGTTTTCTCGGCGTGTTTGTAGAAGCTGCGCATGATCCGGGACATGTTGATGCCCTTCTTGCCGGCCTCAAGGCTGACCGTACCAGTCACTGAGGTTTCAAGCGACAGATCACCCCCATGGCGCGTGTGAAAGCGGATTGGCAGCCGGAAATTGGATATGCCGACATGCTGAAGATGCTGTCTGGCCCCCCGGATTAACGACGTTGGCCCGTTCTGAAGGTCCGGCAAGGTAGCACGATAGGTATCGTCTGCTGTGAACCCTTCGGGATAGTCTCGCGACAAAACAGGGTAATTCATCACAGCGCCAGCAGGCAGCAACCTTGCAATCGCGGGGTCGAGATCAGCCACCTCTTCGGGGCTTGCGCTCGCCGCCCAACGGCGCAGCAGCCTAAGAGCATCTTCCGCTTCTTCGCGCTCTGGCGTCGTGTGCAAATCAGAATTGAGGTGGTTCATACCCGTTCTTTCCCAGAGGGTTTGCCAGCTTCCTACATAGTCGGTTATGGCGAAAATTGCCATGTTCGCCTTGGGCCGGGTCGAAATACCCAATTCAGATCACACCAGCCCTCGGTGCAGACCACTCACTTTTAGCTGAGAAGCCTCTTCTTACAAACGGTATGATAGATCACACAGAACGCGACAGGATGTATAACGACACTGGATGCGTCGAAAGCGGAAAAGCATTGCGAAATATCCGTGTGAACGCGCCACATCCGCGCTCAGATCAACTAAATTGCGGGCCAAACGCACCCGCCAAACTGCAAACGCC
The DNA here is from genome assembly GCF_011040495.1 of Pseudohalocynthiibacter aestuariivivens. Classification (GTDB taxonomy): domain Bacteria; phylum Pseudomonadota; class Alphaproteobacteria; order Rhodobacterales; family Rhodobacteraceae; genus Roseovarius; species Roseovarius pelagicus. The sequence continues at coordinate 2,502,013 of NZ_CP049037.1, read as the reverse complement.
CGCCGGATCAGGGCGGGCGCTGGCATTCATTGAGGTAGGCGTGATCAGCCGTAAATCGATTCCTTGCCGAAGTGTTTGGTCAGCATGTAGTAAATCACCGCACGATACTTGTTACGCTCCGAACGACCATATGTCTCAATCACCTGATTGATTGCGTCCATCAACGCAGGACTGTCGGCGAGGCCCAGCTTCTTGACCAGAAAGTTGTCCTTGACGGTTTCTAGCTCATGAGCCTGACCACCAGCCACTGTTGAAGCATCGGCATTGTAAATCGCCGGACCGCATCCGATTGTTACTTTGGTCAGCAGGTCCATATCCGGCTGCATCCCGCATTTGTTGCGCAGGTCGTCAGCATATTTGGCAATCAGATCGTCACGCTTTCCCATTAGTCCATTCTCCCTCAAGGCGGCTAAACCCGCAAATAATAGTCCATAGCCCTCGTGGCTTGTCCCGAAGGTTACTGATTTGACGAGGTTTCACAAAGAGAAAAACCCGGGGAATTTCCCCGGTGAGCAGAAGCGGCGGATTTGACAATACCGGCGGCTTTTCCCTAGGGTTCGAGTGTATTGTAAACATAGAGATTTCTTGAATGACCTCCAGCGTTCTCACTCGTCGTTTCGTCACATGGATCCTTATTCTGACTGGCGGTGGGCTTGCCGGAACCAGCCACGCGGCAGAGGTAGATTCATATGATGACCCGGCAATGTCATGCTACCTGCGCCTCGACGGACCACTCGAGACCGGCGATGCGGCAGCGTTAGGCAATTTGCTGGAGCATTTCGCTAGCAATACCGACCGGCGCGATTATCCCTCTTCTCCGCGTATTTGTCTGAACAGTGAGGGTGGCGATTATGCGGTGGCCATTGAAATCATCGAACAGCTTGGGGGGCAGTTTTCCACGGCCGTTGCCGCCAACGACACCTGCGCCGGTCCTTGTGCGCTGGTGTTCATGGCGGGTCGCGAGGGCGCGGGCGGCACGTTGGACAGCAATCACGGGGGGCGGATCGTACATCCAAAGGGCACTCTGCGCTTTGGCGAGGCTCGCACCCCCCAGCTCAACATCGGACAGGTCAGGCGGCTGCTGGAATTGCAAACATCGCTCGACCTGCATGGCGATGTGATCGCCGCAATGATCGAGGACACGCCGGTGCCCCGTACCCTTTACACGGTGGGCGAGGCTGCGTTGTGGCAAATCCGGATCGGGCCATCGGTAATGCCGGACCGGCTAAGCCCGCTGGCCGTGCTCAATGCGTGCACCAATGCCAGCGCGCCGCTGATTGACAGGCTGCGATTTGCAGATGACGAATTCCACAGCTTCGATTGGCCCGAACGCGGAACGCCACAGCTACGCACCAACGCGTACGAGATGCAGTACGGTACGCTTGCGCTCAGGATAAATCATCTGGATTCCGAATGCGAAGTCAGCTTTAGCGGTGCCCGCGGCCTGCCTACGGGGCGGGTCGGCACGGCGCGTTTCGCGCTGGGCGGGGATGATGCAGCCAGCCTGTATCGCCCGCTCTATGGCGCGATGATGTTCACACCTTCCACCCCGTTGCGCACTCTGGCGCGCAAGTCGGCTATGACACCCCAAGAGGTATCTGTCGCCGCGCTGAGCAGGCCGGACAGAACAGATGATGACGGGCTGTGCGGGATTGTCTCGAACGGCACGCTGACGACGCATTTTCGCTGCGCCCGCACCATTTCTGTCGCGCCGGATGATGCGCTAAATTCCATGACCCGCACGACATTCGACAACGGCAACGGCGTTTTGATCACAGCGACCGCGACCGGTGAATATGGCCGTAGCTGGCCGCAGGATATGGAGCCGGAGTATACATTCGAAGGGGCAAACGCCGAGTACTGGCGCGATGGAATGCCCGATGAGGGGGAAGATGGGAACGATCCGGGGGCTGACACAGCCTGCCGCATCGTGACGGACGGGCAAAGCCAATGGTGTCCGACCAGCTTCTGGCGGCACATGGGCACCGGCGACGTGTTTCTGTTCATTGCCGATAAAGACGTCGAAGCAGGACTGGAATACGCCGGGTGGGATTGACCAGCGCCGGGGCATCGAACCCTGCCCCCAGAACCGGGAACAGGGTCTTTTGTCTTAGTAGCGGTAATGCTCGGGCTTGAATGGCCCGTTCTGGGGCACGCCGATATAATCAGCCTGCTCTTTGCTCATTTCGGTCAGCTTTACGCCGATACGATCCAGATGCAGCCGGGCAACCTTTTCGTCCAGATGCTTGGGTAGGATATAGACGCCGGGCTGATAGTCATCGCCGTTCTTCCACAGCTCAATCTGGGCCAGAACTTGGTTTGTGAACGATGCAGACATCACAAACGACGGATGACCCGTGGCATTGCCGAGATTCAGCAAACGACCTTCGGACAGCAGGATCAAACGATTGCCCGAAGGCATTTCGATCATGTCCACCTGTTCCTTGATGTTGGTCCATTTGTGGTTTTTCAGGCTGGCCACCTGAATTTCGTTGTCGAAATGGCCAATGTTGCCGACGATCGCCATATCCTTCATCTCGCGCATGTGCTCGATGCGGATCACGTCCTTGTTGCCAGTGGTGGTGATAAAGATGTCTGCGCTCGACAGCACATCCTCGAGCAGCACCACCTCGAACCCGTCCATCGCCGCCTGAAGCGCACAGATCGGATCAACTTCGGTGACTTTCACGCGGGCACCAGCACCACGAAGCGACGCAGCAGACCCTTTGCCCACATCGCCGTAGCCCATGACGACGGCAACCTTGCCCGCCATCATCGTGTCAGTGGCACGGCGAATACCGTCAACCAGCGACTCCTTGCAGCCGTATTTGTTATCGAACTTCGACTTGGTAACAGAATCATTCACGTTGATCGCCGGGAAGGGCAGTTGGCCCTTCTTGTGCAGATCATAAAGACGGTGAACGCCAGTGGTGGTTTCTTCCGACACGCCTTGGATCGCATCGCGGGTCTTGGTGAACCAGCCGGGAGTTTCGGCCATGCGCTTTTTGATCTGAGCGAAAATCGCTTCTTCTTCTTCGGATGTGGGCGTTTCAATCAGGCCTGTCTCGCCGGCCTCAACACGCGCGCCCAGTAGGACATAGAGGGTCGCATCGCCGCCGTCGTCGAGGATCATGTTCGCGCCCTCAGGGAACATGAAAGACTTGTCGAGGTAATCCCAATGCTCGACCAACGTCTGACCCTTGACCGCAAAGACCGGCGTTCCACCTTCGGCGATGGCTGCAGCCGCATGGTCCTGAGTCGAGAAGATATTGCACGATGCCCAGCGCACATCGGCACCCAACGCGTTCAGCGTCTCGATCAGGACTGCTGTCTGGATGGTCATGTGCAGGCTGCCAACGATGCGCGCGCCCTTGAGCGGTTTGCTCTCACCGAATTCCTCGCGCAGGGACATCAGCCCCGGCATTTCGGTTTCGGCGATATCCAGCTCCTTACGACCATATGCTGCAAGCGCAATGTCCTTGACGACGTAATCTTTTGCCATGTGGCAACTCCTTGAATATCGGTTTGCAGCGCAAATAGCACTCGGACAGCGTTTCGGCAATGCAGGGATGTTTCTACCTCTTTATCCGGACGTTGGTCCGTGCGCACCGCGTCCCTGATACCTATCGAAACCAAGTTGTGTTTCAACTTGTTCTAGAAACAGATTAGGCAGGGAAAACTGTTCTTAACCAACTCGGGCCCTTCCATGCCAAATGATCGCAATCTGCGCTATTCCGACCCGCTGGCACGCCTGCAATTCACGTTACTGATGGTCCTGTTTCGGTTGGTAAAACTGATGGGTTGGCGTGCTGGGTACGGTGTATTTGCGCGGGGTCTGGGCCGACTTTTTGGCGCGCGGCGGGCCGTTTGGTTAACTGTTCCGGGCGGTGCCCCCTACAAGATTTATCTGAATGATGGTTACTGGACGCGCTTCGGCCTCTTTCATACCCACTACGAACCCGAAGTCGCGGTGATCATGCACGCCGCGCGCGGGCATACACCGCTCTTTTGTGATCTGGGTGCCAATGGTGGATATTGGACTGTGCGCGCCGCCGGACATTTCGATGCCGTGATCGCGGTCGAAGCGTCAGCACAGACCTTTGACCGATTAAAGGAGAACGCAGGCAAACTGCCGGGCGTTACCCTGCACCACGCGGCCATCGACGACCGCTCCGGTCGGACATTGACCTTTCTCAACACGCACAACAGCCACGCCTCCGCCCGCTTGTTGCGCGATGACAAACCCAGCGCTGCGGACCGAACCGAAAGCGTTAAAACACTGACAATCGACGATCTGGTGCCACCCGGCACCCCAGCACTGATCAAGCTGGACGTCGAAGGCGCAGAAATCGCCGCACTGATCGGCGCTGCGCGTGCCATCGCCGATGGTGCCGTTCTGATCTACGAGGATCACGGCGGCGATATGTCCTGCGCGCCCAGCGCGAGTTTGCTGTCCAATCCTGACATGCGCCTATTTGCACTGGAAGACGGGTTCACCGAGGTTAAGGATTTGGATCAAATCCGCGCCATCAAGTCCGACCGGTACAAGGGCTATAATTTTGTCGCGGCACATCACGCCTCTTCGCTTTTGGCGGCACTTCGGCAGGCTTTGCAATCGCATGAACGCACCGATACGACAGGCCCGACCCCGTAGGAGACAACCATGCCCCAACCTCGCGCCTGGCAAAAGATGCTCTCTGGCCGCCGCCTCGACCTGCTTGACCCGACGCCCGTGGATATCGAGATCGAGGATATCGCCCACGGCCTCAGCTTTGTCGCGCGCTGGAATGGCCAGACGCTGGGCGACTACGCCTATTCCGTCGCCGAGCATTCGCTGCTAGTCGAAACGCTCTATACCCGGCTCAACCCCAGAACCCCTGCCAAGTGGCAGCTGGCCGCGTTGCTACACGACGCGCCGGAATATGTGATCGGCGATATGATTTCACCGGTCAAGGCAGCGGTAGGTTCGGGATATGATGCCCTCGACACCAGATTGACAGCAGCGATCCATATCCGCTTTGGCCTGCCTGCCGCCATACCCGCCACCGTCAAGAAGCAGATCAAGAAAGCAGACAAGATAAGTGCATGGATGGAAGCCACACAAATCGCCGGATTTGACATGGTAGAGGCCGACCGCTTCTTTGGTCGACCGAACCCGGCCCTCATCGATGGCCTGACAATCCTCCTGCGCCCCCCCTTGGAAGCGCGTGCCGCCTATACCGCCCGCACTGAAGCCTTGCTTGAGGTTACTAGATGATCACAATTCGCCGCGCGACGACGCTGGATGCAGGCCCGCTGGCCGAATTGCTGAACGACATCATCGCAGCCGGCGGCACCACCGCGATGACCCTTCCGGTCACTGCCGCCTATATCCGAGAAATGATGGATTACGCACCAGATCAATCCGCATGGCACGTCGCGTTGGAGGGCGGCACGCTTTGCGGTTTTCAGTTCATCGAGCCCCAGGACAACCTTCCGCCCGAAGCCTGCGGTATCGCCACATTCGTCCGGATCGGGCGCACCGGGCTTGGCATTGGGTCCACACTGTTCAACGCGACCGCCGAGGCGGCCAAAGAGCTGGGATATGACTGGATCAACGCCGAAATTCGCGCCGATAATGAAGGCGGGGTGATCTATTATCAAAGCCGGGGATTTCGCGATTATGGCCGGACCAACCGCGTCAAGCTCGGCTCGGGCCTGATCGTCGACAAAGTGCTCAAACGCTACGATATTTGAGCGCTCAAACCCTTTTCCTTGTAAAAATACCCGCGCCGCAGGCACGCCCGCAAGGGTGTCTATCGCGGTGAACGTTTCGCCAGTATCCGCTGTAGCGTTCTGCGATGCATATTCAGCCGTCGGGCAGTTTCACTGACGTTTCGATCACATAGTTCATACACCCGCTGGATGTGCTCCCAACGCACACGATCTGCACTCATAGGGTTTTCGGGCGGCGGTGGCAGTTCATCACCAGTGGCCAGCAGCGCATTGGTTATGTCACGCGCATCGGCAGGTTTCGACAGATAATCCGTGGCGCCGATTTTGACCGCAGCCACGGCCGTGGCAATGGCACCGTAACCGGTCAGCACAACCACCCGACTGTCAGGGCGTTTTTCGCGGATCACTTCAACCACGTCTAGCCCATTGCCATCCTCGAGCCGCAAGTCGCAGACCGCATAGGCGGGCGGGCGGGCCGTCGCGATGGCCCGACCGGCGGCGACGGACAGGGCAGTTTCCACTTCAAAGCCGCGCTTTTCCATGGCTTTGGCCAACCGTCTCAGGAACGGCTCATCGTCATCCACCAGCAACAGCGACCTGTCTTCGCCGATCTCTTGTGCGCTATCCGCCATTCGGCCCGTTCCCTGATTTCATGTCTTTGGTAGTGAACTTTAGAACGCACTGTCAGACGCGTCAAACACTGCAACGGCGTTTTGGGTCAGTCTGCGGCGTCGACGAAGCAACCCACTTTGCGCGCCATGTCCTCGGCGCTAAGCTCGCGACGGAAAAACTCGACAAATCCGACTTCGGGTAATGTCAGATACGTCAGGGTGGTGTGGTCGACGAGGTAATAATCCTCTTCACCTGCCAGCGGCTCTTGGGCTTGATAATAGGTACGGTACGCTTTGCTTGCCGCCCGGACCTGTTCGGGGCTGCCTGTCAGACCCAGCATCCGGGGGTGCATCGCTTCGGTATAATCGGCGACCACCTCGGGTGTGTCACGCTGCGGATCAACGGTGATGAAAACCGGCTTGACGATATGCCCCTGCTCTTCGAGCAGTTCAACCGCGGCAGCGTTGCGCGCCACATCGAAGGGACAGATATCGGGGCAAAAGGTATAGCCGAAATAAATCAGCGCGGGCTGGTCGATTACCTGCGCCGCTGTCACGGTCTGGCCTGTTCCATCCACCAGCGTGAAATCACCCCCAATAGCACCAGCGCCGCCAGCAACCTGCGACGCGCGGCATTGCGCGAACTGATCATCGCTGCGACCGATCGTCAAATAGTACATCGCGCCCAGCAGGCCGATCGCCGCCAACGCGGATGCTATGGCAAAAGTGCGGGTCATATGCTTTCCTTTCGTCGGTTTAGCAGGCTTGCCCTGTTGCGGGACATCTATCAGGCTGTCACAGACAGGCAACAGGGCGAAACAGCACAGATGACAAACATTTCATCGCCACCTATTCATGGCCGCAGCAGTGGTAACTGGATTCGCCTTCGCACCCTGATTTACCTGCGTTGGTGGGCCGTTTGCGGTCAGGTCGCGGCACTGGTGATCGCACAGCGGTTCTATGGTCTCGATTTCGAGATCGGCCTTTGCTATCTGGTGATCGGCGCGTCGGTGATTACCAATCTGGTCGCTGCTTTTGTCTTTCCTGCCACCAAGCGTCTGTCAGAAACCGAAAACCTTCTGGTTGTCCTCTTTGACATGCTGCAATTGGGGTTGATGCTGTATCTCACAGGGGGGCTGAACAATCCGTTCGCGATGCTGATTGTCGGGCCAGTGATCGTGTCGGCCTCTTCCTTGTCCACCCGGTCGACAATATTTCTAGGGCTCACCGCAATCGCCATCGTGTCGGTCCTGACAACCTATCATCTGCCACTACATACGGCTTCACAGGTGGTGATCAGCATGCCGGACCTCTTTTTGTTCGGCAACTGGGCGGCAATCGTGATCGCGGTTATCTTTTTGGGGGTGTATTCACGCTGGGTGGTGGCCGAAATGGAGGCGATGTCAGACGCCGTGCAAGCAACGCAGATGGCGCTGGCACGGGAGCAAAAGCTGACCGATCTGGGTGGTGTGGTCGCCGCCGCTGCGCATGAACTAGGCACACCGCTGGCCACGATCAAGCTGACCTCGTCTGAATTGGCAGATGAGTTGCCAGAAGGCAGCGAAGCGCGTGAAGATGCCTTGCTGATCCGCGAGCAAGCGGATCGATGCCGCGATATCCTGCGGTCGATGGGGCGTGCGGGCAAGGATGATTTGCACCTGCGGTCGGCACCTTTGACAGCCGTGATCGAAGAGGCGGCAGAGCCTCATACCGAGCGCGGCAAGACAGTACTCTTTGACCACGGCGCGACCAACCGCGCCATATTGTCTGACCAGCCCATAATTCTGCGCCGTCCCGAGATGATTCACGGGCTGCGCAATCTGATCCAGAACGCTGTCGATTTTTCGCAAGACACCGTCTGGATCGAGAGCGACTGGAGTGCGGACACTGTCACCATCCGCATCATGGATAACGGCAAGGGTTATCCACCGCATCTTCTGGGGCGTATTGGCGATCCCTTGATGCGTCGACGGGGTCGCGGGTTTGACCCCCGTCGCCCAGAATACGAGGGGATGGGCCTTGGCCTCTTTATCGCCAAGACTTTGCTAGAGCGGTCAGGTGCGGTCCTGAGTTTTGCAAACGGCTCTGACTCGTTTCGGACCGATCCGGCCTTTGCCCCACGAACCGGCGCGTTTGTCGAGGTTGCATGGCCGCGGGCGCAGCTGATGGCACCCTCGGACGCAGGACATATCGGTACGGGTGAAAATATCCCGTTCACATCCTGAGCATTGATACGCCGACAACCCCCTGACGGTTAACTGCCAGTTAACCAAAATTGACGAAACTTAACCCTACCGCTGCAACGAGGAGAGGGGCACCTGGCGTGATTCCAGATACCGTGATCGAATGGTTTGGGTTTGCCCTGATGGCAGTGGCGCTGTCCTATGCGATGCTGTGGCTCATCGGTACTCTGATTACGCCACCCGCGCACGACCAATCACGATCTGACGTCGGTTTCAACCGCGCGCATTATCTGTTCGAAGGCGAACTGATGATAGATCATGATGCCGGACACCTGCCGAGCAGTGAAACTGACCTGCCCGAATGGGGAGACCTGCGGCGCTGGCTGATGGGTCGGTTTGCCAATCTGCCCGCACGTCTGGACGATCTAAAGGACGGCGTGCCAGTGATTGCCCTTAGCCGAGACAGCCATGACACCGCCCAATTGGAAATTTGTCGCGAGGGCGTGACAAGTCGGGTCACACTCAGTGACCCGCCCCATGTCTGCCCCGCCGGGCGGCATGCGATCCTCGCCGAACACGCCCGGCTGAGCGAGCTACGTGAAGCACTGGAAGCAGCCCCCTACCCTGCTTGGAAAACCACTCTGGATGGGGTGATCCTGTGGCGGAACACCGCCTGCGCCGAAACGTTCGAGCCGCGCGCGTTGCGCATGAATGTACCGTTGCCCGATCCGGGCCACAGCAGCAGCACGCGATTCTCTGTGCCTGCCGGACCACCCAGTGGGCCGCTATGGTTCGAGGTCCATTCGACGGCGCATGAAAGCCACGTCATGCACCACGCCACTGAGATCACCAAAGTGGTCCGCGCCGAAACTGTGCAGCGCGATTTCGTGCAAACCCTGACCAAGACATTCGCCTACCTGACGATCGGCCTCGCCGTATTCGATAAAAACCGGCAACTGGCACTGTTTAATCCCGCGCTGGTCGATTTAACCTCGCTGCCGGTCGACTTTCTCAGTGGACAGCCAGAGCTGATGGGGTTCTTTGATAATCTGCGCAACCGGCAGGTTATGCCCGAACCGCGCAGCTACGCATCCTGGCGGGCACAGATCACCGCGATCATTGAATCCGCACAGGGCGGTCTCTATCAGGAAACATGGTCTCTGCCGAACGATGTGACCTACCGCGTGACAGGACGACCACACCCCGATGGCGCAGTGGCGTTTCTGTTTGAAGACATCACCGCCGAGGTCATGCTGGCCCGTCGCTATCGATCTCAGCTGGACCTGCGGCAGTCTGCCCTCGATAGCCTGCCAGAGGCTGTGATGATCATCGGCCCGAACAACGTTCTGTCATTCTGCAATAGGGCGTGTAGTCAGCTACTGAAAATCGACCCTGACAGCTGCTTTTCTGACATGAGCGTACGCGATCTGATCGCGGTGTGTGAGGTAACCTTGCCTGATCCTGTGATTTGGTCAAAGGTCGAACGCGCATTACGGCAAAGAACGCTGGATGCCCCATTGCGCAAGTCTGCCGATCTTTCAGATCGAGGCATGCTATCTTATCGCGTCGAATTGTTGCCCGCCGGCGCGCGTATGTTGATCCTGAACCTGACGTCACCAGCCAAAGAAGCACCTGTTCGGGCTGTAGCGGGCTGATCCCGGTTGCAGGGCGCGGCGGCGCGTGTAGTGTCGGCACATGCATTCGACCAACCTGATCTGCCACGCAAACGACCCTGATGTGACCAGCGCCATCGCCAGGCGTCTGGGCCCGCGTCTGGGTGCGGGTGATGTGATCCTGCTGTCCGGCGATGTCGGCGCAGGCAAGACGCATTTTGCACGCAGCATGATCCTGTCGCTGCTTGACCAGCCCGAAGACGTACCGTCCCCGACCTATACGCTGGTACAGACCTATCCCGGCAAACAGGCGGAAATCTGGCACGCTGATCTCTATCGTTTGAGCTCTGCGGGCGAAGTCATCGAACTGGGTTTGACGCAGGCAATGGAAGAGGCAATCTGCCTGATCGAATGGCCGGACCGGTTGGCCGATCTTGCGCCGGAGTCCGCATTGCACCTGACATTGTCCGCACCCGGCGCGCCACAAGAGCGATCTCTGAGTTTTTCATGGTCCGATCCGCGCTGGGCCGCTCTGACGGCGGGACTTTGTGATGACTGATCGCGACGCGGCGGCGCGCAGTTTTATCGCACAAACAGATTGGGCTGACGCGCGGATAGCACCGCTGGCCGGTGATGCATCGAACCGGCGCTACCTGCGACTGACGCATGCCGCGACGGGCGATACCGCGGTGCTGATGGATGCTCCACCCGAACGCGGAGAGGACACTGGCCCCTTTGTTGCGATTGCACGGTATCTGACCGATCTAGGGCTTAGCGCACCGCGTATATTGAATATCGATTCAGACACGGGGTTCTTGCTGATCGAAGATCTGGGCGATGCGTTATTCGCGCGTATTGTCCGCACGGAACCAACGCTGGAGCCAACGCTATACGCAGCTGCAACAGACGTGCTGATCGCACTGCATCAACACCCCCCACCTATGACGTTGGCGACATACGATGCACGGCTGATGGCTGATATGGCCGCTCTTGCCTATGATTGGTATCTCGGCCACGCAGGCAATGCAGATGCCGCCGCGCGGGCCGCCTTTCACGACGCGATTATGCGCACGCTGCGCACTGAGGTCGGCGAAACAAACGTGTTGATCCAGCGCGATTATCACGCCGAGAATCTGCTCTGGCTGCCGGAGCGGACCGGACTTGCGCGGGTCGGCCTGTTGGATTTTCAAGACGCCATGTGTGGCCATCCGGCCTATGATCTGGTGTCCTTGTTACAAGACGCGCGCCGCGACGTCCCACGCAGGATCGCCGCGCAGATGATCCGGCGCTACATTGACTATGCAGAGGCGGACCCGACTGCATTTGATCGCGCCTATCACGTTCTCGGCGCACAACGGAATTTGCGGATACTCGGCGTATTTGCACGACTGTGTCTGCGGGATGGAAAACCACATTATCTGGATCTCATGCCGCGCGTATGGGACCATCTGATGCACGACCTCGAACACCCTGCCCTGACCGAAATCGCACCCTTAGTACGGGCTGCGTTGCCCGCTCTTACCCCCGAAATCCTTAGCCTTCTGAGAGAAAAATGCGCCAGCGTCCCGACACTGTAATGCTATTTGCTGCGGGCTTTGGTACGCGAATGGGGGCGCTTACCCATGACCTGCCCAAACCACTGATCAAGGTGGCAGGCAAGGCGTTGATCGATCATGCGCTGGCCCAAGTGCGGGCAGCCGATCTGGATCGGATCGTGGTGAATGCCCATTACAAAGCGGATCAGATCCGCGCGCATGTCGCAGAGTCTGACATTCTGGTATCGCACGAATCGCCCGATCTGTTGGACACTGGCGGCGGCCTGCGCGCGGCGTTGCCGCTGACCGGACCGGGGCCGCTCTTTACCATGAACACAGATGCCGTCTGGGCTGGACCTAATCCGCTCGTTGCATTGGCGTCAAAGTGGGACCCTGACAGGATGGATGCCCTTCTGCTGTGTGTGTCTCCGACCCGCGCCATCGGCCACGCAGGAGCGGGTGATTTCGAACTGGATAATCAGGGCCGCGCGACCCGTGGGCCGGGTCTGGTTTATACTGGCGCGCAAATCCTTAAATCCGATCTGTTGGCACACATCCCAGATGACGTGTTCTCGCTGAACCTGCTATGGGATCGGATGATCAAAGCTGGCCGCCTTTATGGCCTGCCATATGATGGACACTGGTGTGACGTGGGTCACCCGGCGGGCATCGCGCTGGCCGAAGATATGCTACGCAATGCAGATGTTTGAGCCGCAGTCTCATCCGCGCCTCTATGCGCTGCCGCCCGGCGTCGATTTTCCAACCGAGCTGATCAAAGGGATCGATCAGCGGTTGGCGGGCCAGCCGCCCGAAGCGTTGGCGCAAGTTCTGCTGATCGTGAACACACGGCGCATGGCACGACGCGTTCGTGCAATCTGGGACGCCGGGCCGCCACGTCTGCTGCCGCGTATATCGCTTGTCACCGATATTGGGATGAACGCGGCGCTGACCGACCTGCCGCCGCCGGTCCCTGACCTACGCCGACGGCTAGAACTGATCCAGTTGATCGCTCGACTGTTGGACCAACAGCCCGATCTGGCGCCACGGAGTGCGCTCTATGATCTGGCTGACAGCCTCGCTGCGCTGATGGACGAGATGCAGGGCGAAGGTGTCGCGCCCGAGGTGATTGATGCGCTCGATGTCAGCGACCAGTCCGGTCATTGGGAACGTATCCGCAGCTTTCTTAATATCGTGCGCGAGTTTACCGGTGCGGACGCGCAGCCCGATGCCGCCTCGCGCCAGCGACGCGCCGTCGAGACGGTAATCGCACAATGGCAGATGAACCCGCCCGCGCATCCTGTGTTGGTCGCGGGCTCCACCGGGTCGCGCGGCACCACGCAACTATTGATGCAGGCGGTGGCGCATCTACCACAAGGGGCGTTGATCCTGCCGGGGTATGATTACGATATGCCCGATGCGGCGTGGGGTGGATTGACGGATCCGATGCTGTCCGAAGACCATCCCCAGTATCGTTATCACGCGCTGCGCAGCGCCTTGGGCTTGCAGCCGGATCAAGTGGCCCGATGGACTGACACACCTCCGGCCAACATTGCCCGCAACCGTGCCATATCACTGGCTTTGCGTCCTGCCCCGATGACAGATGCGTGGCGCGAGGATGGGCCAGAACTGCGCGATCTGGCCGGAGCAATGCAGGACGTGACACTTGTTGAGGCCCCATCGCAGCGACAAGAGGCGCTGGCGATTGCGATGCGGTTGCGACAGGCTGCCGAGGACGGGCAAACTGCGGCGCTGATCACGCCGGACCGGACGCTGACACGGCAGGTTACGGCAGCGATGGACCGATGGGGCATCCTGCCGGATGACAGCGCCGGCCTGCCATTACATCGAACACCACCGGGACGGCTTTTGCGGCATGTGGCGGCGCTCTTTGAGACCCGGCTAACCGCCGAGGCGCTGCTGACGATCCTCAAGCACCCGATGACACATTCGGGCAGTGATCGCGGGGCGCATCTGCTTCTGACACGCGAACTCGAACTGCGTCTACGCCGTCATGGGCCGCCCTACCCAGAGGCCAAGGACGTCATGGCGTGGGCCGCGACGCAAGACCACGAGATGGCGCCGGAATGGGGCAACTGGCTGGCCACGCATCTGTGTGGCAGAGACAGCGCCGCAGCAGAAAGCCCCCTGACCAGCCATATTGCGGAGCATTTGTCGACCGCCGAGGCGATCGCCGGGGGATGTCGTAACGCACCACCCGGTGCGCTCTGGTCAGAAGAAGATGGGCGCAAGGCACGTGAGACGATGCACGAACTGCGTGACGAGGCGGAACATGGCGGCGACATGCGCGCCACTGATTATGCCGCACTGGTGCAGGCGCTTCTATCGCGCGAGGAGGTGCGTAATCCTGACAATGCGCATCCAGATATTCTGATCTGGGGCACGTTGGAGGCACGCGTTCAAGGGGCAGAGCTGCTGATCCTCGCGGGCCTGAACGAAGGCAGCTGGCCTGAAGCACCCAAACCTGATCCTTGGCTGAACCGCGCGTTACGCAATCAGGCGGGTCTGTTGCTGCCCGAACGGCGCATCGGGCTGGCCGCACATGATTTTCAGCAGGCCGTTGCCGCACGCGAAGTCTGGCTGACACGATCCGTGCGCAGCGCCGAGGCTGAAACCGTTGTATCGCGTTGGATGAACCGGCTTCAGAACTTGCTGAACGGGCTGCCGGATCAAGGGGGGCAAGCGGCCCTTGCCGGCATGCGCGAGCGCGGTGCGATATGGCTACGACGTGCCGCGATGTTGGAAGACGCACCCAAAACCGAGTCAGCCCCGCGCCCCGCGCCCTGCCCACCCTTGGCTCAGCGGCCAAACCGCCTGTCAGTGACCGAGATAAAGCGCCTGATACGCGACCCCTATGCGATCTATGCGCGCCACGTACTTCGGCTTCGGCCCTTGGATCCGCTGATGAAGGTGCCCGATGCATTGTTGCGCGGGATTGTCCTGCACAAAGTGCTGGAGGATTTCATTCGTGAAACCCGCGATGATGACCACCTGTGCACCGCTGCCCGCCTGATGCAGATCGCCGAAGCGCATCTGATCGAAAACGTGCCTTGGGCCGAGGCGCGCGCGATGTGGCTGGCGCGGTTGGGGCGGGTTGCACATTGGTTTGTTCAGTCGGAGCTTGATCGTCGTAAATCCGCATACCCGGCCGCGTTCGAAGAGCGCAGCGAGGCGCGCATTGAAGTATTGGATTTTTCTCTGGTGGCGGCAGCAGACCGGATCGACATCGACCCATCTGGCAACCTGCATATCTATGATTACAAGACCGGCGCACCGCCGGGGCCAAAAGAGCAGAAATTTTTCGACAAACAACTTCTGCTCGAAGCGGCGATGGCCGAAATTGCCGGGTTTGGCAAAATTGCGCCTGCTCGGGTCACCAATGCAGCCTATATCGGGCTCGGCAGTGGTGGCAGGATCGAACCCGCGCCATTGGACGACACCCCGACGAGTGAAGTATGGGCAGAGCTGACCGCGCTGATCGCAGCCTACCAAAATGTGGATATGGGATATACCTCGCGGCGGGCAATGCAGCGCACCCGCGATCCCGGCGATTATGATCAGCTCGCCCGGTTCGGCGAATGGGACAGTACCGACGAGGCACAGCCAACAAAGGTGGGAAAATGACACGCGACGCCGCTACACAGCGCCAGATCGCTGCCGCCCGGCCTGACCGATCTACTTGGTTGGCGGCCAACGCTGGATCGGGCAAAACCAAGGTACTGACCGACCGCGTGGCGCGGCTATTGCTGGATGGTGTCGATCCGCAGCATATCCTATGTCTGACCTACACCAAGGCCGCCGCAAGCGAGATGCAAAACCGACTGTTTCGACGTTTGGGGAAATGGGCGATGCTGGGGGATGCCCAGCTAACCACCGAGCTGAATGACCTCGGGTTGGATGGGCCACTGCCAGACGAGGCGCTGCGCAATGCGCGGCGTCTGTTCGCCATGGCAGTCGAAACGCCGGGCGGATTGAAAATCCAGACCATCCACTCGTTCTGTGCGGGCCTTTTGCGTCGTTTTCCACTAGAGGCCGGTGTCAGCCCGAATTTCTCCGAGATGGAAGATCGCGCGGCAGCCTTGTTGCGGGCGGAAATCGTTGAAGGGATCGCCGCCGGGCCGGAGGCCGACAAGCTGGCAGCCGTGGCGCGACACTATAGCGGTGATAGTATCGCCGATTTGGCACAGGAGATTGCTGGAAAACAGAGCCTGTTCCAGCATAAATGGACCGACGCGGGGCTTCGTCGTGTACTGGGCCTACGCGACCACCAAACCCGAGACTGGCTGCGCGATTCTGTCTATCTGGGTGGCGAACAGGAAATTCTGGCCACTCTGCTGCCTGCGTTGCGGGCCGGTACGACCACCGATCAGAAAAATGCCGACAAACTGGCGGCGATCAACACGCTTGATTTGGCGGCACTGCCGATCCTCGAGGGAGTTTTTCTGTCAGGCAAGGGAACCGATCCGCCCTTTGCCGCCAAGATTGGCACACGTCAGGACTTCCCGACCAAGAAAACCACACAGGCGCTTGGCGATACTGCTGCACCACTACATGAGTGGATGCGCCGGGTCGAAACAGCAAGGGAGACGCGCGTTGCCCTCGACGCGCTCGACGCAGCCCACGCGCTGCACGATTTTGCTCATGCGTTTCTGGCCGCCTATGCGGAGGCCAAACAGCGGCACAGTTGGCTAGACTTTGATGATCTGATCCTGAAGGCGGTCAACCTGCTGACACGTCGAGATGTCGCCGCGTGGGTATTATTCCGTTTGGATGGAGGCATAGACCATATCCTGCTGGATGAGGCACAGGATACCAGCCCGGAACAATGGCAAGTCATTGCGCGTCTGGCGCAGGAGTTTACCAGCGGCATCGGATCGCGCCCTAACGACCGGCGAACGATCTTTGTCGTAGGGGACAAGAAACAGTCGATCTATTCCTTTCAGGGGGCCGACCCGCGCGAGTTTGACCGGATGCAAGCCGAGTTTGCCGAACGGTTGGGGGCCACGCCGGATCCGCTGCAATCGCATCGGCTGGAACATTCATTCCGCTCTTCACAGGTGATCCTCGATCTGGTCGATCAGGTATTCGCAAAGGTCGTTCAACCCGAAGGACTATCGCTTGACGCACACCATCTGGCGTTCAAGACCGATTTGCCCGGTCGCGTTGATCTATGGCCCGTGCCCGAACCAGAACAGGCCATCGACGATCCTGCATGGCATGATCCGGTCGATGTGGTCGCTGGCAACGATCCGGCTGTATCTCTGGCGGCCCAAATAGCACAAAGTATTTCAGATATGATCGACACGGGGCAGCCCATCCCGACCGGCAAAGGCACGACGATGCGCCCGGTCCGGGCAGGTGATGTGCTGATCCTTGTTCAGGGACGTTCACAGCTATTTCACGAGATTATTCGCGCCTGCAAGGCCCGCAACCTGCCCATCGCCGGCGCGGACAGACTGCGGGTAGCGGGTGAACTGGCCGTGCGCGATTTGGCGGCATTGCTGTCGTTTCTTGCTACACCCGAGGACAGTCTGGCGCTCGCCACCGCATTGCGCTCGCCACTCTTTGGCTGGAGCGAGACGCAATTGCACGCATTGGCGCAGCCGCGCACGCAGCCCTATTTATGGCCAGCATTGCGCCTGCGCGCAGATGAATTCCCCGAAACGATGACAATCCTCAATGATCTACGCGCCCAAGTGGATTATCTGCGCCCCTATGACCTGATCGAACGTATCCTGACACGCCATTCGGGCCGACGCAGGCTGTTGTCGCGCCTCGGACCTGAGGCCGAAGATGGCATCGACGCGCTGCTCAGTCAGGCCCTCGCCTACGAACAAAAGGCCGTGGACAGCTTGACGGGCTTTCTGGTCTGGCTGGAAACCGATGATCTTGAAATAAAACGTCAGATGGACAGCGCAGGAAACCGCATTCGGGTGATGACGGTCCATGGCGCAAAAGGGCTGGAGTCACCGATTGTCATCCTGCCGGATACGGGCGAACGCAACACGCCGATGCGCGGCCAGATCACGGTATCTGACGACATCCCCCTCTGGCGTTTGACAGCCGATAACGTCCCCGCCCGGATACGCGACGCTGTTGATCTGGCAAAATCAGCAGAAGAAGCCGAGCGTGATCGCCTGCTCTATGTGGCCATGACACGGGCAGAAACCTGGCTGATTGTCGCCTGCGCCAAGCCACCGGGCAAGAACGGCAAGAGCTGGTACGAGAAGATTGCCGCTGGAATGACCGCAAGCGGAGCTTTTTCCTACAGCTTTGATGATGCGGATGGATTGCGTCTGGAAACAGGGAATTGGGCTGCAACAGAGACTGTTGTTGAACCTGAAACGACAATTGTCACCGCCGAGTTGCCTGCATTTTACGGCGATCCTGTTTCCGAGATTCCGTCGCGACCCACCGCCCTTAGCCCATCTGATCTGGGCGGGGCCAAAGCTCTGCCCGGCGAGGCTGGGCTGGACGAGGACGCCGCCAAACGCTGGGGCCGCCAGGTACATCTGCTGCTAGAGGTTCTGCCAGACGTGCCGCATGACATATGGCCCGCAATTGCGGCGCAATTGCTGAGCACCGGACCGGACCGGGCTGATGCCACGACGCAAGCGGCCCTCCTGTCGGAAGTGGAAAACGTGCTGACAGCCACGGATTTGACCGTGCTGTTTCAGCCTGCCGCGCTGGTCGAAGTGCCGATTACCGCATCGCTGCCGGAGTTGGGCGGCAGAAGGCTGCATGGTATTATTGACCGGATGATTCTGGGCACCGATCGCATTCTGATCGTCGATTTCAAAACAAACCGCGTTGTGCCTGACAGCCCGGCGGCCTGCCCCATTGGTCTGCTGCGGCAAATGGGGGCCTATGCCGCAGCGGTACGGCAGATCTATCCCGGTAAGCCCGTCGATACCGCATTATTGTGGACGCGCACAGCACAGATGATGATGCTCCCACACGATCTAGTAACAGAAGCCGTCACGACCACTTCAATACCTTGACCTTCGCCATGGCGATACCTACGTTCTGTCCGAACCCAAGATCCCCCAAAGGAGACATCCCATGGCCACCGTTGCCGTCACCGACGATACCTTCGACGCCGAAGTAAAGAATTCAGACATCCCCGTTGTGGTGGATTTCTGGGCAGAGTGGTGCGGCCCCTGCAAACAGATCGGTCCAGCACTGGAAGAGATCGCAGCGGAAATGGGCGGCAAGGTGAAAATCGCCAAGGTCGATGTCGACAGCAATCCGAATTCGGCCGTTGCAATGGGCGTTCGCGGTATTCCCGCACTCTTCATCTTCAAAAACGGCGAAGTGGTCTCGAACCGTTCTGGTGCTGCGCCCAAGGCTGCGCTGCAAAGCTGGATCAACGACGCTATCTGAATCGTCCCTCCAGACGACAAGACGGATCAGGGCACCCCGCGTGGTGCCCTTTTTCGTGCTTAATGGTTGCTGCCCTTGTGACATGCCCGTGCGGATTGCATATAAGCTGCAACAAAACGGAGGACGCACAATGGCCAAAGAGCAGTTTCCCGGTTGGCACGGCACCACGATTATCGGGGTGAAAAAAGACGGCAAGGTTGTGATCGCCGGTGATGGTCAGGTCAGTCTGGGCCAGACCGTGATCAAGGGCACCGCGCGCAAGGTTCGGCGGCTCAACCCCGGAGGGTTTGACGTCGTCGCGGGCTTTGCCGGATCGACCGCCGATGCCTTCACCCTGCTGGAACGGCTCGAGGCCAAACTCGAAGCGCATCCCGGTCAGTTACAACGCGCCAGCGTCGATCTGGCCAAGGACTGGCGCACTGACAAATATCTGCAAAAGCTGGAGGCGATGCTGATTGTCACTGATGGCAGTGATCTGTTGGTCATCACCGGTGCGGGTGACGTGCTGGAACCCGAGCACAATGTCGCTGCAATCGGATCGGGCGGCAACTATGCGCTGGCCGCCGCGCGCGGCATGATGGACACCGACCGCAGCGCCGAAGAGATCGCCCGCGCCGCGATGGCCATCGCCTCTGATATCTGCGTCTACACCAACGGCAATCTGACGGTCGAAACCATCGAGGGCTGAAATGACATTCCTAAAAATAGCAATTTTCCTTTTATTAACTCTAACCACCAGCGCTGCCATTTCGCAGTCCCGCGACCCGAAATGTCAGCGTTATATAAACGACGCGATTCGGACGAACGAAGCCTCGGAAATTTACGATCGACAATTAAGAAATGCCCTCAGCGATAATGAATCCGCAATGATGGGAGATCCCGAAAAATCACTGGAGAGCTATTGCACCGCTTGGAGTAACGTTCATCGTTCTATTGTCAGAGCCCTCAATGGTTACGATGCGGAGTTGGGTGCGTATAGAAATTTAAAAAAAACGTGCTTTCGTACGGATGACCTTCGGGTTGCCCGAGAGCGGATAGTCGCCATCGAACAACGGAAAGAAACGATTAATTCTTTGTTTAGTGCATCGCTCAAACGAATAGCCAACGAACCATGTAGCCTATTCTGAGCTATCCAGCTAAACCCAAAGCCGTTCGTTGATACACGCAGCCCAGTCAACCACAAGAAAGAGATAATAAGCGTGACCGAAGACGACCTACGCGCCGCCGCCGCCGCCGGTATCATCACCGAAGCACAAGCCGCGCGCCTGACGCACCTAGCGCACGAACGTGCCGGTCGGGTCGCACGAGCTTTGCCCGATGACGAACCATTTGAACTCTTTCGTGGTTTTGCAGAAATCTTCGTATCACTCGGCCTGATCCTATTGCTCAGCGGTGCGATGGCGCTGGTCGTGGTAGTGGGCAGTGCGTTGGTAATCGCAGTTGTTTTCGGCGGATTGTGCTGGCTCTTCTCGCTCTATTTCACCAAGAAACGCCGCATGGCGTTGCCGTCTATCGTGTTAACAATCGGATACGCCTGTGCCGCCGGAACGGTCCTCGGCTGGCTGCTGGACAAAACCGGCATTCTGAGTGGGGACACATCCGTGGTCGTCATCTTTGGCCTGCTGGGAATTGCCGCTATGGCGCTGCATTACCGCGTTTTCAAAGTCCCCTTTGCGATGTTCATCGCCGGGTTGTTTGGCCTCATGGTGGTATTCGGAACCACCGGTGTGCTGGCCGATATCGACCAGCCGTTCAAGGACTGGAACAACCTTTTTGACCTGCGGCGCGGTGGCGGTCTGGCGATTGGCACGCTGATCTTTGGCCTGCTATCGCTGGCGGCGGGGTTGTGGTTCGATATGCGAGACCCGCACCGGATCGGACGCATGGCGCGCTCGGCGTTCTGGCTGCATCTGCTGGCCGCACCTGCGCTGGTCAATACCGTGGCGCTGACAGCCTACAACACTGGCGGCACGCAAGGGATGGTTCTGACCCTCATCGCTCTCGTGTTGATCACCATGCTGGCGCTGATTATCGACCGCCGGTCTTTCCTGACTGCCGGCTTAGGATATCTGGCCTTTGTCGTGGCCTGGGCGATGCAATTGGGCGAGGCTGAACTGTCATGGCCGCTGCTGCTGCTGGTGCTGGGCGTAATTGTCACGACCTTGGGGACGTTCTGGACGCAGTTACGCGTCGTCCTGATGCAGACGCTGCCCAATTTTCCGGGAAAACACCGCCTGCCACCCTATGCGATCGACGAATAGCCGCCGGGCTTTGACTTGTGTTTTCCGCATCCATGCTTAGGTTCCGGCCAAACCCGACCTCAGGAGTGACTGAATGACCGACCTGACCCCGCGCGAAATCGTCAGCGAATTGGACCGTTTTATCATCGGCCAGAAGGACGCCAAACGCGCCGTCGCTGTCGCGCTGCGCAGTCGTTGGCGGCGCAAGCATCTCAGTGATGACCTGCGCGACGAGGTTTTTCCCAAGAACATCCTGATGATCGGGCCTACCGGCGTCGGTAAAACCGAGATCAGCCGCCGACTGGCCAAGCTGGCGCGCGCGCCATTCATCAAGGTAGAGGCAACCAAATTCACCGAAGTCGGTTACGTCGGACGTGATGTTGAACAGATTATCCGTGATCTGGTGGACAGCGCCATTGCGATGATCCGCGAGCAGATGCGCGATGAAGTCAAGGCAAACGCCCATGCCGCCGCCGAAGAACGTGTGGTCTCTGCCATTGCAGGCGAGGATGCCCGCGAAGGTACCCGCGACATGTTCCGCAAGAAGCTGAAGACAGGCGAACTGGACCAAACAGAAATTGAACTGGAGATCGCTGACAACACGAACCCGATGGGCATGATGGACATTCCCGGTCAGCCCGGCGGCCAGATGGGTATGATGAATCTCGGTGATCTCTTTGGCAAAGCGTTCAGTGGCCGAACCAAGCGCGTCCGCATGACTGTCGCCGAAAGCTATGAAATCCTTATCGGTGAAGAGGCCGACAAGCTGCTGGACGATGAAACCGTCAACCGCGCCGCGCTGGAGGCAGTGGAACAGAACGGTATCGTATTCCTCGACGAGATCGACAAGGTCGCAGCCCGCAATGACGCGCGCGGCGGCGAGGTTAGCCGAGAGGGCGTGCAACGTGATCTGCTCCCTTTGATCGAAGGTACAACCGTCAGCACCAAGCACGGCACGGTGAAAACTGACCATATCCTCTTTATCGCCTCTGGCGCGTTCCACATCGCCAAACCATCTGACCTCTTGCCGGAACTTCAGGGCCGTTTGCCCATCCGGGTTGAACTGCGCGCGCTGACAGAGGCCGATTTCATCCGCATCCTGACCGAAACCGACAACGCCCTGACCCGGCAATACACCGCGCTCATGGGCACAGAGAACGTGACCGTCGAATTTACCGAGGACGGCATCGCGGCGCTGGCCCATATTGCCGCCGAAGTGAACCAAAGCGTCGAGAATATCGGTGCCCGACGGCTCTATACGGTGATGGAGCGCGTGTTCGAAGAGCTCAGCTTTAACGCACCGGACCGGGATGGCGAATCGGTGACAGTGGACAAGGCGTTTGTTGATGCCAACTTGGGCGAGTTGATGAAATCGACCGATCTCAGCCGGTACGTTCTCTAGGCGCGGCGCAACCCCTTCGTTTTTTAAAGATACTCAATCGCCCGTCGACCTCCTGAACCGTCGCCAGTGTGGCGCTGCACGGCCCGCGCGGCCCGAGCGCAAATGATGAAACTGTGCGCCGAAGGCGCACCATCATATCAAGCCTGCTTTTGCCACTTCCCTTTGTTGCTGTTTCAGGCGACGAAAGGGCATGAACACGCTCACCTTTCTACGACAGAACGCTCGTTGGTTGACGGCTGGTATGTTGCTGACCTTTCTCAGCAGCTTTGGGCAGACGTTTTTCATCTCTATTTTTGCGGGCGAGATTCGCGAGACCTTCCAGCTTAGCCACGGGGAATGGGGCGGCATCTACACCTTGGGTACGACCGCTTCTGCGGCGGTGATGGTTTGGGCCGGAGGGCTGACGGATCGGTTTCGCGTTCGGGCGTTGGGCGCGATCATCCTTGCAATGCTCATGCTGGCCTGTCTTTCGATGGCATTGAATCCAGTTTGGTGGTTGCTGCCGCTGGTCATTTTTGCGCTGCGGTTCACTGGTCAGGGCATGACCAGTCATATCGCCGTAGTCGCCATGTCGCGTTGGTTCATTGCCACGCGTGGCAAGGCGTTATCGATCGCGACACTGGGCTTTGCAGCGGGCGAGGCAGTTCTGCCGTTGATCTTTGTCACCCTGATGCTGACCATGGACTGGCGCATCCTGTGGATGGTGTCCGGGCTTATCGCCATTGCTGGCATACCAATCCTGCTGATGCTGCTCCGTCAGGAACGCACGCCGCAATCGCTGGCCAAATCTGACCAAGGTACAGGAATGGAGGCGCGGTCCTGGACCCGGAACCAGACAGTCCAGCACTGGCTGTTCTGGTTCATGGTACCCGCGTTGCTGGGGCCGTCGGCCTTTAACACCGCGTTCTTTTTCCATCAGGTCCATTTCGCGGACGTCAAGTCCGTCAGCCATATTGAACTGGTCGCATTCTTTCCGTTCTACACTGGCATCAGTATCCTTGCGATGGTGGCCAGCGGCTGGGCACTGGATAAGGTTGGGACCGCCCGTCTGATCCCGTTCATGCAGCTGCCAATGGTCGTGGCTTTTATGATCTTTGCCTATGCAGACGGGCCACTTGGCCTTTGGTTGGGGTTTCTCTTTCTCGGTTTGAATACGGGCGTCAACACCACCCTACCCGCGGCGTTTTGGGCCGAATTCTACGGCACACGCTTTATCGGCTCGATCAAGGCGATGGCAGCAGCGGTTATGGTCCTCGGTTCTGCCATCGGACCCGGCGTGACGGGGCTCGGGATTGATCTCGGCGTGGGAATAGAGACACAGTATGTCGGCGTCGCGCTCTATTTCATCTTTACCACCGTGATGATGGCCATCGGCATCGCTCGGGCGCGACCATTGCTACCCCCGCGTGCGGCGTAAATAGACGTAATAGGCGCCGCCGCCACCGTGGCGTCCATGCGCCTCGCTCACTTGCATCACGCTTTGTGCCAGTGGTGGAATCGATAGCCAATGAGGCACGTTGTGGCGCAATACCCCCTGTCGCACGGGGATTGGCCCGTCGTCATCGGCGCGCTTACCCTTGCCAGTGATCACCAGAACCAGACGTTTGCCTTGGGAATGCGCCCGCAGAATAAAACCCGTCAGCGCCCCATGCGCCCGGTCCACGGTCATCCCATGCAAATCGATCCGCGCCTCGGGCCGCATCTTACCGCGTTTCAATTTCGCATGAGAGCGTTTGTCCATCGTGACCGGCAGCGCCTTCATCCTGTCGGTCAGACCAGGCAGCACATCATGTCCCGGTGTGTTAGCGCGGGCTTTCTGCCCGATTTCAAAGGGCTCGACAGGCTGCACTGTCGGTTTATCCTTGGAGGGCGCGGGCGTTAACAAGGATCGGACTGGTGTAGTGCGATTGGGATGCAGCGGATCAGTCGTACCGGCAACCTGCCGCCAGAGCGCCAGTTCCTCCGCGCGTAGTTTTCGGCGGCTCATTGCAATGTCTCGGTAGCCATCGCGAACGCCCGTTGGATCGGCATCAGCACGACCATCCGCCCCGGATCACGCAACCGCCCAGCGGCACGACCTGCCTTGTCCCCGGTCCCGAAAAATATGTCAGCCCGTTGCGCCCCCTTGATCGCCGAGCCGGTATCCTGAGCGATCATCAATCGTCGGATGGGGCCGCCACCGCCCTTTTCGATCCAAACTGGCGATCCTAGCCGTACGAAGGACGGGTCAACGGCGATCGAGCGCCCGTCCGTCACAGGACGGTTCATCGCACCCAGTGGTCCCAAGTCGTCAGAATGGCCTGAAAGCTTGCGAAAAAAGACGTATGACGGATTATGACGGAGCAACTCCAACCCATCCACCGGATTGCGGCGCACCCAGTTTTTGATCACCTGAGCAGAAACCTGATGTACCGAGTAGACACCACGCCGCACCAGTTCTGCTCCAATAGAGCGATAGTTATGCCCGTTTGAACCGCCATACCCCACGCGGATCATTTTTCCATTGGGCAGCTTGATACGGCCAGACCCTTGGATTTGCAGAAAAAACAGCTCAACCGGATCATCGACCCAAGCGATTTCTAACCCGCGCCCGTGCATGATGGTTCCGGTCTCGATCTCGCGACGGGTCAGCCAAGGGTTGCTGATCTTTGCCTCGGGCGGCTCACGGTAAATCGGGTACTTGTACGGCCCACCCGGACGCAACGCGCCGTGCAACTCTGGCTCGAAATAACCTGTAAAGAGGGCAGGTTTGCCCTCGCTGATCAGGATGGGGCGAAAAAATAGTTCGAAAAATCCCTTGGCGTTCGGCTTTTGCTGCGCCAACGCGCACAGCGATTGCCAATCTGGATCTTTCATATCGGGGCAGGTCACCAAAAACGCATCAAGCGCCTGTTGATGATTGTCCCGCTCCCATCCGTTCAATTCGTCGAAACTAAGGACAGTATAGGTCGTCTCTTTGGCCACCGCGACCATGGGCAGCGGCAGCACCAGAAATAGTGCAGCTATGATTCCCCGGATCATTCGCCCGTGGCGACGAGCCGCCAATTGGGATCGTCTGCGCCCATAGTGCGTTCAAAGGTCCAGACATCCTTTTGACGTTTGGCCTTGCCGACTTCGCCTTCGACGATTTCGCCATCCTTGCCACGAACGACAGAAATCAGCTCTCCAACGAAACGAACAGTCACATCGCCCTTTTTCGTGGTGGCATCATAGCTGGCATCTACGAGTTCTATCTCGCGCACCCCGACAAACTCCGCCTCGATGGTCAGGCCTTTTTCCTGACGCATATCCACAACCTCAGAGAACGTGTTGTAAACATCCTCGTCCAGAAATGGCACCAGATCGTCCAATTGCCCTCGCTCAAATCCCATCAGGATCATTTCATAGGCGCCGCGCGCACCTTGCAGAAAGGGACCGACCTCAAAGGACGGCTCGGCACGCTTCATTTCCGCCAGCGCGGCGGCAGCTTCGCTGTCCTCGGGGACGTGGTCGATAATGTCATGATCCGGGCCACCATCGATCACCTCGAAACCACGGCGCCGAGAGGCATCCCCCGGCAATGATTGCGGGCGTTCTGTTGGCTCGAATCCATCGCGGGTGCCCAGCACATTTTTAAGCCGCAGGATCAGGAAAACAGCGATACCGGCAAGAACCAGAAGCTGTATGATGGGCGAATTCATGGGCACCTCTTTCAGGCAAAACGTGGAAAGCACGAATGTTCGCTCTTATGTAGGTGACAGGCGCGCCCAAGTCCACCTTGCGCCCCGCAAAACAAAGGAGAATAGCCCATGTGGCTGCTGTTGGCATTTTTGACTGTACCACTGATCGAGATTGGCCTGTTCATTCAGGTCGGCGGATTGATCGGACTATGGCCAACGCTGGCCATCGTTATCATCACCGCTGTTCTTGGCACATGGTTGGTGCGGACGCAGGGTGCGATGGCAATGAACGATCTGCGTGGCTCATTCTCGACACAGCGCGACCCGACCGAACCACTGGCACATGGCGCAATGATCCTGATTGCAGGGGTGTTGCTGCTGACACCGGGATTTTTTACCGATGCGGTCGGATTTGCGCTGCTGATGCCGCCATTTCGCCGGGCCGCATTCCAATATCTGCGCAAGCGGGTCAAAGTGGCACGCTTTGATATGGGCGGCGGTCAGGAACCGCATCGCCACTATCCGCACGATCCCGGTACAATCGAAGGTGATTTTCAGGAGGTCGATACAGACCCACATCACAAAAGCGACAAACCGTCCGGCTGGACAAAGCATTGAGGCAGCCGGGCTGAAATGCTAGTGCTGCGCGCAAATGTCAGATTCACTCGGAGATAGAGATGCAAGATCAGGAAAATGGTGCCGTGGATGAAGCCGCGGGCGCCGAGGCTGCACCACAGGTAAAAATGAACGTTCTGACACAGTTCGTTCGTGATCTGTCGTTCGAAAACGTGCTGGCACAGCGCGGTGTCGGTGGCGAGGTGACACCCGACATCACCATCAATGTGAACCTTGACGCAAAAAAGCGCAAACCCGAGCACCAGTTCGAGGTGACAATCAATCTGAAGGTTGAATCTAAGAACAAGGCAGATGCTGCCACGCTGTTCGTTCTGGAAATGGAATACACAGGTGTTTTCCATGTCGAAGGTGTACCAGAAGATCAGATACATCCCTTCCTGCTGATTGAATGTCCGCGCATGTTGTTTCCGTTCCTGCGCCGCATCGTCCATGACGTAACGCGCGACGGTGGTTTCCCTGCATTGAACATGGAAAACATTGATTTCATGCAGATTTACCGTCAAGAGATCATGCGCCGTCAGGCCGAAACTGCGCCCAAGAACGTCTCGTGATCAGTTGAACTTGCGCCAGAGGGCACCATCGCCCAACTGGCCGACAAACGCCTCGTGTG
Source organism: Pseudohalocynthiibacter aestuariivivens (assembly GCF_011040495.1). Taxonomy (GTDB): domain Bacteria; phylum Pseudomonadota; class Alphaproteobacteria; order Rhodobacterales; family Rhodobacteraceae; genus Roseovarius; species Roseovarius pelagicus. The sequence goes on along the minus strand of NZ_CP049037.1, from coordinate 2,474,408 downwards.
CGGCGCGTTCCTCTGCGGTCAATCTAGACGGCAGAGGCGTCGGGCGCGGGGTAGGGCGCCACGCCGATGTGGTATCCCCTGAACCGGTGTTATCGCTCTGCCTGCTCAGTGCGAAATCTGGCTGGCGGCCGCCGATCAGCTCTAGATAGACTTCTGCCAGAATTTCCGAGTCGAGGAGCGCCCCATGCAGGGTGCGCGCTGCGTTATCGATACCGAACCGTCGACACAGCGCATCAAGAGAGGCAGGCGAGCCCGGAAATTTCTTGCGCGCGATGGCGAGGGTGTCGATCGCCTGATCCATGGGCAGCCCGGGGCGGTTTAGCCCTTTCAGCTCTGCATTCAAGAATTTCATATCGAACGATGCGTTGTGTATCACAAGCTTGGAATCACCGATAAAATCCACAAACGCCTGCGCGATATCGGCAAACACCGGCTTGTCCCGCAGAAACTCGTCACCCAGCCCATGAACCTGAAACGCCTCGTCGGGCATCGCGCGCTCGGGATTGATGTACTGGTGATATGTTCGACCGGTGGGCACATGACCCATCAATTCAACCGCTCCGATTTCAACGATGCGGTCACCTTGTTCAGGTTCAAACCCGGTGGTTTCAGTATCCAGAACGATTTCACGCATTGAGACGGTTTTCCCTGATGTCCCGGACCACAGCCTGTACTTGCGCACGGGCATGTTCAAGCGTGTCGGTTTCGATCACATAATCAGAACGGGCGCGTTTTTCCGCATCCGGCATCTGTTTGCCAAGGATCATTTGAAATTGTGCCTCAGACATAGTGCCCCGCGCCATCACCCGATCGTGCTGTATGTCTGGCGTGGCAGTCACACATACCGTTGCATCCATCTGTGACTCTCCTTGGTTTTCGAACAACAGGGGTATGTCAAAGACTGCAATATCAGAGACTGTTTCGGCTGAAAACGCTTTGCGATCCGCTGCAACAAGCGGATGTACGATCTGCTCGATCCGACGCAGAACCAACGGATCGGAGGCAATTAAATCCTTTATTGCAGCCCGAGAAACAGCACCGTTGACTACCACCCCCGGAAACGCGGCGGTCATCGCTGGAACAGCCGCGCCGCCCACAGCATAGAGGCGATGCACGGCCGCATCGGCATCCCACAGCGCACAACCTTCATCGACAAACATGCGCGCTGTCGTCGACTTGCCCATTCCGATCGATCCGGTCAGCCCTAGGCGAAATGTCATCTGAGGGCAGCGGCGCGGGTCGCGCTGTCCACGGTCGGGCGTGCACCGAACCACCGTTCGAAACCCGGCACTGCCTGATGTAATAACATGCCAAGCCCATCAACGGTGCGGCATCCGGCCTCTTCCGCCACCTCCAGCAACTTTGTCTTGAGCGGCGCATAAACAATGTCCGTTACCATCGCACCCTTTTGCAAACCATCAAGCGGCACGCGCAATGGCGGCTGCCCGATCATGCCCAGCGACGTCGTGTTCACGACCGTGGCCGCATGGTCGAGCATGTTCCCGGCCTGCACCCAGTCAAAAACCCGTAGTCGTTTACCGAAATCCGAGCGCAGCGCCTCCGCCCGCACGCGGGTACGGTTGGCAATCAGAACTTCTGGCACACCCGCGTCGAGCAGTGCTGCGATCACTGCGCGTGCAGCACCGCCTGCACCAAACAGAGCCGCCGGACCGGCCTGAGCATCCCATCCGCCCGGCGCATTTTGCAGGTTTTTAATGAATCCATAACCGTCGGTATTGTCTGCATGAATCTTGCCATCCTGACGGAAAATCAGCGTGTTGGCAGCGCCGATCAGGATCGCCCGGTCGGTGACAAGATCGGCAAGCTCCAGAACCGCGACCTTGTGCGGTATCGTGATATTAACCCCGACAAAGCCGGCCTTTGGTAGGGTTTGCAGAACCGTTTTCAGATCGTCTTGGCTCACGTTCATCGGGACGTAATGGCCTTTCAGCCCCATCGTGCTCAGCCAGTGACGATGGATCTGAGGTGATTTGGAATGTGCGACAGGCGACCCGATGACGCCCGCGAGGGGAATGTTTTGCTCGCTCATGTCTCCAACTCTCCGCGCAGTGATAGATACGATAACAGGTCCAATAATGGCAGACCAAGCACGGTGAAGTAATCCCCATCAACCCGAGAAAACAACCGCGCGCCCTCTTCTTCTAGTTTGTAGCACCCGACAGCGTGGCGGATGCTGTCCCAGTTCCGGGCAACGTATCCGGTTAGATAGTCGTCAGACAGATCACGCATCGTCATTCTGACTTGTCCGACGTGGCGCCACTGCGGCTCTCCAGCTTCATAGATGACAACTGCCGAAAACAGATGATGGGTGTCCCCGCGCATGGCCCTCAATTGTTCCAATGCATCATCCGGCGTCGCTGGTTTTGATAACAACTGGGCGCGATGGGCCAGCACCTGATCGCAGCCAATCACCAACGCCTGCGGGTTCTTGGCGCTCAGTTTCCTTGCTTTGGCGTCTGCAAGTGCATCGGCAATATCGCGGGCCGACGCCCCTTCCGCCAAGAGCGCGTCGCGGATGCCATCCTCATCGACATTCGCAGGATTTGCAGTGTGTTCGACGCCTGCGTTCGACAACAGCTTTTGGCGAATCTCAGACTTCGAGGCGAGGATGATACGAGGATGCATGTGGACAACCGGGTGAGTGAATTGCGAACGACACTGGGTAGAAAACCCCAAAAACCGCTAATCGGGCGCGGCTTGTGTATGTATCAGCGATTTCTACGTCGATGTCCAAATTCCATACAGTTGTGGATGGGATAAATCTGCTAGTGTGCGCAAACCGTAACGCTGAGAATTATCCCTATTTTATCCCCAGAAGAGAATACGATAGGGCACATCTATCTATTTGTTATAGAAAGAATAAATTGGCGCTTATTTTCTTCGATGCAAAGAATCACGATTTTACCCACAATACGATGATCTGTGGATAGATGACCGAACAACTCGATAATCCACAGTCATGGGTGCTTCCTACTTAATCATCATCCTTTCTTATCTTTCTTTATTATTTAAAAGGGCAGGCCTGTGATAAGAGGCAATGAATGACCGATCTCCTGACTCACGCCTACCCTTGGATCAAGTCACTGCATATCATGGCAGTGATATCGTGGATGGCCGGGCTGTTCTATCTGCCACGGCTCTTTGTCTATCATGTGGAACAGTCGGAACCGGGTGATAGTAAGGATCTGGTGTTTCAGGAAATGGAGCGCAAACTTCTGGGCGTAATCATGTCACCGGCAATGATCGCGACATGGGTGTTTGGTCTGTGCCTCGTGGCGACTCCGGGGATCGTCGACTGGGGTTCGGTGTGGCCTTGGACCAAAGCAGCGGCCGTTCTGGGCATGTCATGGTTCCATGGCTGGCTGGGACAGCGCCGAAGGGAATTGACCACGTCTGACAGGCCTGTGAGCGGGCGTCAGTTCCGTATGATGAATGAAGTCCCAACAGTCCTGATGATCGTGATTGTTCTATCTGTCGTTGTCCGGTTCTGAGCCACGTTGACTTTGACCGGCAAGCGGGGTATTTCCCGTCGCAGCCTCCCGTCCGGGAACAGCACTTTCCATTGATATATGATTTTCCCGCCACATCATGTGCGGGCTACAGGTGATCCCATGTCCGACGACCGTCTGAACCTATCCGATCTCAAGGCACACAGTGCCAAAGACCTCTTGGCGATGGCCGAAGAGCTGGAGATCGAAAACGCCTCGACCATGCGCAAGGGCGAGATGATGTTCTCGATCCTCAAGGAACGCGCCGAAGAAGGCTGGACCGTGTTCGGTGATGGCGTTCTGGAAGTGTTGCAAGATGGGTTTGGCTTTCTACGTTCCCCCGAAGCAAACTATCTGCCGGGGCCAGATGATATCTATGTATCGCCCGAAGTCATCCGCCGGTTTTCTCTGCGGACCGGGGATACGGTCGAAGGTGAAATCAAGCAACCTGAAGAACAGGAACGGTATTTCGCTGTTACCAGCGTAAGTCAGATCAACTTTGAAGACCCGGAAAAGGCCAATCACAAGGTCGCATTCGATAACCTGACACCGCTCTATCCTGACGAGCGTTTTAAGCTGGAGATCGAGGATCCTACGATCAAGGACCGCTCGGCGCGGATTATTGATCTGGTTGCACCCATAGGTAAGGGGCAGCGGTCGCTGATCGTGGCACCGCCGCGGACAGGTAAGACCGTAATCCTGCAAAACATCGCGAACAGCATCGAGAAAAACCATCCTGAGTGCTACCTGATCGTCTTGCTGATTGATGAACGTCCCGAAGAAGTGACTGACATGCAGCGTTCGGTTAAAGGTGAGGTCGTTAGTTCGACCTTTGATGAGCCCGCCACGCGCCACGTTGCAGTTGCTGAGATGGTGATCGAGAAAGCCAAGAGATTGGTTGAGCATAAACGAGATGTTGTGATCCTACTCGATTCGATCACAAGACTTGGTAGAGCTTACAATACAGTCGTGCCGTCATCAGGTAAGGTTTTGACCGGCGGTGTGGATGCGAATGCGTTGCAACGGCCCAAGCGGTTCTTTGGTGCTGCGCGCAATATCGAAGAGGGTGGATCGCTGACGATCATTTCGACCGCTCTTATTGATACAGGTAGCCGGATGGACGAGGTGATCTTTGAAGAATTCAAAGGTACCGGCAACTCTGAACTGGTTCTGGATCGCAAGATTGCAGATAAACGCGTATTCCCGGCCATCGACATTCTGAAATCCGGAACCCGGAAAGAAGAGCTGTTGGTAGACAAGATTGATCTGCAAAAGACATTTGTTCTGCGTCGGATTCTAAATCCTATGGGCACGACGGATGCGATCGAGTTCCTGATTTCAAAGTTGAAACAGACCAAGACAAATTCGGAATTCTTCGATTCAATGAATACCTGAGACCCGCGATGGGGGCCTCGTGATGGACACGATCTATGCGGTATCCACTGCGACCGGCAAGGCTGGCGTTGCTGTCATCCGGGTATCCGGTGACCGCGCGTTTGATGCGTGCCTTGCGCTTTGTGGGGATGTGCCTGTCGCGCGTATGGCTACGCTGCGCGTGCTGCGTGATCAATATGGGATGCGTTTGGATCAGGCCATTGTCCTGTGTTTTGACGCGAGCAAAAGCTTTACCGGGGAAAAAAGTGTAGAGTTTCAGGTTCATGGCAGTGTTGCGGTGATCTCTGCTGTTCTCGCTGCGCTGTCGGATGTTGAAGGGTTGCGCCTTGCCTTGCCGGGGGAGTTTACACGGCGGGCATTGGAAAACGGACAACTGGACGCGGCGCAGGTCGAGGGTCTGGCGGATCTGATCGATGCAGAAACGGAAGCCCAGCGAAAACAGGCGTTGCGTGTGCTGTCAGGTGATCTTGGTCGCCGAGCAGAATCGTGGCGCATTGATTTGATCCGTGCCGCTGCTCTACTAGAGGCGACGATAGATTTCGCCGATGAGGAGGTGCCAGTTGATGTCTCTCCCGAAGTTACGGAGCTAGTCGAGCGGGTTCGCGTCGCACTAGGGAAGGAAATAGACGGTGTTGGTGTCGCAGAGCGAATTCGCTCTGGTTTTGAGGTCGCGATTGTCGGCGCGCCAAATGTTGGAAAGTCCACGTTGCTGAATGCGCTGGCAGGGCGTGATGCCGCAATTACATCAGAGATCGCCGGTACAACGCGGGATGTGATCGAAGTGCGCATGGACCTTGGCGGTTTGCCTGTGACTATGTTGGATACCGCAGGGTTGCGCGAAACCGATGATACGATTGAGGCGATCGGCGTCAGCCGGGCGATGGATCGCGCCGAGCGAGCAGATTTAAGAGTTTTTTTGATTGAATCCGATGAGGCGCCGCTAATATCTCCGAAAGATGATGATATCGTTCTGCGGGCCAAGGGTGACGAAACAACGAATGCTTGTGCTTCCGTTTCGGGCAAAACCGGGCAGGGGATCGCGGAACTGATTGCTCGGATGACAGCAATCTTGTCTCAGCAATCCGCGCGGGCAGGGATTGCGACGCGAGAACGGCATCGCGATGCGATGCAACGCGGGGACAGAGCACTAGCCGCAGCGCAAGGTTTTCTGCCTGATGGAGAGGAATCTGCTGATTTAGCCGCTGAAGAGCTGCGTGCAGCGATTCGAGCCCTTGATAGTCTGGTCGGTCGGGTCGATATCGAGAACGTGCTAGACGAGATCTTTGCAAGTTTTTGCCTCGGCAAGTGAGGAGTGTTTCACGTGAAACATCTAAACTTTGATGTTATTGTGATTGGCGGTGGCCATGCTGGCGCTGACGCAGCGCATGCCGCTGCCAGAATGGGTGCCCGCACTGCGCTGGTCACACTTACGCGCGCCGGAATTGGTGTAATGTCCTGTAATCCGGCTATTGGCGGCCTTGGTAAAGGGCATCTGGTGCGCGAGATAGATGCACTGGATGGGGTAATGGGTCGGGTTGCAGATCAGGCTGGTATCCAGTTTCGACTGTTGAATCGTCGTAAAGGACCTGCAGTACAAGGCCCACGGGCACAGGCGGATCGAAAGATATACCGCGAAGCAATGCAGCGCGAGGTGGATCAACAACCGAACCTTGACGTGATTGAGGGTGAGGCCTGTGACTTCATCATGGATGATCGGCGGGTGCGTGGTGTGGTTCTGGCTGATGGTTCAGAAATTCGATCAGCTGCGGTCGTTTTGACCACTGGGACGTTTCTACGCGGCGTCATTCATATCGGTGACGTCTCCCGGCCCGGAGGGCGCATGGGGGATGCGCCGTCGATTAAACTTGCCGAGCGCATGGATGGGTTTAGCCTCGATCTTGGTCGGCTCAAAACCGGGACACCGCCACGCCTGAACGCGAAAACCATCGATTGGTCCATTCTCGAACAGCAGCCGGGCGATGATGATCCGGTTATGTTCTCATTCCTGTCAAAGACGCTGAGTGCACGGCAGGTGGCGTGTGGGATCACGCATACGAATGAACAAACACATGATATAATTCGACAAAATTTAGAACGATCCGCTATGTATGGGGGTCATATTGACGGGGTTGGGCCCCGGTATTGTCCGTCGATAGAGGACAAGATCGTTAGGTTTGCCGACAAGACATCGCATCAGATATTTCTGGAACCCGAGAGCTTATCCGACAATGTGATCTACCCGAATGGGATTTCTACGTCTTTGCCACGCGACGTACAGATTGATTATGTTCGCTCTATTCGTGGTCTTGAAAACGCTGAAGTTCTGCAACCGGGTTATGCGATTGAATATGATTACGTTGATCCCCGCGCCCTGAATGCCAGTCTTGAAGTGAAAAATGTGCCCGGGCTGTACCTGGCCGGGCAGATCAATGGCACAACCGGATACGAAGAGGCGGCGGCCCAAGGTCTTGTTGCCGGGTTGAATGCCGCAAATTCCGCGCTTGGCCGGGAGCCGATTACATTTAGCCGGGCAGAATGCTATATCGGGGTAATGATCGATGATCTGATTACGCGCGGTGTCTCCGAGCCTTATAGAATGTTCACTTCTCGCGCGGAGTTTCGACTGTCTTTGCGCGCCGATAACGCAGATCAGCGACTGACCCCACTTGGTATCGAAATCGGATGTGTCGGGTCAAAACGGACAGAGGTGTTTGAGCGCAAGATGGAGCGTCTTGAGGATGCGCGTATGCGCATAGAGGATCAATTTTTCACCCCCAAAGATTTGATTTCTTGTGGTATCGAGGCCAATCAGGATGGCGCGCGGCGTAGCGGCTTTCAGTTGTTGTCGTTTCCAAATATCGACTTTGAGAACCTGATTGAACTGGAGCCGACATGGGAGGATATTGACCTTCAGTCGCGCTCGCAGTTGGAGAAGGACGCGTTATACGCTAACTATATCGAACGGCAGAATAAGGACGTCGCGCTGGTTAAACGCGATGAAGCATATGTTATTCCTGTCGATTTTGATTATCTGGCGCTCAACGGGCTTTCCAATGAGTTAAAATCGAAGCTTGGGCAGGTTCGCCCTGCGACGCTCGCCCATGCCGCACGGATCGACGGAATGACGCCTGCGGCGCTGACGCTTCTTTTGACACGTCTTCGCCAGCACACTCGCGAAAAATCTGCATGACCGATCAGACTTTGCCAGATGTTTCACGTGAAACAAATGAACGCCTGCAAATTTATGCTGAGCTGTTGCGCAAGTGGAATTCAAAAATCAATCTGGTTTCAAGAGCCAGTCTGGATGATCTTTGGGCGCGCCATATCGTCGATTCAGCCCAGATAGCGCAAATAGCGCCAGAGAGGGTAGAGTATTGGGCCGATCTCGGTTCTGGTGGCGGATTTCCTGGAATCGTGGCGGCGATTCTCTTGCAGGAAACGCGCCCTGCGGCGCAGGTTACCCTAGTCGAAAGCGATCAGCGAAAATGTGCGTTCCTTCGCACGGTGCTTCGCGAAACAGAATGCGCGGGAACGGTGATCGCGGAGCGGATCGAAAAGCTGCCGCCACTGAGCGCCGACGTGCTGTCAGCGCGCGCGTTGGCTGACCTTTCATCGTTATTGGGCTATGCTGACCACCATCTGAGTCCCGATGGTGTCGCTCTGTTCCCAAAGGGAACAACATGGAAAGAGGAGGTAAAGGAAGCGCAATCGAAGTGGCATTTCGATCTGGAAGTTGCTACTAGTTTGACTGACCCCGCTGCCGCGATTTTGAAGATTTCAGGAGTGTCCCGTGTCTGACCCGACCCGCCCGCGTGGCCCGCGGATTATAGCTATTGCGAACCAAAAGGGTGGTGTTGGAAAAACCACCACTACGATTAACCTTGGCGCGGCCTTAGCGCAGGCAGGTATGCGTGTTCTTATCGTCGATCTTGACCCTCAGGGAAATGCATCGACTGGTCTGGGCATTGAGGCCGAAGACCGCGAGTTCACCACATATGAGTTGTTGTTGGAGGAGATCGCACTTGGCGATGTCATTCAGCCAACAAGTGATGAGAATCTGATGATCATTCCTGCGACGGTTGATCTTAGCTCTGCCGATATCGAACTGATTTCAAATGAAAAGCGCAGCTTCCTTCTGCATGATGCATTGCGCCAAACCGCGATGGATGGGTATGCGCTGGACTATATCCTGATTGATTGCCCGCCATCGCTCAACTTGTTGACAGTTAATGCTATGGTGGCGGCGCATTCCGTACTTGTTCCGCTTCAAAGCGAATTTTTCGCGCTGGAAGGGTTGTCTCAGCTCATGCTGACAATCCGCGAAGTACGCCAAACCGCAAACCCGAACTTGCGGATCGAAGGAGTCGTGCTGACCATGTTTGATGCGCGCAATAATCTGTCTGGTCAGGTCGAGAAAGATGCGCGGGAAAATTTGGGTGATCTGGTGTTTCGCACGCTGATTCCGCGCAATGTGCGCGTCAGCGAAGCGCCATCCTATGCAGTATCCGTGCTGGACTATGATCCGAATTCGCGCGGGGCACAGGCGTACAAGGCTCTGGCCGAAGAGTTAATGCACAAACAGACCGCAGTAGCGGCATAAGGGGGCGGTGTGATGTCAGATAAAAAAGCCAAGCAACGTGGATTGGGTCGAGGTCTGTCGGCGCTGATGTCTGACGTTACCGATCAACAAACCAGCAGCGATAGCGCGCCGAAAGTACCAGATATGATGGTGCCGATCGAACGGATCAGTGCCAATCCAGATCAGCCACGGCGGCAGTTTGACAAGGATCTGCTGGATGATCTGACGGCCTCCATCCGCGAAAAAGGCATCATTCAGCCGCTCATCGTGCGTCCGATGCCGGGAAAAGCAGGTGATTACCAGATCGTAGCTGGCGAGAGACGTTGGCGGGCCGCGCAACAGGCGCAGTTGCATCGCATTCCTGTCCTGATCCGTGAATTTGACGATACCGAAGTTCTGGAAATCGCGATCATTGAAAACATCCAGCGTGCAGACCTGAACCCTGTCGAAGAGGCGGCAGGTTATCAGCAGTTGATGCAGAAGTTTGGGCACACGCAGGAAAAACTGGCTGAAGCTCTAGGCAAAAGCCGTAGTCATATCGCCAACACAATGCGGCTCATGCAGTTACCGGAACCTGTTCAGGCATATGTCCGCAACGGTCAGCTAACGGCCGGCCACGCGCGGGCGCTGATTACGTCAGATGATCCCGTCGCATTGGCGCAGCGGGTCGTCAAGAAAGCCCTGTCTGTGCGCGAAACCGAAAAACTGGCCAAAACCGGTATCAACAATGTCTTCAGCCCAACAGGCAAAACCAAGCGAGGCAAAGCGTCGAACGAAAAAGACGCCGACACCCGTGCGCTGGAAGCGGACCTGTCGGCGGCGATGGGTATGAAGGTCGTGGTTGACCATACCACGGGAGAAGAGGGTGGTCGCGTGTCCATCAGTTACGGATCGCTTGACGATCTGGATACCATCTGCCGCATTCTTAGCAATGGATGAGCGGCACTAGCCCGTCAACAACCGCTCGATAACCGCGTTCAGAACCATCCGGCCACGAAGCGTCGCGCGCAGTCGAGAGTAAGAGACCTCTACTAGACCCATCTCAAACAGCTCTGAGATAGTTTGTTTGCAAACTGGCACACCCCGCAAAGCGGCATATCGGTCCAGATCAATCCCGTCTGTCAGGCGAAGACCCATCATAAGGTATTCATCGGCCTGTTCATCAGAACCGAGAAGTGAGTTCACCTTGTCCGGTGTGCCGGTCTCCACTTGTTGTAGCCACTTGTCCGGCTGTGAGAACGCGGCAGTTGCATGTCGGCGGCCATCCAAAGTAAGTCTGCCATGCGCACCTGGTCCGATGCCGGCGTAATCTCCGGCCTGCCAATAGATCAGGTTATGCCGAGATTCTGATCCCGGTTTGGCATGGTTAGAGACTTCGTAAGCGGGCATTCCGGCGGCGTCGCTGATATCTTGCGTCGCCTCGAACATATCTGCCGCAGTGTCCTCGATGGGCAACCCGCGCAATGTCCCACGGGCGAACCGATCACCGAATGCGGTTCCGGGTTCGATGGTCAGTTGATAGAGCGAGAGGTGATCAATCGCCATCGACAGCGCTTCGTTCAACTCGCCTTTCCAAGCCTCGAGTGTCTGATCCTGTCGGGCATAGATCAGATCAAAGCTGACCCGATCGAAGCAATTTCGCGCGATGTCAAAGGCCGCGCGCGCCTCGGAAACAGTGTGGATGCGTCCAAGCCGCCGAAGATCGGCGTTATTCAGCGCCTGAATCCCCATAGAAACGCGGTTCACGCCGGCCTGCGCATAGGCTCGGAAACGATCCGCTTCGACCGAGCCGGGGTTTGCCTCTAGCGTGATTTCTATATCGTTTGCAGGAGTCCAGAGTTGCGCGACCCGTTCAAGAATTGCTGCGACAGTTTCGGGGGCCATCAGGCTGGGCGTTCCACCGCCAAAGAACACGGACCGCATGACCCGCCCGGATGTCAGCGCCGCGACCCGGTCAAGTTCGGATAAATAGGCTCTGCACCACCTTGATTGGTTGATTTCCCGCGCAACGTGGCTGTTGAAGTCGCAGTAGGGACACTTGGCCTCGCAAAAGGGCCAATGGATGTAGAGGCCGAAGCCACCCTGTTGCCAATCTTCAGTCAAAGCAGCCTTGCACCAGTTTGGCGAACGCATCCGCTCGGTGGCTCAATTGGTTTTTCTCCCAGCGATCCATTTCACCGAATGTGATGTCATGGCCTTTGGGTTGAAAAATGGGATCATACCCGTGTCCCTGTGCCCCGCGCATGGGCCAGACGATCTGACCTTCTACTGTGCCGGGGAACACTTCGTCGTGACCGTCCGGCCATGCAAGAACCAGCGTACAGCAAAACCGGGCTTCCCAAGGTTTCGGAGCGTTCCGCGACAACAGCAAATCATGCGTCTTGGTCATGGCCAAAACAAAGTTGCGGCCATTCGGCGTCTCAGACCAATCGGCGGTGTACACTCCGGGTGCGCCATCAAGCCCGTCGATCTCTAGCCCTGAATCATCGGATAGCGCGGGTAGGCCAGTGGCCTTGGCTGCGGCGTGTGCCTTGATTCGGGCATTCCCGACAAAGGTGGTTTCAGTCTCGTCCGGCTCTGGCAGGTTTTTGGCCGCCGCGCCAATCACCGACACAGCGTAAGGCTCTAGCAAGTGTGCAATCTCTTCGAGCTTGCCCGCGTTATGCGTGGCAACCAGCAGAGTATCGCCCGAAAACTTACGCATTAACGGCCGCCAGTTGCGCAGCCACCAACTGATCCACGCCAGCCTCTGCCAGATTAAGCAATTGGTTCATCTGGTCGCGCGAGTATGTAGAGCCTTCTGCAGACATCTGTACTTCGATCAGACGCTTGGAGCCTGTCATGATGAAGTTACCATCAACACCGGCCTCGCTGTCCTCGGGGTAATCAAGGTCAAGAACAGGCTGCCCGGCGTAGATACCGCAGGATACCGCGGCCACAGGATCGGTCAGGGGATCACTGATCACTTCGCCGGCCTTCATCAGTTTTTGCACGGCCAGTTTAAGAGCAACCCAGCCACCCGTGATTGACGCACAGCGCGTACCGCCATCGGCCTGTATCACATCGCAGTCGATGGTGATCTGGCGCTCGCCCAATGCGACACGATCAACACCGGCGCGCAATGAGCGGCCAATAAGACGCTGGATTTCAACGGTGCGTCCGCCCTGTTTGCCGGCTGACGCCTCTCGACGCATACGCGAGGTGGTCGAACGTGGCAGCATGCCGTATTCGGCAGTGACCCAACCCAGACCCGAACCTTTGATAAACGGCGGAACGCGATCCTCAATCGTGGCTGTACACAGCACATGAGTATCGCCGATCCGGATCATACAGGATCCTTCAGCATGTTTCGTAACACCGGTTTCGATTGAAACGCTGCGCATTTCACCTAGATTTCTTCCCGAAGGCCGCATTGCGTTGTCCTTTCTCGCTTTGCGCAGGGGATAGCGCGGGCGCGTCCAAGTGCCAACCCCGATTGACCTTTCCAACCCTACGGATTTAATGGCAGACCAGCAAAGGACCGGTGCCCAGATGATCGACGGCAAACAACTGCTGGAAGAAATGAATGAACGCTCGCGCGAGGTGTTCCGTCGCGTTGTCGAGGGCTATCTCGCCACGGGGACGCCGGTTGGGTCGCGGACATTGACTCGCGACATGAGCGAGAAGGTCAGTGCGGCAACGATCCGTAACGTGATGCAGGATCTTGAATATATGGGTCTGTTGGGCAGCACGCATGTCAGTTCAGGTCGGGTGCCAACCGAGGGCGGCCTACGCATGTTTGTTGACGGTCTGTTAGAGGTGGGCGATCTGCAAACATCGGATCGGCAGTTGATGGATGCGACCATGTCCAGCAATAGTCAGGATGTCAGCGGTGTGTTGGACCGTATCGGCGCAGCGTTGTCGGGCGTAACCCAAGGTGCATCGCTGGTGCTGGCCCCAAAACACGAAGCACCGATCAAACATATAGAGTTTGTCAGCCTTGGCCACGACCGGGCGTTGGTGGTGCTGGTGTTTGGCGATGGCCATGTCGAGAACCGGATTTTTACGCCGCCTCCGGGGCAGACGCCCAGTTCTATGCGCGAAGCTGCAAATTTCCTAAATGCGCTGATTGAGGGGCGCACCCTGTCTGACCTTCAGACGGTCATCTCCCGACAGATCACGGACCGGCGGCAGGAAATTGATCAGCTCGCGCATGCGATGGTCGAAAGCGGACTGGCCGTATGGTCGGGCGAAGGCGAAGGCGATGGACCTGATCGGCTCATCGTTCGTGGGCGGTCAAACTTGCTGGCTGGTGACGAGTCAGAGGACAACCTGAGCCGCATTAAAACGCTCTTTGACGATCTGGAACGCAAACGTGATATTGCAAATTTCCTAGAGCTGGCGGATGAGGGCGAAGGTGTGCGCATTTTTATCGGCTCAGAGAACAAACTTTTCTCACTTTCGGGTTCCTCTTTGGTCGTCTCTCCTTATATGAACGCTGATCGAAAGATTGTCGGTGCGGTTGGGGTCATCGGACCCACGCGGCTCAACTATGGGCGGATCGTTCCGATTGTGGATTACACGGCGCAGCTGGTAGGCAAGCTGATCGCCGACAGAAGTTAGAGGGCAGAAATGATGGCCGAGCCAAAAAACGACGACTTTCTCGACGATCTAGAGCAGGTGGAAGCCGAGGAATACGAGGCCGCCAACGCGGAAATTTCAGATGCTGATGTCGAGCTGGACACATTGCGTGCAGAGCGGGATTCGTTTCAGGACAAGTTTATGCGCGCGCTGGCGGACGCCGAGAACGTGCGCAAACGTGCCGACCGCGACCGGCGCGAGGCCGAAAATTATGGCGGGTCAAAGCTGGCTCGCGATCTGTTGCCGGTATACGACAACATGAAGCGCGCGCTGGAAACTGTTAAAGAGGATCAAAAGGCTGCGGCCCCCGGTCTGATCGAGGGTATTGAGCTGACCATGCGCGAATTGCTGAATGTTTTTCGTCGTCACGGTATGCAGATCGTCTCGCCCGAGATTGGCGATCGGTTCGACCCACAGCAACACGAGGCGATGTTCGAGGCGCCGTTGCCCGGAACCAAGGCAGGTGAAATTATTCAGGTTTCTGCCGAAGGTTTCATGCTGCATGACCGTATCTTGCGTCCGGCGCAGGTCGGTGTCTCGTCAATGCAGGGATAGTTCGGGCGCGTCGCTTAACGCGGCGCGGACCCACGCATCTCGCGTTCAAAAATCAGCAGGTCGTCTTCATAAGCGCGCAGGGTGTGACCGAATTCGAATCGGTCACAATGACCGCGCATGTGTGTTTCTACCTCGGTGTGCACCATCCACTCCCCTAGACCAAAGCTGCGGCACCACAGGATATCTACCTCGGCAGAAGCCGGGTCGTCGCGAAGGATCTGCCAAGTCTCCAAGATACTGCTTCCTGTGATCAGCCCGGTTTCGACATCCTCGACTAACCCGTGGTCGACGGAAATCTGCACGCGCGATCCTGCGTCTGTGTCGGTGGTTTTTGATCCATGTCGTTCTCGCAGGACGCGATATGGGCGCACCTCCATAGGGCTTGGCGGGTCAAACTCTGCGTTGGAAACGGCCCCACGCAGTTCCGGTAGGCTAAGTGAGCCCCCTGTAACGGTTAGGGTGAATGGCACAGCTTCAGGCCAGCAATACGGCCAATAGCTGTTCGAAATTGCCAGCCGAAGCCGATGGCCAGCGGGGAGACGATAAGCAGATTGATCCAGTGGTACGTGAATGTCATAGACTTGATCGACCACCAGATCGCGGCCCTCGTCAAAACCATCACGATGGCGCAGGTTCAACATTCCGAGGGAAATTAAGGCAGACGTACCATCGGGACGCAAATCGCAGAGCCGCACGATCATTTGTGCGCGTGGCTGATCGGATGCCACCCGTAGTGTAACCTGTGGCCCTCCGAGCAGCGTCATGTCTGCCGACAAAGGCGCGGAGTCAAAGCAGGTGGAAGCGTTGTCATCCAACGTTTGATCATCCGGTAGCTCGCGCGTCCCGGTGCCAAAGGGAAAATACTCACCACATGCCACACCGCACATAAGATCAGTCTCGATCTGTGCGGAAAACGGCGCAGCTTGACCTAATGTCCCGTCGCCAAAATACAAAATAGTCTCTGTTATTGCAGAACTGGGCCACTCCGCCACGCTAACCCAACGACCGGGCCGGTGGTTCAGCGCAGGATCGGGCGCGACGCTGTCCATGATGTAGGCGCGCATCGCAGGATCATCGGCCACACCGGTGTCTGTGTCCTTCAGCCAGTGATCCCACCAACGCAACGCCTCTGCCAGATAGTCGATCGCAGGGGCTATATTACTGATATTGGGGTATTTATGATCCCAAGGTCCAAAAATGGCTTTGACCGGAGAGGACAGGTTCGCGGCCATGTGGGCCATTGCGTTGCGGTATCCGTCATGTTGCCCGCCCATGACCAGCACGGGGGCTTTGATCGCCGCATAATCCTCGCAAATAGAGCCATGCTGCCAGTAGGAATCACGATCTGGGTGATCCATCCATGTTTGGGCTAGGAAAGGCGCGGAGTTTAACCGCTCCAACCAAGTTTCACGCCACGCATCACCGACGATTTGGGGGTCAGGCGGGGTCGAGAACCATGAAAGGACAGTTGCGGCCCATCCGATGTTTTCGCCCAGTTGTATACCGCCTTTGTAATGAATGTCGTCCGAATACCGATCAACGGTTGTACCGATGCTGATCACCGCCTTGAGCGGTTCGGGCGCGCGCGCGGCGATCTGCACAGCGTTGAAGCCACCCCATGATATACCCTGCATCCCGATCCGGCCGTTGCACCATTGTTGTTCGGCAATCCAGTGCAGCAGATCGACGCCGTCCTGCAATTCCTGCTCGGAATATTCATCGTCGAACAGGCTATTACTGTCGCCGCAGCCCCGCCGGTCCACGCGCAAGCAGACATAACCCGCCTTGGCAAAATGCAGATGCATTCCGTGGTCGCGGGCGGCAGTGCCGTCCGATTTACGATATGGCAGATACTCGACGATCGCGGGAAGCGGTGATTTTCGGGCATCTACGGGCATCCAGACTTTGGCAGATAGTCGTGTCCCGTCCGGCAGCGGAATACCCATATCGGGTTGAATTTCAATCTCCCTATTTGGCGCGTTTGTCACCATGATGACTCTCCAACAACGTCTTAAGATCGTAGACCAGATCCAAGGCCTCACGCGGGGTTAATGTATCTGGCAATACATCGGCCAGGCGCGATTCGACTTCAGACGCTGAGGTCTGCGCAGGTGCCGGCGTGGCAGGGCGTGCAGAAAACAGCGGCAGATCGTCAATCAGTGTCGACCGGGTCGCACCGCCCTCGCGTTCGCCGCGTTCCAACGCGTCCAGCACGATACGGGCGCGATCAACCACAGCCGCTGGCAGCCCGGCCAGTTTGGCGACCTGAACACCATAGGATCGATCCGCAGCCCCGCGCCGTACTTCATGCAGAAAGATGACGTCGCCATCGTGTTCCTTGACGTTTACCGTAGCGTTTTCGACGCGATCCAGTTTGTCAGTCAGATTGGTCAATTCGTGGTAGTGCGTCGCAAAGAGCGCGCGACAGGCGTTTACATCGTGCAAATGTTCCAAGGTGGCCCAAGCGATGGAAAGCCCATCATACGTAGCTGTGCCGCGCCCGATCTCATCCAGAATCACCAGTGCTGCATCGTCCGCTTGATTAAGGATCGCGGCAGTCTCGACCATTTCGACCATGAACGTGGATCGTCCACGTGCCAGATCATCGGATGCACCCACGCGGCTGAACAATTGGCTGACAATACCGATATGGGCCGACTTGGCCGGAACGTAACTACCCATCTGAGCCAGCAAGGCGATGAGGGCGTTCTGACGCAGGAAAGTCGATTTACCTGCCATGTTGGGACCAGTCAGCAACCAGATATCACTGTCTTCGCCCAGATCACACCCGTTGGCGATAAACGGTCCACCGCCCTGACTACGCAGAGCGGCCTCCACTACGGGATGCCGTCCGCCCTCAATCACCAATGCGCGACTGTCGTCGACGTGCGGACTGCACCAGTTCTGTTCGGTGGCAAGATCGGCCAAGGCGGTGGTCAGGTCCAGTTCAGACAGCGCGCGAGCGGTCTGGGAAATTTGTGCGGAGTTGTCCAAAACGACACGAGTCAGGCTGTGATAGAGCCGCTTTTCTATCTCTAACGCGCGCCCGCCCGCGTTCAGTATGCGCGTTTCCATCTCTGACAATGGAACGGTTGTGAACCGGACCTGATTGGCTGTTGTCTGCCGATGTTTGAACAGCTCGTTCAAGGGCTCTGAAAGCATTTTTTCGGCGTGGGTTGCGGTGACTTCGACGAAGTATCCCAGAACGTTGTTATGTTTGATCTTTAGTGCTGCGATACCGGTTTGCTTGGCATAATCTGCCTGCATCCCTGCAATCACGCTGCGCCCCTCGTCACGCAACTGGCGGGCTTTATCCAATCCAGGATCGTGACCAGACGCAATGAATCCACCGTCACGCGCCAGCAGAGGCGGTTCAGCAACCAGAGCCTGTTCCAGTAATGCGATGATTTTGTCATGTCCGGTCAACGCGGTGGCCGCGTCTGCGGTCAATTTAGGCAAAGTGATACCCGCAAACATGCCAGCGATGGCTTGGGCTTGTACCAGAGCATTCCGAACTGCGGCCAGATCACGCGGACCACCCCGATCCAGGCCGAGCCGGGACAAAGCCCGGTCGAGATCGGGGACCTTGCGCAACGTGGCGCGCAGATCAGCCGATAATCGACCCTGTTCCTGCGCAAATGCAAGTGTCTCCAGACGATCACGGATAACGTTCAGATTGCGGGATGGGCTGGATAATCGGCGCTCAAGCAGGCGTCCGCCCCCGGCCGTTACGGTTCTGTCAATCGTGGCGAGGAGCGAGCCAGCTCTGCCACCGGATAGAGCGTGAGTTAACTCCAGATTGCGCCGCGTTGCTGCATCTATCTGCATCGCGCCTGCACGGTCTTCACGCTGCGGTGCGCGCAGCAGGGGGAGTTTGCCCTTTTGCGTCAGGTCGAGATATTCGACAAGCGCGCCCATCGCGGCCATCTCAGGTCGGGTGAAACTGCCAAAAGCATCAAGCGTGCTGACACCGAAAAGCGAACAGAGACGTTTTTCAGCACCCGTGCTGTCAAATGCTGCGCGTCCAAGTGGGGTCAGCGACGCGCCGATTTCAGAGACTGTTTCAGCCCAATCAAGGTTTGCTTGATCTACCGCAATCACTTCGCTGGGCCGCAACTGTGCCAATTCGGGGGGGATGTGCGCTGCTGTAAGAGGCATCACATGAAACGCACCCGTCGAAATATCGGTCCATGCCAGCGCGTGATCGCCGCGTACTTCGGCGATCGCCGCGAGGTAATTGTGCTGCCGCGCTTCCAGCAGGCTTTCTTCGGTCAGCGTACCGGGCGTGACCAGCCGCACAACACCGCGTTTGACCACGGACTTTCCGCCACGCTTCTTGGCCTCTGCCGGGCTTTCCAGTTGCTCGCATACCGCCACGCGAAAGCCCTTGCGGATGAGCGTCAACAGATACCCTTCGGCTGCATGGAAAGGAACGCCGCACATCGCAATGTCCTCTCCCAGATGCTTGCCCCTTTTTGTTAGCGCGATATCCAGCGCCTCGGCAGCAAGCGCCGCATCGTCAAAGAACAATTCGTAAAAGTCGCCCATCCGATAAAACAGCAGTGCATTGGGATACTCTGCCTTTATCTCAAGGTATTGTGCCATCATGGGCGTTGCGGTTGGTCCTGCAGCAGTCACGAAATCCCCCAATCGCGTTTGCCGGACCCTACAAAGCGACGCGGCGCTGCGAAAGCCAAAAGCGCGTTCCAGTTGAGGCTGTGCAAAAGGGCGGTTATGGATGTGCAACCGTTTTGCAAGGATGAACATCGCCAATGGCCAAACCAAAATTCACCGATGAAGAGGCGCTGGCTTTTCATTTGGAGCCGACACCCGGAAAATTCGAGATTAGCGCAACGGTCCCGATGACCACGCAGCGCGATCTGAGCCTGGCCTATTCGCCGGGTGTGGCTGTGCCGTGCCTCGCGATCGCCGAGAATCCCGAGACGGTGTATGACTATACCAACAAGGGTAATCTGGTGGCTGTCATCTCGAATGGGACGGCAGTTCTTGGGTTGGGAAACCTTGGCGCGCTGGGGTCAAAACCGGTGATGGAGGGCAAGGCGGTCCTGTTTAAAAGGTTCGCAGATGTAAACAGCATCGATATCGAACTGGATACCGAAGATCCGGATGCGTTCTGTAACGCCGTGCGACTGATGGGGCCGACATTTGGCGGAATCAACCTAGAGGACATCAAGGCACCGGAGTGTTTCATCATCGAGCAGCGGCTCAAGGAAGAGATGGACATCCCCGTTTTCCACGATGATCAGCATGGAACGGCGGTGATCTGTGCAGCGGGTCTGATCAATGCGCTGCATCTGTCCGGCAAGAAGATCGAGGATGTGCGGATCGTTTTGAACGGCGCGGGGGCCGCAGGGATCGCCTGTCTGGAGTTGCTGAAATCCATGGGCGCGCGCAATGAAAACTGTATTATGTGCGACACCAAGGGCGTGATCTATCAGGGCCGCTCCGAAGGAATGAACCAGTGGAAATCGGCCCACGCGGTGCGAACAGAATTACGCACGCTGGAAGAGGCGATGAAAGACTGTGATGTTTTTCTCGGCGTGTCGGCCAAGGGCGCGGTGACACAGGACATGGTGGCATCAATGGCCCCCGATCCGGTTATTTTTGCCATGGCAAACCCGGACCCCGAGATCACGCCAGAAGAAGCGCATGCCGTGCGCGAGGATGCCATTGTGGCAACGGGCCGAAGCGATTACCCCAATCAGGTGAACAATGTTCTGGGTTTCCCCTACCTCTTTCGCGGGGCGTTGGACGTGCATGCCCGTGCGATCAATGACGAGATGAAAATCGCCTGCGCCGAAGCATTGGCCAAGCTGGCGCGCGAGGATGTCCCCGACGAAGTTGGCATGGCATATGGTCGCAAGTTAGCCTTTGGGCGTGATTACATCATTCCAGCGCCGTTTGACCCGCGTCTGATCCACACGATCCCGCCGGCCGTGGCGCGCGCCTGTATGAATACCGGCGCTGCACGGCGTCCGATCGTGGATATGGAAGCGTATGAGGTTACGCTCAAGACGCGGATGGATCCCACCGCGGCGATCATGCGGTCCATCAATGCGCGGGCGCGTAATGCGCAGGCACGCATGATCTTTGCCGAGGGTGACGACCCGCGTGTGTTGCGCGCCGCTGTACAATATCAGCGTGCGGGCATGGGTCAGGCGCTGGTCGTCGGGCGCGAGTCCGATGTTCAGGCTAAGCTGGAAGCGGCTGGTCTGGGCGATGCATTTACTGAACTGAAAATTGTGAACGCCGCCAATACTGAATATCTGGATGACTATCGGTCATTTTTGTATGCCCGCTTGCAGCGTAAAGGACACGATCGGCAGGATGCCCACCGGCTGGCTGCTCGGGACCGGCATGTGTTCGGTGCATTGATGCTGGCGCATGGTCATGGTGATGGTCTCGTGACGGGTGCCACCCGGAAATCGGCGCATGTTCTGGAATTGGTCAACCATGTGTTTGACGCCGACGCTGACAATGGGGCGGTTGGTGTCACGGCGCTGATGCTAAAAGGACGGATTGTGCTGGTGGCGGATACGCTGGTGCACGAATGGCCGGACGAGAACGATTTGGCCAATATTGCAGAGGGATCAGTGCGCGTCGCGCGGCATCTGGGGCTGGAACCACGGGTGGCTTTTGTCAGCTTTTCAACATTTGGGTACCCCCGCTCTGAGCGCGCGGAAAAGATGCATCTGGCCCCTCAGGTACTAGAGGCACGTGGCGTCGATTTTGAATTCGAAGGTGAGATGACTGTCGATGTGGCGCTGAACACTGCCGCACAGGAAAATTACCCGTTCCAACGGCTAACCGGTCCAGCGAACATTCTGGTCGTGCCTGCGCGGCATTCTGCATCTATCTCGGTCAAGCTGATGCAGGAAATGGCGGGCGCAACGGTGATCGGGCCGATCCTGTCGGGCGTCGATCAATCGATTCAGATCTGTTCTACCTCGTCGACTGCGAACGACATTCTGAACATGGCTGTACTGGCCGCGTGCAAGGTCGGATGACAGTCTATAACCTTGGCTCGATAAATGCGGACCGATTTTACCGGGTACCGCATTTACCGCAACCGGGAGAGACACTGGCCGTCGCTGCGCATTTTTCCGGTCTGGGCGGTAAGGGGGCCAACCAGTCCGTTGCGGCAGCACTGGCGGGAGCAGAAGTGGTGCATATCGGTGCGGTCGGTGCCGATGGCAGCTGGATGGTTGACCTGTTGAATGGGTATGGCGTGGGAACACGGCATATCGCAGTCAAACCCGCGCCATCGGGGCATGCGATCATCACTGTGGACGACCAAGGTGAAAATGTCATTGTGCTCTATCCGGGTGCCAACCGGACGGTAGACGAGGAGCAGGTCACAAAGGCACTGGCAGAGGCTGGGCGGGGTGACTGGCTGATGATGCAGAACGAGACAAATTGTCAGGTCGAAGCGGCATTGTCGGCGCGAGAAAGAGGGGCAAAAGTGGCCTATTCTGCCGCGCCGTTTGATCCCGAGGCTGTGCGCGCAGTTATCCCATTGATTGATTTGCTGATCCTCAACGAGGTTGAAGCGGCGCAATTGGAAACAGGTGCGCAGGGCATGTCGACGCTACGAACCATCATCACCAAAGGGGCAGCAGGCGCTGTTTTTCTGGAGCAGGGCAAAGCGCCGGTAGAGGTGCCTGCCTTTGCGGTTCCTGTTGTCGATACGACGGGCGCGGGGGATACGTTTGCTGGCTATACCGTCGCGGCGCTTGCTCAGGGGATGGACGTGCCCCAGGCGTTGCGTCAGGCATCTGCTGCTGCGGCGCTGATGGTACAGAGAAAAGGAACCGCCGAAGCGATCCCCACTCTGCCAGAGGTCCATCGGTTTCTTGGTCAGTGACCTTTGACAAAGGGCGCGGCACTGCCCCAGAGCGCTTTTACCCGCTCGTCACGACCACACGCGCTTCGATAGCGTTTATAGGCTTCTGACTGGCGCTTGGGCCCGAACCGGGTCACGACGAGGCTACGACTCTTGTAGTAATCCTGGTGATAATCTTCGGCCTTGTAGAAAGTCTGGAGGGGGAGCACCGGCGTTACGATCTTTTGGCCCAGTGCGTCTTGGGCGTTGGCAATGGCGGCATTTGCGCCGGCTTTTTCCGCTGCACCATTCACAAAGATCGCTGTACGATAGCTGTCCCCACGGTCACAGAACTGGCCGCCCGCATCGGTGGGGTCGACCGAGCGCAGAAACATTGACAGCAGAGTATCACGACTGACGCGGGCCGGATCATACATGATTTGCACCGCCTCATAGTGGCCGGTGCCGCCGCGGGTGACATCCTTGTAGCTGGGGTTTTTGGTCGTGCCGCCTGTATAACCCGACACTGCTTCGCTGACGCCGGGGACAGCTTCGAAATCTGCCTCGACGCACCAGAAACACCCGCCTGCAACGGTCAGCACCTCGGTGCCTGCTGCATGGGCGTGTTTGCCTTGGGCGAAAAAGCCGACCACGATCAACCCGCCCAGAAGTAGTGTTTTCAATTTTGTAATTGCACGCGTCATGGTGCTGATCCTCCTTGACTTGGGCTCAGCATGACCGAAGTGGACGGCGCCGCCAATACGGCGAAACACGATGTCACGCGCAGGTGACTGCAGTTTACCGGGTAGAGGGAATTTAGCCAAAATAGGGCCACGATCTGTAACAATCGCAGTGGGGAGTGTTGATTGATCTGTGGTTTCGATCAATTATAACTACGAAAAATCAATATCTTATAAAAAATATGAAATTTAATCTTATGGAACTGAAACTCTGCATGCCTGATCTACGTGACTGTTGGTAATCGCGGCGCAATATCGGGTGATCCCATCCATGCGCTGTGAAGCAATGGAGGAGATCGAAATGAAAGTTTTTTACAGTATCGCTGCCCTTACCCTGAGCGCCGGTATCGCTAATGCGGCGGCGCATGCAATGGCGCCAAAGGTTGAGGCATCTGATCAGGATGTGTCGAACGGGATTGTCAGCGCAGAAAGCGTCGCCGCAGCCGAGAATGGTTGGCTGGTTGTGCACCGCACCGGCGAAGACATGAAGCCGGGTCCGGTGGTCGGGCACGCGCCATTGCGTGCGGGTGAAAACATGGACGTTGCCGCGATCCTGACCGAAGAGGTCAAGTCGGGCGATATGTTGATGCTGATGGTTCATTCCGAAGCAGGCGGCATGAAAACCGGCATCTTTGAATACACCTTGGGCGCCAAGGAAGATGGACCAGTCAAACCAGACGGTAAACTGGTCATGCAGGTCATCACTGCGCAGTAACGCGCGCGTGAAGAGATCGCCCCAGTTGAGGGCGAGCGTACGAGTACAGTTACGAGTGCTGCCAATATGAGTGAAGGCGACCCATCTGTTCGGGTCGCCTTTTTCGCGTGAATTGGTCGTAATCTGAACCACTCGGACCAAAATTCCCCGTGAATAGTCACAATGTCCTTTCCACATCGAACTCATGAACAGACGCGAATTTACCCAAGCTCTCTTTGGTTCTGGCGTGGCCGCTGTCGCTCCGTTACCGGCGCTGGGCAAGGCGGCAGTACCGGTTGCACGTAGCCGCTACATTTTTGCCGTGGCGCTGGCACATGCGAGAACGGACATATCGGTAGATATGATCGCGGATCAGGTCGGTGTGCGGCATAACACGGCACGGCGGCTATTTGCTCAGTTGATCCGACGCGGTGTTGTTGAGACGCCAAATGCCACGGGCATGGCACGGCTGTCGGCCCCACTATTGCGGATCACCTCACAAGAGATGGTCATGGGTCCGGGCGGCACTGCGGTAGTGCGTGGATCAGTGCAGGATACGCTGGTCCGGGCGCTGGATCAGTCTAACACGTCGCAGCAGCGCCGCGCGCTGCCGGTTGAGGATAATCCCGAAGACAGCGCGCAAGATGTGGATGAGGTGCCTGCCGAAAACCTCAGCCCTTCAAACGACGATTCCGAGCCGCCAGAAGTTTCAGACGCAACGCGTTCAGTTGAATGAAGCCTGCCGCATCTTTCTGATCGTAAGCACCGGCGTCATCCTCGAACGTCACATGCGCCTCGGAATAGAGCGAATGATCTGACCAGCGACCGACGCAGGCGGCAGCACCTTTGTAGAGTTTCAACCGCACGGTACCGGTCACATGCTCCTGACTCTTGTCGATGGCGGCCTGTAGCATCTCGCGTTCGGGACTGAACCAAAAGCCGTTATAGATCAACTCGGCATAGCGAGGCATCAGGCTGTCCTTTAAGTGACCTGCGCCGCTATCCAGCGTGATCTGCTCGATGCCGCGATGCGCCTCTAGCAGGACGGTGCCGCCGGGGGTTTCGTAGATGCCGCGTGACTTCATCCCGACAAAGCGGTTTTCGACGAAATCCAGACGTCCGATACCGTGTTTGCCACCCAACTCGTTCAGACGTGTCAGGATTGTCGCGGGGCTGAGCGCCTCGCCATTGATGCTGACCGCATCGCCGCGCTCAAAGCCGACTTCGATGAATTCGGGTGTATCTGGTGCATCTTCTGGCGCGACGGTACGCTGATACACGTAATCGGGTGCGGCCTCTGCCGGATCTTCCAGCACTTTGCCCTCTGACGAGGTGTGCAACAGGTTGGCATCGACGCTGAATGGTGCTTCGCCGCGTTTGTCCTTGGCGATCGGGATCTGGTTTTTCTCGGCAAAATCCAGCAGGCGTGTACGAGAGGTCAGGTCCCATTCCCGCCATGGTGCGATCATCTTGATATCGGGGTTCAGGGCATAGGCGGCCAATTCGAACCGAACCTGATCGTTGCCCTTGCCGGTGGCGCCGTGGGCGACCGCATCGGCACCGGTCATTGCGGCAATCTCAACCAGCCGTTTGGAAATCAGCGGTCGGGCGATGGAGGTGCCGAGCAGATACAGCCCCTCGTATAGTGCGTTGGCGCGGAACATCGGAAAGACGAAATCGCGCACGAATTCCTCGCGCACGTCCTCAATATAGATGTTGTCGGGGTTGATCCCCAGCATCACCGCCTTTTCGCGAGCGGGTTCCAGTTCTTCGCCTTGACCGAGATCGGCAGTGAACGTCACCACCTCGCAACCATATTCGGTCTGAAGCCATTTGAGGATGATCGAGGTATCGAGGCCGCCGGAATAGGCCAGCACAACTTTCTTGGGCGCGGACATCAGTCTTTCCTTTGTCAGGGTCGCGCTGGGAGTTAGCTGTTTTTTTACATAGGGGCAAGGGAAGCCATACTTGCCCTGTGTGGGCATCTATGGTCGAGATATGAGAAATACCTGCGCGGAGACATGGCGAGAATGACAGGACTGAAAGTGATCATTCATGCGCTGCGCATGGTTTGGGGCAATCGGCGCGAGGCTGTGCAGATCGGACTGGCCCCTGTGATGCTGATGATTGTCGCGACGGTGATCCTGCGGATACATGATGGACCGATCTGGTCGATGGCGCATGCCCTATCATTCGAGCAGGTGGTGCTGAATGCCTTTGCCAGTGAAGAGGCGTTTTTGCTGATGCTGCTCTGGGTATTTGCCACAATCTGGTTCTTTGTGAGCTGGCATCGGTTCATTCTGTTGGAGGAGTACCCCAAAGGCTGGCTGCCACCGCTGCACCGCGAAGAGTCCATCGCATATCTGCGCGCGGCGACGTGGCTGTTCGGCATAGGGATAGTTGCCCTGTTTGTGATGGTTTTCGTGACGGCGATTCTGGGCGAGGCTATGTTCAACATCTTCGTCCTCGGTGTCGCCTTGCTGGCATTTGTGGTTTACCGGATCAGCCCGATCCTGCCTGCCGCGGCGGTGGGGCGAAAGATGGGACTTGCCGAGGTTCTGGTGGCCACGCAAGGGGCGAGCTTGACGATCCTCATGGTGATGGTGTTTCGCTATGCGGCCAGCCGCGTGCTGGATGCCACCGTCGCCGGTGCGGCGGATATAAATGGTGCGCTGGGGCTGATCGTTTTCGGAGTACTGACCTTCGTTCTGAGCCTGATCAACGTTAGTATTCTGACCACGATCTATGGTCATTGGGTCGAGGGGCGGCCGCTCGACTAACGGTATTCTTGGGTATGCTTTGCACGTCCCCACTTGCGTGGTTGCGAGGGATCGGGCAGGCAGGGCGCATGAGCGATTTTCAAGACAGAGCCCGCACTGCCGAGGCAGCGATGCGACCGGTTTTCGATGCGACACCGTTGCAGCGCAATGAACATCTGAGCGAGCGGTATGACGCCAACATCCTGTTGAAGCGCGAGGACCTGACCCCGGTTCGATCCTACAAGCTGCGCGGCGCATTCAATGCGATGCGCAAGGTGCTGGATGCAGTTCCCGAAGGAGGTGTTGCGCCGATTTTTGTCTGCGCCAGTGCGGGAAATCATGCGCAGGGCGTTGCCTTTATGTGCCGTCATTTTGGTGTCGAAGGTGTGATTTACATGCCCGTGACCACACCACAGCAGAAAATTGGCAAGACCCAGACATTTGGTGGGGACGCGATCCGGATCGAGCTGACGGGGGACTATTTCGACATTACGCTCACCGCTGCACAAGCCTATTGCGCTAAAATTGGTGGGCATTTTCTATCGCCTTTTGACGATGAAGACGTGATCGAGGGCCAAGCCTCGGTAGCGGTCGAGATCGAGCGCGAATTGGGCGGGTTGCCCGATCATATTGTCATGCCGGTGGGCGGTGGCGGTCTGTCGGCGGGGGTTTGCAGCTATGTCGGTGATGGCTCGGATGTAACGCTGGTCGAACCAGAGGGGGGCGCATGTCTAAACGCTGCCTTGCGGGCGGGTACGCCGGTCCGACTGAACCACGTGAATAGTTTTGCCGACGGCGCGGCGGTGGCGCAGGTGGGCGCGCGGACATTCGCCCGATTGCAGCACCTTGATCCGGGGCAGGCAATCACGATTGCCGAGGATCGGCTATGCACCACCATGATCGAGATGTTGAACATCGAAGGGATTGTGCTGGAACCTGCCGGAGCGCTGGCGGTGGACGCTTTGAAGGATATGCGCAACCGTATCAAGGGCAAGACGGTCGTGTGCGTCACGTCGGGCGGCAATTTCGATTTCGAGCGGCTGCCCGAGGTAAAGGAACGCGCTCAGCGATACTCCGGCGTTAAGAAATATTTTATTTTACGGATGCCGCAGCGGCCCGGAGCGCTAAAGGATTTTCTGTCACTGCTGGGACCCGATGACGATATTGCCCGGTTTGAGTATCTCAAGAAGTCCGCACGCAATTTTGGATCGGTTTTAATCGGGATCGAAACTGCGCATGAGGAGAATTTCGCACGTCTGCAGGCCGCCCTGCGCGCGCAGGATTTCGAATTTCGTGATATAACCAACGACGAAGTGCTGGCAGAATTCCTGATTTGACGGTACCCGTCAGGTAGAGTGCAGACGGTCCAGCCCAGCGAGAAATTCGACACAGGACGCATCGAAGGACTCTAGGATATTGACGATGTTGATTTGTTCAAACTCAGCATGGGCTGCGGCAGTTTCACCTGTCTGGCACAAGTCTGAGAAATGAAGAAATCCTAGGTTCAGCGCACTGCCCTTGAGAAAGTGAAGCATTGCTTCCCATTCTTTGGGTGGCTCACCGGCGCGTAGTTTTCCGATTTCTTCTTGAACCTCTTCAAGGAACAGCTCGACCACATCGCCGAAATCCTCTGCGCCGATTTCGTCGTGCAATTCCGCAACCCTTGACCAGTCAATCATGGCGCACCCGAACGCTTGCCAAAACGTCAGTCTGCGGGGATCGGCGTTAACATGATGTTACGATTCATGTGGCAAGGGGCCCGGATTGCAGCGAATTTTAGCATTCACACCTCGTTAACGCGCGTTGGGATATCTATTCGTGCGGGGGCAGAGTAAGGGGTGAAAGGTGTCATGTGCGCTACCATTTTCTGACGAACCCGCATCGGACCGTCCCGCGATCCGGCATGTGCTTGTTGTCGATGACAGTCGATTACAACGCCGAATTCTGACAGCATCCCTGCGCAAATGGGGATTCGAGATTTCGGAGGCTGCATCGGGGCGCGAGGCGCTGGATATTTGCCAGGCGAACCCGCCTGATCTGGTCCTAAGTGACTGGATGATGCCGGGAATGACCGGTCTGGAATTCTGTCGGGAATTCCGCGCGATGGCGCGCGATTCCTATGGTTATTTTATCCTTCTCACGTCGAAGTCCGAAAAGGGCGAGGTTGCCTATGGATTGGATGCCGGTGCTGATGATTTTCTGACAAAACCCGTCAACGCGGGCGAGTTGCGCGCGCGTATTTCTGCGGGCGAACGTATCCTGAGAATAGAGCGTGAGCTGGTGGAAAAAAACCGTCTGGTCGAGTCAACGCTGCTGGAATTGCAGGGCGTTTATGACCTGCTGGACAGCGATCTGATCGAGGCCAAGAAACTGCAACAATCGCTGGTAGCCGAGCGACATCGTGATTTTGGCGCTGCCGAGGTGTCTTTGCTACTGCGGTCCAGCGGGCATGTGGGCGGCGATCTGGTCGGCATGTTTCCGATCAACGAAATGCGGGTTGGGCTATACGGGATCGACGTGTCGGGTCATGGCATCAGTTCTGCGCTGATGACGGCGCGTTTGGCGGGGTACTTGTCCGCCACCAACCCGTCACAGAATATCGCCCTGCGTCGCAACGCCAAAGGAGAGTATGAGCCGCGACCGCCGAGCGAGACAGTTGCCGCCCTAAATCATCTGATCCTGAGCGAGATGGAAACGGAACATTATTTTACCCTGCTTTTGGCTGACGTTGATCTTGGTACGGGGCGGGCGAGGATGTGTCAGGCTGGGCATCCCTGCCCGGTGATCCAGCGCGCTGATGGCAAGGTAGAGTTTGTCGGCGATGGCGGGTTGCCCGTAGGACTGATTGTGGGTGCAGAATATTCCTGTTTCGAGGCCCAGCTGAATGGTGGCGACCGATTGATGATCTATTCCGATGGTGTGTCCGAGTGCCATGATCCACAGGGTGCGCTGCTGGATGACGAGGGGCTGGCCCGGTTGATGGGTGAGTTACGTCAGACGCGCGGCATGGCTATGCTGGAGTCGTTGGTATGGAAGCTGACAGGGTTCGCTGATAGCGACAGTTTTAAAGACGATGTGTCTGCCGTTCTGCTGGAAATCAAGGCGCCGCCATCGGGGAAATAGGCTTGGACGATCACGCTAGAGGCAATGCTTTGTCACAAAGAGCCTATCGCCGGAATTGCCCAGTTCGGTAGCGGCATGCGCCGCACTGATCACCATCGGTGTATGATCCGGCTCGGATGGGGGGCCGATCTGCCTGACGGGACGTGCACGATAGATGGTGCAGATTTTTTCGGCCCACATATCGTATTCGGGCATATAGATGAACCGCCGGAACGCGCCCAACCGCCGCGGTGCTGAGATATGCCAGCCGGTTTCTTCGAAAACTTCGCGATGTAGCGCGCGCAGGGGCGATTCGCCGGGATCAATGCCACCGCCGGGCAGTTGCAGTTCTGGCCCCGGATCTGTCTGGAGGGTAACCAGCAGCCCGCCCCGCATTGGTAAGATCGCATAAACCCCCGGACGCAGACGATAACGGATGTTTGGATCGGGTGATGGGCCGACGCGTCTTATCATGGTTTTCCGCCCCCCTTGGACCGTGGCTTGAACCTGCCTATATCTTCGCGATATGCCAAGCCTTGGCAAAGAAGGAAACCCCATGACTTTTGCGGAAAAACTCGCCTGGGACGATACGGTATTGCCGTTCCAACTGGATAAATCGGATATTCGAGGCCGCGTTGCGCGGCTCGACGGTGTGCTCGAGGGCATTTTACGCCAACACGATTATCCACCTCAGGTCGAGGCGCTGGTGGCAGAGATGGCGCTGTTGACGGCGCTGATCGGGCAGGCGATCGACCTGCGCTGGAAACTACAATTGCAGGTGCAGTCCAACGGACCGGTACGGATGATCACCACCGATTACTACGGACCGACGGCAGAAGGTGAATCTGCGCGCATCCGTGCCTACGCCAGCTATGACGCTGAGCGCCTGACCGATGGTGCGCCCTTTGATCAAGTGGGCGAGGGGTATTTCGCGATCATGCTGGATCAGGGCAAGGGCACTGAACCCTATAAGGGGATAACACCGTTGGCGGGGGGCAGCCTGCGTGCCTGTGCCGAGGCGTATTTTGCCCAATCCGAACAGTTGCCGACGCGGTTCTCGCTCAGCTTTGGCCGCTCGACCGAGGTGGGAGGAGCCGAACATTGGCGTGCAGGTGGCGTGATGTTGCAGCATATGCCACCGGCGTCGCCGTTTGCGACGGATGGCGGCTCGGGCGAGGGGGGCCTGCTGGATGCCAGCGACATCCTGAACAACGATGAGGGTGAAAACTGGAACCGGGCGAATATCCTGCTCGACACTGTGGAAGAGCTGGAGCTGATCGGGCCGTCAGTACCGCCCACGGACCTGCTGGTGCGATTGTTCCACGAAGAAGGACCACGCGTGTTTGACGCGCAGCCGGTGCGATTCGGTTGTACCTGTTCGGAGGATCGTGTGCGCCAAAGCCTGTCGATATATTCGGCCAGCGATATCGAGAAAATGACCACGGATGAGGGGCGCGTGACAGCCGATTGCCAGTTCTGCGGTGCGCATTACGATCTGGATCCGACGACGCTGGGGTTTGAGGCGCAGAGCGGTACGGGCGATGGCAAATGACCCGCTGGACCGGGTTCGCGCGGCACTGAAGAATCCGCCGGGGGCATCGTCAGATTTCGATCTGAATCCCGAAACTGTGCTGCCCGAGGGGCGTCGTCTGCGCCCCGCCGGGGTTCTGGTGCCGATCCTGTTGGATGCCTCCGGGCCGCGCGTGATCCTGACAAAGCGATCGTCGGCGCTAAAACATCATCCAGGGCAGATCGCCTTTCCGGGGGGCAAGCAGGATCCAGGTGATGCCGATGTGATTGCTGCGGCGTTGCGTGAAGCGCATGAGGAAATCGGCCTAGATCCCGCCTCGGTCGAGGTGATGGGCACGATGTCGATGCACGAGACGGTGACCGGGTTCTCTGTTACGCCGGTGATTGGTTATGTAACGCACCCGTTCACGCCGACCCCCGAGCTGGGCGAGGTTGATGAGGTTTTTGATGTGCCGCTGGCGTATTTGACCCAGCGTTCCAATTATCGGGTCGAGGCGCGGTATTGGCGTGGCAGTTTGCGGCGTTACTACACCGTGCCTTTCGGTCCCTATTATATATGGGGCGCAACTGCGCGCATTTTGCGCGGCATTGCCGAGGTGGCGGACCAGCCATGAAGATCACTGGCGACTGGCTACATGCGCCGCACCTGCAATCGGTGTTCAAATTGATCGCGGCAGGCGGATTTTCTGCCTATCTGGTCGGCGGTTCCGTGCGTGACGCGGTGTTGGGCCGGTCTGTGGGTGATCTGGATCTGGCCACGGATGCGCGCCCGGATCAGGTGATCGCTTTGGCCAAGGCCGCAGATGTGCGCTGTGTGCCGACGGGGCTGGATCATGGAACTGTGACACTGGTGGTGCAGGGTGTTCCGCACGAAATTACCAGCTTTCGCCGTGATGTAGAAACAGATGGGCGGCACGCGCGGGTCGCGTTTACCGATGACATAGCCGAGGATGCACGCCGCCGCGATTTCACGATGAACGCGCTTTATGCCGGTGCCGATGGTACAGTGATCGACCCTCTGGGTGGGTTAGCGGACGCATTGGCGGGCCGGGTGCGGTTCGTAGAGGACGCCGAACGCCGGATTTGCGAGGATTATTTGCGCATCCTGCGGTTTTTCCGATTCTATGCGTGGTTCGGTGGGCAGGACGGAATCGATGCCGAAGGGCTGGCAGCCGCGGCACGGCATCAGGATGGGTTGGACGGAATCGCCCGCGAGAGGGTCGGGCAGGAAATGCGCAAACTGCTGTTGGCATCCGATCCCACGCCCGCCATCGCTGCCATGCAGAGCAGTGGTATTCTGGCCCGCATTTTGCCGGGCAGCGACAATAGCGCGCTGGGCCTGCTTGTGCATCTTGAAGGGGAATACGATGTGCCCCCCTGTGCGATGCGGCGACTTGCGGCACTGGGCGGCACATCGGTGCCGGACCAACTGCGCCTGAGCAATGCCGAGGCGGCGCGACTGGCCATGCTGCGTGATGCAGTGGGTGGCGAGGGCGGGCCGGGCGTATTCGGTTACAGGCATGGCTATGATATGGCGCGTGATGTTTTGCTCTTGCGGGCGGCATTGCTAGAGACGCCTGTGCCCGACGGGGCGCTGGCAGCGGCAAAAGAGGGAGCAGAAGCCAGCTTTCCGATCAAGGCCGCAGATTTGATGCCGACCTTCACCGGCCCCGCGCTGGGCGCCGAACTGAAAGAACTGGAAAGCCGATGGGTCGCCTCGGGCTTCACATTAAGCAAGAACGACCTGCTGAAGGACGTGCAAAGATGAGCCATTACATAATCCAACGCCTTGGCCATCAGGGTGACGGCATTGCCGATGGGCCGGTCTATGCGCCGCTGACATTGCCGGGCGAGGTGGTTACGGGAGTTCTGAACGGGACGCGGCTGACGGATGTTCGGATCGAGGAGCCGTCGGATACACGGGTTAAACCACCCTGTCGCCACTTTAAGTCCTGTGGTGGTTGTCAGCTTCAACATGCGTCGGATGTATTTCTGGCAAAATGGAAAACCGAAATTGTGGGCAGTGCTTTGGCGGCCCATGACCTGAACGCCGAATTTGCGCCCATCGTCACATCTCCTGCGCAGGCGCGTCGTCGTGCAACGCTGACAGCCCGGCGGACGAAAAAGGGCGCGATGGCAGGATTTCATGCCAAAGGGTCGGACGTGATCGTGGAAATCCCCGATTGCCAACTCTTGCACCCTGATCTGATGCGGGCGATCCCCGTGGCCGAGGCGCTGGCGCTGCACTGTGCCAGTCGTAAGGGTACGCTAAGCGTTGCCGCGTGTCTGTCGACCGGCGGTCTGGATCTGCATGTGACAGGTGGCAAGCCGCTGGACGGCCCTTTGCGCATCCAGTTGGCGCAACTGGCCGAGGCACATGATCTGGCACGCCTTAGCTGGGAGGATGAAACCGTGACGCAGCGAGAGGCACCAGAACAGGTGTTCGGTGCGGCGCGTGTGACGCCGCCGCCCGGCGCGTTTCTACAAGCCACCGCAGAAGGCGAGGCGGCATTGTTGGCTGACGTTATCGCCGCGACAGCAGGCGCGCAGCGCATCGTCGATCTTTTTGCCGGATGCGGTACATTCTCTCTGCCGCTCGCGACCGGTGCGCAGGTCCATGCCGTCGAAGGCGACGCGGCCATGATCGCCGCGATAGAAGCGGGATGGCGTAAATCGTCGGGCCTGAAACAGGTGTCGAGCGAGGCGCGCGACCTTTTTCGTCGTCCGTTGTTGCCAGATGAATTGGCTCGTTTTGATGCCGCCGTGCTTGACCCGCCGCGTGCGGGTGCCGAGGCACAGGTAGCCGAACTGACCCGTGCACAGGTGCCGCGGATCGCCTATGTTTCGTGCAACCCTGTGACATTCGCACGGGATGCGGCGACGCTGGTAGCGGCCGGGTATGGGCTGGGTCAGATCCGGGTGGTCGATCAGTTCCGCTGGTCCGCGCATATCGAACTGGTGGCAGATTTCACGCTGAATTCCGCGTGAAAAGGTAAAAATCCCCTATCTGTGCGCCCTGCATCCAAGCTATGCTGCGGATGAGGCAAAAAACAGGTAGTAAGCAATGCGAATTTTCAAATTCATCGCGATTGCGCTGATCGTGATCGGCCTGTCCGGCTGCTCTTCAAAGTTCAAGACGTATAACGGGCCCGAAGTGACCCATGTCGTTGTGAACAAAGGTGCGCGCAAGATGTATCTGTTGCACCACGAAAAGGTGCTGGAGAGCTATAAGGTGGAATTGGGTTTCGCGCCCGTGGGACACAAGACCCAGCGCGGCGATGGCAAGACGCCGGAAGGAAACTACGTCATTGACCGGCGCAATCCTAACAGCGACTTTCACCTGTCGATCGGTATTTCCTACCCCAATCAGGCGGATCGCATGCAGGCCCGTGCGCGCGGGAAAAGCCCGGGTGGCGACATTTTCATCCACGGGCAGCCGAACAAGAAAACAGGCACAGGCCCGGACTGGACCGCCGGGTGCATTTCGGTGAAGAATCGCGAGATTGAATGGGTCTATGCCATGGTGCGCAACGGGACGCCGATTACGATCAATCCCTAGCGTCGGATGTGCAAGCCGCGCGATCTGAAGCTCGCGCGGCGCTTTGACAATATGTTCTGTGTGGTTTGGTTCTGGTGGGCGTTTCTGGCGAACAGCCTTAGTTGCCCATCACCATCGTCCACCAAATTTTCCCGTTATCCTCCTGAAGCCAGGAAAAGCCCATGTTACGGGCGTCCGGCGACAGAATCACGTTGCGGGTGTTTTGCTGGTCCATCCATGCGGCGAGTGTTTCTAGCTCAGTCTCGTAGGTTTCCGAGATATTCTCGCCAACAAGATTGCCCGCATAACCGACGCGACGCACCCGGTCGATGGGCGAAGACCCGTCAGAGCCGAAATGCCACGGACGATTTTGTACTGACATATCCCGCGAATGGGTGGCGGCGGCCGCATTCAACTGGGCATTCAGCTGAACCGCTGGTTGTCCGGCGGCCTCGCGCAGGGCGTTGACTGAATCGAGCATTCGAAACTGAATACGCGACGAATCACCAGCCCGGATGCGGTAAAGTTTTGGTAGCGGTTTGCCATCGGCGCCGAGTGTCGGTTGCTGTGGCGGCGGTGCCGCGCAGGCCCCGAGTGCCAGAACAGCCGACAGAAGAAGTACGAGAATACGCGCCATATGGTGGATCCACCCCGTTGGATTGTTTCGAGAAGCTCTACAATGCCCGTCGTTGCGTTTCAAACCCACATGGTCGGAACTTTGCCGACACATGATGGTTTGAATTGCGACTGCGACATTCGCGCCATATATTCAGGCCAAGAGTTAGATCCGTGATCTCTGGGAGGCAAGTATGCCGATGAAATTCTCCAACAAATTGAATAGGCGCAATTTTCTGGCAGGTACTGCCGCCATGATCGGTGCACCGGCATTGGCCCAGAGCGTAGACGGCGCAGGCACGGTCGAGATCGAACGTGACGTGACAGAAACCGTGCGGCGCAATATTTCGAGCTTCCGTGCACTGGACTGGCAACCATACTTCTCGAATCTGAACAAAGGGGCGATTCTGGTCGATGTCGATAGCCGGGCACTGCACTATTGGGGTGAAGACGGTAGTACCTACAAGTTGTACCCATCCTCAGTGCCGCTGTCAGAAGACCTGACCCGGCGCGGGCGGACCCAAGTGGTGCGCAAGGTCGAAGGTCCCGAATGGCGCCCAACGCCTAATATGCTAAAGCGCAATCCCGACTGGCCAAAGTTTGTCCCTGCTGGCCCGGATAACCCGTTGGGGACCCATGCGCTTTACCTTAGCTGGACGTATTACCGCATCCACGGCACCCACGATACGCGCAAGATCGGGCGGCGGTCATCGAACGGGTGTATCGGACTTTATAACCAACACATCGCCGAACTCTTTGGAATGGCCAAAGTTGGGACTCAGGTGTTGCTTATTTGACGAAAACGAGGCGATTTGTAGTGTGAGCGCCGCAAGTTGGGTTTGCATTCACCCAAGATTGCTGATTAGAAAAATACTACGAGGTTAAGTCTTGGGTGCTTGTCGTCGCAAAATGCGACGTCGAGCCAATATCTGGAGGATACTATGAAAAAACTCGTTCTCGCTGCTGCTCTGTCCGCTGCTGCTTCGACCGGTTTCGCCGGCAACTACGAAGAGCCCGTTATGGAAGCGCCAGTCATCGTTGAAGAAACACAAGCAAGCTCTTCGGCTGCGGGCATCTGGGTTCCCCTGATCCTGCTGGCGATTGTTGCTGCTGTTGTTGCAGCTGACTAAGTCAGTCTACGATACTACAAGGAAAAAGGCGGTGGGTTTCCACCGCCTTTTTCTGTATTAAAGCAAGTGCTTACCTGATCTGGCGCGCATCCGTGGTCTGCGCCGTACTGGTCAGTCTACCCAGCCCTTGAGGTTCGTGCGGATCACGGAACAGAGGGCCGAGATATGTGACGGGGCATCATTGAGGCAGGGTATGTAGGTAAACGCCTCGCCGCCTGCCTCTTCAAAGCTTTCGCGGATTTCCTCGTTGATCTCTTCAAGCGTCTCAATGCAGTCGGCAGAGAATGCAGGCGCAATGACCGCGATACGTTTCTTGCCGTCTTCGCGAGCAAGGCGCGCGACCTCTTCGACAGTGTAAGGTTTCAGCCATTCTTCGGGGCCAAATACGGATTGGAAAGTCGTGGTGATGCGACCCTTGTCCCAGCCCAGCCTTTCACGCAGCAACCGCGTCGTTTTCTGGCACTGACAATGATACGGATCACCCTGCATCAGATATCGCTTGGGCATGCCGTGATAGGACACCACCAACATTTCTGGCAGCTCGTCCGCGTTGGCATAGGCTGTCTCGACTGACTGGGCTAATGCCTCGATATAGTCGGGCTGCTCGAAATATGCCTCGACTGTACGTGCCGCTGGTTGCTGCGTTTCATCCATCAGCGCGCGAAAGAATGCGTCGTTGGCAGTGGCAGACGTCGCACCGGCGTATTGCGGATAGAGGGGGAAGAACAGGATGCGGGTGCACCCGGCCTGAACCATAGCGCGCAGTTTGGATTTGGTCGACGGGTTGCCATAGCGCATGCAGAAATCAACCATCACCTGATCGCCATAATCGGCATGCAGGACGTCCGCGATGGCCGATGTCTGGTCGCGGGTGATGGTCATTAGGGGACTTTCGTCCTTCTCCACGTTCCAGATTGATTTATAGGCGGCACCGCTTGTGAAGGGGCGCTTGCTAAGGATGATCAGCTGCAGCAGCGGTTGCCATTTCCATGGGGCATAGTCGATCACGCGTCGGTCCGAGAGGAATTCACTCAGATAGCGCCGCATCGACCAGTAATCGTAATTGTCCGGTGTCCCCAGATTGGCCAACAGGATACCAGTTTTGGCTGGCGGCACATCTGGATGGCCCGAGGGAGCATGGGAGGGGCATCTGGCTGTCGGGCTGGAATCACGCATCTGGGGTCCTGTCTTTGTCAATTTGCCGACTGTTTGGGCCACGACATAAGCGGTTTGCGCAGGGCGTCAATCACTGAGGTCGGTCTCTTGTGTCCCAAGCGCCTCGGCAAGCCGCGCGGCGGCTGATCCGGGGCGCAACGGCTTGGGTTGCGAGGCATCGGGTGCCCACCCGGTCAGAAACACCATGTCGAACGTTGCCGGTATGCGCCCGTCGGCGGTGCCAAAGCTCTGTCGGTAGTAGTGTTCGGCGCGCTCCAGCACTGTCCGACGGGTAAAGTGGCGCGGGCGGGCAGACAGTGCGCTGGTTTCACCCATCGCGCGCAGATCGTGCATCAGCGCGCTGGTGTTTGCGTACGAGACGGTAAACGGCACCGTATCGGCCACCGGCAGAGCCAGCCCGCCGCGTTGCAATAGGGCACCGAGGTCACGGATCTCGCCCATCGGGGCGACACGGGGTGACAGACCGCCGGTGATGTCGGATTCAGCCTGTGCCAGCGCCGCGCGCAGTTGGTGCAGGGTTTCGCCACCAAAGAGGGCTACCAGCAGCAGTCCATCGGGGCGCAAGGCGCGACGGCACTGGATGATTTGCCCGACTGGATCGTTGGCCCAATGCAGCGACATTGCATGGATCACCAGATCATGCGCGCCGGGCGTCAAGTCGAGTGTTTCATCATCCGTTACGCTTAGGGCGTCGGGAAAGGCCGCCTGCCAGAAGGTCGGAAATCCACTGACGATCGCAGGCGCGGTAAAGGACTTGTTAACCATTGCCAGTCGATCATTGATTTCGTCCACGGCCGCCAAATGCAGGAAATCTGCGGGCGCGCGGGCCGCACGGGTGCGGTTGCGTATAAGAGCGGCGCGGTCAGTCAGGGGCGGTGGTGCAGTCATGGGGGGCACATAACGATATGAGCGCGCCATTACAATCTGCGCTGCGGCTGATCTATCCACCGCGTTGCACTGTGTGCGGCTGTCAGGTGGACAGCGATTTTGGGCTCTGCGGTCCCTGCTGGCGCGATACGCCGTTTGTCGCGGGGATGGTCTGTGATGACTGCGGCATTCCGTTGATGGCAGGCGGCGATACCGAGGATGTTGTGCGGTGTGATGAATGCATGGTTCTGGCCCGCCCATGGGCACAGGGTCGGGCGGCACTGCAATATGAGGGCAATGGGCGCAAGCTGACTCTGGCGTTAAAGCATGGCGATCGCCAGGATGTCGTGCGTCCGGCGGCATTGTGGATGGCGCGGGCGGCGGGGCCGCTGGTCTGCGAAGGCATGCTGGTGGCACCTGTTCCGTTGCATTGGCTGCGCATGCTGAAACGCCGGTACAACCAGTCGGCCCTACTGGCGCAGGCCGTGGCGCAGGAGCTGGGCCTGGCCTATTGTCCCGATCTGTTGGTACGCCCGCGCGCCACACCCAGTTTGGGCGGGTTGGGGCGGGAGGCACGATTTGCTGCCATGCGCGACGCGATTGATGTGCACAAACGACGGCGGCACCGATTGGCGGGTCGGCATGTGCTGTTGGTCGACGACGTGATGACATCGGGCGCAACACTTGCGGCCGCGAGCGAGGCATGCCTGACCGCTGGCGCGCGGGAGGTGCGGATACTGGTACTGGCGCGGGCGGGCAAGGCACCTTAGATATGAAGGGAACCCTTGCAAATGTGAGATCCCGAATGAAACCTGTCGAAATCTATACCTCTCCGCTCTGCGGTTTTTGTCATGCCGCCAAACGGTTGTTGAGTCAGAAAGGCGTCAATTTCTCAGAGATCAACATCGCGGCCCAACCCGCCAAGCGCGCAGAGATGATGCAGCGCGCAAATGGTGGGCGGACCGTGCCGCAGATTTTCGTCGGCGAAACCCATGTCGGCGGCTGTGATGAGCTTTATGCCTTGGACCGCGCTGGCAAGCTAGACGCGTTGCTGGCGACGTGAAAGCGGCGCTCCTTCAGCTCAATAGCGGTGATGACCCGGCAGCCAATCTGCCGGAGACTGTCGCATTGATCCGCAATGCGGTGAAGGAGGGTGCCGAATTTGTCCTGACGCCGGAGGTGACGAACTGCGTATCGGCCAGTCGTGCGCGGCAGGACGAAGTGTTGCAACACGAAACAGACGATCAAACGTTGGCCACGTTGAGTGATGTCGCGCGTGCGTGTGAAATCTGGCTGCTCATAGGCTCTTTGGCGTTAAAGACCGGGGATGCAGATGGGCGTTTCGCCAACCGGTCGTTCCTGATCACGCCGAAGGGCGAGATCGCGGCGCGATATGACAAAATCCACATGTTTGATGTCACGATCTCGGAAACCGAGTCGTATCGCGAATCAGCCGGCTATCGCCCCGGAGAGACGGCAGTATTGGCGCCAATGCCGTTTGGCGGTCTGGGCATGACGATCTGCTACGACCTGCGGTTTCCGCATCTGTACCGGCAGTTGGCACTTGCGGGCGCGCAAGTTTTGACTGTGCCATCAGCGTTTTCGCCCGTCACCGGTGCGGCACATTGGGAGGCATTGTTGCGCGCGCGCGCGATTGAGACGGGGTGCTATGTGTTGGCCCCGGCGCAGACCGGCACCCACGCGGCAACACAGGGCAAGCCGCGCCAGACCTACGGTCATGCAATGGCTATCGCCCCGTGGGGGGAGGTGATCGCAGAGGCCGGAACAGACCCCGGCTATATCATCGCCGATCTTGATATGGACATGGTCGCCAATGCCCGGCAACGCATACCAGCTCTGACTCATGACCGTGATTTTCAGGGCCCGGCATGACGGACCGGAGCAGTACATCGCTCGCCGTGGCGCTCTTTAGCGAGGTGCTGACCAATGATCAGCTGATCCGAAATCAGCTGACCCGTGTCCTGCCAAAGGGTATGGAAGTGTCGCACTTTTCGGTGCTGAACCATCTGGCGCGTGCCGGAAGCGAGCGCAGTCCGGCGCAACTGGCCAAAAGCTTTCACGTGACGCGCGGGGCGATGACCAACACGCTGAGCAAGCTGGAATGGGCTGGCTATGTGCATATCCGCCCCGATTGGGACGATGCACGGCGCAAGCAGGTCGCGATCAGTCCTGCCGGGCGCAAGGCCCGCGAAGAGGCGCTGACCGCCATCGCCCCGCTGATCAGCGATGTGGTCGAAGAGCTGGGCGAAGAGCGTGTGCGCGCGATCCTGCCGGTGTTGCGCGGATTGCGGGCGCGGCTGGAGCCGGAGGGGTAACGAGGGTTGTCATGGCGCACGGGCCGGAGGTCGGTTTTGCGGGACTTTTCGACCGTTTGCGCCACCAATTCGACTGTCTGCTTTTGATATGACAACGATCTAACATCGTTCTAACGTTTGAGTATGAAACCCAAAATTCTCACAACCCTACCCGGATACACGCGGGCCCAGTTGGTCCAAGATGCGGTTGCCGGCGTGACCGTAGCCATGGTGGCGTTGCCGCTCAGTCTTGCTATTGCCATAGCATCGGGCGCTGACCCGTCAAAAGGTCTGATAACGGCAATTGTTGCGGGTTTCCTGATCTCCCTCCTAGGCGGAAGTCGCGTGCAGATCGGAGGCCCGACAGGAGCCTTTATTGTTGTTGTGTTCGGCGTGGTTGCGGAACATGGATACGATGGCTTGGTCCTTGCCACGTTCATAGCGGGTCTCATTCTGCTTGTCGCAGGCTATTTTCGTGCCGGGAATCTCATTCGACTGATACCAGAGCCGGTCATAAATGGTTTCACGATCGGGATTGCCGTCATCATCGCGACAAGTCAGCTCAGTGACCTTTTTGGGCTTACGGTCGAAGCGATCCCAGCGGAATTTATCGCAAAAATTGGAGCGCTGTGGTCGGCGCGACCGACCTTATCGCCAGCGTCGGCGCTGATCGGCCTTGCTACAATGTTCTTGATCGTGCTGTTCCGCCGCGCTGCGCCAAAACTTCCGGGACTTATCGTTGCGGTCGCCATCACGTCAGCCATCGTGTCATTGGCCGATCTCCCGGTTGATACGATTCAATCTCGGTTTGGCGATCTTCCCAACACCCTGCCTTGGCCTGCGATGCCTGAAATAGGTTTCGACAGGATCGTTGAATTGCTGCCGTCCGCGATGATTATCGCGTTTCTTGCTGGTGTCGAATCTTTGCTGTCTGCCATGGTGGCTGACCGAATGATCAAAGGCAGCCACCGCCCAAATGCCGAGCTATTGGCACAAGGTGCCGCAAATATCGGATCATCATTTTTCGGCGGAATACCCGCAACGGGGGCGATTGCCCGAACGGCTACCAACGTCCGAGCTGGTGGCAAGACCCCGGTGGCTGGATTGATTCATGCCCTGACTATTCTGATCATCATGCATTTTGCATCAAGGCTCGTTGGATACATGGCCATGCCAGCCTTGGCAGGGCTGCTCATCTTGACCGCTTGGAACATGAGTGAGCCGAACAAGTGGAAAAACTATGCGGCGGAGCGCAAATCTGATGTGTTTCTTTTGATGCTAACTCTGATTCTGACAGTTCTGGCTGATCTGACCGTCGCAATCGGAACAGGTGTGGCATTGGGTCTGGCGTTGCGGATGCTGCGCCGTGATGTCCCACCGTCCGAGTGGTCCGAACCCGATAGATAGATTGCGGAACACTCTGCCAATCTTGAGGAAGTGGCCATTGGGATGCCGCGCAGCATCCGTCAAAGAAAGCTATAAGCCGACTTCCACACCGCTTAGTTGCATACCTTTCCTAGCCATACCGAGCCGCGACACCTGAGTTTCACTTACTCTACCGCTTCACGCTCGCCGTGACGTAATTCACGCTCAGGTCACGATCCGACAGTGACCAGCCCCATGTGATCGGGTTGAACACGAACCCCTTGCGGTCCACCGGATCAAGTCCGGCCTCACGTAGTAATTCGAACAGTTCGTCCGGGGTGATGAATTTCGACCATTCGTGCGTGCCCTTGGGCAACCAGCGCATAACCTGTTCGGCGCCGATGATCGCCACGACATAGCTTTTGGCGTTGCGGTTGAGGGTAGAGCAGAGGTGCAATCCGTCGGGCTTCAGCAGTTCGCGGCAGGCGGTCAGATAATGAATGGGAGAGGCGACATGTTCGACCACTTCCATATTGAGCACGACATCGAATTGCTCGCCTGCAGCGGCCAGTGCTTCGGCGGTGGTGTGGCGATAGTCGATGTCGAGGTCGGATTGTTCGGCATGCACACGCGCCACGGGGATGTTACCCTCTGCCGCATCCGCGCCCACGACATCCGCTCCAAGGCGGGCCATTGGTTCAGACAACAATCCGCCACCGCAACCGATATCGAGAATGCGCAGGCCCGTGAACGGCTGATTCTGTCGCAGGTCACGGTCGAACTCTGCTGCGATCTGGGACGTGATGTAGTCCAGACGGCAGGGGTTGAGCATATGCAGCGGCTTGAACTTGCCGTTCGGATCCCACCATTCGGCGGCCATCGCTTCGAACTTGGCAACTTCGCCCTCGTCAATCGTGGATGGCGCGGCTTGCATTCTGGTCTCCATGTGCTCAATTGTCTCTGCCGTCTTATATAGGAAGACAATGGATAAAATCTCGGGCCAAAAAAGCGCAGTGCAATATCTGTATCCACCGATCGAGCCATTCGACCGGCGGATGCTGGATGTGGGTGATGGCCATCAGGTCTATATGGAGCAATCCGGACGACCGGACGGCATACCTGTGGTGGTGTTGCATGGGGGACCGGGGGGTGGATGCAGCCCGGCGATGCGACGCTATTTTGATCCGACGCGTTACCGGGTTATCCTGTTTGACCAGCGCGGTTGTGGGCGATCAAAGCCCCATGCAAGTGTTGAGGCGAACACGACATGGCATCTGGTGGCGGATATCGAACGTATCCGCGCCGCGCTGGGCATTGACCGCTGGACGGTGTTTGGCGGTAGCTGGGGCGCCACTCTGGCGCTGATCTATGGTATTACGCATCCCGATACCTGTGTGCATCTGGTGCTGCGTGGTGTCTTCACCATGACGCAGGCTGAACTGGATTGGTTCTATGGCGGCGGCGCGGGCCGATTCTGGCCCGAACCCTGGGCACGGTTCAAGGGGCTGATCCCCGAGAGCGAGCATGATGATCTGATCGCGGCCTACCATCGGCGGCTGTTTTCCGGCGATCCCCGGATCGAGACGACCCATGCCAAAGCGTGGTCATCGTGGGAAAATTCTCTGGCGTCGGTGCATTCGACAGGACAACGCAGCGACAGCCCGGCGGAATACGCGCGGGCGTTCGCGCGGTTGGAGAATCACTATTTCATCAATGGCGGTTTTCTGGAGCATGACGGCTGGATTCTGGCCAATATGCACCGTCTGGCAGATGTTCCCGGTACCATCGTTCAGGGTCGCTACGACATGATCTGCCCGCCGGAAATGGCCTATGCGCTGGCACAGGTTTGGCCTGCTGCGACGCTGCGGATGATACCTCTGGCTGGCCATGCGCTAAGTGAGCCGGGGATCAGCGCGGAACTGGTTCGGGTGATGAACGGGATGGGGGTTGGGTAAAGAGCCCCTTGCAGACTCGGCGTC
The DNA here is from genome assembly GCF_011040495.1 of Pseudohalocynthiibacter aestuariivivens. Lineage (GTDB taxonomy): Bacteria > Pseudomonadota > Alphaproteobacteria > Rhodobacterales > Rhodobacteraceae > Roseovarius > Roseovarius pelagicus. Next base: position 2,430,097 of record NZ_CP049037.1, on the reverse strand, counting down.
CTCTCGCTATATCCCCCTTAACAGCGGCGCGTACGGGTCCACACCGAAACGCTCCACCGGAAATTTTGACGGGCCGCGCGCCCGTTTTTTTGTGCCCTATCCAATGTTATCTGAGAGACTGCCACAGACCCAATGACCAACGACCTGATTGCAAAAGCCGCGATAGACCGCCGCATGGCCGAGATCATCACCCCTGTCATACAGGACATGGGGTTCGATCTGGTGCGCGTGCGGCTGATGGGTGGCAAGTATCATACGCTGCAAATCATGGCAGAGCGGCCCGAGGGTGGCATCGAAGTAGATGAGTGCGCAAAGATTTCGACTGCTGTCAGTGCTGCGCTGGATGTCGAGGATCCGCTGGTGGACCCTTATACACTGGAGGTCAGCAGCCCCGGCATTGACCGGCCCCTGACCATGCTCAAGCATTTCGAAGCATATGAGGGCTATGAGGCCAAGATCGAGACGACAGAGCTGATCGATGGCCGCAAGCGGTTCAAGGGTATGTTGGCAGGCGTAGAGGGCACCGAAGTGCTGATCAACGTTGAAGAGGGCACAATCGGGCTGGAGTTCGATTGGCTGGCAGACGCCAAGCTGGTGCTGACGGATGAGCTGATCAAGGAAATGCTGCGCCAGCGCAAGGCGGCGGGCATCATCGACGAAGACAAGTTTGACGACATTCTAGAAGATGCGCCCCTTGAGGGCGGCGACACCGACACCGGTTCCGAGGAGGACTGAGACCATGGCAATTACTTCCGCAAACCAGCTGGAGCTGCTGCAAACCGCCGAGGCCGTGGCCCGCGAAAAGATGATCGACCCCGTTCTGGTGGTCGAAGCGATGGAAGAGAGCCTCGCACGGGCTGCCAAATCGCGCTACGGCGCCGAGATGGACATTCGCGTGAGCATCGACCGCAAAACCGGTCGCGCCACTTTTACCCGTGTGCGTACCGTTGTTGCCGATGATGAGCTGGAGAATTATCAGGCTGAGTTCACCGTCGAGCAGGCCAAGCAGTACATGGAAAACCCCGAGATTGGCCAACAGCTGATCGAAGAAGTGCCGCCCGTCGAGATGGGCCGGATCGCTGCGCAAAGCGCCAAGCAAGTGATCCTGCAAAAAGTTCGTGAAGCCGAGCGTGACCGCCAGTTCGAGGAATTCAAGGACCGCGCCGGTACGATCATCAACGGTCAGGTCAAACGCGAAGAATACGGCAACGTTATCGTCGATGTGGGCCGGGGCGAGGCAATCCTGCGCCGCAACGAGAAGATCGGCCGCGAAGCCTATCGTCCGAACGACCGCATTCGCTGCTATATCAAGGATGTGCGCCGCGAGGCCCGTGGGCCGCAAATTTTCCTCAGCCGTACCGCGCCCGAGTTCATGGCAGAGCTGTTCAAGATGGAAGTGCCCGAAATCTACGATGGTATCATTGAGATCAAGGCCGTGGCCCGCGATCCGGGTAGCCGTGCCAAGATTGCCGTGATCAGCTATGATGGGTCTATCGATCCCGTCGGCGCCTGCGTCGGTATGCGTGGCAGCCGGGTGCAGGCCGTGGTGAACGAGCTTCAGGGTGAAAAGATCGACATCATCCCATGGAACGAAGACCAGCCGACATTCCTGGTGAACGCGTTGCAGCCCGCAGAGGTCAGCAAGGTTGTTCTGGATGAGGAAGCGGGCAAGATAGATGTTGTCGTTCCCGAAGAGCAGCTGAGCCTTGCCATTGGTCGTCGCGGCCAGAACGTGCGTCTGGCCAGCCAGCTGACCGGTCTGGATATCGACATCATGACCGAAGCCGAGGATAGCGAACGTCGCCAGAAGGAATTCGAAGAGCGTACGGGTCTCTTTATGGAAACGCTCGATCTGGACGAGTTCTTTGCCCAGCTTCTGGTTTCCGAAGGGTTCACGAGCCTCGAAGAAGTCGCCTATGTCGAGCAGGATGAATTGCTGGTGATCGACGGTGTTGACGAGGATACCGCGCAGGAATTGCAGGCACGCGCCCGCGATATTCTGGAGGCACAAGCCAAAGCGGCATTGGATGAGGCGCGCGCGCTGGGTGTCGAGGACAGTCTGGTGGAATTCGAGGGTCTGACGCCTCGGATGATTTTGGCGTTGGCCAAGGACGATGTGAAGACGCTGGAGGATTTCGCGACCTGTGCCGACTGGGAATTAGCCGGCGGCTGGACCATCACCGATGGCGAGCGGACCAAGGACGACGGCATTCTGGAGCCTTTCGACGTCTCTCTGGAAGAAGCGCAAGACATGGTGATGACCGCGCGCATTTTGCTAGGCTGGGTTGATCCTGCCGATCTGGAGGCCGAAGAGGCCGAAGCGGAAGACGGCGCTGATACTGAGGAGAGCGAGGCCTGATCTCAGGCCTCGATTGAACCTGATGGGGCGCGCCGGGCAACCCAAAGACCGAAGTGAAGGTCCAGAGCGTAAATGCATCGCCACGGGTGAGGTGCAGCCAAAGCATGGGCTTTTGCGTTTTGTCGTTGACCCTAACGGCGGCATTGTGCCTGATCTGGCACACAAGCTGCCGGGTCGTGGTATCTGGGTCGCGTCCGATCCTGCGGCGCTGGAAAAAGCGGCGACCAAGGGTCTCTTTGCCCGTGCGGCGCGTTCTGCGGTTACTGTACCCGACGGTCTGCCAGCGTTGGTCGAAGGGATGCTGGCGCGGCGTGTGATTGACCTGATTAGCTTGGCGCGCAAGGGCGGTCATGCGGTTTCAGGCTATGAAAAAGTCAAGGATTGGCTGGCCAAGGATGAGGCCGAAGTGCTGATTCAGGCCAGCGACGGGTCCGAGCGCGGAAAATCAAAGCTGAGCACGCCTTATGGCGGCTCTTTCATTGGCTGGCTGACGGCGGACGAGCTGGGTCAGGCCTTTGGGCGCCAAACCACGATTCATGCGGCACTGCATGCTGGTGGTTTGTCGCAACGTGTTGTAGAGGAGGCGGCAAGGCTGAAAGGCCTGCGCGTCTCGGACGATGGCAGCGGCCATCGGAAAGGAAAGAAGACCAGATGAGCGACAACGACGGAAAGAAAACTTTGGGTGTGCGTGGCGGTCCCCGTGCGGGGAACGTGAAGCAGAGCTTCAGCCATGGCCGGACCAAGAACGTCGTGGTGGAAACCAAGCGCAAGCGCGTTGTGGTGCCCAAACCTGGTGCCGCGCCCGGCGCAACCGGTACGGCCAAACCCGCGCCCGCGGGTGATCCATCAAAACGTCCCGCAGGCATTTCGGATGCCGAGCTTGATCGCCGGATGAAGGCATTGGCTGCGGCCAAGGCACGCGAATCCGATGAGGCAGCCAAGCGTGAAGCCGAGGAAAAAGCCCGTGCCGAAGAGCGCGAGCGCCGCCGCGAAGAGGCTGAAGCCAAAGAACGTGCCGAGCAGGAACGTGAAGAGGCGCTGAAAGCCAAGGCAGAGGAAGAGGAGCGCGTTAAGCGCGAAGCGGAGCAGGCCAAGCAGGCTGCCGCTGCCCCTGCGCCGACGCCCCCGAGCGAAGACGCCCCGACAGGCCGTGGTGCCCCGCAGAACCGTCCCGCCGCTACGCCAGCGCGTAAACAGCAGGACCGTGACCGTGACCAGCGCCCCGCAAAGGGCAAAGGCATGGGAGGCGACAACCGCCGATCGGGCAAACTGACGCTGAATCAGGCGCTGTCTGGTGGCGAAGGTGGTCGCCAGAAATCAATGGCAGCGATGAAGCGCAAGCAAGAGCGCGCGCGTCAGAAGGCCATGGGCGGTACGCAAGAGCGTGAAAAGATTGTTCGTGACGTGCAACTGCCCGAAACCATCGCCGTGTCAGAACTGGCCGTGCGGATGGCCGAGCGCGTCGGTGATGTGGTCAAGTCGCTGATGAACAACGGCATGATGGTCACGCAGAACGAAGCGATTGATGCCGATACCGCTGAACTGATCATCGAGGAATTCGGCCACCGCGTCGTGCGCGTCTCGGATGCGGACGTCGAGGATGTGATCGCCACCGTTGAGGACAAAGAAGAAGACCTGCTGCCGCGTCCGCCGGTGATCACCATCATGGGTCACGTCGACCACGGCAAGACGTCGCTTCTGGACGCTATCCGCGACGCCAAGGTTGTCGCAGGCGAGGCAGGCGGCATCACGCAGCATATTGGTGCCTATCAGGTCAAAACTGACAGCGGCGCAATTCTGTCGTTTCTAGATACACCCGGCCACGCGGCGTTCACGTCGATGCGGGCCCGCGGTGCGCAGGTGACGGATATTGTCGTGCTGGTTGTGGCCGCAGATGATGCGGTCATGCCGCAGACAGTCGAGGCGATCAACCACGCCAAGGCCGCCAAAGTGCCGATGATCGTGGCGATCAACAAGATCGACAAGCCTGCTGCGAACGCGCAGAAGGTCCGCACCGATCTGTTGCAGCACGAGGTCGTCGTTGAGGCGATGTCAGGCGATGTGCAGGATGTCGAAGTCAGCGCGACCACGGGTCAGGGGCTGGATGAACTGCTCGAGGCGATTGCGCTTCAGTCCGAGATCCTCGAACTGAAGGCGAACCCGAATCGTGCTGCCGAAGGCGCGGTGATCGAGGCACAACTTGATGTGGGTCGCGGTCCTGTTGCAACCGTTCTGGTGCAAAAGGGCACGCTGCGTCAGGGTGATATCTTTGTCGTTGGCGAACAGTACGGCAAGGTTCGTGCGCTGATCGACGATCATGGTGCGCGCGTGCAAGAGGCGGGTCCTTCTGTCCCGGTCGAAGTTCTGGGCCTGAATGGCACACCAGAGGCGGGCGATGTTCTGAACGTCGTCAAATCCGAAGCACAGGCGCGCGAAATCGCGGAGTATCGCGAGAAGGCAGCCAAGGAAAAACGTGCCGCTGCTGGCGCGGCCGTGACACTGGAACAACTGATGTCACAGGCCAAGGACAGCGAGAATATGGCAGAGATGCCAATTCTGGTGAAGGCTGACGTACAGGGCTCTGCCGAGGCTATCGTTCAGGCGATGGAGAAGATCGGTAACGAAGAGGTCCGCGTGCGCGTGCTGCATTCGGGCGTCGGCGCCATCACCGAAAGCGATATCGGTCTGGCCGAAGCCTCGGGCGCGCCGGTCTTTGGTTTCAACGTGCGGGCCAATGCGCCGGCACGCCAGAGCGCGAACCAAAAAGGCGTTGAAATCCGCTATTACTCGGTGATCTACGATCTGGTCGACGATGTGAAGGCGGCCGCATCCGGTCTGCTTGGTGCAGAGATCCGCGAGAAGTTCATCGGATACGCGCAGATCAAAGAAGTGTTCAAGGTCACCGGTGTTGGCCGTGTTGCAGGCTGTCTGGTGACAGAGGGCGTTGCGCGCCGGTCCGCCGGTGTGCGTCTGTTGCGCGACGACGTGGTGATCCACGAAGGTACGCTAAAGACTCTGAAGCGTTTCAAAGACGAAGTTGCCGAAGTGCAATCGGGTCAGGAATGCGGCATGGCCTTTGAGAACTATGAAGATATCCGCCCGAATGACGTGATCGAGATTTTCGAGCGCGAAGAGGTGGAGCGTTCACTCGACTAAGGCGATCTGCCGGTTCGCTGGAACGGAAAATAACATATGGGGCGTGGCTGATGGCTGCGCCCCATTGATTTTAAGCGTGCTGTATTTCTTGGCCGGTACGGGACGGCAAACACAAAAAAGGGACACGACCAATGGTCTGCCCCTTTTACGCGTTGTGGAATGGTTGATAATTCAGGCAGCGACCTTGGACACGGGTTGTCCGGCAAAGAGCCGATCGCCATCGCGAACCTGAACGCGACCGTCGGGCAGTAGACGCACAAAAATACCCTGCACCAGAACGCAACTACCAAGTCTAATTGTTTGCAGCATGTCATATCCCCCCAGATATTGACGCGACGTATAAAATTTTAAACAACTACGCCCGATGGCATAGTTCTAACAGACCCAATGTTAATTATAGCTTAATCTGACCAAACAGAAAGTAAAATTAAGCGATAGCAAACAAGTGACTTCGGCGGTGCGGTGCCGATTTATGCATGAAATTAGAGCCAATCGCGTAGAATCGGTACCAGAGGTATGTCCGCGGGCGGCATCGGATAGTTCCGCAATTCGCTCGCACGAACCCATTTCAATGCCTGATCTTCTCGGCTTTGAGGTATGCCTTGCCACTTTCGACAGGCAAAGAGCGGCATCAACAGGTGAAAATCATCATAGCTGTGGCTTGCAAAGGTCAGCGGGGCCAGACAGCTGGCCCAAGTGTCTATGCCCAGCTCCTCTTGCAATTCGCGGATGAGGGCGACCTCTGGCGTTTCACCGGACTCGACCTTGCCGCCCGGAAACTCCCACAGTCCGGCCATGGACTTTCCTTTGGGGCGTTGCGCCAAAAGAACACGCCCATCGACATCAATCAGAGCGACGGCAGAGACGAGGACAGTTTTCATGGGCAGGCCATCAGCACCGGCATCATGATCGGTAATCTGCATTGATTTCGATATACGCGTGGGTCAGATCGCAGGTCCAAACCCGCGCAGTGCCTCCGCCAAGCCCGAGATCGACATGAATCACTAAGTTCTGATTCTTCATGTATTTCGCGGCTTCTTCTTCGGAATAGTCGGGACTGATCCAGCCCTTGTCAGCCACCAGAATGGGACCGAACCAAATGGACAGGGCATCGCGGTCTGCGCGGGCACCGGATTTGCCGATGGCCATGACGACACGACCCCAGTTCGGATCTTCGCCCGCGATGGCGGTTTTGACCAAGGGCGAATTGGCGATGGACTTGGCGTGGACATGCGCCTCATCATCACTGTGCGCGCCTGTCACAGACACCTCGACGAATTTCGTGGCACCCTCACCATCGCGCACGACCTGATGCGCCAGATCAAGCATGACACGCCGCAGCCCTTCCATGAAACCGACTGAATCCTCCGTGACTTCGATGCCCGATGCACCTGTCGCCGCCACCAGCAGCGTATCAGAAGTCGATGTATCGCTGTCGACGGTGATGCAGTTGAAGGTTTTGGCGTTCAGCGCGGATACCATCGATTGCAAAACCGACAGATCGGCCTTGGCGTCCGTAAATATATAGACCAGCATTGTCGCCATATCGGGCGCGATCATGCCTGACCCCTTGGCAATGCCAGCGATATGGATCGTTTTCCCGTTGATTGTTACATCGGTCGCTGACCCCTTGGGAAAGGTATCGGTTGTCATAATCGCCTTAGCTGCGGCTTCAATCCCGTCGGAGGCCAGCGTGTCCTTCAGTTCTTCGAGTTTGGCGGTGATGCGTCCGTGTGGCAGCGGCTCACCGATCACTCCGGTCGAAGAGGAGAAAACGCGCGTTTCAGGCAGGTCCAGAGCAGCGGCAACGGCGGTGGTGACGGCGCGGGTGGCATCAATCCCGTTGCGTCCGGTAAACGCATTGGCGTTACCCGAATTCACGATGATCGCGGCGCCAGCGTCGCTATGTGTGCCGATCTTGGCCTGACAATCCAGCACAGGAGCCGCGCGCGTGGCCGACCGGGTAAACGCCCCGGCAACCGTGGTGCCGGGGGCGAGGTCGGCCAGCATGACATCTGTCCGCCCGGCATAGCGGACCCCAGCGGCCACCGTCGAGAAACGGACGCCATCAATCACAGGCAGATCAGGAAAGCCCGCAGGGGCCAGCGGTGAGACAGATGTAATCTTGGCCAAAGTCGTTACTCTTCCAGCAGGTCAAATTGATTCAATGTGGCGGGGTCCAGCGCATCGCCCGTCGTGCGGTCTATCTTTGCACTCGTGAGCAGTTGTTCGATATGGGCTGTCATCGCCGCCTGACGCAGTTCTTCTTCCAGCTCTGGGCGGACTTCTTCCATGTCGGGGCGGGCTTTGGTCCGGGTCTCGGACAGCAGGATCACATGCCAGCCGAATTGCGTCTGTACCGGGTCGGAAATGCCACCTGCTTCCAATTGCTCGACGGCATCCTGAAACGGCTCGACCATCATGCCGGGAGCAAACCAGCCCAGTTCTCCGCCGCTGGGGCCAGATGGGCCGGTGGAATGTTCCTTTGCCAATGCGGCAAAGTCACCGCCATCATTCAATTCAGTCACCAGCGCCTTGGCTTCTTCTTCGGTCTCGACGAGGATATGCGCGGCCTTGTATTCAGTCTCTTCCGGCATGTTCAGATATTTTTCATCAAAGGCGGCCTTGAGCGCGGCGTCGGTCAGCGCGACGCCAGTGATGCGCGCGATCTCTTCGCTCGCCGCGACGGCGCGCGCCTCGTTTTCCAACGCAAGTTGGCCCGCCTTGGACATATCGGCGGTCATATTCTGCTGTAACAGTGTCTGTTGTACCAGTTGATCCAGAATTCCCTTGTACAGAACTTCGGCTGGAAGCTGCGAAAACTGCTCTGGCAGGCCTGCGCGCAGGGCGATCATATGCCCCAGCGTGATCTCGGTTCCGTCGACGGTCGCAACCACGGTATCGGCTGTCGGTGCGCCCTCTGCCGCGTCATCGGCCCACGCGGGTGGTGCCAGAGATACGGCAGCCAACAGGGTTGCGACGACGGTTGCTTGGAGGCGGTTGAACATTACGGGTATTCCTTTGCCGTGTATGGCACTTGGGTCGCATGGGCACGCGACGTTGACACTCTGCCAGCAGGCCCTTACATCGCCTTATGTTCAAGGCATTCCCGCTGCTATTGGCCACGTTGTAGGGCCGCATTGGAAACGGGGCAAGTCATTGCCATTCACAAGATGTTAAAACAGCCGAACGGATAGAATATGCTGGGTTTAGGAACGGTTGCGCGCAAGGTTTTCGGAACGCCGAATGACCGCAAGGTTAAGGCGACGCGCCCGCTGGTCGAGAAGATCAACGCGCTGGAACCCGAGATTGAACAGCTGAGCGATGACGGGCTGATCGAGAAAACTGCAGAACTGCGCAAACGGGCGCTGGGTGGCGAGACGCTGGAGGCGTTGCTACCCGAGGCGTTTGCGAACTGCCGAGAGGCGGCGCGGCGCGCGTTGGGGCTGCGGGCGTTTGATGTGCAGTTGATGGGCGGCATTTTCCTGCACCAAGGCAACATTTCCGAGATGAAGACCGGCGAGGGCAAGACCCTTGTGGCGACATTCCCAGCCTATCTGAATGCGCTGACTGGCAAGGGCGTGCATATCGTTACGGTCAACGATTATCTGGCCAAGCGCGACGCTGAATGGATGAGCAACGTCTTTGGTGCGTTGGGTATGACCACCGGTGTCGTCCATCCCGATCAGGCCAATGCTGACAAAACGGCGGCCTATGCCTGTGACGTGACCTATGCCACCAACAATGAACTGGGATTCGATTACCTGCGCGACAACATGAAGTCCGATCTGGATGACATGAGCCAGCGCGGCCACAACTTTGCCATCGTGGACGAAGTGGACTCGATCCTGATTGACGAGGCGCGCACACCCCTGATCATTTCGGGACCGGCGCAGGATCGCAGCACGCTATATATCGCGGTTGATGCGCTGATCCCCGAACTGGATGACTCACATTTTTCGCTGGACGAAAAATCGCGCAACGTGACATTCACCGACGAGGGTAACGAGTATCTGGAAAAGCTGCTCGTCGAGCGCGAAATTCTGCCCGAGGATCAATCGCTCTATGATCCCGAGAGCACGACCATCGTGCACCACGTCAATCAGGGCCTGCGTGCGCACAAAATGTTCACCAAGGACAAGGACTATATCGTTCGAGATAACGAAGTGGTGCTGATCGACGAATTTACCGGGCGGATGATGTCCGGGCGGCGTCTGTCTGATGGGTTGCATCAGGCGATCGAGGCCAAAGAGGGCTGCGATATCAAGCCCGAGAACGTGACGCTGGCACAGGTGACGTTCCAGAACTATTTCCGACTTTATGACAAGCTGGCCGGCATGACCGGGACCGCCGCGACAGAGGCCGAGGAATTTGCCGAGATTTATGGCCTTGGCGTTGTCGAAGTGCCCACAAACAAGCCCATCGCGCGGATCGACAAGGATGATGCCGTCTACCGGACCACTGCGGAGAAGTACAAAGCGGTGATCAAGGCAATCGAGAAGGCGCAGGAAAAAGGTCAGCCGACCTTGGTCGGCACCACATCCATCGAGAAATCCGAATTGCTCAGCCAGATGTTGACGGAAGCGAATGTGCCGCACAACGTCCTGAATGCGCGCCAACACGAACAAGAGGCGCAGATCGTCGGTGACGCAGGCAAGCTGGGCGCAGTGACCATTGCGACCAACATGGCCGGGCGCGGCACCGATATCAAACTGGGCGGTAACTTCGAAATGAAGGTGCTGGAAGCGATTGCTGCCGATCCGGACGGTGATGCAGATGCAATCCGTGCCAAAATTGAGGCCGGGCATACTGCTGACGAGCAAGCCGTGATAGAAGCGGGCGGGCTGTTTGTGTTGGCCACCGAACGGCACGAAAGCCGCAGGATCGATAACCAGCTGCGCGGCCGGTCAGGCCGTCAGGGTGATCCGGGTAAATCGGCGTTCTTCTTGTCGCTCGACGACGATCTGATGCGCATTTTCGGTTCCGAACGGCTGGAAAAGGTGCTGTCGGGTCTGGGTATGAAAGAGGATGAGGCGATCATTCACCCTTGGGTGAACAAATCACTGGAACGCGCACAGGCCAAAGTCGAGGGCCGCAACTTTGACATCCGCAAGCAGCTGTTGAAATTCGACGATGTGATGAATGAGCAGCGCAAGGTGATCTTTAAGCAACGGCTCGATATCATGCGCGCTGCCGACCTGTCCGACATCGTAAAGGACATGCGCGGCGAGGTGATCGATGATCTGGTAGATCAGTACATGCCGCCAAAGTCCTATGCCGAGCAGTGGGATATGACCGGGCTGCATGCCGCATTGGTTGAACAGCTGAATATGGATCTGCCGGTGCAGGCCTGGGCCGACGAAGAAGGTGTCGACGACGAAGACATATCTGAGCGGATTGAGAAGGCCGCGAACGAGATGATGGCGCAAAAGGCATCTCAGTTCGGCCCGACCAACATGCGGCTGGTAGAAAAACAGATCCTGCTGCAAACCATCGACAGCAACTGGCGTGAGCATCTGCTGACGCTAGAGCATTTGCGCAGCGTCGTTGGCTTTCGTGGGTATGCGCAACGCGATCCTCTGAACGAATACAAGAACGAGGCGTTCCAGTTGTTCGAGACGATGCTCGACAGCTTGCGCCAGACGGTGACTCAGCAACTGTCGCAGGTGCGCCCCATGTCCGAAGAGGACCGCAAGGCGATCATGGACCAGATGGCCCAGCAGCAGGCTGCGCTAGAGGCCCAGACCGATGCCGCAGAGACATCCGAGGAAGCCCAGCAAGTGTCGGAAGACGCCGCGCCGGGGTTTGATGAAAACGATCCCACGACATGGGGCAACCCCGGTCGAAACGCCATGTGCCCCTGTGGGTCGGGTAAAAAATTCAAACATTGTCATGGTCGGCTGGCATAACGTCTGCCGATCCAATCTGACTAAAATCAGCCGTAAACGCCGTATTCTGGCCTAAATGACTCCGCTCCGGGGTCATAAGGCTGCCGTTTTGTGTGTCTAGGTATTCTTCCGTAACCGAAATTCTCGGTGTGGGAGTGCAGAGCATGTCAAAGATCAAACTGATGGCAATCGGATGCGGAACACTGGCAGTCGCGCTGGTGGTTGGGCATTTCATTCAGAACAACGGTAATTCAGCTCGGATCATGGCGCACTCTGTGCCGCAGGCGCCCAAGGTCGCCGAAGCGCCAGTAGATGTAAAAGCACAAGAAATGATTTCGGTCGCCGATCTGGCAGAGGCAGCGAGTGCGCTTGATATCAATGCGATCACCCATACTTCGGCCCTGCCGACAGCGCCTGATGCGATTCTTGATGTGGCAGCCCTGCCGAGTGAGCCAGTCACGCTGGCCTCTGCCGAAGTGGAACCGATCACCAAAATGCCGCTCGAAGAGCCGACTCCGGCTTTTGGCTGTGACTATGTGCTGAGTGCTGAAGCCGCTGCCGGAGCGATGGTAGCACTGACGCTGGATGTGCCGTGCATGCCGAACGAACGGTTTACCCTACATCACAACGGCTTGATGATTACCGAAGTGACGGGCGAGGATGGCACTATCAAGATGACGGTGCCCGCACTTAGCGCAGCAGCGACCTATATCGTGGCCTTTCCTAATGGTGAAGGGGCCGTCGCCAACGCGACGGTTGACTCGCTTGAATATTACGATCGCGTTGCGTTGCAGTGGGAAGGCGACAGCGGCCTGCAAGTGCATGCAATGGAATATGGTGCCGAATACGGTGATGCGGGTCATGTCTGGGCTGATGCCCCGCATGATTTGAGCCAAGCGGTCGGTGGGCAGGGCGGATTCCTGACCCGTTTGGGTGCAGGTGATTTGCAAAACGCCTATCAGGCCGAGATCTATACCTTCCCTAGCAGCCTGGCAGCACGGGGTGGTGACGTGCATTTGCAAGTCGAAGCGCAGGTCACACGCGACAATTGTGGTCGTGATGTCGAGGCTCAATCCATTCAGGTTCAGCCCGATGGTGTATTCAAGGTGCAGACCCTGACACTGGCGATGCCAGAATGTAATGCGGTTGGTGACTTTCTGGTGTTGAAAAACTTGCTGAATGACCTGAAGATCGCGCAGAACTAATTCGCAGCGACCGGGGTACATAAATGACTTGGGTGCGTGCGGCGATTTTCGCCGCACTTTTTCTGTTTGGGGCCGCGTTTTCTGCATTGGCGCAGGACGTCACTTTGACGTCGCGCGATGGGGCTGTTGAGATTTCTGGCAATTTGCTGGGTTTTGACGGCGAGTTTTATCGCGTCGATACGATTTATGGCGAACTGACGGTTGATGGCTCTGGTGTGCTGTGTGCCGGGCCGGGCTGTCCCAGCCTATCGGATTACGTGGCCGAGTTGCGCGTGTCGGGTGCGCCGACGATTGGTCAGGTCCTGATGCCTGCGCTGATAGAGGCGTTTGCGCTGAAAAGCGGGCTAGAGCTGGCGCGCCATACCGAAGACGACCGGCGGGCGGTCTATACACTGTCGGATCGCGACAGCGATGTGCCGCGCGGGCGTTTCTACTTTCACCTTACCAATCCAGACGAAGGCTTTGCCGATCTGCTGGCGGATGAGGCCGATATCGTGATGTCCCTGCGAGAGGTGCGACCTGCCGAGGTGCGGCTGGGCATAGATGCGGGGCTGGGCGATCTGACCGATGCGCGGCGCAGCCGGGTTCTGGCGCTTGATGCGTTGGTGCCGCTGGTCGCGGCCGAAAACGATGTGACCGCGATAACCGCACCGCAGCTGGCCAAGGTACTGACCGGGGAAATCGACAACTGGGCGGAACTTGGCGGCCCAGATGCCCCGATTGCTGTGCATCTGCATGATTCGCGCAGTGGTTTAGGACAGGCAACAGAGGATCAGATGACCGGAGGACGGGCGGCAGGCCTGTTGCCCGGTGCAGTCCGGCACGGAGATGGTGTGGCGTTGGCCGCGGCCGTTGCGCGTGATCCTTTCGCGCTTGGCGTTGGCAGCAGATCGGAAAAGGGGCTGACATTCGAGCTGGCACTGAAGGGTGCCTGCGGCTTTTCCATGCGGGCCACGCGCCGCGCGGTCAAAACCGAGGATTATCCGCTGTCTGCGCCAATGTTCCTTTACCTGCCGGCGCGCCGTTTTCCCAAACTGGTGCGCGAATTTTTGGCATTTACCCGTGATCCGGCGGCGCAGCTTGTGGTGAGGCGTGCCGGGTTCGTCGATCAGCTGCCCGAAGAGATCGAGATAGACGCCCAAGGCGATCGATTTGCCAATGCGGTGATGCGGGCAGGGGACGAGGTGACGCTGGCAGAATTGCAGGACATGGTACGCACCCTTGCGCCACTTAAACGGCTAAGCACAACCTTTCGGTTCGAACCGGGGTCGATCCGGCTGGATGCGCAATCGCGTTCGAATGTGGCACAGCTGGCTCGCGCGCTGGAGAGCGGATTCTATGACGGGCGGCGCATGGTCTTTGTCGGCTTCAGCGACGGTGAAGGATCGGCCCGGATCAATCAGCAGATCGCCGAGCGACGGGCCACGGCCGTGCGGGATGCCGTGCTGCGCCGGGCAGAGACACTGAATCCGGCGCGGTTGCAGGTAGAGATAAAGGCCTTCGGCGAAGCGATGCCGATGGCCTGTGACGATAGCGAATGGGGTCGTCGCGCCAACCGCCGGGTCGAAATCTGGGTGCGCTGACAGCGCGATTTCGAGGTATCGGTATCACGTCGGTATCCTGTCAGTATTGTGTCGGTGCCACCCAAGGCTGAGGGTGGTCACAGATACCCCTCGCTGCGAAAGCTGAGTTCGCATGACTTCCCGATAATCAGGTGGTCGTGCAGGGTGATGCCCATGACCTGCGCCGCATCTGCGATCTGTCTGGTCATGTCGATATCGCTTTGCGACGGGGTGGGGTCGCCCGACGGGTGATTATGCACCAGAATCAGTGCCGAGGCGTTCAGTTCGAGCGCGCGCTTGACCACTTCACGGGGGTAGACGGGTACATGGTCGACCGTGCCATTGGCCTGTTCCTCGTCCGCGATAAGCGTGTTTTTCGTATCAAGGAAAAACAGGCGAAACTGTTCCGTTCCACGGTGCGCCATCTTGGTGTGGCAGTAATCCAGCAATGCGTCCCAACTGGATATCACCTGCCGCCGCATGATCCGGGCGCGCGCCAATCGTTGGCTGGCGGCCTCTACGATCTTGAGTTCGGTCACCACAGCATCGCCGACGCCGGACACTTCGCACAGGCGCACCGGGCTTGCCGATATGACACCGTTGAAGTCGCCGAAGGTATCGAGCAGGGATCGCGCCAAAGGTTTCACATCTCTCCGCGGGATTGCGCGGAACAGGACCAGTTCCAGAAGTTCGTAGTCCGGTATTGCCTGCGCTCCACCGAGTCGGAATCGTTCACGTAGGCGCGCCCGGTGGTCGCGGATGTATGAGGGTTGTTTTGATACCGCGGGCTTGCAAGTCTGTACCACCTCATCACCGCCAAAGAGTGGCAGAGGGGATTCGGCAAAATGCGAGAAACGGGCCATGATCCGAATGTGGCGCGCGGTTGGTTAAGGACGGGTTAATCAGGCCGTTTAAACGGCTTATCCCATGTCGCCAAACGGGAAGCCCTGTCTGCACGACGGTTCAGCCCGGCTATGGGACTCCGGCCATGAAACTGTCGCGCTGCCGCCGTTTGCCCGCCCACCCGTTCCGGTGACAGGCATTGAAATCACCAGGCCATTGGCTGCATAGAGAACGTGTGCCCACACCGGAATCAAAGGAACTCCCCCATGATGGACCCGCGCAAGATCACCGACAGTTTTACTGTTTCGCCGCAGATCGAGGTCGAGGATATTTCTGCAATTGCCGACGCAGGCTATCGATCGATTCTGTGCAACCGCCCGGATAACGAGGAAATCGGACAATGCGGTTGCGATGCGATTGAGACGGCGGCAAAGGCTGCCGGATTGGCCTACCGGGCAGTGCCGATCACGTCAGGCCAGGTCAGCCAGACAGACTTGGCCGATTTTCGTGCGGCGCTAGATGAAATGCCTGCACCGATCTTGGCATACTGCCGAACCGGAACACGTTGTACGATGCTGTGGAGCATCGCACAGATGGATCATATGGAACCCGCAGAGATCGTCGCGGCGGCGGCGGAGGCAGGGTATGACATGTCTGGTCTCGTGGCGCAGATGACCCGAGGCTAGGCAGATGGCGCTCTGGCTGGCCTACGGACCTGACGATGTCGGGGTGCGTGTGTGTCTGATGGATGGCAAAACTCTGCAAGGTCAGAGCCTGCATCCAGATACCGACGACGCGCTGGCCGCAGTCGTGGACCAAGACCGAGCCAAGGTGCGCATCGGCGGGACCACACCGCAGGCTGTGCCGGTTGCTGTGATGCCGACCTCGACAGATGGTGTGCCCATAGCGACGCAAGAGGCGCCACCCGACGCGCTGGGCGGTTGGGCGCGGCTGCGGATCGCAGGTGTATTGTCGTCGCGCCCGAACTGGGACGGGGTGGTGGTGGATGGGCGAAATCAGATCACACATTGGGTGCATGTCAGTGCCGGCGAAATCGTCAGCTTGCAGGGGTTTGCTACCGGTCGTCTGGTGTCGGCATTGGGTGGTACTGCCGAGGCGGCGCCTGATGCAGTAGAACAGACTCTATCACGGCCTGAAAAGCTTGCCGCTCACCTGCATACTGCCTCACTTGGTGGGGATATGCGGGCCCTGACAGGGCACCTGATCGGGGCCGAAATTGCCGCGGCGAAACCGTATTGGCTGGGGCAAGAGGTCATTGTCGTTGCCGAGAGATCGGCGCTCGTCCAGACGTTGCGGTATCAAGGTACGTCAGTCGACGAGGCTATGCCGCAGGAGATGCTGGTTCGTGGGCTTGCAGCGTTTGCTGATGCCGCGGGCTATCTGGACTGATCACAGCATTTCATCGTTCCAGAAATACTCAGACCCCCGACACGCGCCGCGCATGCCATTGCTTGCCTATTTTGTGGCTGCATGACACGCTGATTGCAAAGATCGGCGGCAGGAAGAACGCGATGCAGACCCGAAAGCCAACAGATCAAGCGCAGCTGCCCCAAGCTTTGGCGGCTCGGAATGATGGCATTGCGCTGGACCTTGCATGGGTCCGCAGCGTGCAAGCGAATACTTCATCTATTGAACGCCGTGTCGCGACCTTACCCGGACGGCGCAGCGTCAAGAAGCAGTATCAGGCCGCGTGGCTCTGTCGTGCGATCAGCTGTATCGATCTGACGACGCTGGCCGGAGATGACACCGCTGGCCGGGTGCGGCGCCTATGCGCCAAGGCGCGCCAACCGGTGCGTGCCGATCTGCTGGGTGCGCTGGGCATGGAGGGGCTGCATGTCGGTGCGGTCTGCGTCTATCACGACATGGTCGGCACAGCGGTAGAGGCGCTGGCAGGCAGCGGCATCCCGGTCGCAGCCGTTTCGACCGGGTTCCCAGCGGGTTTGTCACCTTTTGCACTGCGGCTGGCCGAGATCGAGGCCAGCGTCGCAATGGGTGCCGCAGAGATTGATATCGTGATCTCTCGTCGTCATGTGCTGACCGGCAACTGGGGCGCGCTATACGACGAAATGGCGGCCTTTCGCGCAGCCTGCGGCCCGGCGCATGTCAAAGCGATCCTCGCTACCGGAGAACTGGGAAGTTTGCGCAATGTGGCGCGCGCCAGCTTGGTTTGCATGATGGCGGGGGCGGATTTCATCAAGACATCGACAGGCAAGGAGCCTGTGAATGCTACGTTGCCTGTGACATTGGTCATGTTGCGCGCGATCAGAGACTATTACAGCCAAACAGGCGTCAAAGTTGGGTACAAACCTGCGGGGGGAATATCCAAGGCCAAGGACGCGCTGATCTATCTGAGCCTGATCAAGGAAGAGTTGGGCGATGATTGGCTCGACGCTGCGCTGTTCCGGTTTGGGGCCTCGTCATTGCTGGGCGATATTGAGCGGCAATTAGAGCATCACGTAAGTGGAGCATACTCGGCAGGGTGGCGACATGCGATGGGATAAGCTGTGCCGGAAGGGGCGACAGATGCGTATATGGACCGAGAAGAAGACATGAGTGTGCGTGAAATCTATGAAAGCATGGACTATGGCCCTGCGCCGGAAAGTGCCGCCGAGGCGCTGGCGTGGCTGGTCGATCAGGGCGACAGGTTCGGACATTTCATAAATGGCGTCTTTACGGATGCGGGCGACGGGTTCACCTCGTGCAATCCGGCCACGGGAGAGGTTCTTGCAACGCTGACCCAAGCCACACAGGCGGATGTGGATGCTGCCGTGGCTGCCGCGCGCAAGGCGCAACCCGGCTGGGCGCGGTTAGGGGGCCATGGACGGGCGCGGCATCTCTATGCCTTGGCGCGGTTGATCCAGAAAAATGCGCGACTGTTTGCGGTGTTAGAGACGCTGGATAATGGCAAGCCCATCCGCGAGAGCCGCGATATTGATATTCCGCTGGTGCATCGGCATTTCTATTATCACGCGGGCATGGCGCAATTGATGGAGGCAGAACTGCCCGATCAGGCGGCGCTGGGTGTTTGCGGGCAAATCGTGCCGTGGAACTTTCCACTGCTGATGTTGGCGTGGAAGGTGGCACCTGCGCTGGCGATGGGCAACACCGTGGTTCTGAAGCCTGCCGAGTATACCTCGCTGACGGCGCTATTGTTCGCGGATATTTGCCGGATGGCGGGATTGCCGAATGGTGTGGTCAACATTGTCACTGGTGATGGGGCTGTGGGTGAAATGATCACCGCACATGAAGGTATCGACAAGATTGCCTTTACCGGATCGACAGCCGTGGGGCGGCGTATCCGGGAGGTGACAGCGGGCAGTGGCAAGGCGCTAACGCTCGAGTTGGGCGGGAAGAGTGCCTATATCGTTTTTGACGACGCGGATCTGGATAGCGCGGTAGAGGGGCTGGTCGATGCGATCTGGTTCAACCAGGGACAGGTCTGTTGCGCCGGATCGCGCCTGTTGGTGCAAGAGGGCATTGCGGATCGGTTCTATGCCAAGTTGACAGTGCGGATGGATAAACTGCGCATCGGCAATCCGCTGGACAAGACAATAGATGTCGGTGCGGTGGTGGATGCGGAGCAGGTGGCCCGTATTTCCGAAATGGTAGATCGCAATACTGTAGGACAGCGGCGGGTGGCAGATGTGGTTCTGCCAGACGGTGGAGCGTTTTATCCGCCGACGCTGATCACCGGGTTGGCGCCCTCTGATCCGCTGATGCAGGAAGAGATATTTGGCCCTGTTCTGGTCGGTACGACGTTCCGCACGCCTGCCGAGGCGATCGAGGTGGCAAACAACACGCGCTATGGGCTGGCGGCGAGTGTTTGGTCAGAGAATGTGAATTTGGCGTTGGATATCGCGCCCAAGCTGGCGGCAGGTGTGGTTTGGGTGAATGGTACCAACATGTTCGACGCTGCTGCGGGTTTTGGCGGTGTGCGCGAGAGTGGCTTCGGACGCGAAGGCGGTTGGGAAGGGCTGCGTGCCTATACACGCCCTACTGGCAAGGCAAAGGCGTTGGAACCGATCGAGGCCTTTGGTGGCGCGGGCGGCGGTGTGCCGGGGATAGATCGGACGGGCAAGCTTTATATCGGGGGCAAGCAGACCCGGCCTGATGGCGGGTATTCGCGAAGTGTCTACGGCAAGAGTGGCAAATTGCTGGGGCAGGTCCCGGTGGCCAACCGCAAGGATGTGCGCAATGCTGTCGAGGCCGCGCGCGGTGCGGCAGGTTGGGCCAGATCGAGCGGGCACGGACGGGCGCAGATCCTGTATTACATGGCCGAGAACTTGTCAGCGCGGGCTGAGGAGTTCGCGGACCGGATCAATGCGATGACCGGTAAGCGACAGGGCAAGAAGGAGGTGGAAAGCAGCATTTCGCGGCTTTTTACCTATGCGGCCTGGGCAGACAAATATGATGGGCGGGTGCATGGCGTGCCGATCCGGGGTGTGGCGATGGCAATGCATCAGCCGGTCGGTATCATTGGCGCGCTCTGTGCGGATGATGCGCCGCTCTTGGGTCTGATCTCGGTTATCGGTCCGGCGATGGCGATGGGCAATCGCTGTGTAGTCGTGGCAAGCGTACCCTACCCGCTGGCGGCGCTGGAGTTCGTGCAGGTGCTGGAGACATCGGATGTTCCCGCTGGGGTGGTCAATGTCCTGACCGGCAGTCACGCAGAGTTGGCACCGCATCTGGCGGCGCATGGAGAGGTCGATTCGGTTTGGAGTTTCTCGTCGAGCGACGTGTCGAGCGAGATCGAGCGGGCGAGTGCCGGGAACCTGAAACGGACATGGGTGAACAACGCTGTAGACCGCGACTGGATGGGTGTCGAAGGCGAGGGGCACGCGTTTCTGGAGGCGGCGACAGAGGTAAAGAACATCTGGGTACCCTATGGCGAATAGGGTTGATCCCAAGGAATGCGCCTGACGGCACACGCCGGTCAGTGGATTGGCGTGCAGGATGACGGTTGCCTAAAACCCTCGACGCGCAGGAGCGCTGCACCGAGGGTTTTGAGCATTCTTAGAACGATAACAGGCGGGGATCAGTTCAGTGTGGTGCTGAGCCCTTCTGGTTTGCCGACGACGACAAAGGTGAGCTGATCGGGTTTCAGCCATTCGCGCGCCACGCGATTGATCTGCTCCAGTGTCACCGCATTCACCTGATCGTTGCGCGTGGCAATGTAATCCGCCGGCAGGCCCTCCATCTGCATCATCACGGCGATGTTGGCGATGGGGGCATTGCCATCAAAGCGCAGGGGGTAGGCGCCGGTCATAAACGTTTTGGCATCCTGAAGTTCCTCGGCGGTGACACCATCCTCGGCGAGACGGGCCCATTCGGCGCGAATCACTGTGATGGCGTCGCTGATACGGTCATTGGCCGAGGCGACACTGCCCATCCAGACCTGCGCGCCGTCCTTATCCACCAGATAGGAATAGACACCGTAGGTCAGGCCACGTTTTTCGCGCACTTCGGTCATCAGGCGGCTTTCAAATCCGCCTCCGCCGAGGATTTCGTTCAGCAGGTAAGCGGCGAAGAAATCAGGATGATCACGGTCAATGCCGGCCTGGGCGAAAGTGGCGACGGATTGCGGTGTGTCATACTCTACCACTTGGATACCGCCGGGCAGGTTGGCCGTCGCCGGTCCGGGCAGGGCGGCACCGCTGTCTGGCAGGCCCTCCAGCAACGCATCGACCAGAGTGCTCAACTCCTCTGCTGTGATGTCACCCACTGCGCTGACATAGAGCCTGTCGCGGGTCATGGCGGCCCGATGGGCGGCGATAATGTCGTCGCGGGTCAGCGATGTAACGCTGTCGATTGTGCCGTTCTTCGAGCTGCCATAGGGGTGATCGCCATAGACCAGCGCATCAAAGGTTCGACCTGCGATGGCGCGTGGGTCTTTTTGATCGGATTGGATGATCGACGTGACCTGTCCCCGAACCCGGTCGATGGACGGCTGGTCAAAGCGGGGCTGCACGATGCTTTGACGCAGCAATGCAATCGCCTCGGCCCGGTTTTCGGTCAGGATACGGGCCGAGATGGCAATGCTGTCGTCATAGGTATCGTAGCTGAATGACGCTGCGAGGGATTCGGAACGACGGGCGAATTCCCGGCTGTCGATGTCGCCGGTGCCTTCCTCTAGCAGGGCGACCATCAGACTGGTGGCGCCACGTTTGCCGGGTGCATCCAACGATGCCCCACCACGAAAGCGGATCTCGATCGCGACAAAGGGGATGGCGTGTTCCTCGACCAGCCACACATCGGTGCCGCCGGGTGTTATCAGTTCCTGTACCTCGATTTCTGCGCGCAATGGCAGCGCAGCCAGACAGGTCAGTATCGCAGCAAGGGCAAGGCGGATCATTGGGTCACCTCCGGGGCAGTCAGGTAGCCGGTCACGGCATTCTTGCGTTGAAAAACATTGCGGGCAGCGGCCATGATTTGCTCGGACGTTGTGGCCTGTAAAATATCGGGCCACTCTTGCACATCTGCTATGGTCAGCCCTTGGGTCAGGGCGCTGCCATAGCGGTTGGCCAATGCGTTCACATCGTCGCGCGCATAGATCTGTGACGCGCGCAGGCCCATCTTAATCCGGTCCAGCTGTTCCTCGTCGATGCCGGTTTCCAGAAACTCGGCAATGACGCGGTCCATTGCGTCCTCGGCCTCGGCCAGAGTGACGCCAGCAACGGGCACGACGATCAGATCGAAGGTGGTATCGTCGAGCGATGTCGCGTCGTACCACGCTTGGGATTGAACGGCGATCTGTGCGTCAAATTGCAGCTTTTCAGTCATAACCGAGGTGATACCACCCCCGAGGATTTCGGCCAGCAGCGACAATGCAGCAGCTTCATCCTGAGCGCCGCTGTCGCGTTCAGGTGCGAGGTAGGAGCGCGAGACATAGGGCTGGGCGACGCGCGGATCCTCGAAAATCAGACGGCGTTCCGCCATCTGGCGTGGCTCCTGTGGGCGGATACGTTCGGGCAGATCGAGATTGGCGGGGATCACGCCGTAGTACTTCTCGGCCAAGGCCTTTACGTCGTCCGGATATACATCGCCGGCGACCACGAGGATCGCATTATTGGGAGAATAATAGAGGTTATAGAAATCCTTGGCTTTCTTGAGGTCAAGTGCGCGCATTTCGTGCTGCCAGCCGATGATTGGCACGCCGTAGCGGTGATTCAGGTACTGGGCTGCGTTGCGCTGTTCACGAAACAATGCGCTGGCGTTGTTTTCGATGCGCTGGTTGCGTTCTTCGATGATCACGTCGCGTTCTGTTGCGATGTCCTCTGGGCCGATTTGCAGATTAACCATGCGGTCGCTTTCCATCCGCATCATCAGCTCCAGCCGGTCAGCGGCGACGCGCTGATAGTAAGCGGTGAAATCGTAGCTGGTAAAGGCGTTGTCATTGCCGCCATTGCGAGACACCGTTGCTGAGAATTCACCGGGTTCGAGTGTCTTGGTGCCCTTGAACAGCAGGTGTTCGAGGAAATGCGCCACACCAGAGCTGCCCGGTGGCTCGTCGGCGGACCCGGCACGATACCACACCATGTTGACCACCACCGGGGCGCGGTGATCCTCGATCACGACTACGTCCATGCCGTTGTCGAGGGTGAAGTTGGTGACCTGGTCATCAGCCTGTGCCGCGAACGGTGCGCAAACCAGAGACAGCAGAGCCATCAGACGTGACATTGGGGCGATGTGCATTTTGTGTGTCTCCATGCGGTTGGCTCGCGGGGTCGTGCCATAGATACGCGCATGGCGTGGGCATTCAAGCGCGCTAACGCTTCTGTGACCGGATCAGGCGGGCAGATCGGGTGTCGAGAAATGTAGCACTGTGACGCGGGTTAACTGGGCGGCGGCGCAGAGGGCACGGCAACACCCATGCTGCGCAAGCGGCGTTGTTCGGCCTGACTGTCGAGCCACTGGCGTTTGTAGGCGTCGGTATAGTCGTCGTTGGGGCCGATATTCAGGATGTTTACCCTGCCGTGCCGACGGCGCACATTCAAATCCTCGCTTGCCAGAGTTTGACGGATATCGCCGGTCACGCCGTAGCGACGTGCACGATTCAGCAGCGCGCCGTCCGCGGCACCGACACCCGTGACAACCAGCGCATTGGGGTTGCCACCCAGTGCGGCGATGCCTTCGGCCTCTGGGTTGGTATCAACAAGGTTGCTGGTGCCGGGTGTAGGCGCGGGTAGAGTATTGTAACTGTCTGGCGCTTGCAGCGGCTTGGTCGGCAGCACAGTGAATTCGTCCGGGCCATTCCCGGTCTTCTTGATCTTGGTCAGTTGGACATCACGGCCACCCCGACCACAGGCTGACAAAGCCAGTGCTACGGCCACTACTAAGATCACGCTGCGCGATAGGATCATCGTGCCTCTCCCGAACAATTTGTCAGTGGTTTACCGTAAAGCCGGGTAAACGTCACGAGGGCTTTTTCTCTGGCGGCTTTTTCGTGGGCGAGAAGAGGACCATGCCCACGGCACCGGCGAAAACCGCGATATCGGCGACATTGAACGCATAAGGGTTGTTGAAGCCACAGCAGCTGAGGTTGAGAAAATCCGCGACCGCGCCATAAAGTATCCGGTCGATTACATTGCCGAGCGCACCACCCACCAGAAACCCGGCGGCGATTTTTTGCCACTTGCCGCCCGGCTCATGGTGGACCCACCACAAAACAGCGCCAGAAATCACCAGCGCCACCGCGACGAGGGCCCAGCGGACGATAGCGGTATCACCTGCGAGCAGGCCGAAATTGATACCATAATTCCATGCCATCCGCAGATTGACGAATGGCGGCCAGACCTCAATCGTGCCCAAGGTCCGCAGACTCATGGCATGTACCACGATGTATTTTGTGATCTGATCAATCAGGAAGGTCCAGAAACCGACCCAGAATACCAATTTCATCGCCTGCACCTCATGCGTGCGCCACCGGGGCGCTTTTTTTGGCCTTGTGGCACGAACGTGCGGGACACAGAAGCAAAACCGCCCGGTTAATGTCGGAAATGCCGCATTCCGGTCAGCACCATCGCCAGTCCTGCCTCGTCCGCAGCAGCGATTACATCATCGTCGCGCATCGAGCCGCCGGGTTGAATCACTGCGGTGGCTCCGGCTTCGGCGGCCGTCAACAGCCCGTCAGAGAAGGGAAAGAACGCGTCCGACGCCACAACAGACCCTTGAGTGAGTGGCGCTGGTAATCCCATCGCTTCGGCCATGTCCTGCGATTTGCGCGCGGCAATGCGGCAGCTGTCTACCCGGCTCATCTGGCCTGCGCCGACACCAACGGTGGCGCCGTCCTTGACGTAGACGATCGCGTTGGATTTGACGTGTTTGGCGACACGCCATGCGAACAGCATATCGGCCATTTCCGCATCCGAGGGCGCGCGTTTGGTCACAACGCGCAGTTCATCTGCCGTGACATGACCGTTGTCCTTGTCCTGAAAGAGATAGCCGCCTGAAACCTGCCGAATCGTTTGGGCTGCCGCGCGGGGATCGGCCATCGCTTCTGTGACGAGCAGTCTGAGATTCTTCTTTTTTGCAAAAATACTCTTTGCGTCTTCGTCTGCTCCGGGCGCGATGACAACTTCGGTGAAAATCCCAGCGATTTCCTCGGCAGTGGCCCCGTCGAGCGGTTGATTAAGCGCGATGATCCCGCCAAAGGCCGACGTACGGTCACAGTCAAAGGCGCGCTGGTACGCTTCTTTCAGCGTCCTGGCGCGGGCAACACCGCAAGGGTTCGCGTGTTTGATGATCGCGCACGCCGGGCCGTCAGCGGCGGCAAACTCGCTGGCCAATTCAAACGCTGCATCGGTGTCGTTGATGTTATTGTAGCTTAGTTCCTTGCCCTGCAACTGTTGGGCGGTTGCGACACCGGGGCGGGCAGAGCCATCTGTATAGAACGCGGCCTGTTGGTGCGGGTTTTCGCCATAACGCAATGCTTGTGCCAGCGTACCGGCAACGGCGCGACGACGCGGGGCATTGTCACCCTGTTGTGCCGCCATCCAGCCCGACACGGCGGCATCATAGGCACCGGTGCGCGAATAGGCAGTCATTGCCATGCGCTGCCGGAATTCCAGCGTTGTTGCGCCATCGTTTGCGGCCATCTCTGCCAGCAGGGCGTCGTAATCCTCGACATCCACGATGGTGGTTACAAAGCCGTGGTTCTTGGCAGCGGCGCGAATCATCGCCGGGCCGCCGATGTCGATATTTTCTATACAGGTGTCATAATCTGCACCGGCTGCGACGGTCGCCTCGAACGGGTAGAGGTTGACCACCAGCAGATCAATCGCGCCAATGCCGTGCTCATCCATCGCGGCCACATGCGCATCATTGTCACGCAGAGCCAGCAGGCCACCATGCACCATCGGATGCAGGGTCTTTACCCGGCCATCCATCATCTCGGGGAACCCGGTCACATCTGCCACGTCGCGTACGTCCAGCCCTGCATCGCGCAATGCCTTGGCGCTGCCGCCGGTGCTGAGCAATTCGACGCCTTGGCCCGCAAGTGCGCGGCCCAGATCAATAAGGCCGGTTTTGTCAGAGACGGACAGCAGGGCGCGGCGGATAGCGGTGGTTTGGGTCATGGGGTAGCAGGTCCTCAGGCTCGTTACATTGCGCCGCCTCAGTCCTCGTCTTCGGCATAGGATGCCCCGTCCGCGAGGTCGCGGATGCTGATCGGGGTGTCTTGTGCCTTGGCCAGAGACCAGCGGATGCGTGTCGCATACTCCATCGCGTGACCAGATAGAACGATCTGTTTGGTCGCACGTGGCTTTAACCGGCCTTTTTCCAGATAAACGCTGGGTTCCAGCGTGATCTGGGCGCGCGCATCATGGCGAAAGACCCAGATTTCTCCCGAACGCAGCGCGATCGACACCGCTTGACCGCCCATGTCCAGCGCGGCGTCAGCATCGGGGTGCAGATGAAAATGTACCTGGTACTTGATCCCCGCCAGCCGGGTGGCATCCAGCGCTTTGTCAAAGCGGCGCTTGTCTGCGTCTTCAAGTGACAGCAGCATTTCCTCGCCTGCGATTCCGCGCCCGTCGAACGTCATCTCGATGGTGCGCGCGTGCATCAGGCCAAAGCGTGAGAGGTAGCCATCATGCCCCCCCTCAAACCGCAAGCCGTCGGAGGCATGACTGAGCTGGATCGGCACGTTTTTCGGACCGCCTACAAGCCATTCTTCCTGTGCGCCAGCGGGCCCCAGCCGCGCGCTGGATTCAGCGGCAATTACCAATGTGGAATGCGATGGTGTGGCGCGCCCGGCGCGGCGCCAGTCAGCGCCAAATGTTTCGCCAGAACCGCAGTTGACGATCAACGGGCGCCGCCCCGACGTCAGTTCGAACGCGAGGGTAGAGGCGTGGGCATTGGGGGAGGCGGCACCGCTGGGGGGCGGGCTGGCGTCGATGATGACAGACGTTCGCCCGGCGCTGAGGCGCGCATACCCCATCGACAGACCATCCGGCGCGCGCCCTTTGATGCCACTGTTGGCCAGTGCATTGTCCAGCCGACCCTCTAGCCCCCGACCACCGCCGTGAAACCGGGCCAGCCCGCCATCGGCGTGGCGCAGAGTGCGCAGCGTCGGCGCGATACGTTCGATCGCCAGCCAGTGCGAATCACCGGGGCTGCGTCCGGCTTCGCTTAGGGCGGTCGCGGCCCAAGTGAGTAGGGTGAAAACTTCGAGCAACTCTTCGGGGTTGCGGGTTGGTAGTAGCCCGTCGCCAGAGATGCGCGCGTCGCATTCGCGTGATAGCGCGCGGGTTGCATGACCGACATTGTCCTGCATTCCTTCTAACGCCAGCCCGGCATAGATCAGGCCGGTCAGCGCCTCGAATCGCGGCAGCCCCGGCTGTGCCGCCTCCCAGCGTTTGCCGAGAAAGAGCGTTTGCTGCCCGAGTGAGCGGTAAAATGCATCCGAGGCAGGTTTATCCTGCCCCATCAGCAAGAAAAGCGCGTGATTGATCCAGCGAATCAGCCGACGTCCGGTCAGATCAGGTGTCCAGCCGGGACCGCGCCCGTTGCCATACCGGTCGATCCAGCCCCAGACCCACGCTTGTGCCGTCTGTCGTGCGGCCAGATCGCCCACGGCGGCCAGATCGTCGAGCCATGCGAACCCCTGAAGCTCGGACGCAAACGCATGGTCGGGGCTGTCCAGATCCCAGATCAGCGCCTGAGGTTCTTGCAGCAGATGCCCAGCAAAAAGGAAGTTACCGGCGCAAAGCTGCCGCCCGCGGGCAAAGCTGCCGATGGTGCGTGGTTCCGGCGATGAGATGAATGCAGTCGCAGGACGCGCCCATGTGGCACGCCGTGCCTGCACGCGATTCATCAGACGTGTCCACTTTGCGCCGAGTGTTTCGGATGCTGCCATTGCCTCGCCTCTGGGGACGCTCTTGGCGGCGCCACTGTCGGCAATATACCGCGCAGCCGCCGCCAAGTCACCGACCAATTGAAGTCGGGCGGTCAGCCGCGCAGCAGGGCCATGTAAAATCCATCCATGCCACCCAGATCCGCCCAGTAATCCGGGCGCAGCCGCAGCCCGCCTTCTTCGGTGATCCATGCGGGGTCAATGCCCGGACGGTTCAGCGCAGCGCGGTCGGCGCGCAGGTGCGGATGCCGTGCCAGCGCGTTTTCAACCTGACACTCGCCTTCGTCCGGCAGCAGAGAGCAGGTGCAGAACATCAACCGCCCGCCGGGTTTCAGCAGGGTGATGGCGTGGTCAAGCATCGCCTCTTGCAGCGCGATGAGATCACCGATTTCGGCGCCGTCACGGGCATGTGGCAGATCGGCATGTCTGCGGATGGTGCCTGTCGCCGAACAGGGCGCATCCAGCAGGATCGCATCATACGGCCCGCCTTGATGCTCTAGCGCGTCGCCGGTGATGCAGGTGGCGTTGAGGCCGGTGCGCATCAGGTTCTGTTCCACGCGGGTCATGCGCTGCTCTGACAGGTCGAGAGCGGTCACGGTAGCGCCCGCCGCCGAGAGTTGCAGTGTCTTGCCTCCCGGTGCGGCACAGAGGTCCAGCACGGCCTCATTGGGTTGTGCGCTCAGAATTTGCGCTGGCAGGGCGGCGGCGGCATCCTGTACCCACCAGTCGCCGGTGTCGAAACCGGGCAGGGTGCTAACCTGTCCGGGCTGTGTCAGACGAACTGAACCCGTGGGCAGCATCGTGCCGCCCGTTGCATCGGCCACAGCCTGCGCGTTAGTGCGGGCAGTCAGGTCGAGTGGGGCACCGGCATAATGCGCGACCTCAAAGCCAGCCACAGCGGTGCTGCCATAGGCCTCGGCCAGAGGTGCGCGCAGCCATTTGGGCAGGTGCGGGACACGCAATGCGGCCCATGCGGCCGGGCCATCAGCCGCAATCTTGCGCAGGACCGCGTTAATCAGCCCCTTCAGTTTGCCATAGCGTTTATGCCCCGCGATCAGGTTCACCGCGTCATTCACGACGCCATGGGCATCCCCCCCCATGCACAGTTCAACCGTGCCGAGCCGCAGGATGTTGGATACGTGCAGCGGCGGCGGCTTTCTCAGGTGCTTTTTCAGCAGCCTGTCGGCACGTTCCAACCCGCGGAGGGTATCTGTCGCGAGCCGTTGGGCGCGCGCGCGATCGCCCGGTTCCAGCCGGTCCAGAGCGCCGCTGGCCAGCAATTCCGGCATCAGGCGCCCCTCGCCCATGATCTGATCAAGCAGATAAACGGCACTGGCGCGTGCCGATGGCGGGCTGTCATTGCGTCGGGGGCGTGGTCCGGGGGGCATTGCGTGTCCTTGCCGAGAGGTATCGGGCGCGTATATCAAGGGGGCGAGAGCAGCGAAAGGCCCACCATGACCCAAGATAAACCTGATCTGCCGCCCGAGGCGCAGCGCGCGCTGGCCGAAGCGGAGGCACGCCGTAAGGCCGCAGGAGCGTCGGAATTGCCCAAGGAGCTGGGCGGGCGCAAGGGACCAGAGCCGGTGCGCTATGGCGATTGGGAGCGCAAGGGCATCGCCGTCGATTTCTGACGCCACAGCCGGACCTTGACGCGCCTGCCATGCTGGCGCAACTTGCCGCCACGACAGGGGCGCACGCGTTTCGCGGGCTGAGAAGTACCCTTTGAACCTGACCCGGATCATACTGGCGGAGGAAGTCGTGGGGCATCTTACCCGTGTTTGCCGGAACGGTCCCTGCCACACCTTCGCCACTCGGAGGCGACAATGGACGACATCGGCACGTATCTGACAAAAATGCGCAGCACGGCACCATTGGTGCAGAATATTACGAATTATGTGGCGATGAACATTATGGCGAATGTCATGCTGGCGGCGGGTGCCTCACCCGCCATGGTGCATGCGCGCGAAGAGGCTGGAGAATTTGCGGCGATTGCACAGGCGCTGAGCGTGAATATCGGCACGCTCGACCCCGAATGGGTCAGCGCCATGGAAGAGGCTGCAGGCGTCATGGCGGCTGCGGGCAAACCCTGGGTTCTGGACCCGGTCGCAATCGGGGCGACGACGTTGCGCCAGGACGCGGGTGCGCGGCTTCTGGCGCTGAAGCCAACAGTCATTCGCGGCAACGCGTCCGAGATTATGGCGCTGGCAGGGGCAGATGCTGCCGGTCGCGGCGCGGATGCAGCCGATGCAGTCAGCGCGGCAGAGGCCGCGGCGCGCGATCTGGCTGGACGTACAGGGGGCGTGGTGGCTGTGACAGGTCCGGTTGATTACGTGACTGACGGTTCTGAGGGTTGGCGCATAGCCAATGGTGCGCCAGTCATGCCGCAAGTCACGGCGCTGGGCTGTTCGCTGACCGGGATCGTGGCCGCCTTTGCCGTGGATCAGCCTGCGCTGGCCGCGACGGTTGCGGCGCTGGCCTATTACGGGCTGGCCGGAGAGCAGGCTGTCGGGCTAAGCACAGGGCCGGGCAGCTTTCAGCCTGCCTTTCTCGATGCGCTGGCGGCAATGACGCCAGAGACCCTGACAGCGGGTGCCAGGGTGACACGGGCATGATGAATGGCATCTATTTCGTCACGGATGCGGACGCGACAGAACCGGTTCACGCGCAGGCGCTGGCCGCTGCACGTGCCGGGGTGCGCTGGATTCAGCTACGGGACAAAACCGCCGACAATGCGGCGATGATCGCGCTGGCACGTGACCTGCGCCGTGTGCTGCGGCCTCTTGGAACACGGCTGATCATCAATGATCGCATTGAGGTCGCTTTAGCGGCGCGAGCGGACGGGCTGCATATCGGTCAGAGCGATGGTGATCCGCAGGCGGCGCGAGCACGGATCGGGCCGGATATGATTTTGGGTCTGTCTGTCGAAGATGCGAGTCAACTAGACTCTATTCCAGCGGGATGTGTCGATTATCTGGGTGTCGGGCCGATCCGCGCAACCGCCAGCAAGGCCGACCATGCGGCCCCGATCGGGTTCGAGGGATTGCGTGCTGCGGTGGCGCAAACAGACCTGCCGGTGGTGGCGATCGGCGGTTTGGTTGCTGATGACGCTGCGGCCATAAGGAGCGCAGGTGCATGTGGTATGGCGGTTGTATCGGCCATCTCTCGTGCGCCGAGCATGGCCGACGCGGCAGGGACGCTGGTGGCAGCATGGAGGCAGGTATAAACCCCATCGTCTCGCAGGAACCGATCCGCCGGGTGGGAAATGGGCGCGGGCCGACGCGGCATTTTACGGCGTCGTGGAACAAACCGGACTAATACGATCAGCCCGCAGCGAGGCCGGTTTACTTCTGGCCCGTGTTCATCGACTTTGTGCACGTAGCGGGCGAACATAGAGGACAGGACCCATGACGACATTGCCCGATTTTCGGCTGGAAACGCATTTTGCCAAGTGGGAGTTCAATGCCCGCTATCATCTGACCGCCTCGGACGCCGAGAGCATCACGCTGAGCGAACTACTGGCGATGGCAAAGCATGAAGATCGCGCTGATTTCGAAAATATGTGGCTCGGTTACACCGAAACTTGGGGCGCGCCCGATTTGCGGGCCGAAATTGCGGGTACATTTGCCGGGCGCAATGCGGATGACATCCTGTGTTTCGCTGGGGCGAGTGAGGGGATTTTTGCGGCTAATACGGTCCTGCTGGAAAAGGATGATCACGCCATCGTGGTCACGCCGAACTATCAGTCGCACGAGACGATGCCGCTGGCGATTTGTGAGGCGACAGGTGTGCCGCTGGACCCCACCGACAACTGGTCGCTGGATATTGACCGCGTGCGCGATGCGATCCGACCCAATACCCGGCTGGTTACGATCAATTTTCCGCATAATCCCACAGGGGCGATCCTGCCGTTGGACCGCTATCGGGCGCTGATTGAGCTGTGTCGCAAACATGGCATCTGGATCCTGCATGATGAGATTTTTCATGGGCTGGGGCCGAGCGGGGCGACACATCTGCCGTTTGTTGCGGATGAGTATGAGCGCGGTCTGTCGCTGGGGGTGATGTCGAAGTCGTACGGGTTGCCGGGGCTGCGCATTGGCTGGATCGCCTGTCAGGACCACGAAGTTCTGGCGCGGATGGAGCGGCTAAAGCACTATCTGTCGATCTGTAATTCGGGTCCAAGTGAACGATTGGCGCGCATCGCGTTAACGGTTCGCGACCAGTTACTGGCGCGCAACTGCGCCATCGTGGACGAGAACCTGCCAAAGTGGGAGGCGTTCTTTGCCCGCTATCCGGATCTGTTCGAGTTTACCCGCCCGGACGGGTCCTGCATGGGATATCCGCGCTATCTGGGGGCGGACGGGGTCGAGGCATTTGCGCGATCATTGGTCGAAGATAGCGGTGTTCTGGTGTTACCCAGCACGATCTACAGCTCTGACTTGGGCGCGACGCCAGATGATCGGTTCCGCATCGGGTTCGGCCGGACCGGGCTGGACGAGGGACTGGCGGCGCTGGAGGCGCATATAAAGCGGAACCGAGAGTAGCGCGGCCACGGCGCGTCTGGCGGCCAGCGCACGGCTGCATATTTTGTAGTCATTTTTCTGCTAAATGATCTTCTTTTCAGATGCGAGATTAGATATGGCTTCAACCTATGGATGCTAATCCGTTTGGAAAAATGAATACACTGTACAGAGTATAATCTGTTGGCGTTAAAGGAAATTTGTATGTCTTACTTAGTCAAATCCGCAATTGCGACCTGTGCAACTCTTCTTTTGGTACAGATGGTTCACGCAGAGGGTTTGCCAAGAAAGAAAGGTTATGTTTCAGCGCAAGATCAGCATCGGGCGATCGTTGATTGCAAGTATCAGCTTGGCTCGCCCGGTCGGGCCAAGATGGAAGTGGTCTATGTCGCGTCCCCATGGGGTGGTGACAGCGTGTTTCGTATCCTGCCTGACCGGAATGTAAGTTCGGCAGATGCCGCATGGATCAACGCGTGCGCCGACGAGAAACTGGGTCGTAGCAGCGCCCCGGTGGGGGCGCAGCCCGGACAGGGATCAGGCGGGAAATGCCCAAAGAATGCGCCGGTCATTTATGGTGGCGGGACCTATTGCATCGGATCGTACCGCTAGGCGCGGCCTATTACGGGCTGTCGCCGAACAGAGGCCCGTTTTCCGTATGGCGCGCATGAAACTAATCAATGTTTCGTATCACGTCCGAAAATTTATCCCCTTCTTCCGCGTTCTGTGCGCGAGGGGTGATCAGGGCGTCGCGTTGTCGGTCCTCTAGGGGGCTGTCACCTGCCAATAGGCCCAGCTCATCGATGAATGCTGGCAGACGGCCGGACAGCACGATGCGCCGGTCCATTGGCAGGTCGGGATTGACCGTTTTTGCCAACGCGTAGACCACTGTGGTGCAATTCGCGGTGAGGGTGTTGTAGAATTCGGGGCGCGCCTCTAGCCGTTGGGCGAGCGTTACGTAAGCCATGAAGAAATCGCGCCGTTGCTGCGGTGTCAAGTCGATGGGATACAGGCTGACCTGTTCCTTCCGGTGGTTGGTGCGCAGCTTGACGATATCGCGCTCGGTGGCTGCAATCAGGACCAGTTCAAACTGGTGGAAAAACCCGCCGACTTCGCTGAACACTTCGTCTGCCTCGCGGCGGATCTCGACGGAAAAGACGACGTGCTGACCATCTGAGAAGCCGAAGCTGACCAATAGATGTGCGATGTCTGGATTGTCCCAGACCGACGTCAGCATGTCGACGGTCTGCAACTGTTCAAGGTCATACCGGGTCGTGATCCAGCGCTCCTGTGCGGTGTCGCGGGTGATCCAGTCGAAATCGCGCACGTCATGCAGGGTCAGGTGGTCGCCTGACACGTCGGCGCGCACGCCGCGCGCCACGTCGGGTGCCCAGTCGCGATCATGGCGCGGGACGATTGTCTGATACCACCCGGCCACTGCCAGCGCGGCAATAGCGAGCGCTGCCCAGCCGAGGGGTCGGGCACGCCTTCGTGCCACGACGGCGACCACGAGCGCCATGACGAGTGCCGCGAGGGCGGCCAGCCGCAGCGCGCCGGTCAGATGCAGCCAGAGCGCCGTGCCGGCCCATGCCGTGCCGAAAAGCGCGAGCAGGGCGAAGATGGTAGAGCCGACAATGCGAAAAATCCGGGCCATTGTGACCATCCTGAATGGTGAACTAACCGCCATTCAAACCCAACACGTCCAGCATGTCGTATTCGCCGGGCTGGCGGCCCTGACCCCAGAGCGCGGCCTTGAGCGCGCCGCGCGCGAACACCGCGCGATCAGAGGCGACGTGGCGCAGGATGATACGTTCGCCAGTCGCGGCAAACATCACGTCATGTTCACCGATGATGTCACCGCCGCGAATGGCGGAAAACCCGATATCGCCACGGCGGCGCTTGCCAGTGATTCCGTCACGGGCGCGGTCCGACGTGGTGTCGAGTGATACACCTCGCCCCTCGGCGGCGGCCTCGCCCAGCATCAAGGCAGTGCCGGACGGGGCGTCAACCTTCTGATTATGATGCGCTTCAATGATTTCGATATCGTAATCGTCGTCCAATGCGGCCGCGACCTGCCGTGTCAGCTGGGTCAGCAGGTTCACGCCAAGGCTCATGTTGCCAGCCCGCACGATCACCGCATGACGCGCGGCGGCCTTGATCCGGGTCAGATCTGCGGTATCGAGCCCGGTGGTGCCGATGACATGCACCGCGCGGGCCTGTGCCGCGAGATCGGCAAACCCCACCGTGGCGGCAGGCGCTGTAAAATCGACAATAGCCTGTGCGCGGGCAAAAGCCTCTAGCGGATCGTCGGTGACCGTCACGCCGATTTCGGCCCCGCCCATGGCGCGACCTACGTCCTGACCGACCCAGTCGTGACCGAGACGTTCCAGAGCGGCTGTAAGGTGCGCGCGCGGGCTTTCGTTGATCGTGCGAATCAGCATCTGGCCCATCCGGCCCGATGCACCGGTCACGACAATTCCTGGTCCCTGAGGCATGATGCGGTCTCCTTTGGTTTGGCGGTATCCTTAACGCGGCAGGGGGCGGGCCGACAATCGCTGAGTTCAGCAGGAGCGCCCGGCGGTGCGGGTGCGTCGCGCAGATTGAGAGAAAGGATGAGGGGCGCTGCCCCTCAAACACCCCGGGATATTTTCGGCAAGAAGAAGCATGGGGGTTAATTGTAGAGGTCGGTGGTGTCTGGTGAAGATTACTTGGCAAATCAGCCCGGAGCCCTTAGATGCAGGGGCATGGCAAAGAACAAGTTTCATGATGGCCCCGGACCGTCGCAAAGGCAGCTGCGTGTGGGTGAACTGATCCGCCGGACGTTGTCCGAGGTGTTGGCGCGCGGCGATGTTCACGACCCTGAGCTGAACCGATTGTCGGTGACCGTGGGCGAGGTCCGCACGTCGCCTGACCTGAAAATCGCGACCGCCTATGTGCTGCCGCTCGGAGGCAGGGGGCAGGACGAGATCGTGGAACTGCTGGCGCGCAACAAGGGCGAGCTGCGGCGGATGATCGGCAAGAAGCTGGCGTTGAAATACGCGCCTGACCTGCGGTTTCGTCTGGATACCACCTTTGATCAGATGGACGAGGCGCGACGCCTGTTTGCACAAGACGCTGTGCGGCGCGATCTGGACGAGTGAACATCCTGCGCTGGATTTTGGCGGCTGCGGTGCTGTTTCCAGTGCCGTTGGTGGCCGCTGATTGCCGTCATGTGAATTTCGATGGTGCGGAATATGCGATCTGCGAAGTCGATATGACGACAGAGCGGTTACAGCTTTTTCTGACCGATACGGCAGGTGCGCCGCTGGGCAGTTTCGATAATGTCGATGCGTTGCTGGCACCGGCCGGTGTGCAACTGGGGTTCGCGATGAATGCGGGCATGTATCATTCGGATCGCAGCCCTGTAGGATTGTATATCGAGGATGGCGCAGAGCGCGCGAAGGTGGTCACCCGTGACGGGCCGGGTAATTTTGGCCTGCTGCCGAATGGGGTGTTTTGTGTACGGCAAGGCCGGGCTGACGTGATCGAAACGCGCCGCTATGTCCGCGAGGCGCCGGACTGTACACATGCCAGTCAATCGGGTCCGATGCTGGTGATTGACGGGCAACTGCACCCGCGATTCCTGAAAGAGAGTGACAGTCTATATGTGCGGAACGGGGTTGGAACATCGGCGGACGGAACGCGAGCGGTCTTTGCCATATCGCAGGCTCCGGTGAATTTTCATGCCTTTGGGCGGCTGTTTCGTGATCACCTGAAACTGCCTCAGGCGCTGTATTTCGATGGCAACATTTCGCGGCTCTATGCGCCGAATCTCGGCCGTCACGACATCGGGTTTCCGATGGGGCCAATCGTGGGGACAGTTGTGCCCGGTGAGTGATGCGATTGACAGGGTTCATGGCGTGGGATAGCCCGCCAGCCTCTGGCACACGGCGAAAGGGCGGCATGATGGCACGCAAACGCAAGGGGCGCGACATTTCCGGCTGGTTGGTGGTGGACAAGCCCGCCGGCCCGACGTCGACTGCCGTGGTGAACAAGGTGCGTTGGGCATTGCAGGCCAAAAAAGCAGGCCATGCCGGCACGCTAGATCCCGAGGCGACCGGAGTGTTGGCCGTTGCGCTGGGCGAGGCGACCAAAACCGTGCCGTTTGTAACGGATGCGCTAAAGGCCTATCGATTCGCCGTACGGTTCGGACAGGCCACCAATACAGATGACGCCGAGGGCGAGGTCATCGCGCAGAGCGATGCGCGCCCCTCGGATGAAGAGATCAAGGAAGCTTTGGGTTCCTTTATCGGTGACATCATGCAAGTGCCGCCCAAGTTCTCGGCCGTAAAGATTGACGGCCAACGCGCCTACAAATTGGCGCGTGATGGCGAAGATGTAGAGATCGCTGCGCGCCCGCTATGGGTGGAAGAGCTGGTTCTGACGGATCGGCCTGACGCAGATACCGCCGTGTTAGAGATGACCTGTGGCAAGGGCGGCTATGTGCGCGCCATTGCGCGCGATCTGGGCGCGGCGCTGGGGTGTCATGGGCATGTGACATGGTTGCGGCGGCTCTGGTCCGGACCATTCGACGTCGAGGATGGTGTCACGCTGGAGCAGGTCGAGGCATTGGCGCAGGATCCGGCGCTGGATGCGCACCTGCTGCCATTGGAGGTCGGGCTGAGTGAACTGCCGGAGTTGCGTTCTACGCCTGATGGTGCGGCAAAGCTGCGCAACGGCAATCCTGGCATGGTTCATCCGGGAGATGCAGAATACGGTGATGAATGTTGGGCGTCGCTGGATGGGCGTGCTGTGGCTGTGGGTACATACAAGGCCGGTATGTTGCATCCCAGCCGGGTCTTCGTCGCGCCGCAGGGCGAGGGATCGCAATAGCGCGGTTACTGTCCTCGCCGTGCGGCTGCAAAGGTGTCAGGTTACAACACTGATTGCGCTGCTGTCGCTCAGCGGTATTTCTGAGGTGGCCACCCGCTGACCATCTACCAGAATATCACTGCCGGTATCGCCCATGCGCGGGACGATCGTAACGGTCCCCGCCCCGGCGTAGCCGCCAGGCAGAGCGATCATCAGCATATCCTCGTCCATGTCAAAATCGGTCAATGTCGGTACGTTCGCTTCGTCAAACAGGTCCACATTGAGGGTTAAGGCATCTGCGCCTGCCCCGCTGGTGATCTGATCCAATGCTCCGAAGATGATCGTATCTGCGCCTGTGCCGCCATCTACGGTATCGGCGCTGAACTCACCGCCGGGCAACCGGTCCGCGTTTATGCTGTCGTCCCCGTTCCCACCGTCGAGGGTCAGGCCGGAGCCCTCTAGCGCGACATTGAGAACATTCACGCCCAGAATCGTGTCATTACCGTCGCCGCCATCCGCGAGGCCTGTGCCCGAAGCGGAGAAGTCGAACAGATCGTCGCCCGTGCCGCCCAATGCCGTGATTTCGCCGCCGCCGCCGATGATCGTGTCATTTCCCGCGCCTCCGGTCACGGTTTCATAGCTGCCGGTCGGCGTATAGTTGTCCGCGCCGAGGCCGTTATTTTCGGTGTTCGAGGTATAGGTGTCATCGCCCGCCCCCAGATCAAAGGCTGCGCGTTGGGCCAATACAGTCGCAGTATCGTCGCCGGCACCCAGATTGGCCTCGACCATTGCGCTGAGGTTGTCGATGTTGACAGTGTCATCTTCGTCGTCGCCGGTAATACGCTGGATGAACAGCAACTCCTCACCATTGATGCGGTCGACGGTCTGTCCCGCGCGTTCGGAGTATTCCGTCTGCACCAGATCACCTGCCGGGGGTGGGTCCGTCAGCCCCTGCAACGTGGCAATTGTGGTGCGGTTGCCTTCGACGTCGACCTCTTGGAGCTGCAACCCATCATCGTCGGGCTGCCAATCGTAGACTGGATCATAGATGCTATCCTCCAGCGGTCCGGGATTGGTGTAGGTAAAGCGCAGCTGATCCTCGCCGGGAGTGAAATCGGTGATAACTGCATCGGGGCTATTGGCGACAAAAGCATCCGCACCAGCGCCGCCCGTGGCCACCGCGCCGCCGTTCAGCACGATGCGATCATCCCCGTCATTGCCCTGAAGTGTGTCAGCGTCGTCTGGCCCGCCGATAATGGTGTCATTGCCGTCGCCACCGGCCAGCACCTCGTTTGTGCCGTCAGTACCTTTGACCTCGATATCTGAATCGGGGTCCGCGTCAGGATCGGGATTGCGCACCTGTGTGCTGTCATCATCATCGTCATCCCAAGCGTCGACGGCCTCGGAAATCCACCAAACGTTCAGCGCGGTGCCCAACGCCACCAGTAACAAAAATCCCATTTTGGTGCCCCCTCACCAACTGACAGTCATATAAGCGTCTGTTTGATATACGTTTCTGTCAAGTTTTCGGCGCTGTTGTCCTTTGGCTGGAAACAATGCGCCAGTCTGTCGGTAATTGACGCGGGTCTGCGCGTAATCATGTCCGCGATTCGGGCTGCTTGCATCGGGGCGCGAGGGGCGGCACAAGCGGGGGATGATCGAGCGAGCACACCTCAAGGACGATGCGCAGTCGACGGCGACTTATTCGCCCTGCGAGCGGTATCGTTATCAACTGACCCGAATCTGGCAGCCAGAAGGACG
This sequence comes from Pseudohalocynthiibacter aestuariivivens, assembly GCF_011040495.1. Classification (GTDB taxonomy): domain Bacteria; phylum Pseudomonadota; class Alphaproteobacteria; order Rhodobacterales; family Rhodobacteraceae; genus Roseovarius; species Roseovarius pelagicus. The sequence continues at coordinate 2,391,585 of NZ_CP049037.1, read as the reverse complement.
GCGCGTTGCCTTTGTCATGTTGAATCCGTCAACGGCAACCGAAGTGCAGAACGACCCCACGGTAGAGCGATGTGAACGGCGTGCGCGCGCGCTGGGATTCGGCGCGTTTCGGGTCACAAATATCTTTGCCTGGCGTGACACTGATCCGCGCCAGATGCGTGCCGCCGCCGATCCGGTGGGGCCGGGCAATGACACGGCCATTGCCGAAGCGTGCGACTGGGCCGATCTGATCATTGCCGCGTGGGGCACCCATGGCGCACATCTGGAGCGCGGGCCGCATGTCGCGTCATTGTTGCGTGATTCCGGCAGGAGGGTGCATCATCTGGGGCTGACCAAAGGCGGCCATCCCCGGCATCCACTTTATATCAGTTACAGTGAACAGCCGCAGGTCTGGATGCCCGGCAGTTAACCAATCATTCTGATCGTAATTGACCGTTCAGGGGGTCTGGCGGCACACTTGCCTTGGGTAAGTGTGAGTGGTTGATATGCTGTTGTTGGCAGGTCTTATGGGCATGATGGCGATCGGGTCGATGGCTTTTGTCGGGATGTCTGGTGACGATGACATTGAGTCAGAGGATACCGCCGACGTCGAGACCGACGCGCCGTCCGAGACGGATGATGCATCGGAAAGCAGTGGGCAGAGGATCATTGATTTCGCCACAGCGGATGATGCGGCAACAGAGCCTGAAGCGGACATACAGTCCAGCGAAGCAGCAGATGCCGACCAAGCCTTGGGCGAAAGCCCCGCCAATAACGGCACTGAAGAGGCAACTGTATCCAATCCGGATGATACTGTTTCAGACAGTGACCCAGAGAGGATGGACAGCACTGATCCTGAGCAGACCAGCGGGCAGGATGTGCCATCGGGTGAGCGGATCACGACAGGCAGCGCCGAAAACGACGTGATGCCGGGTACCGAGGGTGTCGATTGGCAGAATGGTTATGCCGGTAACGACGTGATCGGTGGTGCGGGGGGTGATGACGCGCTCTTTGGCGGGTCAGGCGACGACAACCTGAGCGGCGATGCGGGCGATGACAGCCTGCATGGCGGTGACGGGCAGGATCAGCTGGACGGCGGCGCGGGCGACGATTCGCTCTATGGACATGGCGGTGACGATACGCTGACGGGTGATGAAGGCGACGATACGCTGTTTGGAGGCGCAGGTGATGACGCTTTGGACGGCGGCGCGGGTGATGATGCGCTCCATGGCGGGTTGGGCGACGATGTGCTGACCGGCGGGGTAGGGCAGGACTCGCTCTTTGGGGGCTGGGGTGACGATACCATCAGCGGGCTGGCAGATGATTCTGATTCTGTCGGATGGGACGATTCAGATGGAATCGACTACCTCAACGGAGGAGGTGGTAGTGACATGATCGCCGCAGGCGCGGACGACATCGTGACGACCGGTGACGGGGCCGACACGGTTGCCATTGGTCCGTGGGCAACGGCAGAGCATCAGCCGGAAATTCTGGATTTCTCATTGGCCGAGGATACGCTGATGATCGTCTTTGACGATTTGGCCGATCCCGATCCCGACGTAACGATTGAACCCGATGCCAACACGGTCGGATTGCAGCATGTTCTGCTGAACGGGACGCCCATTGCAGCGGTGCATGATGCGCCGGGTCTGGCGCTAAACCATGTGACGTTGATGGGGCAGAGCGTGTTGGACTGGCCCGGGGCGGCGGCCTGATCTGATTTTGCTTTTCTTTGATCACTAACTGGCCTATACGCGCCCGGTCGTCGGGCTTTTGGCGCGGCGCACACTCCATGGACCCTGCTGGACGACATCCCGGCTTGTGCCCAGAACCCTTTATACGAGGAGATCCCGATGTCGATCACTGCTGAAGACAAAGAACGCGTAATGAAAGAATTCGCAACCAAAGAAGGCGATACAGGTTCGCCCGAAGTTCAGGTTGCCATTTTGACCTCGCGCATCACGACCCTGACCGAGCATTTCAAAACCCACAAGAAGGACAACCACGGTCGTCGTGGCCTTCTGAAAATGGTTGCCCAGCGCCGCAAGCTGCTGGATTATCTCAAGGGCAAAGAAGAGGCACGCTATCGTGACCTGATTGGCAAGCTCGGTATCCGCCGCTAAGCGCGCCGGGTCAGTTATCAGATACGACGCCCGCACGGAGACGCGCGGGCGTTTTGCGTTTCAGGACTGATTCTGATCCGTTCTGCGGTCTGGTCTGGGGGCGTCACCCCAAGAGACGTCGGCAAGCAGTTCATCATCTACATGATCGCCGGTCAGCACGCTGACATCGCCGGTCGCCTCGAATACCACTGCACGGACACCCGAAAGGCGCGTTGCATCTGCCTCTCGCAGTTTCGAGCGCAATTCGGGCAGAGTGACGCGGGCGCGGGTCAAGTTCGCTTCGAATAACTGCCCGTCATACATCAGCATCAGGGGGCTATTGTCTGTGGCGCGCTGCATCGACGGGAAATGCGCCCGCGCCAGCGAAATTACGAACCGCGATGCGAACAGGGTCGCCAGCGCGATTAGCGCGGGCCACGGCGGGTCGGGAGTAGTCATCATCGTGGCCAGCACGGACCCGGCAGCGACAGTCAGGGCGAAATCAAAGCTCGACATTTTGGAAAAGGATCGCAATCCGTTCAGCCGCACCAAGGCGATCACGACCACCACGGCCAGCACGGTCTGGCCAATTGTCTGCAGTGCCATCATCGGGCGTCCCGCCTGCGCAGGCTACTGTGTCCGATGGCGATAAAATGCAGGCAGAGCACGGCGGTCATCGCGCAGGCAATCAGGCCCAGACCGCGTTCATAGAGGCCGTCGATCCCGGTGGGCAGCAGGAAGAACACCGGTGCTGCGAGCGCCCAGACTGCGGCCAGTCCCAATAGCGCCCATTTGATGCCGTGGCTCCGCGTTCCCGCTCCGGCAGCCATGCAAAGGGGCGCGACGAGAAAGAAAAACCCCAGCCCGTATACCAGATAACTGTGGATCACGATCCCCTCGCTGTCGTTGTCGCCATATTCATTACGCGCGCCGACGACGATCACGATGGCCGCTAGAATCGCCAGTGCCACGATCCCTGCGGACCATGCTGCCCCGCCGGGATGCGCATGCGCTGCTGCCAGTGCCGCAGCAAACAGCCCGGCGGCAAAACCATAAAGCGCGACATCCATGATAATTTCCGAGTCCCCCGCCGCCAGATCGCTGATCGTGTCGGCGATCCAGTCGTGATCTGGAACGTAATAGGGCCCGATCAGCGTGCCGAAAATGAGCGCCGCGCAGCCAGCGATACCACCCACCCCAAGCACGATCAGCAGCCAAGGCTCCCGGCAGTCCCGAGATAAGTTGATGTGGTCTCGCCGCAAGCCAATCCTCCGATACGTGTCAGATGTTACCGGGAAAACGCGGCGGGTGACGGTCGGGTTCCGTGCGCTTTGGTATTGTCTTTGGTCCGGGTGCATGACAGTTCGGCGTGGTACCAGTCCCGGATCCGGATCTATGCCCCTCGCCTCGCTCTTTCAGGTGGCCGCCATGGTCTTTGCCGCGACCAGCCTTGTGGTGTTCGGCGATACGGCGGGCAAGCTGCTCACCGGGGGTGGAGCCAGTCCGGTCTTTGTTGCGTGGTCACGTTTCGTGCTGGGCGCGTTGCTGTTGTCGCCCTTCAGCGGGTTGAACCGCGCCGAGCTGGCATATTTCCGCGATGCGAAGCTGCTGCTGCGGGCGCTGTTCATCGTCGGCGGCATCAGTTGCATCCTGACTGCGCTGCGGACCGAGCCGATCGCGGATGTGTTCGGCGCGTTCTTTGTCGGGCCAGTGGTATCCTATCTTCTGGCGGCGGTTTTTCTGGGCGAGCGGATATCGCCCCTGCGCACACTGCTGCTGTTGATGGGGTTTGCGGGCGTAATGCTGGTGGTCAAGCCGGGCTTTGGCGCGACACCGGGAATTGCGCTGGCGCTTCTGGCAGGGTGTTTTTACGGTGCCTATCTGATGATGACGCGGGCCGTAGCGGGGCAGTATCGCCCTCGGTTCCTGTTGGTGTCGCAACTGATCATCGGCGCGGTGGTGCTGACGCCGTTTGGCGCAACTGCGCATTGGCCCGACGCTGAATTGCCTGTGCTGGGTCTGATCCTGCTCAGCGCGGTGGGATCGGCGATGGGGAATTACATCCTTGTCATCGCCAACCGCGTCGCCAGCGCGACGGTGATCGCGCCACTAATTTACTCTCAGTTGATCGCAGCGACGACTGTGGGTGTGCTTGTTTTTGGTGAATGGCCCGATGCGGTGGCGCTGGCGGGGTTGTGTGTGATCGCCGCGTCCGGGTTTGGCACGCTTCTGGTGGTCAGGCGCGCGGTGCACTGAATTCGCCGCAGAGCGGAGTCGCGAGAAAGGTACGCTGCCCCGCCAGATTGCGCTCTTGGGTGAGGGCCAGAAGCAGCTTTGCGTAGGCTGCTTCGACCGTCATGTCATGCCCATCCACGACGCCATGCCGCGACAGGATGGCCCCTGCCGCATAGGTGCCCAGCGCAATGCCACCTTCGGGGCATTGGCTGACGGCGATGATGGGAATCGCGCGGGTTTCTGCCGTGCGCAGGGCATTTTGCATTTCTTGGGTGTTGGGCACCGTGCCCGACCCAAAGCAGCGCAACACAATGCCGTCGCATTGCTGAGCGGCGTATTCCAGAACCGCGCCTGCGCCCCCTGGTGCCACGGGCAGGACTGCAACCTGTGCTCCGGGGTAGTTGTGCTGTACCAGTGTAGGCCCGATACGCAGCGGCGGCGCGTTGGTCGGTTCGGCCGCAAATGCGTCAAAGGAATGCGAGTGTGTCTTGCGCAGGCGTGCGCCATGCATCAGCCGCCCGGCAAACTGGACGTGAACGCCCGGTGCTGTGTGATCTAGCGCGTCTAGTGCATCGCTGAGGTTGCGCTGTCCGTCACTGCCCGGTTCTGTCAGGGGCAGCATTGCGCCGGTCAGGATCACGGGCCGTTCCAGCCCCTCTAATGCGAATGTCAGCGCGGCCGCGCAAAAGGCCAACGTGTCGGTGCCGTGGGTGACGAGGAAGCCGTCATATTTGGCATGATGGTCCGCTATCGCCGTTGCGATCCGGTTCCAGTCGCTCGGCGTGGCGTTGGCGCTGTCGATCAGTGGATCAAGGCGCACCATCTTGATGCTGAGCCCCGCGTGCGGACCGGCCAGCAGGCGGGCAATCTCGTCCTCGACCACGCCATCCTGCGGGGCAAAGCCGTGATCGGTACGCACCATGCCGATCGTGCCGCCGGTGTGGATCAAGAGGATACGTCTGCTGGTCATGGCCCTGAATACGCCGGATCGACTGACGAATGCCAGTGTGGTTCAACAGCGAATGCCAGTGTGGTTCAACAGGCGCGATCCTACCGCTTTCCTTCGCTGCTTTCCAAACGCCTGAAATTCCTGTATGGCCCCGGCATCTGAGACGTGATGCCCCTGACTCCGGGCGCATGAAATGAGATTGGGGTCGGCGGCAATGGGGCCGCCATTGAAACGGAGGACCGGGCAGGGGCCCGGAGTGCCTCCAGACAGGAAACGATAGATGTTCAACGAAGTTAAAAAATCAATCGAGTGGGGCGAAGAAACCCTGACTCTCGAAACGGGCAAGGTCGCCCGTCAGGCAGACGGTTCCGTGATTGCCACGCTGGGTGAAACCAGTGTCATGGCCAACGTGACCTTTGCCAAGCAGCCGAAACCGGGATTGGATTTCTTCCCGCTGACGGTTCACTACCAAGAGAAATATTATGCAGCCGGCAAAGTGCCCGGTGGTTTCTTTAAGCGCGAAGCGCGTCCCACGGAAAAAGAGACGCTGACCGCGCGTCTGATCGACCGCCCGATCCGCCCGCTGTTTGTCCCGGGTTTCAAGCATGAAACACTGGTGATGTGCACCGTGCTGAGCCACGATCTCGTCAATGACCCGGACATGGTGGCGATGATCGCGGCCTCTGCCGCACTGACCATTTCCGGCGCGCCGTTCCGTGGGCCGATCGCCGGTTGCCGCGTGGGGTATGAGGATGGCGAATACATCCTGAATCCGACCGTGGATGACATGCACGAGCTGAAAAACAACCCCGATCAACGTCTTGATCTGGTTGTTGCCGGCACCAAAGACGCCGTGATGATGGTCGAGTCCGAAGCCTATGAGCTGACCGAAGAAGAGATGCTGGGCGCTGTCAACTTTGCGCATGAGCAAATTCAGCCAGTGGTCGACCTGATCATTGATCTGGCGGAATCGGCGGCAAAAGAGCCGTTCGACTTTACTCCACCGGATTACTCGGAACTCTTTGCAGCGGTGAAAGCAGCAGGCGAGGACAAGGTTCGCGCAGCCTATGCGATCACTGACAAGCAGGAACGCACGACCGCAGTTGCCGACGCCAAGGCTGCGATCAAGGAATCGCTGAGCGAAGAACAGCTAGAGGATGCCAATCTGAGCGCAGCCCTGAAGAAGCTGGAAGCGACTGTTCTGCGGGGCGACGTTGTGAAAACCGGCAAGCGGATTGATGGCCGGGCATTGGACAAGGTGCGCGATATCGTTTGCGAAACCGGTCTGCTGCCACGTACCCACGGTTCGGCGCTGTTCACCCGTGGTGAAACGCAGGGTCTGGTCGTGACCACACTGGGCACCGGCGATGATGAGCAATTCATCGATGCGCTGCATGGCAACTTTAAATCGAACTTCCTGCTGCATTACAACTTCCCCCCCTATTCGGTTGGCGAAGCGGGTCGCGTGGGCCCTCCGGGTCGTCGCGAAATCGGCCACGGCAAGCTGGCATGGCGCGCGCTTCAGGCGGTTCTGCCTGCGGCGACGGATTTCCCCTACACCATTCGTCTGGTTAGCGAGATCACCGAATCCAACGGCTCATCCTCGATGGCGTCGATTTGTGGTGGATCGCTGTCGATGATGGACGCTGGCGTGCCGCTGAAAACGGCGGTTGCCGGTGTGGCGATGGGCCTGATTCTGGAAGAAGACGGATCCTATGCGGTTCTGACCGATATCCTTGGCGACGAAGATCACCTCGGCGACATGGATTTCAAAGTGGCGGGTACCGAAAACGGCATCACCTCGTTGCAGATGGATATCAAGGTCGCGGGCATCACGCCCGAAATCATGCAAAAGGCACTGGCGCAAGCCAAGGAAGGCCGGATGCATATCCTGGGTGAGATGAACAAAGCCCTGACCGGCGCGCAGGAATTCTCGGTTCACGCGCCGCGTATCGAGACGATGCAGATCCCCACGGACAAAATCCGTGAGGTCATCGGCTCGGGCGGCAAGGTCATCCGCGAAATCGTCGAAGTGTCGGGCGCCAAGGTCGATATCAACGACGAAGGCATCATCAAGATCGCGTCGCCCAACGGCGATTCGATCAAGAAAGCCTATGACATGATCCACTCGATCGTGGCAGAGCCGGAAGAAGGCGCGATTTACACTGGTACGGTCGTCAAGATCGTCGATTTCGGTGCATTCGTGAACTTCTTTGGCAAGCGCGACGGTCTGGTGCATGTCAGCCAAATCGAAAACCGCCGCCTGAATCATCCGTCAGATGTTCTGAAAGAAGGTCAGGAAGTGAAGGTCAAGCTGCTGGGCTTTGACGATCGCGGCAAGGTGCGCCTGTCGATGAAAGTAGTCGATCAGGAAACCGGCGAAGAAGTTGCGCCGGAAAAGAAAGACGACTGAGCAGATCGCTTGGTTGAATGAGTAGGGGCCCCGGTGGAAACGCCGGGGCTTTTTTCTTGTGTTTTGCTGTGCTGCGCATCAGTTACTGCTTTCCTTTGGCCGCGGCACTACGCGAAACAGATCTGATTGTTCGGACAGCGCCCGCCGCAGGGCGGCGTCCGGCAATGTATGCGTTCAAACCGTCGATTGATATTGTGCGCGGAGGATGCCCCGCTAAACCGGCAGCGCCGTCGTCTTGCACACTGTTCGCAGGGCAAAGCTTGACTGCATCTTGGCCACGCCGGGTAGCCGCGCCAGATATTGACGGTGGATGCGGGCGAAATCTTCGGTGTCTTCGGCAACGACCTTGAGGATGTAATCGGCGCTGCCTGCTGTCAGGTGGCATTCCAACACGTCGGGGATGCGGGCGACGGCCTTCTCGAACGCTTCCAGAACGTCCTCGGCCTGGGTTGATAGCGTGATCTCGACAAAGATCGTGGCGGGCACGCCCAGCTTGCGTGCATCCAGCAGCGCGACGTAACCGTCGATATAGCCCTCGACCTCTAGCCGATGCACGCGGCGGTGGCAGGCGCTGGCTGACAAGTTCACCTTTTCGGCAAGGTCAGCGTTGGAGATGCGGCCCTGTCGCTGCAATACGGTCAGGATACGGCGATCGGTCGAGTCGACGGGCATTGATGCAATTCCTTGCGAGAAAGTGACGGATTTGCGAATAATATTCGAAACCCTTCCCCAAAGGCGAGAAGTATTTGGCATCCCCTTGCGCGTCTCCTGCGGCAATCTGTCTATAATCAGGAGGAGGAACACCAATGAAGATCGGATGCCCAACCGAGGTTAAGCCGCAGGAATACCGAGTCGGCATGACACCGAACGCGGCGCGCGAGGCAGTCAGTCGTGACCATGAAGTGATCATTCAGGCCGGGGCCGGCATTGGCGCGGGTTTTGCTGACGAGGACTATACTGCAGCCGGGGCAGTCATCATCGACACTGCCGACGAAATTTTCGCCACGGCCGACATGATCGTAAAGGTCAAGGAGCCGCAGCCCGGCGAGCGCAAGATGCTGCGCGAGGGCCAGTTGCTCTTTACCTATCTGCACCTCGCCCCCGATCCCGAACAGACCAATGACCTGCTGGCCAGCGGTTGTACCGCGATTGCCTATGAGACCGTAACCGACGCGCGCGGCGGGCTGCCGCTGCTGGCACCGATGTCCGAAGTGGCCGGGCGGCTGGCACCGCAGAGTGGCGCCTGGGCGCTGCAAAAGGCCAATGGCGGTAGCGGTGTTTTGATGGGCGGCGTGCCGGGCGTGCGTCCGGCGAATGTGGCAATCATCGGCGGCGGGGTCGTCGGCACGGCGGCTGCGCGCGTTGCCGTGGGGATGGGCGCAAATGTTACCGTGCTGGACCGATCGGTGCCGCGTCTATCGTATCTGGATGATGTGTTCATGGGGCGTCTCACGACGCAATATTCTGACAAGGGCGCTATCGAGGAATTGCTGGATCGCATGGACATGGTGATCGGTGCGGTTCTGATCCCCGGCGCTGCCGCGCCTATGCTGATCAGCCGCGAACAGCTGGGGTCGATGCGGCCCGGTTCGGTGTTGGTGGATGTGGCGATTGACCAAGGCGGGTGCTTTGAAACGTCAAAGGCAACCACACATCAGGATCCAATCTATGACGTGGACGGGATCATCCATTACTGTGTGGCCAACATGCCGGGCGCTGTGGCGCGCACATCGACCATCGCACTGGGCAACGCGACGATGCCATTCATGCTGGCGTTGGCGGGCAAGGGTTGGAAACAGGCCTGTGCGGACGATCCGCATTTGCTGAATGGGTTGAACGTCCATGCGGGGCAACTGACATACGCTGCGGTTGGCGAGGCGTTGGGTATCGACACGGTATCGCCGCAAAAACTGGTGAACGGATAAGCGCGGAAAGGCGCGCCATGAGCGGCGCGCCGTTTCCAATTCCACTTGAGGCGCGCGCGTCACACCGCTAGACCCAAGCGGCAAAGGAGCCGCGCCATGAGCCTCAATACTTTCGGACATCTTTTTCGCGTGACCACATGGGGCGAGAGCCACGGGCCCGCCTTGGGCGCGACGGTCGATGGCTGTCCGCCGGGCGTGACGGTCGACGAGGCGATGCTACAGCAGTGGCTGGACAAGAGACGCCCCGGCCAGAACAAGAACATGACCCAACGCAATGAGCCGGACGCGGTACGCATCTTGTCGGGTGTCTACGAGGGGCAGACGACCGGCACGCCGATCCAGCTGATGATCGAGAATACCGATCAGCGCAGCCGGGATTATGGCGATATCCTCAACACGTTCCGGCCCGGACATGCGGATATCACCTATCACCAGAAATATGGGCTGCGTGATCCGCGTGGGGGCGGTCGCAGCAGCGCGCGCGAAACCGCGGCACGGGTCGCGGCGGGGGGCATCGCCCGCGCCGCGCTGGTGGCGCTGGTGCCGGGGATAGCGATCAAGGGTTACATGACGCGTATGGGTGCGATGGTGCTGGATCGTGCGCGATTTGATTGGGATGCGATTGATGGCAATGATTTCTGGCTGCCCGATGCCGGTGCCGCACCCGAATGGGAGGCGTATTTGCAGAAAATGCGCAAGGATCACAACTCGGTCGGGGCAGTGGTCGAGGTGGTCGCGCGGGGCGTGCCCGCCGGGTTAGGTGCGCCGGTCTATGCCAAGCTTGATACTGATCTGGCGGCGGCGATGATGTCGATCAACGCGGTCAAAGGCGTGGAGATCGGCGAAGGCATGGCCGCGGCAGAGTTGACGGGTACCGAAAATGCCGATGAGATTTTCATGGGCGCGGACGGTCCGGAGTATTCTTCAAACCACGCAGGAGGTATCCTTGGCGGTATCTCTACCGGACAGGAGGTCGTGGTGCGGTTCGCGGTCAAGCCGACGTCGTCGATCCTGAGCCCGCGCAAGTCGATCCGGATGGATGGCAGCCCGACAGAAGTCGTGACCAAGGGTCGCCATGACCCCTGTGTTGGCATTCGTGCGGTGCCCGTCGGTGAAGCGATGATGGCTTGTGTCATCCTCGACCATCTGTTGTTGCATCGCGGACAAGTGGGCGACGGACCGCGCGGGCAGATCGGCTGAGCGCAACCAATTTCATAGAATACGCCCAGCCGTCACTATCAGTCCGCTGACATAGCCGCTGTCATATAAATCAGTGTTGGCCCATCGGCACTGAACGCATCCGTCACGGCCTTTTTCAGTTCCGAATAGGATTTAGGTGCCTCGGCATAGGCCCCGTATGCCTTGGCAAGTGCGCAGAAATCGGGGTTATGCGCGATGACCGAGTTCGGCGCGATCTGTGCGCGGACCATGCTATCCTCGATCTCCTTCAACTTGCCATTGTCCCACAACAAGATCGGTAGAGGCTGACCCAGTTCGACCGCAGTGCCCAGTTCCTGTACGGTGTATTGGAAGCCGTAATCGCCAGCGATCACCACTGTGGGCAATCCCGGCCGCGCCGCCGCGCCGCCAATACCGGCAGGTAACGCATATCCCAAAGTGCCAAAGCCATAAGGATGGTGCCAGTGACCGGGGCGGGGCATGTCCCACACTTCTTTGCCGGTATAGGCAAATTGGGTCATGTCCGAATAATACATCGTATCCTCGGGCATCACCTCTCGCAGCGCGTCACAGATCGGGGCGATGCCGGGGCGTTCAGCATCTGACTCTGCACGCCAGCGCGCGCGGGCGTCTTTGACCTCTTTGGCGGTCCAGCTGGTATTGGCGGTATGTCCCTTTAGTGCGGCGGTGAGGCCCATAAAGAACGAAACGCCATTCATGAGCAGTTTACCTCCGCCGCTTTGCTGGGCGAGGATCTCCGGGTCGATGTCGACCCGGATAAAATCGCCCTTATGGCCCAGTTCGGCGCGCCAAAGGTCGATAGAGGCCAGTTCGGTGCCGACCGCGATCACCAGATCGGCGCTGGCGATCACGCTCGCGCTCTCTGGCCGTCCGAGGTAGGCACCGAAATGCAGTGGGTCATCCAGACCCGCAATGCCGCGTCCAGCATAGCTGGTGAAGCTGGCGGCATTCAGTTGCCGCAGCACTTTGCGGGTCGTTTCCGGTGCTCCGACAGCGCCACCGCCGAGGACAAATAGCGGCCGCTTGGCCGCAGCGATCTGTGCCGCGATATTCTGCGGTAGGGATTGTTCGGACAGGGTGATCCGTTCGGGTGCCGGGGCGGGTGCTGGTGGCGCATTTTCTTCCAGTTGGGCAATTGGCACCTGAATATGTTTGGACCGTTTGCGCTGGCTCTGAAATTCGGCGAACGCCCGATCAACCAGCGTGTAGGCGGCGCTGGCGGTATGGGCGGTTTCGGACCAGTCGCAGACTGTGCCGCCCGCGATTTCCTGATCCAGCATCTGGTGTAGTTGACCACGCGTGGCGGCCGTTTCATCCAAACAAGACGAGATTGCCAGCACGGCAACACTGTCGGAATAGGCCTGCCCCAGAGGTGTCATCGTGTTGCATAGACCCGGACCTGTGATCACGTAGCACACGCCGGGTTTACCGCTGGCGCGGGCATAACCGTCAGCCATAAAGCCGGCACCCTGTTCGTGCCGGGCGAGGATATGGCGAATGCCAGCCTCTTCTATGCCGCGATACATTTCCTGATTATGGACACCGGGAATGCCAAAGATTGTATCGACGCCACGTGATTTCAGCATATGAGAGATTTGCGCGCCCAATGGGCGGATTTGATCATTGGCAGTCATCAGGACCTCCAGAAGTTGATGGTGAAAATGGCGTAGACCGCCAAGAGTTCGAGGCGACCGATCAGCATTCCGGCGCTCAATAGCCATTTAGCTGTGTCGTTTAGAGGGGCATAGTTTCCAGCGGGCCCGATGGTGTCGCCCAACCCCGGCCCGATGTTGGCCAGCGCCGCTGAAGCGCCAGAAACCGACGTGATGAAATCCAGCCCGGTAAAGGCCAGAAGCACGGCCAGAACCCCGAGTGAAACGACAAAGAACACGAAGAATGACATCACGGACGTCAGCACGTCGTCATCTACCGCGCGTCCGGCATAACGTGGAATGAAAATGCCGTGCGGTGATCGAATACGGCCCATCTGGACCCGGATCGAGGCAAAGAGCAGTTGGTAGCGGAAAATCTTGATCGAACACGAGGTGGATCCCGCGCATCCGCCAATCAGGCCGGTAAAGAACATCACGGCAATGGGCAGTGATCCCCAGGTCATGTAATTGTCGCTGGCATAGCCGGTGCCGGTCATGATCGAGATCGTGTTGAACAGCACCCTGCGAAATACTCGTTCACTGGGGTTGGCCTGTTGCACAAAACGCCAGAGCGTCAGGCACAGGACGATCACCAGAATTGTAAGCAGGAAAGCGCGCACCTGCGGGTCGACCAGCAGTGGGCGAGCAGTGCCTGCTGTCATCTGTACGAATCTCACAAATGGCAACGCGGCCAGCACCATAAAGACCGACGCAACATACTCGGAAGATGGATCGAGAGCGTTGAATGATGCGTCGTAGTTTGCCATGCCTCCGGTCGAAATAGTGGTCAACGCGTGCACAGTGGCATCAAAGGAGTTCATCCCGGTGAGCAGATAGGCCGCAACGCACATCATCGTCAGTGCCAGATAGATGACCGAAATCCGTGACGCGATTTCGGTGGCGCGCGGCAGGATTTTCCCAAAAGTATCAAAGGCCTCGGCCTTGAAAATCTGCATGCCGCCGACGCGCAGTTCGGGCAGGAACACCATTGCCACAATAATGATACCGATCCCGCCCAACCACTGCATCAGCCCGCGCCATAGCAACAGGCCCTGCGGGAGCGTGTCCAGCCCGCTCATTACGGTGGCACCGGTGGTGGTCAGTCCGGACATAGCCTCGAAAAACGCATCGACAAAACGCAGGTCACTCTCGCCCAGCATAAAGGGTAATGCGCCAAACAGCGGCAGTACCACCCAGACGCCCGTGGTCAGCAAGAAGGTCTGTTGAATGGTCAGACCGGCCTGCACGCCGTTGCGGCAGGTCAATGCGACAAGGCCGCCGGTCAGGACGGTCAGGATCGAAGATTGGGCAAAGACGGTCCATTCGCCGCGGCCTTCGGCGATATCAAGCACCAGCGGAAGCACCATGGTCAGGCCCAGCGCCATGACCGTCAGGCCGATAACATATCCCACCGGGCGCAAATCCATCATGGGCGGCAGGGTTGGCCGCAGGCCTGCCCAGTGTCAAGCCGGATCAGGTGCCCTGACATGCATGGATCACGAATCATCTGGACGTGAAATACATTATGTATACAGTGTGTGTACAAAATGGAGGAATGCTTTGCCCAAGGATAAGAAGACAGCCTGCCTGGATGATCTGCGGATGCGTATCCTGATGCAGCAAATTGCACCTGGTGCCGATCTGGACGAGGCGGCGCTGTGCGATGCATATGGCATGTCTCGGACGCCGATGCGCGAAGTGTTCCAGCGCCTGAGCGGCGAAGGTTATCTGCGCACCGAACCCAATCGCGGACCGAAAGTGGCGTCGATGGATTTGGGCGTGATGCGGATGTTCTTTCAGACCGCGCCGCTGGTCTACGCCAACATCGCGCGGCTAGCGGCAGAGAACCGCCGCACCGAGCAGATTGCGCCACTGCGGTCGACGCAGGACGCATTTCGTGCGGCCACGGTAGCTGGCGATGCCAGTCAGGCGGCGCTGCTTAACCACAGGTTCCACGAAGAAGTCGGCGAGATGGCACATAATCCATACCTGATGCCCGCTCTGCGCCGGATGTTGATTGATCACACCCGGCTGAGCCAGACCTTCTACCGACCGAAATCTGCGGATGAGAAGCGCCGGGTCCAGACCGCGTGCGTGCACCACGATCAGATGATCGCGGCGATCGAAGCGCAGGAACCGGATCGTGCGGTGGCCCTGACACTTGAGCATTGGGATCTTTCACGCGATCGACTGGAGCAGTTTGTGACACCTGATCCGCTACCGCTCGCCCTGACTCCGAATGAGGAACACGCCCGTGCAGTTTGAAGGCATCTACACTCCGATCGTGACACCCTATCACGATGATTTCACCATCAACGAAGAGGCACTGGCCCAGACGGTCGAGTTGCTGATCGGCGCTGGGGTGCATGGCATCATCGTCGCCGGAACGACGGGCGAATACTATGCGCAATCCAGCGAAACGCGGCTGTGGTTGTTCGAACGGATTCACCAGTTGATCGCGGGCCGCGTTCCGATGATCGCGGGCACCGGGGATATGCAAACCGAGAACAGTATCGCATATGCACGCGCGGCCAAGGAGATAGGTGCCGAGGCGTTGCTAATTGCCACGCCGCCCTATTCATGCCCAACCGGGCGCGAACTGGCGCTGCATTGTCTGGCGATCGATCGGGCGGCGAACCTGCCGGTGATGCTATATAACTATCCGGGTCGCATGGGCGTGACCATGGACGAGGAATGTCTGGATCGGCTGGGCCGGTCGCACAATTTCTGCGGCATCAAGGAAAGCAGTGGCGACATCAATCGCCTGCACCTTCTGGCGCGCGACTACCCGCATATCGGGCTGGGTTGCGGCATGGATGATCAGGCGTTGGAATTCTTCGCATGGGGCGCGCGGTTCTGGGTCTGTGCTGGCTCTAACTTTGCCCCAGAGGCGCATATCGCGCTCTACAAGGCCTGTGCCGTCGACGGTGACTTCACGAAAGGTCGCGCGATCATGTCGGCGATGCTGCCGCTGATGCGGGTGCTGGAGCAGGGCGGCAAGTTTATCCAGTGTATCAAGCATGGCCTGACGGTGCGCGGCATCCCTGCAGGGCCGCCACGCCGCCCGCTGCACCCGCTGAACAAGGATGACAAACGCGCGCTGGAAGAGGTGATCCGCACCATGAACGCCGCCATCAAGCGTATCGAAGGAGAGGCGCAATGACCGAGTTTCTGACCCGCGCGGAATATGCCGCCATCGCTGCCGAGATCGACCTGCCCGCGGCGCCCTATATCGACGGCAAGTTCCGCAAAGGATCCGGGCCGATGATAGAGACCGTGAACCCGGCGACGGGTGACGTGCTGACCCGGATCGGCACCGCCGGACCTGATGATGTCGATGTTGCGGTGCAAAAGGCACGCGAAGCGTTTGATCAGGGGGTCTGGTCGCGGCTGCACCCGTCCGAGCGCAAGGATGTGCTGATCCGCTTGTGCAAGTTGATCACCCGCCGCAAAAATGAACTGGCGGTGATGGAGAGCCTCGATAGCGGCAAACCGATCCGCGATTGCGTGTCAATCGACGTGCCGGAAACGATCCACACGATCAAATGGCATGCCGAACTGATCGACAAGGTGTATGATCAGACCTCGCCCACCGGCGACGATGCGATTTCCATGATCATACGCGAGCCGATTGGTGTGGTCGCCGCGGTATTGCCATGGAACTTTCCGATGATGATGCTGGCGTGGAAGATTGGCCCGGCATTGGCGGCAGGTAATTCGGTGATCGTGAAACCGGCCGAGCAGACAACGTTGACCGCCCTGCGCATTGCCGAACTGGCGCATATGGCGGGCGTGCCGCGCGGTGTTTTGCAGGTTTTGCCCGGGGATGGCCCATCGGTGGGCGAACCGCTGGGCCTGCATATGGATGTGGACATGGTCAGCTTTACCGGCTCGACCGAGACGGGGAAACGGTTCTTGCGTTATGCCGCCGACAGCAATCTGAAGAAGGTGGTACTGGAATGCGGTGGCAAGAACCCCTGCGTGGTGCTTGCCGATGCTGAGAACCTTGATCACGTTGCCGGGCATGTCGTGAATGCGGCGTTCTGGAACATGGGCGAAAATTGCAGCGCCGCATCGCGGCTGATCGTGCATCGCGATGTCAAAGAACCCCTGATGGAGCGTATCCTTGCCCGTGTCCGTGACTGGAAAACCGGCGATCCGCTGGACCCCGCGAACCACCTCGGCGCGATGATCGACGCCGAGCATTGTGGCAAGGTCAGCGGCTATCTTTCGGATGGTGCGATTGTGGGTGGCACAGCGGACGGCAACTTTGTGATGCCAACAATCTATGAGGTGTCAAAGGACGACGCCCGTGCCCGCGACGAAATTTTCGGCCCTATCCTGTCGGTGATCGAGGTTGCCAGCACCGAAGAAGCCATCGCGGTGGCCAATGACACGGCATACGGGCTGGCAGCGAGCGTGTTTACCGCCAACGCACGAACCGCGATCCGTGCTGCGCGCGACATCCGCGCGGGCACGGTCACGGTCAATTGCTACGGCGAGGGCGACATCGCAACGCCTTTTGGCGGGTACAAGCAATCGGGTTTTGGCGGGCGCGACAACGGGGTGCACGCACATGACCAGTTCACCGAGATTAAAACCATCTGGATCGATCTGACCGATCCCGCAGAAGGAGACAACGTGGGATGAAAGCACACCTTTGGGATGGTATAACCCATCACGCAGGGCGGGTGGGTTGCACTCACCTGACGCATCGATGAGCGCGGTTATCGAAAAGCGCGCCCGCCGGGGACGTGGCGCACGCAAGGCGATCCGTCAGACCCGCGATTTTACCATGCTGCCGGCGCTAAAGCGTGGTCTGCCGCTGACCGAGCCGATGGATGGGGATCAAATCGCACGGATTGATGCGGCGTCGATGGATATCCTTGAGAATGTCGGCGTCGTGTTCCGCGATGACATCGCGCTGGATGACTGGCGGCGCGCGGGGGCAAAGGTGGTAGGTGATCGGGTCTATCTTGACCGCGGCCTTGTGCGTGAGCTGATCGCGACGATCCCCGAAACATTCACCTATCACGCCCGAAATCCGGCCAACAATCTGCCCTTCGGCCGCGATCACGCGATATTCGTGCCAATGACCGGCGCGCCGTTTCTGCGTGATCTGGACAATGTCCGGCGCAACCCGATGATGGCGGACCTCAGCAACTTTCATAAGCTGGCGCATATGCTGCCCGCGATGCACAGTTCGGCGCATCATATCGTAGAGCCCTATGATCACCCGATCAGCCAGCGCCATCTGCGCATCACCTATTCAAGCATGAAACACTCGGACAAGACGTTCATGGGCATGACGACGTCGCCCAAGAATGCCGAAGACGTGATGGAGATGTGCGCGATCCTCTTTGGCGAGGACTATCTGGAAACGCACCCGGTCTGCACCGGAAACTGCAACGGTAACTCGCCTCTGGTCTGGGACGAAACCATGCTGGGCGCGATGCGTGCGTTCTGCAAACGCAACCAGCCGGTGTTGTGCTCGCCCTTTGTGCTGGGCGGGGCGAACACACCCGCATCCGTCGCGCCTACAGTGGCACAGCTGAACGCAGAGGCGCTGAGCGCGCTGGCCTATACCCAAGTGGTTCGCAAGGGCTGTCCGGCGATCTATGGCCACTATCTGAGCACGGTCAGCATGAAGTCCGGTGCGCCGATGGCGGGGACACCGGAAATCAGCCTGATGAATCTGATGATTGGCCAGATGGCGCGATTCTACGGTGTTCCTTGGCGGTCCTCTACATCGCTGGGCGGGGCTAAAACATTCGATGCACAAGCCGGATACGAGAGCGCAACGACGCTGATGGCGCTACAAATGGCAGGCACTAACTACATGTGGCACGCGGCTGGCTGGAACGAGGCCGGTATGCATTGTTCCATGGCCAAATTCGTGGTGGATGCAGAGCAATGCGCGATGGCGTACCGGATGGCCGAGGGCATCCGCTGGGATGATTTCGACGAGGCATTGGCTGCCGTTGCCGATATTGGACCCGGCGGGCATTATTTGGGCCACGCGCATACGCTGGAAAATTTCCAGCGGGCGTTCTTCATGCCTGACCTCTTTGACAACAATTCGATCGAGCAATGGCAGGCCGAAGGCAGCGTCGAGGTGACCGAGCGGGCGATCAACTATACCCGTGATCTGCTGAATGCGTATCAAGAGCCAAAGCTGGACGCAGGCGTGGATGAGGCGCTGCGCGACTACATAGCCCGGCGCGAACGCGAAATCCCGGCGGCTGATGCGCTGAATCAGGATTTGTGACATGCGGTTCGAGGGCAAGACGGCCTTGGTCACAGGTGCCGCGGGAGGGATCGGGCAGGCGATCGTGCGCGGATTACGCGCCGAAGGGGCGCGTGTCGCAGTGACGGATCGTGATACCGGCGGCATAGAGGCCGAGGCGCATTTCGATGGCGATTTGCTGGATGGTGCGTTTTGCGATGCGCTGCCGGGTCGTGTGGCCGATGCGCTGTGTGGGATCGACATATTGTGCAACAATGCCGGCGTGATCACGCGCGGCGATATCACCACTGCCAGCGACGCGGATTATGCGCTGACGATGGGGGTGAATGTCGAGGCACCGTTTCGTATCGCTCGCGCGGCGATCCCGATAATGGCGGCGGCGGGGGGCGGGGCGATCGTCAATACCGCCTCTTGTTGGGGGTTACAGCCGGGTCCGAACCATCCCCTGTATGTGATGTCCAAGGCGGCGATTGCGTCGCTGACAGAATGTCTGGGTCGCGACCACGCGCATCAGGGTATCCGCGTGAACGCGGTCTGCCCGAATGAGGTGAATACCTCGATGCTGCGCACCGGCTTTGCCGTTCGCGGGCTGGATCCGGATCAGGCCATCGCAACGTTAAATGCGTCCGTACCCCTGGGCCGAATTGCAGAGCCTGACGATATTGCCGATGTGATCCTCTTCCTTGCGTCCGACGCGGCGCGCTACATGTGCGGGGCCTTGGTGCCGGTGAATGGCGGGAAACCGGTTGTATGAGCGTCTTTGCGGGAAAAGTGGCGCTGGTTACAGGCGCGTCCAGCGGCATGGGTCTGGCCACGGCGCGTTTGCTGGCGAAGGGCGGTGCGCGGGTCTTTGCCGCACAGCGCGGCACATCAGAGTTCGAGACTGTTTCGGCTGACTTTGTCGATCCTGACGCGCCTGAGAAGGTGGTGAAGGCAATCAGCGACGCAGCCGGGCGGCTGGACGTTCTGATCAACAACGCCGGCGTTATGCGCGAAGGTACGGTAGAGGAAACCTCGCTAGATGACTGGCATCTACAGTTACAGGTGAACCTGACCGCGCCGTTTCTATTGATCCGACACGCGATGCCGCTGCTGCGGGCGTCCAAAGGCGCGATCGTCAATGTTGGTTCAATCGAAGGATTGGGATCAAATCCACGCCACCCGGCCTATGGTGCGTCCAAGGCCGGGCTGCATGGCCTCACTCGCGCCGTGGCAGTCGATCACGGCCCTGACGGGGTGCGCTGCAACGCGGTTGCGCCGGGCTGGATTGATACCGAACTGAATGATGATTTCATCGGCAGCCAGCCCGATCCCGTCGGGTTTCGCCGTCAGATTGGCGGCATTCATCCGATGCGCCGTACGGGTGCGCCCGACGAGGTGGCGCAACTGATCTGCTGGTTGGCCTCGGATGCGGCCAGTTTCGTCACCGGGCAGGTTTACACTATCGACGGTGGACGTACCGCGCAGTTGAGCCTGCCATGAAGGTAACCAGGCTGCCGCGTGATCCCGGTGTGTCCGGCTGGAATGCGCTCTTACCGATCGCTGCCTCTGCCGAGGTGTTGGAGGACGCCATCACCGCCGATTGGCTGGTGATCGGGGCTGGTTTTGCGGGATTGGCGGCCGCGCGGCGGCTGGCACAGTTGCATCCCGGCGACCGGATCGTGATGCTGGAGGCCAGCCGCGTTGGTGCTGGCCCTGCTGGGCGCAACTCTGGGTTTATGATCGACCTGCCGCACGATCTGGCATCCGAGGATTATGGCGGTGCGTTGGAGCGGGACGCGGCCCAGACCCGCGCCAACCGTGCGGGCATCAATTTTGCCGCAGAGATGGCAACGGAATACGCGCTGGGGGATGAGGCATTTGCGCCTACGGGCAAGGTGAATGGGGCGGCCTCTGACGCGGGGCATCAGAACAATCTGGATTACGCGGCACATCTGACTGCGATGAACGAGGCGCATGAGATGCTTGATGCGTCCCAGATGCAGGAGATGACCGGCTCGAGCTACTATTGCAGCGGTCTGTTGACCCCCGGAACGGTGATGATCCATCCGGCGATGTTCGTTCGCGGGGTCGCGGATGGCTTGCGCTTATCCGGGGTTCGAATTTTCGAGAGCAGTCCGGTGATCAGCCTGTCGCGCGATGGTGCATGGCTGGCGACGACGCCGCGCGGGTCCGTCAGTGCGCCGCGCGCAATACTGGCGGTCAACGGACATGTGAACAGTTTCGGGCATTTTGCGCAGCAATTGCTGCATGTCTTTACCTACGCCTCGATGACCCGCGCGTTGACGCCGGAGGAATGCGCGACGCTGGGAGGAGATCTGCGCTGGGGCATCACGCCTGCGCATCCGCTGGGCACCACGGTGCGGCGTATTTCTGGGACTGGTGGCGATCGGATCATCATTCGCAACCGGTTTACGATGGATCCGTCCATGGAAGTGTCGGGCAGACGTATCGCGCGGGTGGGGCGTGATCACGACCGGGCCTTTGTCGCGCGATTTCCGATGCTGGGGGATGTGTCGATGCAATATCGCTGGGGTGGTCGGTTGTGCCTAAGCTGGAACAACGTGCCGGCGCTGGGCGAAGTGGATGAAGGGCTGTTTTCGGCTTGTTGTCAGAACGGGCTGGGCACTGCCAAGGGCACGTTGCACGGGATGTTGACGGCGGATCTGGCCTCGGGTCATCATACGCCGCTGTTGCACGACGTGATGGCGCAACCCGCGCCGCGCCGCTTGCCGCCGGGGCCGCTGACCTACCTCGGGGCGAATGCAACGATGTTGTGGGGCGAACACAAGGCCGGAAAAGAGTTCTAGGGTATGCTGGCGTTTCAGCCCTCTGCCAGATCCCGAAGAATAGGACAATCGGGACGATCATCGCCTGCACAGGCGTCAACCAGATGCGACAGAGTGGCCTGCATGGACTGAAGGGCGGCAATCTTGTCCTCGATCTGAACCAGATGATCGCGCGCTAGTTGCTTAACGTCACTCGACGATCGGCTTTCATCTTCGTAGAGGCCCAGCAATGTGCGGCAATCCTCTATCGAGAATCCCAGTGCACGGGCGCGGCCCAAAAACGTCAGCTTGTGCGCGTCGGCCTCGGAAAAATCGCGGTAGCCGCTTTGGCTCCTTGCCGGTTGGATCAGACCGATTTCCTCGTAGTAGCGAATGGTTTTTGACGGCAATCCAGAACGCCGGGCTGCGTCTCCTATGTTCATGGCGCTTCTCCATCGCGCAGCGGGGCCTTTAACCCACGCAGGCGCAGTGCGTTGCTGACCACAAAGACTGAAGACATGGCCATCGCCCCCGCCGCCAACATCGGTGATAGCAATAGCCCCGAGATCGGATAGAGGACCCCGGCCGCGACGGGGATCAATGCCGCATTATAGGCAAACGCCCAGAACAGGTTCTGCCGGATATTGAGCATCGTTCGTTCCGAGACATGTCGCGCGGTGACCGCCCCACCCAAATCGCCCGAGATCAGCACCACATCAGCGGCCTCAATGGCGATATCAGTGCCGGTTCCGACCGCGATGCCGATATCAGCCTCTGCCAGCGCGGGCGCATCATTTATTCCGTCCCCGACAAAGGCGACCGGGCCATGGTCCGCACGTAACGCACGTATCGCGTCACGCTTGCCCTCTGGCAGCACCTCGGCGATCACGTCGTCGATGCCCAGATCCTGGGCGATGACATTGGCGGCAGCGGCGCTGTCGCCGGTGATCATAACGGTGTGCAGCCCCGCCTGATGCAATGCGGCGATTGCGCGGGCGCTGGTGGGCTTCACCGTATCAGACACGCCGATAACGGCGGCTATTTTGCCATCAATCGAAACGAAGACCAGCGTTTGACCTTTTGATGCCATTCCTGATGCCGGAGTATCCAGTTCTGTAATGTCGATACCGTGATCCGCTATCATCTTTCGATTGCCGATGATCATCGCGTGCCCGTTAACATCTGCGGTGATCCCATGCCCGGCATGTGCCAGAACATGAATCGCACGCGGTACGGTCAGTCCCTCTGCCGCCGATTCTATGGCGCGGGCCAGCGGATGTTCTGATTGCGCCTCGACTGCTGCCGCGAGACGCAACACCTCTTTGCGATCTATGCCTGTAGCCAGTGCTACATCCACGACGCGCGGCTGGCCTTCGGTCAGTGTTCCGGTCTTGTCAAAGGCGACGACAGAGGCGCCTGCCAGACGCTCCAGCGCCTCGCCTCGGCGAAACAGCACACCCAGTTCTGCTGCTCGCCCTGTCCCGACCATGATGGATGTCGGCGTTGCCAGACCCATCGCGCAGGGGCATGCGATGATCAGAACCGCGACACCCGCAACCAGCGCATGGCTAAGCGTGGGTTGAGGACCAAACAGAAGCCATATCAGAACCGTGATCGCCGCGATGACCATAACGACGGGGACAAAAATGCCCACCACTCGGTCGGCCACGGCCTGTATCGGCAAACGGGCACCTTGGGCCTCCTGCACCATCTCGACAATGCGCGCCAGCATAGTTGCTTGTCCGACGGCCGCTGCGCGAATGCGCAGCACGCCAGAGGTGTTCGTCGTGCCACCGATTACAGGTTGTCCGGGGCCTTTGGCGACGGGCATCGGTTCGCCGGTGATCATACTTTCATCAATGTGGCTGGTGCCTTCTATCACCTCGCCGTCGACGGCAATCCGCTCGCCGGGGCGCGTCTCGATCACGTCCCCGACCTGCACCGATTTCAATGGAATAGACTCTGGTTTACCATCGCGCAGAACGCGGACGGTATCGGGCTGAAGACCGATCAGGTGCTGGATCGCGGCGCCGGTTTGGCCGCGTGCGCGGGCCTCCATCCAGCGGCCGACCAGAACGAGCGTAACGATGACGCCCGCAGCCTCGAAGTAAACGGCCGTGGCACCTGCGGGGAGCACTCCCGGCGCAAAGAGTGCGACACTACTGTAGCCCCACGCGGCAAGAGTGCCGAGTGCGACGAGGCTGTTCATCTCGGGTGCGCCGCGCAACAGGGCGGGCAGCCCCTTTTGGTAAAATACGCGGCCGGGCCACAACAGGACGAGGGTGATCAGAACGAACTGTAGCGCCCAAGACGTGGTCATTCCGATGCTGTGATGAATGACGTCATGCAACGACGGAATCAGGTGGCCGCCCATCTCGATCAGAAACACCGGCAATGTCAGCACAGCCGCGATGATCGCGGCACGCCTTGATTGCGTGATTTCGTCTTGATTTCGATCTGAATCAGACTCTGTTTCACCTGAAATCGGCTCTGATGCATATCCTGCTTCGGTCAGAATACGCGCCAGATCATCTGGGTTGGTCGCGCCGGCCAGATAGGTGATCTGTGCTCGGCGCGTTGCCAGATTTACACGAGCGTTCAGAACGCCCGGCGCGGCGTGCAACGCGGCCTCGGCTCGTCCGACGCAGGACGCGCAAGTGAGACCGGTCACGTCCAGTTCTGCCTGCGATTGCTGGGCAGGATACCCGGCCTGCGCCAGCGCGTTCGACACCTCCGACGGGGATGCTGTGCCTAGTTTAACCCTTGCGGAGCGGGTGGCGAAGTTGACTGTCGCCAGATCAATCCCGGGCAGTGTCTTCAGCGCATTCTCGACCCGGCCGACGCATCCGGCGCAGGACATTCCATCGATTTGGATAGTCATTGTGGTGTTCATCTGCCGCTCCTTCGATGGCAGAGATAAGGCTTCCAGTAACTGGAAGGTCAAGGGGTAGCGTAAGGGAAATGCGACATCGGTATAATGTCGGTATCACATCGGTATCGTATCGGTGGTTGGTTGGTCCGGCGTGTGTCGGGCTGAAGCCCGGCCTACCCGCTGTTGCGGTAACGGAAAACCCCGGTGGCCGTGGCGATGACTGTACCCGTGTGATCGGTCACGCGACCTTCGGCAAAATAAGTCTTGCGCCCGCCGCCGGTGCGCCAGCCTTCGGCGATCAGTACTTCGCCGGCAGCCTGTGCCAGATAATTCACCGTCAAAGACAGGGTCAGTGCCATCTGTTTACGATCCGGATCGCCAGTATAACATCCGGCATATCCCATCGCGCTGTCCAGCAGCGTCGCGTGAATACCGCCATGAGGCAGGCCCTGCCTGTTCATCAACGTATCGGCGATCGGGATCTCGATCCGGGCATAGTCCTGCCGCCACGCAGTCATCCGCATGCCCAGATGCGTCTGAAGCGGATAATTCGGTTCAATCAGTTTCGGGTCCAACGCGTCTGTCATGTCGATTGCCTCTTGTTCTGCTTGGCCCTACCGGGCTGAATTGTGTCGGGTCGTGCGGTCAGACCGCGTGCCAGAGCCTAATTTCCCATGTTCAGGCGCTGTTCTCGGTATAATAGCGGGTCAGCCACCGGGCGATCAGTGCGGGCTTTTCGCCGCCTTCAATCTCGACCCGAACGGACCATGTGTTCGACACCTGTCCCGGAATCGTATCGTCAGACCGGAGCAGCCGGAACGCGCCGCGCACCTGCGCACCTGCATGAACCGGAGACAGAAAGCGAAGCTTGTCAAAACCATAATTCACGCTGCGGGTCACATCTGCCGGCAACGGCAGAGCATCGCAATACATCGCGGACAACAAGGAAAGGCTGAGAAATCCGTGCGCGACGGTGCCGCCAAAGGGCGTCTGTGCCGCCTGAACGGGATCGGTATGGATGAATTGCCAATCTTCGGTGACATCGGCAAAGGCATCAATGCGGCTCTGTTCAACCTTAAACCAGCGCGAAAACGTCTCGGTATCGGTCATTGCTGTGCCCTGCGCAGATCGGGCAGAACATAGTCCGCAAATTGCTGCCTCAGGGTCAGCTTGGACACTTTGCCAGTCGCAGTGAGCGGCAGGGCATCGACGTAGATCACGTCATCCGGCAATTGCCATTCGGCGAAATGCGCGGCCATGTGATCGTGCAAAGAGGACAGGTCAGGCGGTGGCACTGATCTGGCTACGGCGACAAGAATGGGCCGCTCGTCCCATTTTGGGTGCGGCATGGCGATCACTGCGCAGCAGGTGATACCGGGGTGGGCTGTTGCGACATTCTCGAGGTCGATTGAGCTGATCCATTCGCCGCCGGATTTTACCAGATCCTTGGCCCGGTCGTGTACGGTTAGCCGCCCTTGGGAATCGACAGTGGCAATATCTCCGGTGGCGAACCAGCCATCGGCGTCAATGGCGGCTGCACTGGCGGCAGTATTATCGAAGTAGCCGGAAATGATGCTGTTGCCGCGCACGTGCAATTCGCCAGTGCCGTGCCCGTCGTGGGGGATCAGCGCACCGTCGTCGCCGACCAGTTTGAAGTCGACGCCAAAGCATCGCTGTCCGGCGTTGGTCTGGGCCGCCATCCGGGTGGCGGTGTCCAGCGTGGCGATGTCCGGTCCGGGGGTGCCGCGTGCGCCGACCGGGCTCATCTCGGTCATGCCCCAGCAGCGGCTGACCTGTATGCCACGTTCCTCATAGGCCAGCGCCAGCGAATTGGGCATGGCAGAGCCGCCGACAACCAGATCAAGGAACCCAACAGGCGGGCGGCCGCGGTTCTCAATCTCGGCCAGCAGTCCGGCCCAGACAGTGGGGACACCCCATGCTGAATAAACCTGCTCTGCCTCCATCAGGGACCAGAGGCTGGTCCCGTCCAGCGCGGAACCGGGCATGACCAGCGTCATACCCATCAGCGGCGCGGCATAGGGCAGGCCCCATGCGTTGGCGTGAAACAGCGGGACGACCGGCATGGCACGATAGCCCGCGCGAAAGCTGCTGGTCTGGCTGAGTGGCACCATCATCGTATGCAAAACAGTGGATCGGTGGGTGAACAGCGCGCCCTTGGGATCGCCGGTGGTGCCGGATGTATAGCATAACGCAGCGGCAGTATCTTCGGGCAGATTGGGCCAATCATAGGCTGTGGGCTGGTCAGCGAGAAACTGTTCGTATGAGGCTAAAACAGTCTCTGTTTCGGCCTGAATCGCATTTTCCGTGAGCGTAACGAAGGCCAAGTCGGCGGGCAGACGATCCCTCAGCCGGTCAATCAGCGGGATAAAATCCGGTTCGAGAAACAGTATCCGGTCGCTCGCGTGGTTGAAGATATAGATCAGTTGGTCGTCTGAGAGGCGCGGGTTGATGGTGTGACAGACAGCGCCCATGCCGGAGATGGCGAAGTATAGTTCAAAGTGGCGGTGGGAGTTCCATGCGAGGGTCGCGATCCTGTCGCCTTGGCGTATGCCGTGGGCAGTCAGGGCATGGGCGAGTTGTGCCGCACGGGCCAGTGCGTCGGGGTAGGTATATCGATGAATGCCGTCCGGGGTCGCGGATACGATGCCCTCATGTGGTGTGACCTCTGCCGCATGGGTCAGGATGTCGATAATCCGCAGGGGCCGGTGCATCATCATCCCCTTCATCTGCCGACACCTTTCGCGATTACGTGTTCGCGCGCACGGTGGCACAAAGCGGTTTGGTGATCAATTCCCGCACCCGGCCCTTGACGTCGAACCGCCAGACCCGCAAGTAGCAGGCAATCCCTCATGCAGGAGAAAGCAGATGTCCTTGGACCGTTCCATCAAAATTGCTCCGTCGATCCTATCGGCGGATTTTGCCAATTTCGGCCAGGAGATCGAGGCGATCGAGGCCGAGGGCTGTGACTGGGTGCATGTGGATGTGATGGACGGGCATTTCGTACCGAACCTCACCTTTGGCCCGCCGCTGGTCAAGGCGATCCGCAAACACATCAAGACGGTGATGGATGTGCATCTGATGATCGCGCCGGTCGATCCCTATATCGATGCCTTTGCCGATGCAGGGGCGGATGTTCTGACGGCGCATCTGGAGGCCGGGCCACATATCCACCGCACGTTGCAGGCCATTCGTGGTGCCGGGTGCAAGGCCGGTCTGGCGCTGAACCCCGGTACGGGGGTCGGTGATGTCGCGCATCTGTTGGATATTGTTGATCTGATCTGCGTGATGACGGTTAATCCCGGTTTTGGCGGACAGAGGTTCATTCACAGTCAGGTCGACAAGGTTAAGACCCTACGCGAGATGATCGGCGACCGGCCTATTCATATCGAGATCGACGGCGGCATCACGACCGAAACCGCGCCACTGATGGCGGCGGCGGGGGCGGATGTGCTGGTGGCGGGATCGGCTGTGTTTACGGGTGGCAGTGTCAGCAATCCGGCACCCTATGGCCAGAACATCCGGGCGATCCGGGATGTTGCCGAGGCCGCGCGCGCCCGCTGAGCAATCAGCCCTTTTGACGTGCGCCGACTACGACGGCGAGAAAGCACAACATAGGCAGCAAGGCCAGAATCGAGCCGATTTTTCGCGGTTGCCTCGCCGATTCTGACGCATGAACAATGGGAACGTGCGCGACGTGTGACGAAGGCTGACGCGCGGGCGCGTATCAGTATATTGGGGGGTATGGTGATTTATGTGATTCCCGATATTCACGGGCAAAAGGCTATGCTCGACACCGCGCTGGCGCGGATCGAGGCGGATGGAGGTGCCGACGCGTCGCTGGTCGTGTTGGGTGATCTGGTGGACCGTGGGCCAGACAGCCGGGGCGTGATCGACACGCTGATGCGGGGACAGGCCGCCGGGCGCGACTGGACCGTGCTGCGCGGAAACCACGATCAACTGTTTCTGGATTTTCTCGAGCGCGGACAGATACATTCGGCCAATATTCTATCGGGGCGCAGCTGGCTGAATGAGCGGCTAGGCGGGGCGCAAACGCTGGCATCCTATGGTGTCGACAGCAGTGAGGATGCGCCGAACTGGCAGGCGGCTTGCGCGGCGGTTCCAGACGTGCATGTGCGCTATCTGAAGGGGTTGCCGTATTACCACCTGCAAGATGGCAAGTTGTTCGTCCATGCCGGAATCCTGCCGCAGGCACCGCTGGAGTGGCAGAGCGAAAAGGACATGATCTGGATCCGCGAGCCCTTTCTCAGCTATACGGGGCGATGGCCGTGGCTGGTGGTGCATGGACATACGGCGCAGGACTATCCCAGTCATCATGGCAATCGCGTCAATCTGGATGGCGGCGCGGGCTGGGGCAGGCCGCTTTACCCGGCGGTGTTTGATGGGGATGATTGCTGGTTATTGACCGAAACGGGGCGCGTTCCGCTGCGTCCGTGATCCGCGTTGTGACGGAAAGTCATGTTTGCCAGCGGTCCGTGATCCGCGATAACGTTCGACAAAGCAAATCAAGGGGATCGTGACATGACGGATATTGTAATTCTGGGCGGCACGCGGACAGCTATCGGCACCTTCGGCGGATCGTTGGCCGGTGTAAAACCAACCGAATTAGGTGCGCATGTTGCGCGTGCGGCGCTGGAACGGTCCGGGGTCGAGGGGGGCCAGATCGGGCATGTGGTCTTTGGCCACGTGATCAACACTGAGCCGCGCGATATGTATCTGAGCCGTGTTGCCGCGATGGATGCGGGTATCCCCGCGAGCACGCCCGCGATGAACGTGAACCGTTTGTGCGGATCGGGTGCGCAGGCCATTGTGTCGGGCATCCAATCGCTGATGCTGGGAGATTGCGATTATGCGCTGACCGGCGGAGCCGAGAGCATGACGCGTTCGCCCTTTATCAACCCCGATCAGCGTTGGGGCGCCAAGATGGGCGA
This sequence comes from Pseudohalocynthiibacter aestuariivivens, assembly GCF_011040495.1. Taxonomy (GTDB): domain Bacteria; phylum Pseudomonadota; class Alphaproteobacteria; order Rhodobacterales; family Rhodobacteraceae; genus Roseovarius; species Roseovarius pelagicus. The sequence continues at coordinate 2,362,273 of NZ_CP049037.1, read as the reverse complement.
TATCCGGACGCTCGACATGATGTTGGGCGCACTGAACTGTCCGTTCGGGACCGGACATATGGGGATCACGGCCGAGAATGTCGCGGCAGAGCATGAAATCAGCCGCGAGGCGCAAGATGCCTTTGCGCTGGAGAGCCAGAACCGCGCGGCGGCGGCGATCAAGGCCGGATATTTCAAGGATCAGATCGCGCCCATCGACGTGAAAGTGCGCCGGGACATGGTGGCGTTTGATACAGACGAGCATCCCAAGGCGACGACGGCAGAGGCGCTGGCCGGGCTGCGCACGGCGTTCCAGAAAGACGGTACTGTGACGGCTGGCAATGCGTCGGGCATCAATGATGGTGCGGCGGCGATTGTTATGGCGCGTGGCGATGCCGCGCAAAAGGCAGGTCTGAAACCGCGCGCGCGGGTATTGGGCTATGCCCATGCGGGCGTGCGCCCCGAGGTGATGGGCATCGGTCCGGTCCCTGCGGTCGAGGCATTGTTGGCGCGGACAGGCTTGAGCGCGGATGATTTTGACGTGATCGAGTCGAACGAGGCATTCGCGGCGCAGGCGCTGGCGGTGAACAAGGGGCTGGGGCTGGACCCGACTAAGGTCAATCCCAATGGCGGCGCGATTGCGCTGGGTCACCCGGTCGGCGCAACTGGTGCCATCCTGACAATCAAGGCGATGTACGAGCTGGAACGCACCGGGGGATCAAAGGCGCTGATTACCATGTGTATCGGTGGTGGTCAGGGTATCGCGCTGGCAATCGAGCGGGCCTGATAACAGCAGGCTCTAATCCAGCCGGATCGTGACCCTTGAGGCGCGACCGCTGGCGTCGATCACCGATAGTTGAGAGAACCCTGTGCTGAGTCCCATCAGCTGGGCCTGACGGGTGTGCACGCCAGTCAGCAGGGGTGTGCCGTTGGCCATCCACGTAAAGGGTGGTTTGCCGTCGCGAACCTTGACCGGTAGCCCATATTCGCTGGACGCGAGCCGTGCGCCGTCGGGGGGAAAGATCAGCTTTGGTGCGTCTGGTGCGGCGGTAAAGACCGCATCGCGTGGGGTGAAGCGGCGCAGGGGTTGTGGCAGTTCAGCGGTGGACAAGATCAGTGTTTCGGGTGGTGGCGCGGGCAGGGGGTTGCGTGTTTCTTTTAGCCGCTGGAAGGCTTCGAACAGCACCGGCGCTGCCAGATCACCGCCAAAGGCGCCGGGAACGGGTGTCCCATCCGGGCGCCCGATCCAGACACCGGCCACATGTGCGCCGTCATAGCCGATGGCCCAAGCATCGCGGTGCCCGTAGGAGGTGCCGGTCTTGTACGCGAGTGTGCGGCGCGGGGCGTTTGGTGGCGGCGAGAGGCCCGCGAGGATATCACCAACCTGCCATGCAGCAGAGCGGCTGAGGATACGTTGGCGTGCCCCTGTCGGTGCCGGATCGCGCCAATAGAGCGGGGTCGCCTGACCGCCCTGAGCGATGGCGGCATAGACCTGCACCAGATCCGTCAGGCTGATCCCGACGCCCCCCAATGCCACGGCCAGTCCGGCGCGGTCGCCGGGCATGGCAGTCTGCGCGCCAGTGCGACGCAGGGCGTCCATCAGATGCGCCGGGCCGATTTCGTTCATCAGCAGGATCACGGGAATGTTCAGCGATTGGCGCAATGCTTCTGTCACCGTCAGTTCACCCCGGAACTGGCCATCAAAATTCTGCGGTGCGTAGCGGCCAAAGGCAACCGGGCGGTCATCAATCAGGGTTTGCGGATGTGCCAGCCCACGGTCAAACGCCATGCCGTAAACCAGCGGTTTGAGCGTTGATCCGGGCGAGCGCAGTGCCTGCGTCATGTCAATGAAACCCTGCCGCGCATCTGCGCCGGTCAATCCGGCAGACCCGACAGAGGCGAGGATTTCTCCGTTGCGGTGATCGGCCAGCACAATCGCGACGGACAGGTTGCCGGGCAGGCCGCGCAGGGCTTTGGCAGCCAGTGTTTCCAGTTTGGTCTGGAGCGGGGCATCCAGCGTCAGGTGATGACGGGTTTGCCCCGGTGCCGCGTTGCGTGCCCGGTCGGCCATATGTGGCGCGATGGCAGGGAAGGCGCGGCGCGTGGTTGGGACGGGTTCTGTCAGCGCGGCCTCGGCGGCCTCGGTCGTCAGTCTGCCAGCGAGAACGAGCCGGTCCAGCACGCGGTCGCGTGCGGCCCATGCCGCAGCGTGGGCGCGGTCGGGGCGGCGGGCCTCGGGCGATTGCGGCAGGGCGACCAGCAGCGCCGCCTCGGCGGGGGTCAGGCGGTTCGGTTCCTTGCCGAACCACGCCAGCGTGGCGGCGCGGATGCCCTCGAGGTTGCCGCCATAGGGGGCGTGGGTCAGGTAGAGGGTGAGGATCTGATCCTTGGTCAGTTGTCGTTCCAGTGCGAGGGCGACGCGCATCTGGCGCAATTTGCCGGTCCATTGTCCTGTGCCGCTGTCCTCAAGCAGACGGGCGACCTGCATGGTCAGGGTCGAGCCGCCGGATATGATTTCGCCATTCCATGTGGCTTGCCACGCGGCGCGGAGCATGGCGCGCGGGTCTATCCCGGCATGGGTTGCAAAGCGTTTATCCTCATACCCGATCAGCATGTCGATGAAGTTCGGGTCGACCTGTCCCGGTGTAACGGCCAGCCGCCAGCGTCCGTCGGCGACGGTGTAGACGCGCAGCAGACGGTCCTCGCGGTCGCGTATTTCGGTTGATGTTTCGGTAAGGAGCGGTGGCAGCCGAGTAGCATCAACCCATAGGTCGAGGCGATCACGAGCGTAGCCCGTGACCGTCAGCATCAGTGCCAGAACCAAAAGGAGACGGTCAAGCCGCACCATGCGATCCGCCTTTAACAAGAGCGAGGCCCGTCGCGAAGGGACGGACCTCTGGAGGTTATTCGGCGACAGTCATTGCGCCGGTGTCGGTATGGGCCCGGTATCGGGGGCGATACATATCCTCGACCGTTGCCGCCGGGTGATGGTAGCTGCCCGGTGATATGGCGCGCACGATGTAGGCCAGTGTGAGCGGATCATTACTGCGCCAGTCGACAGCGGCAATAAAGCGGTCCGAGCGGAACTCGGAATGCTCGGCATTGGCGGTTTTGAGCCAATCAAGCGAGCGTACATCGCCCGAGCGCAGCAGGTTCGGATTGTCGATCTCCAGCCCTGCGGGCAGCGGATCGTTGATGATCAACCGGGCCTCGCCCTTGCCGGCGGGCAGCACCTTGATTACTGCGACCAGACGCGCGCCGCTGCTGACATTGTCCAGCGTTGCCGCGTTGCCGTCCAGATCGTAGTAGCTGCGTTCGATCCGGTAGCCGTATCCGCCAGCTGCCTCGGGTATCTGCGGCACGCCGAGGGTGGTCAGCGTGATGTCGGTCGCTGTACCACCGGTGTTGCGGATCGCCTGAGGTGTCAGCGTTTCGGCCTCGACCATGCGCACGAAAGGGCCGGCAACGGCCTCGCCGTTCAGGGTCAGTCCGTTCGCGGACGGATCGTCGATCAGCGCGCGCGCCGCCAGCAGGGTCCATGCCTGTTCCTGCGTGGACATATGCGGACCGGTGCGGCCCAGTTCGCTGGCCAGTTGGGTGGTATCGGCGGCCTGACTACCCGCCTCGACAATCAGCGCCAGAACGCCGGCCCGATCACGGTATTGCGTGCCGTAATCGGCGCGCCAGAGCTGGCCTTCGTCCGTGGCGGTCTGTGACATGCGGTCGACCGCCGCGCGGAACATCCGGTCGGCGCGGGTTTGATCTCCGTATGACGCGAGTGCCGCACCCAGCTGTGCCAGTGCCAGCGGCGTGGCGAAATCGCCTGCCTTGACGTCGGCGTAGTAGCGCAGGTCACCCATGCGGGCGGCACCTTCGCGGGCCAACACCATCAGCGCATAGGCGACATCCTGACCACCATTGTCGAAGTCGGGTGCATAGTTCAGCCGGTTGCGCAGGTTATCCATCGCCATCGTGAACGCGCGGTCGGGGACGTCGTGCCCTTCGGCGCGGGCGCGGCTGAGGAAGTCGGCGACGTAGGAATCAAGCCAGAAGTCACCCGATTCCGCGCGCCACAGGCCAAAGGCCCCGCCCGAGGTCTGACGGGTCAGGACGCGTTCGATGCTCTGCTCGATGCGCAGGGCGATCTGCGCGTCATTGCCGAGGTTCAGCGCCTTTGCCACTTGATTATAGTAAAGCAGGGGCATGGCGCGCGACGTCACCTGCTCGGTACAGCCATAGGGGTAGCGGTCAAGCGCCTGCAAGAGCGCGGGCGCATTGAGCCGCGCCAGCGGTCCGGCGGAAATCACCGCCTGTCCGCTGCCGGGCTTCATCGCGGCAAAGACAGCGTCATCCAGTGTGAACGTATCGCCTGCCGCCAGTTCGAACCGGCGGGTTTCAGATACGGCCGGATCATTGGACCGTACGGGTAAGGTCAGCGATTTGGTCAACTGCTTGCCATCGGGTGTGGTCAGCGCGATCTGCACCTCGTAATCGCCAACATCGCCAGCGGTGATAGGCAGGCTGAAGGATGCCTTGGCGTTGGTGTCCAGATCGAAACCTGACGGGATATTGCCCGCAAGCGTCACACCCGGAGCACTGACATCAAGGCCCATGCGGCCTGTGGGGCCGGTGGCATGTACGATTTCCAGCAACAGGCGGCTTTGGTCGCCCGGAGCGAGGAACCGGGGCAGTGACGCGGTCACAACGACCGGGTCACGCACCAGCACATCGGCTGCGGCCTCGCCGACTGCGCTGCCTGACCACGCGATTGCCATTAGGCGTACGGTGCCGTTGAAATCGGGGATGTCAAACTGCGCCTCTGCGGTGCCATCGGCATTCACGGCTATCGGGCCGGTGAAATAGGCCACCAACTCGTCCGTCGGGGGCGGCGATTGCATCTGCATCCCGTTGCCTGCGTCACCGCCCGAACGGACCTGCCCCTGCGCGCCATTCATGCCGTCGATGAGGCGGCCATAGATATCGCGAATTTCCACGCCAAGGCGGCGTTGGCCAAAGTAGTGTTCGGACGGGTCGGGGCTGTCGAACCCGGTAAGGTTCAGAATGCCCACATCCACGGCAGCGAGGGTCACATAGCCAGTGCTGCCCTCTGCCAATCCGTCCACATTGACGGTCGCGGTCATTGATCCGCGCGGTGTCATCGCCTCGGGGGCGTCAATGCTGACGTTCAGAGATTTGGCACCCGGATCAATCTTGGCATAGCTCAGGCCCAGCGCGCGCGCCGGGTTCTGACCGGCGGCCACATCCATCGGGCGGATCACCTGCGCCGTGACATAGGCACCGGCGCCCCAGTCATCCGTGACCGTCAGAGGGATGGTGTTTTCGCCCTCGGCAACTTCGACCGCCTGCATGTCGATCACGCGATTGGACATCACGGTGATCAGCGCGGTGCCCGCATAACGCGGTACGATCCGAAGCTGTGCGGTATCGCCAGAGCGATAGCCCTCGGCATCAAGCGACAGTTCCAGCGTATCGGGCGTCTGGCTGGTATCGGCAGGGGCGTACCAGCCTGCGTAGAAATCGTCAGATGCGGCAACATAAGCCCCATCGGTGCGTTCCACGACCAGCTCGTAGCGGCCCCATTCCACATCGCCGGAGATCGTCAGCGGGGTATCGCCCAATGCGCCGCTGCCAGAGGCAACCCGCTTGCGGGTCGTAACTGGTTCCCACTCCCAATTGCCCCATTGCTGATACCATTGATAGCGGGTGCTGACGCGGTTCAGAGTCCAGTTGACCTGCATCGGTTCGCGGTTCAGATCAGACCCGAGGCCAATGACGCTAAAGCGTGCTTCGCCGCCTTCGGGCACGACGCCGTCGAATTCTGGCTTGATGCCGATCATCGACCCTTGGGGGGCGACCATGCGTTTAATCTGGCGCTCTACCGGGCGGCCAGAGCCTTCGCGCAGGCGCAGGGCGATGGTGGCCTCGAACGGACGATCGTTGGCGTCCATTTCGGGCAGTTCCAGCGGCACGGACAGGTTGCCTGCGGCGTCAGTGGTATAGCTGTCCATATAGGACGCACGGCTGGAGGCCTGCGCGTCGTAGCGGCCAAAGACGTAGCCAGGGAATTCGTCGACGCTGCGGCGGGGGCGCAACAGCAATTCGCCCTCGGATTTCAGGCCCGCGCCGGGTGCGCCAAAGAGGTATTTGGCGGCAACCTGCAGGTCGGGCAGATCGGTGGCCTGCATCAGGCCCTCGGGCAGAGTCAGGTCAAAGTCGATCCGTTCGGGCAGGAAATCCTCGACCAGCAGTGACTGTGTTGCCAGCGCGGGGGCGTCAACGTCAGCCTTGATTTCCAACTGCCATGTGCCGCGCGGGGCGGTGCCCGCGATAGGCATGTCAAAGACGTGCCCGCCCGCCGCATCATCGGCAGAGAAGTGGCGCGCGTATTCCACCCCGTCGGGGCGGGTCAGAATCGCGGTCAAAGGCAGGCCGGTGACGGCCTCGGCGACGCCATCACGGGCCAGTGCCGTGGCATGGATCACTTCGCCCGCGCGATAGGCACCGCGATCGGTGGCAAGAAACACATCGACCGGCGGGGCTGGTGGGCGTCCCTCGACGCCACGATCGGACAGGTCAAATGCCGGGTCGGTCAGCGACAGGAACGCCATGTCCTGTTCGCCGGCCTTGGCAAGGATCAGCGCCGGTGCCGCACCGTCGGTGCCGCGCGACAGGCCGGGGTCAAAGCGTACGTGGCCTTGGGCATCCGTGGTGGCGGTGCCCAGCACGCTGTTGGCGCGCGACAGCAGGGTGATTTCGATCCCGTCCAGTGCGTCCGCATCAGACAGGCCGCGGGCAAACACATGCAGCCCGTCGGTGCCGTTGAGCGTGGTGAGGCCCAGATCGGTCAGGACGAACCATTGCAGCGCGCCGGGATCATCATAGTGCGGCACACCTTCGATCCGCGCACCCAGCGTGTAGATACCCGGCGGTTGGTCGGCCAGCACGTCGCCCAGTGGCAGGCGGGTGGTCATATTCTGGTTGAGGGTGTTCTGTACCTCGCCGATGCCGGTCCAGACTTCCTCTGAGATGTTCTCTTCGAACGTGTTGGCCTGATAGTCGCTGATCGGGCGGCCGAAGTAATCGTCCTGCATGGCGCGCAGCAGGTTGCGGTCACTGACGCGGCGCAGGACCAGATTGACCGTGTCGAGGTTCACGGTCTCGATCGGCAGGGCTGCGTCGACGGCGCGGGGCAGAACGTAGGCGCGCCCTGGAAAGCTGACATTGGGCGAGCGGTCGCGGATATAAAGCGACAGTTCGACATCCTTGATCAGCTTTTCGCCATTCGCCGCAGGCAGGCCCTTGCGGAAGGTGACGGTGTAACGCTGCCCGTGCTGGACGCCGTCGATGCAAATCTGACGTTCGTCAGGCTGGACCACGAGATTAGCGTCGGGAAGCTGCACAAAGGGCGTGTAATCTGTACCGGCCTCGATCAGAGGTTCGGAAAATTCGGCGCAGATGCGTGGTGCGGCTGCCTCGTTATCGGCGCGGTGTTCGGTGATGCGAAAGCCGTATTTGGCGATGGCGCTATCCAGCGCGGCGGTCACGTCCGCACGCGGCTGAATTTCGCTAGCCAGACGCAAGGCCTGAACCATGTCCCGCCCGCGGCGATCCTTTTCCAATGCGTCGGCCAGCACCATCAGCGCATTGACGCGCGCGCCGTCATTGCGGGCGCGCAGATAGCCATTGATGGACGCCTGAAGCGCCTGATATTTATACTTGTTCTGGTCTTTCTGAATCAGTAGCGACAGCCGGGCGTATTCGGTCCATTGATCGGCGGCATCGGTGATGGATGTGGCCGCCCCGGTCCAGCGCATCGCGTTGAGGTAGTCATTTTGTTGCAGGCGATCCTGCGCCGCCTTGAGCATTGCCTCGGCCGACCATTGTCCGGCGGGGTGCATGCCGCCGATGCGACGCGCCAGATCATTGGCGTTTTCGATCATGTAGCTGCCAGTGAACTCCAGATCGGCGATGCGGTTGTCCACTTGGGCCATAACTGCCTGATCGGTGGGCAGAATACGCGCGGAATACGCGCCTTCATAGGCCACTTCCTTGGTGACATCGCTCTTGGGGAAGCAGGCGTTGGATTTGGAATTGAAGGTGAACGCCTGACACGCGGGATTGTTCAGGCAGGCATTTCGGCAGGTGACATAGCTGGTGTCAAAAATCGCCTGCAAATCCGAGCCGTAGTAATCAATATCATTGGTCACGACAGCGCGTCGGTCGGGAAATCCGGATTGCGCCGCCACTTGGGCAGCAAAGACGATCAAGGCGATTACGGAAAACAATGCGCGGAGCATGGGCACCCTCCTGAAAATGGATAGCGGCATGGTGCCATGCAGTTGGGCCTTCTGGCAATGATTCCAGACCGACTATTAAATAGTTGTTCACCTTGATCGTCGAATGTCATGTCGAATGACACTGTGGCACGGCGGAGGGCGGCAATGAGCCTTGCCAATAAATTGGCGCAGGAACGGCGCTCCAGACTGGCTGCGGAGCGGCTGTTGGAGCAAAAACAGGCTGAGTTGCACGAGGCCAATCGCAAACTGGGGCATCACGCCCGCAAGCTGTCCGATGAGATCGTCGTCACCCGCGCCAAGGTGCAGACGGTTCAGGACGAAAACCAGCGGGTGAAATCCGATCTGACGGTGGCCAATGAGAAGGTCGAGATCGCCGAGCGGCGGCTGTGGCATTCGATCGAGGCTATTCAGGACGGCTTTGCCTTTTTTGATGACAACAGCCGCATGGTGGCAGCAAATCCTGCGTATATGGCCGTTTTTGAAGGGCTGGAGGATATACGGCCCGGTGTCAGCTATGTGGAAATCCTGCAATTTCTGACCGAAGAAGGTATCGTCGATATTGGCGATCAAAGGCCCGCCGCATGGCGTGAAACGATGCTGGATCGCTGGCAGAGCCCGGAACCCGAGCAGGCCATCATCCGATTGTGGACTGGGGCGTATATCAAACTGATCGACCGACGCGGGCATGGCGGCGATGTGGTCAGTCTGGCGCTGAACATCTCTGATACGGTGCGCTACGAAGAGCAACTGAAAGAGGCGCGGCGCAAGGCCGAGGCGGCAAACCGGGCGAAATCATCGTTCCTCGCGAATATGAGCCACGAGATTCGCACGCCGATGAATGGTGTCGTCGGCATGGCAGAGTTGTTGCAGGATACCCGACTGACTGACGAGCAGTTGCTTTACGCCAATACGATCAAGAATTCGGGCGAGGCGTTGTTGGTGATCATCAATGATGTGCTCGATTACTCCAAGATTGAGGCCGAGAAGCTGGTTCTGCATCCCGAGCCGTTTGATCTGGAACGGTGTATTCACGAATTGATCATGTTGATGCACCCCAAGGCGCGTGATCAGGGATTGGACGTCGTGCTGGACTATGACCTGTTCCTTGCCACCGAATTTATCGGTGATCCGGGGCGGTTGCGGCAGGTCCTGACCAATCTGATGGGTAATGCGATCAAGTTTACCAAGGTCGGACAGGTCGTGGTCCGCGTGACCGGCGTGCCGGATGCTGAGTCCGGGAATGTAACGGTGCATGTCGCGGTCGAGGATACCGGGATCGGTATTCCGGCTGACAAGATCGATCATGTGTTTGGGGAGTTCAACCAAGTCGATGATGAGCGCAATCGCATGTTCGAGGGCACCGGGCTGGGATTGGCGATTTCACAAAAACTGATTCGTCTGATGGGTGGTGAAATCTGGGCCGATTCAGTCGAGGGCGTGGGATCGACCTTTGGCTTTCAGATTACGATGCCGGTGGCGGGCTGCGACGCCCCTGCAAAGCCCGCGCTTTCGGGGATGTTGCAGCGTGTGATGGTGGTGGACGGCACTGAAATCAGTCGGATGATCGTGCAAAAGCAGTTGGCGCTGCTGGGGGTTGAGACCGTCTGCTGCGCTAATGCAGTCGAGGCGCTGGAGCAGCTGGACGAGCGGATAGATCTGGTGCTGAGCGATCACATGATGCCCGATATGGATGGGTTAGCCCTGACAATGGCAATTCGCGAGTCCGGCAATGACGTGCCAATCATCATCCAGAGCGCGAACACCGGGCAGATCGAAAGTGATGCGGCGCGCAACGAGCTATGCGCGGTGCTGCAAAAGCCTGTCGCTCGACAAGAATTGTTCGCGACGCTGGCTGGGTTGGAGGATGTATTGCGGCGCGACGTGCGCACAGCGGCGGCGCCGGTCGTGGATGTCGGCGCTGCAGGATTGTCGCCTGAATCGACGCCGAAACAAAGAACCCCACAGCCGGGCGCGCAGCGCAGTATGCGCGTGCTGGCCGCAGAGGATAACCGGACCAATCGGCTGGTCTTTGGCAAGATGGTCAAGGCGCTGGATATAACTCTGGAGTTCGCCGCCAATGGCCACGAAGCTGTCGACCTCTATCAGAGTTTTGCGCCGGATATCGTGTTCATGGATATTTCGATGCCCGGTATGGATGGCAAGGAGGCGACGCAGGCTATTCGAAAACTGGAGAAAATATCGGGCGGTCATGTTCCGATCATCGCGATGACAGCACATGCATTGAACGGCGATGACGAAAGTATTCTGGCTGCGGGGCTGGATCACTACATGACCAAACCGCTGCGCAAGGCGCTGATTTACGATCATATCCGCGATGCTTGCCCTGACGGGGTGCGCGCGCCGCTGGCAGAGGTTGACAGTGCCTAGGCTGCCTTGGCGGCTACTTCTTTGCGGACAAACACCGGGCGGTCCACCTCGGACATATCCGGCTGGAATGCGTAGCCGCCCACATCGAATGCGTTGAGCGCGCCGACATCGCGCAGGCGGTGTTGCACGATGTAGCGCGCCATGGCACCGCGGGCTTTCTTGGCAAAGAAGCTGATGATCTTTGGGGTGCCGGCGCGTTCTTCCATGAAAACGGGGGTGATTACGCGCAGGTCGAGCGCGTCGGTGTCCACTGCGCCGAAATATTCCTGACTAGCGCAATTCACCAACACGTCGCTGGCAGTCTCTGCCGCTTGGGCATTAAGGGACCGCGAGATTTTCGCGCCCCACCAATCATAGAGCGATGCGCCGCGCGGGGTCTTGAGCCGACTACCCATTTCAAGGCGGTAAGGCTGTATCGCATCGAGTGGGCGCAGGGCACCATAAAGGCCGGAAAGGATGCGCAGATGATCCTGCGCGTAACGCATTTCGTCCTCGCTGAGGGTGCTGGCCTCTAGCCCCTGATAGGTGTCCCCGGCAAAGGCGAGCGCTGCTGGTTTGCTGTCCATCGTGCCGAAATCGCGGAACCGGTCGGCGTTGAGCTTGGCCAGCGGCGCGCTGATCTTCATCAGCTTTTGCAGATCGGCCTCGGTCAACTGGCGGGCGTGTTCGACCAGTGCGTCTGCCTCGTCCAGAAACGCGGGCGTGGTGGCGGTAATCCCCTCTGCCGGGTTCATATCGAGCTTTTTGGCTGGTGAGACGACGACGAGCATGTGGTCTTCCTAACTAATGGGTGCCCCCCTGATTTAGGGGTTGCCGTGCAGAACGTCCAGAAATGCATCGCCGAACCGTTCGGCGCGCTTGTCGCCCAGGATACGTGCCATCTGTGCCGGATCACGCGGGCGGGTTTCGGCGATACGGGTGATCAGGGAGGCGGAGCAACTGAGGGGTTTTTCCAATCCGTCGGTCCCGCGCGAGAGTTGCGAGCCGACTTCTGTCAGACGATCATATAGGTCGCCAGCGTCGCGACCGGCCAGCTTGCGGCGGCTGGGGTGCATCTGGGCCGCTTCGCCGTTGATCACGGCGAGAAAGGCGTCACCGTATTGATCCAGCTTTTTCGCGCCGACACCGCCGATGCGTGCCATCTGGTCCAGATTTGCGGGGCGCGCCTCGGCCATTTCGATCAGGGTGCGGTCATTGAACACTACGTAGGCCGGTACGCGCGCGGCCTCGGCAAAGGCGCGGCGTTTGGCTTTGAGCGCAGAGAGCAGCGGCGCGTCCTCGTCGGAAACCAATGCCTTGACCGCCGGGCGGCGGGCTTTCGATGTCAGCGTGTCCTGCCGCAGGGTGATTTGCGCCTCGCCCTTGAGGATCGGCACCGCAGGGTCGGTCATGCGCAGGGCGCCGTGGCGTTCGGGGTCGGGACGGATCAGGTCGTGGCCCATCATCTGGCGGAATATGCCCTGCCACATGGGACGGGCGATGTCGCGGCCGACGCCAAAGGTGGGCAGATCGTCATGGCCGCGTGCGCTGACCTTGTCCGTGACCTTACCAGTGAGAACGTCGATCAGGTGGCCTGCGCCAAAATATTCGCCGGTGCGCAGGATCGCCGAGAGCGCCTTGCGCACTGCTTCTGTCCCGTCAAAGGTGGCGGGGGGGCTGTCACAGAGATCGCAATTGCCACAGGGCGCGGCATCTTCGCCAAAATAACCCAGTAGCTGCACGCGGCGACATTTCAGCGCCTCAGCCAGACCCAAGAGGGCATTCAGGCGGGTGTGATCGGCAGCGCGGCGTTCTGGTGGGGCCAGCCCTTCGTCAATTTGGGACCGGCGCAGGCGGATGTCATCAGGGCCAAAGAGCGTGAGCGTTTCGGCGGGGGCCCCATCACGGCCAGAGCGGCCGATTTCCTGATAATAGGCTTCGATAGATTTCGGCAGATCGGCGTGGGCGACCCATCTGATGTCGGGCTTGTCCACGCCCATACCAAAGGCGACGGTTGCGACGACGATAAGGCCGTCCTCGGTGTTAAAGCGGTGTTCGACATGGCGGCGCGCGTCGGCGTCCATGCCGCCGTGATAGGCGCAGGATGAATGCCCGGCCTGACCCAATGCCTGTGCCAGTGTTTCTGTGCGCGCGCGGGTGCCGCAATAGACGATGCCGGATTGACCTTTGCGCGCAGCGGCGAAATCCATGATCTGCCGACGCGGTCCATCCTTGGCCGCGAAGGCCAGGTGGATGTTGGGCCGGTCGAACCCGTGCAGGAAAGTGGCCGGGGGTGTGCCATCGAACAGTTTCTGCACGATCTCGGCCTGCGTTTCGGCATCCGCCGTGGCCGTGAACGCGGCGAGCGGGACATTCAGTGCGCGGCGCAATTCACCGATGCGCAGGTAATCGGGGCGGAAATCGTGGCCCCATTGGCTGACGCAATGAGCCTCGTCCACAGCGATCATGTTGACGCCGATGCGGCGCAGCATGTTCAACGACGATCCGGCGGCAAGCCGTTCAGGCGCGATATAGAGGAGCTTGAGCCGCCCATCGTCCAGTGCGCGCCAGACGTCTTCGGTCTCTTCTTCGGTATTGCCCGAGGTCAGCGCGCCCGCCTCGACACCGGCAGCGCGCAGTGCGCGGACCTGATCGCGCATCAACGCGATGAGTGGCGAGATGACGACAGTCACACCCTCGCGCATCAGGGCTGGTAGTTGGAAACACAGTGATTTTCCGCCACCAGTGGGCATGATCGCCAGCACGTTCTGCCCGTCTGCGACTGCTGAAACGATATCCTCCTGACCGGGCCGGAAGGCATCGAATCCGAAAACATCGCGCAAAAGCGTGGCGGCGCCTGACATTATTGGTCCTGTTAGATTTTGTTCAACTGCTCTGACTGTCAGTTTTTCACACTAAGAATCGGTGAACAAGGGTTCGGTGGTAATACTTTGCCTACATGATCACGAAAGCCCGGACTGCAAGGCCGCAGGCCGCCCTGGCTTTGACGAGTTTAATGGGTCCGGACCCTAAAATATTGACGGGTAAACGTGAACCGCGCGGTTTTATCGAAACGCTTCAGTAAAACGCTGTAGCGTTGTTGATCAGCACGATCCGCAATGCATAGACCGCGACCAGTGCCACAAGAGGGGCAAGGTCGATGCCGGACATCGGCGGCAGGATGCGGCGGATGCGGCTGTAGATCGGGTCAAGCAGACGTTCCAGACCGCCCCAGATCTGTGCGACCAATGGCTGACGCATGTTCAGCACCTGAAAGTTGATCAACCACGACATGATCACATGGGCGATGATCACGAACCACAGGATATCAAGGATCAACATGATGATCTGAAATAGCGATGTCATGGGCGTGCCTGTCTTTGCAAAATCGCCTCACAGGTAAGGCGCAGCGCGGCAAAGCGCAAGGCTTACGCCGGGTGACGGTTGACGTTTACGTAATGCGGTATGACATAGCACCGCAAAGGAGCCTGCCCATGTACCCCGTCGTCCGAATGTTCTGGCAATTGTTCAAACACCGTAATGATCCGGCGCTGCCACTGACCGGCACCCATGTGTCGCATCATTACTGCCTGCCGTGGGACATTGATCTGTGGATGGAGCTGAACAACGGGCGCACCCTGACGCTGTATGATCTGGGGCGTATTCCGTTGGCGCGGCGTTCAGGTCTGGTGGGTTTGCTGCGCAAAAACCGTTGGGGTCTGACCATGGCGGGGGCGGCGGTGCGGTATCGCCGACGTATTCGCACGTTTGAGCGGATCGAGATGCGCAGTCGTGCGCTGGGATGGGACGCGCGGTTCATCTATCTGGAGCAATCCATGTGGAAGGCGAATGGTGAATGTGCCAATCAGATCGTCTATCGTTCGGCGATCACCGGGGCCAAAGGGATCGTCCCGCCAGCCGAGGCGTTGTTGGCGATGGGGCATGACGTGGAGTCGCCAGAGTTGCCGGGTTGGGTGCAGACGTGGCTGGAGGCCGAGGACCAACGCCCGTGGCCGCCGATTCAGGCCCCTGACATGCAGGAATAACTTGCCCCGATAACGCCTTGGCTGTCATATCGGGCCGAGGCATTTTCAGGGACGAGTTATGAAATCCATTTCGCACGGCAAGCGCATTTGGGGATGGTTCTTTTTCGACTGGGCGAGCCAACCCTATAACACGCTGTTGATCACCTTTATTTTCGCGCCCTACGTCAAAGAGCTGATCGGAGACGGGGCACAAGCACAGGCAGCGTGGGGCTTCGGTATCGGCGCAGGTGGTGTCATCATCGCGTTGCTGGCCCCGGTTTTGGGTGCGATGGCGGATCATTCAGGTAACCGGCTGGGATGGATCAAGCTGTTTTCAGCAATGTATGTGATCGGCGCCTTTGGCATCTGGTGGGCGATGCCGCACGATTTTGATCTGGTCACGATCCTTGTTTTCTTTGTCATCGGCATGATCGGGATGGAGTTCGCGACGATCTTCACTAACTCGATGTTGCCGGATCTGGGGACCAAGGAGGAAATCGGTCGCATTTCCGGCAATGGCTGGGCGTTCGGCTATCTGGGCGGGCTGAGCGCGCTGGTGATCATGCTGGCGTTCTTTGCCGAGAGCGGGGCGACCGGCAAGACGATGATCGGGATTGACCCGCTGTTTGGCCTCGATGCGCATACGCGCGAGGGGACGCGGTTTGTCGGGCCACTGACCGGGTTCTGGTATTTGTTGTTCATGGCGCCGTTTTTCATGTGGGTCCAAGACCCCAAACCCGCTGACAAGGCCCCCGGCGCGGTACAGCGCGCATTGGCGTCAGTCTGGACGACCATCTGCCGGTTGCCGCGCACACCTTCGCTGTTTTCATATCTCGGGGCGTCGATGTTTTACCGCGATGCGCTGAACGGAATGTATTTCTTTGGCGGTATCTATGCGGCGGGCGTGCTGAACTGGTCTGTGGTTGATGTGGGTGTTTTTGGTATCATCGCCATCATCTCTGGCGCTGTCTTTGCGTGGCTCGGCGGGCATGTCGATCAGCGTCTGGGGCCCAAGCCGGTGATCATGGGCTGTATCGTCGTGCTAAGCTTTGTCGCTGTCTCGATCATCTTTGTGTCGCGCGACAGCGTGTATGGCGTCGCCGTCGGGCCAAGGTCGGCGCTGCCGGATATCACGTTCTATGTCTTTGGCGCGATGATCGGAGCCGCAGGCGGTGTCATCCAATCTGCCAGCCGGACGATGATGGTTTTTCAGGCCCGCCCCGGTCATATGGCCGAAGCGTTCGGTCTTTATGGTCTTGCGGGCAAGGCGACCAGTTTCATCGCGCCGATCTCGATCGGGGTGGTGACGACCATGACCGGTAGTCAGCAGATTGGCGTGACTCCGTTGATAGTCCTTTTCGCGGCAGGGTTCTTGTTGTTACTCTTGGTCAAACCGGATGGCGATGACTGACGGGTGAGGTGAAGTGAAATGTTCAAAGGTCTGAAACTGATTGCCGCGATTTGTGCGCTGGCTGTAATGGCGCATCCTGCGGCGTCGCAAAACATCCCCAGTTCGATGAAGGGTGTCGAGGCCAAGCAGCTGTTTGGCAAGAAAAGGGATGGCTCGCGACATGCGCCCGCGCCGTTCGGAAGTTACGCCAAAGGGTGCATGGCAGGTGGTGTGCAACTGCCCGAAACCGGGCCGACATGGCAGGCAATGCGGCTGAGCCGCAACCGCAACTGGGGCCACCCGGAGACGATTGATTTCATTCAGAAGCTATCAGCCAAGGCAGCGCGGCAACCGGGGTGGGCGGGGCTCTATATCGGGGATATAAGCCAGCCGCGCGGCGGGCCGATGCTGTCCGGGCACCGGTCGCATCAGCTGGGGCTGGATGTCGATATCTGGATGTTGCCGCCGAACCGATTGAACCTGAGCCGTAACCAGCGCGAGAACCTGTCGTCGGTGTCGATGCGCCGATCCAAGGGTGCGTATACCAATTCCAAGTGGACGCGGGCGCATCACGAGATCATCAAGGCGGCGGCCAAGGACAAGCGTACCGCGCGCATTTTCGTCTTTCCGGGGGCCAAGGTGCAGATGTGCAACGATGAGAAGGGCAACCGCGCGTGGCTACGCAAAATCCGGCCATGGTGGGGGCATCACTATCACTTTCACGTACGGCTGAAATGCCCCAGAGGCGCGCGTGGCTGTGTCGATCAGGCGGCGCCACCCGCCGGTGACGGCTGTGCCGATGCGCAAAAATGGGTGAACGACATTCTGAACCCACCCCCGCCAAAGCCGGTTGATCCGAACGCTCCGCCGCCCAAGAAACGCCGGGAATACACGATGGCCGATCTGCCGTCGCAATGCGTGAGCGTTCTGCAATCGAAGTGAGTGACGGCGCAGAAAAGAGTTTTCATGCCTCCGGCGGGGATATTTCCTGCAAGAAGAAGCGACAGGTATGTTGACGGTGCAACTCGCGGCGACTAGACCGCATCCGTTCCCGGTATTCGGGGACCAAGTCTCCGCAACCTTGTGAAAACGGAAAAATATCATGCGACATCTGACTGGCATTATCGCCATGGCCGCCATTGTTGTGGCCTCGAATATCCTTGTGCAATTTCTGTTGCTGGACGGGCTGCTGACATGGGGTGCGTTCACCTATCCGCTGGCCTTTCTGGTCACCGATGTGATGAACCGCGTCTATGGCGTGGCGGCGGCGCGGCGGGTGGTGTTTGCCGGGTTTCTGGTGGGGATCGTGTGCAGCTTGATCGGTTCGCAGATCATGCTGGAATACGGACCTGCCGTGGCGCTGCGGATCGCGGTGGGATCGGCGACAGCATTTCTGGTGGCGCAACTGCTGGATGTTGCGGTGTTTGATCGGCTACGCGGCGGCGCGTGGTGGCGTGCGCCGCTGGCGTCAACCCTGATTGGATCGACGGTGGATACCGTTCTGTTTTTCTCGATAGCGTTTTCAGCCTCTATCACGGCTTTCGGAGCGGATGCCGATGCGGCGATCAGCTGGGCGTGGGACGCGGCACCGTTCCTGATGGTGGGGTCCGATGCCCCGCTGTGGGTCACATTGGCGGTCGCGGATTGGGCGGTAAAGCTGTGCGTGGCATTGGTGGCGCTGGTGCCGTTTCGCCTCATCGTGGCGCGGTTGGCGCAAGATGTGCGCTAAAATGTTTTGACAAACGCGAAATCTATGGCAGGCTCATCTTAGGTTCAACATTTGAAAGGAGGTGGTCCAGTGTCCATAGAGGTATTGGAGCGAGGTGTCGGAACAGTTTGGGGGATGATCGCCTAGGGCAGACCCGAAGCGAATGAATGACCCGAATTGGTGCGCCTAACCGGCCCGCCTCCGGAAACTCTAGAGGGCCGTTCCCAATGTGGAACGGCCCTTTTGATTTGGTCTGGGCTGTGCTGAATTTCTGGTATGGTTCTAGGCGTGACCGGCACACTGCCCTGAAAGGTGGCGAAATGCTGAAGATAAATGATCAGATCACCATCGAGGACTGGGAGCTGACCGAGCAGTTCGTGCGTGCCAGCGGACCGGGCGGGCAGAATGTGAACAAGGTCGCCTCTGCGGTCGAATTGCGGTTCGAAGCGGCGCGTTCTCCGAACCTGCCTGATCCGGTGAAGCGGCGGCTGCAACGGCTGGCAGGGCGGCGCTGGACCAAAGAGGGCGCGCTGATCATTCAATGCGATGAGACGCGTCATCAGGCGCGCAACCGCGATATTGCACGCACTCGGCTGGCAGAGTTGATCACCAAGGCCACGGAAAAGCCAAAGCGGCGGATCGCGACCCGCCCGACGCTGGGATCAAAGAAACGGCGGCTGAAGGCCAAGAAGGTGCGCGGCGAGGTCAAGGCGCTGCGCGGGAACGTGACGCCGGACGAATGATCAGCGCGACATCGTGAGTGGTGCGCTGGCCGAGAAGGCGGACCCGTTCATTTCGCCGCGGAAACTGAGCAGGCCAGCGGCGGAATTGGCCGAATCGAACCGCAGGAAAATCGTCATTTCCATCTCGTTCGATCCCACGCGAGCCATGGCAGGGGCGCATTGCTCCTTGTCGTTCCGGGGAATGATCTTGACGCCGAAGAGACCGCCGACCGAAATCGGATCGTCAAACATGCTGTCTGTGTCGCGATTCGGGCAGACCACCACGGTGACGCCGTATTCGTCCGAGAATTTTGCCTTTGCCACCTCCATGTCGACAACGGTCAACGCCTCTCCGCCCGGACCTTGGAGGGAATAGGTGTTGGTCCCGACCAGCGTGGGCATCGCTGCCCAGTCGCAGCCGGCAACGTCCGCATGGACCGTTTCCATGCCGCTGTCGGTCGTGGTGTCGATATGTTCGGCAACCGCGTCGGAGACGGCGGGAAGCATTACCATCGACTGCCCCTGACCGGACAGGACGGAGAAGCCGAAATTATCCCATGCGTCCATTTCCATCTGCTGCGGCGGATGCGCCGGAAGTGGAATCGGGATCGGAGCACCACCGGCGCGAGCAACACCCGCCTTCTGCCGTAGCGTCCATGAACCGTTGAGAGAGGCGAGGACATCCTGCGCTTGCGCCGTGCAGAAGCCATCATCGGCGGATGCCGTTTGGGTCTGGGCGCTGACTGCGACGATCGACAGGAAGAATAGTGTTGCCCATGCAGGTTTCATATCATTCGCCTCCGTTTTCTTGCATCTGCTACCTTCATAGCACGTAGAAGCCGACACGGGCCAATCACAGCGCGGTGGGCCGCTGGGTTGTGCGCGTTTATATTCTTGGTGGTTCTGTGCTGCGTTCCTATATAAACCCAAGGCGCAACAGCGCGGAGTGAACTGAATGACGAACCATCTCTATCAGGGCGATTTGCCCGACGGTCTGGATCTGGGCCCTGTGGTGGCGATCGATTGCGAGACGATGGGACTGAACCCGCATCGTGATCGGCTGTGTGTTATCCAGATGTCGGGTGGCGACGGCAATGCGCATCTGGTGCAGGTGGCCAAGGGTCAAACAGACGCGCCGAACCTTTGTGCGATGCTGGAAAATCCGGATGTGCTGAAGCTGTTTCATTTCGGCCGGTTCGACATTGCAGCGATGCAGAACGCATTCGGCGCGGTGACAGCCCCGGTCTATTGCACCAAGATCGCCAGCAAGCTGATCCGCACCTATACGGACCGGCATGGGCTGAAAAACCTGTTGCAGGAGTTGTTGGGCGTGGACATCTCAAAACAGCAGCAAAGCTCTGACTGGGGTGCGGCTGAATTAAGCGATGCACAATTGGAGTATGCCGCATCCGACGTTCTGTACCTGCATCAATTGCGCGATGAGTTGAACGCGCGGCTGGTGCGCGAGGGGCGGATGGAAATGGCGCAGGCCTGTTTTGATTTCCTGCCGATGCGTGCGCGGCTTGATCTGGCGGGTTGGCCAGAGCAAGATATCTTTTCTCATTAATGCGGGCGGGGGACAACATCCACTCAGTCGTCGTGGCATGGATGAAGATCATCCTGCCGCTGGTGGCGCTTGGCCTGTTGTCGACCGTTTTTCTGTTCAGTCGCAAGGTCGATCTGGATCAGGTGATACCGTTCAGCCAGATCGACCTGACGCAGCGCGCCCATGATCAGGGGGTGACGAATCCCAGCTTTGCCGGGGTTGCCACGGGGGGCGAACAGGTGTCGTTCAAGGCTGACAAGGTGCGCCCGGACCGAACCAAGGAAGGGCTATTGCTGGCCGAGGAGGTGCGGGCCGAGTTGCGGCTGAATGGGGGGGCGGTGGTCAACATCACCTCCGATTTCGGCGAAAGCGACCAGATCGAATATTCGGCATTGCTGGATGGAAATGTGCATGTCACGACGACAACCGGCTATGATATACGGACGGATCGGATCAACGCTCAGTTCGACACGCTGCGCGCCGAGACGCCGGGGCCGGTGAGTGGTACTGGCCCGCCGGGCACATTGGAAGCCGGGAGGATGTTGCTGACTTCAGAAGAGGAGGACGGCACTGCACATTTGCTGTTCACCGATGGCGTCAAGCTGGTATACATCCCACCAAAGCAAAAGGACTGATGTACGTGTTTCGCCTCTTACAAGTGATGGCTTTGCTCGGGTTTGCGAGCATGGTGCAGGCTCAGGGTATGCAGGTCGCGTTCGGCGATCAGCAGCAGGACAAAAGCCTGCCGGTCGAAGTGACGGCGGACAAGCTGGATGTCGATCAGAATGACGGCACCGCGATTTTCACCGGCAATGTTCTGATCGGGCAGGGGCAGATGCGCCTGTCTGCGCCGTGGGTTCTGGTAGTGTATCTGGAGGATCGTTCGGGGATCGAGCGATTGCGCGCCAAGGGTGGCGTCACGCTGGTCAGTGGCGAGGATGCCGCAGAAGCAGTGCAGGCCGATTACAACGTGCAGACCGGTATGATCGAAATGGCCGGCAATGTCCTGCTGGTGCAGGGGTTGTCGGCGCTGACCGCCGACAAGATGTTCGTCGATACCGTGGCGGGAACCGCGCGGATGAACGGACGGGTCAAGACGGTGTTGCAACCCGAGGCCAAAGAGTGACCAAACCTGACCTGCATATCGCGCATGAAAGCGACGACGATGCGTTGGGGCTGAGTGTCACGAATCTGCGCAAAAGTTATAAAAAGCGCGTGGTGATCCGTGATGTGTCGATTCGGCTGCGACAGGGCGAAGTTGCGGCGCTGTTGGGTCCGAACGGTTCCGGTAAGACGACGACATTCTATTCGATTGCGGGCCTGATTTATCCCGAAGGCGGGACAGTCCGGATTGACGGGCGCGATGTGACCAATCTGCCGATGTATCGGCGCGCCAAGATGGGTATAGGCTATCTGCCGCAGGAAATGTCGATCTTCCGCGGGCTGTCTGTCGAGGACAACATCATGTCAATCCTCGACATTTCGCAAAGTGATCGACACAAGCGGCGCGAACGTTTGGAAGAGTTGCTGTCGGAGTTCTCTATCGAACACCTGCGGCGCGCGCCTGCGCTGGCGCTGTCGGGCGGTGAACGGCGGCGGGTCGAGATCGCACGTTGTCTGGCGGCTGATCCACGTTATCTGCTGCTGGATGAGCCGTTCGCCGGTGTCGATCCGATCAGCGTAGGGGATATCCGGCATCTGGTTGCAGACCTGAAGAAGCGCGGCATCGGTGTGCTGATTACTGATCATAACGTCCGGGAAACGCTGGAAATCGTCGACCGCGCCTATATCCTGCATGATGGCCGGGTGTTGATGTCCGGTAGCCCGAGCGAAGTCGTCGAGAACGAAAATGTTCGCCGCGTCTATCTTGGTGAGAATTTCAAAATTTCCTGATTTGCTGCGTTGGATTTTCGTGAAGTCTTCACGATCTTGATTGACAATCGAGCCGGAAAGCGCGTCAATTATGGTATGACATTTGAGGTTTTCGAACTGTGTGCTCAGGGATCCGGTCGAACACGACCCAACACGCGCAGCCCCTGCAAATGTCCAATTCCCGCAGCCGAAACAGAGGCTATGCGCGGCGCTTATATGCGATCCGTGCACCCGTTTCGGTGCGATAAATAAAGGAGGTAACATGCGCTATCAAATCACCGGAAAGCAGATCGATATCGGCGAGGCCCTGCAAACCCATGTGAAAGACGAGCTGGGCGCAGCCGTGGCGAAATACGCCGAGCGCCCAACAGACGCGCAAGTGGTTTTTTCCAAGAGTGCGAGCGAGTTTGTATGCGAGTCGATTGTGCACCTGTCCACCGGATTGACCGCGCAGGCCAGAGCGCATGCGCATGAAATCTACGCCGCATTTGATCAATGCTGCGAGAAAATGGAAAAGCAACTGCGTCGTTACAAACGCCGTTTGAAGGATCATCACAGGGACCGGACAGAGCCGGTTGAACTTTTCGGCGCGTCCTCCTATATCCTCGCGTCAGAAGTCGAAGAAGGGGAATCGGAACCCGAGAGCCTGCAACCCATCATCGTGGCCGAGATCGAAGCGCACATCCCGTCGCTGTCGGTCGGCGAGGCCGTGATGCAGATGGAACTGGCGGGCGCCCCTGTTCTGGTATTTAGAAACGAGGCAAAAGACGGGCTCAACGTGGTGTATCGCCGGGAAGACGGCAACATCGGTTGGATTGATCCCTGATACAAGGGCAGCGCACGGACCAGCGGCGTATGTTCGGAGCAAGAAATGGAAGTTTCAATGATCCTCAAGCCCGAGGCCGTGCGCGTACTATCGGCAGCATCGAGTAAAAAGCGTCTGATTCACGAATTGGGTGATATTGCCCATGCCGCCTATGGCGTGAACGCACAAAAGGCTGTTGAAGCACTGCAAGAGCGCGAGAGCCTGGGCCCGACGGGTGTAGGCCACGGGGTCGCGCTTCCTCATGCGCGGATCGACGACGTCGAGAGCGTCGTGGGTGCGTTGGTGCTGCTGGAGAAGCCGATTGATTTTGACGCGGTGGACCGACGTCCCATCGATCTGGCCTTTGCCCTGTTTGCCCCCCGTGATGCCGGGGTCGAGCACCTGAAGGCGTTGGCGCTGGTGTCACGGACGCTGCGCGATGCTGCGCTCTGCGCCAAGCTGCGGGCGAACCGTGATGCCGCGACGCTTTATGCGATCGTCACAGAGGCGCAATCGTCGATCGCTGCCTAGCCCGCTGTTGGGGTGAAACCCCACCCTACGCCCAGCGGTCAAATCCGAACATGATGTAGTCGCGCTGATAGATGTCAGATCCCAGCGCCTCAATCTGGTCGTCGTATATGTCGGCCAGTGTGAAGGGCGTGTCGGGCACGGTGTCGGGAATGGGCGGCGCGCCGGGATAGCCGACCTGTTTGGCCAATGCGCCCAGAGAAAGCATCATCTCATCCTCACGCAGAATAAGATCGGGTAAGGTGAATTGTGCCATACCCTGAAGGACAGCGGTCTGGCTGGCCCAGTTTGCGTCGACCCGAACGCTGGTCTGGCCGCGCAAGTTGGCCTTGAGAAACTCCAAAAACGCGACGAAGGCCGTGTAATGTGCGCGCCTGTCATAGGTTTCATCCGGGCCAGGGCCGGGAATCGGCAGTTTGTGAAAGTTGCGCAAGGTGCGGCGAATTTCAGTGAGGCAATCCGGGCCGCGGTTGAGGATGCGATGGCAAAAGGCGGCGTGGGCACGTGCAATGGGATGGCGCAACACGGTAAAGCAGCGATGGCCGGGATGCTGCCGCATCCATTGACGCAGCAGTTTTTGGTTCATCTTGGTGTGCAGCCCCTCGGGCGCGACCCCGTCCAGAGCGGCCAGCCAGCCCTGTACTTCGCGCTCTGGTCCGGAACGGATCGGCATATAGCACAGCGGTGCCTCCAGCGCGACGATGTGGCTGGGCACGGCCGCGCCGCGGCGCGGCTCAAAGTTGGGTGTGCGGGTCAGGTTAAACCGGTCCAGCCCGGCCAGCGCCGTGGTCATTTCATCGAAATTAGCGACCTTATCCTCTAGCGCCTGCGGATTCTGGATTTTCAGGTTGCTGTCCAGCTCCTCTAGCGCCTCTTCTGCTCCGAGGAATTTTGCCAGACCATTGATCACATCGAGATCGTTCAGATCCTCGTAGGCGATGTAGAACGCAGTTTGTCCGGTGCGTTGCAGCGTATTCAGCAACAGCAGTTGGAAATCTTGCAGGTTGTGCATATGGCTGTCGAATTCAGCGGCATCAAAGGTCGCGCGGGCGTCGCGGCGGCGTTTCACATTGGTCAGTTTCCACTGGCCGGTTTCCTGCGCAATTTTCCAACTGACATAGCTTTCTGCCGGGTTGCGGGTCAGGATGATCTTGGCGCAGCGCGGGTCAGTCAGGGCGAGGTCCAGCGCACGCGGATCATGGTCATGGAAAAACCGGAAGCCGCCGATGCCGTCAGTGTCGGATTTGATCGCGTCGATCAGGCGGGCAGGGTCGCCCTCTCGCATGGCCTGCGTGATGCCCAGAATTTCGGTTTTGTTTGGGTAGCCGATAAAGTGGGGGTTGAACGCCTCGCCGTGGCAATTCAGCGAATCAAACGAGTTAATGTTGGATTCCAACAGATTGCTGCCGGTTCGCATCTCTGCGAACACCACGAAATAGTCGAAACGTGCAACCATGCGTATTTACCGAACCAGATAGGGTTTGCGTTTACTGCTGGGGGGATCGAGCGGGTCGTGGGCGACGGGAAAATTACCCATGAGATAGGGGTGCATGCCCTGATTTTTCAGATTTTGCAGGAATTGGCCAAAGCCGGAAAGGTCGGCCATCTTGGGCACTTCTGCGAGGCCGCGCATGTTCTGCTGCGGGCCGATTTCGTCGATGATGGTTTGCAGAGGTTCCATCGGGGCCTCGATGAACTCTGCCATTGTCCAGATGCGCACGCGGGCTTTAGTCCAGGACGACCGCAGGATTTCGAGGTGCTTGCTCTCGATTTGCTGCAGGCGGGCGGCCTCGCGACGGATGTCGGAAAAATTCTGATTCGACT
Organism: Pseudohalocynthiibacter aestuariivivens; assembly: GCF_011040495.1. Classification (GTDB taxonomy): domain Bacteria; phylum Pseudomonadota; class Alphaproteobacteria; order Rhodobacterales; family Rhodobacteraceae; genus Roseovarius; species Roseovarius pelagicus. The sequence goes on along the minus strand of NZ_CP049037.1, from coordinate 2,337,189 downwards.
TAAAGAGCGACACCGCCCATGCCCCTGAAATCACCGAGATTTGCGCATTGGGATCTTTGGCAATGTCCCAGTTGACGGCCTGATTGTCGCGCGGGCTGAACTGAAAGCATTGCCGTTCGCCGCGCGTATTCCAGATCAGCGAAGCAAGAAACGCATGTGGATTGTAATCGCGCAGTGCGGCGCTGTCGCTGAGGGCGCCGTTTACGACCCGCTGGCCGTCGCAGAATTCGGCCCTTTCGGGGGCGAAGATATGACCATGTACGCGAGTGCTGGTCGCGCGCGACAGCCACGCCTCGAAATTCTCAAAGAGGGCGGAAAATCCCTGAAACACCGAATATTGCGCGGATGTCAGGCCATTTTCGCGGGTTTCAACGGGAAAGCGGCTTTGCATATAGAGGCCGGGCCGACCACGCGTGCGCCGCTCGACCGCCTTGGCAAATATGCGATCGATCTTACCGGGATTGGGTTCGGTTTTCTTCATCGCATGGGCGGCGTCAGTGAGGAAGGCATCGTATAACCGGTTGGCATGTGGCCAAATCTTGCGCGCGACGAAGCAATCGGAACGACGTAACAGCTGTAGGTGGTCGTCGTAGAAGATGTGCGGTTTACCCTGATAGTCGAACTTGCTCAGGGTCAATGAGCGGCTTTCGATCTGGCGGGAATATTGTCGTGCGAGGGTTTGAAAATAGCTCTCGTCCGGGATCCACACCTTTGAGAAATAGCGGTCGTACACAGGCCGTTCAGGATCACTGAGGATCGCTGACAGGGTTTGTCGTGTCAGGCACCACCATTGGCTGCCCATATGGGGGACGATGCCGCCGGGGATGCGGCGCCTTAACCCCAAGCCGCGCTGTATCGCGACGTATTTATCAAAGAGATAGCGGTTTTTGCGCCACGAGAACGGGAACCGCAAAGTAAAGCGTTCGCTGTCCAGTCCGCCAATGGTCCAAGGGACATCGGCGGTGGTCGCGCTCTCGATGAAATCGGTCTGGGGGCGGTTTTTCAGATAGTCGATCAATTCCTCGACCGGGCGCAGCGGCAGACACGAACCAGAAGCGAGGTAGACATGGCGGACGTCAGGGAATTCATCCAGCATCATCTGTGAGGCAGATTGCGACGCAGCAACCAGCCCCCATGTGCCCCACTCACAGCGGTGGCGTTTGGAAAACCGCACATCGGGCAAATCTGACAGTGCTTTGACGAAGGCGTTGTAGGTCTGTTTGGGCACTGACACGTCGGCATGGATCACCAACGGACAGCCCGCGGCGGACCAGTGGCGCGCGACCTGTTCCGCGCGTCCCAGCGCGGTGTGAACCAGCATGACGATACCAACGCTCATGCGGGGTTTGCCTTCCTGCTCTTCATGCCCAATTGCCCTTGGACATCAGGCCAAGGATCTCCAATTGGCGCCAGTTTATATACTTTTCCGACCATTTGCACCAAAGCTCTGGTGTGTCGCGGAGGTTTTCAACGTAGGCTTTATATTCCAGCGACGCGCGATAGTGCTGTTGGCGTTCCATTTCCTCTTCGGCTTTCTGGGTGAAGGTATCCAGAAACTTGGCGTGCAACAGGACGCCACTGGCGGTTTCGCCGCCCCATTCGTCATAGACAAGGTTCAGACCACGCGGCAGCAGCATGTGGGTCGAACTGATGTAGGTGTTGCGGCGGTTCCACTTTACCAGAGGTATTTTGTTCAGGGCGGGTGCCTTTTTCGGAGCATCGGGAAAAAAGACCCGCGCACGGGGGCCGCCTTGAATCCAGAGATTTCCGTATTTGCGGTTCTTTTCAATCATATAGTTGCCGGGATCGAACCACGCGGCGATTTCGATCGGATCCTGCCCGCGCCGGTAGGGAACCGCATCAAGACGTCCCTTGGGGTACATATCCAGCAGCATCGCGCCAAAGCTGCGCACGTTTGATCCGTCCAGCCAATCGGTCAGAGCGCGGATCGAGCGTGTGTCGCAGAAGGGGTAAACAAACAGTTCGTCCGGGTCGACGACCAGCGTCCAGTGCCCGTGACCATAGCGCGATTGCAGCCAGTTCAGCCAATCGACGCCAAAACGTGCGCGTTTATAGCTGCTGCGCGTGTGCCAGAGGGACACGTCGGGTTGGTCGGCCAAATAATCACCGCCACCATCGCTGCTGTCATTGTCCACGATCAGGAAATGATCCACGCCCATGTCGCGATAGTAATTCAGGAAGTACGGCAGACGGATATGTTCGTCCCGCAGGGTCGAGAACAACAATACCTGACCCGGTTTGATGTGTTTCGTGCGGTCAATCACCGGGGTGAGCGCGAAATGCTTGCGATAGGCGCGCACCTTGGCGTGTTTACGCCGCAAACGCATGCGGTAGGATTGGACGATACTCACGTCATACGCTCCCTCAGTACATCGATACCGCCCCACTGTTGACGAGCAGCATAGGCGCACGGTCTTAAGCGAACATTGTCAGTCCTGCAATCAGTGCCGCCCCAGTTACGCACAGGATAAGGTGTTGAGCCTCTTGGGTAAATGGGTATTGCATAACGGGTCATAGCCACGTTCCCCGTGACATCAGTCCCATTGCCTCTAGCTGTCGCCAAGATATGAGCCGGGTCGAGCCGTCGCACCATAAATCCGGGCTTTGGGTGAGGCGGTCATAGTAGTCGTCATAGAGGGCGGAATTGGCGAAATGTTCGCCGCGGTTTTTCTCTTCGGCAGACTTGTCGGCGATCATGTGCAGGAATTTCGTGTGCAGGAGGATGCCGCTGGTTTTTTCACCGCCCTGATCGTCATAGACGTGGTTCAGCCGCCGGGGCAGCAGCGAATGGGTAGAGCTGACATAGGCATAGCGGCGATCCCATTTGACCAGAGGAACCTTGCCCATCGTCGGCGCGCGGCGGGGATTCGTGGTAAAGAAATTGCGTGCCCTTGGGCCGCCTTGGATCCACAAGTTTTGAAGCTCCTTTTTCTTTTGAATCATATAGTTGCCACCATCAAACCATTGCAGGATTTCAAACGGATTGCTGCCTGCCTGGTAGGTCTGGGCGTCGAGCGGTCCCTTGGGGTACATGTCCAGCATCAGCGCGCCGAAGGAGGTAAACTCCTTGCGGTCGAGCCATTCTGTGAGCGCCCGGAGGGGACGCGTATCGTGATATGGATAGATGAACACTTCGTCAGCGTCCAAAGTCAGGCACCAGTGGCTGTGACCATGTTGGATCTGTAGCCAAGTCAGCCAATCGACCCCGAATCGCGACAGGCGATAGCTGTCCGGGGTGTGCCAAATCGACGTGTCGGGTTGCTGTGCGAGGTATTCGGCGGTGCCGTCGTCCGATGCATTGTCCACGAATAGGAAATGATCGACACCCAGCTTGCGATGATGATCAAGAAAGTACGGCAGCCGCACGGCCTCGTTTCGGACTGTTGTGAAACACAGGATTGAATCTGGTGCGATTTGGTCCGTGCGGTTGTGGACTTCGCTGAGTTGGCGGCGTTTGCGCAGCGCGCGCAGTAACAGGCGGCGCCGTTTCCAGCGCAGACGATAGGCCATCGTGGCGGTGCCGATCTGCTGCGTTATGTCCTGCATCTGCCTCTCGGGTGGCGCACCGGTATGGTCCGCCTGACTGAACGCAGTGTAATCATAGATTTGTGGCAAAACACGGGTGGTTTTGGGCTGTTCGCGCGGAAAGCGTTAGCCGCAGGGCGGGCCTTGGCGATTGCGCCCCGGGGCAGGCCGTCCCGGCCTACTTGTCGTAATGCCCCGTTTGATGCCAGCGCCACGCGTCGGTGATCATCTGCTTCATGGTGGAGCGTTTCGGTTTCCAGCCCAGTTCAGCCTCGGCGCGGGTGGAGCCAGAGACAAGGCGGGTGCAGTCACCCGGACGACGCGGGCCGTCGATCACCGGAACATCGCGGCCAGTGACGGCATGAGACTGGTCGATCACCTCGCGGACAGAAAAACCACTGCCGGTGCCAAGATTGAACACGCGGCTGGGCTTGTCATTCTCCAGCCACTTCAGGCCCAGAATATGGGCATCAACCAGATCCATCACATGCACATAGTCGCGAATGCAGGTGCCATCGGGCGTATCCCAATCGGTGCCAAACACGGTCAGCGCATCGCGTTTGCCGTCAATTGCGTCGAGCATGAGGGGGATGAGGTGTGTCTCGGGCTTGTGAAACTCTCCGATTTCGGCCTCTGGATCGGCGCCGGCGACGTTGAAGTAGCGAAAGATGACATGATGCAGGTCATGCGCGACCTCGAATCCGTGCAACATATCCTCGATCGCGCGTTTTGAGGCGCCGTATGGGTTGATGGGATGTTGCGCGCATTCCTCGTCCAGAACGACATTGTCCTGATCGCCATATGTTGCGCAGGTGGAGCTGAACACAAAGTTGCGGCAGCCCGCGTGTACAGCAGCCTGCATCAGGGTCAGCGATCCGGCGACATTGTTGTGCCAATAAGTTTCGGGACTGCGGATGCTGTCGCCCACCTGACTGAGCGCGGCAAAGTGCATGACGGCGGCAGGTTGATAAGCGGCAAAAACCTGATCCAGCCGTTCGCGGTCGGTCAGGTCGCCCTGCTCGAACGGTCCGAATTTGACGGCATCCTGCCAGCCAATGCTGAGGTTGTCATAGGTGACGGGCGTATAGCCTGCCGCCTGTAGCGCCTTGCATGCGTGACTTCCGATATAGCCCGCGCCGCCTGTTACCAGGATATTCGTCACAATGTCGCCTCTGGCTGCTCAAATGTTACTGAGCAGCCTTATCAGCGTTGACGATTTCGTAAAGGAAGTTTTGCAAATCGTCGCGTAACTCTGGCCGATCCAGCGCGAATGATACGGTCGCTTGCAGGAAACCGGCCTTGGACCCGCAATCGAACCGCTGGCCGCGGAAACGGAAGCCGTAGACCTCTTCGCCCTCGTCGCGGGCATCGTCGATGGCGTCGGTCAGTTGAATTTCTCCCCCTGCGCCGGTCTTCTTCTGGTTCAGCATTTTCAGGACGGTGGGCGTCAAAACATAGCGACCGATCACGGCGAGGTTCGATGGTGCGGTGCCGGGGGCGGGTTTTTCGACCATGCCCTTGGTCGATACCATAGATCCCATATCTTCTTTGATATCGAGGATCCCGTAGGAGGAGGCCTTGTCATCGGGGACCTCCATCGCGGCGACGATGTTGCCCGGCGTTTCCTCGAATGCCTCGATCATCTGTTGCAGGCAGGGTTTTTCGGCGGCGATCACGTCATCCGGCAGTATCACGGCAAAAGGTTCGTTGCCAATCAGGCGGCGCGCGCACCAGACGGCATGCCCCAGACCAAGCGGTTTGTGTTGGCGCAGATAGGCGATTTCGCCCGAGTCCATGTTCGTAGATTTCAGAATATCGAGAAGCTCGGTCTTACCCTTCCTACGCAACTCCTGCTCCAGCGTGGGGGCGTTGTCAAAATAGTCCTCAAGTGCACCTTTGCCGCGTGAGGTGACAAAGATGAACTCCTTGATCCCTGCCTCGCGCGCCTCGTCGATCGCGTATTGCACCAGCGGACGGTCCACCAGTGTCATGATTTCCTTAGGCACGGATTTTGTCGCCGGTAGAAACCGCGTTCCCATTCCCGCAACGGGAAAAATGGCCTTTGTAACCTTGCGCCGCATTTTTATACCCTTGCCGTTCCCCATTGTTCACCCACCTACCACAAAAATACTAAATCTTGTATTGAGATAAGGGGGAAATTGGGCAAATTTTTGGCGGAATTGCAAAAATCACAAAATGACAAATGATTAGTAATATATTGAAGTATAGGTAGAAAATACGAAAATGGCAACCTCGGGTTGATTTTTCAGGCCATATCCATCTCTGTCATCATCGTTTCAATTCTGGAAACATCTTCCGGGTTGTTCAGTTCCCAGAACTGTCGGTTGCGGGCCTCTACCTCGACACACAGGATGGATCGACCGTGTTCGAGAAAGCGAAGCTGTTCCAGTCCTTCGAGCTGTTCCAGCGGGCCGGGGGCAAAATCGGGATAGGCCGTCAGAGCCGCGGGGCGGTAGGCGTAGACGCCAACGTGATGAAAGACCGGGGTGGTGTCCGCATCGGCATAGGTGCCGGGGGTGTAGGGGATCACTTCCTTAGAGAAATAGAGCGCGTGGTTCTGTGTGCCAAAGACAGCGGTGGTGCCGCCAACGCGGCCATTGCGGCGATCCTCGAGAAATCCGTTCAGCGCGCGACCATCACAACGTAACACCGGTGTGGCGACCTCTGCCGCCGGATCGGCACGCAGACCCGCCACCAGGTCTTCGACGAACCAATGGGGGGTCAGGGGTGCATCGCCCTGCAGGTTCACCACGATATCAAACCCGCCGCCCAGTGCCTGCGCAGCCTCCGCGCAGCGTTCGGTACCATTGGCACAGTCAGCAGCGGTCATCACCACCTCTGCGCCAAAGGCAACGGCGGCCTCGCGGATGCGATCATCGTCGGTTGCAACCACGACCCGGTCCGCGCCATTTACGAGGCAGGCAGCCTCCCATGATCGCTGAATCAGCGACTTTGTCTCTCCGGTGGCACCGGTGAGGGTCGCCAATGGCTTGCCGGGGAACCGGCTGGAGGCATAACGGGCGGGGATGGCGATCAGGACGCTCATTTGGGTCAGCCCTCCTTGAGGTCTACGCCGGGGGCGTAGGCGATGAAGAACGGATTGGCATATCCGTCCTTGCCATAGGCCAGATCAGTATGGTCATCGAAACGTACGACGCGTCCGCCTGCACCGGTCAGAACTGCGTGACCGGCCGCAGTGTCCCATTCCATGGTCCGGCCCACGCGCGGATAGATATCTGCCTCGCCCGTTGCGATCAGGCAGAACTTGAGCGAGGAACCGGCGCTTTTCATATCCTTGACGGCGTATTTGCCGATATAATCGTCGGTGGCCTGATCGCGGTGCGATTTTGAGGCAACGACCATCAGCGCGGAGTTGTCCGGATCCGATACGCGAATGGGGCGGATTGTGCCGATCACGTCCTTGTCGAGGTCTCCGGTTTCTTCGACGGCGTGACCGTCGGGCATGGTAAAGAACATGCGCCCCTTGGCGGGTGCATAGACCACGCCCCGGATTGGTACGCCGTTTTCGACATAGGCGATGTTGACGGTGAAATCGCCGCGGCGGTGGATGAATTCCTTGGTTCCGTCCAATGGATCGACGATCAGAAAGGTGTCGCCGCGCAACTGGTGGCTGTCGGATTGTTCCTCTGTCACCAGTGTTACGTCCGGAAACGCAGCCCGCAGCCCGGTCGAGATCAGTGCATCAGCGGCCTCGTCGGCCTCTGTCACGGGACTGGAGTCGGATTTGGTTTTGATGTCGAAATCGTCGGAATTGTAGATATTCATAATCACGTCACCAGCCTCCAACGCGAGGCGTCGAATGGTGGTGGTCAACTGATCGTGGTCCAAATTCATGCTCCTGTCGGGGGGCGTCTAAGTGCCAATACGCAAGTGTTGCGGGAATGTGTTTGGACTCTTATGCTGCGCACGTAACGGGACAGCAAGAATTCCGTGCGAAATTTCGCCAGCGCAGGTACAGGCACGAGATAATGTTTCAGCAGGCCAAACAGAAATCCACGCTCTTGACGGCGGTCTCTATCGCCGAGCTGATCTATCATGGGACAGTTCGCGAAGTGCGTAAGGCGCATGGAAATGCGTTGATGGCGCTGGGCATCAACCTGTTGCAGGCCGTTGTTTTCATTGGATCATTCTACCTGATGTTTTCGGTTCTTGGTCTGCGTGGCGCGGCACTGCGCGGTGATTTCCTGTTATATATCATGTCGGGCATTTTCCTGTTTTTGTCGCATGTCAAAACACTGAGTGCGGTGGTGGGCGCCGAAGGGCCGTCGTCACCGATGATGAAGCACGCACCAATGAACACGATGATCGCGATCTGCGCCGCCGCGTTTGGTGCGCTCTATATCCAGTTGCTGACGCTGTTTTTAATCCTGTTTGTCTATCATGTGGCATTCACACCCTTCACGGTCGAGCAACCGTTCTGGGCGTTTCTGATGCTGATGCTGGCTTGGTTCACGGCCGTGGCGCTGGGTCTGGTACTGTTGGCGATCAAGCCGTGGTTCCCGACATTTACGCAGACATTCGTCACAGTTTATCAGCGCGCAAATATGATCGCGTCGGGCAAGATGTTCGTCGCCAATGCGCTGCCGCCGACCATGCTGGCGATGTTTGACTGGAACCCGCTGTTTCATCTGATTGATCAGTCGCGCGGGTTTGTCTTCGTCAATTACATTCCCCGAAATTCATCAATCGAGTATCCGGTGACAGTTGGGATCGTATTTATCGTGGTGGGGTTAATGGGTGAATTCTATACCCGGCATCACGCCTCGGCCAGCTGGGACGCGCGTCGCTAGTTTTCTGTCGTTTCGACACCGTAGATTCGGTGAAGCGGCCCACGTGTTTTCAACGAAGCGGGCCGTCGTTTCAGGTTTTGCCCGCCTCGCGTACTGAATCGGCGATGGTATGGACCACATCCTTTAGCAGGGCTTCATCCTCGCACTCGGCCATCACACGGATCAGCGGCTCGGTCCCGGATTTGCGGATCAGGATGCGACCCTGACCCGCGATCCGCTGTTCCTGATCTGCAATCAAGGCCGATACAACATTCGAGCCAAGCGGATCGGCGCCGGGGCTGAATTTCACGTTCTCCAGCATCTGCGGCACTGCCTCGAAATTGCGGATGAGTTCGCTCGCGGGTTTGCCAGATTTTACCATCGCTGCCAGGAATTGCAGTCCGGCGATCAGCCCATCGCCGGTGGTGGCGTAGTCGGTCATCACGATATGGCCCGACTGTTCGCCACCCAGATTGAAACCACCCTCGCGCATCCGCGCGACCACGTGTCGGTCGCCGACATTCGTGCGTTCCATCGTAAGGCCACGCCCGTTGCAGTACCGTTCCAGTCCGAGGTTCGACATCACGGTGGTGACCAGTGTTTCGCCGCGCAGCATACCAGTGTCGGCCCACATTCCAGCAAAGAGCGCCATGATCTGATCGCCATCGGCGACGGTGCCGGCCTCATCGATGATGATGATCCTGTCGGCGTCGCCATCCAGACATATACCCAGATCTGCGCCATGCTCTCGGACTGCGGCGACTGCGGTCTGCGGGCTGGTCGAGCCGCAATCGAGGTTGATGTTGTATCCGTTCGGAGCAACTCCGATCGGGACGACATCGGCACCCAGTTCCCACAGCACCTCGGGGGCGGCGCGGTGAGCGGCGCCGTTCGCACAATCCACCACCACCTTGAGCCCGCTGAGGCGTACTTCGCGAGGAATGGTTGTCTTGGCATACTCGACATACCGGCCCTGACCGTGTTCGATCCGTTTGGCGCGGCCAATATTCACTGGCTGCACCGGCGCGATATCGCCTGCCAGAATACGTTCGATCTCGGCCTCGGAATCGTCGTCCAGCTTGAACCCGTCAGGACCAAAGAATTTGATCCCGTTGTCATAGTGCGGATTATGGCTGGCCGAGATCATAATGCCCAGATCTGCGCGCATGGACCGGGTCAATAGTCCGACGGCAGGTGTGGGTACCGGGCCGAGCAGCAGAACATTCATCCCGGTTGAGGTCAGCCCGGCAGTCAGTGCGTTTTCCAGCATATAACCTGAGCGGCGGGTATCCTTGCCAATCACGACGCGGTGACCGTTGGATTTGTCTCGTCGAAAGTGGCGCCCTGCCGCCGCGCCGATACGCAACGCGTTGTCGGCGGTCATGGGATATGTGTTGGCAGTGCCGCGAATGCCGTCGGTACCGAAAATTTTGCGCGTCATCTAAATCTCTTTCCGCAATACAGGACCCTGCCGGGCGCAATCGGAAACGTCATATACACGACGCGGCGATTTGGCGAGTGCCAAGGCGGTATGCACGTGGATGTGCGTATTATCGCCGTTCGTGATGGCGTTGCTTGCGGTATTGGCCCAGTTGGTCCAGACCAGCGCAAGATGGTAGAGAGTAGCGGTAACAGCATGGTCAATACAGCAGGCAGAGTCAGGTATCGCAGGCGGGCTTGGGCAGTGAGTATCGCCCTGTTTCTGGTGGTGGGATTTGCGACGCTGAGTCCGATGCCAGAGCAGCAGGATTTGCCGGGTTCGGATAAACTGCATCACCTGATCGGGTTCGCGGCGTTGGCGTTTCCGCTTAGCTGGGTTTACCCGCGCCATGCGTGGCTGATCTTTGCAGCGGCCACTGTCTATGGCGGGCTGATCGAAGTGATACAGCCGCAAGTGGGCCGATATGCCGAGTTCAGCGATGGTCTGGCTGACCTTGCAGGTGCGGCAATGGGCGCGGGGTTCGGGCGCTGGCTGGGTCTGCGCCGATTCGCGTATCTCAGTCGCGCAGCCTGACGCCTGCTGACTGCATGCGGGTTCGTGCCGCTGCCATAGAACCATCGAGATCAATACCCCGGCAAAGCGGCGTTTCAACAGTGACCGAATAACCCAGACGTGCGGCATCTTCTGCCGAATAGGCCACACAAAAATCGGTTGCCAACCCAACCATGGTCAGCGTGTCGATGCCGCGGGTCTGCAAATAGCCGTGCAGCCCGGTTGGAGTCGTATGATCATTCTCGAAAAACGCGGAATAGCTGTCGATGGCGGGATTAAAGCCTTTGCGGATGATCATATCGGCGCGGTCGGTGTTCAGTGCATCGTGAAACGCGGCGCCTGCACTGCCCTGAATGCAGTGATCCGGCCATAGGACCTGTGGGCCATAGGGCATTTCTGTCATTTCCATCGCGGCCTTGCCCGGATGGGACGAAGCAAAGGATGAATGCCCCGCCGGGTGCCAGTCCTGCGTCAGGATCACCGCGTCCGCGTCGGCCATGCGCGTATTGATGCCTGCGACAATATCAGCACCACCCGATACAGCCAGCGCACCACGGGGGCAAAAATCGTTCTGGACGTCGATCACGATCAGGGCGTGTGTCATGCGGCTCTCCTTGCTGCTCGTGTCATGGGTAGGCAGCGGCAGGGCCTGCGTCAACCATGCCCCTTGTTCGATGGGCCATGAGAGCGTAGAGACCCGGCCCATGTATACGATCGCTGCTCTTTATCACTTCACCCGGTTTGATGACCCTGCGGCGCTGCGTGCGCCGCTGTTGGCGCTGTGCGAGCGTGAAGGGATCACCGGGATTCTGTTGCTGGCAGGCGAGGGGCTGAACGGGACCATTGCCGGATCGCGTGCGGGGATTGACGCGGTATTGGCGCATCTGCGCAGCCTGCCGGGGTGCAGCGGGTTGGAGCACAAGGAAAGTCATAGTGAATTCCGTCCCTTTGGCCGCCTCAGGGTACGGCTAAAGCGGGAAATCGTCACGATGGGTCAGCCGGATGTCGATCCGGTCAGCGCCGTCGGCCATTATGTCGACCCGTGCGATTGGAATGCGTTGATTTCCAGCCCGGATGTCGCAGTCATCGACACGCGCAACGATTACGAAGTGGCGATTGGCACGTTTGACGGTGCGATTGATCCGAAAACCGACAGCTTTCGCGACTTTCCCGCGTGGTGGGAGAAGAACAAGGAACGTTTTCACAATAAGCGGATTGCGATGTTCTGCACCGGCGGTATCCGCTGCGAGAAAAGCACGAACTATCTGCTGGGGCAGGGGGTCGAGGATGTCTATCACCTGAAGGGTGGCATCCTGAAGTATCTAGAAGAGGTGCCCGAGGCGCAAAGCGCGTGGCAGGGCGAGTGCTTTGTTTTTGATGGTCGGGTGTCGGTCGGGCACGGTTTGCAGGTGGGATCGCATGAGCTGTGCCATGCATGCCGCCGTCCGATCCTTCCCGAGGACACCGCGCGACCAGAGTTCGAGAAAGGTGTTTCCTGTCACCAATGTGCGGGTGAAACGTCAGAAGCGGACAAAGACAGGTTTCGCGAGCGGCAAAAGCAGATCGCATTGTCGGCAGCGCGTGGCGAACGGCATATGCGGAATATCCCGGGGGACTGACCGGCGCGTCTTCTTTGTTAAATACGCGGAAAACCTGCTGTCAGGCTGCCACGGCCTGCGGTTCTTTGCGCTTGCGCGTGCGCAGCAGGATCGTGACCATGATTGCGATGTTCAGGAAATTGAACGCAATACCATTTAGGAACGCGGCCTGATAGCTGCCCGTCATGTCGTAGATCCATCCCGACATCCAGCCGCCGATGGCCATACCGCCGACGGTGGACATCATCACGAATCCCACACGGCGACCCGCCTCGCGCGAGGGCATGTATTCACGCACCACAAGCGTATAGCTGGGCACGATCCCGCCCTGCGACAGACCAAAGACCAGCGACACAGTGTATAGCGACACCAATCCACCCGCGGGCAGATAGAGAAAGAGCGCGGCACATTGCAGGCCAGCGCTGATCAGCACAGTGCGCACACCGCCCAGCCTGTCGGCCACCATCCCGAAAAAGAGCCGCGAGATGACCCCGCCGAAAAGCATCAGCGACAGCATCTGCCCACCTGCGACCGCGCCGAATCCCATATCGACACACAGGCTGACGATATGGACCTGCGGCATGGCCATGGCTATGCAACATCCCATACCGGCCACGGCCAGCATGTATTGCAACATGCGCGGGCTGATACCGGACGCACCGGCGCGCTGTCCTGACAGGGTGTCGGAATGGCGCAGCGCCCCATCGGGCACCCGGCGGCGCAACAGCAGCGAAAGCGGTATCATCAGGCACGGCACAAGGATTGCCAGCAGCATGTAGACCGCGCGCCAGCCATCGGACGCCAGCACGCCGCTGAGGACAAGCGGCCAAAAGGCACCAGCAACATAATTGCCACTGGCCGTGACGGCCACGGCGATCCCACGTCGACGCATGAACCATAGGGATACATCCGCCATGAGTGGGCCGAATGTGACCGCAGTACCGAGGCCGATCACAGCGTGCAGTGCGATGACGGCCGTCGCCGTCGGAGACACCGCCACCAGCGCCATCGAGCCGCCAATCAAGATTGCCGATCCGATCAGGGCCGAGGTCACGCCGAACCGGTCCACTACCCGCCCAACCACGAAATTGCCAAAAGCAAAGGCAATCATAAACACCGTGTAGGGCAGCGATGCGTCGGCGCGTTCCAGCCCGAATTCGGCCTGCACCCCCGGCATCACCAGAACGATCGACCACATCCCTGCACTGCCCACCGCTGCGATCACCAAAGAGATGGCGAGGCGCGTCCAGGAATAGCGGCTGTCGAGAATGTCAGCATCGGTCATGGCCGGACGTTAGTACCGCACCGTGATCCTGTATAGAGCGCGATTGTACCTCTCTGCCAAAGGTACAAAGCAGGCGGAACAGGTGCCGGGGCTTTCCTCGGGCGGGGTGGCACGGTATCACCCTGCCAAAGCGACAGGAGCGACACGCATGACCCAAGAGCCCAGCCCGACAGAGATCGCGCGAGATGTTCTCGCCATTGAAGCTGCGGCGCTCTTGGCGATGCGCGATGCAATGCCCCCCGATTTCGAGGCGGCAGTCGAGGTGTTGCTGGACGTGGCTGGCAGGGTCATCGTATCGGGCATGGGAAAATCGGGCCATGTCGCGCACAAGATCGCGGCCACGATGGCCAGCACCGGCACCCCGGCGCAGGCGGTCCATCCGGGCGAAGCCAGCCATGGCGATCTGGGCATGATCACGTCCGAGGATGCGGTGATCCTGATTTCGAACTCGGGTGAGACACGCGAACTGGCGGACATTATTGCCCATACACGGCGGTTCTCGATCCCGTTGATCGCCGTGACCAAGAACGCGGGCAGCACATTGGCGGCGCAGGCCGATCATCTGCTGCTGTTGCCGGATGCGCCAGAGGCCTGCGGCATTGGCATGGCACCCACGACCAGCACGACCTGCACCATGGCGCTGGGCGATGCATTGGCGGTGGCGTTGATGAAGCTACGCGGATTCGAGCGAGAGAATTTTCTGGCGTTCCACCCTGGCGGGACGTTAGGGGCGCAGCTGTTGACGGTCGGTGCCGTCATGCACACCGGTGACGCGCTACCGGTGGTTCACGAGCATACCGGAATGGGCGAAACACTGATCGAAATGACTGCCAAAGGGTTTGGCGTTGCTGCCATCGTCGAGCGCGGCATGTTGACGGGTGTGATTACCGATGGCGATTTGCGTCGCAATCTGGCGCATTTGATGGAACGCGAGGCAGGCGAGGTTGCCACGCGCGGACCGCGCACCACACGGCCCGATGCGCTGTTGTCAGAGGCGCTGGGCGTGATGAACGCCCAGAAAATCAGCGCGCTCTTCGTCGTCGGCGAGGATGGTGCGCTGCTTGGGCTGGTGCATATCCATGATGTGCTGAGGACCGGGGTGGCCTGAGGCCGGACCCCGGCCAAAATCCAGATGCGCGCCCCGCTGGCGAGGCGCGCAGAGATGCCTCGGGTTTAGCTGTCTTTTTCATCCGGCTTGGCATTAATCTTGGCGGCGGGTGCGCCTTTGGTTTCCGCGTCTTCCTTGGTTTTGCGCAATTCGATTTCTTTCGAGAACAGGGCATTGAATGACATTGTCGGGTTCCTCTTTGAACAGGGCTTGATTGCGTGATATTGGTTCAGGCATTGAAGACATAGACGAATGCGCTGAGTGTCAGAGTGATGGCCAAAAGGATGGCTATTCGGAAACGGCTGCTGGGATTGCGCAGAAACCCATTGTCAGATTTTATGCGGGTTCCCAATCTTTCGTTGAGATCGCTGTTTGCCAATGGTTGCAACCTTTCTTGTGCGTGAAATTCCCCGCGCTGCAAGCTGGGGTAAACGACACATCCATGCCTGTGCATTTGGATTGACACAGGACGAGAGCTACATTTTTCGAAATACCATGGTTAATCGGTGTCGGCAGCACAGCGACGACGATTTCTGTCAACCACAGTGCACAAGTACACAGATTACCTAGCTAGGTCAAAGTTTGTCAGCATTGCCACGGCCAGGACCAAGTTGGGGCTTTGCCCTCATGCGGGGCTATGACTAGAAACGAGCAATACATCGGTTGGAATTTTGGGTATGATTTCCGCCGTGCAAGAGTGAAAGGATGAATGTTGGACTGGACGCCGATTATATTGGATTTTGTGACACTGCTGGTGGTGATTGACCCGGTTGGGACTATCCCTGTTTTCCTGTTTGCGGTGCGCGGCGTTCCCAGAAAACTGCACCGGCGTTTCGCGGTGCGCGGGGTCATCATCGCGACGTTCGTCTTGCTCGGTTTTCTGGTTGGTGGGCAGGCGCTGCTAGAGGCGCTCGGCCTGCGGCTTGGGTCGTTTCAGATCGCGGGTGGGGTGATTCTGTTCCTCTTTGCCCTGACGATGATATTTGGCGACTCCAAACCCGCCCGAGAGATCGAAGAGGCCGAGGGCGGTCACCTTGCCGGTGCGGTATTTCCGCTAGCCATGCCATCTATTGCGTCGCCGGGTGCCATGCTGGCGGTGGTGGTGTTGACCGACAATCACACTGAATCCATCCGGGATCAGGCGATCACGGCCGGGCTGCTGGTCGTTGTTTTAATCATCACGTTGATACTGTTGATCATGGCGAGCGCGGTGCACCGGTTGATCGGAAACAGCGGCGCCAGCGTCATCAGCCGGGTGATGGGAATTATTCTGGCCACGATTGCGGTCGATGCCATTCTCGGTGGTTTTGATGCACTGGATCTGCTGGATGTTCCGCCGCCTGCTGTCGAAGGTCCGATCACGTCTGAGCCTGAAGGGTAGGTGACACTTGGGGGTGTCGTTCAACCGATAAATTCAAAACTTGGTTGGTTGATATATTTTGTTAGCATCCCCGCTATTTATGGGGGAATTATAGTGCGAAATCTATTTCGTGGATCTGCATGTATTGCTGCCACTGCTATTGTATTTTCCGGAGCGGTAAGCGCCTGCCCCGATCTGGATGAGGGGCCGCCCAACGGCTATGTCGATGTCAGCAATACCGATGATGTGATATTTTACGAAACGTCCATTTATGCGGGTGGATTTTCGACATTTTATGAATGCTATACTGACGAATGGGGCGAGATCGAGGGTTACATCGGAAGCTTCGCCGCTACGGCGTTTAACTGGACCGGAACAGGCGGATTTATGGTTGAAGTCGTCCTTGATGAAAAGTCGCCAGATATTCATCCTAAGGGCTTTGTCATCGGTCCAGAAGATACGTTTTTACCTATTCTGGAAGGTGTGCCTTGGGGAAAGGCGAACATGCCTCAAGGTAAATATATGGTTTATGTTGGCCTCGAGAGGCCTAAGTTGGGCGAGGAATTTTCGCTTTCTGACGGGGATGATTACCAGACTCAATTGTTGAATGCATTAAGGACGGAAGCCCACTACAGGGACGCAACGTTTTTTATAAGAAGGTATGAAGAGTGAGCTCAATAATCTTCTTGGAAATGGTTCTTTGAATGCTTGGCAGGTGAAATGTAAGTGCGTTTCAAGCCAACGGAATACTTTGTCTAAAACAAAAAAAACGGCGGCACCAGGGGAGGAGCGGTGCCGCCGTTCTATTAACCGAGGGCTCAGGGGAGGAGCGAGCCGACGGATCTGGTGTGGACCCACAAAGGCCCGGGTATTTTGGGCTGCAACCCCTAGGGAGGAGGAGCGGGGCTGCAGCCATATCAAATGCCCCTAGGGAGGAGGAGCGGGACACCTGATGTCGTTACGCCGTGTGGCGTGTTCCGTAGACGCAATCGGATGCCTTTGCGGCAATCTGGCTGCGGATGATTCCCAGATCGCTGAGTTCGCGATCGGTCAGCGTAGAAAGCGTTTTGACCGTGTTCACATAGGCGCGGCGCTTGGCGATCATCAGGCGCATCTGATTCCACGCTTGGATCAGGGTGCGGCTGTGGCCGGAGCGGCGAACCAGGGCATTGGATGCGATAATCATCGCTGTTCTCTACTTTCGTGTTTCTCATGGCGCGCTTTCGGCGGGCCGTCATGTTCTCTTGTTGCCAATAGATATGAAAATGCTGCGCATGCACAATAGTGGAAAACCTCAATGCCGCTATGCAGCAAACGCATAAGTAACGCTGACCTAAAGTCAGGCAAACAGTACATTTTTTAGGCATGGTTGGTATCGCCCTTGCCCTCGCTGGAAAAACTGCCACCTATTGCGGCATCAATGACAGGAGATCAGGCATGAGTGTGACGCGCGCCCAAGTAGAAGCCCGGCTGGCCGAGTTGGAACTGCCCGATGGGGGGACGCTGATCGGCCGCGATATGGTCCGCGCGCTGAGTGTCGAAGGCGCGCAGGTGCGATTCGTTATCGAAGCCCCCAGCCCGGACGTTGCCCGCCAGATGGAGCCGCTGCGTGCCGCTGCCGAGCGGGCGGTCGCAGAGCTGGACGGTGTGACGGGCGTCAGCGTCGCATTGACCGCGCACGGACCGGCGGCCAAGGCACCGCCCGCCGCGGGTGGCCCAGCAGGTGCGCCACCTAGCCTAAAGATCGGCGGCCACCCCAAGCCAACGCAAGCCAGCCTCAAGCCTGCGAGTGTTGCGTCGATCATCGCCATCGGATCTGGTAAGGGCGGCGTGGGGAAATCCACGGTGTCATCCAATCTGGCGGTGGCACTGGCGCGGGTCGGCCGCCGGGTAGGTCTGCTGGATGCGGATATTTATGGACCCAGTCAGCCGCGCATGATGGGCGTAAGTAAACGCCCGGCCAGCCCTGATGGCAAGATCATCGAGCCGCTGCATGCGCATGGTGTCACGATGATGTCCATTGGTCTGATGCTGGACCCGGACAAGGCCGTAGTCTGGCGTGGTCCAATGCTGATGGGGGCGTTGCAACAGATGATCTCTCAGGTGAACTGGGGCGATCTGGATGTGTTAATCGTGGATTTGCCGCCGGGTACGGGGGATGTGCAGCTAACGCTGTGCCAAAAGGCAGAGCCAACCGGAGCGATCGTGGTATCGACGCCGCAGGATGTGGCGTTGCTGGATGCACGCAAGGCGATGGATATGTTCAAGACGCTGAAAACACCGGTGTTGGGTCTGATCGAGAATATGTCGACCTATGTCTGTCCTGAATGCGGAAATGAGGCGCATATCTTTGGACATGGTGGGGTCGAGGCCGAGGCGAAGAAAATGGACCTGCCGTTTCTGGGTGCGTTGCCAATTGATCTGGACACACGGCTGGCGGGAGATAGTGGGACACCTGTTGCTGCGGGCAGCGGTCCGATGGCCGATGCCTATGCGCAATTGGCAGAGCGGCTGATCAAGGGCGGGATCGCCTAAACCTGCCGAGCAATCTATGGTTGCGAGATGTGGTCCGCAAAGGGTAGTCTGCGCCTGAAATGGGCCGCTAGAGCCCCGATTTTTGAGCAGCTGCAAGAGAGTAACCCCGCCCATGCGACGCTATCTACTGGCGCTTGTCACCGCCGTTTCGGTGATGTTTCCCAACACGTTCACGCAAGCGGCAGAGCCACTGCGCATTCTGGCGATGGGCGATTCGATGATGGCCTCGCATCGGCTGTCCCGGCGGGCGGTGTCACATTCGATCGCGCGTGCCTTGGGGGCGAAGGTCACGGATCAGTCCGTCATGGGCGCGCGAATCATCTATCGGCTGCCGATCACCGGCGCGATGGGTCTGAATATCGGGCGGCAGTACAGAAAAGGCGACTGGGACTGGATCGTGCTGAATGGTGGGGGCAACGATCTGTGGCTGGGGTGCGGGTGCAGCCGGTGCCACCGGCGGATGGATCAACTGGTCACAAAAAAGGGTAATGGCGGCGAGATCGCCAAGCTGATCGTGAAATTGCGTAAAACCGGGGCCAAGGTGGCCTATGTGGGCTATTTGCGCAGCCCCGGTGCAGGGTCTCCGATTGAACATTGCCGCGACGACGGGGACGAGCTTGAGCGGCGGCTGAAGCGGCTGGCCGGTCTGGTAGATGGGTTTTACTACGTGTCGGTCGCTGATCTGGTGCCGCACGGAGACATGTCGTTCCACGCGCTGGATATGATACACCCGTCGTTAAAAGGCAGTCGGGTCATTGGGCAGCGTGTGGCCGCGACGATCAAGGCTGTTGAGGCGCGGCGGTAAGGATGGTTCGACCTGAGCCGCGTGCCGGGCTGAAGCCCGGCCTACGGGCCTCAGCCTCGTTCCACCGCGACCAGCCCCAGCTGTCGGGCGGCCGCCAATGACAGGATGCCGCTGTCCAGTCCCTCGGGCTTTTGATAGCGGCGAACGGCGGCGCGGGTCCGGGAATCCATCATACCGGTGATTTGCCCACGATAGAGGTTTCGCGCCATGAGCGCGCGTTGCAGCGTCGAGACAAATTCAGGCGTGAGGTCTGCCGCACAAGGGGTTTCAAACCACGTTACTTTGCGCTCTTGCACGATGGCCTGCCGGGTCTCTGTCTTGTAGACGGCGGGGGCGACAACGGTCCCATCGGCCAGCACTTCGGCAGGTTGGAGGATGATCTGATCGGTGACTGTTTCGATCACGGCGGGTGTGACCACCTTGCCCCAGCAGGTGCCGGGGGCGGCCCCGGGCGGTGCCTCGGCCAGCGTCTGGACCAGAGCCGGTTCTTTGGCACCGCCGGGCAGGGGCGCGTCACAGCCCGACAGCAGGCTGACCGCCATCAGCAGCAAGGGAATGTTTCGGCGCATCTATGCTCGGGCCTCTGGAGCGGG
Source organism: Pseudohalocynthiibacter aestuariivivens (assembly GCF_011040495.1). Classification (GTDB taxonomy): domain Bacteria; phylum Pseudomonadota; class Alphaproteobacteria; order Rhodobacterales; family Rhodobacteraceae; genus Roseovarius; species Roseovarius pelagicus. The sequence goes on along the minus strand of NZ_CP049037.1, from coordinate 2,317,555 downwards.
TTTTGCGGTGCAGACTATCTGCTTTTGTCAGAGTGGGAAAGGCGGCGATGAGTGGCGCGCGTGCCAAGATGTTGCGAACAAAAGGGGAAAATCTTGATTTTGTCGCAACTCTGATCGTGAGAGGTCGCAAAAGGGGCTGGTCTGGCCCATCTGGGGGGGATACGACTCCCGCGGGATTTGAATGAAGGGAGCCTGCGATCATGGCGAAAATCACCTATATCGAGCATAACGGTACCGAGCATGTGGTCGATGTGGCCAACGGGCTGACCGTCATGGAAGGTGCGCGGGACAATAACATTCCGGGTATCGAGGCGGATTGTGGCGGTGCCTGCGCCTGCTCGACATGTCATGTCTACGTTGTGCCCGACTGGGTGGAGAAACTGCCCGCCAAGGACGACATGGAAGAGGACATGCTCGACTTTGCTTTTGAGCCGGATCCAGAGCGGTCGCGCCTGACCTGCCAGTTGAAGGTGACGGATGCGCTGGACGGTCTGATCGTGCAGATGCCTGAAAAGCAAATCTGAGATGCGGCTGGGGCGATATATCATCGCCCTGTTGCTGTTGTGCGCCCCCCCGATGGCCGCTCAGGAATCCGGTGTCGGCCAAGAGGTGCTCTGGGCCGACTACGCCGATCCTACGACGCGCTATCAGCATGGGGTCCTTGGGGATGCCGAGGAGTGGGGTGCGCTTGTCATTCGGGTCAATACTTGTGTCGGCTGCGCTGGTCTGAGGATCGAAAAGCGCAAGATCACGCTGCCAGATACCCGCGTGTTCGAGGATGTGACCCCGCGCGTGATCGTGTTAGGGGCGAACCAACAACGCGCCGTCATGGTCGTCGAATCAGATGTGAGCCGGGGCGCGCGACTATCGCTATATGACGGCGCTGGCCTGATTGATGCCACGCCCTATATCGGTCAGGCGTTTCGCTGGCTGGCACCAATCGGCGCTGCTGATCTGGATGGGGACGGGCAGGTGGAGATCGCCTATATTGACCGCCCGCATTTGACCAAGCGGCTGCGTCTATGGCGGTTCAGCGATGGTAAGCTGCACCATCTGGCCGATCTGGACGGGCTGACCAATCACCGTATCGGGTGGCCCGATATACCGGGCGGCGTTCGGTCCTGCGGCGGACTGCACGAAATGATCACTGCCAATGCGGACTGGTCACAGGTGATGGCGACCACTTATACCGACAAAGGGCTGACGACGCGGGCGGTGGCACCTTACACTGGTAAAGAGAGCCTGACACGGGCGATGGTCTGCGGCGACTAAGCCGAGGGCACGGGCGGCGATGCTGCATCAGCGGCCATCATCACGGCAAATGCCTGAATCGATAGCGTGACCGCTTCGCGCCACGGGGCGTACTTGTGCGCAAAGAAACCACCCAACACGACCATGAGCCCGATGGGCACCGCCACACCGACAGCCCGGTCCATCGATACGTTGGTGACGAACATGGCAATGCACATGCCGATCCCAAAGAGTAGGGTCATCACGCCAACGACAAACATCGCAATGCGCGCGGCCCCTTGTTCGCCCAACGCGACCTGAATATCGGGACGCGCGGCATAAACTGCATCGGCAACGGCACTGTGCACCTGACGGATTGCGACGCGATCAGGATCGTCGCGCCCGACGCGAATACCAAGGTTAAGCGCGATGGATTTACGCCCCTCATTGGTCACTAGATCCAGACGCCGCATCCGGTTGCCGCCGATGGTATGCAGCACAAAGTTAAGCGATGTCAGATCACCGAAGTCTGTGCGCCAATTTTCGGTTCCGTCTTTGGCGTATTGTGCCACGTAAGTCGGAGCGATTTCGTAACTGACGCGCCGGGCCAGAAGCGCAGGTTTCAGGCTGATGCGGTCCACGGCTCTCTCTCCTTAACTCAGGTAGAATCGGTCGGCTTGCATTGGTTTTGGGACGGGTGTGCCCAGATGGGGCGCGAGGCTGATTTCGATGGTCCGGCACATTGCATCTAGGGGCAAGCCGTTGACTGTTTCGCCAAACGGATGGGCCAGTTCTTCGGTCACTTCGGCCAGCCCGAAGAAGATATAGGCCATAATCGCGACAAAGAGTGGTGTCAGCCATCCGGCGGTTTCGATCAGGCCGAAGGGAATGAGAAAGCAATAGAGATAGGTCGTGCGGAAAATCAGCAGTGAATAGACATAAGGCAGCGGCGTGGTGGCCAGCCTTTCGCATCCGGCCTGCGCGCGCGCCAGCGATCCCAGCCGTTCGGTCAGGGCGCGACGGGCGAATCCGTCGGGTGCGGCATCCGCGATCACGTCGGTGATGTGATCCAGCATGGTGCAGGGCGGGTGTGGTGTGGCGGTGTCCTCTGCCGGTAGCCATTGTGCCGGGGCCGCGCGGGCCGGTAGCTGACGCAGATTCAGTCGATGCGCATGTGCGAATCCGATGGCCAACCGCAGGATGTTGTGTCGATCTTCGGGCTTTGGCAGGAACACGCGCAGCTCACGCGCCAGTGTCCGCAGGTCTGCGATCAGCTGGCCCCACAATCGCCGTCCCTCCCACCAGCGGTCATGGGCGGCGTTGTTGCGAAACCCCAAGAACAGCGACAGGGCGATGCCGAATACTGCGAATGGCGCGGCGTTGGTGTGTGGCAGAACGATGTAATTTCTGTCCACCACGACCAGCATTGCGGCAAAGAGCGTGACACCGGTGATGCGCGGCAATATCCGGGGCAGGACTGAGCCGCGCACTGCAAAGAGCAGTTGCAGCAAACCGGGCTTGTCGCGGATGATCACAGGGCGCGCCAGCCGATATCGCGCCGGCAGAATCCCTGTGGCCAGTCGATGGTATCAACCATTGCATAAGCGCGGTCCGCCGCCTCGCGGAGCGTGGTGCCGCGCGCGGTGACATTCAGCACACGCCCGCCTGTGGCCGTTATATGCCCGTCCTTGCGCGTGGTGCCGGCGTGAAAAACCATGTTGAAGCTGTCCTCGGGACAGGTGTTCAGCCCGCGAATGACGCTGCCCTTCTGATAGTCGCCGGGATAGCCATCTGCGGCCAGAACGACCGTCAGGGCATGATCGTCGGCCCATTGCACCTGACACTCTGCCAGCCGTCCATCAGCGGCGGCGTGCAGCAGGTCCATCACTTGCGCGCCAAGGCGCATCATCAGGACCTGACATTCGGGATCCCCAAAGCGCACGTTGTATTCCACCAGACGGGGCATACCGTCCTCGATCATCAGACCGGCGTAGAGCACACCCTGAAAGGGCATGCCGCGTTTGGCCATTTCGGCCATTGTCGGACGGATGATTTCATCCATTGCGCGGGCTTCGATTTCGGGGCTGAGTACGGGGGCAGGCGAGTAGGCGCCCATACCGCCGGTATTGGGGCCGGTATCGCCCTCGCCCACGCGTTTGTGATCCTGTGCGGTGCCGATCGACAGGATGTCGGTGCCGTCGCACAGGACAAACAGCGATGCTTCTTCGCCCTGCATGAATTCCTCGATCACCACTTCGGCACCAGCACTGCCGAAGGTTCCGCCAAACATATCGTCAATCGCGGCGTGTGCCTCGTCCACGGTTTCGGCGATGATCACCCCCTTGCCAGCGGCAAGGCCGTCGGCCTTGATCACGATGGGTGCGCCTGTGGCGTCGACATGGGCGTGGGCTGCGGCGGCGTCGGTAAAGTGACCATAGGCCGCTGTGGGCGCGTTCGCGGCATCACAGATTTCCTTGGTAAAGCTTTTGGAGGCCTCTAGCTGAGCGGCGGCCGCTGACGGCCCGAAGGTGAGAATACCCGCCTCGCGCAGCCGATCGGCCACACCTGCGGCCAGTGGTGCCTCTGGTCCGACAATCACAAGGTCGATCGATTCCTCTTCGGCGAAGCTGACGACAGCGCCGGGGGCCATGATGTCGATTGCGGCGCATTCCGCGATCTGGCTAATCCCGGCATTGCCGGGGGCGACGATCAGCCGGTCGCATTTTGGGTTTTGCAGGACAGCCCACGCGAGGCTGTGTTCACGCCCGCCGCTGCCGAGGATCAGGATGTTCATGTGCTGTGTGCCTTGCCGCATTTTCATTGTCCGGCACTGAATAGGGTGCGCGCGCTTGCGAGGCAAGGATTGCGAAGATCAGTGGAACATGCCGTGCGGCCATGCGTTGCCCCCACAGATGAAAACGAGCCCGAAAGGAGCATACCATGACTGATATTTCCAATAGTAAGGTCGCAATCCTTGCCACAAACGGCTTTGAGCAATCTGAGCTTGAGCACCCACGCGACGCGCTGCGCAACGCAGGTGCCGAGGTGCATGTGATCGCACCCGACGGTGCCGAGATACGCGGCTGGAGTGGTGATGACTGGGGCGACATGGTCAAGGTCGACCACAAGCTGGATGCAGTGGATCCTGCCGACTACGACGCGCTTGTGCTGCCCGGTGGGCAGATCAACCCAGACCTACTGCGTGTGAACGAGGACGCTGTGCGCTTTGTCCGGTCGTTCTGGGGTGCGAAAAAACCCATTGGCGCAATTTGTCACGCACCGTGGCTGCTGATTGAGGCAGAGATCGTCAAGGGACGGGATGTCACCTCGTACCATTCGATCCGCAAGGACGTCGAAAATGCGGGCGGCAAATGGCATGACGAGGCCGTTGTCGTGGATCAGGGGCTGGTGAGCAGCCGCAACCCGGGTGATCTGGAGGCGTTCAGCGCCAAGTTGATCGAGGAGATCGCGGAAGGCAAACACCGCCAACGCGCGGCCTGACCTCTTTGCAATCGGTTCGGGATCGGGCATTGATGGGGCATGTCTGACCTCATTGATGACCCGGCACCGGGCCAAAATATACCGGAATATTCCGTCTCGGAGATTTCCGGCGAAGTGAAGCGCACGCTCGAAGGGACCTTTGGGCGTGTGCGTGTGCGTGGCGAAGTGGGGCGCGTGTTCAAGGCGCGTTCGGGCCACCTCTATTATGACGTCAAGGATGACCGGAACGTTCTGGCATGCACCACATGGAAAGGCCAGGTGGCCAAGTTGTCGGTGGTCCCCGAGGAAGGCATGGAGGTTGTCGTGACGGGTCGGCTGACTGCCTTTGGTCAGCAATCCAAGTACAACATGAATGTCGAGGAAGTCGCCGTTGCGGGTGCTGGTGCGCTGATGGCGATGCTGGAAAAGCGCAAGGCGGCGTTGGGGGCTGAAGGGCTGTTCGCGCCAGAGCGCAAGCAGCGATTGCCCTACCTGCCAGAGATCATTGGCGTTGTTACATCGCCGTCGGGTGCGGTTATCCGTGATATTCTGCACCGGTTGCGCGACCGGTTCCCGCGCAAGGTTCTGATCTGGCCCGTCGCGGTTCAGGGGGCAAACTGTGCGCCGGAGGTGGCGAACGCGATTACAGGTTTCAATGCATTGACGCCCGGCGGAGCATTGCCCCGGCCCGATTTGATCATCGTCGCGCGTGGCGGTGGGTCGATCGAGGATCTGTGGGGCTTTAACGAAGAGATCGTGGTGCGGGCCGCAGCGGCGTCCGAGATTCCATTGATTTCGGCGGTGGGGCACGAAACCGACACGACATTGATCGACTATGCGTCTGATCAGCGCGCGCCGACACCGACGGCGGCGGCGGAACTGGCCGTGCCTGTGCGGCTGGAATTGATGGCGTGGCTTGATGGGATGGATGCCCGGCTTACCCGTGCGTTGACGGGGGGGGTGGGGCAGCGTGGGCAACGCCTGCGTGATTTGTCGCGGGCGCTGCCGCGTGCTGACAGCCTGCTGGATGGCCCGCGACAGCGGCTGGATATCTGGGGCGAGCGCCTGCCCGCGGCATTGATGCGTGGTGTGCAGGTACGACGGGTAAAGCTGTCCGAGGCCGCAGGAAGCCTGCGCCCGGCTGTGTTGCGCCGTGCGATTCAAGCCGATGTGCGTCGGTTGAATGGGCTGAGTGCGCGGCTGGGTCCGGCGCTGGGCCGGGCGACTCAGGACGACAGGCGGCGTCTGGAAGTCGTAGCCGCGCGGCTGGAGAGAGTGCAGCCGGGCGCCGAAGTCATCCGACATAAGGAAGTGTTGGCCCGCATGTCGAACAGGCTGCGTGATGTCGGCGTGCGACAAATCAGAGGCTGGCGCGATACGCTGACAGGTCTGGACCGCCTGAGAGAGACTCTGGGATACAAGGCGACGCTGGAACGCGGGTATGCGGTGGTGCGGGGCGATGGTGCCTTGGTCACAACGTGCAAGGCGGCAGGTGACGCCAAGGCACTGGAGATCGAGTTCGCGGATGGGCGACTGCATGTCAGTGCCGGGGAAACCGGTCCGAAGACGGCAAAGAAGACCACACCGAAGAAGCCAAAGTCGGAGCAGGGCAGCCTGTTCTGAGACGGACACAAAAGCCCGCTATGGGAACCTCTGTTTCTGTGTTTCCAACATCTGAACGATCCGTGATGAAACCTCGATATTGTCTATAGGTCGCCTAAGTTGCGCCTAATTCTGCGGCCATATCTGCTGTCAACGAGAACGAGCAGAGGTATGTGTTAATGGATCGCCTGACTGAAATGGAAGCCTTCGCCACTGTGGTGGATCAAGGGGGGTTTACCGATGCTGCGCGCAAGATGGGGATTTCCAAATCCGCCGTGTCCAAGCATGTGTCTTCGCTGGAGGCGCGCTTGGGGGCCCGCCTGCTGAACAGGACGACACGGCGCGTCAGCCCGACCGAGATCGGTCTGGCCTATTACGACCGGGCGTTGCGTGTTCTGAATGATGCTGGCGAGGCGGATGCGCTGGTCAGCTCGATGCAGAGCGATCCTTCGGGGTTGTTGCGTATCTCTGTCGCGACGGATTTCGGGGTTAATCACCTCAGCCCGGTTCTGGGCAGTTTCCTAGATGAGTTCCCAGATATCACAGTCAACATGGTGCTGAACAACCGCTATGTAGAACTGATTTCTGAAGGGTTCGACATGGCGATCCGCATTGGCGAGCTGGAAGACAGCACACTGCGGGCACGCAAACTGACCGAAACGACGAAGCGGATGATCGCATCACCGGGGTATATCCAGAAATACGGACGCCCCCAGAAGATTGATGACCTGAACGAGCATAAACTGCTGCATTATTCCAGCCAGTCGGGTGGATCGGTGTGGAAGCTGACTGCGCCCTCTGGCGAGAAACGTCAGGTGCGCACAGCGGGCGGGCTATCGGTCAATGACGGTCAATCGCTGCTGAATGCGGCCATCTCGGGCCTCGGCATCGCTTATCTGCCCAGTTTCCTATACGCCGACGCGATGGAAAAGGGCCTGATCGAGGACGTGATCCCTGATCTGCCAGTCGAGACCCAAGGCATCTATGCGGTTTACCCGCCGGGACGGTTTACCCAACCCAAGGTGCGCGCGTTCATTGATTTTCTGGTTCATGCCTTTGCGGACAAGGGTCCGACAGACTGGTAATACGACACAACGATTTTCCTCCCCGCCCATAGCAGGGCCACCTGAACCCCGGTTAGCATTGCCTGCAGCCGGGGTTTTCTTTTGTGCGTATGTCCGGGTGTCAGACCTTAGCGCGTACCGCGGACAGCCCACGCACGTGCGGCCAGCAGAATGCGACCGTCCGGGTCAGTTGGCAGCACCTCTTCGAGGCGGATCTTCAGCAATTCGCGCGCCTCATCGTCTAGTGATGCGCAATAACCGGGTGCGGGGGCAATCCCAGAAAGAAATGGGGTCCAATAGTCATCGAAATTCTCGAACGGTGTCGGAACGTCAATTGGTGCCGTGGAAACATCGCGTAGCCCAGAGGCGCGGAACAGATCAGCCAGCGCATCGGGTTTGCAGATCGGAAACCGAACGCCTTCGTCCTTATCGCGGGCTGAGGGGTCGAGCGCGATGGCAGCATCCCAGAAATAGCGCATGAACTGAACATGGCCGGCATAATCCCAGACATAGGCGGCGACCGTTCCGTTCGGGGTGGTAACACGCGTCAGTTCGTTCATGGCCTTTTGCACATCCGGGATGAAGTTCAGCACCAACCCGGAAACAGCACAATCCACTGCGGCGTCCGCGGCAGGGACGCTATCGCCAGCACCCTGTCGAAACTCTGCACGCGGATCAGTGACCGAATTGCGTGCCAAGGTCAGAAAGCCCTCGGACGGTTCGACGCCGATGATGGATACAGGGTCGCACGCGTCCAATATACGAGAGGTCAGTGCGCCTGTCCCGCACCCGAGATCAAGCCAGCGTTTCTGGTTTGGCACATCCAGCCAAGCGAGGAATTTTTGACCCGTCAGGCGGCTCCATCTGCCGACATACATCTCGTAGGCGTCGCCATCTGTCCATTTGTCGTGCATGGTGCTTCTCCCGCTGATGCATGGGTGATCTTAGCACATTTTCATCGGCAGCGCAGAATGCCGGGGCGATAGATGCTGTCGCGTGCACAGGTTCTGTGCGCTGCTTCGACTTGTCAGCGGCGCGGATCATGCCAGATTACACAGCAACAGAAACAATTGATCTCAGAGGTATCTCAATGACCAAACCGACCCTTCTGCTGATGTCCGGCTCGCTCCGCGAGGCGTCCTATAACAAGATGCTGCTGCGAGAGGCTGCTGCGGCCTATGGCGACGCGAACGTCATCGAGGCTGATCTCGACCTGCCGCTTTATGATGGGGATGTCGAAGATAGGGGTATCCCCGAAAAGGTCACGACACTGATCGAGCAGGTTCGTGGCGCGGATGCGCTTGTCATCGGAGCACCGGAATACAACAAGGGAATTTCCGGCGTGTTGAAAAACGCGCTTGATTGGCTGAGCCGGGTCAAGCCGTGGCCGACACAGGATAAGCCCGCTGTAGTGATGTCCGCCGCCGGTGGACGCTCGGGCGGAGAGACGGCGCATTTTATGACGCTAAGCATTCTGACGCAATTGCAGGTCAATGTCGTGCATGGGCCGTTGATACTGATAGCCGCCGCACAGAACGAATTTGACGAGAATGGTGCGTTGACGAATGATTTCCTCAAGGGTCAGGTCGCCGACCGGATGGCGCGGCTGCGCGGGATGATCGGTTAGCCAAAACGGTTAGTGTCGAACGCGGACAGATCAGCGTTCATGCGTCGCCCATTGATCAGGTCGGCCACCCAACGTCCGGTTTTTGGTCCTCCGGTCAGGCCGACATGCTGGTGGCCAAAGGCGGCAAAGACGCCGCTGCCACCGATTTCGCCGATCAAAGGCAGGCTGTCGGGGGTGGAGGGACGAAAGCCCATCCACTCTTCGACACTATCGTAGGTCAGACCGGGAAACATCTTGGTCACATTGCGGCGGAGCAGGTCAAAGGGCGCGCGTGAGGGTGGCGCGGTGATGCCGCCCAATTCGACCATACCGGCGCAGCGCAGACCATGCTCCATTGGATTTACCGCGAATTTGCCGGATTGGATCATCAGAGGTGTGTGGACCTTGGCATTGGGGCCGGTAAAGTGCAGGTGATAGCCGCGCTCGGCCTCCAGCGGGGTTTTGACCCCCAGTTTGGCCATCAGGGGTTTTGACCAGATGCCCGCCGACAGAACAGCGGCATCGCAGGCCAGAGTACCGTGGTCAGTGATGATCTCGGTAACATGGCCATCGCTGAGAGTGACGTCACGCATTTCGGCCTGAAGGTAGGTTCCGCCCTCGTCCTGAAACACCTGTGCAAGATCGGCCATATAGGCGCCGGGATTAAGAATATGCCCATGTCCACGCAGCATCGCCAGACACCGCTGTGACGGGGCGAGCATCGGCTCTGCCTCTTGTACTGCGCCGCCTTCGATCAAGTCGGGCACGTAGCCTGCTTCGCGTTTCAGCGCCCAGCCATAGGCGTCTGCGTCAAATGCGGCGCGGTCACGGTAGACGTAGCCGAAATCACTGGAACTGATCCATTTCTCCGCCCGTGTGCCCTTGGTCAGCGCACGGTGCTGATCGACGCTGTCATGCAGCAAATGCACCAGACTTGCAGAGGTCGCGCGGGTGCGTGCATCGGTCGAGTTCGCGACGAATTTGGCGAGCCAAGGGATGAGGCGCGGCAGGTAGGACCATTGCAGGAATAGCGGACCGTCGCGGGACATCAGGTATTTCGCCCCGTCTCGGGTGATGCCGGGGGTATTCATCGGCACGATGGCCCATTCCGCCAGCAGCCCGGCATTGCCATAGGACGCACCAGCACCGGGATAGTCACGGTCGATCAGCGTTACGGTATGGCCTGCGCGACGCAGCCAGATGGCAGAGGATAACCCGCAGATACCTGCTCCGATGACGATGATGTTTCGGGGTGTCATGGGGCGGGTTCCTTTGACCATGGGGTTGCGCGCACCCTAGGCAGAGGTTGCGGTATACGGCAAGTGGGTCGACCGCGTTGAAGGAAAGGATGAAACACCCTAGGATCCGGCATGTCAGGGAGAAGCATGCATGACTGATAAGCCAGACCTTGCCACGATACTGGGAGAGGTGGACAGCTCGACCTTTCTGGGATTGTCGGCGCGTTCTGATCTGAATGTCAGCGACGCGTCGTCGGCCTATCTGGGGGTGCCGGGGGCAACGCCTTATGGCCAGATGGGAGCATTCGCGCGCAATGCACCGCAAGCCCTGCGCGTGGCGATGGCACCAGAGGCGAGCCTGATCGACCGGTACAATTTTGACCTCGGCGGGCCGCTATTCCCGGCCGGGTGCAAAGCTGCAGTCGACTGCGGTGATCTGCCGTTCAATACAGAGGATTTTGCCGCAAATCGGGCGGTGATCCGCGCGGCTGTGGCGGAGATTATGGCGGCGGGCGTCGTGCCGATAGTCGTGGGCGGTGACGATTCGGTGCCGATTCCGATGCTGGATGCGCTGTCTGACACTGGCGATAGCTACACTTTGTTGCAGATCGATGCGCATATCGACTGGCGCGATGTGCATATGGGCGAACGGTTCGGCCTGTCCTCAAACATGCGCCGCGCGTCAGAGATGGCACATATCACGCAAATCATTCAGGTCGGCGCGCGGGGCACCGGGTCGGCACATTCCGACGATGTCCAAGACGCGCTGGATTGGGGGGCCCAAATCGTGCCCGCCGAAGAGGTACATGCGCATGGCATTGCTCCGATTCTGGCGCGGATAGAGACAGGCGCCCGAATCGTCATCTGCTTTGACGTGGATGGGTTGGACCCATCCGTGGTGCCGGGGTGCCTTGCGCGCAGTCCGGGCGGGCTGAGCTATGGCCAAGGGTTGGGTCTGTTGCGCGGCGCGGCAGAGCGCGGCACGATTGCAGCCGTCGACTTTGCCGAGTTTGTGCCCGAAATGGATGTGGACGAGATCGGTGCGGTCGCCGTTTCGCGGCTGGTTACGGCGGTCATGGGGCTGGCAGCGCGGCAGTAGGCGCGCGGAGATGTGGCGATCACCAATAAAAAAACCCCGCCTCGGATCTGAGACGGGGTTCTAAATGTCCTGCCACACGCGGGGTGCGGCTGGCGCGGCTCAGCCCTGACGGGCTTTGAAGCGGCGCTGGGTTTTGTTGATCACGTAGACGCGGCCTTTGCGGCGCACGACGCGGCAATCACGGTGCCGGTTCTTGAGCGAGCGAAGCGAGTTGCGTACTTTCATCGTCGTCTCCTTTGTTGTCGCGGCGCGGGCCAGCGCCTTGCGGGTTGCGGGCGTCCCGGCACAGCCGGAACAGTGAATTCATGGTGGGCACTACAAGGTTCGAACTTGTGACCCCTTCGATGTCAACGAAGTGCTCTACCGCTGAGCTAAGCGCCCATGAATGCCGACCCTTATTCCGTGCCCCAACAAATAGGGGCGCGGAAATCCGCGCCGGTCCGCTGGTCTATAAAAGAAGCGTGAACAGGGATCAAGGGCTTTTGGTTCGCGAAAAATTCGGTCTATCATGTGACCAGAAGTCAAAGAGATTGTTTCGAGCGCGTATGCCAAAGGTCGCCTATCACCTGATCCATCCTGACAGGCGGAACACAAGCGTCGTGTTCGCTTCGCCGCATAGCGGGCGGGATTATCCTGCGTGGTTCTTGCAACGGTCGATTCTGGATGCGCAAGCGGTGCGCAGTTCGGAAGATGCGTTTGTTGATCTGCTCTTTGCTGCGGCCCCGCGCGAAGGTGCGCCGTTCTTGCAGGCGGGCGCGCCGCGGGCGCTGATTGATCTCAACCGGGCAGCAGACGAGCTTGACCCCGCGCTGATCGAGGGGGTGCGTAAGGTCGGACATAATCCACGCGTCTCCTCGGGCCTGGGGGTAGTGCCGCGCGTGGTGGCCAATGGGCAGGCGATTTATGAAGGTAAACTGAGCCGCGCAGAGGTCGATACCCGGATCGAATCCTATTGGCACCCCTATCATGCGGCATTGCGCAGTCAGATGGATCAGGCGCATGCGATGTTCGGTCAGGCGATTCTGATTGATTGCCATTCAATGCCACATGAGGCGATGGATCAGGTCGCGCGGAAGGGCGTGCGACGGCCCGACGTGGTGCTGGGTGACCGCTTCGGCGCTTCGGCCAATGCGGGGATCGTCGAGGAAATCGAGCAGGCGTTCCGTGCGGCTGGTCTGTGCGTGGCGCGCAATACACCCTTTGCCGGTGCCTATGTGACGCAGCATTATGGCCGCCCCTCGCGCGGACGACACGCGGTGCAGGTCGAGATTGATCGCGCGCTCTATATGGATGAGCAGCGCATCGAGCCGAATGCGAATTTCGATGCGTTCCGAATGGTGCTGAACGGTGTGATCGCACAGATCGCTGATATTGGGCGTCCGGCAGACAGGGCGTTGGCGGCAGAGTAATCGCCGCAGTCAGCGCAGCGCCCGGCCCTTGCGAATCGCTTCCTTGCCGAACTTGCGCCTAATTTCATCGGTGGCCCGCTCCGCACTGCTGCGACGGCGGGCGTCAGGGTCGAGCAAATCGCCCGACAGGTCGGCACCATCTTCGTTCAGCAGGTCGGACAGTCCGACACCGATTAGGCGGAATGGGGCCCTGTCGGCCATCGGGTCCATCAGGGCGCGGGCGGTGCGGTAGATCACATCGGCCAGTTGCGTGGAATCGCGCAGCGCCAGACGGCGGGTCAGGATCGCGTGATCCGCGCGCTTCAGCTTCAGTGTGACGACCCGGCCAGCAAGCGCGCGCGCCTTGGCCCGGTCCGAGACCTGTTCAGAGAGCCGCCAGAGATGCCCGTCGAGAATGTCGAGGTCACCGGTGTCTTCGAAAAAGGTGGTCTCTTTGGAGATGGACTTTATCGGTGCCCGCGCATTGACGCGGCGATGGTCCTGCCCGCGCGCCAGATGCCATAACCGTTCGCCCATGGCGCCGAACCGCGTGGCGAGGTCAGTGCGCTCCCACCTGAGCAGGTCTGAAAATGTGCGAATCCCCGCCCTTTCAAGGGATGTCTGTGCCGCCTGACCGACACCCCAGATCAGGCGAACTGATTTGTTGTGTAGAAAATCAGCGGTTTCGGCCTGTCCGATCACCGAAAAACCGCGCGGCTTATCGAGGTCGGAGGCGACCTTGGCGAGGAACTTGTTGTGGCTCAGTCCGATTGAGCCGGTAACGCCCAGTTCCGTGGACATTCGCTTAATCAGGCGGGCCAGCATGATCGCGGGCGGGGCACCATGCAGCCGCTGGGTGCCGCCGAGATCAAGAAATGCCTCGTCGAGCGAGAGCGGTTCGATGTCTGGCGTTAGTTCTTGCATTATGGTGCGGATCTGCTTGGAAACTTCGACATATACGTTCATTCGAGGCTTCACGATCACCGCATCAGGGCAAAGCTTTAGCGCCTGAAACATTGGCATGGCGGAACGCACGCCGCGGATGCGCGCGACATAGCAGGCGGTTGAAACCACGCCGCGCCGTCCACCACCGATAATCACTGGCTTTCCCTGCAGGCTGGGGTCGTCGCGCTTTTCGACACTCGCGTAGAAGGCGTCGCAATCCATATGGGCGATGCTCAGGTCAAACAGCTCGGGATGGGACAGAACGCGCGGACGCCCGCAGGCTGTACAGCGTTGCTGCGCCGGGTCTGTTTCGGTCAGGCAATCGCGACAAAAGGCGGGCATGGCGTGGGACCGGGATAAATGTGTTTTCACCTTAGATGAAACTGGGGTTGGTATTAAGAGGCTTTGCCCCTCGATCTTTCGACCTCACCTCAGGATACCTGCGGCCAGACGATGCAGCATGTCGCATGGTTTTTCTGGCGCGGAATGTTCTCGGAGAAGCCGAGGATACGCCTGGGTGCGACCTAGGCTTGGGCCAGTTCTGCGAGGATCGCGGCAGCGGCTGTGGCAGGATCATCGGCGGCCCAGACGGGGCGGCCAACCACGATGTGATCCGCGCCGTTAGCGATGGCTTGGGCCGGGGTTGCAACGCGCTTTTGATCGCCAAGTGCGGCACCGGAGGGGCGTACACCCGGCGTCACAATCAGCTTACCCGCGGCCTCAGGCAGGGCGCGAATTTGTGCGGCTTCGCGCGGTGAGGCGATGACGCCATCGGCACCGGCGTCGAGTGCGCGGGCGGCGCGGTTGGTGGTGATTTCGGCCAGATCGCCCGGTTGGATCATGCCGTCGTCCAGATCGGCGCGGTCAAGGGACGTCAGGATCGTGACGGCGAGGATTTTCAAACCCGAGCCTGCCGCGCCTTCGCGGGCGGCGCGGACGACGTGTGGATCGCCGTGGACAGTGAGGAAATCAAGGTCGAACTGGGCAAGCCCGCGCACGGCGCTTTCGATCGTGGCGCCAATGTCGAACAGCTTTAGATCCAGGAAAATGCGCTTGCCATGTTCTTGTTTTAGCTCTTGGGCCAGCGCCAGACCGCCGCCGGTCAGCATACCGAGGCCGATTTTGTAGAAACCGACCTGCGGCCCGATGCGCTGGGCCATCTCCAGCGCTGCGAGTGCGTTCGGCACGTCAAGCGCCACGATCAGACGGTTATCGGCTGTGGGCATATCGCGCTCCGCTTTGTCAGGGTTGCGCTCTTTTTGCGAGTTGGCGGTGCCTCGTCAAGTGATTTGAACCGTGAGTGCCGGGTAATGTGGCGGCGGGGGCGTGCCACGTTGGGGAATACCTGTCAGGCCCGCAATGTCCGCACCTCGGGTTGATGCGATGGAGTGGGAATGGGGTTGCGAAATTCCTGTGTCACATGCTTGCACATCTCGATCTGTCGTTTTCCGCCTCGAAATTCCGGCATTTGACGGATCTGGCGCAAAGAGTCGGATATGAGTGCGCGGGATAAGCTGTCACGATTTGCCTGTTCTGGTTGCTCGGCTGTGCCGAGTAGGGACATCGTGCATATATCAGTGGTCAGGATGACGATCGCCTGATGCAGCCCCCGCGCGGGCAGGAACTGCAGATTGTCAAACTGGATTCTCTTGATCAGCATTGGGTTCACCATGAATTACGGTTGTTCCAGATAATCCTTTCAAACCGATGAATTCATGGTGAAATGACGGGAATGCTTCCCCCGTCATGCGGGCTTCAGGCAGCGCGTGCGCCAAACAGCCGGTCAAGGAGCGAATTGCTTGCTTGTACCGGGGTATCGGTCTGTGGCGTCGGCGCAGCATGCGCGAGGCGCAGCATTGGATTACCACGGCGGTGCGCGCGACGCGCGGCTTCGGACAATCCGCGGGCAATGAGGCCATATTCAGCGTGCAGCGGGGCGGCTACGCGCACTGGATATGAATACCCCTGCCCGCCATCATGGACGCGGACCAGCGTTTCGAAAGCTCCGATTTCGGGGTTGTAACGGATGTCGTCGAATTGAATTTTCTCGATCTGCATAGCAACGCTCCTTCAGAATATGAGTTATCTGGCCCATCCAAGGCCTGTGGATAACTAGGCTTCTCCTGTGGATAACATGGAGATGGCCAAGAAAGTTTCATCGGGGAACTTAAAAAGTTTTTTGTCATAGGCGGAATTTGGCCCGTTTGTCTTGAACCGGGGCAGGGCGCTGCCCATTTTCTGGTCAAGGGTTCCGACAGTGCATGCCTAATACTGGGTGCGCGAGTGGAGCAACGCTTATATAAAGGAGAATAGCGATGGACTTGTCGAAGTTCACCGAGCGGTCACGCGGATTCATTCAGGCCGCGCAGACGATCGCGATGCGGGAAAGCCACCAGAAACTGGCACCCGAACACTTGCTCAAGGCATTGATGGACGATGGCGAAGGGTTGGCGAGCAACCTGATCAAACGGGCTGGCGGTGCGCCGGAGCGGGTTGTGCAGGCGCTGGATTTGGCCATGGGAAAAATCCCGCAAGTCCGCGGCGATGCCGGGCAGACCTATATGGACCAGCAAACCGGCAAAGTTCTGGATGAAGCCGAGAAGCTGGCGAAAAAAGCCAAGGATAGTTTTGTCCCCGTCGAACGGATGCTGACCGCGTTGGCGATGGTAAAATCGCCTGCCAAGACGGCGCTGGAGGCTGGTGGCATCAGTGCGCAGGCCCTGCATGAGGCGATCAATGATATCCGCAAAGGGCGCACGGCCGATACAGCCAGTGCCGAGGATACCTACGAGGCGCTGGAGAAATACGCGCGCGACCTGACTGCGGCCGCTGCCGAGGGCAAGATTGACCCCATTATTGGGCGCGATGACGAAATTCGCCGCTCGATGCAGATTCTCAGTCGCCGGACCAAGAACAACCCTGTACTGATCGGTGAGCCGGGCGTGGGTAAGACCGCGATTGCCGAAGGGCTGGCGCTGCGGATTGTGAATGGTGATGTGCCCGAAAGCCTGACCAACAAGAAGCTGTTGAGCCTCGATATGGGGGCGTTGATTGCTGGCGCGAAGTATCGTGGTGAGTTCGAGGAGCGGCTGAAGGCCGTGCTGAACGAAGTCACGGCGGCGGCGGGCGAGATCATCCTGTTTATCGACGAAATGCACACGCTTGTCGGCGCTGGCAAGGGCGACGGCGCGATGGATGCGGCCAACCTGATTAAGCCTGCGCTGGCGCGGGGCGAATTGCACTGTATTGGTGCCACGACGTTGGACGAGTACCGAAAGCATGTGGAAAAGGACGCCGCCTTGGCGCGCCGGTTCCAGCCACTGGTGATCGAGGAGCCGACGGTCGAGGACACCATCAGCATCCTGCGCGGGATCAAGGAAAAGTATGAACTGCATCATGGGGTGCGGATCAGTGATAGCGCGCTGGTGACGGCGGCCACGCTGTCGCACCGTTACATCACGGACCGCTTTCTGCCGGACAAGGCCATCGACCTGATGGACGAGGCCGCCAGTCGTCTGCGCATGGAAGTCGACAGCAAGCCCGAAGAGTTGGATGCGCTGGACCGCGAAATACTGCAAAAGCAGATCGAGGCGGAAGCGTTGAAGAAAGAAGACGACACTGCATCCAAGGATCGACTGGCGACGCTGGAAAAGGATCTGGCCGAGATGCAGGAACGTTCTTCCGAGATGACTGCGCAATGGCAAGCCGAGCGTGACAAGCTGGCGTCGGCGCGTGATCTGAAGGAGCAACTGGACCGGGCGCGGATCGATCTGGATCATGCGAAGCGTGCTGGTGATCTGGGACGTGCCGGCGAGTTGAGCTATGGCGTCATTCCGGGGCTGGAAAAACAGCTGGCTGAGGCTGAAAAGGCCGAGGAAGACGGTGTCATGGTCGAAGAGGCCGTGCGTCCCGAGCAGATCGCGCAGGTGGTTGAACGTTGGACCGGTATTCCGGTGGCCAAGATGCTGGAAGGCGAACGCGAGAAACTGCTGGGCATGGAAGACGGGCTGCATAAGCGCGTCATAGGGCAGGCACAGGCGGTGAAGGCCGTGGCAAGTGCGGTCCGCCGGGCGCGTGCGGGTCTGAATGACGAAAACCGGCCGTTGGGGTCGTTCCTCTTCCTCGGGCCGACCGGCGTGGGCAAGACCGAGTTGACCAAGGCGGTGGCCGAGTTCCTGTTTGACGATGACAACGCAATGGTGCGCATCGACATGTCCGAGTTCATGGAGAAACATGCGGTCAGTCGTCTGATCGGCGCGCCTCCGGGCTATGTGGGCTATGACGAGGGTGGCGTGTTGACCGAGGCCGTGCGGCGGCGTCCCTATCAGGTGATTCTGTTCGATGAGGTCGAAAAGGCGCATCCGGATGTGTTTAACGTGCTGTTGCAGGTGCTGGATGATGGGGTGCTGACGGATGGTCAGGGCCGGACAGTGGATTTCAAGCAGACGCTGATCATCCTGACATCGAATCTAGGCGCGCAGGCGCTGAGCCAGCTGCCCGAGGGTGGCGACATGGCGCAGGCGCGGCGTGACGTGATGGATGCAGTCCGCGCGCATTTCCGGCCCGAGTTCCTGAACCGTCTGGATGAAACGGTCATCTTTGACCGGCTCAGCCGCGATGACATGGACGGGATCGTGGATATTCAGCTGGCTCGGCTGACAAAACGGTTGGCGGCGCGCAAAATCACGTTGGATCTGGACGAAAGTGCCAAGAAGTGGCTGGCCGACGAAGGCTACGACCCGGTTTTTGGCGCGCGTCCGCTGAAACGGGTGATCCAGCGCGCAGTGCAGGATCCGCTGGCTGAAATGCTGCTGGCCGGTGACGTCATGGACGGGGCAACAGTGCCGGTGACTGCCGGGGTTGATGGCCTGATTGTCGGCGAGCGTATCGGCAGCACGAACAGCCCGAAACCGGGCGATGCCGTGGTTCACTGACGGTACAGGACGCCGACTAAGTGAGAAAGACAGAGCGCGCGGACATGGGTCGCGCGCTCTTTTTCTTTTTGTATCAACCGAGACTTGAGCCGGGCGGTGGCACTATTCGTTGCAAGACCCGCAGCAAACCAGGACGGGACGGACGAATTGCTACGCACGAAATTTGTCACCGGGTCCCACAATATTCGGACGTAGCGAAAACCGCGCGCGCAGGTTGTAGGACCTCAAACGCCTCTTTAACCGCTATGCCGAAGGCACAAAAATGTCCCCATTCTGGAAACAATAACCACAATTCCATTGATATCTTGCGAGGATTCGCTGCACCGTTCTATACTATAAAGAAAACGGGCGGGCAGGCAGAGCAGTGCCAACAAGCGCGCCCAGATGAGGCAAAGCATAGTGACCGGCATGGCAGAACAGGCTCCCGAAACCCCTCTTTGGCTGGACGATCTTCGTCCCGGCGCGGAAGGCGAGGGGTTTTTCGAGAAGAACCTCAGACATTCGCTGATGTTCATCAAACGGCCCAGCGACCGGCTGCTGGTGACGTTCGACAATCTGAGCAACGTCAATGACGAGAGTGTCACACGCGAACCTTGGGCGTATAAATTCGCGATGGACAGCGGGCTGTCGCACCTTGGGATCATGGCGCATGTCAGCGACTGGTATCGTGATGTGGACCTGATCAAGCGGTTCGAAGGGCTCGTCGCACAAGGGTTCTTTGACGGCTACAAACGGGTGGTTTTCGCCGGCGTATCGATGGGTGGCTATGCGGCGCTGGCGTTCTCATCATTGGTGCCGGGCGCGCATGTGGTGGCGGTCAACCCGCAGACGACACTCGATCCTGATCTGATCCCGTGGGAAACCCGCTATGAAAACGGGCGGCGTCAGGACTGGACCCTGCCGCTGGCTGACGGGGCGGCACTCACGTCGGGCGCGGGACGGGTGAACGTGTTCTACGATCCCTATCACGAGCTGGATCAGAAACATGTGGATCGTTTCAGCGGTGACAACATCCGCATTTTCAAATGCTGGTTTTCGTCACACAAGACGGCGGTGTTCCTGCGCAAGATCGGCGTATTGAAGGATGTGATGCGTCATGCGATCTTTGACGAGCTGAGCGAGGCAGAGTTTTACCGGCTTTACCGCGCGCGGCGAAACCTGCCGTGGTATCGCGGGTCTGTGTCCGGGTATTTCCGCGACAAAGGTCGCGAGGAGTTTGCCACGCATTTCGACCAGATGTTCCGCCGCCGCCTGCGCAAGCAAAAGCGCCGACTGGCGGAAGAGGCCGAAGCAGCTGGCCAAGTCGCCCCCGAGAGCGGTGCAAGCAAGGCCAGCCCAGAGGCAATGGCCGACATCAAGGCGCAACCCAAGATCAAGTCGGCCAAACCACCCACAGACAGACCGATGGCAAAGGTTGTCGCGCCTGCCAATGCTGGGCGTAAGGCGCCGGTCAAGCAGGGCAAGGGCAGCCGGGTCATTGTGACGACGATGAAGAACGAAGGCCCCTTCATGCTGGAATGGGTGGCCTATAACCGGTCCATCGGGTTCACCGATTTCATGATCTATACCAACGATTGCGATGACGGCACTGACCTGATCGCCAAGCGGTTAGAGGCGATGGGGCTGGCACAGCACCGGCAGAACCCGTTCAAGGAAGGTGGCAGTCCGCAGCGCGCGGCACTCAAAGATGCGGGCAAGCAGGAAATGGTGCAAAAGGCCGACTGGCTGATCTGTGCTGACTGTGACGAGTTTCTGAATGTCCGGGTGGGCAAGGGGCGGCTCGACGATCTCTTTGCTGCTGTGGGCGACGCCGATGCGATTTCGGTTTGCTGGAAACTCTTCGGCAATAGCGGGCAGGTCGATTATCAGGATAAGCCAGTGATCGAGCAATTCGACCGCGCCTGCGGCGAGCAGGAATATCCCAACTATCGCGCGCTGGGGATGAAGACACTGGTGCGCAACAACGACCGGTTGATCAAGCTGCGCATTCATCGGCCTGCATTCCATCTGGATCGCGGCGATGTGGCTTGGGTCGATGCGGGCGGTAACGCGATGCCGGATCTGTATTTACAGCAGGGTTGGAAGGCGTTTCAGGGCTTTAGTCATCAGTATGCGCGGCTGCATCACTATGCCGTTCGATCTGTGGATAGCTTTCTGGTGAAACGTGATCGGGGTCGGACCAACCATGTCGGCGACGATCAGGGCATCACCTATTGGTCAAACATGAACTACAATTCCGAGCAGGACACCACGATTCACGCGCGCCTGCCGGGCCTGCGCAAAGAAATGGCGAAGCTGTTGAAAGACCCCGAACTAGCGAAGCTGCATCGCGGTGCAATCGATTGGCACCGGGGCAAGATCGACGCGCTGCGCAAGCGTGACGGATGGGACATGTTCCGCGATCAGATCATGGCAATCAACGCCGCGCCAGAGTTGCAGACTGCTAAGTAAATGGCCAAGGGTCTGCCCAATGTTGTGGTCCATGGTGGTGTGCACAAGACAGCCACCAGCCATATTCAGTCGATCCTGCAGCGCAACGCCGGGCGGCTGAAAAAGCGTGGCGTCTATTACGTGCACCACCGTGACACGCGCAAGGAATACACCTTTCCCACCCAGTTGAACGGTTACGAGAAGCTGGGGCTGAACTACAAAACCAAGGTGCCGGATGATGTGCTGGCACGAAAGGCCAAGAATTTCTTTAAAAAGATCGGCGCTGGCGAAGGCCAGCGTATCGTGATCTCGGATGAGAATATGCCCGGTCATAGTGGGCATTGTGTGCGGTCTGGCCTGCTCTACAATCGGCGCGAGACGTTGCTGCCGATCTTTGCCAGCAACATTCCCTATCCGGTGACAGAGGTGCATATTGCGATCCGTCACTATGCGGATTTCTTTGCCTCGACCTTTGTCGAGTTTCTGAGGTCGGCCAAGGGCGACAACGTGATCCCCGAGGCGGCGATGAAACGCGCAGTATTGTCGAACCTGCCCAGCTGGACCGGGTTCATTGATCTGGTGCTCAGTTGTTTTCCGGATGCGACGATGACGATCTGGCGGCACGAGGATTTTCGCGATTTGTCGGATCGGGTGATTGGCAACCTGATTGGCGGTGCCGTGCCGGTAGAGGAATTGGTCACACCCAAGCGAAATCGCGGACGCCCCTCTGCCAGCCATCGTGCGGTGCAGGAATTGCTGATGGAGATCGAACGTGAGGGCGGCGATGCGGCACTGGCGCGGCGGGTGGAAATTCAGGATGCCTATCCGCGTGGGCCAGACTATCCGGGGTACGATCCTTGGACCGAGGCCGAGCGAGAGCATTTGGGACGCATATATGATAAGGACATTGCAGAGATCGCGATGCGTAAACGCGTGACATTGCTAGAGGTGTGATCCATGTCGGCTGCGCCAACGCGATGCCGACAGTGCGGCGCGAACCCCCCGCAAACGCGAGGTGCGACGGACCGCAGTGAAGTGATGCAGTCCCAAACCAAGATCATTGCTCGGTCATAAAAAACAGGGTAATGTGCGGGCCATAACAACAACACAGGCGGCTGCCAATGCGGACTGACCTGAGAGGCACATAGGCGGAGCGCGCGTGAGCGGATTATATCATATTGCCATGCTGTGGGTCGAAGGCCCACTGAGTTATGTTGAACAACTGTGCGTACAGTCGTTTCTGGACGCCGGACATGAGGTGACATTGTATCACTACGGTCCGGTATCGAATGTACCTGAAGGTGCGAAGCTGGTGCATGGTGACGCGATCCTGAAGCGTGACAATTTCATCCAGCATGGCCGGACAGGCAGCCTTGCGCTGTTTTCGGACGTATTCCGCTACCATATGCTGACCCAATCCGAGCGGACCATCTGGGCCGATACCGATGCCTATTGCATGAAGCCGTTTGAGACCGAAACCGGCCATTACTTTGGCTGGGAGAGCGCGCACCATATCAACGGCGGCGTTCTGGGTTTGCCGCAGGATAGTGACGCTCTTGCCGGGTTGCTGAAAATGAGTGACGATGAATACGGTATTCCGTTCTGGTATAGTGACGCTGCCAAGGCCAAGCTTGCCGCGCAGGCAGAAGCTGGCAATCCGGTCCACGTAAGTGAACTGCCTTGGGGGATCTGGGGACCGCATGCGGTGACTGCGTGGCTGCAACGGACCGGCGAAGATAAATACGCCTTCGCGCAAGAGGTTCTCTATCCTGTCCCGTTCGACCTGCGTCGCAAGATGGCAAAAGAAGGTGGGCGCAAGGCGGCGGACCGGCGGTTGACCGACAAAACCACCTCGATCCACCTTTATGGTCGTCGCATCCGCGAATTTCTGGCCAGTCGTCCGGACGGATTGCCGGACGACGGCAGTCTGATTGATGCGCTGCTGAAGAAGCATGGGATTGATCCCACGGCCGCGCCGGTGATCAGCAAAAGAGACAAAGCGGACGCAGCAGAATAAAAGGCAGAGCCATGTTAGATGCAGGATCGAACACAATGAAGGCCAAGAACGAGAACCTGACCGATCTGGCGGATCGCTATGGATCGGACAAAGGATCGACCAAGCATCGGTATACAGAACTCTACCACATGCTGTTTCACCCCTACCGGCAGCGCAAGATCAACTTTCTGGAGATGGGCCTGCTGATCGGCGGGCCCGAGCACGGCATCGACAAGGACCGCAAGACGACAGATGTCCCGTCGATCCGCATGTGGCTGGAGTATTTTCCCAAGGCGAATATTCATGGGTTGGATGTGTCGGACTTTTCATGGTTCGAACATGAGCGGTTTATCTTTCACCGCTGCGATATGGATGATCGGGCAGAGATCGCGCGCACGATGGATGCCATGGACGCCCCGGACATCGTGATCGACGATGCCAGCCATGCCAGCCACCATCAGCAGAATGCGTTCCTTGAGATATTTCCCAAGCTGAAATCAGGGGGCCTATATATAATAGAGGACCTGCGCTGGCAGCCGGACCCATATGAAGTGCCGGGCATCACCAAGACGGCGGCACTGTTGCGTTCCTTTATAGATGAGCGGACGTTCAGCCATAGCGACCCGGCGATTGCCGAGGGGTTCAATGCGTTGATCCCAGAGATGTCCGCCTGCATCGTGCATCCGGTGCGCTATCAGAAAAATCGCAAGGATCAGGTGGCGGTGATTCACAAGCGTTAAAGCACGAAAGGACCGGCGACATGATCTGGCTGGAGGCGCTGAGCTATGTCGTAACGATCCTCGGGTTCCCTGCCGCAATTCTGGTGATCGTCCGCGAAGAGCGTCTGCGCCGCGAGAACGAGGAAAACGAACTGCATCGCGAGCTGTCGGCGGAGTACGATAATTTCCTGCGGTTGGTAATGGACAATGCCGATCTGCTGTTGATGAGCAAATACAGCCTGCCGGAGCCATTGACCGATGAGCAGCGCGAGCGCACCGATATTATCTTTCGCATTCTGATCTCGCTCTTCGAGAAGGCCTATATCATTCTGTATGAGGACGGAATGGAGGGGCGGGCGCGTCGTCGCTGGTTGTCTTGGGAGGATGACATGGTGGAATGGTGCGCGCGGGATGATTTTCGCGCAGCCCTGCCGCACCTGCTGGAAGGCGAGGACGATGCATTCAGCAAGCATATCCTGCGATTGGCAGAGCGGCACACGTAATCCGGTTAGATTGAAGGTTTGGTAAGCCGCCCGGCGGTTTACGCAAACCACGGTGCGCCATTGACGATCTTGCGTTAGGAATGACAGGCGCAAACACAACCACCAATCTGGGATCGCATATAATGGACTTTGCACTGCACGTTTTGGAAATACTCGCACTCGTGTTCGTGATGGCGCTGGGCCTGATCATTCTGATGATGATGATCATGTTTATCCTCGACCGTGCCCAGACCGGCGATGCGATCCGCCGCAACTATCCTGTAATCGGGCGGTTCCGGCATCTGTTCTCGACGCTTGGTGAATTCTTTCGGCAGTATTTCTTTGCAATGGACCGTGAGGAAATGCCGTTTAACCGGGCGCAGCGTGATTGGGTCGGCAACGCGACAAAGGGTGGCGGAAACACTGTCGCCTTTGGGTCAACGCGCAGTCTGACGCTTCCCGGCACGGCGATCTTTGTTCCCGCGGCATTTCCGCCGCTCGACGATCAGATCGCGGCAACCGAGCCGATGAAGATCGGCCCCTATGCTGCTATTCCTTATATGGCCAAATCGATCTTTAACATTTCGGGCATGAGCTATGGCGCGATTTCGCGTCCAGCGGTCGAAGCCCTAAGTCGGGGTGCTGCCAAGGCAGGTATCTGGCTGAACACCGGCGAAGGCGGCCTGTCGCCCTATCATCTGAAGGGTGGTTGCGATGTCGTCTTTCAGATCGGGACGGCAAAATACGGTGTACGCGACCAGATCGGAAGCCTGAGTGACGAGAGGCTGCGCGCGGTCGCGGAAAACCCACATATCAAGATGATCGAGCTGAAATTGGCGCAGGGAGCCAAGCCGGGTAAGGGGGGTATCCTGCCGGGGGCCAAAGTCACGCCAGAGATTGCCGAGATTCGCGGCATTCCGGCAGGGGAGGATAGCATATCGCCGAACCGCCATCTGGAGGTCGAAGATTTCGGTGATCTGCTGGATCTGATCGGGCACATCCGGCAGGTGACGGGCCGCCCCGTCGGGATCAAGACGGTGTTGGGGTCGTCGATTGCATGGCAGGAGTTTTTTGAGCTGATCGTTCAGCGCGGCGAAAAATGCGCGCCGGACTTTATCACTGTGGATGGCGGCGAGGGCGGCACGGGTGCGGCGCCGATGCCATTGATTGATCTGGTCGGAATGTCGATCCGGGATGCGCTGCCACGGATGGTGGATCTGCGCGACCGGCATGGACTGAAGGACCGCATTCGCGTCATTGCCAGTGGCAAGCTGGTCAATCCCAGCGATGTCGCGTGGGCGATCTGTGCAGGGGCCGATATCGTTACCTCCGCGCGTGGGTTCATGTTCAGTCTGGGCTGCATTCAGGCGCTCAAGTGTAATCGCAACACCTGCCCAACGGGCATCACCACGCATGACCCGCGATTGCAGCACGGGCTGGTGGTCGAGGACAAATACCTGAAGGTCGCGCATTACGCCAAATCGGTGATCAAGGAGGTCGAGACGATTGCGCATTCGGTCGGGGTGGCCGAGCCGCGCCAGATGCGGCGTCGGCATGTGCGGATCGTTCAGGCCGATGGCAGTTCGGTGCCGATGAACCAGATCAGGCCAAGTGTGCAGACGGATGTGACTTCCTAAGCGCGCGGGGCAACGGGCCGACGAGGCGATCTGAGATTGTTACAGGATCCGACCGGAATGTGAGCGCGCTTGTTTTGCGTGTGTAACGAACCGGCTGCTAGGTTTTTCAAAACGAAACCCGGCAACGCGGAGAGATGACATGGCAATGCGCTGGAAAAACACCCTCAAGGAAAGTGAAGCCACGCCCGAGAGTGCCTATCTGAATCGGCGGCAGTTAATGGCGGGTGCTGCGGGCATGGGACTGATCGGGTTGCCCGGCATCGCGCGGGCCGAAACGCTGGACCCGCACCCGTGGGAAGATATCACCGAGTACAATAACTATTACGAGTTCGGCACCCGTAAAGAAGACCCGGCCAAGAATGCACATATGCTGACCACTGCGCAGTGGAGTGTGAAGATCGACGGGTTAGTTGAGCGACCGGGCAACTATGCGTTTGAGGATATCATGGCCAAAATGACGGTCGAGGACCGTCTCTATCGGTTCCGTTGTGTCGAAGCGTGGTCGATGGTCATACCATGGAACGGGTTTGAGTTGCGTGATCTGCTGGAATTGGCGGGTGTACAGAGTGCGGCAAAGTATGTGGCGTTCGAAACGGCATTGCGCTCGGATGAAATGCCGGGTGTCGCCTATCCGGTTCTTGACTGGCCATATGTCGAGGGTTTGCGTCTGGACGAGGCAGTTCATCCGCTGACGATCATGGCGACTGGTATATATGGCAAGGATATCCCGAACCAGAACGGCGCGCCTTTGCGGCTGGTGATTCCGTGGAAGTATGGATTCAAATCCATCAAGTCTGTGGTTCGGATCAGTCTGACCGATAGAGAACCGCCGACGAGCTGGAACAAGGCGAACGCGCGCGAGTATGGCTTCTATAGTAATGTGAACCCCGAAGTGGACCATCGCCGATGGAGTCAGGCCAGCGAACGGGTAATTGGTGGCGGGTTGTTCTCTGCCAAACAGCCAACACAGATGTTCAACGGTTACGGCGAAGAGGTCGCATCGCTCTACAAGGGGATGGACCTGGCGGTACATTACTGAACGTGGTGACGGATCTGCTCAATCGTGCCACCCGGCGCATCCCGACTTGGTCGGTTTATGTGATCGGTCTGCTACCGATCCCCTGGCTCATATATATGGCACAGACCGGGGGGCTGGGGCGTGAACCGATCAAAGGGTTGGAGCACGAGATGGGCGAACTGGCCCTACAGTTGCTGATCGCCGGATTGTGCATTACGCCGCTGCGCCGCTACGCGGGTTTGAACCTGATCCGGTTTCGTCGAACCTTGGGCGTTTTGGCCTACTCTTATGTATCGCTGCATCTGTTGGTTTGGCTGGTTCTGGATATCGGCGTTCTGAGCCAAATCTGGACGGACATTCTAAAGCGTCCTTATATAACGATCGGCATGGCGGGATTCGTTGTCCTGACGCCGCTGGCGTTCACATCGAACAATTGGTCGGTGCGCCATCTGGGGCCGACGTGGCGCAAACTGCACAGGCTGACATATCTGGCGACTCTATTAGGTGGTTTGCATTACGTGATGCTCGCCAAAGGGCTTCAACTGGAGCCTCTCCTATATATGAGCGCGATTCTCATGCTGCTGGCGCTGCGAATCCGACGGTCACCGAGGAATCAGGCTGCTTGAGCGCCGCTTAGGGTGCCGAGTCGGCGAGATTCGAGGGAATCGTATGCCCGAATCCAGAAAAACGACTCGTTGAGTGGAAAAATTTCGGGGTGATTTGCCGAGTCGGAGGTGATTCAGGCCGACTCAAACGCGGAGTCGGGGTCGATTCACGAACGAGTCTGGGGATAACTGGGCTGTCGGCCCCAAGATGTAGCATTTGACCTACGGTAAACGTCGCAAGATAGTTGCGCCAAAACGGGATCGGCGGAAATAATCAGGCGTAACCCCCTCTTTTTTCTATAAAATCCCGGTTTTTGAAAAAAAGATGACGTTTCTCGAAAAAAGGGGTTGCGGGTCTGAGGTCCAAACCGTAAATACCACCTCACCGGCGGCGCAGAGATGCACACCGGGGCGCCAGACGGCACCACGGAGCGACGCTCCAGACGGTCAGACGGTAAGAAAATTTGAGGCAGATGAGGCGGGTCGCGCTAGTAAGTTGTAGCGCAGCCGGTTGATTTTGTCTCGGGACTTTCGGGTCCCACGCTCTTTGAAATTGATGATATCTGAAGAGATATGTGGGCGGTTTGGTTCATTCGATGAACAAACAACTGCACATATATCGCGCTGGTAGGGGCAACCCGATGACCAGTGTCAGCTTCACTGTTTGGACGGCTTTCGGTTTCTTATGAAACCAGAAGCACAACAAACAGATCGTTCCGGCCTTTGCCGGTCGGAACAAATATGTGCAGAGGTTCGAACGTCAAGGATAAGCTGGTAACAGCTTTTCAACTTGAGAGTTTGATCCTGGCTCAGAACGAACGCTGGCGGCAGGCTTAACACATGCAAGTCGAGCGCTCACTTCGGTGGGAGCGGCGGACGGGTTAGTAACGCGTGGGAACGTACCCTTTAGTAAGGAATAGCCACTGGAAACGGTGAGTAATACCTTATACGCCCTTCGGGGGAAAGATTTATCGCTAAAGGATCGGCCCGCGTTAGATTAGATAGTTGGTGGGGTAATGGCCTACCAAGTCTACGATCTATAGCTGGTTTTAGAGGATGATCAGCAACACTGGGACTGAGACACGGCCCAGACTCCTACGGGAGGCAGCAGTGGGGAATCTTAGACAATGGGCGAAAGCCTGATCTAGCCATGCCGCGTGAGTGATGAAGGTCTTAGGATCGTAAAGCTCTTTCGCCAGGGATGATAATGACAGTACCTGGTAAAGAAACCCCGGCTAACTCCGTGCCAGCAGCCGCGGTAATACGGAGGGGGTTAGCGTTGTTCGGAATTACTGGGCGTAAAGCGTACGTAGGCGGATTAGAAAGTATGGGGTGAAATCCCAGGGCTCAACCCTGGAACTGCCTCATAAACTACTAGTCTAGAGTTCGAGAGAGGTGAGTGGAACTCCGAGTGTAGAGGTGAAATTCGTAGATATTCGGAAGAACACCAGTGGCGAAGGCGGCTCACTGGCTCGATACTGACGCTGAGGTACGAAAGTGTGGGGAGCAAACAGGATTAGATACCCTGGTAGTCCACACCGTAAACGATGAATGCCAGTCGTCAGCAAGCATGCTTGTTGGTGACACACCTAACGGATTAAGCATTCCGCCTGGGGAGTACGGTCGCAAGATTAAAACTCAAAGGAATTGACGGGGGCCCGCACAAGCGGTGGAGCATGTGGTTTAATTCGAAGCAACGCGCAGAACCTTACCAACCCTTGACATGTGTATCGAGATTTCTGGAGACAGATTTCGTCAGTTCGGCTGGATACAACACAGGTGCTGCATGGCTGTCGTCAGCTCGTGTCGTGAGATGTTCGGTTAAGTCCGGCAACGAGCGCAACCCACATCCCTAGTTGCCAGCAGGTTAAGCTGGGCACTCTATGGAAACTGCCCGTGATAAGCGGGAGGAAGGTGTGGATGACGTCAAGTCCTCATGGCCCTTACGGGTTGGGCTACACACGTGCTACAATGGCAGTGACAATGGGTTAATCCCCAAAAGCTGTCTCAGTTCGGATTGGGGTCTGCAACTCGACCCCATGAAGTCGGAATCGCTAGTAATCGCGTAACAGCATGACGCGGTGAATACGTTCCCGGGCCTTGTACACACCGCCCGTCACACCATGGGAGTTGGGTTTACCCGAAGGCCGTGCGCCAACCTCTTAGGAGGGGGCAGCGGACCACGGTGAGCTCAGCGACTGGGGTGAAGTCGTAACAAGGTAGCCGTAGGGGAACCTGCGGCTGGATCACCTCCTTTCTAAGGATGTTTCTAGTATCTTGAGCTTGCTCTTGATCGTGAAACACTTAGCAGATCGGCAATCAAAGCCGATCACATCAGTTGGATATGTTCGCATATTCAATTTGGGCCGAGCCGTCCTCATATCTCTTCAGTCAATTTTCAGGCCTACCGGCCTGTCTGGGTCGGTAGCTCAGGTGGTTAGAGCGCACGCCTGATAAGCGTGAGGTCGGAGGTTCAAGTCCTCCTCGACCCACCAACGTCATTTCTCGCACAGCGAAAATGGCGAGGCGGCAGTTGATTGCGCAGCAATCGACGAGAGCCACGACTGCCAACAGGCGCGACGCAAATTGCTTCGCAATTCGCTTTCCGCGCTTCGTGCGTTTCGCCTTCGGCGAAGCCACACTTAGGGGCCTTAGCTCAGCTGGGAGAGCGCCTGATTTGCATTCAGGAGGTCAGGAGTTCGATCCTCCTAGGCTCCACCATTACTTGATTAGATCGCTAAGCACTGTTCAGTGTTTAGCCGTCCAATCGGACGACTTTTACATCGTAAAGAGAGATACATAATAACGATACTGTTCGTTTGTCATAAGTACGTGACAAACTCAGTTTGGTTCCACTTCGGTGGAAGGCATCATGCGAGGCTGCTTCCTCAACCTCCCTGATGTATCCCTGCTGAAAAGAACGGTGTCGTCCAAGTCAAGTACATACACTAACCCGGTTCAAATCTGCACGGATTTGAGCCGTGTGTGATCCGCAAGGGTCGCACATCAGTCTGGTCGCGCAAGTGGCCAGGCGGGAAACAAAGTATGACTTTTGGTTCAGGATAAAGAACCCCTTTAGTTACCAGCTGGGGGTTCGCGATAGACGTCAGTCTGTCTTTTTCTGGATCAAATCAAGCGCGAAAAGGGCGTTTGGTGAATGCCTTGGCAGTAAGAGGCGATGAAGGACGTGATACTCTGCGATAAGTCATGGGGAGCTGAGAATAAGCTTTGATCCATGAATTTCCGAATGGGGCAACCCACCTGATACTGTGTTATTACTACTCTTCGGAGTGGCTAATAATGCGGTAAAACAGGTACTTATAGACTGAATACATAGGTTTATAAGAGCAAACCCGGAGAACTGAAACATCTAAGTACCCGGAGGAAAGGACATCAATTGATACTCCCCTAGTAGCGGCGAGCGAACGGGGACCAGCCGAGCCATGAATGTGAATAGAACGTGTTGGGAAGCACGGCCATAGTGGGTGATAGCCCCGTATATGAAGCATGATTGGACGTATTAAGTAGGGCGGAACACGTGAAATTCTGTCTGAAGATCGGAGGACCACCTTCGAAGGCTAAGTACTCCTTACTGACCGATAGTGAACCAGTACCGTGAGGGAAAGGTGAAAAGCACCCCGACGAGGGGAGTGAAACAGTACCTGAAACCGAACGCCTACAATCAGTCGGAGCTTGACTGGACTCTAATGACAATCTGTTCCATCTAGTTGTTAACAAGCAATTAGAGGAAGATGAGTATGTCGGATTTAGCATTCATTACGGACGGAGCAGTCGGTGTACTGTTCCTGGTCGCTGGCCTCATCGATGCCGGCGTTAACCATTGTCCGAATGAAGGTTGTCTCGCAAAAAATGAAGTTCAAGCCTACAACAGTCTATCTGTTGGTCAGACAACGTTTCAAAAGAACGTTGTTGGCGAAGAGCTTTACTTTCGGCGGGACACAGGGGTAGCAAACGGTCCATTTCAATGGATTTGGGGCGCCTCTGCAACAAGCGATGGAGAGCTATGGGCTGGCGTTGGTCAGGCCGTGACATTCTCTACGCGAAACGAGCGGTTCTATACGCAGCTGCACTCAATGCTCGGCCTTTACGAAAAGGGCGACGGGGTGGATCTGGGTGGACCTGTCGAATTCCGATCCGGCATAGAATTCGGATATCAGAATAAAATGGGTACTCGCATGGCGATCAGCTTTGATCACCGGTCGAACGCGGGCATCTATTCGCTGAATCCCGGACTTGAAACTGTACAGTTTCGGGTCTCTATCCCAACCAAATGATTGTTATCAGTGTCCAGTCTTGTGACGGCGTACCTTTTGTATAATGGGTCATCGACTTGGTCTATCTAGCAAGCTTAAGCCGTTAGGTGTAGGCGCAGCGAAAGCGAGTCTTAATAGGGCGAATGAGTTAGATGGATCAGACCCGAAACCGAGTGATCTAGGCATGACCAGGATGAAGGTAAGGTAACACTTACTGGAGGTCCGAACCCACACCTGTTGAAAAAGGTCGGGATGAGTTGTGCCTAGGGGTGAAAGGCCAATCAAACTCGGAGATAGCTGGTTCTCTGCGAAAACTATTTAGGTAGTGCGTCATCCGAATACCCTCGGGGGTAGAGCACTGGATGGGTAATGGGGCCCCACAGGCTTACTGATCCTAACCAAACTCCGAATACCGAGAAGTACTAGATGGCAGACAGACTGCGGATGCTAACGTCCGTAGTCGAGAGGGAAACAACCCTGACCTACAGCTAAGGCCCCTAATTCATGGCTAAGTGGGAAAGCAGGTGGGACGACCAAAACAACCAGGAGGTTGGCTTAGAAGCAGCCATCCTTTAAAGATAGCGTAACAGCTCACTGGTCTAAATAAGTTGTCCTGCGGCGAAGATGTAACGGGGCTCAAGCCATGAGCCGAAGCTTAGGATGCCGTAAGGCATGGTAGCAGAGCGTAGTGTGACATAGTTCCATTCCTCCTTAGCTGGTTTCGACCAGCATTGGAGGAGAGGAGCTTTCGATGAAGCGGGCGCGTGAGCGATCCCGTGGAGAGATCACTAGTGAGAATGATGACATGAGTAGCGATAAACAGTGTGAGAGACACTGTCGCCGAAAGTCCAAGGGTTCCTGCTTAAAGCTAATCTGAGCAGGGTGAGCCGACCCCTAAGGCGAGGCCGAAAGGCGTAGTCGATGGGAACCAGGTTAATATTCCTGGGCCAGATGGAAGTGACGGATCGTGAAGGTTGTTCACCCTTATTGGATTGGGTGGGCCGCTAATCGGTTCCTGGAAATAGCTCCATCGCTAGATCGTACCCTAAACCAACACAGGTGGACCGGTAGAGAATACCAAGGCGCTTGAGAGAACCACATTTAAGGAACTCGGCAAAATACCTCCGTAAGTTCGCGAGAAGGAGGCCCGATTGGGACGCAAGTCTTGGTCGGGGGCACAAACCAGGGGGTGGCGACTGTTTACTAAAAACACAGGGCTCTGCGAAGTCGCAAGACGACGTATAGGGTCTGACGCCTGCCCGGTGCCTGAAGGTTAAAAGGAGGGGTGAGAGCTCTGAATTGAAGCCCAGGTAAACGGCGGCCGTAACTATAACGGTCCTAAGGTAGCGAAATTCCTTGTCGGGTAAGTTCCGACCTGCACGAATGGCGTAACGACTTCCCCGCTGTCTCAAATGTGGACTCAGCGAAATTGAATTGCCTGTCAAGATGCAGGCTTCCCGCGGTTAGACGGAAAGACCCCGTGCACCTTTACTACAGCTTCGCACTGGCATCAGAATTGAGATGTGCAGGATAGGTGGTAGGCTTTGAAGCATGAACGCTAGTTTGTGTGGAGCCACCCTTGAGATACCACTCTTCGCACTTTTGATGTCTAACCGCGGTCCGTTATCCGGATCCGGGACCCTGCGTGGCGGGTAGTTTGACTGGGGCGGTCGCCTCCTAAAGCGTAACGGAGGCGCGCGAAGGTTGGCTCAGAGCGGTCGGAAATCGCTCGTTGAGTGCAATGGCAGAAGCCAGCCTGACTGCGAGACTGACAAGTCGAGCAGAGTCGAAAGACGGCCATAGTGATCCGGTGGTCCCGAGTGGAAGGGCCATCGCTCAACGGATAAAAGGTACGCCGGGGATAACAGGCTGATACTGCCCAAGAGTCCATATCGACGGCAGTGTTTGGCACCTCGATGTCGGCTCATCTCATCCTGGGGCTGGAGCAGGTCCCAAGGGTACGGCTGTTCGCCGTTTAAAGAGGTACGTGAGCTGGGTTTAGAACGTCGTGAGACAGTTCGGTCCCTATCTGCCGTGGGTGTAGGATACTTGAGAGGAGTTGCCCCTAGTACGAGAGGACCGGGGTGAACGTTCCACTGGTGGACCAGTTGTCGTGCCAACGGCAGTGCTGGGTAGCTATGAACGGACAGGATAACCGCTGAAGGCATCTAAGCGGGAAGCCCCCCTCAAAACAAGGTATCCCTGAGAGCCGTGGTAGACCACCACGTCGATAGGCTGGAGATGTAAGTGCAGCAATGCATTCAGTTGACCAGTACTAATTGCTCGATAGGCTTGATTTGATCCAGTAGAAGCCAGACTTCATACCGGACCAAAGTCATACACACCAACTACATGACTTGACTTGGAACCCGAGGATCTTTCTCGGTTTGGTGGTCATAGCACAAGCGAAACACCCGGTCCCATCCCGAACCCGGCCGTTAAGCGCTGTCGCGCCAATGGTACTGCGTCTTAAGGCGTGGGAGAGTAGGTCGCTGCCAAACCTAGTAAGATCCTCGAGATATGTATCTCTCTTCGATGTTAGACTAACAATCCATTGGCGCGGGATGGAGCAGCCCGGTAGCTCGTCAGGCTCATAACCTGAAGGTCGTAGGTTCAAATCCTACTCCCGCAACCAAATTTATCAAACTCTCAGATTGCTGATATAAATCAGCTTCTGAGGGGTTCGATATCCCCAATATAGCAATGATATCACCAAACACTTTGATTTTCAGTGGACCTGACACGGTTTTGCGCCGCTCCAGGTAGATGAAGGTTCAGTGGCAGGTCACTCGCTGTATCTCGCGTTAGCCAGCGTCGCGCATATTGTGGAGTCCACCATTTTCTCGTTCCGAGTAGAAGCTGTAGCCTATTTCGGGTTGGCCCTGAGGCCAGTCAGCACCAAATCAGTTAATGCACTTTTGACCTCTTTTGCATCAAAGTGACCAATGCTCCAATGGCGCAGCGCCCAGACAGTGCAAAGAAAATATATGAAATTGGCCGTGAGTTCAGTGTTCATCGGCCTGAAGGTCCGGTTCTCAACGCCTTGCTCCAATATTCTTTCCCAACGCTTCATGAAAGCGCGCTCCATATCAAAGACTTTCATCCGATTTTCAGCGTTGAGAGACCGCGTTTCGGAATAGACGAGGTTAATGTAGCGTCGATTGGCGTCAATGTAGTCCACATACCGGCCGATCGCCTTGCCCAGGTTTTGATCAGGAGCGCCTGATAACAGCTCTTCAGCGTCGAAATGCGTGATGATGTCTTGCATAGACAAATTGGTGATCAGATAAAGTATATCGTCTTTGTCTTTGATGTATTTGTACATCAAAGGAACTGATAATCCGGCCTCTTTGGCTATTTCGCGCATCGTGGCATTTCCGAAACCATGCTTTGCAATAACTTTGCAGGCACCATCAAAAATTTGACGCCGTCGCGTTTCCACGGTGGTGGACGGCGGTGCGCCAGCAGTGGCTGGTTGATCGCCAGCAGCGGAGGCGACGGTCAAAGTATGCGAGTCGCCTGCTCGGTTGAAGACGCATAATACTTCAGAAACGGCCCTCTTTTCCGAGTCTTGGGCGGGCATTTGAAACAGCGTCACACGAACCACTTGTTGCGTCGAGTTTTGATCTGAAATTTGCTGGGCGCTGGCTTCGATCGCACCTTCGTCAATCGGAGAAATCGTCACGCTCGAACTGCTCAGGAGCATCGGTTCTGCGCCGCTCCAAGAGCCGGAAACTTCGGATTTTGCAGCCATGATCGCCAAGGTCAGGAACGAAGCATCTATTTGTTTTTTAACTCTGAATTCCGCTACTTGCGCGGCTGAGTAGGTCTGCATCCTGATCCCTAATCTATCTCATAGAATTGAAGCGAAGATGGGACGTGTCGTCTTGGTTGTCCAGATTGAATCGCCAGATTGCGAAATGCATCTCAGTAACGGCGAAGGAGGAGCACGTCCTTTTGACGAGGGCTTGCTGAACGCAAGGTTTTTTACAGTTGACAAGAGTGATCAACCCAAGGCAAAGTTAGTGAACGTTCAATAAATAGATCGAGCCTGAAATGAAATTCAAAATCCTCGCGATTCCATTTGCCCGCCAGCACGGCGACGATGTTCAACTTGCAGGCCGCGAGCCGGCCCGTTTCAACAAGATGATGACGACCCTCCGCGATCAAATGGTTCTTGCGGAAGAGCTTGGTTACGAGGGGTTTTGCCTGACGGAACACCACATGCAGGTTGAGGGGATTGAATGTTCCACCAATCCCCTGTTTTGGAATATGTACATCGCCCAGCACACCAAAGACTTCAAAGTTGGTCAGCTCGGCATGAACCTGACGGCGATGAACCCAATCACGCTGGCCGAAGACATCGCGATGCTTGACCATATGACAGGTGGGCGCGTGTTCGCGGGGTTCAGCCGGGGAAACACCCCGCGGTGGACGGCAACAATGGGCCAGCATACGGGTATCACATCAGCCAGTTCCGATAGGTCTGAAGCTGACCAGCGAAACCGACGCGCGCTCTATGAGAACTGGCGCCTGATCAAATCATTGTGGACGGATGACTTGACCTCACACGAAGGTGAGTTCTGGAAGTTTCCCGCTGACGTAAAATGGGAATTTAACCCTACAAAACTTTGGGGCGGGGACAGCCCCGTCGATGCCAACAATATCCTGCGCAAAGGCGGAATTGTGCCGCGACCGTTGCAGAAACCGCATCCCAAAGTTTACGCGCCCTTTAGCTATTCTATGGAAACAGCTCGTTTTTGGGCGGCGGAAGGCGCCAAGATGGTTAGCTTTGTAACTGCCGACAAAGAGGAGTTCATGCCGGTCATTCTGGATGAATGTCTGAAGGCAGCAGAAGAAAGCGGGCGAAAGGGTACAACCAACAATGATATATTGACGCTGGGCGCGCATCTGCTGATGGGCAAGACGCCAGCAAAGGCCAAACAATACCGCGGGATGTTCGACACGTTGTGGACGAAAGCCTATGATGCGCCACCCTATCATGTGCCGTTGGGCCGGATCTGGGGCGGATCGCAACAGCAGGTTTTGGACCAAATGATGGAATTGGCGGAGCGCTATCAGATCGATGAATTCTTCCTATGGCACCATGTCAATTATTTCGGAGATGAGCTGGAACAGGAAGCTCTCATCGAATTCTCGGAAGGCGTTATTAAGCACGTAAATGGGTAGAGGTGCGTCATGCACAAACAGTCCCCCACAACCGAGATCAGCTCCGCTGAAGCCATCATCGAAGAAGCCCGTATCGGCCGCATGGTCATTCTGGTGGATGACGAGGATCGCGAGAACGAAGGCGATCTCGTTATCCCTGCGGGCTTTGCCGATGCGCAGGCCATCAACTTTATGGCGCGATATGGTCGCGGGTTGATCTGCATGGCATTGACTGAAAAACGCGCAAGCCAGTTTAAGCTGCGGCCGATGTCGGGGCTCAACACCGATCCGCTGCATACCGCGTTTACCATTTCGGTAGATGCGCGTCATGGGGTCAGTACGGGCATATCCGCGAGGGACCGTGCTTGTACGGTGGCCACGCTGCTATCCCCAGAAGGATCGACCGCAGATCTGGTTTCACCTGGCCACATGTTTCCGCTTGTCGCCCGAAACGGGGGCGTTCTCACGCGGAATGGTCATACCGAGGCGGCGGTAGATTTGGCGCGCCTTGCCGGTCAGCAATCGGCGGGCGTTATTTGTGAGATCATGAGAGATGACGGCGAAATGGCCCGGCTGCCCGATCTCTTGGCGTTCGCCGCGAGGCATGGGCTAAAGATCGGCACCATTGCGGACCTTGTCCGCTATCGTCGTGAAGCAGAGGCCGGCTGTGCGTCCACAGAAGGTGCTGTAAGGGGCTGCGCGGCATGAGTAACACCCAAGGACAATTCAAGGCGGGGATGCAGCTTCTTGCTGCGTCAACGACGATCATCACGTCAGCACATGAAGGTGCGAGGGCCGGAATGACAGCGACCGCGGTTTCATCACTGACGGCTGATCCTCCGTCATTACTGATCTGCACAAACCGTACAAGCCGGACCTATGGCTACATCATGGACAGCAGGAAGTTTGTGGTCAATGTGGTGCCCGACGACATGCCCGAGATCGTCGGGGCATTCTCGTCAAAGGAGACAAAGGAAATGCAGTTCGCCAGAGCTGGGACATGGTTGCAGTCCGAGCAAGGCTTGCCTGTCCTGAAGGAGGCTGTGGTCGCATTTGAATGTTGGGTCGATAACTGGGCCAATACCAAAACCCACGCCGTGTTCTTTGGAATGGTCAACGAAGTGCATCTGGACCCGGAGCGATCGGCTCTGATCTATGCCCGTCAAGGCTTTCACAAACTTATATCTATCAAAAGCTGAAAATCAGGAGACCTGAATGAGCGACTTTGCAAAGATCGAGGCAATGATGCAGGCGTATTTCGCCAATCTACATGATGGCGATGCATCCAAGATTGATGATCTGTTTTTACCCGAATGTGATCTGTGCTGCGCCAATGAAGACGGCACGTACACGCATATGTCTCTCTCTGATTACAAGAGTTTGGTTTCACAGCGCCAAAGCCCCGCATCCAATGGCTATCCTGTCTACGGTCATATTGTTTCGATTGACCAATCAGGCCCAAACACGGCATTCGCAAAAGTTGATTGTGCTGTTCAACCAAAATATTTCACCGACTACCTGTCACTGACGAAAGTAGATGGATCGTGGAAAATCGCTGCAAAAGTTTACTATGTGAAACGGATTGAGAGCTAGAAAGTCGAAGCGGTCCGCGAAAAATCTGACAGGTTAACATCATGACAACGCAAATTTCGCAGATGTCAGCCTCTGCTTTGGTGCGGGCATATGAACGGCGCGAACTTTCTCCGGTCGAAGTGGTTTACGCCACTTATGACCGGATTGATTCCGTTAATCCCAAAATCAATGCCATCTACCATCAGGATCGAGAGGGGGCGCTGAGCGCAGCCCGCGATTCTGAGCAACGCTGGCTCAGCCAAACGCCCTTGGGTCTGCTGGATGGCGTGCCAACTACAATCAAGGATGCGTTGGCTACGACCGGAATGCCAAGCTATCGCGGCTCGGCGGCGGGACACGGCGAAGTGGCGACAACAGATCATCCAACGGTGGCGCGGATGCGACAGGCAGGCGCCTTGATCGTCGGCAAGAACACCATGTGCGATTATGGGATTCTTGCGGCAGGAATCAGTTCACGTCACGGGATCACGCGTAATCCGTGGGATCTGTCGTGCACTACCGGAGCGTCATCGTCAGGGGCAGCGGCGAGTGTCGCTGCAGGGGTCGAGCCCCTGTCGGTCGGGACCGACATCGTGGGATCAATCCGTCTGCCCGCCTCGTTCTGCGGGCTGGCCGGGCTGAAGCCATCACAAGGGCGCGTGCCCTATTACAAGTGCAACAGCCCCGCCTTAACCGCAGGGCCATTGGCCCGATCTTTTGCCGATCTTGCATTGCATATGAATGTTTTGACCGGCCCAGACGGGCGTGACTTCACGGCCTTGGCGCAGGACAACACCGATTACACGCGCTGTCTACACAAGGCTAATCTTCATGCCGCGCGGGTGCTCGTGGTTACAGAACTGGGGCTTGGCGCGCCGGTGCAACGCGAAGTGGAGACAGCTGTTCTCGATGTCGCTGACGTTCTTTCGCAACTGGGTGCAACTATCGACTTCTGTGAGGCACCTCCGTTTGACCGCAACGACTGGCAACCCGCTGAGGCTTTTTACAAGGTTCGCACATTGAGCGAGCTATCGGAACACGCCGACTCTGAGGCTCGCAAATCTACAGTTATCTGGGATTGGACGCGTGATGCACTGACATTCAGCGCGGTGGATCATCAGCGGAATTTTGACTTGACGCAACGCCTGCGCGAACGTGCGCATGCATTGATCCGCGGGTATGATTTCCTGATCCTGCCTTCGACACCTCAAACCGCTTTCGGCGCAGAATTGGCCGGGGCAAACCCAGAGCGGATATTCGAGAGTTGGGCCAACACATTCCTGTTTAATCTGTCAGAGCAACCTTGTTCCAATATTCCAGTCGGATTGGATGACCGCGGTCTGCCGATCGGAGTCCAAGTCGTCGGAAAGCGGTTTCACGATCAAAGTGTGTTATCGCTTTCGTGGCAAGTTGAACAAGTTGTTGGTCAGATGCCTCCGGCGCCAATCTGACGGGAACGATAAATTTCGCCACCTTGGCGTGACCCAAGCGTTTGTAGTTTTCCAAACAGTGCTTCGAAAGCTCTGATTGGAATTGTTCGGTTCGCTGCAAATAGCCAAGACCATCCACATTCCGCTACGCGTGCTGGCATCGCTACTGCCCGGAACGACCGCAATCCCGTGACCTTGTTTGCTTGGCTTTGGAAGCGTTGAATCCCTCTATCTTCTCGTGCAGCCTGGTTGAGAACTGGCTTGAAGCGCGGTCATTCGGTTTGGAATTTCCTCGGAATGTTCAGCAAACTAATTCCCAACATTTTTTTCGTGGCAAGGCTGCGGGTTTTTGTTGACAGAATAGATGAATCTACGCGACAAGTAATAAGCGAACGTTCACTCACTTCGTGAAGTAATAGAAACAAACATCCCATTGCGCGCACGGGCCTGGTGGAGTGCTTGTTTGTAAATGGGATATGTTGGGAGAAACCGAGGAATGCTGTCACTCGGCACATTGATCAATAGAAATGCACGGCGTTATGGCCGTCAGGACGCTTATGTTGAACTGAATCGTCGCATCAGCTGGAAGCAGCTCGACCAGCGAACTGACGCTCTTGCTCACATATTGAAGTCGTGGAACGTAGCACGCGGCGACCGCATAGGTGTCATTCTAAAGGACTCGATCGAGGTGGTTGAGACCATTGGAGCTTGCGCCAAAATCGGTGCCATCCGCGTCGGTCTTAACTATCGCTTGGCGCCACCAGAGATCGGAGCGTTGATCGACGATTCCGGTGTGAGTGTGCTATTTGTTCAGGCTGATTTGCTCGCGATAGCTGAGGCAGCTCTGTTGCATAGTGCTCGCAAGCCGATTTTGGTTGGCATCGGTGCGAGCCACGACCTTAAGCATGACTATGAAACGCTAATAACGAGCGGCATCGAGTGCGGAGCGTTTGAACAAACTCCCGGCGACCGCCTGATGATCTGCTATACGACCGGCTCTACCGGCCTGCCCAAAGGGGCAATCTACCCACATCGCATGATGCTGGAATCTATGGCGGCAATTGCACTCGCAGAAGGCGCGACGCCTGATGACGTCTGGCTGCATGCGATGCCCGCATCGGGGGTGCCAATAATGCACCTTTTGCGCAACCTTTTTCAGGGTACCAAATGTGCCATCATCGGTGAATGGGATGCCAAAACGGCGCTGACCCTCATCGAGCGAGAGCGGGCCACAATCTGTGTTTTGGTCCCCACCATGCTTAACAGCCTGCTGACCTCTGGGTTGATTACGAAATATGACTGCTCTTCGATCCGGCAGTTGGGCTATGGTTCGGCACCGATCCCACCAGCCACCATTCGCGACGCGCTCAAGGCGTTTGGCTGCCGCTTCTTGCAGATGTACGGCACCACTGAACTGATGGGCATGAGCATGATGCTGACCGCGACCGACCATGAGCGCGCGTTGAAAGAGGGTCATCATTGTCTGGAGAGCATCGGCAGACCATTGTATTTCGCCGAGACGAAAATTGTTGACGACGATGGCAGCGCGTTACCGGCTGGCGAAGTTGGTGAGCTGTTGATCAACACGCCATATGTGATTCCAGGTTACTGGAATCAGGACATTCAATACGCTGAGACAGTTCGCGATGGCTGGCTGCATACCGGCGACATTGCAATGATGGACGAAGAAGGTTTCGTCTTCCTCAAGGACCGTGCGAAATTCCGCATTAAGTCCGGAGGTTACAATATTTTTCCGGTCGAGATTGAGAACTGCCTGGCCGAGCATGAATGTGTTAACGAAGTTTGCGTATTCGGGCTTCCTGACCCAAAATGGGGTGACAGGATTCAGGCGGTTGTCAGCCTCAGCAGCGGGGGTTCTGTGACTGGTGAGGAACTGCGCGCTTACTGCCGTGGTAAAATCGCAAACTTCAAGATACCCAAAAAAATCGAGATCTGGGAAAACTTACCCAAGGGCCCGACGGGCAAGATCCAGAAGCTGGAGATTATCGCCAGTTATACACACAGCTTGAGCTCGAAGTCGGCGTGATGGCCGCGCAGGGTAAAGGCCCTTTGGCCCAACATGCAGAGATGCTGAATCAGGGCCGTTTTGCCCTTCAGCAAAGCCGCGCGATGGGCGAGTTTTACTATCCTCCACGTAGCCGATCTCATACTGACAAAGATGCTCTCGATTGGGTCGATGCGTCGGGCAGAGGGACTGTCTATGCGGTCACTGTGGTGGCGCGCAAAGTAGAACGTGGCGGAAGCTACAACATCGCAGTCGTTGAGCTAGAAGAAGGCCCCCGGATGATGACGCGTGTCGTCGGTATCGCGCCAGAACTCGTGGAAATCGGCATGGCCGTCACGGCAGTCGTCGCCGTTCCCGATTTTGGATCGTTCAAAGACGGCGATCAATCAGTGGTTCTGTTCGAGCCCGCGAAACGGGCGGATTAAAATATGGGTAGTTCTCTTCGCGGATCAGTGGCGATCACAGGATTGGGCTCTTTTGGTGTCGGGCAAACGCCCGGCTGGAGCGCAATGGAGCTTATGGAACAGGCGGCGCATCGTGCTGTGATAGATGCCGGCCTGACGATGGCAGATGTCGACGGTCTTTGTGCCGCAACGTTTTACCATTTCTTTCCGACGTTATCTGCAGCCGAACAGTTGGGAATTCATCCGAAATGGTCTTCTGCGGATATGGTTGGCGGGTCGTCGTACATGAATTACGTCACCCACGCAGCGGCAGCAATTGAAGCGGGCCTATGTAACAACGTCCTGATCCTCTATGGCTCGAACGCGCGGTCGTCGATGAACCTCAATGGATTGGTCGAGACACCCCAGAGCGAACAGCCGTGGGAGCCGATGGTGCCGCTTTCGGGCTATGCCTTGGCCGCATCGCGCTATTTGCATGAATTTGATGCCACCCGCGAAGATTTTGGCCGGGTTCACATGGCCGCGCGCGAATGGGCTGCCCTCAATCCCGAGGCGGAACTGCGTGATCCCATTACGATCTCCGACTACTTGGCGCAGCGTCAGATTGCGGCTCCGTTCTGCCGTTACGATTGCTGCCTGCTGAGTGATGGTGGCGTGGCATTGGTCCTATCTCGGGCGGATCGTGCGCGGGATATGCAGCAAAAGCCGGTTTACCTGTTGGGAGCTGGTAGCGCGCACTGGCACCGTGAGATTGCACAGATGCCTGATTTTACCACGACGGCGGCAACCGACTCGTCTGCCCGTGCTTATGCGATGGCAGGGCTAGGCCCTGAGGATATTGATCTGGTCGAGTTGTACGACGCATTTACCCTGAATGTTTTGCTTTTTCTTGAGGACCTGGGGTTCGCGAAAAAGGGCGAAGGTGCAGGTCTAGTACGCGACCGGGTGATCACACCGGGGGGCAGGCTACCTGTCA
Organism: Pseudohalocynthiibacter aestuariivivens; assembly: GCF_011040495.1. Classification (GTDB taxonomy): domain Bacteria; phylum Pseudomonadota; class Alphaproteobacteria; order Rhodobacterales; family Rhodobacteraceae; genus Roseovarius; species Roseovarius pelagicus. The sequence goes on along the minus strand of NZ_CP049037.1, from coordinate 2,274,231 downwards.
ACACCAATGGCGGTGGTTTGTGTCACGCTCATCCGGGGATGTACGGGCTCATCTGCATCAACGAAGCAGTGCAGCAGTTGCGTGGCACTGCTGGAGAACGCCAAGTCGATCAGGCGGAAACCGCCATTGCCCACGGCAACGGCGGCACACTTTCACACCAAGCCACGCTAATTCTGGGAAGCGGCGCAACGCTGTGACCCTCTCGGCCTGTTTTACACCAGCAAGGAAGGATCCATACGTGAAAAATATAATAAAATCTACGTTCGCAGCCGCAGTTCTGATGACAGGTGCCTCAGTCGTTGAAGCACAGTCAGTCAAATGGGATATGGCTAACGAATATGGCGATCAATCAATCCACGCAGAAGGCGATAAACTGTTCGCAAAGTTGGTCAGTGAAAAGACAGATGGTGACATCGAGATTACACTTCATTTCGGTGCTTCGCTGGGTTTCCGCTCAAAAGATCAATTGGATGCGGTTGCCGACGGAGCCGTTCCGCTGGCTGATACGTTTACTGGCCCGCTGGCTGGGGTTCACCCAATTTTTCAACTTTCGGGCCTACCCTTCCTGACCGAAGATTTCGACGATGCTCGCCGCCTCTTCGACGTTGCACGCGCAGAATACGAAGAGGTACTGGAAGACAACAATCAAACGCTTTTGTGGGCGTCGCCTTGGCCACCTGCAGGTATCTGGGCCAAAGAGCCTATCCTGAATGCGGAGAGCCTCGCCAATTTAAAGGTCCGCACCTATGATCAACTGGGCACCATTACGCTGAAGGAAGCGGGGGCATCTCCGATTCAGTTGAGTTGGGCAGACGTGGTGCCCCAGCTTTCGACGGGGGGCATCGACGCAGTGTTGACGTCAACCGAAGCTGGTCTGTCAGGGCAGTTTGACGAACTTCTTTCGTACTACATGCCGATTGCCATCGGTACACCGTTGAACATCGCGACAATTAACAACGACGTGCTGAATAGCCTGAGCGATGAGCACCGCGCCGCCGTGCTGGAAGCTGCCGAAGAGGTATCAAGGAACCAGTGGGCAATTGTCGGGCCGCGCGTTCAAGCGAATTTTGGGCGTGCGCAGGAACGCGGTGTCACGATCGAATCCGCATTTGATGACGGTTATATGGATATGCTCAAAGCCTCTGGCCAAGCAGCAATCGCCGTCTGGTTGGAGCGTGCCGGCGACGAAGGTCAAGCCATTATCGATGCATACGCAGCAGACAACTGATTGCTTCCCATAACATCCACTTTACTGCCGGCTCAGCATTTGCGGGTCGGCAGTTTCATTCTGACATCGAAACAGGGGTTGGATCTTGATAAAACTCAGCAACTTTATGGCCGCTTTGGCTGGGATCATTATGCTGTTGATGGTCGGGCATATCCTACTCGAGATATTCCTGCGAAGCTTTCTGTATAGCTCAACCTATGTACTCGATGAATTCGTCGGCTACGGCACCGCAGCCATGACGTTTCTCGCGCTGCCGCGCGCGGCAATAACGAACAATTTGATCAGGGTCAGCCTGATCGAGACTGTGGTGCAGCGTTCGCGCCCCCGCAAGATACTCGATTTGTTCACGACCGCTGCCACCTTCGCGATCTGCGGCGGACTGACTTACTACATCGGACTTAGCGCGATGCGAAACTTTTCCCGCGGCCGTGTCAGCGAAACAATTGCGGAAGTTCCTCTTTGGATTCCCGAGGCCGTGGTTCTTGTTGGTTTGGCTGCTTTTCTTTTGTTGTTGGCTGTCCGATTTGTTGCACTCGTTACAAACGGTCAAATCCGTTTGAAATGAAAGGATAATTTGTGGAACCTTTGCTAATTGGCCTAATTGTTCTGTTGTTACTGTTTGTTTTTCTCGGCTCAGGCATGCCGATTTTTGCAGGGATTCTCGTCGTTGCTACGCTAAGTCTGATGATTGTTCTGGGTTTCCCATTTGATCGCATCGGTGCGATCGCCACCAAGGTTGTGCTGTCCAGCGCGATGAAATGGGAGCTTGCTGCGATACCTTTGTTTATCTTTATGGGTGATCTGGTTTTCCGATCCGACATTTCCGATCGAATTTTTCGTGGTCTGCGCCCGGTTATAGGTGGTTTGCCGGGGGGATTGCTGCACTCTAATGTGTTGGGATGCACGATGTTTGCGTCTGTCTCGGGATCCAGCACAGCAACCACGGCAACCGTGGGGAAAATAACCCTGCCGACGCTGAAGGATATGGGCTATGATCGTCAGCTTGCCATTGGGTCTCTGGCTGGTGCTGGCAGTTTGGGATTACTGATCCCCCCGTCCATCATGCTGATTATCTACGGCGTTCTGGCCGAGGTTTCTATCATCAAACTATTCGCTGCAGGAATTCTTCCGGGGATACTAATCAGCGCTCTCTTTTCGGCATACATCGCCTACCGCCATTTTCGTGATCCCGCCTCGTCGCCAGACATAGGAGGGGCCAGCGGATTGCGTGCGCAGCTCTGCGAGCTAGCACAGTTGGGGCCAGTTGTCATCTTGATGGGTCTTGTTTTGGGTAGCATTTACTCAGGGCTTGCCACTCCATCCGAAGCTGCTGCGGTCGGTGTGGCTGCCGCCTTGGTCGTACTGGCTGCTTTGCGACAACTGAGCCTGAAAATGATCTGGGAAAGCGGAATGAGTGCGGTAATGTCCTCGTGTTCTATCTGCATCATATTAATTGCAGCCAGTTTTCTGAGTTCGGCAATGGGGTATTTACACTTGCCTCAGAATGTTGCCGGAGCCATCGGTTCCTTGAACGCCAATCCCTATGCACTGGTTGCACTGCTTGCCCTGTTCTACATTTTGCTGGGCTGCTTTCTTGACGGGATCTCTATTGCAGTCATGACGCTGCCGGTCACGCTGCCAATCGTTGTGCAGGCTGGTTTCGATCCGGTTTGGTACGGGGTGTTTTTGGTGATTATGGTCGAAGTCGGACTTATCACGCCACCTCTTGGTCTTAACCTGTTTGTTATTCAGGGGCTAACCGGCGAAAGCCTCGGACTGATAGCCCGCGCTGCGATTCCTTTTTTCATCCTAATGATAATCGCTGTCATCCTTTTGGTCATGTTTCCGCAGATCGTGCTATTTCTCCCGGATTTATTGTCCAGAGTGTGACCTGCTCGCCTGAGAACCCGCTAATTTGGGTTGGCGCTGCTCAGGCTTTGGTCCCGCTTCGGCCGTTTCGCATTGGCTGGCCGGGCGCGATGTAGTGCCAATCGACGTTGCGGTGTTCCTGCCATCGCGGGAACGCCCACTGCCCGGCAGGCGAAACAAGGTTTCGATGAGAGGGGCGTTCGTGAACGGTTAACCCGTCTTCGCGTTCGCGCTGGTCCCCGACCGCATTTTTGCGCCACTGCGGGATTGCAAAAATCCAATCCAACAGACGGTTACAGCAACAGTCGCGATCAGCGCGACTTGGGGCGTCTGCTCCCTTCAGCTGGGGTGTCGGCGCGTCGTATGTCCGCCATTCATGAAACAGTTGTTGCGCGCTGTGCAGTTTTTGGAGGTGCGCAAAGCTGGCAGTATCCCTTGGCCACGAATTGGGAAGTACGCCGTGAAAAAGAACATGTCTCTGGAAGAACTGAGAGAAAATTTTGCCAACGCCGGAAGTGGGTTCTTTCTGGACGAAGGGCTGCAGCGCACCGCGCGCCTGATGGCCGGTCCGGGCGAGTTCCGACCTGCCCCCTATGCGGGTATCCCCTCGCTCTTGGATGCCCCGGTTCGCCCGATGACTGATGAAACGCTCGAACAGCTTCAACTGGCGCTGATTGGCATGCCGATGGATCTTGGTGTGACCAACCGCAATGGCGCGCGCTTTGGTCCACGGGCGCTCCGCGTGATCGAACGGATCGGACCGCACAATGAGGTGCTGAACATCGCCCCGGTGCACGAGCTTGAGGTGGCGGACATCGGTGACGTTCCCTTCCGGAGCCGTTTCCACCTTGATAAGTGTCACGAGGATATTGAGGTGTTTATCGCCCGGCTGGTTGCCAGTGGGGTGATGCCCTTTTCCGTCGGGGGTGATCACTCCATCAGCCATCCGATCTTGCGCGCCGTCGGCAAAGACGCGCCGGTGGGCATGATTCATATCGACGCCCACGCCGACACCGGTGGCATCTATGACGAAGAGCGCTTTCACCATGGTGCGCCATTCCGCAATGCCGTGCTGGAGGGGGTGCTCGACCCGAGGCGGACTATCCAGATCGGCATTCGCGGTTCTGCCACCTTCAGCTACGAGTTCTCGCATCTTGCGGGCATGACCGTGGTCGAATGCCGCGAGGTCGCCCAAATGGGCCTGCCGGCACTGATCGAAAAGTGCCGTGCGGTGGTGGGCGACGGACCAACGTATCTTTCCTTCGATGTCGACTCACTCGACCCCGCCTACGCACCGGGCACCGGGACGCCCGAACCTGCCGGGCTGACCCCGCACGAGGTGCTGACCCTGCTGCGCGGTCTCGTCGGGGTGAATGTTGTTGGCGGCGACGTGGTGGAGGTGTCCCCGGCACTTGATCCGGGCGAGAACACGGCGCGGAACGCAGCGCAGGTGCTGCTCGAGATGATCAGCTTGGCGGCTTTCAGCCCCAGCCTCAAGGGGGAGCGACGCGCGTGACGACCTGTGGTGAAAAGTTGGTGGAACTGCTGGAAGCCTACGGCGTCGATCACGCCTTCGGAATCCCCGGCACCCACACGATCGAGCTTTATCGCGGGCTCGGGTCAAGCAACATGCGACATATCTCGCCCCGGCACGAACAGGGCTGTGGCTTTATGGCCGATGGTTATGCCCGGGCAACCGGTAAGCCAGCGGTTTGCTTTACAATCTCCGGCCCCGGCGCATTCAACATTATGACCCCGATGGCCCAGGCGTTGCAGGACAGCATTCCCATGCTGGTCATCTCAGCCGACAACCCGACCCGAAGCGTCGGTCTAGCCAGCGGACTGCTACACGAAGTCGACGACCTTGCGCAGGCGATGTCCCATTGTTCGCGCTGGTCGCAACGCGTCACCGATCCAGCGATCCTGCCACAGTTAATTGCGCGGGCCTTTGCTACCTTCCATTCCGGTCGCCCCGGCCCGGTGCATATCACGTTGCCGCTCGACGTGATCACGGCTGCGGCGGATACGCTCGACACCCAGCCTTGGCCGATGCCCGGCAAGGCCGCGCCCGACCCCGCAATGCTTGCAACTGCGCTGAAGCGCATCGCATCGGCCAAGGCGCCAGTCATCGCGCTGGGCGGTGGCGCCATCCCGGCTGCGGACCTGATCGCAGAGTTGGTCGAGCGTGTGGATGCGCCGACCACGCTGACCCAAAATGCCAAGGGCCTGCTGCGCGGCGACCACCCGCTGCTCGTGCGCGGCAGTCCCGCCTTCGATGAGGTGCGCCAGCTTTACGACCATGCCGATCTGGTTCTGGCGATCGGGACGGAGTTCGGTCAAACCGACTATGACTATTTCTTCAACGGCCGTTTCGCGATCGACCGCGACAAGGTTGTGCGCATCGATAACGCCCTGCCGCAACTGACCGGAAACGTGCCGGCGAGCTGTTCGATCCTGTCCGACAGTCGGCTTGCGGTCGAAGCGCTGCTAGCCGGACTAACCGTGGCCGAACGCGATGGCAAGGCACGCACCGCTGCCATGAACGCGCGGCTGCAGGGGGTGGACGACAGCCGCTACGACCGTTTCTTTGCGTGCCTTTCAGATGCCTTGGGTGACTACGTGATGGTGGGGGATTCCACCCAACCCGCCTATTTCGCATCGGCCCAGTTCCACCCCGACAGCCCCCGCAGCTTCTACTGCGCGGCGACCGGCTTTGGCACCCTCGGTTATGCCCTGCCCGCAGCCATGGGCGCGCGGCTTGGCGACGACAGCCGACCCATCGTTGCGGTTATGGGCGACGGGGGCATCCAGTACACGCTGACGGAACTCTCTGCATCGACGGAATACGGGATCCCGGTGATCGTGATCGTTTGGAACAATCGTAGTTACGATATGATCGCACAGGGCTTTAACGACGCAGGCATGAAGCCGATAGCCTGCGATCCCCACCACCCCGACTTCATGCGTCTGGCCGAGGCCTATGATTGCGACGGGCGGACGGCCAATTCGGTCGAGGAACTTCGCAAAGCTCTCGAAGAGGCAAGGGACAAGGATCGCTCCTGCTTGATCGAGATCGACGAAACCCGCTTCTTCAGTGGTTGCTAGGATGCCGCGTCCGAAATTCGCCTGCCGCTGCGTTTGGCTAAACCGGGCAGGCGTGCGACGCCGCCCGACGGGTGCATCCATGGAATTGAATAGCGGAAGTGACGGGCAAGTATAATGTCTCAAAAAAACAAAAACGTAATGATCCAAGTCGAGGATATTCGAAAGTCATTCGGCGCGATCGAGGTTCTCAAGGGGATTTCCCTTTCCGCTCAGAACCATGACGTGATCACTATCTTGGGGTCGTCTGGATCGGGCAAGAGCACGCTTCTGCGCTGCATCAACATGCTAGAATTTCCTACCTTTGGTCGCGTCCACGTCGGCGGCGAGGAAATCTTGCTCAAACGTTTGCCTTCGGGCGAGATCACTGGTGTGGACAAGAAGCAGATCACCCGCATCCGCGCCTCCCTTGGCATGGTATTTCAGGGCTTTAATCTCTGGCCGCACATGACGGTTCTGCAGAATGTAATGGAAGGCCCGGTCCAAGTCCTGGGCCAGTCCAAGGCAGAAGCGCGCGAATTCGCTGAAAGTTGCCTCCACCGAGTTGGGCTCTACGAACACCGGGGGGCATATCCCAATCATATTTCCGGGGGGCAGCAACAGCGCACCGCGATCGCCCGTGTACTCGCCATGCGCCCTCAGGCTCTGCTCTTCGACGAGCCGACTTCCGCTCTCGACCCCGAGCTTGTCGGCGAAGTGCTGAGCGTGATGCGGGAACTGGCCGATGAGGGCAGCACAATGATCGTCGTCACGCATGAGATGGGCTTTGCCCGCAACGTGAGCGACCGGGTCGTCTTTTTGCACAAAGGCAAAGTCGACGTCGAAGCGAAACCGGAGGAATTGTTTGGCAACCCCGGCGGCCAAACTGAACACTGGGACAATTTTGTCTCGAAGATGCTTTCTTGAAACGCCGGCAAAAAAAATGGGAGATGTTTACTATGAAAATTAGAGCGCTATTGGCCGCTACCGCGACGGCCTTTGTCACCACTGCCGTACAGGCCGACGATATGGTCATCCGCTGGGGCACGGAAGCTGGCTACAAGCCCTTTATATACAAGACCGCCGATGGTGAGTTGACTGGCTTCGACTACGAAATCGGCAATGCGATCTGCGAAGTTCTGGAAGCAGAGTGCAGCTGGACCGAACAGGATTTCGACGGGCTGATCCCGGGACTGTTGGCCGGTAAGTATGACGCAATTCTGGCATCGCTTTCGATCACCGAACAGCGCAAGCGCGTGGTCGATTTCACCGGGAAGTATTATCACGTCGGCTTTGTTTTCGTCGGCCCCGAAAATGCTGGTATCGAATCCGAAGCAGACCTAGCGGGCAAGTCTGTCGGCGTTCAGCGCGGAACGGTCACCGAGCGTTACGTGTCGAGCGAAATCCCTGAGGCGGAGGTTCGCGCCTATCCGACCCAAGACGAGGTTTGGCTTGATCTGGCCGCAGGTCGCATCGACGCGGGTCTTGCGCACAAGCTGGTGGTCGAGGACGGCTTCCTCAACACTGAGCGCGGCAAGGGCTTTCAGGTCTTCGGAAAAGAGCATTTCGAGCAGGAGTATTTCGGGGAGGGTGCCGGTATCGCCGTTCGCAAGGCAGACGTGGAAATGCGCGACGCGATCAGCGGCGCGATCGCCACGCTGCGCGAGAACGGCACCTACCAAGAAATCAATGAAAAGTACTTCGCCTACGACATCTACGGCGAATAACTGACAACTGCGGACGGGCAAGTGGTGAAAGACCTCAGGCCCGTCCGTGATTTGAACAACTTCGAACGGTGATTGCAATGCTGGAGATCGCAAGAGAATTCGGCCCAATGGTGCTTTCGGGTGTATGGGTGACTGTGCTTCTCTCCCTCAGTTCGCTGCTTTTGGCGACGGTGCTGGGGATGCTGGGCAGCGCCGCGAAGCTGGCACCCAAACGCTGGATGAGGCGGGTGGGCGGCGGCTATACGTTGCTCATTCGCGGGGTGCCGGACCTGGTGCTCATGCTGCTTCTGTTCTTTGGCGGCGAGATGCTTCTCAATCAGGTGGGTCGGTCGCTCGGGCTTTGGACCTATATCGAAATCCCGCCGTTTCTGGCCGGGGTCGTCAGCATCGGCATCATCTTCGGCGCCTATATGACCGAAACATTCCGTGGGGCTTTCATGGCCATCCCCAAAGGGCAGATCGAGGCCGCTCTTGCGATCGGCATGAACCAGCAGCAGATCCTCCGGCGCATCGTCTTCCCACTGATCATCCCGCTTGCGATCCCGAGCTACACCAACAACTGGCTTGTACTGCTCAAGACCACTGCGCTGGTGTCGATCATCGGGTTGCAGGACGTGATGTATAACGCCCATCAGGCGGGACGTACCTCGCAGGAACCGTTCCTTTTCCTGATCATGGCGATGGGTATCTACCTGACAATGACGCTGGTTTCGGATTTTGGCCTGAAGCTTCTGAACCGCCACTTCAGTACCGTGTGAGCGCGCTATGCAATTTGACCTGATACTTGAGAACTGGGACTTGTTCGCCCGCGGGGTATGGACCACGCTCTGGCTGGTCGGATCATCGCTGTTCTTCGGCGCACTTATTGGTGTGCCCTTGGGCGTCGCTCGGGCCTACCGGGTCCCGGTGCTGTCGCAGTTTTCTGCGGCTTTCAGCTATGTCTGGCGGGGCACACCGCTTTTGGTGCAACTTTACCTGCTATATTATGGCCTGTCCCAGTTTGAGGCTGTCCGTGACTCGGTCTTCTGGGTGGTGCTCAGCGATCCGGCTTACTGCGCGTTGCTGGCCTTTTCGCTGAACAGCGCAGCCTATGTCACAGAACTTGCGCGCGGTACCATCCTGCTGATCCCGAAGGGCCAGATAGAGGCGGCTCGTGCGATCGGGATGAACGGGCGCAAAACAATCATGCGGATCGTGCTGCCCGCAGCCATCCGCCGCGCGCTTCCCGCCTATTCCAACGAGGTGATTTTCCTGTTGCACGCAAGCGTCATCGCCTCGACGATCACGATCGTCGATATCCTAGGGGCGGGGCGAACCCTGAACGGGACCTATTATATCGCCTACGAAGGCTTTCTGACGGCTGCCGTACTCTACATGATAATCGTTCTTCTGCTTGACCGCCTGTTTAAGAAGCTGGAACTGCGCCTCTTCGCTCATTTATGAACGCCGGCGGAAAATGGGATGATGACTCAGGACCGTCTGGTGATATGCTTAGTTCTCGTCTTCGGTCGAGGACACGCGCCATGACCAAACGGGGTCCTGATATGTCGAAAAGTAGAAAGGCGTTGCTCGGCCCTGTAACGGACACGGATATTCGGCTGCTACGGATCTTTGCCAAGATCATCGAATGTGGCAGCCTTTCGGCGGCGGAGGCGGAACTGGGTATCGGCCGTTCCACGCTGTCGCGGCACTTGTCAGATCTGGAGACGCGGCTTGGCTTAACCCTGTGCTTTCGCAAACGCGGTCACGGCATGATTGAACTAACCCGCGAAGGTGAAATCGCTATCCAGCATGTGGACCGGTTGCTGACGTCCATCAGCCAGTTCACCGACGATCTGATGTCGATCACCGATGACCTGTCGGGAGAATTCTGGATCGGGGTGATGGACTATACCCACAAGGACCCGTCCAATCCGCTTGAAAGCGCCCTGCGTGGCCTGCAGGAGAAATTTCCCAACGTGATGATGCATGTCATCACCGGGTCCGCCCATGACATAGAGCTGAAGATCCTGCGCCGAGAGGTGGACGCCGGGATCGTGCAGCCGTTCTTCCCGATCCGTGAGTTGCGGTATGCCCCGCTCTACACTGAACTTGTCGGGCTTTTCGCGGGGCAGGGGCACCCGCTGTACGGGGCCGCGCTTGATTCCAAGCCGATTTCAGCCGAAACGATCTACCGTTTCGCGCTCGTGCGGCGGGGCTATCGCGAGTCGGAAATCCAGGAAAGATACAAGGACATGTTCCCGCTGGGGCCAACTGTGGGTGAAACCGAAGCGGCCGAGATACTGGTGCGCTCGGGATGCTATCTTGGGTTCCTGCCAGTGCATTCGCAGTTGGAGGACGACGTGGCGGAAATTCGCCCGGATTTGTTTCGCTACGAATACCCGGTCGCCGTCGCTTATGCCCGCGATCGGGCGGGCCTGCCCATCGTGCATCAGTTGCTTAAGGAACTGGGCATCAACAAGGATCCGCGCGACATTGGTAAGCGGGATCAATAAACCCAGTCAGTGCGCACCGGCGGTATGGCGTCGAAGTTCTGCTTCGAACTCAGTCGCTGCCAGTGTCGGATAACGTCGCGCGGGGGTGAGGATGAACATCCGTCGGCGCAAGTCTAGATTGGCAAGCGGCACAAGGCAGATGCTCGGGTCCTCGAACAAAAGCGCGGCATTGCGGGGCATCAGCGCGACGCCTGCATTGGCTCGCACGAGACAGAGCTGGGCAATCGTGGAATGCGCCTGCAAGACCCCGCCTTTCAACCTGTCGGGGATGTCGGTCGCCCCGGCGAGAATACGGGAAATTCCAGTCTCGGTGTTCAGGTGGACAAGCGTTTTCTCGTCGATATCTTCCAGTGGGACGGGCGTGCCGCGCCGGGCAAAGGCGTGGCGTGTGGAACAGGCCAGTACAAAAGGGTCATCTGCTATCCCTGTCTGGACCAGATCGGCAGAGATGCGTGCTCGCCCGGCAATCGCAAGGTCAAGGTCGCCCTCTGCGACCATCGTCGCCAGCACCTCGGCAATGTCGTCGTGCAGGGTGATTGAAACTGCGGGTCGCGCGGCACGGAAACGTGCAATCGCGGGGGCTACCAGCGGGGTGATGGCCGAAGGCGTTGCCCCGATCCGCAGACTACCTGCGCGCCCTCTTGCCTGTTCCTGCAGGCGCGAGAGAGAGGCCTCCAGCTCTGCCAGAAGCGGTGCAGTCTCCTTGAGGTAATCAAGCCCCAGCGGGGTCGGTACCGGCGGGCGGCTACGCCTGTCAAAGAGCTGCCCGCAAGCGATCTCTTCCATTTGCCGGACCGTTTCCGTCAGAGCCGAGGGAACCACGCCCAGTCTTTCTGCCGCGCGGGCGAAGCTACCCTCGGCCCAGATGGTGTGGATTGCTCGGAGATGCCTCAAATTAAAGTTCGATAATTCTGAATTTAAATTCATAACTTAGAATTTTACAGAATATTTGGAATCTGTCAATTTGATCGCCTCAGAGAGGGCCCTCGAAATGTCAGTGACCGAACCCGCGACCTATGACCGGCTTATCCTCGCCTTGAAAGATGCGGGCTTTCGTGGTGACGCAGAAACCGACACGGCCCTGCGGGCGGCCATGTCGACGGACAACTCCTTCTATAGCATTCTTCCAGATCTCGTTGTGGCCCCAAGGGATGCCGAAGATGTCGTTTGCTGCCTGTCAGTGCTGGATCGGGCGGAGTTCGCCACCATTCCGGTCACTGCGAGGGGTGGTGGTACGGGCACGAACGGGCAAAGCCTGAACCACGGGGTGGTTTTTGACATGCGTCGCTACATGACGCGGTTGCTGGCGGTAGATCAGACAGGAGAATGGGCGGACGTGGAACCGGGGATAGTTCTGGACGATCTTAACGCCCAGCTCCGGTCGCATAATCTTTTCTTCGCTCCCGAAACCTCGAGCTCTACCCGTTGTACACTTGGGGGCATGCTATCGACTGATGCCTCGGGCAAGGGATCGCGAATATACGGCAAGACATCCGACAACCTTCTCGGAGTTGAGATTGCCCGGGCGCAGGGGCTTGTCTCCAGCATGGCACTGCGGCCTGACTGGGCTGCGCCGATGCTGGACGCGGCTGAGCAGGCGGCGAGGTCAGGGCGACAGGCATTTATCGACAATACGCCAAAGCTGAATCGGCGCTTCACCGGCTATGATCTCGAGCGAGCCTGCCCCGAGAACGGTGGCTTTGAATGGTGGCGACTTCTACCCGGCTCCGAAGGCACACTTGGGCCGATCACCCGTATTCGCATCAAGTTGCGCCGGTTGCCCGCTGCAAAGCGGTTGGTGCTGGCCGGGTTTTCTGACCTGCGCAGCTCTCTTGCCGTGGCCGAGGAACTTCTCGCCTTTGATCCCACCGCGATCGAGGTACTAGACGAGAGAGTCCAGACGCTGGCACGGGAAGCGGGGCTATTGGACAAGCTGCCTGAAGTGCTGCGCGCCGAAGGAAATGCGGGCATGGCCTATGCTTTCATCGAGTTCAATGGCGACGATGCTGAGGCGCTCGACAGCCGCGCGCGGGCCTGCCAGACGCATTTGCGGCAGTTGCCGGGCTTCCGGGCAGTTTATCTTTCCGACACAACGGAGGAGATCCGCAAGCTCTGGGCGATCCGCTCTGCCGGTGTTGGTCTTCTGGGCAAGGTGAAGGGACGCGCGCGCCCGGTTTCTTTTGTGGAGGATTGCGTCGTTCCGCCCGATACCTTGCCGGAATTCCTTGACGGTTTCCTCGAAATACTGGGCCGGCACGGATTGGATTTCGGAATCTATGGACATGTCGATGTCGGCTGCCTTCACATACGACCCGCGCTTGATATCGACAGCCGCGAGGATCGAGAGCGTCTGGTTCAGATCTCGAACGAGGTTTTCGCTCTGGTCAACGTGCATGGCGGTATCTTCTGGGGCGAGCATGGCAAGGGTGTGCGCGGCGCCTATCTGGAAGAGTGGATCGGCCCCAAAGCCTATGCCGCTCTGCAGGCAGTAAAACGGGCTTTCGATCCGTCGGGTCGGTTCAATCCGGGCAAGCTGGTGGCAACCGACACCCCGGTCATGGGGATCGGCACGACACCCTTCCGCCCATTCAACCCCTCCCGGGAGGGCGATCCGTTGGAAAAGGCATTCCAGTGCAATGGGAACGCGCAATGCCTGAGCTATGCGGCCACGACACCCATGTGTCCCTCCTTCAAGGCGACGCAGGATCTGCGCTATTCGCCCAAGGGCCGTGCTGACGCCCTGCGAAGCTGGCACCGGCAGCAGGATGCAGATCGGCTGGATGTGGAAGAGACGGACCTTTTGGATACGCTCGATACATGCCTCGGGTGCAAGGCCTGCGCCTCGAGCTGTCCGGTGCAGGTCGATATTCCGACGATGCGCGCAGCCTTCTACGCACGCTATTACGCCGAACGCAGGCGGCCGCTGGCCGACCGGGCAATGTTGCTCGCCGAAAGGTTCAGCCCTTGGATTATGCGCGTGGCTCCTCTGGCCCGGCCGGTATGGCCGCTGGTCCGTAGAGGGGTGGAGAGAACACTAAGCATGGCGGACCTGCCCGAACGGATCGCCGCGCCCCTGCCGCGATCCTGGTATGTTAGTCCCGGCGAGCTGTGCCGCGGAGACTTGCCGCCGCGGACGGTGCTGCTGACAATGGACTGGTTCACCGCGCTATATGACGGAGCGACCCAGCGCGATTTCTTCCGGGGGTTCGAGGCGCTCGGCTATCGACCATACTTTGTGCCGATGACGCCGCTGGGAAAGATCGCGGGTGACTTGGGCGACCGGAAAGCCTTTGCCGGGATGGCGGCGCGGCACCGAGACAGATTGCAGGCCGCTGCTGCGACCGGCGCGCCGCTGCTGGGAATTGACCCGGCCTATGTTATGGCGCTCCGTCAGGATTATCAGAGACAGGGGCTGGTGGCGCCAATAGTGCTTTTGCCGCAGGAGTTTCTGGCCGCACAGGTGCGGACCGGCGTTACCTTTCCCAAACTTGGGGGCAAGGCGGACCTATTCGTCCACTGTACCGAGGCGACCGGGGTATCTGGGGCGCGGGAAGACTGGCAAGTCTTCTTTGCCGCGCTCGGCATGTCGATCCGGACGCCGGAAACCGGCTGCTGCGGCATGGCGGGTATCTTTGGCCACAGGGAACGTCACCAGCGCATGTCGCGCAAGCTGTTCGACCTGTCTTGGCAGGCTCCGTTATCAAGTGGAACGGAGGCAGTTGCGACAGGGTTTTCCTGCCGCTGTCAAGCTGCTCGCTTTGGTGGCAGGCCATTGCGCCATCCGCTTGGGCTGGTGGCCGATCGTCTGGCAACCTGAGGGTCGAGTGCTAAAGCTTGTCCCTCGCGGGCTCTGTCGCAGGGTTTATCTGCGACCGAAACAGCGGGGCCGCGTGTTTCACGGCGCGCGCCCCAGAATGAGGTGCCTTAGCCGTGTCGCCCTCGCCTGAGGTCGCGGAAGAGATCCGCCCGTTGGCGGGGCCGAGCGGATCTCTTCTTGTTGCCAACGCGACGGTGCCCCGCTCCCAATCAAAGCGGAAGCGTGTAAGTGGTCTTGCTCGAGGTGAAGAACTCTCGAGCAGCGCGGCCCTGTTCGCGCGGTCCGTAGCTGGATTTTTTCCGACCGCCGAAAGGCAGGTGGTAGTCCACCCCAGCGGTCGGTAGGTTGACCATCACCATACCTGATTCAGATCGCGCCTTGAAATCTTCTGTGTGTTTCAGCGAGCGGGTGCAGATCCCTGAGGACAGTGCAAGGTCGCTGTCATTGGCGAGGGCGACGGCATGATCGTAATCATCCGCCTTCAGCACGCTTACCACCGGGCCAAAGATTTCCTCGCGGACATGCCGCATCTGATTGTTAGCGCCGCCGACCACCGCCGGCGACATGAAGAACCCTTTGGTTTCACGCTCGATGCATTCGCCGCCACACATGATCTCGGCACCTTCCTTGCGCGCTATATCAAGATAGCTTTTGTTTACCCGAAGCTGCTTTTCGTCCACGACCGGGCCGAGATCGCTTTTCTCATCCAGTGCGTGGCCAGCACGTAGGGCGCGTGTGCGTTCGACCATCGCTGCGAGAAGCTGATCGTGGATGCCGGGGGTTGCAATGATGCGTGTGTTTGAGGTGCAGCGCTGACCGGTAGAGATAACCGACCCGTTAATGGCGCAATCCGTGGCATTTGCGAGGTCGGCGTCATCCAGTACTATCAGGGGACTCTTGCCGCCCATTTCCTGCTGCAGCTTGCCGCCGCGTGCGGTTACCGCCTCTCGCACTGACTGGCCGGTGGCGACGGATCCGGTGAAAGAAAGCGCATCCACCTGGTCGGAGGCGCACATCGCCGTTCCCGCCTCGCTACCCTTGCCCATTACGAGGTTGAATACCCCATCAGGCAGACCGGACCGAGACAGGATCTCAGTTAGTTCCCAAGCCATGGCCGGGGTCAGTTCAGCAGGTTTCATCACAACCGTATTGCCATAAGCAAGCGCGGGTGCCGCCTTCCACGCGGGAATGGCCACCGGAAAATTCCAAGGCGTGACAAGCCCAACGACACCCACCGGCTCGTAACGGACATCGGCGATGACGCCCGGCCTGACGGAGGTCACCAGATCGCCAGTCACGCGCAGAGATTCCTGTGCATAGAACTTGAAGACTTGGCCAGCGCGGGTCACTTCTCCGATGGCTTCTGACAGGATCTTGCCTTGCTCGCGGGCGAGAAGGCGGCCCAGATCTTCGCGTCTGGCCAGCAGTTCGCTGCCCACGAAGTCCAGCGCATCCGCTCGGGTCTGCGGTGTGGTGGCGCGCCATTCCGGCAGTGCCGCGCGGGCCGCGGCGATGGCGTCTTGCGTCTGTGCCGCATCCGCGCGGGCATAGACACCGACAATATCGGACAGATCCGAAGGGTTAATGTTTTCAACTTCCGCGACGCCCGGAACCCAAGCGCCGTCGATGTAGTTCAGTCTGTTCATTGTTTTGCTTTCCCGGCTTCAAAGTTCAGCTGCAAGCTGGTCAAGGCTGGCGGTCAGGATGTCGACCATTTCGTCCACTTCAGCGGGGGTGATGATCAGCGGCGGGCAGAAGGCCAGCGCGTCGATCATGTTGCGTGAAATCAGACCCTTTTCGGTCATAATGACATTCATCCGACCACCGAGCGCTCCTGCGGCAAACTCTGCCTCGCGACCTTGCGGCGCGACCATTTCCACGGCGGCAAGCAGGCCCTTGCCCCGGACCTCTCCGACGAGAGCGTGGCCTTTGAGCGTGTTCAGTTTGTCCATCATGTAGGCCCCGGTTTCTGCGGCGTTCGCGACCAGATCGCGTTCCTCAATGATCTTGATGGTCTCGAGCGCCACCGCCGCGCCAACAGGGTGTGCCCCGCCGGTAAAGCCATGGCCCAGAACGCCGATCCTGTTGCTTTCGTCGGCAACCGGTTCATAGACGCGATCGTTGATCATAAAGGCGGAGAAGGGAATATAGGACGAGGTGATTTGCTTGGACATTGTGATGATGTCGGGCTGGATGTCATAGGTTTGCGACCCGAACATCTGGCCGGTCCGGCCAAAGCCGCAGATCACTTCGTCGGCGATCAGGAGTATGTCGTATCTCGACAGTACCGCTTGGATCTTTTCCCAGTAGGTCACTGGGGGCACGACGACGCCACCAGCGCCCATGATCGGTTCCGCAATGAAGGCCGCGACTGTATCGGGGCCTTCCTGTTGGATCATCGTGTCCAGATCCTCGGCACAGCGTGTGGCGAACTGTTCTTCGGTTTCGCCGTCCGTTCCGTTCTTCCAAAAGTGCGGGCAGGTCGTGTGTTTGATGCCTTCGAAAGGCAGATCGAAGGAGCGGTGGTTGTTGGGTAGGCCGGTCAGAGATGCCGAAAGCGCCGTGACACCGTGATATCCGCGCAAGCGCGAGATGATCTTCTTCTTTTCCGGTTTGCCCATCGCATTGGAGCGATACCAAACCATCTTGATAATGGTGTCATTGGCCTCGGAACCGGAGTTGGTAAAGAACACTTTGCTCATCGGTGCGGGGGCCAGCGAGATCAGCTTCTCTGCCAGGTCGATGACCGGGCCGTGCGACTTGTGCGAAAAGTTGTGGTAAAATGGCAGCTTGCGCATCTGCGCATAGGCCGCATCCGCCAGCCGGACCTCGTCAAAGCCCAAGGCAACGCTCCATAGGCCAGCCATGGCCTCGATATAGGATTTGCCTGTATTGTCAAAGACGCGGATACCCTTTCCGCAGTCCATAATCATCGGGCCGTTTTGTTCATGTTCGCGGGCGTTGGTGTAGCCGTGAAAGTGGAAGGCTGTGTCGCGAGCTTCGGGCGAGTTCAGGAGAATATCGGTCATCGTCTGTCCTATGGTCTAGGCGGGTTTCGTTGCGTCGGTGTGAAGGGTGTCCAAGTAGCGGATGTTGGCCCGAGAAATGTATTTCACTCGGAGAACTGGACTTTGGCAGCCTTCGCCAAGTTTCGGGGTTTGATCGCTACGAGGAGCAATCGCGTTATAGCTTTTGATGTATGATGCGTCAAGTATGATGCATCATACATCAATGGTGACATGCCCGAACCACCATGATACGGTCCCAATTCTGACCGGTGTGGAGACTGACGTGGACGACAAAAATGAGCTGTTTGCCATTAACCAAGCCTCGCTTGGGGAAATTGCCTATGAAAAGATTTCCGGCGCCATCATATCCGGGGCCTTCAAATCCGGCGAAAAACTTACAATTCGTGGTCTGGCAGACCTTCTCGAGATAAGCTCCACCCCGGTGCGCGACGCGGTGAAACGGCTGCTGCTGGAGGGTGCGCTCGAACAGCGCGCGCCACGGGATGTACGCGTTCCGGTCATCACCGCGGAGCACTACCGTCAGATTGTCGATATTCGGCTGGAACTAGAAGGGCTGGCCGCAGCGCGTGCAGCCGAGCGGCGCTCGGCAGACGATCTCGAATTTTTGCACCGGAATATCGAAGAGAACGAAGTGGCGCTGCGCAAGCGGGATTGGAAGCGGGGCATGGAGCTGAACAAGCAGTTCCATTTCGCTCTTGGCGAGGCCGCACGCATGCCAGTGCTTCTGAAACATCTCGGCAGCCTTTGGCTGCAGATCGGCCCACCGGTATCCGCATTCTATGCCCATGGTGGGCGCAAAATGATCGAATGTCATTACGATGTGGTCAAAGCGATCGAGAAGCGCGACTCGAAAGAGGCGCGCAGGCAGATAGTTCTCGATATTTCTGGCTCGGTCGAGGCGATCATTGCCAATCTGGCATCGACCCATCGCTGAGTTGGCTCATCCGGCCAAATACAGGTCAGGTTCCCCTTGGGACTGCGGCTCGATAGGCAGGCATTAGCCTTTTCAGTGCCACGCTAGGGATTGTCAATTTGCGCGGAAACGCACCTGACAGCGGATATCCTCATGACCAACCCTAGCAATCCTGCGCGATGTCGAGGACCTTCATGGACGTGTCGCGGTTTGATCCCGCTCCTTTGGTTGCATGTGTTGCAGCGAAGTAGACGCGCTATGGGCACGCAACGGGCGGACGAATTCGGCGCTGATTTGCCAGAGCGCAGGTCGCGGATGTAGTCAGATGTTGGGCTTGGCGTGGCGCAACAGAGCCTCTCCGCCGTATCTGATGTCATGGCATATGGCGGTGCGCACCATGACGGGATCACGGGCGCGCAAGCCATCGATGACGGTAAGGTGCGGATGAACATCACGAAATGGATTGCCGCGGTCATAAAGGTGCGACAATAGCGGTCCGCAGCGTACCCATAGGTTTTCGACGATCTCTAACACAATCGGCATCTTCCCGGCACGGCACAGCGTCAGATGAAATTGCGTGTTTAGATTGATAGCTTCGGCGTGATCGCCTCCCTCGAAGGCGCTCGAAAGACGCGTGTGGATATCCTCCAGCGTGTCAACTTCCGAGTCAGAAGCGGAGGTGGCGGCATTCGCGGCCGCGCGCCCTTCCAAATCCAGACGAATATCGCGTATCTCGATCAGTTCGTCCAGCGTTAGCTCTGGAACCATGACTGTGCCGCGCGCGTCGAGTGCCAGTGCGTCCAGCGATACCAGCCGCAAAAACGCCTCACGCATCGGCGTCGCGCTGATTCCGAATCGCTTCGACATCGGGCGCAGATGTAGCTTTTCACCCGGTTTCAACTGCCCACCCATCAATGCAGTACGCAACGCGAAATAGGCCCTATCCCCCAGATTTTCCTTGGCTATCGGGTGAACCCAGGAATGGGTGTCGGTGTTTTTCATAGATCGAACCTCATTGTGTGCGTTGACAAATGCCAGCCTCCTCGCTCTATATACTGTTATAACAAATAACACATTACAGCTTGAAACGTGAAAAGCTTATATGTGGAACCGCCCGCCATTGCGAGATTGGAGAGAAGTAAAACGAAGGCCGCTTACCTGTTTCAGGGAGGAAACCGGAAAGCAAAACCCAGACGGAACTTTGAGTGGAGGACACTGGATGAACGATACTATGCAGGCCGTAACGGCCCGCGCCGCAGGCGGCCCCGAGGTACTGGACGTTGTTCAGCTTTCGCGCCCGCTCCCGAGCGACGGCGAGATCCTTGTGCGCGTTCACGCTGCAGGGGTAAATCGCCCGGACGTTATGCAGCGAGAGGGCAATTATCCGCCGCCTCCCGGCGCGACTGACATTCTCGGCCTGGAGTTGGCAGGAGTAGTCGAGGCGGTGGGCACGGGAGTCACCCGTTTTGTCAAAGGCGCGCGCGTCATGGCGCTGGTGCCCAGCGGTGCCTATGCAGAATGGGCCGTCGTGCACGAGACCAACGCGTTGCCGGTTCCCGATGGCGTTAGCATGGTTGAGGCGGGAGCGATTCCAGAGACTTTCTTCACCGTCTGGTCCAACGTGTTTCAACGCGCCGGCCTGAAGTCGGGCGAGGCGATCTTGATCCACGGCGGCACCTCAGGCATCGGTACGACGGCTATCCAGCTGGCAAAGGCGCTGGGGTCCAGAGTTCTGGTCACTGCCGGAAGTGATGAGAAATGCGCTGCGGCGAAACAGATGGGCGCGGACATCGCAATCAATTACAAGACCTCCGACTTTGTTGAGGAGGCAAAGAAAGCGACCGCTGGTATCGGCCCCGAAGTCATCCTCGACATGGTTGGCGGTGACTACATGCAGCGCAACATCGAGGCGGTGGCCATCGATGGACGCATCGCGCAGATCGCTTTTCAAAAGCCCAGCCACGCCGATCTGAATATGTTGCAACTGCTGACGAAGCGCCTGACATGGACCGGCTCGACATTGCGCGCCCGGCCCGTCGCAATGAAGGCAAAGCTGGCCGACGCGCTTGAAGCGAATGTTCTGCCCTTTCTGGCCAGCGGCCAAGTACGCCCGGTGATCGATTCCACCTATCCACTTAGCGACGTGCGGAAGGCGCACGCGCGAATGGACGGCGGCCAGCATGTCGGCAAGATCGTTTTAACTATGGCCGAAGAAGGCGAGTGACTAAGGCGCATTAGCGCTCGGTCGATGATGAAAATCACAGGAGGAGAGAGACTATGAGACTTGATGTAATGTTACGGACGACGGTTGCGGCTTGTGCGATTTTGGGCGCGCCTGGAGCGTTTGCGGATGTGACTTTTGGCGCGCTTTATCCGTTCAGCGGTCAGTTGGCACTGCTTGGTGAGGAGAGTGCGCGGGGGCTTGAGCTTGCGGTTGACGAGATGAACGCGGCGGGCGGTGTCCAGGGCGAGCAGATCGTGCTGGAGCGTGGCGATGCTGTGGACAACAACCAGGCGATTGGTGAGGCGCGGCGGTTGATCTCGCGCGAAGAGGTCAAGGCGATTTTCGGCAGCTATTCGTCGTCGCGGTCGATCGCGGCGAGCCAGGTGGCCGAGCTGAACGGGATCCCCTATTTTGAGCTTGGCGCGGTTGCTGACGAGGTGACGGGGCGCGGCCTTGAGTATCTGTTCCGTGTCAATCCGACGGCCGAGAACATGGGCGAGACGATTATCAACATGGTCGTCGACAAGGTGGCTCCGGGGGCGGGCGTCGCGGCTGGTGACCTGAAGATCGCGATCATCCACGAGGACAGCAGCTATGGCACGTCGGTGGCCGGTCACCAGAAGCGTTTTGCCGAGGAGAAGGGCCTGAACATCGTCGTCGAGCAGTCCTATCCGGCGTCGACGGTCGATATGTCGTCGATCGTTCTGGACCTCAAGCAGCGCGGCGTGGACGTGGTTCTGCAATGTTCGTATCAGAACGATTCGGTGCTGTTTTTGCAGCAGGCGCACGAGGCGGATTTCAAGCCACTGGCGATCATCGGGGGCGGGGGCGGCTATTCGATGCAGCCGACGGCCGAGGCGGTTGGCCATGACGTGATCGACGGTGTTCTGAACACCGACTTCACTCAGTATATCGTGAACAAGGAGTTCACGCCGGGGATCGATGATTTTCTGGCGGCATATCAGGAGAAATACGGCACCGCCCCGCGTTCGGGTCACTCGCTGACGAACTATGTGGGTGCGATGGCGGTGCTTCAGGCGCTGAACGAGGCGGACGGGTTCGAGGCCGATACGATTCTCGAGACGGTTCGCGGGATTGACATTGCGGAGGGGTCGACCGCTGCGGGTTATGGTGTGAAGTTCGGTGAGAACAACCAGAACGTGCGTGCGCGGATGATGGGCCTGCAATGGCAGGACGGCAAGCTGGTGACGGTCTATCCGGATGATGCTGCGGCGGCAGAGTTTCGGATGAACAAGTAATCCCTTTCGGGATCAATCGGGGCGGCCCTGAACGGGCCGCCCCCTGCATCTTACTGGACAGGATGGGACGCGGGGATGGACGTATTTCTTCAAGTTGTGGTGAACGGTCTGATGCTGGGGGGGCTTTTTGCCATCACCAGCGTGGGGCTGACGCTGATCTTTGGCATCGTCAAAGTTGTGAACTTTGCGCATGGCGAGTTTTTGATGATCGGGATGTACGCTGCGTTTCTGGTCACGACGCAGCTGGGGGTGCACCCTTATGCGGCGGTGGTCGCGGTGACGCCGCTGCTGTTCGTGCTGGGGATGATGACGCAGAAATTCCTGATCGAGCCTTTGATGTCGGCGCGTAATCACGACATTCAGATTTTTGCCACGGTCGGATTGTCGACGGCGCTGATCAATCTGGCGTTGCTGCTGTTTGGCGCCGATATCGCCTCGACGCCGTCCTACGGGCTGCGCAACTCGATCGAGATCGGGTCGATCCGGCTGCTGACGGGACAGGTCGTGATGTTCATCGTTGCGGTGGTTCTGGTGATCGGTCTGCACTTCTTTTTGCAGCACACGCAGGCCGGGCGTGGCATTCGCGCAGTGGCCCAGAACCGGGCCGCCGCGCAGTTGATGGGGATCAATGTCAGCCGGGTCTACATGATCACCTTCGGGCTCGGCGCGGCCTGTGTCGGGGTTGCGGCGACATTGGTCGCCCCGCTTTATCCGACGTCGCCGGGGATCGGCACCTACTTTGTGCTGACGGCCTTTGTGGTTGTGGTTCTGGGGGGTCTCGGTTCGATCGGGGGGGCGTTTCTCGGGGCGATGATCATCGGTCTGATCGATAGTCTTTCGGGTTTTTACATCGGGTCCGACATGCGCGAAGTCGCGGTGTTCGGAGTCTTTCTTCTCATTTTGATCCTGCGTCCGCAGGGCCTGTTCGGAGGGCGGCAGACCTTGTCGCATGTATCATGAGCGACAGCACGAACATCTCACCTGACACTGCGTCCCGGACCGCCGGTCACACCCGATTGGCGGGGCTGGCGTTGCTGGCGCTGCTGGCGGCGATCTTCATCACGCCGGTCGTGGTGGACGACCAGTTCGTCTATCACATCTTCATCACGATCTGCATCTTTGCGGGTCTGTCGACGGCCTGGAACATTGTCGGTGGTTTTGCCGGGCAACTCTCGCTGGGTCACGCGATTTTTTACGGGATCGGCGCCTATGTGGGCGTGATGCTGACGAATATGGGCATCTCTCCGTGGCTGGGCATGTTTGCGGGGGCGGCGATCGCCGCTGCGGTGGCGGTGGTCATCAGCTATCCTTGCTTCCGCCTGCACGGGCCTTTCTTTGCGTTGTCGACGATTGCGCTGCTGGAGGTGTTCCGGGTTCTGGCGCTGCACTTCCGCGACTTTACCGGTGGGGCGACGGGGATGATGATCCCGCTGAACATCGGCTGGGAATGGATGGTGTTCCGAGAACGCCTGCCGGCGCTGATCATCGCGTTCGGAATGATGTGCTTTATCCTGGCGGTTGCCTGGTGGATCCGCTCGCATCGGCTGGGCTTCCAGCTTGTGGCGACGCGCGAGCGCGAGAGCGCGGCGCGCGGGGCAGGGGTCTCGACGGTCAAGGTGCGTCTGATCGCGGTTGCCATCTCGGCGGCGCTGACGGCGATGATGGGCACGTTCCACGGGATGTATCTGACCTTTATAGAGCCTGAATCGGCCTTCTCGCTGGCGTTTTCGATCCAGATCGCGATGTTTGCGCTGATCGGCGGCATCGGCACGGTGTTCGGGCCGCTGCTGGGGGCGGTCCTGCTGGTGCCGATCACCGAATTTGCGCGCGGCGCGCTGGGGGCCGAGGCGATCGGGCTGCACGGATTTGTCTATGGTGTGGTGCTGGTGCTGGTGGTGATCTTCATTCCGAACGGCCTGATGGGGCTTGTCGGGCGGTTCTTCGTCGCGCGCCGGGACGCTGGCGGGCAGGCGGCGGCGGTGGCCGAGCCTGCACAGGCGCGTGCGTTTACCCCGCCCGAGCCGGGCGAAGAGATCGTGCGGGTTCGCAACCTTAACAAGCATTTTGGCGGCCTGCATGTAACCAACGATGTGTCCTTTACCCTGCGCGAGGGTGAAATCCTCGGCCTGATCGGGCCGAACGGTGCGGGCAAGACGACGCTGTTCAACATGATCTCGGGCTTCATGGATGCCGACAGCGGCACGGTCGAAGTGCGCGGTCCGGACGGCACCTGGCACAGCCCGACCAATCCGGCGGACTTTGCCACGCTGGGCGTGGGGCGGACCTTCCAGATCGTGCAGCCCTTTGCGGCGATGACGGTCGAGGAAAACATCATGGTCGGCGCGTTCCATCGCTATCCGCATGTGAACGACGCGCGCGCGGCGGCGCGCCGCACGGCCGAGAAGATGGGGCTGGCGCCCTTCCTGGATGCCGAGGCGTCATCGCTGACCATCGGCGGGCTGAAGCGGCTTGAGGTGGCGCGTGTGATGGCGATGGAACCGCGTGTTCTGCTGCTGGACGAGGTGATGGCAGGCATCAATCAGGCGGACGTGCGCCGGGCGATCGATCTGATGCTGTCGATCCGCGACACGGGTGTGTCGATTATCGCGATCGAGCATGTGATGCAGGCGGTGATGTCGCTGTCGGATCATGTGATCGTGCTGAGCTCGGGCAAGGTGATCGCCGAGGGCAAGCCGCAGGCGGTGGTCGAGGATCCACAGGTGATCGAGGCATATCTTGGCAAGGAGTTCACCCATGCTTGAACTGACAGGCATTAACGCGGGCTACGGCGCGACGACCATCCTGCATGACGTGTCACTGAACGTGACCGAGGGCGAGGTCGTCACCATCGTCGGCGCCAATGGCGCGGGCAAGACGACGACGCTGCGCACAATCTCGGGGCTGATCAAGCCGACGGCAGGCACGATCCGGTTCGACGGACAGGACATCACCCGGCTCAGTTCGCACGAGGTGGTCGAACTCGGGATCACCATGATCCCCGAAGGACGCCAGTTGTTCCCGGACATGACGGTTGGTGAAAACCTCAAGATGGGCGCCTATCGCAAGGGCGCGCGCGCCAGCCAGTCACAGCTGATGGACGAGGTTCTGGACCTGTTCCCGCGCGTTCGCGAACGGCTGGAGCAAAAGGCCAACTCGCTCTCGGGGGGCGAACAGCAGATGGTCGCCATCGCGCGCGGCCTGATGGCCAAACCACGCCTGCTGATGTTCGACGAGCCGTCCCTGGGCCTCGCTCCGATCATCGTAAGCCAGGTCTTCGACGTGATCGATAGCATCGTGAAAACCGGCGCGACCGTGCTCATCGTCGAGCAGAACGTCTTCCACACCCTAAAGGCCGCAGACCGCGGATACGTCCTGGAAAACGGAGAAATCGTCCTCACCGACAACGCCGACGCTCTCCTGCAAAACCCACACGTCAGAAAAGCATACCTGGGAATTTAATGATGACCCGTGATGAAATCACTCCGCCAGACATCGACACGCGCCCCAGCCATGCGGGGCGTCATGTGCTGGTCACCGGCGCCGGTAACGGCATCGGTCGCGCCATCGCGCAGGGATTTGCGCGGCGCGGCGCGGTTGTCGGCGTCGCCGATATGAATGCAGATGCGATTGCCGAAACCGAGGCGCTCATCGCCAGGGCAGGCTTTGGTCGCGCGGTCCCGCTGGTGCTCGACGTGGCCGATTGGGATGCGGTCGAAACGACGATGAGCAAGACGGTTCGGGACATGGGCGCGCCCTTCGATACGGTGATCAACAATGCGGGCATCTCCCCCAAGCATGGCGGCAAACCGCATGGTGTCTGGGAAATGGACCCTGTGGAATGGCGACGCGTGGTCGACGTGAACCTGACCGGCAGTTTCAACACGATCCGCGCGCTGACGCCGACCATGCGCGAGGCTGGACGGGGCTGGATCGTCAACATGTCGTCGGTCGCGGGCAAGACCCATTCGCCAATCGTCGCCTGTCACTATGCGGCGACCAAGTCCGCCATCATCGGTTTCACCACTCATCTTGCGGCAGAGCTGGGACCGCATGGGATACGCGTCAACGCGCTTGCCCCCGGCCGGATTGAAACACCGATGGTCGCGGGGGCAGGCGAGGCGGCCAATGCCGAACAGATCCGCCTGACACCGCTGGCCCGTCTCGGTGAGCCGGCAGAGGTCGCCGATACCGCCCTTTGGCTGACGTCCAGCGAGGCCAGCTTCGTCACGGGTCAGACAATTGATGTGGCGGGTGGTCTGTACATGACGTGAAGCGCCCGCGCCGCGTTAGAATAAAGCCCGCGCCGCGTTAGAATAAAGAAAGTAGAAACATGAGCTACAATATCCACGAAATTACCGGGCGCTCCCGTGTCTACGGGATCCTCGCCGATCCGATCCATCATGTGAAAACGCCACAGGTGATGAACCGCCTTTTTGCCGAGATCGAGCATGACGGTATTCTGGTGCCGCTGCATGTGGGTGCCGAAAATCTAGCAGAGGTGGTCAAGGGACTGCGCCATGTCCAGAGCCTCGCCGGGCTGATCGTGACCGTGCCGCACAAGACCGTCATTCCTGATCTTTGTGATGATCTGACAGACCAGGCCCGCATGGTCGGCGCAGTCAACTGCATCCGGCGCAACGCCGACGGCACGCTGACGGGGGCGATCCTCGATGGAATCGGCTTTGTTGAAGGGCTGCGCGCGGGCGGTATTGAGCCGCGCGGGATGAAGGTCATTCTTGCCGGCGCAGGCGGCGCGGCTAGTGCTATTGCGTTTGCTCTGGCGGACGCAGGTGTCGCCGCGATGACCATTGCCAACCGGACCGAGGCGCGCGCGCGCGATCTGGCTGATCGCGTTGCCGCTGCATATCCCGATGTTAGGCTGTCTACCGATGGCAGTGCTGTCGCCGCCGCGGAATTGGTCGTGAACGCAACGTCTTTGGGGATGCGAGAAGACGATCCGCTCCCGTTGGACGGGGCATTTTTGCACAATGGCCAGATCGTCGCAGAGGCGATCATGGAGCCGGCTATCACGCCGCTGCTGGCTGCTGCCACACGGGCGGGTGCGCGCACCCATCCCGGGCTGCCGATGCTCAAAAGTCAGGCGCGGCTGATGGCCGAGCATATGGGCGCCGCCTGATGCAGGATCGGGGCGAAATCCTGCTGCACAGATTGCGCGGCATTGTCGGCGACGCCGGAGTGTTGAGCGATACAGCGGAAATGGCCGCTTATGGGACTGATTGGCGTGATATGTTTCATGGCCGCCCTCTGTGCGTGGTGCGTCCCGCTACGACCGACGAGGTGGCACAGGCTGTTGCAGCATGCGCTACCTTGGGCGCAGGTATTGTGCCGCAAGGTGGCAATACCGGTCTTGCCGGTGGAGCGACGCCAGATGACAGTGGAACGCAGGTGATCATTTCACTGGACCGGATGAACGCCATCCGGCGGATTGACCCCATCGGTATGACGGTCGAAGTCGAAGCGGGCGCCATCCTGCAAACGGTCAAAGACGCCGTTGCCGACAAAAACCGCCTTTTGCCGATCAGTCTCGCCGCTGAAGGGTCTGCGCAGATCGGCGGGCTGATCGCCACCAACGCGGGCGGCGTCGATGTCTTGCGCTATGGAATGACCCGCGCATTGGTACTGGGGCTGGAAGTGGTTTTGCCGGACGGACAGATCCTCAGGCACCTGCGCCACCTGCGCAAGGACAACGCGGGTTACGATTTGAAACAGCTTTTCATCGGCAGCGAAGGCAGCCTTGGCATCGTGACCGCTGCGGTGCTGCGTCTGGTCCCGCAAGTGCGTCACCGCGCCACCGCGATGATCGCTGTGCCGAACATCTCGGCCGCCATACGTCTTTATGAGCGCGCGCAGACTGAAATGGGCGAAGCGCTGTCGGCATTTGAGCTGATATCGGGCGCGGGCCTTGATCTGGTGGCTGAACACATGGGGCGAAGCGCGCCGATCCAGGGCGCGGACTGGTGCCTGCTGATCGAGGCGGGATCGTCGCTGTCCGGTTTGCGCGAAGCGTGCGAGACTCTGCTGGAAACCGCATTCAACGAGGGCTGGGCCACAGATGGCGTGCTGGCCGAGTCGGAAGCGCAGGCCGATGCGTTGTGGGCCCTGCGCGAAAGCCTGACGGAGGCCGAAGCCAAGGCGGGTGGCGCGATCAAACATGACATTTCCGTGCCGATCACAGCGATTGATGCGTTTCTTCGGGACGCGGGTGACATGCTGGCCGATATCGCGCCACAGGCGCGGCTGAACGTCTTTGGCCATCTTGGTGACGGCAACCTGCATTACAATGTGATGAACGTGACCGAGGGCGACGCAGGGCGTGTCAACACCGGGGTGCATGATGTGATCACTCGCCATTCAGGCTCGATCTCGGCGGAACACGGGCTGGGCCAATACCGCGTTTCCGAGTGGGCGCGGCTGACCGACCCGGTCGAGCAGGCGCTGTCGCGACAGTTGAAGGACACGCTGGATGTCCATGGCGTGATGAACCCGGGCAAAGTGGTGCCGACAATGAGGGAAGCGCATGACTGACACCTATGACTACATCATCGTCGGTGGTGGCAATGCGGGCTGCGTTCTGGCCAACCGTCTGACCGCTTCCGGCAAACATACCGTCGCGCTGATCGAGGCGGGAGAGGAAGGGCAGAGCCATTGGGTCGATGTTCCGGCGGGGTTTTCCAAATTGCTTACCAATCCGCGCCACAACTGGCGTCTTGTCAGTGAGCCAGAGAAAAATACGATGAACCGCCAAATCGCTATCCCGAAAGGCAGAGGGCTGGGCGGGTCGACCCTGATCAACGGGATGATCTATGTGCGCGGACAGCCCCAGGATTTTGATGGCTGGGCGCAGCGCGGTTGTCGCGGCTGGTCATTTGACGATGTGCTCCCCTATTTCAAGAAAATCGAGGATTACGACGCGGCGGATGGCCCTTTGCGCGCGCGTGGCGGCCCACTGCCGCTGACCACCGTGAAAGAGCGCCCCGAGATCGGGCAGGCATTTATTGACGCGGCCAAGGCGGCTGGACACCCGGAGAATGACGACTACAACGGCGAGTCTCAGGACGGCTTTGGCTACTATCAGGTTAACCAACACAGTGGCCGCCGCGTCAGTGCCGCTGCTGCCTATCTGGATCCGGTGCGCAAACGCGGCAATCTGGCGATCATCACTGGCGCGCATGCGTCGCGTATCCTTCTGGAGGGCCGCCGTGCCGCTGGGATCGAACTGCGACAGCATGGCCAGACCCGCCAACTGCACGCGAGGGCCGAAGTGATACTGGCCGCTGGCGCATTCCACTCGCCACAATTACTCGAGCTTTCGGGTATAGGCGACGGCGGTGTGCTTCTCGCGGCGGGTATAGAAGTGGCACATGAGGCCGTCGGTGTCGGCGCAAACTATATCGACCATTACTGCACCCGCATGAATTGGCGGGTGACGCAACCTGTCACGCTGAACGAGCTGACGCGCGGTCTGTCGCTGGTGAAATCAGTCCTGCAATATGCGCTGACCCGCAAAGGCATCCTGACCTATGGCACTGGCCTCGTGCACGGTTTCATGCGCACGCGCCCGGATATCGCGGGGCCTGACGTCCAGTTGTTCTTTATGCACGCCAGTTACGCCAACGCGGCGGAGCGCAAGTTAGACAAGCTGCCCGGGATGACAATCGGGGTTACGCAGCTGCGCCCCGAGTCCCGCGGCACGATCCATATCTCCACACCGGACGTGGCGACAGCGCCGACAATACGCCCCAACTTTCTAAGCGCCGCAGAGGATCGCCGGGCAATGGTCGAGGGCATGAAGATGACGCGCGAGGTCGTTGCGCAAGCGCCGATGAACCGATTTCGCGGGGCCGAACTCAGCCCCGGTGCGGACTGCCAGAGCGATGACGACTGGCTGCAATTCGCCCGCCAGAACGGACAAACGATATACCACGCCAGCGGCACGTGCCGGATGGGCACGGACGATGGCGCTGTTGTCGATCCCGCGCTGAAAGTGCGCGGAATAGACGGGCTGCGCGTGGTCGACGCGTCGATCATGCCGACGATCGTATCGGGCAACACGCAGGCCGCTGTTTTCATGATCGCGGAAAAGGGCGCGGATCTGATCTTGCAGGACGCACGGTAAAAAGGACTCGACCATGACACGCAGTTTTGCCCCCGCCACCTATCCCGGCCTAGAGGGTCGCGCCGTTCTGAACACTGGCGGTGCCAAAGGCATCGGCTATGCTATGGCCCACGCCTTCGCGCGTCATGGCGCGGATCTGCTGCTGATGGACATGGACGCCGACGCGCTGGCAGCGGCTGCCAAAACACTGCGTCGTGACTTTCCGCATGTTCGGATCGAAACCTGCGCTGGCTCTGTCACCGATGAGGCCGCTGTCGAGGCGGCCTGTGCCGCGTGTGAGGAGGCCTTTGGCCGGGTAGACATTCTGCTGACCAATGCCGGCATTTCGATGAACAGGCCCAGCACGGAATTGACGCTGAACGAATGGCGCCGTGCCGTAGACGTCAACCTGACCGGTACATTCATTTGCGCACAGGCCGCCGCACGGCGCATGATTGCGCAAAAGGATGGCGTGATCCTGAACACAGCGTCTATGTGGGGTCTTGCGTCGTCGCCGGGGCGCGCGGCCTATTGCGCGTCAAAGGCGGGTGTTATTTCCCTGACTGAAGTATTGGCGGATGAATGGGCCGAGCACGGCATCCGCGTCAACGCCATCTGCCCCGGCTATATCCGTACCGCCCTGACCGACGAGTTGATCGGCAAAGGAACGCTTGATCTGGCGCGTATCGAAACACGCACGCCACAAGGCCGGATGGGCACCCCCGAGGAGGTCGCCGAAATGGCGGTCTATCTGGCGTCCGATGCTGCCGTATTCGTCACAGGCCACGCGCATCTGTCCGATGGCGGGTTCCTCGTGCGCACATTCTAAGATCAGGAGCCGATTCATGAACGCGAGTTTCGACTTTAAGGACCAGACACTGGTTCTGACCGGTGCAACGGGTGGCATCGGGCGCACCATCGCGCAGCTGTTCCATCGTTCGGGTGCCAATCTGGTGCTGAGCGATCACGATGCAGATGCGCTATCGGCCTTTGCTGATAGCTTTGGTGAAACAAAGCGTATCGCCACTAGGGCGGGCGACGCGGCAGATCCGGCCACCGCGGACGCGCTGGTCGATATGGCTGCGAAACGGTTCGGTGGTATTGATTTTCTGATTCCCGGTGCCGGTATCTATCCGTCAGAGCCTTTTGCAGAGATGAGCGATGATCAATGGCGTCGTACCCTTTCGATCAACCTCGACGGGGTGTTCTATATCTGTCGCCGTGCCGTGCCGCATCTGCGCGACAGGTCGGCCATCGTACATCTTACATCGCTCGCGGCGCATCGCGGTGCGCAGACCAACGCGCACTACGCCGCCACAAAGGGCGCAATTGGCGCGTTCAGTCGCAGCCTCGCGCGTGAGCTGGCTCCGAAAACCCGTAGCAACGCCATTGCACCGGGCATTATCGAGACGCCGATGATTGGTGATTTCATGAAGGTGCGAGCCGATGAAACGCTAAAATCAACGCCTTTGCGCCGCCTTGGCCAGCCCGAAGAGGTGGCCAGCGTCGCCGCGTTCCTGTGTTCGGACGCCGCCGGGTTTGTTACCGGCGAAACGATACAGGTCAACGGCGGCCTCTACATGGTCGCTTAAGCCGCCGAAAGATCAAAGGACTGAACCCATGCCCGAATTTCACGATCTGACGCCCAAGTCGTTCTGGCGCAACGTCACCGTCACCGACAACGACCGCAATGCGATCGACCCTGAAACCGGCAGCACCATACTCGCGCAGTTGCACCTGATCCGCGCGTTCGAGGAAAAGGTGCTGGATCTGGCCGGCCAGCTTCTGGTGCATGGTCCCGCGCATTCTGCCGTGGGTCAGGAAGGCGGCGCTGTAGGTTCCGCTATGGCACTCAAGGACGGCGATCAGGTAAACGGATCACATCGCGCGCATCACCAGTTTCTGGCGAAATCCCTGCGCCATGTTGCGCCGGACGGAATTTCTGCGACTGATGATTTTTCCGGTGATATCCGCGATCTGTCCAAGCGCACGATGGCCGAGATTATGGGCCTCGCCCAAGGGTTTTGTCGCGGGCGCGGTGGGTCGATGCACTTGCGCTGGGAAGAGGCTGGCAACCTTGGCACCAACGCGATTGTGGGCGGCGGCGTGCCTATGGCCGCAGGCGCGGCATGGGCGCATCGCAATGCCGGGATGGACCGTGTTGTTTATAGCTATTTTGGCGATGGGGCGGCCAATATCGGCTCGGTCCTTGAGGCGATGAACATCGCCGCCGCGTGGAAACTGCCGATCTGTTTTTTCATCGAGAACAACGGCTATGCCGTGTCCACCACGGTGGAGGAATCCACAGCCGAGCCGCGACTGTCGTCGCGCGGGCTGGCCTTTGGAATACCCGCGTTCAAGGTCGACGGAATGGATCCGGTCGCCGTCTTTCACGCATCACTGGCCGCGAACGAGATCATGCGCGCGGGTGACGGCCCGACCGTGATTGAAGCGGATGTCTATCGGTTTTTCCATCAGAACGGCCCGCTGCCGGGTAGCGCCTTTGGGTACCGCGACAAGGCCGAAGAGGCTGAATGGCGCGCGCGCGATCCGTTAGATGCGATGGCCCGCAACCTGATGGAACGGCAGATTTTGGGCGAGGGCGATATCGCCTCTTTACGTGAACGCTCGGTCGCGCTGATGGAAGAGGTGGCAAGCGAGCTGACCGAAATGGCGGAGGGCGCACGCCGCATCATTCCGGCGCTCTGGCCCAAGGAGGACTTCCGCGACGCCGGCCTGCGAGGTGATCTGTCAGAGTTTGACGGCGCGCGCACAGCAGAAGAAGCAGTGTTCGATGGCGCGCTGGGCGAGGCGCGCTTTGTCGACACTGTTGCGAACGTCATGCACCGCCGCATGGAAAAGGACAAACGCATCGTCGTGTTGGGTGAGGACGTTCACCGCCTCAAAGGAGGCACAAACGGCGCGACGCGTGGCTTGTCGGACGCCTTTCCGGATCGCGTTCTGGGGACGCCGATCAGCGAAAACGCCTTTACCGGCCTTGCGGCGGGAATGGCGGCGGACGGGCGCGTGCGTCCGGTGATCGAATTCATGTATCCCGATTTCATGTGGGTTGCCGCCGATCAGGTATTCAACCAGATCGGCAAGTTCCGCCATATGTTCGGCGGCGATGCCGATATGCCGCTGGTCTTGCGCACCAAAGTCGCGATCGGAACCGGCTATGGCTCGCAGCATTCAATGGACCCGGCGGGCATTTTCGCCACCGCGCCCGGCTGGCGCATCGTCGCGCCATCGACGCCGTTTGATTATGTCGGCCTGATGAACTCTGCGTTGCTCTGCCGTGACCCGGTTCTGGTGTTGGAACATGTCGAACTTTATCAATCCAAAGGCACTGCGCCGGTCGATGACATGGATTATTTCATTCCGTTCGGCAAAGCGCGAATGGTGCGGCGGGGTGAAAAGCTGACGGTTCTGACCTATCTGGCGATGGTTGAAAAAACCCGCGCTGTGGTTGACGATCTGGGCATCGATGCCGAGATCATCGATCTGCGCAGCCTTGATCGCGCCGGTCTGGATTGGGACATGATCGAGACGTCCATTCGCAAGACGAATAACGTATTGATCGTCGAACAGGGGGCGCAGGGCACCTCCTATGGCGGGTGGCTGGCGGACGAGTTGCAGCGTCGTGTGTTCGACTGGCTGGATCAGCCCATCGCCCGCGTCACCGGGGCCGAGGCATCGCCGAGCATCTCGAAGGTGCTGGAGGCGGCTGCCAGTGCCGGCGTGCGCGAAATCGAAGAAGGATTGCGTCGCGTCATGGCCGATCAGGGTCGACCGTTGCCGCTTGATGATTGATCCGAAACAACCGCCGCTGGTGAACGGTTGTTTAATCTTGGGCGTTACGCTCTGCAAGTTCGGAGACAGCATCCAGAACGGCGCTCGCGGCTGCGGAGGGGGGGCGATCACGGCGGCGCAATACGCCGATGGTTCTGCGAATGTCGATCTCGGCAAGCGGCACCTTGGCCAAGGCATGATGATTCGGCGCGGGACCGGCTGTTTCCGGTAGCAACGCTACGCCCAGATTTTCCTCGACCTGTCCAAGGACTGTTGAGAGCTGAAAAACCCGAAAGGCGTAGTTCAGGGGTGTTGTGCGGCTTGCACTGATATTCTCGATCAGACGGCCAATTCCGGTCTCTTCAGTCATGCCGATAAAATCCGCCTCGCAGAGTTCCTCCCATGTGACCGATTCATAGCTGGCAAAGCGATGCTGGCGATTGCAGATCACAGCAAAACGTTCCTCGAAAAGAGGGGTGAAAATGATCTCGCGAGTCGGCTCGTCGTTCGTGCTGATCCCAAAGTCGGCGGCACCGGTCAGCACCCGCTTAAACACTGTGCTGCTTGTTCCGTCCCGAACAGAGATGTTTACTCCGGGATGTCGTTTCCTACATGTCGTGATGACGTTTGGCAGCAAGCGGATTGCGATCGTCGACAGCGACGCGATGCTCACGTTGCCCTTTCTTACCCGGACTGTTTCGCCCAATGACGCGAACACTCTGTCGAAATCAGCCATGATCACCTTGAGGTCAGCCTCCAGCGCCTCGCCCACCGGCGTGAGATAGATCGTCCGGGTGGATCGTGAAAAGACTTTGACTCCGATCTCTTCTTCA
The DNA here is from genome assembly GCF_011040495.1 of Pseudohalocynthiibacter aestuariivivens. Classification (GTDB taxonomy): domain Bacteria; phylum Pseudomonadota; class Alphaproteobacteria; order Rhodobacterales; family Rhodobacteraceae; genus Roseovarius; species Roseovarius pelagicus. Next base: position 2,239,848 of record NZ_CP049037.1, on the reverse strand, counting down.
AACTGCCGGATCATCAGGCTGACAGCGGGCTGTGTCACGCCAAGTTCGTCGGACGCGAGCGTGAAGCTCTTGTGCTTGGCGATCAGGAGGAAGGCGCGAATCTGACGTATATTCATTAGAAAATCTTACTAAGTCAGTTAATAGTCCAATTTGCTTATGCTTTGGGCCGATGTTAATCAAGGCCCATGTTCTGGGGATCGCGCCGCACGCGCATGGCAAGCGTCGCGATTACTGCAGAAAACAGTATGCCCAAGGTGCGCATGCGACTTGTCTGATGCTTTTCGAACTGAGGGTTCCAAATGATAACCATTATCCGTAATGCCGACGTCTATGCGCCGGACAGCCTTGGGGAAAAGGACATTCTTGTATGTTCGGATCGCGTCGCGAAGATCGCCGAATGTGGCACGCTGGATTTTAGCGGTGCCGACGTCTCCGAGATTGATGCCGAAGGCCGAATCGTCTGCCCGGGTTTTGTGGACAACCATGTTCACGTTCTGGGCGGCGGCGGCGGCCTCGGCTTTGCCAGCCGCGCGCCCGAGCTTCAGACCAGCCAACTTGTTCGGGGGGGTATCACGTCCGTCATCGGAATGCTCGGCTTTGATGCGACAACCAAAGACATGGCTTCTTTGGTCGCTAAAACCAAGGCATTTGTGCAGGATGGTATCAGTGCCTATTGCATCACCGGCGCTACGCTTGAGCACCCCATTCCCACACTGACCGGGCGCATCCGTACGGACATCGCCTTTGTCGACGAGATCATCGGCGTTGGCGAAATCTCAATCTCAGAGCTTGGATATGGCTATGACAGCTTTGGCGAGGGCGCACAGTATATCGCCAAGGCGGCCGTCGAAGGGTTGTTGGCTGGGCGTCTTGCGGGCAAGTCGGGCTACCTTTGCCTACAGGTGCCACCCTATCTCTCGGAAGTCCTAAAGCCCATTTTCGAGGTGCTGGACAAAACTGGGATTCCGATCACCCAATTCCTGCCGTCGCACGTCAACCAGACCGATGAATACATGAGCGATGCGATCAACTGGGGCAACCGTAACGGGTATGTCGATATTGGCGCGAACTATTCACCCGAAAACAATTTTTCCCGCTCTACGCTGCCGTCCAAGGCATACGGCATCCTGCGCGAAGGCGGAGTGCCCGCCAACCGGATCACGATGAGTTCGGACGGGAACGGCGCACCGCCCAAGGAAGAGGCTGGTGAAAAAAGCCCCGTGGTTGCCAACTACATGCCGGTGCGTTCGCTGCACCGCGTATGGAAGCGCTGGGTGTGCGACGAAGGTGTGAGCATTGAAGATGCGCTCGCACCTGTGACAAGCAACCCCGCCGCGATTGCCGGGCTGTCGCGCAAGGGACGCATTGCAGTCGGTGGCGACGCGGATTTGCTTATCCTGAATGAAGATCTGGAAATTGACACGGTCATTGCCCGTGGTCAGCCTCATTTCCGATCCGGAGCAATGGTGCGCACCGGAATGTTCGATGCGACGATCCGCGATGAGATGGGCACGGCCCAACATGTCGTCGGAGGCTGAGATGGCTGCAATGCAATCATCAGCTACATCGACAATCGAATGCGACTACCTCGTTATCGGAGGCGGGTCCGCTGGCAGTGTTTTGGCCAACCGACTCTCGAAAGATCCGAAGAATCGTGTTGTTCTTGTCGAGGCAGGGCGCGATCAGCCGCCCGACAGGGTCGAGCCGGAGTTGCTAAGCAGCTATCCGCGCGCGGCCTATTTTGATCCCAAGAATACATGGCCCGATCTCAAAGTGACTTGGGTCAGTTCGCCGCAGAACAAGCCCGATTTCATCAAGAAACAAACCCGCTACGAGCAAGCCCGCGTAATGGGCGGCGGCTCAAGCATCAACGATATGCAGGCGAACCGTGGCTTACCGCTCGACTATGATGAATGGGCCGATCTCGGTGCCAAGGGCTGGGCGTGGGATGATGTACTTCCCTACTTCAGGAAGCTCGAAAGGGACATGGATTACGATGGTCCCTTGCATGGCAAAGAAGGTCGCATCCCGGTGCGCCGCATCTCGCAGGATGCGTGGCCCGAATTTTCGAATGCAGTAGCAGCCTCTTTCGACGCGGCCGGTTTTGAGGCGCTCAAGGATCAGAACGCGCAATTTGGCGATGGCTACTTTCCTATTTCGATCTCAAATGCCTACGATAGACGGGTATCGGCTGCGACGGCCTATTTGGACACTACGGCGCGTCGCCGCCCGAACTTAACCATCCTGCCAAACACCACGGTTCTCGGGCTGTTACGCAACGGAACACAGTTTCGCGGCGCGCAGGCATTAACACCCGATGGCACCTTGCGCATAAACGCGACCGAAACCGTTATTTCTGCGGGGGCACTGCATTCGCCCGCAATGCTGATGCGCGCGGGGATTGGTCCCGCAGATGTGTTGAAGAGTGCTGGCGTCGACGTTGTCGCGGACCGCAACGGTGTGGGGCGAAATCTACAGGAACACCCGGCGCTTTCGGTGTCGGCATATATCAATCCCCCTGCGCGCCTGCCTGAGTCGCTGGCGCGCCATATCCATGTCGCATTGCGCTACAGTTCCGGTGTCCGCGATTGCGGACCAAGCGACATGTACATGTTCGGCCTGAGCAAATCCGGCTGGCACCCGGTCGGCAAACAACTGGGGTCGTTGGTCGGATTCATCAACAAGCCCCACTCCAGCGGTCAGGTCACGATTACAGATCCGTCCCCGGAAGTGACGCCAGATGCAGATTTCAACATGCTGTCGGACTATCGTGACACCGAACGACTAAAGCAGATGGTCAAAATGTCGGCCCGTCTGTTCGAGCATCCTGCGATGCAGGAGGTCAGCCAACATACGTTCCCCTCCAGTTATAGCGAACGGGTTCGGGACCTGAACCGCGTCACGGTAAAGAACAAGGTTCTGACTCAAATTCTGGCGACCTGCCTCGACGGGCCGTCATGGCTGCGCAAGAATCTGTTGCGCCATCTCGTTCTCGAAGGGCCGCCGCTCGAGCGGTTGCTCGGGGATGAAGAATTGCTCGACGGGTTCGTGCATCAGTCCGTGCATGGTGTGTGGCATGCCTCATGCACCTGCCGGATGGGGTCCGAAACAGACCCGGATGCGGTCGTGGACCCGACGGGCCGTGTCTATGGTGTGACTGGGCTGCGGGTAGCGGATGCATCGATCATGCCAGCTGTGCCGCGGGCCAATACCAATATCCCAACCATCATGATCGGCGAAAAGATGAGCGATCATATCCTCGCCGACACAAAACCATAAATCGGGCAGGCATATTCCAGCCCCTCGTCGCAATTGCACGGACAGATATGATGACACAAAACATGAACTACATCGGCGGCCAATGGGTCGAAGCGTCCGAGACAAATTCCAACATTAATCCATCCGATACGTCGGATTGTGTCGGTCGTTACGCTCACGGTGATGCGCAGAACATGGCCGATGCCATAGACGCGGCCTTTGTCGCCAAAGACAAATGGCGCTGGTCCAGTATCCAGAGTCGTGCTGACGCGCTGGACAAGGTCGGGACCGAAATTCTGGCCCGCAAGGACGAACTGGGTGAGCTTCTGGCCCGCGAAGAGGGCAAAGTGCGCAGCGAGGCGACCGGCGAGGTCGTCCGCGCTGGCCAAGTTTTTAAATTCTTCGCCGGAGAGGCTTTGCGCCTTGCCGGGGAGCGGATTGCGTCGGTCCGCGAGAACATAGATGTGGAAATACTGCGCGAACCAACCGGTGTGGTCGGGGTGATCACGCCATGGAATTTTCCGATCGCGATCCCGGCTTGGAAAATCGCCGCGGCGCTGGCCTATGGCAATACGGTCGTGTTCAAACCGGCCGATCTGGTGCCTGCCTCGGCTTGGGCACTAAGCGAAATGCTCAGCCGTGCGGGTCTGCCCGATGGTGTTTTCAATCTGGTGATGGGACGCGGTTCCGTTGTCGGTGACACGCTCTTGAATTCACCGTTCGTCCACGGTGTTACGTTCACCGGCTCTGTTTCCACGGGCAGCCATGTGATCTCTACCTGCGCCAGTCGAGGCGCCAAGGTGCAGGCGGAAATGGGGGGTAAAAACCCTCTGGTCGTTCTCGACGATGCTGATCTCGACGTGGCTGTGTCGGCGGCCCTTAACGGCGCGTTCTATGGCACCGGACAGCGCTGTACCGCCTCCAGCCGCCTGATCGTCACCAAGGGGATTCACGATGAATTTATCGCGGCACTGACCAAAGCGCTGAAGGAAACGAAAGTCGGTCACGCACTGGATGACACGAGCAAGATCGGGCCAGTGGTGTCGAAATCACAATTGCAACAGAATCTCGACTATGTCGAAATCGGCAAATCGGAAGGCGCGGAACTGGCTTTTGGCGGCGACCTTCTGAAGCGAGAAACGCCGGGCTTTTACATGCAGCCGGCATTGTTCTGCGAAACCGAAAACACCATGCGGATTAATCAGGAAGAGATATTCGGTCCTGTCGCATCGGTCATTCGCGCTGCCGATTATGACGAAGCGGTGGCCATAGCGAACGACGTCTCGTTCGGCCTGTCATCGGGGATCTGCACGACATCACTGCGCTGTGCATCGGACTTCAAACACCGCTCTGCAGCGGGCCTCGTCATGGTCAACCTGCCGACGGCAGGTATCGATTACCATGTGCCATTCGGAGGGCGCAAGGCGTCATCATATGGCGCGCGCGAGCAGGGGAGCTACGCGCGCGAATTCTACACCACCGTGAAAACTGCCTACGTCAACTACTGAAGGATGACGGGGCGGATTTACGAATAATCCGATTTTTAAACTGAGGAGGAGAGAGACTATGAGACTTGATGTAATGTTACGGACGACGGTTGCGGCTTGTGCGATTTTGGGCGCGCCTGGAGCGTTTGCGGATGTGACTTTTGGCGCGCTTTATCCGTTCAGCGGTCAGTTGGCACTGCTTGGTGAGGAGAGTGCGCGGGGGCTTGAGCTTGCGGTTGACGAGATGAACGCGGCGGGCGGTGTCCAGGGCGAGCAGATCGTGCTGGAGCGTGGCGATGCTGTGGACAACAACCAGGCGATTGGTGAGGCGCGGCGGTTGATCTCGCGCGAAGAGGTCAAGGCGATTTTCGGCAGCTATTCGTCGTCGCGGTCGATCGCGGCGAGCCAGGTGGCCGAGCTGAACGGGATCCCCTATTTTGAGCTTGGCGCGGTTGCTGACGAGGTGACGGGGCGCGGCCTTGAGTATCTGTTCCGTGTCAATCCGACGGCCGAGAACATGGGCGAGACGATTATCAACATGGTCGTCGACAAGGTGGCTCCGGGGGCGGGCGTCGCGGCTGGTGACCTGAAGATCGCGATCATCCACGAGGACAGCAGCTATGGCACGTCGGTGGCCGGTCACCAGAAGCGTTTTGCCGAGGAGAAGGGCCTGAACATCGTCGTCGAGCAGTCCTATCCGGCGTCGACGGTCGATATGTCGTCGATCGTTCTGGACCTCAAGCAGCGCGGCGTGGACGTGGTTCTGCAATGTTCGTATCAGAACGATTCGGTGCTGTTTTTGCAGCAGGCGCACGAGGCGGATTTCAAGCCACTGGCGATCATCGGGGGCGGGGGCGGCTATTCGATGCAGCCGACGGCCGAGGCGGTTGGCCATGACGTGATCGACGGTGTTCTGAACACCGACTTCACTCAGTATATCGTGAACAAGGAGTTCACGCCGGGGATCGATGATTTTCTGGCGGCATATCAGGAGAAATACGGCACCGCCCCGCGTTCGGGTCACTCGCTGACGAACTATGTGGGTGCGATGGCGGTGCTTCAGGCGCTGAACGAGGCGGACGGGTTCGAGGCCGATACGATTCTCGAGACGGTTCGCGGGATTGACATTGCGGAGGGGTCGACCGCTGCGGGTTATGGTGTGAAGTTCGGTGAGAACAACCAGAACGTGCGTGCGCGGATGATGGGCCTGCAATGGCAGGACGGCAAGCTGGTGACGGTCTATCCGGATGATGCTGCGGCGGCAGAGTTTCGGATGAACAAGTAATCCCTTTCGGGATCAATCGGGGCGGCCCTGAACGGGCCGCCCCCTGCATCTTACTGGACAGGATGGGACGCGGGGATGGACGTATTTCTTCAAGTTGTGGTGAACGGTCTGATGCTGGGGGGGCTTTTTGCCATCACCAGCGTGGGGCTGACGCTGATCTTTGGCATCGTCAAAGTTGTGAACTTTGCGCATGGCGAGTTTTTGATGATCGGGATGTACGCTGCGTTTCTGGTCACGACGCAGCTGGGGGTGCACCCTTATGCGGCGGTGGTCGCGGTGACGCCGCTGCTGTTCGTGCTGGGGATGATGACGCAGAAATTCCTGATCGAGCCTTTGATGTCGGCGCGTAATCACGACATTCAGATTTTTGCCACGGTCGGATTGTCGACGGCGCTGATCAATCTGGCGTTGCTGCTGTTTGGCGCCGATATCGCCTCGACGCCGTCCTACGGGCTGCGCAACTCGATCGAGATCGGGTCGATCCGGCTGCTGACGGGACAGGTCGTGATGTTCATCGTTGCGGTGGTTCTGGTGATCGGTCTGCACTTCTTTTTGCAGCACACGCAGGCCGGGCGTGGCATTCGCGCAGTGGCCCAGAACCGGGCCGCCGCGCAGTTGATGGGGATCAATGTCAGCCGGGTCTACATGATCACCTTCGGGCTCGGCGCGGCCTGTGTCGGGGTTGCGGCGACATTGGTCGCCCCGCTTTATCCGACGTCGCCGGGGATCGGCACCTACTTTGTGCTGACGGCCTTTGTGGTTGTGGTTCTGGGGGGTCTCGGTTCGATCGGGGGGGCGTTTCTCGGGGCGATGATCATCGGTCTGATCGATAGTCTTTCGGGTTTTTACATCGGGTCCGACATGCGCGAAGTCGCGGTGTTCGGAGTCTTTCTTCTCATTTTGATCCTGCGTCCGCAGGGCCTGTTCGGAGGGCGGCAGACCTTGTCGCATGTATCATGAGCGACAGCACGAACATCTCACCTGACACTGCGTCCCGGACCGCCGGTCACACCCGATTGGCGGGGCTGGCGTTGCTGGCGCTGCTGGCGGCGATCTTCATCACGCCGGTCGTGGTGGACGACCAGTTCGTCTATCACATCTTCATCACGATCTGCATCTTTGCGGGTCTGTCGACGGCCTGGAACATTGTCGGTGGTTTTGCCGGGCAACTCTCGCTGGGTCACGCGATTTTTTACGGGATCGGCGCCTATGTGGGCGTGATGCTGACGAATATGGGCATCTCTCCGTGGCTGGGCATGTTTGCGGGGGCGGCGATCGCCGCTGCGGTGGCGGTGGTCATCAGCTATCCTTGCTTCCGCCTGCACGGGCCTTTCTTTGCGTTGTCGACGATTGCGCTGCTGGAGGTGTTCCGGGTTCTGGCGCTGCACTTCCGCGACTTTACCGGTGGGGCGACGGGGATGATGATCCCGCTGAACATCGGCTGGGAATGGATGGTGTTCCGAGAACGCCTGCCGGCGCTGATCATCGCGTTCGGAATGATGTGCTTTATCCTGGCGGTTGCCTGGTGGATCCGCTCGCATCGGCTGGGCTTCCAGCTTGTGGCGACGCGCGAGCGCGAGAGCGCGGCGCGCGGGGCAGGGGTCTCGACGGTCAAGGTGCGTCTGATCGCGGTTGCCATCTCGGCGGCGCTGACGGCGATGATGGGCACGTTCCACGGGATGTATCTGACCTTTATAGAGCCTGAATCGGCCTTCTCGCTGGCGTTTTCGATCCAGATCGCGATGTTTGCGCTGATCGGCGGCATCGGCACGGTGTTCGGGCCGCTGCTGGGGGCGGTCCTGCTGGTGCCGATCACCGAATTTGCGCGCGGCGCGCTGGGGGCCGAGGCGATCGGGCTGCACGGATTTGTCTATGGTGTGGTGCTGGTGCTGGTGGTGATCTTCATTCCGAACGGCCTGATGGGGCTTGTCGGGCGGTTCTTCGTCGCGCGCCGGGACGCTGGCGGGCAGGCGGCGGCGGTGGCCGAGCCTGCACAGGCGCGTGCGTTTACCCCGCCCGAGCCGGGCGAAGAGATCGTGCGGGTTCGCAACCTTAACAAGCATTTTGGCGGCCTGCATGTAACCAACGATGTGTCCTTTACCCTGCGCGAGGGTGAAATCCTCGGCCTGATCGGGCCGAACGGTGCGGGCAAGACGACGCTGTTCAACATGATCTCGGGCTTCATGGATGCCGACAGCGGCACGGTCGAAGTGCGCGGTCCGGACGGCACCTGGCACAGCCCGACCAATCCGGCGGACTTTGCCACGCTGGGCGTGGGGCGGACCTTCCAGATCGTGCAGCCCTTTGCGGCGATGACGGTCGAGGAAAACATCATGGTCGGCGCGTTCCATCGCTATCCGCATGTGAACGACGCGCGCGCGGCGGCGCGCCGCACGGCCGAGAAGATGGGGCTGGCGCCCTTCCTGGATGCCGAGGCGTCATCGCTGACCATCGGCGGGCTGAAGCGGCTTGAGGTGGCGCGTGTGATGGCGATGGAACCGCGTGTTCTGCTGCTGGACGAGGTGATGGCAGGCATCAATCAGGCGGACGTGCGCCGGGCGATCGATCTGATGCTGTCGATCCGCGACACGGGTGTGTCGATTATCGCGATCGAGCATGTGATGCAGGCGGTGATGTCGCTGTCGGATCATGTGATCGTGCTGAGCTCGGGCAAGGTGATCGCCGAGGGCAAGCCGCAGGCGGTGGTCGAGGATCCACAGGTGATCGAGGCATATCTTGGCAAGGAGTTCACCCATGCTTGAACTGACAGGCATTAACGCGGGCTACGGCGCGACGACCATCCTGCATGACGTGTCACTGAACGTGACCGAGGGCGAGGTCGTCACCATCGTCGGCGCCAATGGCGCGGGCAAGACGACGACGCTGCGCACAATCTCGGGGCTGATCAAGCCGACGGCAGGCACGATCCGGTTCGACGGACAGGACATCACCCGGCTCAGTTCGCACGAGGTGGTCGAACTCGGGATCACCATGATCCCCGAAGGACGCCAGTTGTTCCCGGACATGACGGTTGGTGAAAACCTCAAGATGGGCGCCTATCGCAAGGGCGCGCGCGCCAGCCAGTCACAGCTGATGGACGAGGTTCTGGACCTGTTCCCGCGCGTTCGCGAACGGCTGGAGCAAAAGGCCAACTCGCTCTCGGGGGGCGAACAGCAGATGGTCGCCATCGCGCGCGGCCTGATGGCCAAACCACGCCTGCTGATGTTCGACGAGCCGTCCCTGGGCCTCGCTCCGATCATCGTAAGCCAGGTCTTCGACGTGATCGATAGCATCGTGAAAACCGGCGCGACCGTGCTCATCGTCGAGCAGAACGTCTTCCACACCCTAAAGGCCGCAGACCGCGGATACGTCCTGGAAAACGGAGAAATCGTCCTCACCGACAACGCCGACGCTCTCCTGCAAAACCCACACGTCAGAAAAGCATACCTGGGAATTTAATGATGACTGTTGTTTCGCAAAAGGATCATGACGCCGGGTCGGGACAATTTCTGAATGGTTTGAGGATCCTTGACTTCAGCTCGGTTGTTATGGGCCCGTTCGCCACCCAGCTTCTGGCGGACATGGGCGCGGATGTTATCAAGGTCGAGCCGCCCGGCGGAGATCTGGTGCGGTATTATCGTCCGCAACGGTCACGTGAACAAAGTGGCCTGTTCATGTCGTTGCACCGCAACAAACGTAGTGTGGTTCTTGACCTCAAGAAGGACGGCGCAGGCGAGGCGCTTAACCACTTGGTCAGTGCGGCCGATGTGGTTTTGCATAACTTCCGGCCTGCCGTCGCGCGGCGTCTTGGGCTGGAATATGCAGATCTGCGCAAAGCCAACGACAAGATCATTCTGTGCAAGACTTATGGTTTCGGAGCGGGCGGACCCCGTCAGGAAGACCCAGCCTATGACGATGTAATTCAGGCGTCTTCCGGACTGTCTGATATGTTTCAGCGCACGACCGGCAAACCGGCCTATGTGCCCTCGATGATCTCTGACAAGATCGTCGGCCAGATGGCGGCACTGGCGATCGCCTCGGCGGCATTCCGGGTCGCAACCCATGGTGTCGGCTGTGAGGTCGAAGTGCCGATGTATGAAACGATGGTCGCGTTCAATCTGGCGGAAAATTTTTCCGCCGCTGCGTTCGAGCCGCCTCTGTCGGATTTTGGATGGGCGCGCAGCATCAGCCCCATGCGCAAACCTTTTCCCACCAGCGACGGTTATGTGTGCATCTTACCCTATACAGATCAGAACTGGCGCGACTTTCTGACGGTTGGCGGCCAGGCAAGCGTTCTGAAAGACGACAGGTTCCGCACGCTGGCCGACAGGGCGTTGAACATTGATGCCCTCTACAAGGTGGCCGAGACGATCACGCCGTTACAAAGCAGCGACGAATGGGTCCGTTTCGCCCGTGATCACAATATCCCGGCGTCCCCAATCACGGCGATGTCCGATCTGATAGACGAACCGCATCTCGTCGCTGTCAACATGTTCGAAACGGCGCAACACCCGACAGAGGGCGCTTATCGCGTGTGCCGGGGCCCGGTTCGCGATAGCGAGACAGATTGGCAGCTGCGCCGCCACGCTCCGGGACTGGGTGAACATACCCGCGACATCCTTGAAGAAAGCGGATGCCCCGACGAACGTATCAACCACCTAATCGAAACTGCGGTGATCATAGGCTAGATCAGGATTGCCTGCACAGGGCCAGACGCCGCGGCCCGCATTTCGCGAAAGGACATGACATGAGAAACGACCTGAGCGTTCGTACGCATGCAGGGGTGACGATCCTGAAATTCTCGCGTCCTGAGAGTATGAACGCGATGACGCCGGATATGGAAGGCGCACTGCGTGACGCGATAGAGGCGGCGTCGGTTGACCCGGACGTAAAGGTGATCCTGTTGACCGGAGAGGGCAGGGCGTTTTGTGCCGGAGCCGACCTTAAGGCGGTGAAGGCCGGTGATTACTATGAAAAGCAGGGGAAGCTGCTGGCGCGCGCCGAAGCGACAGAACCGCCCTATATCGGGCGGTTCAGCTACTTTGCGCTATGTCCTAAGCCGATCATCGCGTTCCTTAACGGCGCGGCGATCGGGGTGGGGATGACGATCGCGCTGCATTGTGACATCCGCCTTGTGAACCCCGACGCAAAACTGTCCTTTGCTTTTCCGCGTCTCGGGTTGGCGGCGGAAGAGGGGGTTGCCTTTCTGTTGCCCCGTCTTATCGGTGCATCAGCCGCGATGGAGTTGTTGTTAAGCGGCAAGAGGTTCACCGGGCGCGATGCTGCGAGCTATGGTTTGGCCACGCTGCTAGATGACCCGAAGCCGGATGAGGCGGCCGCACTCGCGCGGGTCGGGGATATGTTCGATCTGTGTTCGCCGGATGCGATGCGCCGAATCAAAGCCCAGATATGGGAGAGCTGGTTGGCGGAGTATGAAACTGCGATCCGGACAGCCCGTAAAGAAGTAATGGAGAGCCGCAACAGCGCCGATTTTGCCGAAGCGGTGGCAGGGTTCGCAGAAAAACGGCCACCGCGGTTTCAGGGTCTGGGATCGTGATTGTTATTCCTCGACATCAGTCGCCTGATACGCTTTGCCACCGCCTGGCCCGGCCTTGAAAAATGACCGTCCTTGCGCCGGATAAGCGCAATCGTACGCTTGAGAGATGGCTGTTCAATGGGGAGGGCAATCGTCCCCTCTGAGGGAATGGCCGAGATCACCGACAGCGGCAGTATCGCAGCGCCCAGACCGACCTCGGCCATTGCGACGAGCGTATGGGCATTCACGCACTGATACTTTGTAGTGTAACTCAGCCCGGCCGCTGCAATATCCTTCAGCACGAGCTGGCCCATACCTGTCGAACGGTCGAACAATAGTAACGGAACATCGCAGAGCTCTGTCAGTGTCAGATGCGTTTCGGCGCCTTGCGCCGGGATCAGATCCTTGCGCAGAAGCGCAAAGAGAGGTTCGTCCTTCAACGGGTCGAATTGCAGGTGATCGACGTGATCCATTGTCTGTCCGACAGCCAGCGCGATCTGGTTGGACGAGATCATTTCCAGCAGTTTCTCCGAGCTGGCCTCGTAGATATCGACCGAAAGATCGGGCAATCGCGCGGCCAGATCGGTCAGCAGATTCGGAACATACATGGCGGCCAGCGAGGGCAGAAACCCGATGGAGATCCTGTGATCGCTCAGGCCGCGTTCCCGCCGCACGTTGCGCAGGGTGGTTTCGACCCCGATAAGCGCCAGCCGCGTTGCATCCGCGAGCTTGCGACCGTCCTCGGTCAACCGGACATGACGGGTTGATCTTTCAAAAAGCGAAAAGCCCAGAACGCTCTCGAGACTCTTGATCTGCATCGAAATCGCCGAGGGTGTGCGCGACATTGCCGCCGCTGCCTGACTGAAACTTCCGAACTGTGCAACCACGACGAACGAGTGCAGATGCTTTAGCGCGAGGGGCGGTAGGTCGGGGAAAGGGTCATTGTTCATAGGTCTCGTTTATCAGTTTTTTTGAAAAGTTGTAAGAAAAGCGCGTTTGTCTCGACACTGTCGAAAACGCATGATGATCCTGTCACAGTTTGAACAAAACGCGTTGAGGATCAGATGCTGACTACCGAATTTCCACCGCTGAATATTGACGATGAGGCCCGTAAGGAGCAGGCGCGGCTGCGCGCCTTTTTGCGTCGGGAGGTCGCGGCTGGCAGTTTCGATCCGATGATGAGTTCGTGGACCGATTTCGACGCAGATTTCTCGCGCAAACTCGGGCGCGAAGGCTTTATCGGTGTCAGCCTTTCCAAGGAGCATGGCGGAGGCGGAAAGTCATTTGCAACGCGCCATCTGGTCATGGAAGAATTGCTGGCTTCCGGCGCGCCATGTGGGGCGCACTGGATGGCGGAACGTCAGAGCGCGATGCAGATCATCCGCTTCGGCAGTGACAAGGTGCAGCGCGAAATTCTGCCAAGGATCGTTGCCGGAACCTGCTTTTTCGGGATCGGTGTCAGTGAGCCGAATGCGGGATCGGACCTCGCATCCGCGAAAACCTCGGCGCGCAAGGTCGATGGTGGCTGGCTGATAAACGGTGCCAAGATCTGGACCACCAATGGACATAAAACCGACTACCTGCTGGTGCTGGCACGAACCTCGCCGCAGGGAGATAAACGTCACGAAGGCTTCACCCAGTTCATCGTCGATATGAAGTCGAGCGGAATCGAGGTACGCCCCATCCGCGATATCAACAACGATGCCGAATTTGCCGAAGAAGTATTTAGAGATTGTTTCGTCCCTGATGACTATGTGCTGGGTGAGGTGGGCAAAGGCTGGGATGTCGTTCTTTCAGAACTGGTATTTGAACGTGCCGGTCCGGATCGTCTCTTGACAAGTTTTCAGATGCTACAGGCACTTGAGACTAAGTTGGCCAAAAAGGGTGCGAATGAAGGCACCCGCGAAATCGGCCGGTTGGTCGCGCATCTGAGTACGTTGCGGCAAATGTCGCTCAGCGTATCCAGTCTGATCGAAAACGGGCGGCCCGCCAACCTTCAGGCGTCCCTCGTCAAGGATCTGGGCGCCAAATTTGAACGTGAAATCCCTGAACGCGCCCGCGAACTGGTGGATTTTATCCCACGACGAGGCGCCGGTGCCGACGCATTTACACAGTCCCTGACGCAAAGCGTGATGCGCGCGCCGTCATGGTCGATCAGGGGCGGTGCCCGTGAAATTCTACGCAGCGTTATTGCGAGGGAGCTTGGTCTGAGATGAGCGATATGCAGCAAATGATGAAGGATACCTGCCAGAGGTTTCTGGCTGATGTCTCTATACGGGAAAACTGGGAAAACCAGCCACATGACGACCTGCCAACAGGGGATTGGGCAAATCTGAGCGAGCTGGGCCTGCCCCGGGTTGCGATGCCCGAGGAACTGGGCGGTGTCGGCGGCGATTTTCAAGATATGTGCGAAATGGCATATGTCGCCGGATACAGCGCATCCCATTTGCCGTTGGTCGAGGCCATGCTGGGAAACTGGTTATGTGGCATGGCAGGGTTCGAAATAGCCGAGGACGCCGTGCCGATGCTGGCGATGGATTCCCTGATATCGGACGAGCTGGCGCAACCCGCCACCGGCACGGTCCGTAATCTGCGCTCTGCACGTTTTGCGACCCATTTCCTGTTGCCCGAAACCCGGGACGGCGCGCTCTGGGTGTCGCTGGTGGATCGCGAGGGTGTCACAGTAGAGAATTCTGCAAATGCTGCGGATGAGCCGAGCGATATGGTTGCGAACCTTGCATCGGCAGAGGTGATCGCGACTGCGCAACTGTCTTGCGATCCCGTTGATCTGGCGCATGTCAGTGCCTTGCTGCATGCCAGTCAGATGTCAGGAGCGATGGAACATGCGCTTGAGATGACAATGCAGTATACGCAGGATCGCAGTCAGTTCGGTCGCCCGCTGGTCAAATTTCAGGCGGTGCAACACATGATCGCCGAAGCCACGGCCTATATCGGGGCAAGCCGCCGGATTTCGGCAGCCGCCGCCGACGCATGGGGTACCGACAATTTTGGCTTCCTCGCCGCCGTCGCCAAAGGCTATACCAGCGAATCCGTCGGCCCTGTTACCGACGCGTGTCATCAATGTTTCGGTGCGATGGGGTTCACACGCGAATGCCTGCTGCACGTCTTTACCCGTCGGCTTTGGTGCTGGCGCGAAGAGTTCGGAAGCGAACGGTATTGGTACGGTAAGGTAGGTGAGAAAATCCGAAAAGAAGCGAGCGACGATATATGGTCGTTCGTAGCAGACATGTAGAGACCGAAAACTCTGAACCAAGGCCCAAGCCTCGGCGGTGTAATTCGCCGAGGCTTTCTTTTATGCATAACGACGTTATCTGCATAAAACATGTTGCCAACTCATCTCGTCGTGACAGTCCCGCTCTGACGCGAAGCTATTTCAAAGCTCTCGTTTCATTTCGCCCGCATCACAGTGCAGGGCTGCTATTTGCGAGATTTTTGTCCGCTCAGCGCGTCGATATCAGCGGCATCATAGCCCAGACCGCCGAGTACTTCGTGGGTATTTGCTCCCAGCTTTGGAGCGTCGTGGCGTATGCTTGTGGTCATTCCGCTATAGCGTACTGGATGGCGCACGCTTTTATAGTGACCCTCGGAGGGATGATCGCGCACGGAGAACATGTTGACCTTGTTCAGATGCTCATCCTGCCAGAGATCCTCTAAGCTGATAACCGGCATCGCCGGAATACTGGACTCGTTGCAAAACTCCATCCACTCGGCATTGGTAAACCGTGCCGCAGAGTTTTCGACGATGAGGTACAATTCATCGACGTTTTGAACCCTTTCAGGCATGGTTTTGAATTTAGGATCGTCTATCAATTCTGGCCGCCCAATAAAGCTAAGGAAATCACGCCAGTTCCGGTCGGAATAAGGCAATAGGCAGGCATAGCCATCTTTCGTCTTGAAAGGTTTACGTGCCGGGCTCAGCACACGCTTCCAACCCGGTTTGTCGAGTGCGGGTTCAAAGGCATAGGGGCCGATATGTTCGACCAGATTGAACGATACCAGCGCTTCGAACATCGGTACTTCTACGGATTGTCCTTTTCCCGTCCGCTCGCGATGCAACAATGCTGCCAAAACCGAATTTGCAACCATTTGCCCCGCTACCTTGTCACATACAACGCTGGGGACAAACGATGGCACACCGCTTTGACGGCCCATCACGGACGCCAGTCCCGACGCCGCCTGAATGGTGTCGTCATAGGCCGCGCGCGTGGCATAGGGGCCATCGGAGCCGAAACCGACGGCGGCACAATAGATGAGATCGGGCTTGACCGAGACCAGCTTGTCAAAACCCAGCCCCAGTTTAGCGACGGCCTGTGGACGCATATTATGAACGACGACATCCGCGCGCGCGACGAGCTTCATCAGCGCCTCATGGGCATCGTTGCGTTTCAAATCGAGAACGACGCTTCGCTTGTTCCGGTTGAGGTCCAGAAAGAAGCCGGCCATGTCGGTGCCGCGTTGCGGCGTGTGGTAGCGAACTGAATCGCCATCTGGGCTTTCGATCTTGATGACGTCAGCCCCCAGATCGCCCAGGATTTGGGTTGCGTATGGTCCCATAATCACTGTTGTCAGGTCGAGAACGGTCATTCCTGACAAAGCGCCTTGTTGCTGAGGTGTCATGACGTCAGGCCCCTTCTTAATTGGCGTGGCAGAGTACTAGCTCGCCACGTTTTAGCGTCGGCCAAATCACTCTTCTAGGTCGATTTCTGTTCGAATCTGAAAGGGCTTCCACAGCCGAATGACGAGTGACGGCCTCGCCTGTTGTAGAAGCCGTTCAATCAAAACAAAATGGCCATTCTCACCCGCCCTTGGGCTTCCTAGGGCTACTGCCAAATCCGATTAATCTTGATGGTTTCGGCTGCAGCTCAGTAGCGGTGGTTTCTTGTTGCCCATAAACACGTTGAACTCGTGCGGGCGCAATATCTATTGATAATCGCGCAAGAGATATTCGGTGGATCCCGCCGATCGCCGTGACCTCTTTTGCTAGGTTTTTGCACTCACGGTTTGATGGTGCGATCCATTCTCTGGAATGAAAGTAAGCGTTTGATTACATCCCGCACCTGAGAACAGGTAAGTTACGGCGGTTGCGTCCACCAGAAACCAAAATATGCTGCTAAAAAAGCCTAAAACCCGACCCAACCAGTCGGGTCGCGGGTAGATCAATCATAATCTGGTATCATCATTAATTTGTTAATCGTTTACACTACTGCGTGCGCTGGTGTGTTGATCAACGTAAGCTTTAATGATGCTACGCTGCAGCGTAAATTGGTGCGACGAATGGCTGCGAAGGAGCGCAGCGCGGAGCGGCAAAGCTCCCAGTCGCGCCGCCCCAGTAGTTTTCGAGGCTGGGCACATCTATTTCGCGCTCTTCGACCCCTGCCCGGTGCGTCACCGGGTCAGAGCAAATGGTTTCAACGCCAAGAAACCTCGCCTTGGACCGTTTCGCGGAAGCAGCGAATATCTCGCGTGTTATCTCCCAGGATTTACGCAGTCGACAATTGTCGCATGCCCCAATTCAAGATTCGAGACCGCAAGTGCCGCTGCGATATGGTAACTTTCCGGGGCAATGTCCCGGCGAGGGTTTATCGCCCAGATCGCGGCGCCGATCTCATCAATCCGCAAATATACTGCACCCGCCTTCATCGCGAGTGCGCGTGAGATTGTGCTCTTACCAGTCCCCGGCAAGCCTGCAAATGAAATGAGAGCAACCAAAGATTTGCCTGATATGCCTAATCATGACGCGTACTTAGCCCATGGCGAAAAGACAGCATAGTCCCGAACTGCGGACCATGGCATGTTGAACCACGCTGCGCGATGCTATCGAAGGCCGGTTCGCGGACGCTGCGCCGCAACGTTGACCGGGAGGTCGATAGTCCGCTCAGGGCCGAAAGCTGACCGCAATCGGAGCTAAGCTGCAAGCGAACTTCTAACAAAGATCAACTAGCAAAGTCTGGGCAGAAGGGTGGACGGTCCGCACCGGTCCAAGGCAAGCATACACGATATAACGATAATATCTGAAATTTTGGTGCCCCCACACGGACTCGAACCGCGGACCTACTGATTACAAATCAGTTGCTCTACCAGCTGAGCTATAGGGGCAACGGGGACCGATTAGCAGCCATGCGCGCGCTTGGCAAGATGTGGGTTGCGCGATTACGGAGCAATCAGGCTGATGCCGGGAATGCGTGCGATTGTATAGATGTCCTCGTCGTAGAGATCGGTCAGTTGGTCGATCACTTCTTCGGTCCATCCGGGCAGGTCTAGTTCTTCTTCGATGGCGTCTTCTTCGGCGAATTTATCCAGAAATGCTACGATCACGCGGCGTTTTTGGATTTCGGTCATGCCGGGATGCTCTTGCAGATAGCTTTCGAACCGCATGATTCCGGCCTTGGTCATAATTTCGCGCAGCAGGGCGTGTTCGCCGGTCACCGGGGCCATGGGGTCCAGACCGGCCATCTCTCGGAGGAGTTGCCCCCAAATCAGCGGCGTGTCCTCGTTGCACCATACTGTGAGCGGTATGTCTGGTGCTGACTCGCGGATACGGTGAACCATGTCGGACCACCGCATCTCTGTCGGGGCTGTCCCGCCGAGATAGGCGTCAACCGAATCAAAGTTGGTTTGCGCCAGAATTGCGGGCAGGAAGGTCGCCGGATTGCACAGCCCCATGAACAATTCGACCTGATCACCCTGAAAAATGTCGCGCAGGACCGCGATGCGCGCCGCCGCTGCTGAATAGAAGCTGCCGCCGGACGCCGCCATTTTCGGTGTGCCAAAAAAACCGGGGTTGGACAGGATCAGCCGTTCTGGGGTGCCCTCTAGGGCAAGCGCATCCAGTACGACGCTACGGGTTTCTTGCGAGATGCCGCCATCAAGGCCGGCATGCAGAACGTCGCGCAAAAGTCGGCGATAGCTGGTCGGGTGGGGCACTTGTGTACCGCGTTCCGCCAGCATTTCTTGATTGCTGGACAGGCATTTGATCAGCTTGTCTTCGTCCGTGATATGGGCGCCTGCGTGAATGATAACCTGCATGTTGCTCCTGTCAGTACCATTGCGCGGCCAATCTAGCCGACACCACGCCACAATAGGCTGTCTTGAAAGAAATCTGAATCACTGATTTTCGTGATTTTTCCAGCGGGGAAATTTACAAGGATGGCTACGGCATGCTGACAATTCCTGTCAATATGCGGTTTGTCGGCACGCCTTGCGGAGTCTGCATCTTGAACCACAGGTGAAAAACATCAAATGTGGAGCAGCCCCCCGCATTACATGTCCGGCCCAGGAGGCCTGCCCGATGTCCTATGTCCATTCCGACAGTCAGCCCGTTCGTCAGGACGCCGCATTGGCCAACCCCGCGCCAGATGTGCGTGACCGGCTGAAGCTGGAAGGCGGCAAGCGGTTTGAATTGGTCACCGAATTTTCCCCCGCGGGCGATCAGCCCACTGCTATCGCAGAGCTAAGCGAAGGTGTGCGGAGCGGCGAGCGCGATCAGGTTCTGTTGGGCGCGACGGGCACGGGCAAGACCTATACGATGGCTCAGGTGATCGAGCAAACTCAGCGGCCCGCGATCATTTTGGCCCCGAACAAGACACTGGCGGCGCAGCTTTACGGGGAATTTAAGGGATTTTTCCCCAATAACGCCGTGGAGTATTTCGTCAGCTACTACGACTACTACCAGCCAGAGGCCTACGTGGCCCGCTCGGATACCTATATCGAGAAGGAATCCCAGATAAACGAACAGATCGACCGTATGCGCCACTCGGCCACGCGGGCGCTGTTGGAGCGCGACGATGTGATCATCGTAGCATCTGTCAGCTGTATCTACGGTATCGGCTCGGTCGAGACTTACGGCGCGATGACGCAAGATCTGAAGGTAGGCAGCGACTATGATCAGAGACAGGTGATGGCCGATCTGGTGGCGCAGCAATACAAGCGCAACGATCAGGCGTTTCAGCGCGGCAGTTTCAGGGTGCGGGGCGATTCACTTGAGATATTTCCGGCGCACCTTGAGGATCGGGCGTGGCGGCTGTCGTTTTTTGGCGAAGAGTTGGAGAGCATTACAGAGTTCGACCCGCTGACCGGGG
Source organism: Pseudohalocynthiibacter aestuariivivens (assembly GCF_011040495.1). GTDB lineage: Bacteria > Pseudomonadota > Alphaproteobacteria > Rhodobacterales > Rhodobacteraceae > Roseovarius > Roseovarius pelagicus. The sequence continues at coordinate 2,220,183 of NZ_CP049037.1, read as the reverse complement.
AGAAGACCGATAGCTTTGATCAGATTCGCGTGTATGCAAACAGCCACTACGTGACACCAAAGCCGACGATGCAGCAGGCCATCATCGGCATCAAGAAAGAGCTGCGAGCGCGGCTGGATCAGCTGGTAGGCGAAGGCAAGTTGCTGGAGGCGCAGCGGCTGGAGCAACGCTGTAACTTTGATCTGGAGATGCTGGAGGCCACGGGCGTCTGCAACGGAATCGAAAACTACTCGCGCTACCTAACCGGGCGTGCCCCCGGTGAGCCGCCCCCGACACTGTTCGAGTTTATCCCCGATCATGCCATCGTCTTTGCCGACGAAAGCCATGTTTCCGTCCCGCAGATTGGCGGCATGTACAAGGGCGACTATCGGCGCAAGTTTACGTTGGCAGAACATGGATTCCGCCTGCCCAGCTGCATGGACAACCGCCCGCTGAAATTCGAGGAATGGGATGCGATGCGGCCCCAGTCTGTCTTTGTAAGTGCGACGCCCGCCAAGTGGGAGATCGAGCAGACCGGCGGCGTGTTTACCGAACAGGTTATCCGCCCGACCGGACTGCTGGACCCGGTGGTCGAGATCAGGCCGGTCGAGACTCAGGTAGATGACCTGCTGGACGAGGTGCGCAAAGTTGCCGCCGATGGCTACCGCACATTGGTCACAACATTGACCAAGCGGATGGCCGAAGACCTGACAGAATATATGCACGAGCAGGGCATCCGTGTCCGTTATATGCACAGTGATATTGACACGATCGAGCGGATTGAGATCTTGCGCGATCTGCGGCTGGGTGCGTTTGACGTACTGATCGGCATCAACCTGCTGCGCGAGGGGCTGGATATCCCCGAATGCGGACTGGTGGCGATTCTGGACGCGGACAAAGAGGGATTCTTGCGCTCGGAAACATCGCTGATCCAGACCATCGGGCGCGCGGCACGGAATGCAGAGGGCCGAGTGATCATGTATGCCGACCGCATCACAGGAAGCATGGAGCGCGCGCTGGGCGAAACCGACCGCCGCCGTGCCAAGCAGATCGCCTATAACGAAGAGCACGGCATCACCCCCGCGACGATCAAGAAGAATGTCGAGGATATCCTGCAAGGGCTCTACAAGGGTGACGTGGATATGAACCGGGTCACGGCCAAGGTAGAAAAGCCGATGCATGGCGGCAATCTGGCCGCGCATCTGGAAGGGCTACGCGCCGAAATGCGCAAGGCCGCCGAGAATCTGGAGTTCGAAGAGGCCGCGCGACTGCGCGATGAGGTCAAGAGGCTGGAAGCGGTCGATCTGGCGATCTCCGATGATCCGCTGGCGCGACAATCTGTGGTCGAGGACGCGGTGGCGACAGCGACCAAGGGGCGCGGGCGGTCAACAGCCGGGCGTCCGGGGCAGCGCGGCGGGAATGTGAAGCGGCGGGGGCGGTGAGTAGAATGTAATGACCCATGAATAACCAGCCGCTACAAACCTTTTCGTTCTCTGAAGATATAGAAGTTGCCGTTAGAAAAGCTCACGATGTCATAGAACAACGGCAGCCGTTTATCGTTGGAATAGATGGGCGGATGGGGGTCGGAAAATCCGTCTTTGCACGGTATCTATCATATCGTTTGAGCATACCCGTGGTTCATACAGACGACTATCTCCTTGGTAATGGAGAATTCGAATATCGAAATTGTCTTGCCGAATATGTTTCGTGTCGGCTTGCTGACAGTAAGCCACTCTTGGTGGACGCGGTTTTTTGCGCAAGTTTGATTGCAAGTATGAATTTCGATCTCAAGTTTCTTCTAGCCGAAAAAACTGGTCTAGCGGCTCTACCAAAAGATTTCTTGAGTACGAACGCGAGTTTACGCCAAACCTGAATGTTACAATTCAGTTTTGATTTATGTAGCTAGCTCCCGCATTGGTCAGATAGGTTTTCAACCTACCGTCTCGCCGATAAATCAACTGCTGTTCAGTAACCATACCAGCAATCCGATTGTCCAACGACATCCCGGAACATTTCACCTCTCCAACCGTTATTCCAACAGAACATCCGTAAAACAGGAGAGTGACGTTATGGAATATGGACTTTTCGGACTGCTGATCCTGATCGCTGACCTCTATGCGATCTATCAGGTGCTCACTTCGGGCACATCGACCGACGGCAAGGTCGTGTGGACGCTCGCAATTCTGATACTGCCGATTCTTGGCTTTATCGTCTGGTTGATTGCAGGACCACGCGGCAGCGCCGTGCGTGCCTGAGACGCTCACGAGCTAACTCACGTAAAAGGGCGCGGATACCGCGCCCTTTTACGTGTTCACCCCTTCAGAAATCAAACAATTCCTCTAGGAACCCACCGCGCTTTTTCTTGTGCGACTTGCCGTGGTGGCCATCATTCGACGCCTCATAGATCCGCGCCTGCGGTGGCTCGGGCGGTGTCTGGATCGAGCGTTCAATGATCTTGTCCAACTCACCACGATCCAGCCAGACGCCGCGACAACTCGGGCAGTAGTCGATCTCGACCCCGGCGCGGTCGGTCATCATTAGTTGCGTGCCGTCAACTGGACATTTCATCAAGGCTCTCCTTTGGTTGGTTGGCTTTGACAAGATGTGGGAATGCTGCGGCGGCGCTGCAACTGTATCGGCGCTGAGCCGCCTGTGGCAGTCCGCTTCGTGATGGGTCGGGCGCACGTTTTTCCCGATTGCCAGTGCCTGTACCGGCCCTATGATCCACAGGCGATGAGCCGGAAACCCGATACCCCTTTGCGCCGTGGCTGGACCACCGGTGCCTGTGCTACCGCCGCGACCCGCGCGGCGCTGATGATGCTCTGGGGCGAAGGTGCGCCGACATCGGTGCGCATCACCTTGCCCAAAGGCGAACGACCAAGCTTTGACGTATCCCATACGGCACAGGGCGATGGCTGGGCTGAAGTTGGCGTGATCAAGGACGCCGGTGACGACCCGGATGTGACCCACGGCGCGATGATTATCACCCGCGTTGCCGCGTCGCAGGGCGGCGTTGTTTTTCGCGCGGGCGAGGGTGTGGGCACGGTAACGATGCCCGGCCTGCCGATCCCGCCCGGCGAGCCTGCGATCAACCCGATCCCACGCCAGATGCTGCACGAAACAGTCGAGGAGATGGCCGGGCGTTTGGGCCGCACGCCGGATATCGAAATCACCGTGTCCGTACCGGGCGGCGAGGCTTTGGCACAACAAACCTGGAATCCGCGTCTGGGGATCAAGGGCGGTCTGTCGATCCTCGGAACCACGGGCATCGTGCGTCCGTTTTCCTGTGCTGCGTGGATCGCGTCGATCCACCGCGGGATCGACGTGGCGCGCGCTGATGGCTTGACCCATGTCGCTGGTTGCACCGGCGCAACCAGCGAGCGTGTCGTGCAAACGCTTTATGGACTGCCCGATCATGCGATGCTCGATATGGGGGACTTTGCGGGCGGGTTGCTAAAGTATCTGGCGCGCCATCCGCTGCCGCATATCACCATCGGCGGTGGAATCGGTAAAATGACCAAGCTGGCACAGGGCGCCCGTGATCTGCATTCCGGGCGTAGTCAGGTGGATTTTGATGCGTTGGCGCGGGACATCGGCATGCCCGAACTGGCGCAGGCCAATACCGCGCTAGAGGCCTACGAACTGGCCGGAGAGACAATGGCAGATTGGGTCGCGAAACAGGCCTTGGTTGCCGTGCGGGCCATGCTGCCAGAGGACGTAGGGGCCGATACCGTAGTAATCGACAGGGCGGGCGGTCTGCTGGCGCGGGCGGTCGCATGACCCTGTTGTTGCTCGCAGGGACGTCAGAGGCGCAGAAACTGGCACAGGCCTTGGCCACGCGCGGCGTGCGAGCCGTGGCGTCGTTGGCCGGGGCGACGCGTGCACCCCGCGATCTGCCCCTGCCTGTGCGGCATGGCGGGTTTGGTGGTGCGGACGGGTTCGCCACCTATCTGGCGGCTGAAGGTATCACCGCCGTCCTCGATGCCACCCATCCGTTTGCGGCGAACATCACGGCGCGCACGGCGCGGGTATGCGCCGCGCAAGGCGTGCCCTATTGCCTGCTTCTGCGCCCCGGATGGCAGGCAGAACCCGGTGATCAGTGGACGTTCATTGATCGCGAAGAGGAGGCCGCGGCCCATATTGCCCCTGATGAGACCGTGTTTCTGGCGACTGGACGGCAGACGCTGAGCTGCTTTGCCAACTTGGCGCCGCGCAAGGTCTGGTGCCGTCAGATCGATCCACCCGAGGAACCATTCCCATTCGAGGGTGGGCAATTCTTGGTCGGGCGGCCACCCTTTTCCGTAGTAGATGAAACTGAGTTGTTTACACAGCTGGGGATCGACTGGCTGGTGGTTAAGAACGCGGGCGGCACGCCATCCCGAACCAAGTTGACGGCGGCGCGCGATCTGGGCATTCCGGTCCTGATGTTGACCCGCCCCTCCCCGCCAGATGCGCCAAAGGTCAGCACCGTTGAGGCGGCGCTGGATTGGGTGCTGGCGTTATGATCGGACGGATCATCGAAACCGATGCCGATGTGCATGAAGGGGCCGAGGCGCTGAGTGAAATCTGCCCGCGGCTCAGGACAGCTTATGCGCTGACCGGGGCGCTGCCGTTGCGTCGCAGGCCGGATGGGTTCGATCAACTCCTGAGTGCAATCATCAGCCAGCAGGTCAGTACAGCCTCGGCTGCTGCGATCTGGGCGCGAATGGAGCAGATGCAACTGACAACCCAGGATCGGGTCCGTATCGCGACCGAGGATGATCTGCGCGCCGCTGGGTTGAGTCGTCAGAAGATCCGTTATGCGCTGGCCTTGGCGACCGCTGGGATTGACTTTGAGGCTTTGCGAGGGACGCCGACAGACGCGGTGATCAAGACATTGACAGCAGTGCCGGGCATCGGCCCGTGGACGGCTGAAGTCTATGCGATGTTCAGCCTTGGGCGAGCAGACGTCTTTGCACCCGGAGATTTGGCGCTGCAAGAGGCGGCGCGCGTCCTCTACGATCTGCCGGAACGCCCGCGCGAGCGCGATTTTCGCCAGATGGCCGAGGTTTGGGCACCGTGGAGATCGGTTGCTGCACGGTTGCTTTGGGCCTACTACCGTGTGGATAAGAACAGGGAAGGGATCAGATGACGCGGGTATTGCAGGCAGGCCGCAAAGGGCCGCATTCAGGGACAACACGGTCGATTGTCGTATTCTTGCACGGCTATGGTGCGAATGGTCCGGACCTGTTGGGCCTTGCCGATCCGTTGGGAGAGCATCTGCCCGACACGTTGTTTGTCGCACCCGACGCACCCGAAAACGTGCCCGGTATGCCGAACGGTTACCAGTGGTTCCCGATCCCGTGGATTGACGGATCGAGCGAGGAAGAGAGCGAGCGCGGTATGATGGCCGCTGTTGAGGACCTGAACGCGTTCCTTGACGCGCTGATGGTGGATGAAGATGTCTTGCCCGAGCAAGTTGTGCTGTTCGGGTTCAGCCAAGGCACAATGATGGCGCTGCACGTGGCGCCGCGGCGCGAGGACGAAGTGGCTGGGATCGTCGCATTCTCTGGTCGCCTTCTGCGCCCCGAGTTGCTGGTGGACGAGGCGATCAGCCGCCCGCCGATCCTGTTGGTGCATGGTGACGCGGATGACGTGGTACCGCCCCAATCGTTGCCAGAGGCCGCCGAGGCACTGCAAGAGGCCGGATGGAGCGACGTCTATGCCCATGTGATGAAGGGCACTGGTCACGGTATCGCGCCGGACGGATTACAAGTGGCGCTGGCATTCATGGCGGACAAGCTGGGGCTGGGGTGACGGGCCCGTAGGCCGGGCTTTAGCCCGGCACCCGATCCAATGGGTAGTGACAGGGAGTGCCGGGCTAAAGCCCGGCCTACGCAACGTCGCGGGGCCGCATCATCAGCCAGATCAGTGCACCACCGGCCAGTGCCAGAAATGGTGCCATGGCAAGGTTCACGGCGGTCCAGCCGGTTTGTGCATCGCCGCCTGAGCAGTTCATCAACCCGCCCGAAGACAATGACGCAAGCGTGACACCGCCGAACACCAGCAGATCGTTCAGGCCTTGCATGCGGCCACGCTCATGCGGTTCATGTGCGCCCGCCAGCATCGAAGTGGCACCGATGAAGCCGAAGTTCCAGCCAAGCCCGAGCAGAATGAGCGCCACAAAGAAGTTCTCGATCTCGACGCCGTTCAGCGCCACGACCCCTGCCGCTGCAAGAATCAGCAGCCCCGCCGCCACGATTTTCTCAACCCCGAACCGTGCAATCAGATGCCCGGTAAAGAACGACGGCGCAAACATCGCCAGAACGTGACCGGTGACCACATCTGCGGCCGTGTTGGCACTGAACCCGCATCCGACCACGGCCAGAGGCGTCGACGTCATCACAAGGTTCATCAGCGCGTAAGAAACCATCGCGCAGATCACCGCAACCGCGATACGAGGCGTTTTCAGCAGTTCCAGGCGCGTGCGCCCTTTGGGGCTGTCGGCGCTGGGCGGTACGGGTTTGGGAATGTCGATGAGAAAGAACAAGGCCGAGCCGACGATGTTCAGAACAATCACCGCCAAATACGTCCCAAGGAACGTCACGACCATCGCATCGGCGGTCAACTTGACCAGTTGCGGGCCGATCACCGCACTGACCAACCCGCCGGCCATGACGTAGGAGATCGCCTTGGGCCGGAATGCATCGCTGGCCGTGTCAGCGGCTGCAAAGCGATAGAACCCTTGGGCGGACATATAGATGCCGGACAGGAAGCTACCCAGCAGAAAGACCGGAAAAGACCCAAGGTAGAGGCCGTAAGCCCCAACAAGCGCCCCAGTCGCACCGCCGGCGGCCCCAACAAAAAATCCCGCGCGGCGGCCGTATTTCTGCATCAATGCAGAGACCGGTGTGGCCGACAACATGGAGCCGATGACCAGCAGCGAGATTGGCAATGTCGCAAAGCAGACATTGGAAGCCAGCGATTGGCCCGCCAGCCCGGCGACAACAAAAATCATCGGCATCTGCGCGCCCAGAAACGCCTGCGCCATGACCAGCACCGTTACATTGCGTCGGGCACGGGCATCGTCATGCTGGGGGAGGGCGGCATCGGTCATGGGCAACCTGCTAGACCTCTGCGCCTGCCTCCGCAAGCCCTTGTTATGTCGCGTCGATCACATGCGCGAATGATCCGCTGACATATCCTTGGCGCAGGCCCATATCCGACAGCGCGTTGCCTTCGGCATCGCGCGCGGCAAACAGGGGATCGCCCTGCGCGCTGATGGTTGTGGCATAGTGGAACTCATGGCCGGCAAGCGGCGTGGTGAAAGGGCCGCCAAGTGGCGAAAGCTGGCGATAACCGAGGTGCAGCTTGCGCTGGGCAAAGGATGTCACCAGCCTCAACAATCCCGCCATCGCATGTGATGTACCATCGGCATCGGTCAATGCTTTGCCCAGCACCATGTAGCCGCCGCATTCACCATAGATCGGTGTTGCTTCGGCGGCATGGCGAAGGCTGTTCAGAAATTGTGCGTTCGTCGCCAGTCTGCCTGCATGCAGTTCAGGATACCCTCCGGGGAGATATATGAAATCGGCCTCTGGCACGGCTTCATCCGCAAGCGGCGAAAATGGACGTATCTCAGCCCCGGCAGCGTGCCAGTCGGTCAGAAGATGCGGATAGGCAAAGGCAAAGGCCAGATCACGCGCAACTGCAATGCGCTGTCCGGGTGGTGCCATGTGGTTGGCCGGGCCGGGCGCGGGCATTGGTGCGGCAAGATCGAGCAAGCTGGGCAGGTCCATCGTTGCTTCCAGCGCATCGGCGGCGGCTTCTAGAAAGGGCTCTAGCGCAGGATGCTCACTTGCTTGCACCAGCCCCAGATGCCGCGAAGGTTGTGCCAGCGACCCATCACGATGCAACGCGGCCAGAACGGGCAGGCCGAGGGGGGCCAGCGCGCGGCGCAGCATGACCTCGTGCCGGTCCGAGCCGACATTGTTCAGGATCACCGCCGCGATGCGTACATCCGCTGCGAACCCGGAAAATCCTGCCACCAGTGGCGCGACCGATCCGGCCATCCGGCCTGCATCCACCACCAGAACCACGGGCAGGCGCAGGATGCGCGCCAGATCTGCCACCGCACCGCGCCCGTCTGGTGGCGCGCCGTCAAAGAGCCCCATCGCACCTTCGATCAAGAGCGTGCCATCGCCTGCCGCCAGTGCCTTGATACGTTCCGGCGACATCGCCCAAGCATCTAGGTTGACGCAGGGCTGGCCGCTGGCGGCGGCGTGAAACATGGGGTCGATGTAATCCGGCCCGGATTTGGCTCCACGCACCGCGATGCCCTGTCGCCGTAGCAGCCGCAATAACCCCAAGGTTACGGTGGTTTTGCCCGCCCCCGATGTGGGCGCGGCGAGGATGAGCCCGCTCAAGATGCCTCGGCGGGGTGCCCCCGGCCCAGCGGGTCGGTGTTGCGCGGCGGATCGCCCGCCATCATGCCTTGCCAATCCAGTACCTGTCGCATCAACACTGAGCGCCCGACGCACAGTATCGCGGGCGGCTCCAGCCCGCTGGCGGCTATGTCGGCGGGCATTCGCGCCAGCGTCGTTTCCAGTACCTGCTGACTGTCGGTGGTCGCAGAGCAGACGACAGCACAAGGCTCACTCTCGGGACGGCCCGCATCCAGCAGGGCGCGGCTGATCTGCTCGACATGCTTCATGCCCATGTAGATCACCAGAACCTGACTGCCTTCTGCGATGGCCTTCCAGTTCAGTGATGATGGCGTGTTCCCCGACTGGTCGTGGCCGGTCACAAAGGTCACAGACTGGTTCACGTCGCGGTGGGTGACAGGGATGCCAGCATAGGCCAGCCCGCCGATGCCAGCACTGATGCCGGGAATGATCCGCACCGACACGCCGTGTTGCACCAGCGTTTGCGCCTCTTCACCGCCGCGACCGAACACAAAGGGATCGCCCCCCTTAAGGCGCAGCACACGTTTGCCTTCGCGGCTGAGTTCGACAAGGCGCAACGAGATGTCGCGCTGCACTGCCGATGGCTTGCCGCCGCGTTTGCCCGCATAGATATGTTCGGCCTGCGGTGCCCAATCAAGGATCGCCTCCTGAACCAATGCGTCGTAGATCACCACATCCGCCTGACGTAGCGCATTTAGCGCGTGCAGCGTCAGCAGGCCGGGATCACCGGGGCCGGCACCACATAACCAGACCCAGCCGGGTTCTAACGTTGGCCAGTGGCCTTGGGGAAAGGGGATCGAGTCGGTCATGCCCTCTATATGGCGATGTTTGTACGGCGCGAAAAGCCTACATGCGACCGCAGGGTGCCATGTCTGCGACATGGACGTTCGCGACACGCGGTGACACCAAGAGTATTTTCAGAGCGACAGGCTATCACAGATGTGAATGTTCTGCCAAAAATCGGCGTTTCGGAAAACCATCCTGTTTTTTGGTCAGTATCAGCCGGACCGCCAGTCACCATTTCCCGCTGAGACTGCGAATCATAAGAGATACCCGATCCCTGATCGGCGCTGGTGGCAATGTGCCATGAGCCACGCGTTCCGGTGCCATGGCTGCACGGCGCAAGACTGCTCCGGCCTGCCACGCGGCCAGCATTGCAGGCGCGGCCGCCCGGCTGACGTTGCCGCGCGCTGTGCGAGCACGTTGTAGTCGCGCCAATCCATCGCGCGCCAGTTCGGTGATGGCGGCGGGGCGTCCGTCGACCAGCGGCACACGTTTGGCGGCCTCCAGCTGCGGGATTGCGCGCAGGAACCCGGCCAATCCGGCCGCATAGCCCGCATCCAGTACCGGCGATGCCTCGGCAGGGCCGAGTGCGCGGGCCGCGACCAGCATCAGGTGAGCGGATGTTTCGGTCAGGTAGCGATCAAAATGTGCTGCGTCCTCAAAGGCATCCTTGTAAATGTCCCAACGTCGTGCCGCGATCAACGTATCCAACAATGCTGCGCCGTCTGCGTCCAGAATGCGGGCCAGAGGCGTGACAACTTCGTGCCGTCGCACCGGACCGCCCGCTCTGATTTCCTCCAGTGCATCGCGCCACCATTGCAGACGCATTTCGGCGATCATGGGTTCCTCTGTCAGCCACGGGGCGCGGGCGACCTCGACATTGAACGCATAAATGGGAAACAGGACGCGCCGCGCTACAACGGGGGCGGCCATCGCGGCCATGAACCGGCTAGGGTCCCCGCGCTGCACGATCCCGGCGCAGGCGATTTCGTCATCGTCGAGCGGGCGCGCATTCATTCGACCGAGCCGACCTGCGTGTTCGTGCTTTCGCTTTCGCGGATAAGCTTCCAGTTGATCGCGTCGATCAGGGCATCGAATGATGCGTCGACGATGTTTGGACTGACGCCTACGGTGGACCAACGACGCCCCTGACCATCCTCGCTGTCGATGATGACGCGTGTCACGGCCTCTGTTCCGCCTTGGGTGATGCGGACCTTGAAGTCGACCAGATGCATGTCCTCGATCGCGGCCTGATAGCGTCCCAGATCCTTGGCCAGCGCCTTGGCCAGCGCGTTGACAGGGCCACGGTCGCTGCCTGCACTGTCCATGGATTCACTGACTGACAGCTTTTTCTCGCCATCGACTTTGACCACAACGACCGCCTCGGACAGGGACACCATCCGGTTACGCTTGTTTTTGCGCCGCTCCACTGTGACTTTGTAGCGTTTGACTTCAAAGAATTCCGGCAAAAGCCCCAGCTCGGCCCGGGCGAGTAGTTCGAAAGACGCTTGCGCGCTGTCGTAGGTATATCCGCGATCCTCGCGCACCTTGATCTCGTCCAGAATACGGGCCAGCGCGGGATTGTCATCCGCCACATCCAGCCCGGCCTCTGCCAGACGGCGGCGCAGGTTCGACTGACCCGCCTGATTGGACATCGGGATGATCCGCGCGTTGCCCACCAGTGCGGGGTCAATATGCTCGTAGGTGGTCGGGTCCTTTAGGATCGCGCTGGCGTGCAGCCCGGCCTTGTGTGCAAAGGCCGACGCACCGACATAGGCCGCCTGTCGCATCGGAACGCGGTTCAGGATATCGTCCAATTGGCGGCTGATCTGCGTCAGACCCAGCAGCGCGTCGGGCGTAACTCCAGTCTCATAGGTGCTGGCATAGGGTTCTTTTAGCAGCAGCGTCGGGATCAGTGTCGTGAGGTTGGCATTGCCGCATCGCTCGCCCAGCCCGTTCAGCGTGCCCTGCACCTGACGCGCGCCTGCGTCGATGGCGGCCAGCGAGCCGGCAACGGCGTTTTCGGTGTCGTTATGGGTGTGGATGCCCAGATGATCACCGGGGATGCCTGCCGCGATCATCTGCGCTGTGATGCGCCCGATGTCCTGTGGCAGGGTGCCGCCATTAGTGTCGCACAGTACGACCCAGCGCGCACCGGCACCATAGGCGGCCTTTGCCGCCCGCAGCGCATAGTCAGGATTGGCGCGATAGCCGTCAAAGAAATGCTCAGCGTCGAACAGCGCCTCGCGCCCCTGCGCGGTGATATAGGCGATTGAGCGCGCGATATTCTCGATATTCTCGTCCAGCGTGATCCCCAGCGCAGTGGTCACGTGAAAATCGTGGGTTTTGCCGACAATGCAGACGGCGAGGGTACCCGCGTTCAGCACGGCGGCCAGCACATCGTCGTTTTCGGCAGAGCGGCCAGCGCGTTTGGTCATGCCGAAGGCAGTCATGGCGGCGCGGGTTTTTGGCGCGGCATCGAAAAAGGCGCTGTCGGTCGGGTTCGCACCGGGCCAGCCGCCTTCGATATAGTCGACGCCGAGCTGGTCCAGTGCCTGCGCGATGCGGATCTTCTCGGGCGTGGAGAATTGCACGCCCTGCGTCTGCTGCCCGTCGCGCAGCGTGGTGTCGTAGAGGGAGAGGCGGGTGCGGGTCATGTTCTCCACCCGTCCCGGGCCTGACCCGTGGCCTCGCCGCCAGCCATGAGGCCCCGGGTCAGGCCCGGGGTGGGGTCGCTTTTGTCGGACCACACAGCCGGTTTTCCCGATGCGGTTTCTGGCTGTGCGCGACCTTGGGTCTTACCACCCCAGCCGAGCCACTTGAGGCACGGCCAGCCCCCGGCCGCCCCGTCACGCCAGAGGCGTGCCTTCGGCACGACGTGCGGGGGCTTCACCCCCACCCGCGGCCGGAGACTGGCCTGTGTTGTTAGGCCCGCAGTCATTTGAGAGCCTCTAACTTGGCAGGATCAAAATTCGGGCCAGGCACCATTTCGACACCTTGCTCGTTCATTCGGACTTCTACTCCGGCATCTACCAGTTCAGCCTTAAAATGATCGACTTCGGAATAGTCTTTGGTTCGCATAGCTTCCGCACGAACTTTTTGGAAACGTTCACCCAATCTGAGGAGCGCTTGAGGGGGAGCTTCCGGAGTAGTTCCTCGGGTCTCAACACCTACTCCAGCGACATATTCATTGGTATGGGCGCGGAGAGAGAAAGTTTGAAAACGTTCAACAATTCTATTTGGATCGAAACCCAAAAATGACAGTGAAGCTATAAGATCAGTCTCTTGTTCACTCTTGAGGTATTTGCCCATCAATGTGAGAGCAAGAGACGTGTTTAGATCGCTCGAAAGCGCTTCGATAATCTCCTGTGGCGGGCTTTTTGGCACGCGGTCAACCCAAGGCTTTTGGAGCATCGGCCTGCCAAGAAACTGTGCTATTTTCCGCAGCACTTTCTCCGCCTCCTTCGCCTTCTCCGCCGTCCAATCCATCGGCTTGCGATAATGCGTGCTGAGAAACACGAACCGGATCACCTCACCGGGCACGCCCTGATCCAGCAGATCGCGCACGGTAAAGAAATTACCCAGCGATTTGGACATCTTCTTGCCCTCGACCTGCAGCATCTCGTTATGCATCCAGACCTGCGCAAACCCACCCTCGGGATGCGCACAGCAGCTTTGCGCGATCTCGTTCTCGTGGTGCGGGAACATCAGGTCGTTGCCGCCGCCGTGGATATCGAAACTTTCGCCCAGTAATTCATAGGCCATGGCCGAGCATTCTATATGCCAGCCGGGCCGTCCGCGCCCCCATGGGCTGTCCCAGCCGGGCAGGTCATCCGAGGACGGTTTCCACAGCACGAAATCCATCGGGTTGCGCTTGTAGGGCGCGACTTCGACTCGTGCGCCGGCGATCATATCATCGACCGTCCGCCCGGATAGCGCGCCATATTCTGTATAGCTCTCAACAGCGAACAGGACGTGGCCCTCGGCCTCGTACGCGTGGCCCTTGGCAATCAGATCCTCGATCATTGCCACCATCTGCGGGATGAACTGGGTCGCGCGTGGCATCGCGTCGGGTTCCAACGCGCCGAGTGCGCCCATGTCGTCCAGAAACCACTGGATCGTCTCTTCGGTGATGTCCCCGATCTTGCGATTATCGGCGGCCGCGCGTGCGTTGATCTTGTCATCGACGTCGGTAAAGTTGCGCACGTAAGTCACGTGATCGTCGCCATAAACATGGCGTAGCAGCCGGTTCAGCACATCGAATACCACCACGGGCCGGGCGTTGCCTAGATGGGCGCGGTCATAGACGGTGGGGCCACAGACATACATCCGCACATTGTCTGGATCTAGAGGTGTGAACGCCTCCTTGCGGCGGGTCTTGGTGTTGTGCAGCTTGATCGTCGTCATGGCGTATCCTCGCGCGCAGGGTTGCGGCGGGCTTAGCAACTAACTCTCAAATTTGGAATAGTAGACCGACCCGCCCGAGATGTCTCAGCAGGGAATGCAGCAGATAATGGTGCAGGTCTTGGTCATGGCGGCAACTTTATGGGCGGCGCGGCGGCGGGTCAAGCGGTGATGGAATCCCGACGTCGGTATCACGTCGGTATTCTGTCGGTATCGCGTCAGCGCCCGGTGGGTGGACTAACGACCAAAGCTCTGATGGCTGCGCAGCGCACAACGGTTGCCGTCTGGATCATGGAACTCTGCCGTTTCGCCCCATTTGTGATGCTGATGGCTCACGGTAACACCATGCTGTCGCAGATGCAGGATATCCTCGGCGATATGACATGTGTTGAACCGCAGCTTGACCGGCCCGTTCTCGGATGTTCTGCCCTGCGTCACAGCCTGCCCGCCGGGCTCTACCATCAAATACGTGCCGCCAAGATCAAAGGCTGTCAGTCTCTCGGCCTCGGTGTCTTTCTCTAACATCACTGGCAAACCGAGGATGTCGCGATAAAACCCGACGCAACTGATGTAATGTTCGGTGTTCAGTATGAGACCGCATTGCTCAAAACGCATAGACAGTTCCTATTTCTTCTTGCGAAAAATATCCCCGCCGGAGGCACCGGCCAGTGCCCCCGGCGGTGTCGTCAGTTATAGTGGACCACTTCGAACTCGATCCCGTCCGGTCCGTCGAAATAGAACCGCGTGCCGGGTTCGTAATCGGCGTGATTGTGCGGTTCATATCCGGCGGCTGTCACGCGGGCCTCAATCATGGCGATATCGTCCACCACCACGCCGACATGGTTGAGGCCAGACACCTGTGCATAGTTGTCGCCCGCCGGGACAAGCGTCTTGTTCGGGTTATAGAGCGCCAGATAGCTGTCGTCGTTGCCCACATGCACAGTGTAGCCATCATTCAGCGCGGCCCCCTCCCAGCGGATATGCCAGTCAAACAGATCGCACAGGATCTTGGCGCTGGCCTTGGGGTCGGGGACGGTGATGTTCACATGTTCCAAATGCATCGTTGTCTCTTTCTCTTTGAGTTGCATTGGAATCTAGTGTAATTATTAAAGCATACTTTAATGCAATATGGAAAATATCAATGCAGTCCAGTCGTTTATCGAATCGCGGTTTGTCGATTGGTCAGGTTGCGACGCGCACGGGGCTCGCCCCTTCGGCGATACGGTATTACGAAACCGAGGGATTGGTGGCGCCTGACCGGACCGACACAGGGCAGCGCCGCTATGCGCGATCCGACATTCGGCGACTGTCCTTCGTGATGATCAGTCAGGGTCTCGGCTTTACCATCGCGGAAATCCGCGAGGCGCTGGGCGGTCTGCCGGGTGATCGCACCCCGGACAAGCGTGACTGGGCGCGAATCTCAGCCCGGTTCGGCGCGGTGCTGGATGCTCGGATCGCACAAATGCAGGCACTGCGGGAAAAGCTGGACGGTTGCATCGGCTGTGGCTGTCTGTCGTTGCGGACCTGTGCGTTATACAATCCGCGTGATGATGCGCGCAGGCACGGGGCCGGACCGCGCTATTTGATGGGCGACCGCAGCGATAGCGATTGACATCCCCGTGTCGCGCTGGCTGTGTCCGTTGACCAAAGAGGGAGGTGCGGCATGCAGGTATCGAAACGGTTGAAAAATGTCACGGTCGGCGGCTCGGATGGGTGGGGCGTTTTCTATCGGTCGCGCCAGATGAAGGCACAAGGAATTCCCGTAGTCGAGCTGACAGTGGGAGAGCATGACATCGCCACCGATCCCGAGATATTGAAGGCGATGCATCAGGCCGGGCTGGATGGCTATGTCGGATACCAGGACTTTCAGGGATTGCTGCAATTGCGCGAGCGCGTTGCGGACCGCGTGCAGCGCAACACCGGCGTGCTGACCAACCCGGATCAGGTGCTGATCGTGCCGGGCGGTCAGGCGGGTCTCTTTGCGACACATAACCTGACCTGTGACGAGGGTGATACCGCCCTCTATATCGAGCCATATTATACGACATATCCCGGCACCATTCGTTCTGTCGGCGGGGTTCCTTGCGCTATTCAGGCTCATGCTGCCAACGGATTTCAGCCCGACCCGGCGGACATCGCCAAGGTTGCGTCGAATGCGCGCTCATTGCTGATCAACTCTCCGAACAATCCGACCGGCGTGATCTATTCACAGGAAACGATGGAAGGGATCGCGCAGGTATGCCGCGATGAGGATTTGTGGCTGATTTCGGACGAGGTATATGACACGCAGGTGTGGAACGGTACACATCTCAGCCCTAGGGCGTTGCCCGAAATGGCGGAACGTACTCTGGTCATCGGGTCGATGTCGAAGAGTCATGCGATGACCGGTAGCCGCATCGGTTGGGTCGTTGGCCCAGAGGAGGCCGTCGGGTACATGGGCGACCTTGCGACGCATACCACCTACGGCGTGCCGGGGTTCATCCAGATGGCGGCGGTTCATGCGCTGGATATGGGGTCCGAGTTCGAAGCTAGAATCGCCGCACCGTTCCGGCGGCGGCGCGATCTGGTGATGGGAGTTCTCAAGGGGCAGAATGTGGTTCGCGCTATTCCGGCAGAGGGTGCGATGTACGCGATGCTGGATATCCGGTTGACGGGGATGACGGGTGAAGAATTTGCCATGGAGTTTCTGGAAGCGCACCACGTGGCGGTCATGCCGGGCGAAAGTTTTGGCGCGGCGGCGGGGGGGCATTTACGCGTGGCGCTGACGGTCGCGGATGACCGGCTGGAAGTTGCGCTGCGGCAGTTGCTGGCGTTCGCGACCGAACGCGCCGCGCGGGCGGCAGAGTAATGCGTCGCGGAGTGTTCTAAAAACGACATCGGTCGCAATTGGGACAGACAGTCTCTCTGACGGTGCCTTTAGCTGGGGCACCTTGAGGAGAAAATGGCTATGTCGCCATGCTGCAAGATTGCACTTGTGATCTATACGATTGGGGCCGAACGGGGACGCGCTGCGCGCGGGGGGCCGGTGTGGCGTTTCTGACGCTTCACCCCTGACCTTCACCCGCAGACACGGGAACCCCATAGATGACAGACACCCTTTCGCGCCGCTCTGGTGGCCGCGCCGCCCGCCGCGCCAGTCGTGCCGCCCCCTTAATTGACAGCCTGCGCCCAATTCGGCCCGGCATGTCCGGTGGACAATACAAACCATTGAGTGATGCGGACGTGATGCGCATTCACCAGACGGCGCTTGATGCACTGGAACAGATCGGTCTGGCGGATGCGCCGCCCAGCGGGGTGGAATATCTGACCAGAGCGGGTGCCATTCTAGGCGATGACGGGCGGCTGCGATTCCCACGGGCCCTGATCGAGGACACGGTGGCGCGGGCGACCAAAGAGATCACCCTGTTCGGGCGCGACCCGCGCCATGACATGCATCTGACCGGGGCCAAGGTGCATTTTGGTACGGCCGGCGCTGCCGTTCACATGGTTGACGTGGATGGGCGCAACTACCGCGAATGCACGGTGCAGGATCTGCATGACGCCGCGCGCATTGCTGATGTGCTGGACAACATCCATTTCGTGCAGCGGCCCATGGTGTGCCGGGACATCTACGACAATTTCGAAATGGACATGAACACCGTCTATGCCTGCTGCGGGGGCACCACGAAACACGTCGGCACATCCTTTACTGACCCGAGCTATGTCAAGGGTGCGCTGGAAATGCTGCACCTGATAGCGGGCGGCGAGGACAAGTGGCGCGCGCGGCCTTTTGTCAGTAATTCCAACTGCTTCGTCGTGCCGCCAATGAAGTTCGCGACAGAGGCTTGTCAGGTGATGGAAGCCTGTATCGAAGGCGGGATGCCGGTATTGCTGCTGAGTGCGGGCATGGCGGGGGCCACTGCGCCATCGACCATTGCGGGGGCGATTGTGCAGGCCACGGCGGAATGTCTGGCGGGGCTGGTCTATGTGAATGCGGTGAAGCCGGGGCATCCCGCCATCTTTGGCACGTGGCCCTTTGGGCTGGATCTGCGGACGGGCGCGATGACTGGCGGATCGGGTGAGCAGGCACTGCTGAGTGCGGGCTGCGCGCAGATGCACAAATTCTACGGTGTGCCCGGTGGGGCCGTGGGCGGCATCACCGATGCCAAGCTGCCGGACATGCAGGCCGGTTGGGAGGCAATGTGTTCGAACGTGATGTCGGGCCTGAGCGGGCTGAACATGGTCTACGAGGCGGCTGGCATGCATGCGTCGCTGCTGGGGTTCTGCCACGAATCTCTGATCCTCAGCGATGATTTGATCGGCCATGCGCTGCGTTGCGTGCGCGGGATCGAGGTGGATGACGAGACATTGGGGTTAGAGCAGATACGCGAGGTCTGCCTCGGCGGGCCGGGGCATTATCTGGGGACCGGGCAGACGCTGTCGCGGATGCAGTCGGACTACCAATATCCCAGTCTTGGCAACCGGATGAGCCCCAAGGAGTGGGACGAAAACGGCAAGCCGGATCTGTTGACAGAGACCATCGCGCGCAAGCAAGAGATACTGTCAGAGCGCGCTGCTGCCCGGTTTGATCCGGCCACCGATGCGGCGATTCGCAAGGCGTTTAACATCCATCTGCCTGCGTAGGGTGGGATGAGTCCGTGCGGGGCAATCCCGGCCCCGCACCATCTATCTGGCCAACATCCATTGCCCATCCGGCCAGAACGCGTGATAGGCAAAGGCGAACATCACGTCATGGGGCAGGTCGCGCCCGTCAGCGTCGCGGACCCGCACCGTGCCCACGTCCTTGCCATGAGCGATGACACCGGCATCAAGGGCCGATGATTGCCCGGCTTCCCAGCTTAGGGTGACATTGGCCTCGTTGATCGTGCCTTCGTCCCGGATGCGGGCCAACGTCCAAGCCCGGTCTTTGACGCGCACGACGCGCACCAGCGGCGGGATGCCATGTGGTGGATTCTCACCGTTATAGAGGAACGGTCGTTTCAGGCTGTCATAGCCCAGATATGGATTGCGCCCGTATTGACGGCCGCTGCCCGGCTCTGACATCACCAGCCCGTCGGGATTGCGAGCCTTGTATTGTGCCCAGCTTTCCATCCAACTGGGCAAGGCCTCTAGCTTGGTGCCCATCAGGTCACCGACGAGGGCTGTGCCGATGGCCTGTTGCCACCAGCTTTGGGTTTCGCGGTCGTACATTATCATATCCGAATTGCGCAGCTTGCCCGAAACCCCAAAGCTGAGCGTGCCTTTATCGATGCGGCGGTCAAAGGTGATGCCGGAATTGCACAAGGGGCAAAAAGTGACAGCGACCGGCACCCCGCCCACAGTATCGTTAACGATTTCGTGCCACATCAAGTAGCGGACCGGGTAGGCGCGTGGCGAGGAGCCTGCGATTTCGAGCGTGATGACAGGCTCTGTTGGTTTGATCCGTGTTTCATCCGCGACGTTATGGAATTCTGGATCATGGATGGCGGGAATGCCGTCCTTTGGCGGGCCTCCGTCCATGATTTCGGTCCAACTGGCGATGGCGGATTTGTCAAAGTTGGTATCCGGCCATTCGTGTTTCCAGAAGTCCGGGCTGGCGTGGCTGATGCCTGCGCTGACGATCAATGCGGTCAGAAAGATGAGCAATCGGGACATGCGCGCTCCTGTAGCTGGAATTGATTCAGCATGGCGCGCGCGCATGCTTCTGACCAGCCCCCGCACGCGAAAGTGACAGGCGGTGGGGTTAGTCCTGTTCGTTTTGCTGTTCGTACTTTTCCATCACAGCGCCCCAGCGGCGATGGCGCATCAGCTTGCGAAAGGCGCGCTCCAGTTCATCGACTGCGTTGTTCTCGTACCAGCGGCCATGGGCGAGGATCATGCGCCGGGGTCGCCACGCAACCATCTGGTCGACGGCATCGGCCAGCTTTTCCTTGTCACGAAAGCTGAACTTCATATCGGGGGGCATTTTGCCGTCACTGTCGTCGATCCCGGCCAGCCAGATCAGTGGGCGCATCCAGAACGGCAGTTTGGCAGTCTCGAAATTCTCGATCAGGTCGGTGATGATCAGCGTTTCCGACAGGCGGTGAAAGAAGACAGCCTCGCGGTGGATCTTGCTGCCTTCTACGATGATCTGGTCGATCTGTCCGGCCCAAGGTGCCTCGGCCACAGGCCCGAGATCGTGGTCGAAATGCAGAGTCAGCCCCTTCTTTGCGGCGCGCTGCGCGACGCCGGGGGCGGCCCATGCGTGTGCGTCGGGCCATGCCGCCTGCCAGTCCGCGATATGAGCGTAGTGAATCCAGTTGGGCGCGATGAGGTGGCGCACCGGGCCAATCGCGTCCAGTTCGGCGCGCAGGCTGTCAGTCAGGTGAGTGGGGGAATGCACCCAGAGATCGCCATTTTCTAACCGTATCACGGTGGCGCGGGTGGAAAAGGGCAGACCCATGAACCGGATATGTGGCCCGTCGATCAACCAGATCGACGGGGCCACGGGTTTGGCAGTGTTCAGAGGCTCGTAGCCGGTTGGGCGCGCCGCTGCCGTCATGGGATCAGTCGATCACCTTGACCGATGTCATCACGTCGGGCTGGCCGATTACCGCGCCATTTCCGCCGAGGCCCAGCTTGATCGCATCGACGACGTCCATTCCGTCCGTCACCTTGCCGACGACTGTGTATGCGCCGTCTAGGTGGGGTTTGGGCGCCAGCATGATGAAGAACTGGCTGTTGGCGCTGTCGACACTTTTGCTGCGGGCCATGCCGACGACGCCGCGTTCAAACGGCACATCGGAAAATTCTTCCTTGAGGTCGGGCTTGTCCGAGCTGCCGCTGCCTGCACGGCGCATGTCGCCACCTTCCAGCGTGCCGTATTCGACATCGCCGGTCTGGGCCATGAAGCCGTCGATAACGCGGTGAAACACGACGCCATCATATGCGCCAGCCTCTGCCAGAGCGGCGATCTGCGCCACATGATTCGGTGCAACATCGTCCAGCAAGTCAATGGTGATCGTGCCGTTGGCCTCGCCTGCGACCTCGATCTGAAGGCCGGTGGCCAGTGCCGGGCTGGCCACGAGCAGTGCCAATGCGGTGAACGTGTTACGCATCATCGGCGGCGACCTTGACGCTGATCATGCGGTCGGGGTTGGCTGGTGGTTCGCCCTTGGTGATGGCGTCGACATGTTCCATGCCCTGAATGACGCGGCCATAGACCGTGTATTGACCGTTCAGAAAGTGGTTATCCGAGAAGTTGATGAAAAACTGGCTGTTGGCGCTGTCCGGGCTTTGGCTGCGCGCGGCGCCCAGAGTGCCACGGTCATGCGGGATCTTGCTGAATTCTGCCTTGAGGTTGGGCAGGTCGCTGCCGCCGGTGCCAGCCATGCGCGGGTTATAGTCCTTTTCCATGTTGGCATTCTGCACGTCGCCTGACTGGGCCATAAAGCCGTCGATGACGCGGTGAAAGGCGACGTTGTCATAGGCGCCGGCGCGGGCCAGTTCCTTGATCCGGGCGCAATGGCCGGGGGCCACGTCGGGCAGAAGTTCAATCGCGACGGTTCCGCCGGACAGTTCCATCAGGATGGTGTTTTCGGGATCTTTGATTTCGGCCATCGGGGCCTCCTTTTGTCTGGTTTGTCCTGATACGTAGGGTCTTGGGTCCGGAATGCCAAGCGCAGAGGTTGACGGTACGGCGGGATCGGGCCATGAGAACCCGCGAGAGACAGAGCCAAGGGGTGCACGATGAGCTGGAAAACGCTGGATGACATGGACCTTGCGGGGCAGCGCGTGCTGACCCGTGTGGACATCAACGTGCCGGTCGAGAATGGCCGGGTCACCGATGCCACCCGGATCGAACGGATCGTGCCGACGATCAACGATATCCTCGCCCGCGGTGGCAAGCCGATGCTGATCGCCCATTTCGGACGCCCCAAGGGCAAGGTGGTTCTGGATATGTCGCTGCGCGTGGTTCTGGCGGCGCTCCGCGAGGCGCTGGGCCGGTCTGTGCGCCTGATCGAGACGTTGGAGGGGGCCGAGAACCTGACCGAAGAGGCGCGGGCCGCCGATGTGCTGCTGCTGGAGAATATCCGCTTTTACCCCGGTGAAGAGAAGAACGACCCCGATTTTGCCCGCCGTCTGGCGGGATTGGGCGACATTTACTGCAACGATGCGTTTTCTGCCGCGCACCGGGCGCATGCCAGCACAACCGGCATTGCGCAGCATTTGCCGTCCTGTGCGGGCCGCCTGATGCAGGCCGAATTGACCGCACTGGAGGCGGCGCTGGGCCGCCCGAAACGCCCGGTGGTCGCAGTGGTCGGCGGGGCCAAGGTATCGACCAAGCTGGACCTGTTGGGTAACCTTGTGGAGAAGGTCGACAATCTGGTGATCGGCGGCGGTATGGCCAACACGTTCCTTGCGGCGCAGGGGCTGTCGGTGGGCACGTCGCTGTGCGAACACGAGATGGCAGGCACCGCGCGAGAGATCATGGGCAAGGCGGCGGCGGCGGGCTGCGAGATCATCCTGCCAGCCGATATCGTGGTGGCACGGGAATTCGCGGCGAATGCGCCGCACGAGGTTCTGGCGGTGCATTTGTGCCCTGATGATGCGATGATACTCGATGCGGGGCCGACCAGTGTGAAACGGCTGGCGCGGGTGTTCGACAACGCGAAAACGCTGATCTGGAACGGGCCGCTGGGCGCGTTCGAGCTGGAACCGTTCGATACAGCCACCAACGCCGCCGCGCGCCACGCCGCAGAGTTGAGCAAGGCCGGGCAATTGGTATCGGTCGCGGGCGGTGGCGATACGGTGGCCGCGCTGAACAAGGCCGGTGCGGCGGATGATTTCACCTATATCTCGACCGCGGGTGGCGCTTTCCTCGAGTGGATGGAAGGCAAGGACCTGCCGGGTGTTGCGGCGCTGAAGGTTGCGGCCGCGTAAGGGTGCGGATATTCCGTCAAGCCCCTTGCCAGATGTGTTAATGATCGCGACCATGTCGGGCGCGATTGTCAAACGGGTGAACGTCTGCTGTGAGTCCAGAGTGACGGATGCTGCGCGTCTTACAAACGGCTGCTAAAATTGCGAGATTTCTCTTTTCGTCTGAATCTTGCGACTTCCCTCACCCAATCCATTTGATTTACGATTGATGAAATATCTATATTGGAGAAACTTGTTGAAATTTCATTTTATCGGTCTGTTTTTGTTGTTGCTGTCAACGACAAGAGCATTCGCGGACTGCCCGGCTGGCACGTGGGCCAGCAGTCTTTATCAAGGCCCTGGTGGCGGTCTGTATAAAGGACCGGGTGGCGGCATGTATGAAGGCCCAGGCGGCGGATTGTACCAAGGACCGGGCGGCGGGATGTACGAAGGCCCAGGCGGTGGTCTTTACCAAGGCCCAGGCGGCGGACTTTACCAAGGTCCAGGCGGCGGACTTTACGCAGGCCCCGGTGAGTTTTGCAGCAACCGACCGCCGTTGCCGGTTTTTGCGACTATTCTAGAACGCTGGGGTTATACTGAAGAGGCAGAACTGATCAGGTCATATCTTAATTGAAAAATTCGGAGAAACACATTGCATTTAGGGAGAGTAAGTATCTTTTTATGAGTGAATGCAGAAAGAACAAAACGGCCATTCAAGATACAAGCGCGAACGGCAGGAAAGTCCCGCATAGGCGACATCCGGGGTGCTGAAACCGCCCCCGCAGATCTCTGTAAGGGCATCAAGCTAATCAGAACCATATTGCGTTCGGGATCTAGCCTGGCCCTTCAACACATCTGGTAGGGGGCTTGATCGTCCATGCAGGGCTTTGGCGGGTGCGGCCGGCAAAGGTAAGGGATTCCGCTATTGTGCGGTGCGTAGCCGCTCGCGTAGCCTGTGGCAATCTCCCCTCGGACCAAAGGACGCCGTCATGCATGCTCTGAAATCCGCCACACTCGCTATCTGTGCCTGTCTCGCGCTGCCCGTGGGTGCGATTGCCGAAGGCGATCCAAAGCCGGGGTTTATGGACCTGATTACGCCGGACGCGATTGCAGGGTCGGTGGCCAGCGTAGCCATCTCTGCGCTGCGCACGCAGATGGAGGTCGAATACGACCATATGGAAACCGACGTGATGCGCGGCACTGTGGCGCTGTCGGGCGTGACGCTGCGCCCGCAACTGTCCTATGACCGCGCGCGCCAATGCGAGATCACGCTGGCCCGCGTCCGGTTCGACATTGGCAAGCATCGCCCGTTGCTGGCCGCATCGAACGTGTCGGCCACGGCAATCGGCGCGAAGGCCAGTATCGCCTGTTTGGAGCGTGACATCGGCCTGATGCTGCGCAGTGCAGGCTATGCCGAGATCGAGGTGGATCGGCTGGTCTATGAGATGGATTACTTCCACGGCTCTGGCGAGATTCGCACCAATATTTCGGCCACGATCAATGATCTAGCGACGGTCGATGTGGCCATGTCTGGTGCGATCCTGCCCCGGCTGGATCGTTACGGCTATGCCGGTGATCCGGCAGTGCGGTTGCACCGTGCGGTTCTGGGCGTGCAGGACCATGGTGGCTGGGCGCGGCTGTCGCAGCTGATGCCCGAGAACCTGCGCCAGCCGGATATCATTCGCGGCATTGGCACCGAAGAGCTGACCAATATGCTCAGCCAGAACGGGACCCGGGCGCTGACCTCGACCGAACGGAGATTCATCGATGATCTGATGGATCACGTGGCGCGTTTCGTCCGCGAACCCGGCGAGATTACCATTGAGGCGGAATTGCCGGTGGGTGGCATTGTGATCGAGCCGGAAGTGTACCAGTCGCCTGAAGAGCTGCTTCAGGCGCTGGCACCCGACGCACGTTCCGCCCCATTGGCGCAGTCACAGTTGATCAGCTCCGATCTGTTGTCGCGCACCAATGGCGAGTTAACGCGTGCCGAGCGGCTGGAACTGGCCGGGGCGTTGCTGGAGGGGCGTGGCCTGCCCCGCGCCGAGGCACTGGTGCCGGAACTGTTGGCGCAGATGGTGGACGCGACCAGCGCCGATGGCGCACAGGCGGCGTTGCTGACGGCGCGGGCGTTGATGCCACATGATGCGCGATCCGCCTATCTGCATGCGCTGATCGCCAGCGAGGCGCGTCTGCCCGAGGCGGTGCCGCTGCTGGATGCGCTGGAGGCGCGCATGACGACGGTTGCGGTGATTGAGACGCAAAAGGCGTATCTGGATGACAGCGATGTCATTGTTGGGACTGACGCCCTGCCTGCGGATGGCGATGTGCGCGAGGTGAGGCGCATGGCGCTGGCGCGGTTCACCGGGCTGGGCGCGGCGCGGTCGTACCGGCTGGCGTATTACTATGCGCTGATTGCCGAAGCAGCGGGCGATATTGGCGCGCGTCCTCTGCGCGAGGATATCGAGGCGCGGTTCGCCAATCGCGGCGAGGACGTCACCGAGATGTGGATGCAGACACGCGCCAAGCTACAGGAACTGGCGTTAAAGGACTGGATCGAGCTGGATCTGGCGGCGCGGTTTGGTCGGAGTGACTGAATGACGGTTATGGTGTGGTGGGTGGTGCGCGTTAGCGCCACCACAATTGCAACGCACGCCACGCTCGCCTAGAAGCGGGGCAATTCGACCCATTCATTAGCGAGCGGAGCCGCCCACATGCCAAACCAGACCCAAGCCGAGAAGATGCGCAGCGCAGGCGGATTTATTGCCGCACTCGACCAAAGCGGTGGTTCTACCCCCAAGGCACTGAAGCTCTATGGCGTGGAAGAGAGCGCGTATGGTTCGGATGCAGAGATGTACGACCTGATCCACGCCATGCGGGCGCGCATCGCACAAGCCCCTGCCTTTACCGGGGAAAAGGTGATCGGGGCGATCCTGTTCGAGATGACGATGGATCGACAGATTGATGGCAAACCCACGTCGCAGTTCCTGTGGGAAGAGCGCGGGGTCGTGCCGTTCCTGAAGGTGGATAAGGGGCTGGAGGACGAGGCCGATGGCGTGCGTCTGATGAAGCCGATGCCCGATCTGGATGCACTGCTGACGCGCGCCAATGCAGCGGGCATTTTCGGGACCAAGATGCGGTCAGTTATTGATGCCGCATCCGCCAGTGGCATTGCTGCCAACGTGGCGCAGCAATTCGAGCTTGGTAAGCAGATATTGAGTCACGACCTGATTCCGATCATCGAGCCCGAGGTGACGATCACCATCGCGGACAAGGCCGAGGCCGAGGATATTCTGCTGGCCGAGTTGACCAAGGCACTGGATGCGCTGCCCGAGGGCACGCAGGTGATGCTGAAGCTGACGCTGCCGGAAGTGGCAAACCATTACAAATCGCTGGTCGATCATCGTGCGGTCATGCGGGTTGTCGCCCTGTCGGGTGGGTATTCGCGTGACGAGGCCAATGACCGGCTGTCGCAGAATACGGGTGTCATCGCCAGCTTTAGCCGGGCGCTGACCGAAGGGCTGTCGGCGGATCAAAGCGATGCGGAATTCAACGCGACGATTTCCGACACGATTGACAGTATTCACCGGGCGTCTGTCGCGGGCTGAGGCGCGCGCAGCACCATGCGCGCGTGGCGTGTCAGCCCATGAGCCGCGCCAGTATCGCCGTCGTGTCCACACCGGTAATGGCCCCGGCGGTGCGCCCGCGCGCGTCCAGCCGGGTCGCGGCATAGGCGTCGCTGACGGCAGGGGGCGCGTGGCGGATCAGCACTGAGGCGGTCATCAGGGTGGCCAGACTTTCGACATACCAGCGCAGATCGGCCTCGTCCGGCAGGTTCGGAAACATCTGTATGTGCATTTTTAGCGCGGCGTCGTACTGGGCGGATTGGCCGGTGGCGGTGTTTAACTCTGCGCTGAGTATGTCAGTGGCGTCCGGGACGCTGTGCAGAGTGCGCAGGATGTCGAGGCAGATCACGTTACCCGACCCCTCCCAGATCGCATTAAGCGGGGCCTCTCGATAGAGCATTGGTAGGGGGGTGTCCTCGACATAGCCCATCCCGCCCAGGCATTCCATCGCCTCGTAGACCAGCGGCGGGCATAGCTTGTTCCCGAGGTATTTGGCCAACGCCACGCCCAGCCGTGCGAACACGCGATCCGCCTCGTCGGTGCTGTCAAAGGCGCGCGCGACATGCAGGCCAAGTGCGAGAGTGCCCTCCCAATCCAGCGTCAGATCGGCCAACACCCGGCGCATCAGCGGCTGGTCGATCAGTTGCGCGCCGAAACTGCTGCGATGGGTGGCCCAGTGATGCGCCTTGGTCAATGCCGCGCGCATCAGCCCGGCCGGGGCCATTGCCGTATCAAGGCGGGTGTGATGCACCATCTCGATGATCGTGCGGACGCCAGCGCCTTCATCGCCCAGCCGGTGCGCATAGGCGTCGGCGTATTCGATCTCTGCCGATGCGTTTGAGCGATTGCCGAGCTTGTCCTTTAGCCGCTGGATGTGGACGGCGTTGCGCGCGCCCTCCAGCCAGCGGGGCACGACAAAGCAAGTCAGGCCGCCGGGCGTCTGCGCCAGCGTCAGGAACCCGTCTGACATCGGCGCCGAGCAGAACCATTTATGCCCGCGCAGGCGGTATAGATCACCGTCGCGGACAGCCTGCGTCGTGGTCCCGCGCAGGTCGGAGCCGCCCTGCTTTTCGGTCATCGCCATGCCCATTGTCGCTGCCGCTTTGTGCCGCAGGGGCGCGGGCGCAGGGTCGTGCATCCGTGCCGTCAGTTTCGGCACCCATTCGGCAAAGAGCGCCTGTGTCGCGCGCAGGGCGGGTACGGCGGCATACGTCATGGTCATCGGGCAGCAAACGCCCGGTTCGACCTGACTGGTCAGGTACACCATCGCGGCATGTGTGCTGTGCCCGCCTTTGGCTCCTTCCCACGGCAGGGCTGCATAGCCTGCGGTCAGTCCGATCTGCATCAGGTCGTGATAGGCCGGGTGGTAGTGCACCTCGTCCAGCCGCCGACCGCCTGCATCGAACAGAACGGCCTCGGGCGGGTGATGGTTCGCGGTGCGGCCTTTGGCGCGGATCTCGGTCCGGCCCAATTTTGCGCCGTACTGCGCCAGATGCGCGGCGTCTGCGGTGTGACCGTGATCCTGCAACGCCGGATCGTCTGCCCAGAGGTCCAGATCGCCACGCAGTTCAGGCTGGTTGGTGACGGCGTGTGTATCAGTCTCTGAATGGGGTGGGGAAATCGGCATCTGTGTCGCTCCTTTGGCGGAACCATTAAGCGGATCACACGTCCTGATTGCAACGCCTGAGATGTCCGCGCGCTGTAATGCGGGAAAGTGATTCCCAAACCGGGTGGAATATGCGAATGTCACGGCATAGTGCCCGGCAGAGGCGCGGATATTGCAAGGCATCGAGGCAGACCAAAAATGACCATCCGGAAAAAGCCCGCGCTGGGCGTGCTGACCTATTTTGCTGTGGCGTTCAGCCTATGCCTCTATTTCACATTTGCCGCCGTGCAGGGCGATTTTGGTCTGTTCAGTCGCGCCGAGATTGAGGCGGAAAGCGCGGAGTTGCGCGCGCAGTTGCAGGCGATCGAGGCACAGGTGGCACGCATGGATAATCTGACGCGGCGGTTGTCGGATACCTATCTGGATCTCGATCTGCTGGATGCGCAGGCGCGCAGCGTGTTAGGCCTGCTGCGCAGCGACGAGATTGTTATCCGTTAGGGTGTCGGCGCAGTTCTATGCGCGACTGGCCGCCTTGACCGTGGTTTCCCATTCGGGGTGAATCCACGGCTCGTGGTTGGATGCGGGCAACATGCCACGCCCCAGAATGTGATCACTGGCCTTTTCACCGGCCATGATGCTAGGGGCGTTGAGGTTGCCGTTGGGTATACGCGGAAAGATCGAGCTGTCGGCGACGCGCAGCCGGTCCACGCCGATTACGCGACATTCGGGATCGACCACCGCACTTGGGTCGTCCACTGCGCCGATTTTGCAGGTCCCGCAGGGGTGAAAGGCGCTTTCGGCGTGTTCGCGGATGAAGTCATCCAACGCATCGTCACTTTGGACATCCTCGCCGGGCTGGATTTCGTGGCCACGATAGGGCGCAAAGGCATCCTGCTCGAATATCTGGCGCGTGAGGCGGATGCAGTGCCGGAACTCGGTCCAGTCGTCAGGGTGAGACATGTAGTCAAAGGCAATTTTTGGCGCGTCAGTGGGATCAGCAGACCCGAGCGTGACTGCGCCGCGTGATTTGCTGCGCATTGGGCCGACATGGGCTTGATAGCCGTGCCCCTCTGCCGCTGCCTTGCCGTCGTAGCGTACCGCGATGGGCAAGAAATGGTACTGGATATCGGGGTATTTGATGCCCGGAGCCGACCGAAGGAACGCCACGCTCTCGAACTGGTTCGAGGCGCCAAGTCCGGTTTTGGTAAAGAGCCACTGCGCACCGATCATGGCCTTGGACATCAGGTTCCAGTATTTGTAGAGCGTGATCGGCTGGATGCTCTGCTGTTGGATATAGAGCTCCAGATGATCCTGAAGGTTCTGGCCGACGCCGGAACGGTCGGCGATCACGTCGATGCCATGATCAGCCAGATGCGCAGCGGGGCCGATACCGGACAGCATCAGGATCTTTGGCGAGTTAAAGGCAGAGGCGGCGACGATCACCTCGGCGTTGGCATGGACGATCTCGACCTTTCCGCCGCGCTCGATCTCGACGCCGGTGGCGCGGCCCTCTTGGATGATGACGCGGCGAACGTAGCACCGCAGCATGTCGCAGTTTGGCCGTTTCAGTGCAGGATGCAGATAGGCATTGGCCGCCGACCAGCGCCGCCCCTGCCAGATGGTCTGATCGAAGGGCCCAAAGCCCTCTTGCTTTTCGCCGTTGTAATCATCGGTGGTTTCATAGCCGGCCTGCCGCCCGGCCTCGACAAAGGCGGTGACGAGGGGATTGGACAATGGGCCGCGCTGCACATGCAGCGGTCCGTCAGTGCCGCGCCATGTGGGGTCGCCGCCATGGCCGCTGTCGTGCCATGCTTCCATCCGTTTGTAGTAGGGCAGGACGTGTTTATAGCCCCAGCCGGTCGCGCCGGTTTCTTCCCAATGGTCGAAATCGCAGGCGTGACCGCGCACGTAGCACATGCCGTTTATCGACGAGGAGCCGCCAACAACCTTGCCGCGCGGGGCGGCCAGACGTCGGTTGTTCAAATGTGGTTCTGGCTCGGTCGTGTAGCCCCAGTCATACATCGACATATTCATCGGATAGCTGAGCGCGCCGGGCATCTGGATAAACGGACCCGCATCGGTCCCGCCGTATTCCAGCACCAGAACCGAATGTTTGCCATCCTCGGACAGCCGATAGGCCATCGCCGATCCGGCGGACCCGGATCCGATAATCACGTAATCGGCTTGCATATCTTGCGACTCCCAGCGCAGTGGTTTGGCATTTACTTACCTTTGGTCAGTTTTTCTGTCAAAAGGTAAATATTGTGACCCTGCGGCGCAGAGCATAAGTAATGGGCAATCAGGATCGGGACGCGGAGCGCAAAAATGGCACGGCAGAGTATTGGCGAGATCAGGCGCGCAGAACTGTCGCAAGCGGCGTTTGATGCGTTGGTCCAGTACGGGATGCGCGGCACGACATTGGAGCGGGTGGCCAAGATTGCCGGCGTGTCCAAGGGCGTGGTGCTGCATCATTTCGGTGACAAGGATGCGCTTTTTGAGGCGGTGCAGCGCAAGGCCAACACTGTGCTGCGTGAATGTGTGGTGGAGCTGTTGCATCATGCCGAAACACCGCTGGAGCGGCTATATGCGATTATTGTCGGTAACTTTGCCGAGCCGGTCTTTCAGCAGGAAATCTGTCATGCGTGGATCAGCCTGTGCTCGGATGTTCCACATCATCGTCAGAGCCAGCGCATCCAGACCGCCGTGCATGCGAGGATGCGATCGAACCTGCTGAGCGCATTGCGTCCGATGATGCCACTGGAGCGCGCGCAGCAGACGGCATTTCAGTTGCGCACTGTGATGGACGGTATCTGGTTGCGGGCCAGCTTTCAGGCGCAACCGATGCCGGGGCGGCAGGGGGTCGATCAGGTCGATTATGCAGCGCAGAACATGTTGCGCGATGTGGTGGGTGACATCGGCGAGCTGAGTGCGGCACGGCAGAAGATGGAAACACTGGCCGGAATCATGCTGAGCACGAGGGCATTTCGCGAACGCGCCATGACCGGGTGACGGCCAATACCGAATGCGACTGGCCCCGCGATAGACAGTTTTGCCCGGCGGGTGTTATAGCGGACCGCAAAGGCACAGCAGGGGCAGAATTATGGCGCGTTGGATTGTCGAGGCGATTGAAAAGATCGAGGCGGATGTGCGCCGGTCGTCGGATACCCACCTGCTGAAACTGACCTTGCCAAAGCTCAAGGGCGTCGACATCTACCTCAAGGACGAAAGCACGCATCCCACCGGAAGCCTGAAGCACAGGCTGGCGCGCTCGCTGTTCCTGTATGCGCTATGCAACGGTAAGATCACCGAAGGCACACCGGTGATCGAGGCATCCTCGGGCAGTACGGCGGTGTCAGAGGCGTATTTTGCCCAGATGCTGGGCCTGCCCTTTATCGCGGTCATGCCGCGCAAGACGGCGCAGAGCAAGATCGACAAAATCACGCTATATGGCGGTCAGTGTCATTTCGTAGAATCCGCCCCGCAGATGCATGATGCAGCGGTCAAGCTGGCGGCCGAAAAGGGCGGCTATTTCATGGATCAGTTCATGTATGCCGAGCGTGCGACTGACTGGCGTGGCAACAACAACATTGCCGAGAGTATTTTCGATCAGATGAGCATGGAGCCGCATCCGATCCCGCATACGCTGGTGATGAGTGCGGGCACGGGCGGCACGTCGGCGACGCTGGGCCGGTATCTGCGCTACCGGGGGCATGATACGCAGCTGGTGGTGGTCGATCCAGAAAACTCGGTTTTTTACGACAGCTACATGACCGGAAACGATGTGCTGTGCGCTGATTGTTCCAGCCGGATCGAGGGGATCGGGCGACCACGGGTCGAGAAATCATTTCAGCCCGATGTGATCGACGCGATGATGCAGGTGCCCGATGCCGCCAGTGTTGCCACGATCCTGTGGCTGGAGGCGCTGATCGGGCGCAAGGCTGGCGCATCTACCGGGACGAACCTGTGGGGCGCGCTGAAGGTGGCGCGCGGCATGATGGACCGGGGCGAGGCGGGATCAATCGTCACGTTGCTCTGCGACGGAGGAGAGCGGTATCTGGATACCTATTACGATCCTGCGTGGGTGCAGACCTGTATCGGTGATATCGCGCCTTACTCTGACGCACTTGGTGATTGGCTCTGACCGGTGACTGCGCCGGTCAGTCGGTAGGCCGCGATCCGGTAGCAGAAGTAGAACCAGGACGCCGCGCCGACGAATTTGAATCCTTCCTCCAGAGCTTGGGATAATCCGTAGCTTATGGGCAGGATTTCCTGAACCGCGTCCACAAGTACCGACATCGCCAACATGCCGCCAGCCATTAGGAATGCGAAGGCGTCGATTTCCTTGATCTTGGTGTAATATTTGCGCAGCAGGTAGCCGACGAAAAGCGCGTATAGCGGGATCAGGATACCTTCGGTGATAAAGCGGTCGTGGATGAGGAAAAAGTCGTCCACCGCCAGAAATGCCGAGAACCAGCCGCAGAGAACCAGCAGCATCCTGTGCGGGTCGTTGTCGTTCCATGTGACGGCGGCGATGCGAAAAAAGCAGACCGTGGCCGCCGCAACCCAGAGCCATGCGCCGATGCTGGATACGAATCCGAGGAAGCTGGACTGTTTGGTGATCTGCGCGGGATCGCGGAGGGTTTCGACCAGCGTGAAGCCACCAAGCCCCATCGCGGCGAGCGATACGAGATAGAAAATTACCGCAGGGATACAGCAATAGATGGCGAACCGGCGAAAATTTTCGGCGGTAAATTCGGCCTTGAGACCGTCGAAACGAGACATGCCATATCCTTTGTAGAAACTGCCTGCACGCTGTGACTGGAAATGTAGAGCAAATCAAGCCTGCGAGTGGGGCAAAGTAAGCGTCATCACCACAGAATGTCCCGTCCTGCTGTGCCGTCTATCAGAAAGCTGCTATTCATGTTTCGTCGCGCATTCTTGGGCGTTCGTGCCGCTGGCGACGAATGGTGAGCAATCTAACCCGTGGATCAGGCTAAGGACTGACGCCGACAATGGGGCCGACGCGACCTAGTACAAACGATTCTGGCGATCATTTTGCACGATGTCCTCGACGTCCGCGATGTTGTCGGACAGCGCACCATGCGCGCACATCATCTCTGCCAGGGTCGGAACGTCTGTGGTGTCAGGCCAGCTTTCAGATGACCAGACACCACCACGGACGAAAGCTTTTGGGCAATGGCACAGGACGCGGCTGACCTTGATCAGTAGCGCGGCTTGGGCGGGTTTGCCCGAGACCGACAGACTCTGTGCGAGATCGTCGTCGCGCACGATCCGGGCCTCACCGGATATTCGCAGTGTATCGCGATGACCGGGAATGACGCAGATCAGGCCGATCTGCGGGTTTAGGATGATATTCTCGAACGTATCGACCCGATTGTTTCCCAGCCGATCCGGAAGGGCGAGCAGGGAGGGAGACAGCACTTTGAGGAATCCCGGTGGGTCGCCTCTGGGGCTGACGTCAATCTGTCCGTCAGGGCGCCGCGTTGACACGAACACGAGGGCTGTTTTGTCGATGAACCTTGCGGCAAGCGGATCAATCTCGGTCAGCACCTTATTGTTCACGAAGCGTGACGGCATCTTGTAATGGGCGCGCAGGTCGGACTGCGAGTTTATGACCTCATTGACGTGATATCCGAATACGGTCGGCATTCTGACGTCTCCCTGCGCAGTCCCGTTATTGCAGCCTATCACACTGTCGAAAAATTCGGTTGGTTTCCTCTGTCATGCAAAAATTCGATGCTGCCGCTTGGACCGCCACAAAGCCGGTGTTGGAAGGTTTCGTGGACCTAAATTGGATGCGATGGCTGGTTGATATGTCGCTTGGCTTCGCGTTCTATACCACTCAACGCGTGAATTTTTACGCTGATGGAGGAGCCTGACATGAGCGACCATTTGCAGTAATCGCGCCGCAATTTTATGGGTCTTGCAGACGCTCGCGCGCTGTTGTTAGCGGCGGCATGCATGACCTTTGTGATAATGTCCTGGCCTGTGACTGCCTGACCCAAGGAGACTGTTTGATGAAATTACTGAAGAGCTGTGTGAGTATTTGGTTTTTATTCGGCTCTGCTGCAGCGCAGGCGTCAGATTGGCGCATTGTCACGGTAGATGGTGCTGCGGCAGTTGGTGAAGCCAGTATCGGGTTTCGTGCGGATGGCAGCTATTCTGGAAATACCGGCTGTAACCTGTTTCAGGGACAGGCGCGGTATGAGGGCGGGCAATTGGTGATCGAGGGGCCGATGGCGCACACAAAGAAGGCCTGCGCTGATGACGCGTTGGTGGCGCAGGAGGCCGCAATTGTCGGGATGTTCGCGGGGACAATGGATATCCGTTTTGATCCGCTGTCTCATACCATGACTGTATTGCAGGATGATCGCAGTCTGGTGCTGGCGCGTCTTGATGATGAGCCGGGTTCTGAGCCGGACGCATCGGATGTTCCATCGGACCCATAGACACTGCCGGTTACCGATGCGGCCTATGTTGATGTGTTCGGGCTGACGGGCACATCGAACGTGCGGGCAGAGCCATAGACGTCGGCAAACGGACTGATCGCAGCGTTCCCGACGTTTTGGTGCGGCGATCCTAGGGGGTCGTTCTGAACGGCGAGAACTGCATCAGGCTGAGAATTTCGAACAGCATCTGCGCGCCGTTCTGGGCTGTGTTTGTCGTCGGGTCGTAGGCTGGTGCCACCTCGACCACGTCGCCGCCGACCAGATTGGCACCCTTCATGCCCCTGATCAGCGCGAGTGCCTCTCGGGTGGTCAGACCGCCGACCTCTGGCGTGCCAGTGCCGGGCGCAAAGGCGGGGTCAAGGCTGTCGATATCGAACGAGAAATAGGTCGGCCCATCGCCAATCACCGTGCGCGCCTGACGGATAATTTCAGGAATGCCGAGTTGATTGATGTCCGCAGCTTCGATCACGGTCATTCCGGACATCTCCGAAAACTCCCAGATATATTTAGCCGCGCCTCGAATTCCGATCTGGATCGTGCGCTCGGGGTCAAGCACGCCATCCAGTACGGCGTTTCGAAAGGGGCCGCCGTGATGAAATTTCTCGCCCTCGTACGAGCCGCCGGTGTCGCAATGCGCGTCGATGTGGATCATGCCGACCGGGCCGTTCGTGGCGACCGCCCTGAGAATCGGGTGGCTGATCGAATGGTCGCCACCCGCCGCCATCGGGATCACGCCCTGTGCGACAATTTCAGCCACGAACTTCTCGATATCCGCATGGCTTTGCGCCAGATCGAAGCGGCTTTGCATCGGGACATCGCCAATGTCGGCAACCGCCATTTCGTGTACGGGCGCACAGTCCAGAGCATCGTTATATGGTCCGATACGTTCAATTGCTCGCAAGGCGCGCGGCCCGAATCTGGACCCGTTGCGATTGGTCACGCCGAGGTCCATGGGCACACCGTAGAGGGCGACGTCCAGATCGGAAAAATCGTCGCCTTCGACGATCGGACGGTGGGGGGCATCCAGCAAAGTGGGCATCCCGGCATAGGGTGCGGGCCGTCGACCACCTTCGGAAAAAATCTTGTCCGCGATCCTTTGGAAATTCGGATTTTGCAGATCACCGCCGGTTGCGTCGGAAAATGTCTGCCGCAGTTCGGCAAGTTTCTTGTCTGACCAAGCCATTCTGGCACCTCGTAGATTGTTGTCGCAATGATACCGCGCTGGTCTGACTGACGCCATGGCAACCTGCGAAACCAAATCGTGTCTACGAATGAGCTGCTGGCGTCCCTAGGCAACTGGCAGATGCCGGACGTCAACCGTGTAACCTGAGGGCTGGTTTCACCTTGGTGCATCGTGCGATTAAATACGCAAACCAAGAGGTGATGGCCGCAATGAAGCGATACGCCGAAATCAGCGGCAGAAGTGTATCGGAATTGCAGAAGAAGATTGGTGGAGCCTAGGGGGATCGAACCCCTGACCTCTTGCATGCCATGCAAGCGCTCTCCCAGCTGAGCTAAGGCCCCGTTCGCCGCTAATTATGCAAGTCGCCGGGCGGGATCAAGCGAAAAATCCCGCCCTGAAATTTGCTTAGCTGTCGTCATCATCCGAGGCAACATCGGCGATCTCGTCAAGTGAGACATCATCGCTGTCGTCATCGTCTTCCAGAACGTCATCGCCGAGATCAACATCCACGTCATCGTCGTCGTCATCGTCGAGAACGACCTCGTCGACATCTGTTTCTTTCAGCTTCTTCGTTTCAGCATCTTCGGCATCCGCCTTGATCGAGCGGGACTTGCCGAGGTTCAGCTCGACAACTTCGCCAGTGTAGGGGCTGACGATCGGATCTTTGTTCAGGTCGTAAAAACGCTGACCGGTGGTCGGGCATACGCGTTTAACGCCCCATTCTTCTTTGGGCATGGGTGATCCCTCTCACATTTCAAACCTTGCGGGCAATCTGCGTCCCCTGCCATAACGGGGCAGAGGTGTCAAAGGCTTTAAGGCCCGGCACACGCGGAACGCAATCAGGAGATCATATGGGCCAGCATGTTCTTGCGGGCAACCCCCCGATCGAAGTCACGTTGCGACGGTCGGCGCGCGCACGGCGGATTTCGTTGCGCGTTTCCAGTTTGGATGGGCGCGTGACGCTGACAATGCCCCGGGGTTTGCCGGAACGCGACGGTCTGGATTTCGCCCGTTCCAAGCATGATTGGCTGGCGCGACAGCTGACGCGGCAAGTGTCGGAAGTGCCCGTCAGGATTGGCGCGGAAGTGCCGGTCAAAGGGCAGCCGATGACGTTGGTGGCGGGTACAGGGCGGCGCGTGGTGACTGATGGCGACCGTTTGCTGGTGCCGGGCAGCGCGGACAGTGCTGGGGCGCGGGTGCAGGCGTGGCTGAAGACATTGGCGCGCGAACGGCTGGTTGAGGCTTCTGACCGGTATGCAGCGGCGCTGGGCCGTCCCTATGCGCGGATCACCTTGCGCGATACGCGATCACGCTGGGGATCATGTACCGCAGATGCGGGGCTGATGTATTCATGGCGTCTGATACTCGCCCCGCCGGAGGTGCTGGATTATGTTGCGGCCCATGAGGTGGCGCATTTGCAGGAAATGAACCATTCGCCTGCGTTCTGGGCCTTGGTGGCGCAATTGCTCCCCGGTTACAATGCGCCCCGCAAATGGTTGCGGGTGAATGGCAGCAGCCTGCATCGCTATCGATTTTGAGCGTTGACCGCATGGCTTTTTGTGATCACAAACGACGCTATGCTGCTTAATCCCCGTCCTGATCCCAGCCCCGCCGCCCATGACCGCGTCTATCGCGGCCTGCGGGCACGTATCATGCATGGCGAAATCGCGCCGGGTCAGGCGCTGACACTGCGTGGCATCGGCGGCGAATTTGACGTGTCGATGACGCCGGCACGCGAGGCGCTACGGCGGTTAGTGGCCGAGGGCGCACTGACGCTAAGCAGCTCGGGGCGGGTGTCGACCCCGGAGCTGAGCAATGACAGGATAGAAGAACTGGCGGCGCTACGGTCGCTGCTGGAAGTGGAACTGGCCAGTCGCGCATTGCCGCGTGCCCATATCGCGCTGATTGACCGGCTGACGTCGATTAACGCGCAAGTGGCCGAAGATATCGCCCGGCAGGATGCGGTGGCCTATATCCGCCGCAATCTGGAGTTTCACCGGACGCTGTATCTGCGGGCGCAGGCGCCTGCAATGCTGGCGATGGCCGAAACCGTCTGGCTGCAACTGGGGCCGACGATGCGCGCGCTATATGGGCGGTTGCGGCAAAAAGAGCCGCCTCATTTTCACCGGTTAATCATTGCCGCGCTAAAGGCGGGGGATGAGCCGGGATTGCGGCTGGCTGTGCGGTCGGATGTGACGCAGGGGTTGCGGATGCTGGCGGGGTGACCTTGTGTCTGTGCCGGGCTGAAGCCCGGTCTGCGGGCCAGATGCAGACATCAGGCAGCGAGGCCGCTGCTGCCCATGTTCAGGAATTTTTCGCGCCGGTCCTTGATCAGCTTTTTCGGGGTCTTTCCCGACAGCTCGCTCAGCATGGCGCTGATGGCGGTGCCGACCGAGGCAATCGCTGCTTTTGGATCGCGGTGTGCGCCGCCCATCGGCTCGTCAATGATGCGGTCCGCCACGCCCAGACGGGTCAGGTCCTTGGCGGTCAGACGCAGGGCCTCTGCCGCTTCGCGCATTTTCTCGGCGTCTTTCCACAGGATTGACGCGCAGCCCTCGGGCGAAATCACCGAATAAACCGAATGTTCCAGCATCGCGACGCGGTTGGCGCTGGCAAAGGCCACGGCGCCGCCCGATCCGCCCTCACCAATGATCACGCTGATCAGGGGGACGCCGATTTGCAGGCACATCTCGGTCGAGCGGGCAATCGCCTCGGACTGACCGCGCTCTTCGGCGCCTTTGCCGGGGTAGGCACCGGGGGTGTCCACGAGGGTAATGACCGGTAGGCCAAACTTGTTCGCCATTTCCATTAGGCGGATTGCCTTACGGTAGCCCTCGGGGCGGGCCATGCCGAAATTACGTTCGATGCGCGATTTGGTGTCGTTGCCCTTTTCATGGCCGATCACCATGACGGGGGTATCGTTCAGACGGGCCAGCCCGCCCATTACGGCGTGGTCATCGGCAAAGTTGCGATCACCAGCCAGCGGCGTGTACTCGGTAAAGAGGCCCTTGATGTAGTCTTTGCAATGGGGGCGCTCTGGATGGCGCGCAACCTGACATTTCCGCCAAGGGGTCAGATCCTTATAGAGATCGCGCAGCATGACTGCGGCTTTCTTGTCTAGGGCACCGGCCTCTTCCTCGACATCGACACCTTCGCCAGCGCGGGCCATCGCGCGCAGCTCTTCTGCCTTGCCCTCGATCTCAGCGAGAGGTTTTTCGAAGTCGAGATAATTGGTCATATGCGGCTCCGCCCGTGATGTCCGGAATATATGGCTGGCATGGCCGTGAATTGCAACGCTTCAACAGTTCAATGCGGCGCGCAGGGCCAGTTCTGGCGAGGTCAGAACAGGTGCGCCCAGTCCGCCCAGCAGAGGAGCCGCTGGCAACATTGACGCCTGCGCCAGCACGATACTGCCGAGGTTTGTAATTTCGGCGGCTTCCTGTGTGATGGCCTCGGCGATACGTATGGCAAAGCCGGTACCGTTGCCTGCCTCAAAGAGTGGCCAAGCGCCGCCGATCAAGAGCGGATGCGCGCGGGCAAAGTTAGCTGATTTCGCAATCGCCGCCTCTAGCGCGGCGAGGCTGGGCGCGCGGGTGCTGGGCAGGCAATAGGCCATCAGGATCGTGCCGCCACGTTCAGCGGCGGCCTGCATCATTGGCGCGTCGATCACCATCGCGCCCGCCTTTGCCGCGGTGGGGCCGAGTGTGGTGCAGGTGCACAGGACAGATCCGGATGCCGCGGATACTGCGGCTGTGATTTCCACCTCCAGCGAGGCGTCTATGCCGTTTTGAGCGCGCGCCAGCCAGTCTGGGCGGACCTTGTGGTGCAATGTCGCGTTCGGTGCGATCCGGTCGCGGAGCGTGTCGAAGGTCGCGCGGTGAATGTCGGCGGTGTGAAGCAATGTCAAAGCCATGCTGGGCCCCTCAGGCAGGCCATAGTACCGGGATCAGGGTCGCGACGAGCAGAACCGCCATCACCCAGTTAAAGATCCGCAGACGCATCGGATTTTTCAGCAACCGGCGCAGTTGCTGGCCCATCACTGTCCAGCTTGTGGTGCTGATCAGAGAAACCAGCACATAGGTGCCCGCGACCCACAGCACCGATGGCACATCGCGGCCCGCTGCATAGAGGGTGATCGCCGACAGCGCCATCGACCACGCCTTTGGGTTGACCCATTGAAAGGCTGCCGATTGCACAAAGGTCAGCGGGCGGCCTTCGGCGGTCGCATCCTTGGGCGGGGCGGCATTGGCGATCTTCCATGCCAGATAGAGCAGATAGGCCACCGACGCGACTTTCAGCACCGTGTAGCTAAGTGGCCATAGATCAAAGACCTGCATCACCCCCAGTCCGACCAGAAACACCATGGATGGAAACCCCATCCCGATCCCAAGCATATGCGGCACAGTGCGGCGAAAGCCAAAATTGGCCCCCGAGGCCATCAGCATCAGGTTGTTCGGCCCCGGCGTGATCACGGTGACGAAGGCAAAGGTCACGAGGGCGGTGAAAAGGTCAATTGTCATGTGTGTACAAATATTGTGAAGGAGGCGCAGTCGCGAGAAATTCGTTAGAGATTAAACTGTGACATTGCAAATTTTTCCAAGTTCGGAACCAATTGTCGGGGGCTTGTTGCGCAGCAAGTGTAAAAAAGGCCGGGACTATGGGCTACTGAAGGGAAACAAGAGCCGATCACTTTTTGCAAGAACATGCTATGATTGAATGCGTGCTGCGACCGGTAAGGAGTGCGGAGTGTTCAGTGTCCAACCGGTTACAATGTCCACAAGAAGATTAGGGGAAGAAATGCTAAACATTAAACGTATGGCGCTCATTCTGGCGATCGCGTTTCCAGCTACACCGGTGATGGCCGAGACATATGGCGCCATCGCCTATAGTTTCAAAAACAACAAGTTTGGCAGGTCATGGGAGTATGACTCTCGCGGTAAAGCCGAGGCTGCGGCGAAGAAGTACTGTGCGGAACAGGGAGGAAAGGGGTGTGCCACGGCGGTCTGGGTCGAGGACAGTTGCGGTGCGGTGGCGCGCGCGAAAAGCACGAAGTCCATCAAGAATATGGGCGCTTCGTGGGGTTTCGGAAATGAAAACGCTGCACGTAGTCGTGCGATGACTGAATGCGCGACACGCAATCCGGGCGCTGAATGCTGGGTCGTCGCCTCGGTCTGTTCATCACAGTGAACGTCTGACAGCTCTGATGCGCTCTGTGCCGCCTGACGGTGCAGAGCATTATACATAGAACTTCCGCATGCTCGGACCGTTCGACCGCGACATCCGGGCCTGCGGGAATAGCGCACCGGTTATCACTTTTCTATGGCGCGAGAGCGCGTTATCTCTGTCTGAATGGAAACAATGTCAGACATTTACGATCGCCTCGTCGCGGAGGGCAAGCTGCGCCATGATCCGGCGCAAGAGGCGATCATGCCCGAGTTTGAGCGTATTCGTGCTGCCTTGGCCGCGCCTGAAAAGAAGGGCTGGTTCAAAAAGGCAGCAGAACCGCCCAAGGGTCTATATATCTGGGGTGGGGTTGGCCGCGGCAAATCCATGCTGATGGATCTCTTTGCCGCCTCAGTAGACGTGCCCTGTCGGCGGGTGCATTTCCACGCGTTCATGCAAGAGGTACATGCGGGCATGCACGCGGCACGACAGGCGGGCCGAGAGGACGCGCTGGCCCCGGTGGCGGAAAAGATCATCGCCGACGTGCGCCTGCTGGCATTTGACGAGATGCAGATCACCGACATCACCGATGCGATGGTGGTAGGGCGGCTCTTTGAGGCGTTGTTCGCCGCGGGTGTGGTGGTGGTGTCCACCTCGAACCGGGTGCCGGATGATCTGTACAAACACGGGCTGAACCGGCAGCTATTCCTGCCCTTTATCAAACAGATCAAGGAACGGATGGTGGTGCATCATCTGCAATCGTCCACCGATTACCGACAGGACCGCATCGCGGGCAGTCAGACCTACTTTGCGCCGGTGAATGCCGAGACACGCGCCGAAATCGAGGCGATCTGGCAGGATTTGACCGATGGGCAGGCAGAACCGCACACACTGATCGTGCAAAAGCGCGAGGTTGAAATACCTGCCTTTCACAACGGGGTGGCGCGGGCGTCATTTTATGATCTTTGCGGCAAATCACTGGGGCCGGCCGACTATCTGGCGCTGGCCGATGCTGCGCGGGTGCTGGTACTGGAGAATATCCCGCAACTGAGCCGATCGAATTTCAACGAGGCCAAGCGATTCGTGACGCTGATTGATGCGCTATACGAAGCGAAGGTGCGGTTGATCTGCTCCGCCGCCGCCGCGCCAGAATACCTGTATGTCGAGGGCGAGGGGACGTTCGAGTTCGAGCGGACCGCGAGTCGGTTGCGGGAAATGCAGGCCGAGGATTGGGCCGCAGACTAGCGTACCGCGTAGGCCGGGCTTGAGCCCGGCTCCCTTACCGCCGCAACATCCCCGGCAGTCGCCCCAGATGGTCAATCACCCGCAGCCGAGTCGCGTCCGCAGGTGTATCCGTGCGTTCGTAAGTCCACGTCAGATCATGTGGGACATGCACCGCCCAACCGCCGGTTTCCAGCACAGGCATCACGTCAGAGCGCATGGAATTGCCCGCCATCAGCACGGCCTCTGGTGCCACGCCATGACGGGCAAAGATGCCCTGATAGACCGCTGGCGTCTTGTCCGACACGATCTCTACCCCGTCAAAGAGATCGCCCAGCCCGGATTGGGCCAGCTTGCGCTCCTGATCCAGCAGGTCGCCCTTGGTGATCAACAGAACGCGGTGATCGGTGGCGACGTTGCGCACGACCTCTTCGGCATGGGGCAGCAGGTGGACGGG
Organism: Pseudohalocynthiibacter aestuariivivens; assembly: GCF_011040495.1. Classification (GTDB taxonomy): domain Bacteria; phylum Pseudomonadota; class Alphaproteobacteria; order Rhodobacterales; family Rhodobacteraceae; genus Roseovarius; species Roseovarius pelagicus. The sequence continues at coordinate 2,177,970 of NZ_CP049037.1, read as the reverse complement.
ATGGCGCAGCATGCTCTGCCCGGCATCTATCAGTTCCTTGATGACGCTGGCGGGAACGCGACCTGCGGTGACCTCGATCGCGGTTTCGATCATCGACAGGGTAAACCCCTTGATGCCGAACCCATATTGTCCGAGGTTTCGCATCTCAGCGCGGTGCAACCGTTCGGTTAGGTCGCTGGTCTCGGCATAGTCGGCCAGAAGGCTTGCGAATCTTTCTTCGGTCAGGCGAAAGAACTGTTCATTCTGCCATAGCGTATCATCGGCATCAAAAGCGATAATCGACAGATTCGCCTCAATAGGTTGGCTCTGCATGGCGCTGCCCCTTTTCACCTCTGCCCAAGTGGCTATATAGACACCGCACACTGCCCCACGTCGAGAGATGATGCACATACACACGCACATATTGGCCGGCCCGGAAAACGACGATGACAGCGATGCGTCGGTCGTCGTGGCCACGCGTCCCCGGACCAAGCGGCCGCCACTATACAAGGTGCTGCTGCTGAACGACGACTATACCCCGATGGAGTTCGTCGTCGCGGTGCTGGAGCGGTTTTTCGGCATGACCCACGCGGAGGCGTTCGAGATCATGCTGACCGTCCATAAAAAGGGTGTGGCGGTTGTCGGGGTTTTCAGTCACGAGATCGCCGAGACCAAAGTGGCGCAGGTGATGGATTTCGCCCGCCAGCATCAGCATCCTCTGCAATGCACGATGGAAAAAGAGTAATTCGCGCTATGCACCCCAGATTGTCCTTGTCGCAGGAAAGCGGCCTTACCCTGTCGGATGCGGCGCGCATTGCCGTCTTTGCCCCGCGGGCGGGCATGGACCTGTCGCCGCTGGAAGCCGACCAGTGCCATCTGATTACCGGGATGCGCCCCGATTTCGAGGATTTCGAAGCGCGCGGGTTTCGCTGTGATGTGATGCCAGAGGGCCGGTATGATGCGGCGGTTGTAATGATCCCACGGGCCAAGGCCGAGGCGCGCGCCCTGATCGCGCTTGCGGCGTCGGTCACCGATGGGCCGGTGGTGGTGGATGGCACCAAGACCGATGGAATCGAATCGGCGCTGAAGGACATGCGCAAGCGCGCGGCAGTTTCCGGCCCGATCAACAAGGCACATGGCAAGCTGTTCTGGTTCGACGCAAGCGCGGCGGACCTTGCCGACTGGGTACCCGCTGCGCCCGCGCCGGTTGAGGCGGGTTTCATGACCGCGCCGGGCGTGTTTTCCGCTGACGGGATTGATCCCGCGTCACGCTATCTGGCCGAGCATCTGCCGCAGCAGATCGGTGCGCATGTGGTCGACCTAGGGGCGGGCTGGGGTTACCTGTCGTCCCGAGTGCTGGAGCGCGAAAAGATCGCACGCGTCGATCTGGTCGAGGCCAATCATGCGGCGCTGGAGTGTGCGCGGCGGAACGTGACGGATGAGCGGGCACAGTTCCACTGGGCCGATGCGCTACGTTGGCAACCGGATACGCGACCTGATGCGGTGATCATGAATCCCCCCTTTCATATCGGACGCGACGCTGACCCGAAGCTGGGGGCCGCGTTTATCGCCGCATCTGCCGCCATGCTAAAGCCGCAAGGGCAGCTATGGCTGGTCGCGAACAGGCATTTGCCCTACGAACGTGATCTGGTCGGTACCTTTGCCGAATGCAGCGAGGTTGCGGGCGATACCAAGTTCAAGCTGCTGCACGCACGACGTCCCACTCGCCAGCGGCGCTGAATTGGCTTAGCGTTCTTCACGCAGAATCACGTCACGAGGACCTGCACCATGTCATTCTCTATTTCCGGTAAAACTGCGATCGTCACGGGCGGTGCCAACGGTATCGGCCTCGCCATCGGGCGCCATTTTGCCGACAAGGGTGCGAATGTCATGTTCGCCGACATGGATGAAGAGCGGCTAGCGGCCGAATTCGGAGAGGTCGGAGATGGCGATTCGATGCGATATTTCGCCGGTGATCTGCGCGAGAAGCTGACCTTGGCGAATCTGTTGTCGGCCACGCTGGACGCCTTTGACAGTGTTGATATCCTGATCAATGCATCGCGACAGCTGGTCATTTCGGACCCGCTGAACCCTGATGACGACGGTGTGGAAGAATCGCTCGCCCAGAACCTGATGACGGCTTTGCGGCTAAGCCAGTTGGTGGCGAAACGCATGATCAAACAATCCAAGGATCAAGAGGACGGCCCGGCGGGATCAATCGTGAACCTGTCATCAATTGCGGCGCGGCGCACGCACCCTGATCTGCTGGCCTATTCGATTTCGACAGCGGCTCTGGATCAGTTGACGCGATCCATGGCGGTTACGCTGGCACCGCATCGTATCCGGGTGAACGCGCTGGCATTCGGATCGGTGATGAGCGCGTCCCTGAAAGAGGCGTTGAAGGACAATGGCGACTATCGTGCGGATATCGAGGCACATACACCATTGGGGCGCGTCGCGTCGCCGTGGGAGTTGTCCGAGGCGGCGCAATATCTGGCCAGCGACAGCGCGGCCTTTATGACCGGGCAGATCCTGACAGTGGATGGTGGGCGCTCGTTGCTTGATCCGGTGGCGGCACCCGCACATTAGGGTTGCTCATTCGCCCGGAAGGGCATCATTGGATTGAGTGGACAAGGGGGCATCGTGGATTTTACCGCAGAAAAACAGCGCGCCAGCGGCTGGTTCCGGCAGTTGCGAAACGAAATAGTAAGTGCATTCGAGGCGCTGGAGGACAGCCACGCCTCTGGACCACTGACAGATGCGCCTGTGGGTCGTTTCGAAGTGACAGAGACGCGCCGCGCGTCAGATGACGGTAGCGATGCGGGTGGCGGCCTGATGAGCGTGATGCGCGGCGGGCGCGTCTTTGAAAAGGTCGGCGTCAACGTGTCAGAGGTTTATGGCCAGTTGGGCGAGGCCGCGCAGCGATCAATGGCGGCACGTGGGGTGCCGGGTATGGCGGATGATCCCAGCTTCTGGGCGAGCGGTATCAGTCTGGTGGCACATATGCAGAACCCGCATTGCCCGGCGGTCCATATGAACACCCGCATGTTTTGGACCCCGCACGCGTGGTGGTTCGGCGGCGGGTCCGATCTGAACCCGTGCATCGAATATGACGCGGACACGGCGCATTTCCATCATACGCAACAGGCGCATCTGGACCCGCATGGGGTGGATATCTATCCCGCGCTAAAGGCGTGGGCGGATGAGTATTTCTATATTCCGCACCGTAAACGCGCGCGCGGTGTTGGCGGTATTTTCATGGATGATCGCAACAGTGGTGACTGGCAGGCAGATTTCGCCCTGACGCAGGATATCGGGCGCGCATTCCTGCCGGCCTTTGTACCGCTGATTGAAAAGCGGCGCGTGCAGGACTGGAGCGACGCGGACAAGGACACGCAACTGGTGCATCGCGGGCTCTATGCAGAATACAATCTGGTTTATGATCGTGGCACCAAATTCGGACTGGCAACGGGGCATGATGCCAACGCTGTGCTGATGTCCCTGCCGCCGATGGCCAAGTGGGTGTGATTGTCTAATCCCGCATTTGCAGATCGACCCAAACCATGCGGTGGCGGCTGGCTGTTGCTGCGGCGGTGCCCTCTGGCGTATCCTCGGCTGGCCAATAGATGCCGGATGCCGCGATCTGCCAGTCACGAGAGGGTAAGATATAGCTGACCCGCAAATGACCGGGTTCGGGGCCGGGCCATGCGACGCTATCAAGTCGCGGATCGGTCTGGTGGCCGGGTGTATCGGGTGCGGGACCGGCGCGCACCGGGCGCGGATCGATCAGGCGCGGGTCATCCAGAAGGTCGCGAATGCCGGCCTTGCGCCCTTCACCGTCCAGCGGGTCCTGATTGGTCACACCTGCCAGCACATAGCGCCGCGCGGGTGCAGGCCCGAATGCCCCATCGAGGTAGAGCTGCCAGAACCGCAGCTGATCGCGGTTACGTAGACCATTGCGATCCTCCGGGCCGTCAAAGACGGGCGCGCTGGCGTGGAAGGTCAACAGATGCAGTCTGCCGCGCGGGTGGCGAACCGGCACCACCCATTGCGCTACGGATGCCAGCCGCAATGCTGCCTGCACTTGGGGCGACGGAAAGGGCTGGCTGTTTTTCCGGGGCAGCGTGGCGCCGGGCAGATCACGCCAGAGCAACGTACTGAAATCTTGCGCAGCTTCGGCGTCCAGCGCAAAGCGGGACAGGATCGCCATACCTCCCTCGCCTGCGAATCGGCCAAAGCCTTGGGCATCCTCCGGTTCGGCCAGACGGCCATCGCCATCCTGATCATGGCCGGTTTGCCAGCCGGTATTGGGTCGCCGTGCGAACATATAAGGATAGTCCTGTCCGGCTTTGGATATCTGCTGTCGCAACGCATCCAGTGCGCGCAGTTCCAGATCGTAATCCACCCCCTGAAGCAGTAGAATATCCGGCGCGACGGCGGTCACCACCTGTATCAACGCGGCCACCTGTGGGTCTCGTCCCTGTTCGATATCGCGCAGCAGCAGGCCGGGACCATCGCGCGTCAGTTCAGCGTTGAGCGTGGCAATGCGCAGGGTTTCTGCCTGTGCCCATGGGATGCAGAGCAGTCCGGTAAGAAGTGCTGCAATCAGACGGGTTGCAGACCGTCCTTTGCATCGGCTTCGGCGCGGGCGTAGGCGCGGCGGCGTTTGGCGGTGATCAGCTCGGCGATGCGATTGGTCGCGATGCCACGCATGATCATGCTGGCGGGAACAAAGGACCATGCACATGTCATCCAGATCAGGCTTTGCGGTCCAAGCAAGTCGAAATGATTGAACAGCCTCGACATCACCAGAACCGCCGCTGGCAGCAAGAATGGCAGCAGAAAGCCTAATGAAATGTTAATGGCGGCGTCCCGGTTGAGGCGCTCGACCACGTCGCCGCCGCCGGTCGGATCAAAGAGGGGCAGGTTCAGCCAGACATTGAACGCCTGACGACGCACGGGCCAGCCCCAGAGGCGCACCAGACCAACAAAGGCGAGTACCATTGTGATAGACAGCGCATAGCTGAGCCCGGCATAGATGCGTAGCAGGTCGATCGTCTGCACATCCGAATTGCTGGGCAACAACACCAGCAACAGGCGGATGGGAGAATAGGGAAAATCCAGCGCATGACCGATGCTGCGGCCGATCCCTGTTAGCAGAATGGTCCAACTGCCCGGGTCAGACATGCCGCGCGCAATCAGGGACATGATCAGAACCGTCAGCGCGATAAAGCCGAATTTCAACCGATTGTAAGGGGGAGCAAACCGGAAACCGACGATGCTTGGGCATTGGCCGTGATATTCGATAAAGACCAGAGCACCGGCCAAGAGGGCCAGAATGACCACGGTCTGTGCCGTGTCCGATGCAACCGATGGCAATACCAATGAAGGTATCATCAACAATATCGTCACCAGAAACGCACGCAAAACGGCGCTAGTAAGCTGTGTAATCACTGCTCGATCCCTTCAACTTGGCCAGTCACGATACGATGCCGCAACTTTGTCCCAACTTGATCCCGCTCATTTTGGCGGTATGCCTCATTTATGTCTTATTCTTGCCGTGTTTCCGGCACCGTCTCAAGAATTTGCTGGGTTTACCCAAGGTCAATTGCGATTTTGGTCGCGAAACTGGTGCGCGATTGCATCAATCACTGATTGTTCGGGAGGTATAAAAAGACACAAACACAAGATGTTGGTGTAATCTGTTAATGCGTCACAATAGGGTATTTTCCTGCCCAGCAAGTGCCAGACAGGAAAAAGAGCATGTTCAGACCCAGGGACGCATGGTCCCGGCGCTGGCCTCAAAACTGTCGATGGCAGCGCTTTTTTCCATCGTCAGGCCGATGTCGTCCAAGCCTTCAAGCAGGCAGTGTTTCTTGAACGGATCAACTTCGAACGCGATTACATCCCCATCAGACGTTGTCACGGTTTGCGCCTCCAGATCGACCTCGATCCGCGCGTTCGAGCCTTTTTGGGCCTCGGTCATCAGGATGTCGACCTGTTCCTGTGGCAGAGCGATCGGCAGGATACCGTTCTTGAAGCAGTTGTTGTGAAAGATATCCGCAAAGCTGGGCGCGATGACGCAGCGAATGCCGAAATCCTTGATCGCCCAGGGCGCATGTTCACGCGACGAACCGCAGCCGAAATTATCGCCTGCCACCAGAATTTCGGCGTCACGATAGGCCGGTTGGTTCAGTACGAAATCGGGGATTTCCTGACCGTCATCGTCGTAGCGCATCTCGTCAAAGAGATTCACGCCCAGCCCTGACCGTTTGATCGTTTTCAGGAACTGCTTGGGGATGATCATGTCGGTATCGACGTTGATCAGCGGCATCGGTGCGGCGACGCCGCTGAGTTTTTCGAACTTGTCCATTACATCATCTCCCGAACATCGGTGAGTTTTCCGGTCACGGCTGCCGCTGCTGCCATTGCGGGTGACATCAGGTGGGTGCGTCCGCCGCGCCCCTGACGGCCCTCGAAGTTACGGTTCGAGGTGGCGGCACAGCGTTCGCCGGGCGAAAGCTGATCCGGGTTCATCGCGAGACACATCGAACAACCGGCAAGCCGCCATTCAAATCCGGCCTCAATAAAGATATCTGCCAGCCCTTCTTCTTCTGCTTGTGCGCGCACAAGGCCCGAGCCGGGCACGATCATGGCGCGCAGTCCTTCCTTGATCTTCTTGCCTTTCAGGATGGCGGCAGCGGCGCGCAGATCCTCGATCCGGCCATTGGTGCACGAACCGATAAAGACAGTGTCGATCTCGACCTCGTTCAGCGGAGTGCCGGGCGTCAGGCCCATGTAGTCGAGGCTGCGTTGCGCCGCGCCAACCTTGCCACCTGTGAAATCAGACGCTGCGGGAACAGAAGCCGTGATCGGCAGAACGTCCTCTGGCGAGGTGCCCCATGTCACGACCGGCGCGATGTCTTCGCCGCGGATTGTGATCACCTTGTCCCAATGGGCGTCATCGTCGGAATAGAGTGTTTTCCACCATGCCAGCGCCGCCTCCCATGCCGCGCCCTTGGGGGCGTGCGGACGGCCCATGCAGTATTCAAACGTCTTTTCATCCGGCGCGATCAGGCCCGCGCGTGCGCCGCCCTCAATCGCCATGTTGCAGACGGTCATGCGGCCTTCCATGCTGAGATCGCGGATCGCCTCGCCACAGTATTCGATCACGTAACCGGTGCCACCGGCAGTTCCGGTCTTGCCGATCACGCTCAGGGTGATGTCCTTGGCCGTCACACCGGGGCTGAGCTTGCCGGTGATTTCGACTTTCATGTTCTTGGATTTTTGCTGGATCAGCGTCTGGGTCGCCAGCACATGTTCGACCTCGGAAGTGCCGATGCCGTGCGCCAGCGCGCCGAATGCGCCATGTGTCGCGGTGTGACTGTCGCCGCAAACGACGGTCATGCCGGGCAGGGTCCAGCCCTGTTCTGGTCCGACGATATGCACAATACCCTGCCGCACGTCGCTGACGGGGTAGTAGTGGATGCCGAAGTCGCGGGCGTTCTTGTCCAATGCCTCGACCTGAACGCGGCTGTCCTCGGTCATGGTGGCGGCGTTGGCGCGGTCCAATGTGGTGGGCACGTTGTGGTCCGGCACGGCGATCGTCTTGCCCGGCGCGCGCACAGTGCGTCCGGTCATGCGCAGCCCCTCAAAGGCTTGCGGGCTGGTCACTTCGTGGACCAGATGCCGGTCGATATAGAGCAGGCAGGTGCCGTCGTCGGCTTCGTGTACCAGATGGGCATCCCAGATTTTATCATAGAGCGTCTTGGGGGACATGGGGTCCTCTCCCGTATGTTTTCAGATGGAATTCAGGCGTGGTGACATGGGACTGCGCGCCTCATAGGCGTGCGAGTATGCTCAACGTTGCGCCAAAAAACCGCCAAGGCAGGCGCGCGCGGTCGTCCATGTCTATAATGCGTGTCATACAGGGTCAGATATAGACCTTGTCTGAGTCTCGCAAGAGGCCAGACATACCGTAGAAATCGCAGATGACGCCCGCGGCGCGGCGTGATAGGTCAGCCCCATGAGCCAGATGCCCACACGTGACGACATCCTGCAGTGGATCTCGGACAACCCGACCCTCACCTCGAAACGCGATATTGCCAAGGCCTTTGGAATCAAAGGTGCGGCGCGGATCGACCTGAAACGCCTGCTGAAAGAACTGGAAGCCGAAGGGCATCTGGAAAAGCGCAAGAAGACGTATCGCGATCCTGATCGCCTGCCGCCTGTCAGCGTGCTGCAAGTGGCGGAACCGACGCCGGATGGCGATCTGTTGGCGCGTCCGCTGGAATGGCAGGGCAGCGGTGTCGAGCCGGTTGTCCTGTTGGTCCCACGCGCCAGTGATCCGGCGATGGCCCCCGGTGACCGTATTCTGGCCCGTCTGCAAGAGGTGTCTGGCGAGGCGCATCATTACGAGGCGCGGTTGATTCGACGGATCGGGACCAACCCGCGCAAGGTGCTGGGCGTGTTTCGCAAAGGCAGCGAAGGTGGGCGTATCCTGCCCATCGACAAGGGCGACGGCAAGGAATGGCTGGTGCCAGAGGGGGCCACGGGCGGGGCCAAGGACGGCGAACTGGTGGAGGCCGAGCAATCAGGCCCCAAGGATCGCATGGGCCTGCCGCGTGCACGTATTCTGGCGCGGTTGGGCGATCCCAGCGCGCCGCGTGCCGTATCGCTGATCGCGGTTCACCAGCACGGCATACCGGATGAATTTCCCGATGCGGTGATTGCAGAGGCAGACGCCCAGAAGCCTGCGGGCCTGAAGGGGCGCACCGATTTGCGGGACATGCCGCTGATCACCATTGACCCATGGGATGCGCGCGATCACGATGATGCGTGTTACGCCCATGCCGATAATGACCCGAAAAACGAGGGCGGCCATGTTATCTGGGTCGCCATCGCGGATGTTGCGCATTATGTGACGCCCGGTTCGGCGCTGGATGGCGAGGCGCGCAAGCGCGGCAACTCCAGCTATTTTCCGGATCGCGTGGTGCCGATGCTGCCGGATCGGCTGTCGGGTGATCTGTGTTCGCTGCACGAGGGTGTGCCGCGCGCCTGCATAGCGGTGCGCATGGTGGTGAACGCACAGGGCGAGAAGATCGGGCAGAAATTCGTGCGTGGTCTTATGCGCTCTGCCGCATCACTGAATTACCAAGAGGTGCAGGCCGCGATGGACGGCGCGCCGAATGACAAATGCGGTCCGTTGATGGATGATGTGATCGCGCCACTTTATGCTGCCTATGATGCGCTGAAAACGGCGCGCAAGAACCGGCAGCCGCTGGATCTGGACCTGCCGGAACGCAAGGTTGAGCTGAGCGAGGAAGGCGAGGTGCTGAGCGTGAATTTCAGTGATCGGCTGGATGCGCACAAACTGATCGAAGAATTCATGGTGCTGGCCAATGTCGCCGCTGCCGAAGTGTTGGCGGCCAAGAAGTCACCATTGCTGTACCGTGTTCACGAAGAACCGCCAGAAGAAAAACTGGATATATTGCGCGAAGTGGCCGAGGCGGCGGGGCTGACGCTGGCCAAGGGACAGGTGCTGAAAACCCACCACATCAATCATCTGCTGCGCGGTGCGGCGGGCACCGACCATGCCGAGCAGATCAACATGAGCACCCTGCGCGCCATGACGCAGGCCTATTATGCGCCCAGTAACTTTGGGCATTTCGGACTGGCGCTAAAGGCTTATGCGCATTTCACGTCGCCGATCCGGCGCTATGCGGACCTGATCGTGCATCGCGCGCTGATTACGGCGCATGGTTGGGGTGATGACGGGCTGACGCCGGGCGATGAGGATCGGCTGGAGGCGACGGCGCAGCATATCTCCGAGACTGAACGGCGCAGTATGATGGCTGAACGCGACACCAATGATCGCTATCTGGCGGCGTTCCTGAGTGAGCGGGTTGGCGAGGAGTTCAGCGGACGCATCAGCGGCGTGGCAAAGTTCGGCGTCTTTGTCCGGCTGGATGAAACCGGCGCGGACGGATTGATCCCGATCCGCAATCTGGGGCGCGAGTATTTCCACTTTGACAAAGAATCCAGCACGCTGATGGGGTCTGACACTGGCCGGGTGATCGGGTTGGGTCAACGGGTGACGGTCAAGCTGGCGGAGGCCGCGCCGGTGACGGGTGGTATCGCGCTCGACCTTATTACGATCGAGGGCAAGGCGGCCACGCGTGGGCCGTCGGGCGGGCGTGGCAAACCGCCCAAGCGCAAGCTGGGCGCAGCCAAACGCAAGGCGGCGAAGGTGAAGAAGAAAGTGAAGCGTACCCGGCGATAAGGCCGGGTGCGGCGCTCAGGCCGGGCCGGTGATCATGTTCACATGGCCCATCTTGCGACCCGGTTTGACCTCTGCCTTGCCATAGAGATGCAGCGCGGCGGTGCCGTCTTTGGCCAGTTCCGGCACGCGGGCCATGTCGTCGCCGATCAGGTTCTCCATCACCACATTTGCATACCGGGTGCCACCGCCCAGCGGCCAGCCAGCGACGGCGCGGATGTGTTGCTCGAACTGGTCGACGGTACATCCATTTTGGGTCCAGTGACCTGAATTATGCACGCGTGGGGCAATCTCGTTCACCACGAGGCCATCGCCGGTCACGAACAGCTCCACCCCCATCACGCCGACATAGTCCAGCTTGTTCAGAATTTGCGCGGCCAGCAGGACCGCATCAGTGCGCTGCGACGCGTTCAGGCGGGCAGGGATGGTGGTGGTGCGCAGGATGCCTCCTTCGTGGACGTTTTCGCCGGGGTCATAGCAGGCCACATCACCGCCAAGCCCGCGCGCGGCGATTACTGATACTTCATAGTCAAAATCAACGAAGCCTTCGTAGAGTGATGGTGCGCCGTTCATCGCGGCCAATGCCGCCTCGGCCTCGTTCGGTTCGGTGATCCGTGCCTGCCCTTTGCCGTCATAACCAAAACGGCGTGTTTTCAGGATTGCCGGCAGGCCGATTTCGGACATGGCCTGCGTCACGTCTACGCCATCATCCACGGCCGCAAATGGCGCGGTTTTCAGGCCCAGATCGTTCAGGAATGCCTTTTCCACCAGCCGGTCCTGACTGACGCGCAGCGCCTTGCGGTTGGGTCGGACGGGTTTGAGTGTCTCTAGAATGTCGAGCGCCGAGGTCGGGATGTTTTCGAACTCAAAGGTGATGACATCGACGGCGGCTGTAAATGTGCGCAATGCGCCTTCGTCCTCGTATCCAGCCTGAATATGGGTGTCTGCAACATGGCTGGCGGGGCAGTCTGCGCCAGGCTCGAAAATGCAGGTTTTGAACCCCAGTCGCGCTGCCGCAACGCTGAGCATGCGACCCAATTGACCGCCACCCAGAATACCGATGGTCGCGCCCTGTTTCAGTGCTTCAGTCATCGCGTGGCTCCTGCGGGATCGAGGCTGAGAGCGCGGCACGCCACGCATCCAGCCGTTCCGCCAATCCTGGGTCGCCATTGGCAAGGATCGCGGCGGCCATCAGGCCGGCATTGGCAGCACCCGCCGCGCCGATGGCCATTGTGGCGACGGGATAGCCGCGTGGCATCTGGACGATTGAATAGAGGCTGTCGACACCCGACAGCGCCTTGGTCTGAACCGGGACGCCGATGACCGGCACGCGGGTCTTGGACGCCATCATTCCGGGCAAATGCGCGGCACCACCCGCCCCTGCGATGATCGCTTTCAGTCCGCGACCGGCGGCCTTGGTTCCATAGTCCCACAGGCGGTCTGGTGTACGGTGGGCCGACACGATGCGTGTTTCATAGGCAATACCCAGAGTGTCGAGGATATCGGCGGCCTCTTTCATCGTGGGCCAATCCGATTGGCTGCCCATGATGATCCCTACTGTCACGTCTGGCATACTGCCCCCTCAATGTTAGAGCGCGCACTATACCCAGACGCGACGCCTAGGCAATGATGTCCGGTGTCAGACGGTCCTCAATATAGGCGATACGGTCCTTGAGACGCAATTTTTGTTGTTTGAGCCGCTTGATCGTCAGGGGGTCGCGCGCACCGCGCTCTTCCAGAGCCTGTATCGCTACGTCCAGATCACGGTGTTGGCGGCGGAATTCTATCAATTCGACGTGCAGAACGTCGTCCGATTTCATCGAAAGTTCGCCAAAGGCGTTCATAGGCCTGATTCCCCCACCCATACGTGCCGGAACACGATAGGCTGAGTTGCACGTTTCGCAAAGCCCTTGCAGGGGTGGGTACGAGTGCCCATATTCGATGACAAGCAGCAGTCGCCGAAATGGGGCTGCCGTGCATATGGACCAGTCGCTTAGCTTCAAGGACGCGTCGATGACAAAACTGACTTTGGGGGCCCACCCCTATATGCTGGGATTTGAACAGCTGGAGCGGTTGCTGGAACGCAGCGCCAAATCCGGTAACGAAGGTTACCCACCGTTCAATATCGAGCAGACCAGCGACACCTCCTATCGCATTACTCTGGCTGTGGCCGGGTTCGCCGAGAATGACATGTCGGTAACGGTTGAGGATCGGCAACTGGTCATTCGTGGCCGTCAGAATGACGACATGAGCGAGCGGGTTTTCCTGCATCGTGGCATTGCCGGGCGCCAGTTTCAGCGATCTTTTGTACTGGCCGATGGGGTCGAAGTGGGTGCTGCAATCATGGAAAACGGATTGCTGCATATCGACCTGACACGGGCCACGCCCGAGACCGTGGTTCAGACGATCAAGATCAACAAGACACGCGCCTGAGGAGGGTAAAGTTATGGATACGAAGTATGATTTCGGCGCAGGCGAGCGGAACCGCATCGCCTATGTGCGGTCGGTCGATGTGGCTGATCTGCCCGAAGAGGTGCAGGCACAGGTGCAGGGGCTGGAGACGCTCTATGCAGTGCATAGTGCCGAGGGCGAGCGTCTGGCGCTGGTCCGTGATCGCAAGCTGGCCTTTGTGCTGGCGCGGCAGAACGATCTGACGCCGGTAACTGTACACTGAACGCACTGCTTGCGCGCACGGTGGGGTAGGCTGGGCATTTGCCCGGCATCCCCGTCCGTCCAAGCGCCATTGCGCCGCAGCGTCACAGCGCCTATCACGCGGCACTGGATGGAGAACCCCGAGTGCTGCAAGCTTCCCCCAAAATCGCCATTCTGCCCAGCAATATGAAGCTGGGCCCACGGCCCGGTATGATACCGCTTGAGCAGCTGATCTGGCCGCTGGGGGTACCCGCAGACATTTCGGGTCACTGCCTGCGTGATCTTGATCCCGATGATCACCTGATTGTTTTCCCCCGAACGACGCTGCATTTTCGTCCCTTCTGGGGGATCCGTGCGCATATCTCGATCATGGTGATGGAGCCGCCCGCGATCCACGGCCATCACCTGCAAAAGTTGCGATGGAGCCACCGGCGATTTTACCGTGTTTTGACCTGCAACGAGGCGTTGTTGGCAGCCATCCCCAATGGAATTTTCTTTGCCCACGGCAGCACATGGGTACCGGAGTGGCGCGATCTGGACGTGACCAAGGCGCGGATGACGTCACTGATTGCTTCGGCGAAACGATCGCAGGAAGGGCATCAGCTACGTCATAGCGTCGCTGCGTGGGCGAATGCCAAAGGGTTGGACGTGGATACGATGGGGGGCGGATACATCCCCTTTGGCGCCAAGGCCGAAGGGCTGGCCCCGTACCGCTATTCCATCGTGATCGAGAACGTGCGCGAACCGAACTACTTTACTGAAAAGCTACTGGATGCGGTGCTGTGCGAAACTGTGCCGATATATTGGGGCTGTCCCAATATTGCTGATTTCATCGACACGAGCGGCATGATCCTGTGCCAGAGCGAAGCGGATATTCACCGCGCGGTTCAGGATGTATCCGAGGCACAGTATGAAACGCTGCGCCCTGCGCTGATCAGAGCGCAGGGGCAAGCGGATGGATGGGGTGATTACATGGGACGCGCGGCGCAGGCGGTATTGAACAGCGCGTGAGGCGGTGCAGTGGCCGGATTACGCATCCGGCCGGCAACTGTTGGTCCGGAACTAGAACGGGATCAGGAAATCGAGCGAATACAGCATCTGATCGATCTTGATCGGCCCGTTGTCAAAGTATAGCCACGAAATGCCGGGTCCACCCTGTATCAACCCAAAGTCGAACATGAACCGTGTCCCGACGTCAAAGAAGGCGCCGTCTGCCCTGCGGTAGAAATTGAAGTTGGGCACATCGACTTTGGCCTGACCGTAACCGGCGTTGGCGAACAGCATCCAGCCGAATCCGTTAAAGCCGAGGCTGCTGGCGGCAGAGGACGACAGAGCCGAAGATTGCCCGATGGGGTCGCCGAGGACCAGAACGTTCAGGCCGCCATAGACACCGTGCAGTTTTGTACGGGCGCCTCTTCCGGTCGGGGAGAACCCTCCGCCGGTTGGCACCAGATAGTTGACTTTGTTCTGCTGGGCCATGATGCCGAGCACGAAATAGGGTGTCAGCCCCCCAAAGAAGCTGGACGAAGCGGCGGCCTGTGCCGCAGCGATTTCCCAGCCAAATTCGAGACGCCCGCCAGAGAATTGATTATAGTGCAGGATACCTTCTGGCGTGCCGCCGCCGCCCAGAACGTCCCAGCCGCTATCGCCTGAAGGAAAGGTCAAGCCCAGCAACATCCAACTGGGTCCGCGCACAAATGAGGAAACCCCCGAGGATTGCGTGCTGAAACTAAGTGGTTCGGCTGGTGTGATCGCGGCGGAATTCGGTTTTGCCTGCGTGTCGGCCATGGCGAATGATGCCATCATCGCAGTACCAGCGAGCGCATTGATCAGCGTCTTTTTCAAGCTGGGCATATGTCCCTCCAATTTTGCAGTCATTGCGCCCATACCGTTGCGCTAAAATTCACCCACCCGTAATTCTGACAACATGCGCCATCTATGTCTTGAGACATAGTTCGCGAGAACAAGAGCTACTCCATACGGTGCCGTTTGCGCAAGAAATCGCTTCTTACTATGCAGTGAGAAGTTACTTTCGTTACGGAATCGACACTTATCGGCAGCCAAAAAGCGAAGATGTGCGGGGAAATATTACAAAATGAGACTTATGGTATCATTTACGCAATATGCGTGAGGTTTGAAGGTTCGCTGCCCGAATCAGCGGCCAAGTGCAGCCTTAGTGAAAGCCTCTCAGGGCCTCGGAATTGATAATAAGTGTGTTGAGCGGCGATACGGTCAGCTCTTTGGTTGCCTTCCCGGATAGCTCCGGGGGGGCTGCGCGCAGTGTCTTCAGGCATGTCAGCAGGGCATCCAGACCGCTGCGGTCCAGTTCCGGTGCAGTGGCTGCGCCGGGGCTGGGGGCATTGCCATGCGCGCCGAGAATACGGGTCGTGTCCCGAATGGTGTCGCGCAGGGTTCGCGCCGTTTCGGCGTAGTCGGTGAGCCGTGCGCCGGGCACCTGTGCATAGAGCGGACCATGATAGAGGAAATCCGCCGCAAAGAGCAGATCCGCCTCTGGCCACCAGAGTGATACACTGTCAGGCGAATGGCCGGGTGTGTGCAGCAGGGTAAGTGCAGTATCGCCCAACTGAATCGTGCTGCCAATTGGCAACCAGCCAGCAACTGCAAAGCTGGGCGGCACGCGGTCCTCGCTCTTGCCAAGAAACAGCGTCTCGGTCGGGGTCATGATCCCATCTGTGACGCAGTCCCGCAGGATAGGCAGATCGGGCAGCACGACAGTGTCAAAGGCCAGAACGTTGCCCAGATGATCGTAGTGCATGTGCGATGGAATCACGGTCAAAGGCAGATCGGTGAGGCCTGCAACGATGGGTGCGATTTCGCCATAGTAAGAGCCGGTATCAAACAGCAGGGCGCGTTCGCCGCCGCAGATCAGGTAGCTCCAGTTTTGCTGGTGGTAATGCGGCTCGCCAATGGCATGCACACCGGACGCGACCTGTTGGACCGTATACCAATCGTTGGGTGACATCGACAGTTCCTCCACCATTTTGGGCGGTTCAGTTACTCGCCTGCTGGTACCTCGGCACCATATCCCAGTGGCGCGCTGACTTCATCGCGTGGTGCATCATCCTGTTCGGCCAGCCAACGTTCGGCTTCGAGGGCGGCCATGCAGCCCATCCCGGCAGAGGTTACCGCCTGACGATATTTCCAGTCGGTCAGATCACCGGCCGCGAAAATCCCCGGAATCGAGGTTTCGGTGCTGTCAGGATTGGTTACGACGTAGCCGCCCATATGTGTGTCCAGCACGTCCTTGACTAGTTCGTTGGCGGGGGCGTGACCGATGGCGATAAAGACACCCTTGCACGGGATTTCTGTGATCTCGCCTGTTTCTACGTGTTTCACGCGGACACCCTCGACGCCCAGCGGGTTTTCTGTGCCAACGACTTCCTCCAGTTGATGGAACCAGAGCGGCTCGATCTTGGGATTCTTCATCAGCCGGTCCTGCAAGATCATCTCGGCGCGCAATTCATCACGGCGGTGGATCAGCGTGACCTTGGAGGCGAAGTTGGTCAAGAATAATGCCTCTTCGACCGCAGTGTTGCCGCCGCCGACAACGACGATTTCCTGGCCGCGATAGAAAAATCCGTCGCAAGTGGCGCAGGCGCTGACGCCGAAGCCCTTGAACTTCTCTTCGCTGGGCAGACCCAGCCATTTGGCGCGTGCACCTGTGGCAAGGATGATTGCATCGGCTTCGTAGACCGTACCGCTGTCGGATTGGCAGACGAAGGGGCGTGCATCGAAATCAATGCTGCTGATGATATCGCCGATGATCTCACAGCCCATGGCTTTGGCGTGGGCCTCCATGCGCACCATCAGGTCGGGGCCTTGTACCTCGGTGTCACCCGGCCAGTTTTCAACTTCGGTGGTGGTGGTTAACTGGCCGCCGGGTTCGATCCCCTGAACGAGGATCGGATTCAGCATCGCACGGCTGGCATAAACACCCGCCGTGTAGCCCGCCGGGCCGGAGCCGATAATCAGAACTTTGGTCTTGCGGGTATCGGCCATTGGGCGTGCCTCTCGATCAGTCGTTGTGTGAGCGTATTGGCCTGATATAGACGCGCGTGCGCCGGGGTGAAACCCCTGCAATGCGGTCCTGTGTGTGCATCATGCAGCGGAAGGTTGCGAAACGATGTTGCGCGAGCGCGAAACATTGTTGCGCGGCCCCTGACCCTGATGTAAGAAACGGCAATAGCGTAAACGCGAATTTCTAAAAATAGGTGCGACATGGCGACAACCCGGCTTGACCCGATCGACCGCAAAATTCTGGCCGAATTGCAGGCCGATGGCCGGATGACTAATGTGGAACTGGCCCGCCGTGTCGGCATCTCGGCGCCGCCATGCCTGCGGCGTGTGCGCACGCTGGAGGAAAGCGGATATATTCGTGGCTATCATGCCGAAGTAGATGCGCGCGAACTGGGGTTTGAGGTGCAGGTGTTTGCCTCGGTCGGGTTGCAGAGCCAAGCCGAAGCGGACCTGAGCGCGTTCGAGGCGCGCTGCCGGTCGTGGCCGCTGGTGCGCGAGTGTCACATGCTGAATGGCGAAGTGGACTTCATCCTCAAATGCGTGGCGCCGGACCTGAGCAGCTTTCAACGGTTCCTGACCGAAGAACTAACTGCTGCCGAAAACGTGGCCAGCGTCAAAACTTCGCTGGTTATTCGCGGTGCCAAGGATGAGCCGGGGGTGCCGTTCGATGTGCTGGAGGAACGGCTGACCAAAGAGGCTTGACTACAGGGCCTCAGGCGTCCGGCTCAGGCGACATTTAGTCCGTTTTGTGATCGCAGCGGCGCGCGCGGATGGGCAAGGCTGCCGAAATCCACGGGCTTACGGATATGCGGGAAAAGCCCGATAAACTGAGCCAGATCATCATATGTCATTGACTGGTCAAAGCCGGGTCCGGGGTGGAACGTCTCGACCGAGAGTCCGGCGGCAGTAATCGTCGCGTGACGCGGGAGCAGCAGATGGTACATCTGAACTGCGCTGGGCGGGCGCAATTCGATAACCTGCATACCGTCCAGCATGTCACGCACGGGGCGCAGGCTCTGATCCCGCCGGCCGGGAGTGCGTTGTAGAATGCGTGCGCCGGGTCCGGTCATAAGATCGGTCATCGGACGCGCCATCCCTAACGCTTCGGCCATGATCCGGAACAGGCGCGGACCGGATTCACCGAAGGCACACGCGTCAGGGCGCAACGTCATCGCACCGACCCACAAGAGCGGCGATGGACCACGTTCATTGGTTATCAGCTTCATTCCGGGGCTGAGGTCCTCGACCGCAACAGGGCCTTGGGTGGTTGCGATCAGGGTCCCGCGTGCAAAGGCGGAAAACGCATCAAGGAAGGGTGCGGTCGCCGGGGCACGATGTCGCGCGGACCCGATTTGACCGTCGCCGCACAGGTACTGCACGTCATATCCGATCATTGGCTGCGCACGCTCAGCACGCATCCCGCGCAGGGAGGTATATTCTTCGGCGAAGCCTGCTTCGGCTCGCATGGCGCTGACCAGATTCAGCGCAGAGGGGGTGTAGACCATGTTGTGTTACCCTTTTGAGGTTGTCACAACCGCGTCGGCCCCCACCGACAACGACAGATGGACAAGTGTCGCCTGCATGTCATTGCAGGTAAAATACGTGTTAATCGCGCGGATCGTCAATTAATTGCCAACATTGCTTGCATGAATGGGGTCAATCCTGTGTTCGTTGCAATCATTGTTGCTGCTTCGTGGACGGGATTGCCACATTGCGATTCGCGGGCGTTCCTGCCGGGGCGTGCCAGCAAACGCGGGATAGGAAAGTGAGGCCGCCCAAAACAAGGGGCGACCCCACATGAAGTTCAACCCGATGCACTCGTAAAAAACTCTTTTTTGACATTGCGACACTCAGGCCCTGCGCAGTTGATTGGACGCGTCATCGCACATGCGGATCGCAACATTCTGGCGGTTCCCGCGGTGGAACGGCATCTGGGGCAATTCTGTCCGGCTGGTGGCGAGAACGGATTTCATCCAGCGTTTTTGTTTCATCTTCATCTGCCTTGTCTCCTCAAGATTGCCCGCCGTGCAGGTCTGCTGTTTGTCTGAGGATCAATATGACAAGGCTTTGAGGCCAAGGTTTGGCGGTTCGTCTTTATTTCGAAAAGCGATCCAAATTTTTCGCCTTTATCATCTGATAAAAATGTAAGATATTGAAATGTATCAATTATAATCCATAGATTGACGCGGTATCTGAGTCACGTAATGCACGTATGAGGTGAATTGGGGCAAATGCGGGATGGTGTCGCCGCTGTTTTGCCTAAATCGGACATTTTTTGACATAGCGCCGATCCCGCGCGGCGCCCAAACACCCATGCGGATCAACGCGGCGTCGGAAACGGAAGCCGCAATCAGAGCCTGATTGCAGCAATCAGACGCCCGTAATCGACCTCGCCCAGATGTGTTGCGCGGCGGAAGGAATAGAACCGCTCGGAATCGCCATAGGTACAATGGCGCGTCCATTCCGCATGGCCGACGCCTGCGGTACGCAACCGATGCAGCCCGAACCCTGTGAGGTCGAAATGCATCCGGTCGCCTGATCCGCCAGCAAAGAAACGGGAATAGTCCGTGTCCTCAGCCAGAAAGGTATCCAGAAACTCGGGGCCTACCTCGTAGGCGGCTTGACTGATTGCGGGGCCGATAACGGCAGACACGTTGCCGCGATCGGCGCCAAGACCTTCCATTGCATCAAGCGTCGCCTCCAGCACACCGTCCAGCGCGCCACGCCATCCTGCATGCGCCGCACCGATGACGCCGGCAGTCGGGTCGGCAAACAGGACCGGTTGGCAATCCGCAGTCAGAATACCAAGCGCCACTCCCGGTGTGCGCGTGGCCATTGCGTCGGCACGGGGGCGTTCGGTGAGCGGTCCATCGACGATGGCCACGCTCGCAGAGTGAACCTGATGCACAGTGAGAAGGTGATCGTGGGGCACTTCCATCGCAGCGGCGACGCGGGCCCGGTTAATGGAAACGATTTCGGACTGGTCAGAAGATCCAATACCGCAGTTCAGCCCGCGAAAGATGCCTGATGACGCGCCACCCTTGCGGGTGAAGAAGCCGTGGCGCAGCGGTGTCAGGCTATCGGCGGTCAAAATCTCCAGTGTCATTGTGTGCATCCGGGTGGAGGGGTGGCATCTTTGGGATAAAGGGCCATCACCTTAAAGAGCGTCCCCATTTCCTCTGGGTGGGTCAAGCGCCTATGTGCGGCGATATGGGCCTCCAGCGCTGCACCGCGCATGCCGTTGGCCAAGGTCTGTGCGCGCGGTGTGATCCCGAGTCGTTCCAGAAACACACCCTGCGGGATGAGGCGGCTATGCGCCGCAGGGGCGGCTGATTGTGCCAGCGCCTCGAAATCCACATGCGCGGTCAGATCAGCGGTGCCCGGTGCCGCCAGCGGATCAGTCGGGGCATGGCCGCTGAGTGCCTGAAAGGTATCGCCGAGCGTGTGCCAATCGCCATAATCCACGATCAGCGCTGCGCCGCCATGGGTCGCGATGCGGTGGCCGATCTGGTTGGCAATGCTTGTGCCAAGTGGGCAAAGCTCGACAATATCGCCATCATTGGTGTCTGCCAGTCGATGTTCCAGCGCAGGCACAGGCAGGCACGCGCCCAGCCCGAAAGTGAGCGTGCCGTTCTGCTGGCCGACACAGCATTCGCGCCATCCTGACCCGTCACGCTGCATTTGCCGGATTGGGAGGGCATCGAAAAACTCATTCGCGACCAAGAATATCGGCAGATCGGGCACATCCTCCAGCCGATCGTGCCAGTCCACGGATGTGCCTTGCAGGGTTTCGTGCTGAACGGCGCGCAGGGTCGGGGATGCCTCGACCAGATGCACCTGTGCCGCGGCCGTAAACCCTGGTACTTTTGCCGCAGCGCGCAACATGTCGGCCATCAATGTTCCGCGCCCCGGTCCCAGCTCTGTCAGGGCAAATGCAGATGGCGCGCCCTGATCCAGCCATGTCTGGGCGATCGACAGACCAAGCAATTCACCGAACATCTGGCTGATTTCAGGTGCGGTGATGAAATCGCCTGCCGCCCCCAGCGGGTCGCGCGTGGCGTAATACCCGTGATCGGGGTGCATCAGGCAGGTTTGCATGTAGTCTGCCAGTGGTATCGGTCCGGTCTCGGCTATCTGTGCGATCAGGTGCCGGTAGAGCGGTGTCATGGGGCGGCGCTCTTGTTTCGTCGCGCCAGTACGATCAGGCCCGCGCCCACGATGACCATCGGCAGCGACAAGAGTTGCCCCATGCTGAGGCCTGCGCCGCCGATCTGTAGAACATAACCCATCGGGTTATCTGCGCTGATGAATTGTGCATCTGCCTGACGCGCAAATTCGACAATGAAACGGCCCAATCCGTAGCCGATAAAGAAAACGCCCGCCACTACCCCCGGCGTTTTCAGCGCGCTGCGACGGTAGACGAGCCACAGCAGGATCACGCCCAGTAGCAGCCCTTCCAGAAGGGCCTCGTAGAGTTGCGAGGGATGGCGCGCGCAGAGTGTCAGGACGTCGGCGCAGTTCTGTGCTGCCGCGCCGGGAAATGCCACGCCCCATGGCAGGTCGGTCGGCCGCCCCCAAAGCTCTGCGTTGACGAAGTTCGCGAGCCTGCCAAGGAAAATGCCGATAGGGGCAACCATGCACATCACATCAGCGATGGACAATGGGCGGATACCGTGCCGGGCGGCAAAGAGGAAATTGACCGCAACGACACCCAGAAGCCCGCCGTGGAAGGACATTCCGCCCTGCCAGACCATTAGGATTTCGGCCGGATTCTGAAGGTAATAGAGCGGTTGGTAAAACAGGACGAACCCGATCCGCCCCCCCAGTATGACGCCGAGTATGACCCAGAACAGCAGATCATCGACCTGCTTTTCATCAAGCGCGGGGGTATCGTCCGGCCACAGATGTGCGCGCCGCGTGGTGTCCACAATGATACGCCAGCCAGCGACCAGCCCGGTAATGTAGGCCAGCGCGTACCAACGCAGCGCGAATTCCATCCCGAAGACAGAAATAGAGAAGATCTCGGGAGAGAGATCGGGGAAGGGGATCATAGCCAGCATTTCGCCCCGTCTTGCCCATTCTGTGCGGGTGAAGTCAACCTTGTGGCGCGCGGCTCTGCGCCCCATATAGGGGACAGACGCAAAGCCGGAGAAAAACACGATGCAGACCCGCAACAAAGTGCTCGATGATATTTCGCAACTGATGACCAACGCAATGGGCGTGGCGCAGGGTGCCAAGCAAGAGGCCGAAACCGCGATGTCTTCGGTGGTGGATCGCTGGCTGGCTGATCGCGATTTCGTCACCCGCGAAGAGTTCGACGCGGTGCGTGCCATGGCGCAGAAAGCCCGTGAGGAGAACGAAGTGCTCAAGGCGCGACTGGATGTGCTGGAAGGCAAGACGACCCCGTAACTGTGTTCTGAACGGTCTGATCCGTTCGAGCCGCGTGGGGGGATCCGCGTGGATGATCTGCTAAAATCTTCCGTAAGTTTGATTTGACTTGTTCCTTGCCTGCTCGCAGGCTTAGAAAAACGCGCCGCAATTTCAGTAATTTACACCTTATGCGCGGGCGTTTTTGTTCGTGATCTTGTCAAGGTTGTAACATGATCGGAAAAACATGGCATTGGTGCGGCGCAGACGGGCAACCTGCCCAGGCGGACCGGTCTCGTGCCGGATGATCTGGAGACAGAGTTGCGCAAGGTCAAGAGTGCCTTGGCCAAGGCCCGCGCGTTAAGGACGATCATCAAGGAAGCCCCTGAACAACTGCGCCGAGACGCAGCTATCATTACCTACACCCGGATCATCGACGATCTGATCCAGCGCTTGCATAGGCTCGATGAAGCGGGGGTTTTCGACCGGATGCTTGCCCAAGCAATACTGGACGACCTGAACGCCTGAACGTGTGCTGCATATTGATGGCTTTGATCATGCGTCCACAACTTATTGCGGTTATCCACAACAAATTGCTTTACAGGACGAATCGGGTGCCTCACCATATCTGGTAAGGGCGTGGGGAATAGCCCCCGCCCATAGAGCAGGCACCTAGCGGTTGAGGCGCAATCCACCCCGACCGCAAAGCAAAAACCAACGAGGTGGCACCGTGGCATTGTCCGAGCAGTACCTACAGGAAGACCTTCATCCCATCGATATCGTCGAACATCTGGCAGAGCACAACGAATGGGACTTTGACCGGATCGGAGACGATCAGATCGCCATGGCTGTTGAAGGCCAGTGGCGGACCTATTCGATCACGCTGGCGTGGTCGGCCTATGATGAGACGCTGCGCCTGATCTGCACCTTTGAGATGGAGCCGCCGGAGGACAAGCTGCCCGGCCTTTATCACATGCTCAATGAGGTGAATGATCAGTGTTGGGCTGGGGCGTTTACATATTGGCTGGAGCAAAAGCTGATGGTGTATCGCTACGGATTGGTGATGGCGGGCGGACAAGAGGCAAGCCCGGAACAGATCGATACGCTGATCACCGCCGCCGTGATGAGTGCCGAGCGGTATTATCCGGCCTTTCAGCTGGTTGTCTGGGGGGATCGCAATCCGCGCGACGCCATGCAGGTGGCAATTGCCAAGACATACGGGCGCGCCTGAGCGACTGGAAGCGTGACCGGAATGAGTGCCTGCGGCACTCTTCGTAAGCCATGATTGAGGGGAAGCCCCCCGAGATGGTTCTCGCCAGTAGATGCGTGATGCGTTGTGTCGTTCGTGCGAAACTTTGCCGTCTGGGCGATCTGGCGTTGCCCAGCGGAATCGCGCGGCGTAACACTGGCAAGGAACAGACACGCATTACGAGAGGCGCGGAATGGACATGAATTTTGTGGCCGAAAAGGGTCTTGTGCTGCTGGGTTGTGGCAAGATGGGATCGGCGATGTTGCAGGGCTGGTTGTCTGATGGGCTGCCACCGGCATCGGTCTGGGTGATTGATCCGAATCCTTCGGACTGGTTGCGCTGCACCGGGGTACAGATCAACGCGGATTTGCCGACGGCACCGGGGATCGTTCTCATTGCGGTCAAGCCACAGATGATGGGGGATGCGCTGCCCGCCATAGCGGCGATGGGCGGGGGCGATACGCTCTTTGTCTCAGTGGCGGCTGGGACGCCGATTGCGGCGTTCGAGGCGGCGTTTGGGGCTGACAGCCCGATCATCCGTGCCATGCCGAATACACCCGCCGCCGTGGGCCGTGGCATCACAGCGATTGTCGGAAATGCGAATGCGGGCGCCGGACAGATGGATCTGGCAGAGGCGCTGCTGCGTGCCGTCGGGCAGGTGGTGCGGCTGGAAAATGAGGATCAGATGGATGCGGTGACGGGCGTTTCGGGCTCTGGCCCGGCTTATGTGTTTCACATGATCGAATGTCTGGCGCGCGCTGGCGAGGCGCAGGGATTGCCCGCCGCAATGGCGATGCAGTTGGCGCAGGCGACAGTGGCGGGGGCGGGTGCGCTGGCCGAGGCGGCGGATGAGACGCCTGCACAGTTGCGCGTGAACGTGACCAGCCCGAACGGCACGACGCAGGCCGGGCTCGAGGTACTGATGGACGCGCAGAGTGGCCTGCCGCCGTTGATGGAAAAAACTGTTGCTGCTGCGGCAGACCGGTCGCGGGAGTTGCGCAATGACGGATGAGATTTCTTTTGATGACTTCCTCAAGGTCGACATTCGCGTGGGCCGGGTAACACGCGCCGAGCCGTTTCCCGAAGCGCGCAAACCGGCGATCAAGATGTGGATCGACTTTGGCGGCGACATCGGCGAGCGCAAGACATCCGCACAGGTCACCGCGCATTACACGCCCGAAAGCCTGTTGGGTCGTCAGGTGATGGGGGTGGTCAATTTCCCGCCACGCCAGATCGGGCCATTCATGTCCGAAGTACTGGTGCTGGGCCTGCCTGACGCGGATGGCGAGATCGTCCTGCTGCGCCCGGATCAGGACGTGCCGGATGGAGGGCGCATGCATTGAGCCGGATATTTTTTACACGCCCTTTGCCTGCGCCCGTGATCGCGGCCGCGGAAGCGTCTTTTGACGTCGAAGTACGGCAAAGCACGCTGCCGATGAAACCGGCTGAAATGCGCGCGGCTCTTGCGCTCTATGACGGGGTGCTGCCAACCTTGGGTGATCGGTTCGATGCGGGGATATTCGAGGAGGGCGGCCATCGCTGCAAGTTGCTGGCCAATTTTGGTGTGGGCTACAACCATATCGACGTGGACGCGGCGCGCGCCTGCGGCATCACCGTGACCAACACGCCGGGTGCCGTGACGGATGCCACGGCCGATATTGCGCTGACCCTGATGTTGATGAGTGCGCGGCGCGCCGGCGAGGGCGAGCGGATGGTGCGTAAAGGCCAGTGGGAGGGATGGCATCCAACGCAGATGCTGGGCCTGCACATGAGCGGCAAAACAGTCGGGATCATCGGCATGGGGCGGATCGGTCAGGCGATCGCGCGGCGCTGTCATTTTGGTTTTGGCATGGATGTTATCTATGTAAACAGGTCGGAAAAGACGCTGGATTTTGACGCGCGCCGAATGGACGACATGAAGGCGCTGGCCAAGGCTGCCGATTTCGTTGTGGCCGCCGTTCCGGGGGGCGCGGACACCCATCATCTGATCGGTACAGAAGTCTTTCGCGCGATGCGCAAACATGCCTATTTCATCAACATCTCGCGCGGGGATGTGGTAAAGGAAAGTGCGCTTATCTCGGCCTTGGGCAAGGGACGTATCGCGGGGGCGGGGCTGGATGTTTACGAGCATGAGCCGCGTGTGCCGGATGCCCTGCGGTCGCATGAAAATGTGGTTCTGCTGCCGCATCTGGGTACCAATGCGCTGGAAGTGCGAGAGGCGATGGGCATGATGGCGGTCGACAATCTGCGGGCATTCTTTGACGGAGATACACCTCCTAACGCTGTGAATTGAATCGCGCCGTTAGGTCATTACGATTTCGCAATTCAGATTTCGTATAAATCGCTCTATGATCCGTGCAGACGCATTTCGGAGCATTGTTTATGAAATCCCCCGCAATCACCGGCACCGGTGTTTTTACGCCCAAAGAAACGATCACCAATGACGAGTTGGTTGTCGCGTTCAACGCCTATGCCGATTCCTACAATGCAGAGAATGCGCAGGCGATTGCGGCGGGTGATCTGGCGGCGAAAGATCATTCAAGTTCTGAGTTCATCGTCGGCGCATCCGGGATCGAACAACGGTATGTGATGGACAAGAGCGGCGTGCTTGATCCTGCGGTCATGCACCCGCATTTGCGTGCGCGCAGCGATGATGAGCCGTCGATCATGGCCGAAATGGCGCTGAGCGCTTGCCGCGATGCGCTGGCACAGGCAGGCCGCACGGCGGACGAGGTCGATCTGGTTATTTGCGCGGCCTCCAACCACGAGCGGCCGTATCCGGCGATCGCCGTCGAGATTCAGCAGCTTCTGGGCGCGGGTGGGTTTGCTTTTGACATGAACGTTGCCTGCTCGTCTGCCACCTTTGGGATGCAGGCGGCGGCTGACATGATCCGGGCCGGGTCAGTTCGCTGTGCGCTGGTGGTGAATCCCGAGATTTGCTCAGGTCATCTGGAATGGCGTGACCGGGATTGCCATTTTATCTTTGGTGACGTGTGCACCGCCGCAGTGCTGGAACCGGAAGATGCAGCAAAGGGTGCGCATTTTCGCATTCGCAGCACGCGATGTGCCACGCAGTTTTCCAACAATATCCGCAACAATAACGGCTTTCTGCGCCGTACCCGTGAACAGATGCAGGACCGGCGCGACATGCTGTTCATGCAGGAGGGGCGCAAAGTCTTCAAAGAAGTGCTGCCGCTGGTCTCACAACATATCCTGTCGCATCTTGAGGATGAAGGGATCGAGGCGGACATGCTCAAGCGGCTTTGGCTGCATCAGGCGAACAAGTCGATGAATGATTTCATCGGCCGCAAGGTGCTGGGCCGGGTGCCAAAGCCAGATGAACAACCCAACATCCTGCAAGACTATGCGAACACCTCATCCGCCGGGTCGATCATTGCGTTTTCCAAGTATTCCGACGATCTCGCGCCGGGTGATCTGGGGCTGATCTGTTCGTTTGGTGCGGGCTATTCGGTCGGCTCGGTTGTCGTCGAACGGGTGAGTTGAGCCGATTTTCTTACGCTGCGGCCATCGCCGCGCGCCAATGGCGACGGCATAGACTGACATAGGTCTCATTTCCTCCGATCTGCACCTGCGCGCCGTCGGTCACGACATTTCCATTTGCGTCCTGCCTGATCACCATTGTCGCCTTCTTGCCGCAATGGCAGATGGTGCGCACCTCGCGCATCTCGTCAGCGAGGGCCAGTAGCGCGGCCGAGCCGGGAAAGAGTGCGCCCTGAAAATCCACGCGCAGGCCGTAACACATGACCGGCACGCCCAGATCATCGACGACGCGTGCCAGCTGCCATACCTGTTCCGCGCTGAGAAATTGTGCCTCATCGACGAAAATGCAGGCGACTGGATCAGCATCCATGATGCGCTTCAGCTTGGTAAAGAGATCCTCTTTGGGTACGAAGGTTTCGGCTGGCTGGCCAATGCCGATCCGTGAGGCAATCTGTCCTGAGCCCGCGCGCCCGTCCGCTAGTGCGGTCATCAGGCAGGTTTTCATACCGCGTTCTTGATAGTTGTACGCCGCTTGCAGCAGCAACGTCGATTTACCGGCGTTCATCGTGGAGTAATGAAAATAGAGCTTGGCCATTGATCCGGTTTTGCAGATGCATCGCGGTATTTCAATCATGTGTGTGATTTTTGGGCGGGGCGCGTGCGCTGGCGGCACGCCGCCAGATGGACGCGACACGGGGCGGGACAAGCCTCGGGGGGACGCGCCCCGCCTGAACGCACGACGTTGGTGGGCAGTCGGGTTCAAGTCATTCCCTGATTTCAAGGAATGATTTAGAAATGACATGCGTGCGAGAATTGTTTAATGGGAAAAGACTTTGAGGGTTCCCCGAGTTGAGGGACTTTGGATACTTGGGGGTCATTTGAATGGCGGCGATGGGCAGTTACCTGAAAAAACATACCGAGGCGCTGGTGAAGGATGTGGGGATTGAACCCGCGTGCCAGTTGACTGGGAAATCCAAGGCAACGCTGGGCCGCTATTATTCTGACCACGCCGAGCATGCGGACCGTTTCATGCCAGTTGATGCGGTTGCCGCGTTGGAAGAGGCGGCATCCTACCCGCATGTCACCGCTGCGTTGGCAGAGTTGAAGGGTATCAGCCTCAGCTTTGATGAAAATCGCCGCAATACCAAGGAAAAAGGCGGCGTGAACAGTGATGTGATCGCGCTTAGCCAGCGGTTCGCGATGCTGATGGGGGAATACCAGCAGTCGATTCAGGACGGCGTGATTACCGTGAACGAGGCCAAGCGCCTGTTGCGTGAAACCACGCAGCTGCAAAAGGTTCTGATCGACATGAAACTGCACCTAGAAGAAGAAACGGGTGACCTGTCCTCTTAGGCGGCGGGACTTGCGGCTTCCGGCCTCAGGTCGGGTGGCTATACTTCCTGAGGGCCGTGGGCGAGCGCCCATAGCGCGCCTTCATTGCACGCCCCATTGCGGCGGGCGATTCGTATCCGCAACGAACGGCAATCTCGGCAATGCCCAGATGCGTTCCATCCAGCAGCTTTCGCGCCTCTGACAATCTGAGGTGACGATAGACGGTACCCGGTGGGGCGCCTAATGCACGGCGAAATCGCCGATCAAGCGTCCGGGGCTGGCAGGTCAGGTGCCGGGCCAGTTGTGTCAGGCCCAACGGTCGTTCCACATGGTCGCGCATCAGCCCGACGGCGCGGCGTACGAGGGTGTCACCGCCGGGCATATCGCGTGGGACGGTTCGTTCATTGCCATGCATGAACTGGTCCTCGACATCCAGACGAGTGGCCATGCCGGCATGTTGCGAAATCAGATCAAGTGTCAGGTCGAGCGCCGACATTGCCCCGGCGCAGGTGATTACCGGCCCGTCACGCACGGCGCGTGTGCGTTCCACCTCGACCTCTAGAAACCGCTCTGCGAAGGCGTCCAGCATGTCCCAGTGAAGCGTGGCATGGCGGCCGTCCAGCAACCCGGCCGACGCCATCAGCCATGGCCCGGCATCAAGACCTACGATGGTGCCCGCCTGCTGCGCCGCCCGGCGCAGTGCCCGCCGGGTGGGGGCGGTGTCGTGACTGTCATGGCCATAGCTGGCGTGGACAAAGAGATAGTCACACCGTTCCAGATCGCCGAGCGCACCGTGCGGCAATACCTGAATTCCGCTCGATGATTGGGCCGCTGCCCCTGTCAGTGTGAGAATACGCCATTCGAAAAATTGCCCGCGTGCCACCGCGTTGGCCGCGCGCAGCGGTTCCAGACAGTTACTGAGGCAGAGGTTGGAAAACTGATCAAAAATCAGGAAGCCGATGGTAATCGGAGCATCCAGTGCTTTTGTCCATTTCTGCATCATAATTGCCCATTACGGCATATTCAGTGTCCCGTCCAGCGCGCTAGCCTGAGGGCCAGCAACAGCCGGAGGAATACCCGATGCCCCTGACCATGAACCGTGAGGTTTTCATCACCTGTGCCGTTACCGGATCCGGGGGGACGCAGGATCGCAGCCCGCATGTGCCGCGCAGTCCGCAACAGATCGCCGACAGCGCGATTGCTGCGGCCAAGGCGGGGGCGGCAGTGGTGCATTGCCATGTGCGCGATCCAGAAACCGGCGCGCCGAGCCGCGCCATCGGGATGTTTCGCGAAGTGACCGACCTCATTCGGGCATCTGATACCGACGTCGTGCTGAACCTGACCGCAGGAATGGGTGGCGACATGATCTTTGGCGATCCGGAAAACCCGCTACCTCTGAACGCGGCAGGCACGGACATGGCCGGTGCGACCGAACGCGTGGCGCATGTGGCTGAATGCCTGCCAGAGATCTGCACGCTGGATTGCGGCACGATGAACTTTGCCGAGGCCGATTACGTGATGACCAACACACCCGGCATGCTGACCGCAATGGGTCGGATGATGACCGAACTGGGCGTGAAACCCGAGATCGAGGCGTTTGATACCGGCCATCTGTGGTACGCCAAGCAACTGGTCGCAGATGGCGTGCTGGCACCCGACGTGCTGGTGCAGCTGTGCATGGGGGTGCCGTGGGGCGCGCCGAATGATCTGAACACTTTCATGGCGATGGTGAACAACGTGCCGGACAGTTGGAACTGGTCCGCGTTCAGCCTTGGCCGTGATCAGATGGCCTATGTGGCCGCCTCGGTCCTGGCGGGTGGCAACGTCCGCGTGGGGCTGGAGGACAACCTGATGCTCGACAAGGGTGTGCTGGCTGAGAACTATCAGCTGGTCGAACGCGCCGTCGAGATTATCGAGCGTATGGGCGCGCGGGTAATCGGCCCCGAAGAGGTGCGTTCGAGACTGAACCTGACCAAACGGATGCCACGAGCATGATTGCGCGCGCGACAATTTGCATAGCGTTTTTGCTGCCGGGTAGCGCGTTGGCTGCGCCGTGGGAGGGCGATTGGGTGGTCGATCCGGCACTGTGCGCGTCACCAGAGGACGACCATCGTCGGATTCGCCTGACGAGTACCCGCAAGGGAAGGCCAACTGACGAGAGCGTTTGTGACATAGTCGAGACCGAAGATGTTGGCCTGAACGTGACCCGGCTAAAGCTGGATTGCGAGTCACATGGTGACAGCTACGAGGACAATCTTTTTCTGATGCTGGATCAGGATCATCTCTGGATCTGGTACGCTGCAGGTGAATGGAAACGCGCAAGTATGGGCGAATATTATCGGTGCCCGGAATGACCAGCCGCGTGGTGATAACCGCAGGTGCGTCGGGTATTGGTCTTGGCCTTGCCCGACGTTTTGCGGCGCAGGGCGACCGTGTGGCGATCTGTGATTCAGACGCAGCGGCTGTGGCCGATGTGGCCAAAGCGCTGCCGGATGTTATCGCCGAAGTGGCCGATGTTACCGACGAGACGCAAATGACCGCGTTTCTGGGCCGGATCGAGGCTGTCTGGGGCGGTGTCGATGTGGTTTGCGCAAATGCTGGCACCGGCGGGCCTGCGGGCCGGATTGAGGATCTGGACTATGCCGCATGGCAGGCCTGCATCGGGGTCAATCTGCACGGCGCGTTCCTGACCTGTCGCTGGGCCGCGCGGCTGATGCGTGCGCAGGGCGCGGGGTCGATCATCATCACGTCCTCCACTGCGGGCCTGTTTGGTTATCCGCTGCGCTCGCCCTATGCGTCGGCCAAATGGGCGCTGAATGGCCTGACCAAAACGCTCGCGTCGGAACTGGGCCCGGCGGGTGTACGGGTCAATGCGATCTGTCCCGGTGCAGTCGAGGGCGACAGGATGGACCGTGTGGTGGCGATGGAAGCGGCGGCAGGCGGGCGCAGCGAAGACACCGTGCGCGCCAGTTATGTCACTGGCGTCTCAATGCGCACATGGGTCAATGTCGATGATCTGGCCGATATGGCCTTGTTCCTCGCCTCGCCGGCAGCAAGCAAAGTGTCGGGGCAAATCATTGCCGTGGACGGGCACACCGATGCGCTGGTAACGTCATGACCCGGTACGCGTTATTCGGCATTGGTAGCAATTGTTCGACGCA
The DNA here is from genome assembly GCF_011040495.1 of Pseudohalocynthiibacter aestuariivivens. Lineage (GTDB taxonomy): Bacteria > Pseudomonadota > Alphaproteobacteria > Rhodobacterales > Rhodobacteraceae > Roseovarius > Roseovarius pelagicus. Next base: position 2,146,412 of record NZ_CP049037.1, on the reverse strand, counting down.
CTGCGCACATCCGCAAATGCCACGCGTGGATCGGTCAGTAGCTGTCGGGCATACTCTGCGATCCGACCTGTCGCAACAATCTGGCCGGTGCCGTAGAGGATGCGCTCATCCGCCGTATAGCCGCGTACCATGTACTGCGCGGATCGCAGGATGGGCGGGGCGGCATCCGATGGCGCGGCTGCAGCGCAATCCTCTGCGCACAGGAATATTGGACCCGTTTCGGTATAGGGGTTCAGCCCCTCGAATGGGCGCCAAGCGAGGATCAGGTAATCCTCTCCTTCTGGTGTTTCGCGCAGACAATGACGACAGGGATAGGCGCTGCCCTGTGCCGTATGCACCTCCGGCGGCAGGCCGTAAGCATCGCACCCTTGGGTTTTGGCGTCATGCACCTGATCGCTGGGCAATCCGTGAAATTCAATCTGCATTTCGGTTCTCCCTTTTGGAAACGAAACTGCCAATCTGCCTCGTCGGGGGCGACCCGAAACATGCGCAATGGGGAACGACATGACCAAGACAGCATCCATCATCGGCGGCGGCGTCATCGGCGGCGGCTGGGCCGCACGGTTCGCACTTAATGGGTGGAACGTTCGTATTTTCGACCCGGACCCGGAAGCTGAACGCAAGATCGGGGCCGTGATGGACAATGCCCGCCGCGCGCTGCCGATGCTGGTCGATGTTGCGATGCCAGCCGAGGGCGCCGTTACGTTTTGTGAAACGTTGGAGGCCGCCGCAGAAGGGGCCGCACTGATCGTCGAGGCCGTGCCAGAGCGCACCGAGATCAAGCACAAGGTCTATGCACAGATCGAGGCGGTCAATACCGAGGGGATCATCGCATCGTCCACCTCGGGCATCATGCCGACCGAGCTGCAATCACAGATGACCCACCCCGCTCGTTTGATCGTGGCGCATCCGTTCAACCCCGTTTACCTCTTGCCGCTGGTCGAACTGGTCGCCGGTGCGCAGACCGACGCGACGATGATTGAACGGGCCAAAGAGATCTATGCAGGCATCGGTATGTACCCACTGCATTGCCGGGTCGAGATCGAGGGCTTTCTCAGCGACCGCCTGCAAGAGGCGCTGTGGCGCGAGGCGCTGTGGCTGTTGCATGACGACGTGGCCACGGCAGAAGAGATCGACGCGGCCATCGCCTATGGCCCCGGTCTGCGCTGGGCGCAGATGGGGACGATGCAGACCTTTCATCTGGCCGGAGGTGAGGGCGGCATGCGTTCCATGTTAGCGATGTTTGGCCCGTGTCTGAAATGGCCGTGGACCAAGCTGATGGATGTGCCCGACTTGACGGATGACTTCGTGAACAAGGTTGGCGATCAGTGCGACAGGCAGGCCGGAGATTTGGCGCCGCGTGATCTGGAGCGGATCCGCGATAACAATCTCATCGGTATTATCCGATCGCTCAAGCAGGGCGAATGGGGGGCGGGCGCTGTTGCGCGCGCGCACGAGCGTCAGCTGCGTCCTGAACCGGTAGCGGCTGCACCAATGATTACCCAGAGCCGAGTTGTGCCCGTGGATTGGACCGATATGAACGGGCATATGAATGAGGGCCGATATGGTCAGATATTCTCGGACGCGGCGGAAACGATCATGGCAGCGGTCGGCGCAGATGATGACTATGTCGCGTCGGGGTTGAGCTACTTCACCGTGGAGACGACGATAAAATACCTGAAGGAAACACACGCCGGAGAGCGCGTACAGGTCCGCACGATCGTCACCGAGGGCGTGCGCAAGAAACTGCGCTGCCTGCACGAAATGGTGCGTGCCAGCGATGGCGAAGTATTGGCGACATGCGACCAGTTTATGCTGCATGTCAGCCTCGAGACCCGCCGCACCTGTGAACCGGGGCCAGAGGTGGCCGCACGCGTCGCCGCCCTTGCCGCAGCACATGAAGGATTGAGCCAATGAACTTTGGGTTGACGGAAGAGCAAGAAATGATCGTCTCGACGGTCCGCAGCTTTGTCGAGAACGAGATTTATCCTCACGAGGCAGACGTCGAGCGCACAGGCGAAGTACCCGCGGACGTGGCCGAGCGGATCAAGCAAAAGACGATTGAACTGGGTTTCTACGCCTGCAACTTTCCCGAGGAAGTGGGTGGCGCTGGTCTTAGCCACCTTGAGTTTGCACTGGTCGAGCGCGAACTGGGACGTGGCTCGATGGCGCTTAACCATTTCTTTGGCCGCCCGCAAAACATTCTGATGGCTTGCGAGGGTGAGCAGCGCGAACGCTATCTGCTGCCCGCCGTGCGGGGCGAGCGGATGGATGCGTTGGCGATGACCGAACCGGGGGCGGGATCGGACGTGCGCGGCATGAAATGCTCCGCCCGGCGCGATGGCGGGGACTGGGTGCTAAACGGGACCAAACATTTTATCTCGGGCGCAGATCACGCCGATTTCATCATCGTCTTTGTTGCCACCGGCGAAGATGACACACCAAAGGGCCCGAAAAAGCGGATCACAACGTTTCTCGTGGATCGTGGCACGCCGGGATTCACCATCCGTGACGGGTACAAATCGGTCAGCCACCGTGGGTACAAGAACATGGTGCTGGAATTTGATGATTGCCGTCTGCCCGATGCACAGGTGCTGGGCGAGGTCGATGGCGGGTTCGCAGTGATGAACGAATGGCTCTACGCCACGCGGATCACCGTTGCCACCATGTCGGTAGGTCGGGCGCGCCGCTGCTTTGACATGGGGCTGGTCTATGCGGCGGAACGTCAGCAATTCGGTCAGGCCATTGGCAAGTTTCAGGGCGTTGGATTTCAACTGGCGGATATGATCACAGAGATCGACGCCGCAGATTTCCTCACTCTTGCGTCGGCATGGCGGCTGGATCAGGGCTTGCCAGCCAACCGAGAAATAGCGAGTGCAAAACTCTACGCCACCGAAATGCTGGCACGGGTCACCGATGCGACACTCCAGATCTATGGTGGGATGGGCCTGATGGATGATTTTCCCATCGAACGGTTCTGGCGCGACGCAAGGGTGGAACGCATCTGGGACGGTACCTCCGAGATTCAGCGCCATATTATCAGCCGCGAAATGCTGCGTCCGTTGGGCGCGTGACCGATATGACGGGCTTAAGAGTTTTCATGCCTTCGGCGAGGATATTTGACGCAAGAAGAAAAGGGGGAGGCACCATGGCATCCCCCTCGCGAAGAGATCGTAACTCTTCTCCTTGCACGGTCATCGGCGTCCCCGCCTGTACCGTCCCTCCACTCTCGGCAAAGAAGGTTAAGAAACCGCGTCTTCTTCTTGCTCCAAGTATCCTCGCCGAAGGCATGAAAACTCTTTTGGTGGATGTGCCAGTATGACGCGTGACCTTGCCCGTCTGATCCGACCGAAATCCATCGCAGTTGTCGGGGGCGGTGTTTGGTGTGCGTCGGTGATTGAGCAATGCCAACGCATGGGGTTTGATGGCCCGGTTTGGCCGGTACATCCGATGCGCGCAGAAGTGGGCGGTGTAACGGCTTTTGCATCTCTGACTGATTTGCCTGGTGCGCCGGATGCCACGTTTATCGGGGTGAACCGGACCGCGACCATTGACGTGGTGCGCGCGCTCAGTGCGATGGGGGCTGGCGGGGCCGTGTGTTTTGCCAGTGGTTTTCGCGAAGCGCAGGCCGAGACCGGTGATGGCACCGCGTTGCAGGATCAGTTGTTAGATGCAGCAGGTGCGATGCCGATCGTCGGGCCGAACTGTTACGGTTTTATAAATTATCTCGACGGTGCGCTGCTGTGGCCGGATCAGCATGGCGGGGGGCGTGTGGATCGCGGTGTTGCGTTGATTACCCAGAGTTCGAATATCGCGATTAATCTTAGCATGCAGAGACGTGGCTTGCCGGTGGCGTATCTGGCAACGGCAGGCAATCAGGCGCAGATCGGGCTGGCCGATCTAGGGCAGGCATTGCTGGACGACCCCCGCGTGACGGCGCTGGGACTGCACATCGAGGGGATCGGCGATCTGCGCGCCTTCGAGGCTTTGGCAATCAAAGCCCGCGCCTTGGGAAAACCCATTGTCGCGCTTAAGGCCGGCAAATCAGAGCAGGCGCGCGCCGCCACGGTGTCGCATACGGCGTCACTGGCGGGCAGCGATACGGGGGCTGTTGCACTGTTGCGGCGATTAGGGATCGCGCAGGTTCAGAGCCTGCCGGTATTGCTGGAGACGCTGAAGCTGATGCATTTTGCTGGTCCATCAGCGTCGAACCGCATGATCTCTATCTCTTGTTCCGGGGGTGAGGCGAGCCTTGTTGCCGATGCTGCCGTGGGTCGGAATGTCAGCTTTCCGCCGCTGAATGACCAGCAGCGCACTGGTTTGCGCGCGGCACTGGGGCCGATGGTGGCGTTGGCGAACCCGCTGGATTACCACACGTTCATCTGGAACGATGCGCCCGCTATGGCGCAAACGTTTACTGCCGCGCTGCAGGGGGACCTGGCACTGGGATGTCTTGTTGTCGATTATCCGCGTACAGATCGGTGCAGCGATGCCAGTTGGGTCTGTACGATTGCCGCTGGTAAGGCCGCGCACGAAGCGACAGGCGTACCGTTGGCCATTGTTGCCAGTCTGCCCGAGAATATGCCTGAGGCGAAGGCGGCAGAGATCGCGGCGGCGGGCCTCATTCCGATGGCGGGGATTGATGAGATGCTATGCGCCTTCGAGGCAGCGCATGTTGCGGCCCGTGTGACGGTCGATCCCGTACCGCTGTTGCATCCGGGGCGCATCGGCGACACGCGCGTTCTGACCGAGGCCGAGAGTAAGGCGGCGTTGGCGGCGCATGGGCTGCGGGTGCCGCGCAGTGTACGGGCGGATGGCAAGATAGAACTGAGCCGCGCTGTACGCGAGATCGGTCTGCCGTTGGTCCTGAAGGGTGAAGGCATCGCGCACAAGACCGAAGCGGGCGCGGTGGCGGTCGGGTTGCGGACCAAGGCAGAAGTGATCGAGGCGGCTGTCGGGATGAAGGCGCAATCCTATCTGGCCGAGGAAATGATTGATGGTGGCGTGGCTGAGGTGTTGGTCGGGGTGGTGCGCGATCCGGCGCACGGCTATGTTCTGACCATGGCCGCAGGCGGTATTCTGACCGAGATTTTGCGCGATTCGGGTTCGTTATTGGTTCCTGCCACCGAGGCAGAGATCGGCGCGGCACTGGATGGGCTACGTATCGCGCCTCTGCTGCGGGGGTATCGCGGTAAACCGGCCGCGGATCGTGACGCGATCATTGCGGCGATTATGGCGGTACAGAACTATACGCTGGCAAATGGCGGTGCGTTGGAAGAGGTCGAGGTCAATCCGCTGATCTGCACACCTCTTGGTGCGGTGGCGGCGGATGCGCTCATCAGGACAGGAGAGATAACATGACGGACAACAGCAAAGGACCGGTCAGGACCGAGCGGCGCGGACATGTGCTGGAGGTGACGCTGGACCGGCCCAAGGCCAACGCGATTGATCTGGCCACCAGCCGGATCATGGGGGAAGTGTTCCGCGATTTTCGCGACGATGACGATCTGCGCGTAGCGATCATCACTGGCGCGGGGGATAAATTCTTTTGCCCCGGCTGGGATCTAAAGGCGGCGGCAGATGGTGATGCGGTAGATGGTGATTACGGTGTCGGTGGCTTTGGTGGTATTCAGGAGCTGCGCGAGCTGAACAAGCCGATCATTGCCGCCGTGAACGGTATCTGCTGTGGTGGCGGGCTGGAATTGGCGCTGGGCGCGGATATTATCCTTGCGGCCGAGCATGCGCAGTTCGCATTGCCCGAGATCCGGTCTGGTACGGTGGCGGATGCGGCGAGTGTGAAGCTGCCCAAGCGTATCCCCTATCATATCGCGATGGAGATGCTGCTGACCGGTCGCTGGATCGATGCGACGGAGGCGGCGCGCTGGGGGATGATCAACCAGATACATGCCGCGGACAAGCTGATGGAAGAGGTCCGCGCGCTGGCCGATCATCTGGCCAGTGGTCCTCCGCTGGTTTATGCCGCGATCAAGGAAGTCGTGCGAGATGCCGAGGGGCGAGATTTTCAGAGTGCGATGAACAAGATTGCCCGGCGGCAGTATCCCACGGTTGACGTGCTTTATTCGTCAGAGGATCAGATGGAAGGTGCCAAGGCGTTCGCGGAAAAGCGTGATCCGGTCTGGAAAGGGCGCTGAGGCAGAGTGGATCAGCGCGCTAGAATTGGCGCGGTGATACTGCAATTGCGAAGGGAACGCTTGCAATGTCGTCACTGGGCGTCCATATGCGCCCTGCAAACGTTTTTCTTTTTCGACCAACTGTCTCCCTAATACGGCGTTCAGTCTTTCGATCCAGACCGACTACGCCACGTTGCCGCACAATGCGGGCAGCACCAATCAGGAGACTACGGATATGGCCACTGGCACCGTAAAATGGTTCAACACGACTAAAGGTTTTGGTTTCATCGCACCCGATGGCGGCAGCAAGGACGTTTTCGTCCACATCAGCGCCGTTGAGCGCGCTGGTCTGACTTCTCTGGCAGATGATCAGAAAGTCACGTTCGACATCGAATCCGGCCGCGACGGCCGCGAGAGCGCCGCGAACCTTCAGCTCGCATAAGCTCTGACAACAGGCGGGCGGCTTCGGGATTTCCCGTTGCCGCCCGTTTTGCGTTCTGCGGTAGTGAGATAAGACCCAAGTCGTACGGATTCTCTTGGCTCGCGTTCCACGCAGTCCAAAATAGTCGTTTGGCAATCTCGGCTGGTTCGTTATCGTGTGCCCCATGAAAAAAGAACGTCCAATGGGAGTAGACGCATGAAACACTATCTAAAATATGGCGCCGTTGCCGCGATCAGCCTGGCTTTTGCCGGTGAAGCGATGGCGACGGAATGGAATGTCTCGGTCTGGGGCAAGCGCCGCGCGTTCACCGAACATGTCGAAAAGCTGGCCGAGCTGGTGTCGGAAAAGACAAACGGCGAGTTCACGCTGAACATCAGCTACGGCGGCCTGAGCAAGAACAAGGAAAACCTTGATGGCATTTCCATCGGTGCGTTCGAGATGGCCCAGTTCTGTGCCGGCTATCACCGTGACAAGAACCCGACCATTACCGTGCTGGAACTGCCTTTCCTAGGCGTCGAGACGCTGGAGCAGGAGCGCGAATTGTCGATGGCGCTCTATGCGCAGGACGCGGTCAAGGAAGATTTGGCGCGTTGGAACGCGACACTGTTGATGCCATCGCCGATGCCGCAATACAATCTGGTCGGTTTGGGTGATGCACCCGCTGCACTGAAGGATTTCGAGGGTCTGAGCGTGCGCGCCACCGGCGGGATCGGCAAGGCAATGGAAGCCGTCGGCGCAGTGCCAACATCCATGTCGGCAACCGAAGTGCGTCAGGCGATGGACAGTGGCGTGGTCAAGGCTGTGGCCTTTGCCCCTCATGCTCACATGGCGTTCGGCACCATTGAGAATGGCAAGTGGTGGACGACCAACCTGAACCCCGGCACAGTCAACTGCCCGGTCGTGGCCAATACCGATGCCCTGAATGATCTGAGCGACGCCAACCGCGAGGCGCTGTTGGGGTCGATTGACGAGGCGCTGGATCATTACGTTGACAACTATACCAACAATACCATGGCCAAATGGGGTCCGGCGCTGGATGAGCGCGGGATCGAGCGGGTCAGTTTCTCTGCCGAGGGTCTGGCGGCGTTCAAAGAGCGGGTTGCCGGCCCTGCGGCGACCAGTTGGATCGAGGATATGAATGCCCGCGGTCTGCCTGCGCAAGAGCTATATGATTTTGCCACCAGCAAACTGGAAGAGTTGAAGGGAATGTGAACCGGTCGGCCCCGGGGCTTTTCCCGGGGCCTTCTGTCTCCGCGTGCGGTCCCCGATCAGGCCCGGACGACCGGAGGCAACCTCAACGATAAAAATAAAAAATCAGGGGGGACACGATATGGCAGGAGCAGCTTCTGTTCTGTCCGACGACAGCACAATCAGCCGGATTGATCGGCGGCTCTACAAGGTGGAGCGAGTGCTGGCATTGGTGAGTGGTCTGGCGGTGTTTTCGCTGATGATCCTCGCGGTGGTTTCCGTCAGCGGGCGAAACTTTTTCAATAACCCGCTGCCCGGCTATGTGGACTGGATCGAGCAGGCAATGCCGCTTATCGCCTTTATGGGCGTGTCCTATGCACAGCGCGATGGTGGGCATATCCGCATGGATATCGTCGTCGGCGCGCTTAAGGGGCGATTCCTCTGGGCGGCCGAGTTTCTGACCACATTCGCGATCCTGATCCTGATGATCCTGATGGTCTGGGGCAGTTGGGCGCATTTCTCTCGTAGTTTCGACTTCGGCTCACCGCTGTGGAGTCGTGATAGCTCGATGGATATAGCGTTGCCGCTATGGCCGGCGAAACTGCTGGCACCTGTGGCGTTCGGCGTGCTGTGCGTGCGATTATCGCTTCAGGTTTGGGGATATGCCCGCGCTTTTGTCCAAGGTGCCGAGACACCCGTGGCCGTGCCGCTGGTGATGGATGCGGCGACGCAGGCGCTGATGGAAGCCGAGCATGTCTCGGGCCGAGACGAGTAGGGGCAGGGCGATGGAACCGATTGATATTGGACTGGCCGTCACCGGCGTGATGCTGGTTTTTGTGGTCCTTGGTATGCGGGTGGCCTTTGCCGCTGCATTGGCCGGGATGGTGGGGCTGATTTGGATTTTCTGGTCCAAGAAAGGCTATGACCCCGATGACTTCATGTGGGCGCTGACTGTGGCGGTGAAAACCGCCGGTCAGGTGCCGCATTCCAAGGTGTCCAGTCAGGCGCTGAGCCTGATACCGACATTCATCTTGATCGGCTATCTGGCCTACTATGCCGGGTTGACCAAAGCCCTGTTCGAGGCGGCGAAACGCTGGATTGCGTGGGTGCCCGGTGGGTTGGCCGTATCGACGGTATTCGCAACAGCGGGGTTCGCGGCGGTCAGTGGCGCATCGGTGGCCACGGCGGCGGTCTTTGCCCGGATTGCGATCCCCGAAATGTTGAAAATCGGCTATGATAAACGCTTTGCTGCGGGCGTGGTCGCAGCGGGCGGCACGCTTGCGTCACTGATCCCGCCGTCTGCCATTCTGGTGATCTACGCGATCATCGTGGAACAGGACGTGGGCAAGCTGCTGTTGGCGGGGTTTATTCCGGGTGTTTTTTCCGCGTTGGTCTATGCTGTGTTGATTATCGGCATGGCGCTGACGATCAAGGGATTCGGGCCGCCGGTTAGTGGATTCACATGGCGTCAGCGGTTTGCGTCATTGCCGCCTGCCTTGCCGATTGTACTGGTGGTCGTGACCATCATCTTTTTCGTCTACAACCCGTTCGGCGGTGACGCTTGGGGCACGCCTACCGAGGGTGGGGCCATCGGGGCCTTCGTTGTATTCCTGATGGCGCTCTGGCGTGGCATGCGCTGGGCAGAGCTGAAAGACGCATTGCTGGAAACGGCGAAGCTGAGCGTGATGATCTTTACCATCATCTGGGGTGTGCTGGTCTATGTGCGGTTCCTTGGGTTTGCCGACCTGCCCGGCGCGTTTTCGGATTGGATCACATCGCTGACCATGTCGCCGATGCTGATCCTGATCTGCATCCTACTGGCCTATGCCGTGCTGGGTATGTTTATGGATGCCATCGGGATGTTGTTGCTGACATTGCCGGTGGTCTATCCAGCAGTCATGGCGCTGAACGGTGGCGAATTTGTCAGTGCCGCCGACAGCGCATTCGGCATGTCGGGGCCAATGTGTGCGATCTGGTTCGGGATACTGGTGGTGAAGATGGCTGAATTTTGCCTGATAACACCCCCGATCGGTCTGAACTGTTTTGTCGTGGCGGGTGTCCGGCCGGATCTGAGCGTGCAGGACGTATTCAAGGGCGTGACACCGTTCTTTATCGCGGACGGGATCACCATCGCGCTTTTGGTCAGCTTTCCGATGATCGTGCTCTGGCTGCCGGGACAGGTGTGACAGAACCCGCGGCTTTGTAGCCAACAGGTTTCAGGTCACGGTCCCGCGCTGATCCTCGCGCCCCATCGACACCAGATGGGGCCCGGTTTCCTGCCACGTCTGGAAATCCGCTTTGTTCGCCATCCCACGCCAATTTGCGGCGATCAGCGATTGCGCCACAGCGCCGCCCAGCGTTGTGCCGGGGCCCGTGATGATGAACAGATCAGGTGCGAACTCGCGCCCAGCCACCGCGATGGCCCGTGCGAAATCATAAGGTTCTGTCACCTGATGGCCCAGCGTGTACGCCCGGAACGCGGCAACATCGCAGGCCTCCGGCCACCAGATCGCGCCGCGCCCGTCGATCAACGGCGTGGCATGGGATTGAAACAGATCTTGGCCAAGTGCCGCGCGCCCGGCAGCTGCTATGGGTTCTTGCAGGTCTGTGTGAAACGCCGCGTGCCCCGGCAGGCGCAAAGGAAAGCGGTCTTGTAAGGTTGGAACCGCACGTTCAAACGCTTCTAGCCCGTCCTTATCCCCCGCCAGTACCAACATCCCGCCAAGGTCGATAGACAGCCGTAGAATGGCACCTTCCTTTGCGTCGATCTCCTGCACCAATTCGAGCAGAGCGGCGCGACGCGTGGGATCAGGCCCCCAGTTGTCGTCCGTGCAGGGATAGATCAACTGCCCGCCGATCATCGCATCGTGCATCAGTCGGCCCATCGTGCCCGCTACGTGCAAGCCATTCTCAAGGCTGAGCGCGCCACCAGCCGCCAGCGCGGTGTACCAGCCCATCGAGTTTCCGGTGATCGCGACGACCTCGATATCATCTGCCAGAGCCCGCGCATCCAGCGCGGAACAGGCATAAATCAAGGGTGCCGCAATGTCGCCGCGCAGGTGTTTTTTCGGCTCGAACCGATCGGCACTGTCGAGCGCAGTCAGGGTTTCCTGTCCCTCGGCCTTGCGCCTCGCATCAAGCGTTGCCAGCGCATCGGCGCGCGCGCCGTGGTGGCGCGCCAGATAGCCTAACTCTGCCTTGTTATAGGTGCCCCTGCCGGGGCAGATCAGGACCGCGCGGCGCGTCATTCCCATGTCTCCAGCAATGCCTTGGCCGCGTTCACGATTCCGTCTGCAGAGGGCATCGTTGCGGCATAGGCGGGGCCAGTGGCGATAAAGCTGTCCTCGGCGGTCAGTCGTGCAACGGGCTGTACCGTTTTTTCGGTAAAGAGCGCCATCAGACCTTCGGCCTGCCCGCCCGTGCGACGGCATTCATCGACGATCAGCACGGCGTCGCAATCTTTGGTCGCCTCCAGCAGTGCGGCCTCGGGTACAGGGGCGATCCAGCGCATGTCGATTACTCGCGCGTTTATGCCGTCCGCAGCCAGCCGTGCCTGCGCTTGCCGTGACAGGTAATGCCCGTTGCCATAACTGACGATGGCCAGATTGGTGCCATCGCCATGGGTGCCAACCGTATCCAGCGTGATCACGCGGTCCGGCGCGGGGTAGGTATCCATCCATGCGCCGTCACCGGACTCATGCAGGTCGCGCATCGGATAGAGGGCGATGGGTTCGACGAACACCACCACCCGTTGTTCCTCGCGCGCCAGCCGCACGCATTCGCGCAGCATACAGGCCGCATCCGCGCCCGAGGACGGGCAAGCGATGATCAGGCCGGGAATATCGCGCAGAACTGCCAGTGAGTTGTCATTGTGGAAATGCCCGCCAAAGCCCTTTTGATAGCCCAGTCCGGCAATCCGCAGAACCATCGGATTGGTGAACTGGCCCTGACTGAAGAAGGGCAAGGTCGCTGCCTCGCCGCGCAACTGGTCCTCGGCATTGTGCAGATACGCGAGGAACTGGATCTCGGGCATGGGAATGAACCCGTTATGAGCGAGGCCAATGGCGAGGCCCAGAATGCTTTGTTCATCCAGCAGCGTGTCGATCACACGGTCGGTGCCGAATCTTTGATGCAACGCCCGCGTGACCCCATAGACGCCACCCTTGCGCCCCACGTCCTCTCCCATCACGACGATTTCGGAATGTTCCAGCATCAGGTCGGTGAGCGCCCAGTTTATCAGGCGGCTCATCGGCTGAGGTTGATCCATTTGTTTCAGGTCGCTGCCAAAGGCGGCGGCGCGGGCCTCGTCAGACGGCCCGTTGGTCAGAGCGCAGGACCGTTTGGGCGGGATGATGCTGGCCATGACATCGGATGCAGTTTGCAGTCGGGGCCGTTGCACGGCCTCGTCCGCAACCCGCGTGACTCGCGCCAGCGTTTCCTCGTAGATCGCCAGTGCATCCCTGCGGCTTAGCGCACCGGCACTGTCCAGCAGGCGCACCGAATGCAGCAGCGGATCGTTGGCCTCTTCGGCCTCGACCAAGGATTTCGGCAGATATGTGGTAGGCAGGTCGGCGCCTGCGTGACCGTACAGGCGCACCATTGTCAGATGCAGAAACGCGGGTTTCCGATGGCGGCGAACATAGGCAGCAGCCTCGGCCGCGGCGCGTGCCGTATCGTAGAGATCTAGACCATCGGCATGGAAGTAGCGAATGCCGGGGCGGTGGCCCATGGTTGCGGCAATCCAGCCCTTTGGTGTCTGGGTCGAAATGCCGATGCCGTTATCCTCGCATACCAGCAACAGCGGCAAGGGCACTGACTGGACGCTCGCCCAGCCTGCCGCGTTGATCGCACCCTGCGCGGTCGAATGGTTGGCGGAGGCGTCGCCAAAACTGGCCATCGCGATGCCATCACGCGGCAGTTGCCGATGTTCAGGCGGATGCCGACGCGCCAGCCCAATGCCGTAGGCTGCCCCCATCGCCTTGGGCAGGTGGCTGGCGATGGTCGAGGTTTGTGGCGGGATCATCAGCGCCTTGGACCCCAGTACCTTGTGGCGTCCGCCGGAAATTGGATCTTCGGAGGAGCAGGCAAAGCTTAACAGCATGTCCCAGGTGATGGTCTGTCCGGGTACCTGCCCGGCGCGCGCGATCTGAAACGCGGCGTCACGGTAATGCAGAAACGCGATATCATCCGGACGCAGGGCGTGGGCGACAGCCGCCATGCCCTCGTGGCCTGATGATCCGATGGTGTAGAATCCTTGCCCGGCCTTTTGCATTGCTCGACTGGTCCGGTCGAGTGCGCGGCTGAGGCATTGCGCGCGAAAGAGCGTGATTGCCTCCTGCTTGGTGAGAGCTTCTGTGGGCGGCGCGCCTATCGGCAAATCCCCCTGTTGGCAGAGCCTCAGGAAATTTTCGTGTACGATTTCGGCGCGATCCATTGGGGGCCTCATGCTGTCATGCGGCCTTGGGGCGCGCGTAATCCTGCGTACATTAGGCGATTGGGATGTGACCGCAAGCCTGTCCACGCCCCTTGTCTCGCCCAACTGCCCGGGTGTAAGAAGCCGCGTCCCGCAACACCAGACCGCGAGAGGAGCGCCGCCTGATGACCCCGCCTCTTCTGGAGATGCTGGATGTAGATTTGGCCGTCGATGGTCGGCGATTGCTGGATGGGATCAATCTGACAGCCCACGAAGGGCGGATTGGTATCGTCGGGCGCAACGGGTCGGGCAAAACGACGCTATCGCGGGTCATGGCGGGGCTAGTGAAACCTGACAGTGGTCGCGTGCGCGTCGGTGGTGTGAACGTCGGCGATGATCGTAAGGCGGCGATCCGGCAGGTCGGTATCCTCTTTCAGAATCCGGATCACCAGATCATCTTTCCAACCGTCGAAGAAGAGATTGCCTTTGGCCTCGGCCAGTTGGGTCACGACAAGCAGGCCGTCGCCGAAGGGGTCAGCACGATGCTGGCCCGATTTGATAAATCGCACTGGGCCAAGGCCGCGGTGCACACGCTGTCACAGGGTCAAAAGCAGCTGGTCTGCCTGATGGCGGTGTTGGCGATGGCCCCAAGGGTGATCATTCTGGACGAACCTCTGTCGGGGCTCGATATTCCGACGCGGATGCAGCTGACACGGTATCTGGACGGGATCGAGGCCACCTTGGTGCATGTCAGCCACGACCCGGCGGCATTAGCGGGCTATGAGCGGGTGATCTGGTTGTCCGACGGACGCATTGCACAGGATGGGCCTGCGGACGACGTGCTGCCCGCTTTTACCACCAAAATGACCGAGCTGGGAGGAGCTGATGATATCTCTGACATCGCCGGTTGAGACCCGTGCGCATGGCTGGCCCGCCGGTGCAAAGCTGGCCGCCCTTTGTGCCGCGACAATGGTGTTGTTTGCCGCCGATGGATTGGTGTTCCACATCGCAGCTTGTGCCACGGTGCTGGCACTCTATGCAGCGCCGGGCGCGGTGTTCCTGCGCGCGGGTCTGCGCCGGTTGCGCGTCCTCTGGCCCTTTTTGGTGATCATCGCCTTGTGGCATCTGATCACGCAGTCACCGGTTCAGGGTGCGGTGATCGCGCTGCGCCTGCTGACGGCGGTGGGGTTGGCCAATCTGGTGACCATGACCACGCGGTTGAGCGATATGATTGCCGTTGTCCGTTGGTTGGCGACACCGTTGCGCCGTCTTGGTCTGAATACGGCTGCGCTGGAGATAAGCATCGCGCTGGTGATCCGCTTTACCCCCGCGCTGGCGGCGAAGGGCGCGCAACTGGCGCAATCGTGGCGTGCGCGATCACAGCGGCGGCTGGGATGGCGGATAATCCTGCCCTTTGCCTTATTGGCTATTGACGACGCCGATCATGTGGCCGAAGCCCTAAGGGCGCGCGGCGGAGTCTGACCGCACATCACAACAAAGGACATGCCATGGAACGCAACATTGCTCTTATCGCCCTTTTCGCGGCTCTCATTGCAGCACTTGGGCTGATCCCAAAGGTCACGTTGGGGTTCGGCGTGCCAATCACGGCGCAGAGTCTGGGTGTGATGTTGTGTGGCACAGTATTGGGCGCACGCAGGGGCGCACTGGCGGTGCTGCTTTTCTTGCTGCTGGTGGCGATGGGTCTGCCGCTTCTGGCGGGCGGGCGCGGTGGATTGGGTGTCTTTGCCTCGCCGACGATGGGTTTTCTCGTGGGCTTTCCGATTGCAGCGTTCGTGACTGGTTTGATTACAGAGCGCTGGCGCAATGCCCCGCTGACTCTGGTGGCCGGGATCGCATCCGCATTGGGTGGGATCGTGGTACTTTATGCGTTCGGGACGGCGGGTCTGGCGCTGATGCTGGAAAAATCTCTGCCCGAGGCAGCGATGCTGGTCGCGGCGTTCATTCCGGGTGATATCCTGAAAGCGGCGATCGCGGGTATGCTAACATCTGCGCTGGCGCGCGCGCGGCCTGCTGCGGTGTTGTCGCGCTGCTAGCCCCCCAAAACCAGAGCCGTGCCGAGGCCACCGGCCGCTGCGATTGCGGCCAGCCCGGAGCCGCCTGATCGTTGCAGTTCGTGAAACAGGCGCACGGCGTTAATCGCGCCGGACGCGCCGATGGGGTGCCCGCGCGATAAGGCCCCGCCGCCAAGGTTGGTGCGCGCGGGGTTTAGCCCCACCTCCTCGATGCAGGCCATTGCCTGCACCGCGTAGGCCTCCATCATCTCGATCACCTTCAGATCGCCCGGTTCGATGCCGGCGGTGGTCAGGCTGGCACGAATTGCGGCGACCGGGGCGATGCCCGGCTGTGCCGGATCCGCACCCAGTGTGGCACCAGCGGAAATCCGTGCCTTTGGCCCGGTGAACCGTGCCGCGAACTTGTCCGAGACAACAACGCAGATCGCGGCAGCATCGGCGGCCACGGCGGCATTCGCGGCGGTGATACTGCCAGCGATCGGCGTCGCGCGGGCACAAGTCTTCTGGCTTAGTCGGCGCGTGAACGGGTCCGTCACAATACCTGCAATCGGAGTGATTTCACCGACCATCCGCGACTGTGCTGCGAGCGCGCTGGCATGGCTCTGGATGGCAAAGGCATCCTGTGCCCCGCGGCTGATGCTGCGGCTCCGGGCCAGCGCATTTGCGGCCTCTGCCATATTCGGATCTTGCGCCGGTGTCGGGGCGAAAGGCGGCTGATCATACGGTTCGGGTGTGCGATTGTCGGCAAAGGTGCGCAGCCGCAAGGGACGTCGCGAATAACTCTCGACCCCGCCTGCAAGTATGACGTCGGCATGCCCGGCGCGGATGAGCGTGTCGGCCAGCAAGATCGCATCAAGACCACCTACGCATTGCCTGTCGATCGTCAGGCCCGCAACATGCTGTGGCAGATTGGCGGCCAGCGCGATCAAACGCGCCGGATTACCACCGGCGCCGAGCGCGTTGGCAAGGACCAGTTCGTCGACTTGTACGGGGTCGAGACAGGCATCGGCCAGTGCGCCATGGATCACGGGGACCGCGAGATCGTGCAGGTCCAGCGCCGCAAAGGCACCACCCCGCGGGATCACGGCACTGCGTCGCGCGGCAATGATCCAAGTGTGCGTCACGCAAGCGAGTCCAGCCATGCGGCGAGGCGGGCGAGATCGGGTTTACCCGCTGCGCGCAAGGGAAGTTCTGGCAGGAAATGGAACGCACGCGGCGCGATTAGGGGGCCAAATGCAATACGACAGTCACGGTCCAACCTGTCGGCGAGTGTGGGGTTCGGCGCGCCGGCGATCACCGCCTCCAGAACCTGCCCGCGCGCGGCGTCATCACGCGGCAGCACACAGGCCATTGCCACATCTGGATCGGTTAACAGCCGCGCTTCAACAGTCTCGGGATGAACGCTTTGTTCGGCGATGCGAACCATGCGATCGCGGCGGCCTGTCAGGAACAGATAGCCATCCTTGTCCAGCCACCCCATCTCGCCCACCGTCAGAAATGCGCCGTCACGTCGGGTCTCGACGCTGTGACCGCTGGCATAGTGGCTGAAGAGATAGGGGCTGGATACCCAGACCTCTCCGCCATTACGAATCTCGATCCGGGCGGTCCCATAGGCGCGCCCGACAGAGCCGGGTGGGGTGTGCGCGTCAGAGAGGCTCACGAAACTGGTCTCGGAGGCGCCGTAAAATACCGTGATTTCTGCGTTCGGGCAGAGGGTATGACCCTTGTTGCGCGCTTCCGCTCCTAACTGGCCCCCGCCGCAAAGGACATGCCGCACTGCTGGCAGCGTCGCCCCCACCGTGGTCAAAAGTGATAGTTGCGTCGGCGTCGCGTACAACACGGAGACGTTATGCCGGGACAGTTCGGCGATTTGCGCGCGTGGCCGCAGCCCCACCAGCATATGGATATCCGCCCCCATATGCGCGGCCTCGATTGCGGCATAAAGAGCGAGCGAATGGCCCAGACCACCAAAGCACCCGACGGCTGTGCCGGGTCCGATACCAAAGTGATGTGCGTTTTGAATGAAGCTGCTGATCCACGAACTATGGTTGCGTTCGATCAGTTTTGGTGTCCCGGTGGTGCCGCCGGTCTGGCATTGAAGGATACCGGGGGGCAGCATCGGGCCAAGCCCTTCTTGTGCGATCGCAAAACCTTTGCCGCTCTGCATGGCGATGCGCAACTGGCCCAATGCACTATCAGATGATGCCAATTCCCCGCGTTCATACCCCCGTGTGGCCGGATGCCAGAGAAACTGGGGCGGTGCGATTGCAGGGGCCGGAATTTCGGTGGGGGCCAAGGCCACGGGTGTCTCCTGCGCTGCATTGTCTGGTCTGGCAGATTACTGCTCAATGTGCTGAGAATAAAGCCAACAGTTACGCAGGTCGGGGGACATTCCATCGGATATCGGAAATACCCGCCAGCCGTGCAAAGCGGATCAGCTCGGCGTCGAGCCGGTCCAGTCGGCTGAGGGGCCATTTGATGCGGTTCTCGGACCAGAACCCGGTGACGTGCATCCAGTTTGCTGCGCGATCGGCCTTTAGTTCGATCCGACCGACAAAACGATCCCCTTCGAGCAGCGGATAGACGTAGTACCCCCAACGCCGTTTGGCCTGCGGTACAAACATCTCGTTAACGTATTCAAAGCCGAACAGCCGGTTCAGCCTGACCCGGTCGCGGATCGCGGGATCGAACGGGTTGAGGATACGTAATCGCGTCGTAGGACTGGGCAGTGCCTCCAGTCGTGCCTCAATGTCAGGCGGGGCGTAGCAGGTTGTCCATTTGCGGTCCGCACCTTCCACCTCGATGGGCACCAGATCACGGCGGGTCATCCAACCGCGCGCCTCGCTCGCGTCCATCGCGCCCCAGAATCGCTGTACCTCGCCACAACTGGCGATGCTGAGACGATCAAGCGCGCCATCACACAGTGCGTCGATCTGGTCGCGGTCGGATGGACCTTCGCGCAGATGCGCGGGGAACACCCGTTCGCCCAGATTATAAAATTTTACGAAATTCTTGCGGTAGCAGGTCGCCAGCTCACCTGCGTACCACATTTGATCAAGCGCCTTTTTATGTGGCGGGCGCGCCCACATCTCGCGGTTGGCAGCGCGTGTGTCGAACGCGTGTGTTGATAAGGCGCCCTCGGCCTCGATCCGGGCGCGGATCTGGGCGATCTGATCGCGCGCGAGGCCGGATTGATACCAGTCATGCGCTGCCACCTTTGCACCCAGACGCCGGAACTGGCGCTGCCAGATTGGCAACGTCTCCATCGGGATAAGTGACGCGTCATGGGTGAAGTGTTCGAACAGCAATCGGTCACGACCCAGCAGCGGCCATAGCATACGCTCGCGATAATTCTGGTTGCGGGTCCACAGGATGTGATGATGGGCGCGGGTTACGTTACGGATGGTGTCAATCTGCACGAACCCGAGATGCCGGATCATACCCATGACATCCACTTTTCCCGTCGGTGTCCCGGATAGCCCGTTGGTCCAGAGCCAGAGGTGACGTGCCTGCCGGTTTGGTATTCTGAGGGCGGTCATGGGTTATCCTGTGCCGAAGAAGCAGACTGTTTGCGACAAACGGCCAGTGGATGCAACGGGGCAGACAAACTCAGGGCATGCTGAGCAGGACGAGCGCGTCATGCTGATCACGACCTTTCATGTTCATCACCGTGTCGATGAACAGACGCCCGGCTGTACAGGCGCTGCGGTTATCCGCTTGGTCGAGCCGGGCAAAGGTTCGGATCATGCTGGTCTCGTTCTTGGCCCCGGCCAGCCGCGCAAGTAGCGCGTCAAAAATCTTGGCTTCGATCTGTTCCATGCGGGCGGCCGGCATCGTCACCGGCGGACGCGTCGCGCCAAACCGGGCTGCGTCCAGTTGAATGCGGTAGTACTGTTTCAGCGCAGGAGTGTTGAGGCGGGCCGCCGCCCGTGCGGTCGCGTCAGACAGCCGTGCAGGCGACAGACGTTCCTTGACTGCCAAACCACAATCGCGGGTTGGCATGGCGTTCAGCACGGTCTGTTCTACCAAATAGTAGTAGCGCAAATCGCGCATGGGCAGATGTCCCACGCCGCGGTCGATTACCCCCCAGAGCGAGCCTTGTGCCCCCGCCTGACCGGGCAGCGTGCCGTCTGCACTGAAGGCCAGAACCTGATCTGCAATGTAGCCAGCCACATCAGAGTCTGTCATGATCCGCCGCATCTGGGTGGTCGCCAATGCCAGATTAGGCCCTTTGAAGCCTAACCGAACCAGATCGTCCTGCACGGTTTCTTCAGTGAAAATACGCCCAAGAAGACGCACGATGTCAGCCTTGCTGACCTGCGCACGCGGCGGGTCCTCTGCTGACACTGGTTGCGTCAGCAACAGGCAGATCGTCAGCAGACAGCCAAGAAAACGCATGTCGGTAGTTTCCTGCAATGGGCGAATGGATGGATACATCAGACCTGCTTTGCCGGGTAAAGACAAGGCACCGGCAGGCGGGCAGCGTGAACATGCCGGGGTTGTGATTAGACACGATAGAACGCTCCAAACGAACTCAGGTGTGGAAATTCCCGGCATTTCTTGCTACGCAACGCCGCAACGCAGCGAAACCGGAGCAAGCTGATGAGCGCCACCGCCCGCAAGACCGCCCCCATGCCGACCGATATCCTCGCGGCCAAAGGCGGCACGCCTCTGGTCAGCCTGACGGCCTACACAACGCCCATGGCGCGAATGATGGACGACCATTGTGATTTCGTGCTGGTCGGTGACAGCGTGGGGATGGTGCTGCATGGCCTTCCTTCGACCCTTGGTGTGACGATGGAGATGATGATTCTGCACGCCAAGGCTGTTGCGCGCGGATTGCAAAAGGCAATGATGGTCGTCGACATGCCGTTTGGCAGCTATGAGGAAAGCCCGGCACAGGCGTTTCGCAATGCCGCCCGTCTGATGGCCGAAACAGGTGCCGCGGCCGTTAAGCTGGAGGGGGGCGTGCATATGGCTGACACGATCGCCTTTTTGGTGGCGCGTGGCGTGCCGGTCATGGCGCATATCGGCCTGACCCCGCAATCCATCAACACGTTGGGTGGGTACAAAGTGCAGGGCCGTGCAGATCAAGCCGAGGCTTTGCTGTCGGATGCGCGGGCCGTGGCGGATGCCGGGGCATTCTCGGTCGTGCTGGAGAAGGTGCCCGCCAGCCTTGCTGATCGGATTACGGCTGAGGTCGCGATACCAACCATCGGCATCGGTGCATCGGCGGGGTGTGATGGCCAGATTCTGGTGGTGGATGACATGCTGGGCCTCTTTACCGCGTTCAAGCCCAAATTTGTCAAACGCTATGCGACACTGGGCGAGCAGGGCGAGGCAGCCATCGCCGCCTATGCCGATGAAGTGCGCAAGCGTAGCTTCCCAAGTGAAGAGCATGTATTTGCCGATACGGTGCCCTCCAAGAGGTCCAAGACGTGACCGCGCCAATCGTGCGCAGCCTGTCAGAGCTGCGCGGGATGACCCAGCAATGGATTCGCGCAGGCGAGCGGATCGGCGTCGTACCCACGATGGGGGCGCTGCATGACGGGCATCTGTCGCTGGTGGCAGCGGCGGAAAAGGTCTGCGCCCGTGTCATCGTGACGATTTTCGTCAATCCAAAGCAGTTCAATAATCCGGAAGATCTGGCCAACTACCCGCGTACTGAGCACGAGGATGCACGCAAGCTGGCGCGTTTTGCCGTCGATGCGATCTATGTACCGGACGGCGATCAGATGTATCCCGATGGCTTTGCCACCACGGTGTCGGTCTCTGGCCTGACGGACGTGATGGACGGGGTACATCGCCCCGGTCATTTTGAGGGCGTCGCGACCGTGGTTGCCAAACTGTTTGCCCAGAGCTCTGCCAGCGATGCGTTCTTTGGCGAGAAGGATTTCCAGCAGCTTCAGGTGGTGCGGCGGATGGCGCGCGATCTGGATATTCCGATTACGGTGCATGGCTGTCCGACGATCCGCGAAATTGACGGTCTGGCCATGTCGTCGCGCAATCTGCTTTTGTCGGACCGGGCGCGGGTGAGAGCGCCGATCCTGTTTGAAGAGATGGAAAAGATTGCAGAAGGAGTGGCCGCTGGTGGCGACTTTTCCACACTCTATGCGGATGCGGTGAAACGACTGGAGGCCGCGGATTTCACCAAGGTGGATTACCTCGAAATGCGTGCTGCGGATGATTTGGCGTTGCTGGACGCGCCGATGCGCCCGGCGCGCCTGTTTGCGGCGGCGTGGCTCGCCGGAGTGCGATTGATCGACAACATCGCCATAGGGGAATCATAGGGATTTTGTCTTTGTACTCATACTTTCGCCGCTGGCGGCCTGAGCCAAGGGCGGACGCCTTCGGCGAGCGTATTTGTCCAACGTTGAAGGTCAGGGTTCCGCGCGTAGCAACAGTTCTGCCAGGCTCAATGCCATGACTTGTGCGCTTTGCATCATATCGTCGATCCCTACGTATTCATCCGGTTTATGCGCAAGGTCGAGAATTCCCGGCCCGTAAGCGATACAGTTTTTCAGCCGCCCGATGCGGTCGATATGTTTCTGGTCATAGGTGCCTGGACTGACCACGTAATCGGGCGCATGACCGAGTGTTGTCTCAATCGCGCGGGCCACGGTGGTGACGATGGGGGCATCGCGCTCGGTCATGCTGGGCAGGACGCGGTGCAGTTCGCGCAGGTCGTAGTCGAAATTCTCGCGCGCATCACCGACGCGTTTCAGGACGGCGCGAAATTCTGCCTCGACGTCGTCTATGTCCTCTTCGATCAGAAAACGCCGATCAATCACCATGCGGCAGCGGTCAGGAACGCATGGGCTTGGCAAACCGGTATAGGCTGCGTCCTGTTCCGGCTCGCCGCCATGGATCGAATTTATGTTGAGCGTGGATTGACGTGCGCCATCGGGGACGACGGGCATATCGGTGCGCCGCGCGGCCAAGGCCGGGAACAGGCTGTGCTCCATCTCGGCCACCACTGCGCCCATGTGACGTACTGCACAATCGCCGAGAAAGGGCATGGAGCCGTGCGCAATCTCGCCCTTGGTTTCCAGTTCGGCCCACCAGACACCGCGATGGCCCAGACATATCCGATCCTTGTTCAGCGGTTCGGGGATGATGACGTGCTGCACGCGGGCTGGGTCGAAATAGCCGCGCTCTGCCAAGTAGGCGACGCCACCAAAGCCCCCCGATTCCTCGTCTGCGGTGCCGCTGATCTCGATCGCGCCGGCATAATCCGGACAGGTTTCGATGAAAGCCTCGGCAGCGATGATAGATGCGGCCAGCCCGCCCTTCATGTCGCAAGCGCCGCGCCCGTAAATCTTGCCATCCTTGACCTCTCCGCCGAAAGGGTCGGTGGTCCAGCCGCGGCCAATCTCGACCACGTCGATATGGCTGTTGAAATGCACGCAATCGCCGGGGCGGGTGCCTTCGCGTCGCGCGACGATGTTCCAGCGTGGATATTGGTCGCTGTCGCCGGGTGCGCCTATTGCGCGGATCAGTTCCGTCTCGAATCCCGCATGCAGCAGGCGGCGGTCCAGATATTCGCAAATCTGACGGTAATCCGCGCCCGGCGGATTTAGCGTGGGGATGCGGATCAGGTCCTGCGTCAGCGCGATCAGGTCGTTACGTCGTGCCGAAATGGCTGCTATTAGCTGGTCCTGAGCGATCATTCTGCACCCCTTTGGATCGATTATGGGGTGCGGGGGCAGAGCGGGCAAGGCCGGAAGCCTGCGGTCACACATTGGTGCGACCGCAGGCGTTGATACGTTAACCGACGTTGAACTGTAGCGGTTTGATCTGCTGGAACAGACCGGTATCACGCAGCTTGGAAGTCAGCTCTTGTGGTACAGGCGCATCGACATAGAGCAACGCAATCGCCTCTCCGCCCGGTTCGGTGCGGCCCAGCGTAAAGTTGGCGATGTTCACGCCGCTTCCTGCCATGGTCTGCCCCAGCGCGCCGATGATGCCGGGCTCGTCGCGGTTGGTGGTATACAGCATATGCTCGCCGATTTCCGCGTCGATATTGATGCCCTTGATCTGAATGAAGCGCGGCTTGCCATCCGAGAACACCGTGCCGCCGATGGACCGTTCGCGCTGATCTGTCACCACGGTCAGCTTGACGTAACCTTCGAATACGCCCGATTTATCCTGCTTGGTCGTGCTGATCTGGACGCCGCGTTCCTTGGCGATTACCGGCGCGCTGACAAGATTCACCTCGGGGTTCGCGGATTTCAGGATACCTGCCACGGCGGCGCAGGTCAGCGCGGGCAGATTCATCTCGGACACCACGCCGTCATAGAGGATGTTGATCGCCTTGATCGGCTCATCGGTCATCTGGCCGATGAACGCACCGAGGTGGTCGGCCAGCTTGATCCACGGGCCCATCACCTTGGCCTCTTCGGCGGTCACGGACGGCATGTTGAGCGCGTTGGTCACCGCACCGGTCAGCAGGTAGTCCGACATCTGTTCGGCCACTTGCAATGCGACGTTTTCCTGCGCCTCGGATGTGGCGGCACCCAGATGCGGTGTGCAGACGACGTTCGGAAGACCGAACAACGGGTTGCTGGTCGCGGGCTCCTCGGCAAAGACGTCAAAGGCGGCCCCGGCGACATGGCCCGATTTCAGCAATTCCGCCAATGCGGTCTCGTCCACTAGGCCGCCGCGGGCGCAGTTGATGACTCGCACGCCCTTCTTGGTCTTGGCGAGGTTTTCGGCACTCAGAATATTGCGTGTCTGGTCAGTCAGCGGCACGTGCAGCGTGATGAAATCCGCGCGTGTCAGCAGCGCTTCCAGCTCGACCTTTTCCACGCCCATCTTGTCGGCTTTGGCTTGGCTCAGGAAGGGGTCGTAGGCGACCACTTTCATTTTGAGACCGCGTGCGCGGTCGCAGACGATGCCGCCGATATTGCCCGCTCCGATGACGCCCAGTGTCTTGTTGGTCAGCTCGACGCCCATGAATTTGGACTTTTCCCATTTTCCAGCATGGGTTGAGGCGCTGGCCTCGGGGATCTGACGCGCGACGGCGAACATCATGGCGATGGCGTGCTCGGCGGTGGTGATCATGTTGCCAAAGGGCGTATTCATCACGATCACGCCCTTTTTCGAGGCGGCGATTTTGTCAATGTTATCAGTGCCGATCCCTGCGCGAGCGATAACTTTGAGGTTGTCTGCTGCAGCGAGGATTTTCTCGGTCACCTTGGTGGCGGACCGGATGGCGAGGCCGTCATACTGGCCGATCACTTCTGCCAGTTTGTCCTTATCCTTGCCTAGGTCGGGTTGGAAATCCACGTCGATGCCGCGGTCGCGGAAAATCTGCACGGCGGTTTCGGAGAGCTTGTCGGAGACGAGTACTTTGGGTGCCATTTTGGGCTCCAATTCTGATGTCGGTATTACGTCGGTATTTGATCGGTATCGCGTCGGTGCGTGGCGTGCCGGGCTGAAGCCCGGACTACCAGCCGCCCTAGGCCGAGCGTTAGCCCGGCACGTCTGCGATTTCGGATTGGTATGCCCAGTCGATCCACGGCATCAGCGCCGCCAGATCGGAGGTCTCCACCGTGCCGCCACACCAGATGCGCAGGCCCGCCGGGGCATCACGATATGCACCGATATCGAGCGCAACACCTTCAGCTTCCAACCGTTTGGCAATCGCCTTGGCGAAACTGGCGCCATCGGTGATGCGCGGGTCGGTGAACCTGACACAGACAGACGTGTTCGATCGTGTGGCCGGATCATCGGCGAGGTTGCCGATCCAGTCGCGGGCATCACAGAAATCATGGATCACCTGCGCGTTGGCATCGGCGCGGGCGATCAGGCCCGACAGCCCACCGACCGAGCTCGCCCAGTCGAGCGCCAGCAGATAATCCTCGACCGCCAGCATCGACGGGGTGTTGATGGTCGCACCCTCAAAGATCCCCTCGATCAGTTTGCCGCCTTTGGTCAGGCGGAAAATCTTGGGCAGGGGCCATGCGGGTGTGTAGCTCTCCAGCCGTTCAACGGCGCGGGGGCTGAGAACGATCATGCCGTGCGCGGCTTCGCCACCCAGCACCTTTTGCCAGCTGAAGGTGGTTACATCCAGCTTGTCCCACGGCAATTCCTGCGCGAAGGCGGCTGATGTGGCATCGCAGATGGTCAGCCCGTCGCGGTCTGCCTTGATCCAATCGCCATTTGGGACGCGGACGCCCGATGTGGTCCCGTTCCATGTAAAGACGACGTCATTATCCGTATCGACCGTGGTCAGGTCGACAATCTGGCCGTAGTCAGCGGTTTTGATCTCGGCGTCGAGTTTCAGCTGTTTCACGACATCTGTGACCCAGCCCGCGCCAAAGCTCTCCCAAGCCAGCATTTCAACCTTGCGTGCGCCGAGCAGGTTCCACAGCGCCATTTCGACCGCGCCCGTGTCCGAGGCGGGCACGATCCCGATGCGGAAGTCGGCAGGGATGTCCAGCACCTCGCGGGTGCCCTCGATGGCGGCTTTCAGCCGCGCTTTGCCAACTGCGGCGCGGTGGCTGCGGCCCAGTGGGGCATTGGCCAGTTTGGCGACATCGAATGTGGGGGGTTTGGCGCAAGGGCCTGAGGAGAAACGCGGGTTCGCCGGAGTGACGACAGGTTTAATGACCGGCCGCGTGCCGGGGTCTTGTATAGCCATTGATGCTATCCTTCCAGATAAGCGCCCTTCGTTGGGGAAGGGTGTCCCACTTGTCGGGATACGGTCTGGTCTGGTCTTTCGCAAGCGCAGAAATGACGCTATAGCGCCGCTTGAGAAGATAAATGCGACCTCAACGACTACGATCGGAAACTCTTGCCATGCTTATCGCCACCCTGATCGCGCCGCCGGGCGTGCTTGACCCGGCTCTGGTTGACAACCTGCGTAACGCGTGGGGTGGGGGCAACGTGCAATGGCTGAACCCGGATGAAGCGGCAGAGTTTGCTCTGGCAGAGATGCCGGGGAATCGCTGGGATGTCTGGGACGATTTGCAGAAACTGCGCGTCGATCTGGTGGTGCAGCCTGCGCAGGGCCGACGTAAATCCATGCTGCTGGCCGATATGGACAGCACGATGATCGAGCAAGAGTGCATTGACGAGTTGGCCGACGAGGCCGGTGTCGGAGAGCGCGTCAAGGAGATCACCGCGCGGGCGATGAATGGCGAGATTGATTTCGAAGGTGCGTTGATCGAACGTGTCGGCCTGTTGCGCGACCTGCCGGAGCAGATCATCGCAAAGGTTTTGGCGGAGCGGATTACGTTCATGCCGGGGGGCAAAACGCTGGTTGCGACGATGCGGGCGCAGGGTGGTCATGCCGCGCTGGTGTCGGGTGGGTTCACCGCCTTTACCGCGCTTGTCGCGGATGCGTTGGCATTTGATGAGCATCGCGCCAACGGGTTGTTGATCGAAAAAGGGGTTCTGACGGGTGACGTGGCGCGGCCTATTCTGGGGCGACAGGCCAAGATCGAGGCGCTGGAGGAAATCACCGCGCGGCTGGGTCTGACGGCGGCGGATGTGATCGCCGTGGGGGATGGTGCCAATGATCTGGGGATGCTGGGCCGCGCGGGCACGGGCGTCGCGCTGCATGCCAAACCGAGCGTCGCCGCCGAATGTGATGTGCGGATCAATCATGGCGATCTGACTGCATTGCTCTATTTGCAGGGATATGCGCGGACAGAGTTCGCGGCCGGTTAACTATGTGCCGCTGTTGGGCGAGTAGATTAACGCCCGCATCCAGTGGTGGATATGTTAAGTATTGAGCATGGTCGATCTTGCTCAGGTCTATGCTGATTTGTCCGGTGCGACCTGCCCGGTGTGGTCGAGGTCATGGCCCGGCAGGCCGATGGTACGGCCGGAGCGATGTCGGACCGTTCAAGACCCTTCGCAACCCCGAAAGGAAAAGGACCCTGATCATGCCCAATTACCTGTTTATCTATCACGGCGGCGGCAAGCCGGAAACCGAGGAAGAAGGCAATGCCATGATGGCCCAATGGATGGCCTGGTTCGGTGATATGGGGGCGGCTGTGGTTGAAAGTGGTGCGCCTGTGGGCCTGTCCAAGACCGTCAGCGCCAGTGGTGTGGCGGATGATGGCGGTGCCAATCCGACCTCGGGCTATAGCGTGGTCAATGCTGCTGATATCGACGCGGCGTGCGCGATGGCCAAAGGGTGCCCGATGGTCGGCGACGGGTCGGGCAGCGTCGAAGTGGCCGAGATCATAGAAATGTAGCGGTGGCCCCGCGCGGTTGCGGGGCCGAGTGCTGTGGTGTGGTTGCGGCTAGGCCGCCAGTGCCGCGCGGGTGTGCCCGATCATCTGTGCGGCGTGGGCGGCCTCTCGTCCTTTTTCCACGAAATGCGCGGCAAAGATGGCGTCGTGATGCGGCCCCTCTTGGTATTGGTGCGGAGTCAGGGATACCGACAGCACCGGAATGCCACTGTCGAGGCCTGCGCGCATCAGGCCATCAATCACGGCCTGCGCAACAAATTCGTGCCGATAGATACCGCCATCGACGACAAACGCGGCGCAGACCACAGCGCCATAGCGGCCCGTCATCGCCAGATCGCGCGCCAGTAGCGGCATCTCGAACGCGCCGGGCACGTCATAGACGTCGATCTGGTCTGGCGGGATAATTTCGGAAAATCCGTCCAGTGCGCGGGTCACGATCTTGGTGTGCCAGTTCGCTTTGATAAAGGCGTATCGGGTGTGTGTCATCTTGGGCTCCTTTCGCATATCGACACGTTCACCGCAGGCGAAGGACGACAGGCGTGGCGGTGCACGCGCACCGCTGGAACCTGACGTTCTCTCTCATCCGGACTATGACCGTCGGCTCTGGAATCATACCAGATCTGCTGACACCTCGGCATAGGCCGAAGCCGCTCGCGGGCTTGAGGCATATCTGGCCCCTTACCGCCGGTGGGGAGTTTCACCCCGCCCTGAGAACAGGCGGAACATTGGCGCGGTTTTTCGCGCGCGGCAAGAGCGAAAATTGCCCTGCGATGGCGGCACCCTGCGTGGCGCTATAAAAACGTCGCCGACGGTCGGATGACGCCAGTCACGGTTCCGCGTGCGTTGGAAATCGGCGCGTTCATGTATTTCTGTGCTGTCGGATGATCCGCATCCAGTACCCCCAAGCGTACCAGCAACGCGGCAATCGCGCATTGAGACCCGCGCGTGGTACCGTCCGCAATCTTTAGCGCGATGCCAAGCCCGCGCTGCGGAAGGATCGCGATGTAGAACGCTTCGGCACCGGTTTTTAGGGCGACCGGTTCCTTGCAGGCGCGCATCAGTTCGGTGCAGGCGCGGCCTTCGCCTGCGACCAGTTCGGGGTGGCGCACCATCGCCTGCCACAGTTGAACGGCGGCGGTCTGACGGGCATCCGCGCCGTCACGGGCATTGGCAAAGAACGCCATCGCGCGGGCCATGCCGTGCAAGGTGGTGATGTGGTTGGGGGCAGAACAGCCGTCGATGCCGTAGCCGGGGCTGGTGACACCTGTGACCTCTTCATAGGCGGCGAGGCAGGCGCGCTGCACGGGGTGGTCGATATTGATGTATTCGGGCCCCGCGCCGAGATGCTTGGTCAATGTCAGAAACCCCGCATGTTTCCCAGAACAGTTGTTGTGCATCTGGCAAGGCGTGGTGCCCGCGCAGAGCATCGCGTCATGGGTTTGCGGATCATAGGGCAGATGCCCGCCGCATCGCAGGTCGTCATCGCCAAGGCCGAGATCCGTTAGCCACCGATTAACGCGGTCGGTATGAATGGCCGCGCCGCTATGCGAGGCACAAGCCAGCGCCAGATGCTCGGCGCCGAGGCGATATGCTGCCGCAGCGCCGCTCTCGATCAGGGGCAATGCTTGCAACATCTTGCACGAACTGCGCGGTAGAACCTGTGCATCGGGATCCCCCCAAGCCTGTACGATCTCACCGCCGGGGCCGCAGATGACCGCCTGCCCGAAGTGGATGCTTTCGGCCAAAGCACCGCGCCAAATTTCTACCATCGGAATCGGTTGCGACATTTTTTCCTTCCCGGCGGGGCGTATGTGCGACTTTCCGCCAATTCATTCTTTCGTTTCTGGTCTGTTTCGCGCTATTGTTGCAATGTCGAGAAGAATAGACCGGTGCCAGTAAAAACCCGTATCAACCGGGACGCAACCGGTCCGAATTGAGGCTTAAGGACAGCTTGGAGGCTGGACATATGGTATCACTTTCTACGCGCGGTGTGCTTGCGTTAGGATTTTCCGTTATTGCGGGTAGCGCCTTGGCGCAGGACGAAAGCAGTAATCAGGTTGCTGCAAACACGGCATGGAGCGTATTTGTCGATGCGGACCCCAAGGAATGCTGGGCCGTTTCCGCACCGACCGAAACGGTCAACACACGCGGCGGGCGCGTGGTCGCAGTGCGTCGCGGCGAAATCCTGTTTATGACGTTCTTCCGTCCTGCAGCGGGTGTGGCGGGGCAGGTGGCCTTTACCGGCGGCTATCCGTTTGCGCCGGGATCGACCGTCGACGTCAGCATCAGCGGTGACGAATTCGAGCTCTTTACCGAAGGTGAATGGGCGTGGCCTGCCAGCGCGGAAGACGATGCCAAGATCATCGCGGCGATGAAGCGCGGTGCGGATGCATCCCTGACAGCGCGTTCGTCGCGCGGAACGCAGACCAAAGACACGTTTTCGCTACTGGGCTACACGGCGGCGATGGAAGAGGCGCAAAAACGCTGCAAATAATCCCGGTGACGGATATTTGTACGCTTCAGGCCCGGACAGATGTTCCGGGCCTTTGCATGTTCAGCGGTCGATCTGTGGTGGGATCAGGACAAAATTGCCGAAGTGGGTTTTTTGCAGGAATTCTTTTTGTGCAGTTGCGATCTCTGACAGTGGCAGGATTTTCGCAACCAGCGGGCGGATTTCGTCAGCCTCAATGTATGATACCAGATTGGGAAAGACAGCCTCATCCCATGCGGTGCTACCGAATAGCGTGATATCCTTGAGATACATGTCGCGCATATCCAGTTCGACGATGGGTCCGGCAATGGCACCCGACGACGCATAGCGCCCGCCGCGCCGGAGCAGTTTGAGCATTTGCGCAAACCCCGGCCCGGCGACATTGTCGATCACCACGTCGGCAGCATTTTCCCCAAGGGTCTGAACGGGGTCATTCCCGCGCTCGATTACAGCGTCCGCGCCCAAGGCCCGGACCTGATCCACCTTGGATGCGCCGACTATTGCAGTGACATGTGCACCTCGGCGTTTGGCAAGCTGTAGTGCGGCGGACCCGACGCCGCCCGACGCGCCGGTAATCAGGACGCGGTCATGCGCGGTGACGCCTGTCCGTTCCATCATCGTCTCAGCGGTGCCATAGGCGCAGGGGATCGTGGCCAGTTCTGCGTCGGACCAGTCGCAGTCAACTGCGAACACCTCTTGTGCCGGGACTTTGACATATTGGGCAAACGCCCCGTCAAAATCAGAGGCCATCCAGACGCATTCCATACTGTCGAACCCGTTCGGGCGCATGCAGGCCCGCACGATGACCCGTTGACCGATCAGGCCCGCGTCGGTGTCTGTCCCGACCGCCGCGACCCTGCCGCAGCAATCCGTCCCTTGGATGAGCGGGAAAGGTGTCGCAGCGTTCCAGCCGCCATCGGATTTCTGCGCTGCCTTGGTTTCCTGACTGTCTGCCGCAGTATCCGTACCACCGGTGACCGTGGCAGAGTACCAGCCCAGACGGGTGTTGATCTCGGTGTTGTTCACCCCCGCCGCCAGCACCCGGATCAAGACCTCGCCCGGTTCGGGCGCTGAGATCGGCACTTGTCGTGGTTCCAGTTTGTCGTAACCGCCGTTTCCGGTGGTCACGATGGCGAACATGGTTTGGCTGGGCGATTGGGTGTCTGGCATAATCGGCGCGTGCCCCTTTGGCTTTGCTCTGCGAATCCTATATGGAGACCATCTGTTGTAAAAGGCCCGACCCGATGACCGACAAAGCCCCGATCACTCAGGATGTTATGACCATCCCCCGCAAGCTGCCTGAAGGTGACAAGATCAACCTTGTCGGCCTGACACGCGATGCGTTGCGCGAGACGCTGATTGCGCATGGCACGCCCGAGAAGCAGGCCAAGATGCGGGCCGGGCAGATCTGGCAATGGATCTATCAATGGGGTGTGCGTGATTTTGCCGTGATGACCAATCTGGCCAAGGCGTATCGCGCTGAGTTGGAAGAGCATTTTGTCGTGGCTGTGCCCGAGGTGGTCAGCAAGCAGGTCAGCGCGGACGGCACGCGCAAATATCTGGTGCGGATCGCGGGCGGGCACGAGGTCGAGGTGGTTTATATCCCCGAGGCGGATCGCGGCACGTTGTGTATCTCTAGCCAAGTGGGTTGCACCCTGACCTGTTCGTTCTGTCATACCGGGACGCAGAAACTGGTGCGCAACCTGACGGCAGGCGAGGTTGTCGGGCAGATCATGGTCGCGCGCGATGATCTGAATGAGTGGCCGGTGCCGGGCGCACCCAAGGACGAAACCCGTCTGCTGAGCAACATCGTGCTGATGGGCATGGGCGAGCCGCTGTATAATTTCGAGAACGTGCGTGATGCGATGAAGATCGCGATGGACCCCGAGGGTATCCAGCTAAGCCGCCGCCGGATCACGCTCAGCACCTCTGGCGTGGTGCCGGAAATCCATCGCACCGCCGCCGAGATCGGCTGTATGCTGGCGGTTAGCTTTCACGCGACGACGGACGACGTGCGCGATACGTTGGTGCCGATCAACAAGAAATGGAACATCGAGGCATTGCTGGATGCGTTGCGCCAGTACCCCAAAGTCAGCAATTCCGAGCGGATCACATTCGAGTATGTCATGCTGGATGGCGTGAACGACAGCGATGAGGATGCACGCCGTCTGGTTAAGCTGATCGAGGGTATTCCGGCCAAGATCAACCTGATCCCGTTCAACGAATGGCCCGGTGCCCCCTATAAGCGCAGTTCGGGCAACCGCATTCATGCCTTTGCCGACATCATCTATAAGGCCGGATATGCCAGCCCGATCCGCACGCCGCGCGGTGAGGATATCATGGCCGCCTGTGGTCAGCTGAAGTCGGCCACGGAACGCGCGCGTAAATCGCGGCGCGCGATCGAGGCTGACGCCGGCCTGTAGAGGCCGGGGGTTTTGCCCCGCCGGACATTGCCAATCTCTTGGGGGCGTAGCCGCGCTGAAATCACCCGAAAAGGGCTAAGATTTCACCGCAGTCCCGCCACTATTGCGTGCGAGCGTTGTTCAAACCCGAAATTAACAATTGGGTTTGTAAGATTTCCGCAAAGGAGAGTTCGAGCATGGTTTATGTCCACAGTGATCCCACCGTCCAGGCCGGCGTTCTGGATTTCGTGCTGCGTGAACGGCGTCGCGCGGCCAACCTTCTGGATTGGCAGAATGCGTTGAAAAATCACGGCTACGCAGTGCAGCACACCGACAAGGGGGACTATGTGACCACCCTTCCGCATGGTGTCGAGATCTGCCGCCTACCGGATGGCGCGGCGATCTGATCCGCCAGCGACACCATAAATGATGAGGTGTATCGCGCGTAATAGCTGGCGCGGTACGATATGCAAAACATGCACCCTGCCGCACCAGCGGCGGGGTGCATTGGTCTGAGCCTTACGTCAGGCCGCGCCCAGATGCCGCCGACCTGTATGCCGGACTTGATTGTTCGCGGGGGCGTGCGACAGCGGCAGGCCGCTTTGAAACGCCCCCCCCTGACAGTGACGATTGATGTACGATAGCGGGCTGGGCGTGACCCATTGATGGCCTGTCGGGTCGTTGCGGTTTTGTGAACAATGGGGCGGTGAATCCGAGAATGACCTCTAGTTCGCCACATTTCATCACGATTGTTGCCATGAGGCGGGATTATCCAATTCAAAGGATAAGATTGTAACAGGGTATGAAACGATGAATATTTCGACACAAAATGACAGCAACGCGGTTATGGAACTGGTGATGCGAGAGCGCCGCATGGCGGTATCGGATCGTGAATGGCAGCACCGTCTGCGCGGTTATGGTTATGCGATCCGTGACACGGATGAAGGCCGCATTCTAACGTCGCTGACCCGTGGTGCGAGCATTTGCAACCTGCCGAGCCATCTGGCTGCCTGATCGCAATCCGGTGACAGGGCGCGAAAAAACATCTTTTCCCGTCACGTTGCCAGAATTGCCAGCCGTCTCGTGCGGTCAGCAGTCGGGATGCCATGCGTCGATGATGGCGACGGCTTCTTGTGCTGTTTCGACGAACTGGAACAGTTCGAGATCCTCGGGTGAGATTGTACCGGCGTCTGCCAGTGCTTCCCAGTTGATGATGGAACGCCAGAACTCCTCGCCGAAGAGCAGGAAGGGCACCCGGTTCATCCGATCGGTCTGAATCAGCGTCAGCGCCTCAAAGGTTTCGTCCAGAGTGCCGAACCCGCCGGGAAAGACGCAAATCGCCCGCGCCCGCATGAGAAAGTGCATCTTGCGGATCGCAAAATAGTGAAAATTGAAGCAAAGCCCCGGCGTGACATATTCATTCGGGGCCTGTTCGTGGGGCAACACGATATTCAGGCCGATAGACGCGCCACCCGCGTCATCCGCGCCACGATTGCCTGCCTCCATGACACCCGGCCCGCCGCCCGTGGCCACGACGAATTCACGCCCGTAAGAGGCCAGTGATTTCTCGGTCATCAATCGGGCGAATTCGCGCGCCTCATCATAGTATTTTGACAGGTCGGCCAGCGTCTTGGTGCGTGCGTCGTCCTTCTTGGCAGGTTCGGGAATGCGTGCGCCACCGAAAAGGACGATGGTGCTGTTGATGCCACGCTCGTTCAGGATCATTTCCGGTTTGAGAAGCTCTAATTGCAGGCGGACCGGGCGCAGTTCTTCGCGAAGCATGAAATCGGTGTCGTTGAAGGCCAGCTTGTACGCAGGCGCGCGGGTTTGCGGCGTATCGGGCACCTGTTCTGCGGTGCTGCGATCCGAATGGGCATCGCGAAACTGGCTCTGACGGTCGTCTTTCATGGGGTACTTGATCCTTGACTGGCATCTGTGATCTTGAGCGTAGAGCGGAACGCATCCCTTGACCAGCAGGAGCATCACATGGACTGGACCGACGAGATCAGCGCGGCGACCGCGCGTATTGCGGGCCATGTGCGGCGCACCCCGGTGGCGGATGTCGTGCTGGACGGACAGAGCGTGGCGCTGAAGCTGGAGCAAATGCAGCATACCGGAAGTTTTAAGGCGCGCGGGGCCTTCAACACGCTGCTGTCAGGGCCGGTGCCTGCGGCGGGTCTGGTGGCTGCGTCGGGGGGGAATCATGGTGCGGCGGTGGCCTATGCAGCGCGACGACTGGGCCATAAGGCGAGGATATATGTACCTGAAATGGCAGGCGCGGCCAAGATCACGCTGATCGAGCAACTGGGGGGCGATCTGGTGGTGGTGCCGGGTGCCTATGCCAACGCGCTGGACGCGGCACAGACCTATGAGGCCGAAACTGGCGCTGCGCAGATCCATGCCTATGATGCGCCAATGACCGTGGCCGGGCAGGGCACCTGCATGGCCGAGTGGGAGGCGCAGGGCTTGGAGGCTGACACCGTGCTGATCGCGGTGGGTGGCGGCGGATTGATTGGCGGTGCGCTGGCGTGGCTGAGCGGACGGCGCAAGGTGGTCGGGGTAGAGCCGGAAACCTCCTGCGCGCTGCATGCGGCGCTGGCAGCGGGGCAGCCGGTGGATGTGGACGTCTCAGGCGTTGCCGCCAACGCGCTGGGCGCGCGCCGGATCGGTGAGATATGCTTTGGACTGGCGGATGGCATCGCCGCGGTTACGGTGCCGGATGCGGCGATCACGGCGGCGCAGCGGCTGCTGTGGCGCGAAATGCGGCAGCTGGTAGAGCCTGCCGGTGCGACCGCGTTGGCCGCGCTGATGTCCGGTGCCTATGTGCCGGAACCGGGCGAGCGGGTGGCCGTGCTGATCTGTGGCGGCAATGTCGCCCCTGATCCGCTGGCGTAGGGAATGCAGCCGCGTGGTGGAAAGGTATTTGGGGAAAGATGAAAGGCTGGGGGCTGTTGTGTGGTCAATTGCTTCGTACAGGTGCCCGGATATGTCGCAATGAGTGGATGACCTACGCTGTGCTATTCGCTATGGATGCGCGGAAACATCTTGATCGGAGCCTGCCCCAATGTCCAATGCCCAGTTAGAAACCGCCATCGACGCCGCCTGGGAGGCGCGCGACCAGATCACGCCCGCAACCGGTGGTGAAACCCGCGAAGCCATCGAGGCAACGCTGGCGGCGCTCGATTCAGGAAAGCTGCGTGTGGCGGAGCCGCGCGAAGATGGCCAGTGGCATGTGAACCAATGGGCCAAGAAGGCCGTGCTGTTGGGGTTCCGTCTGAAAGACATGGAAGCGCAGCCGGGCGGCCCGCAGGGCGGCGGCTGGTGGGACAAGGTCGACAGCAAGTTCAAGGGCTGGGGCGAGGCGGAGTGGACCGGCGCGGGTTTCCGCGCGGTGCCAAGCTGTGTGGTGCGTAAATCGGCCTATATCGCGCCGGGTGTGGTGCTGATGCCGTCGTTTGTGAATCTTGGTGCCTATGTGGACGAGGGCACGATGGTCGACACATGGGCGACCGTGGGGAGCTGTGCGCAGATCGGTAAGAACGTTCATCTGTCGGGGGGGGTCGGAATCGGCGGTGTGTTGGAGCCGATGCAGGCCGGGCCGACGATCATCGAGGACAATTGCTTTATCGGGGCACGCTCTGAGGTTGTCGAAGGTTGTATTGTACGCGAGGGCAGCGTGTTGGGTATGGGGGTCTTTATTGGCCAGTCGACCAAGATCGTGGATCGTGAAACCGGTGAAGTCATGTATGGCGAAGTGCCATCCGGGTCAGTTGTCGTGGCGGGGTCCATGCCGACGAAGAACAACATCAACCTTTATTGCGCTGTGATCGTAAAGCGGGTGGATGAGCGGACCCGGTCCAAGACATCCATCAACGAGTTGCTGCGTGCCTGAAGAGAAAAAGCCGAAGAAGCCGAGCCGCCAGCAGGTTTATACCCTGCTGGTGGAGATCGGGCGTAAAAAAGGCGATGGTCTGCCGGATAAGGCGACCGGTGCGGCGTTGGTCATTTACGCCAGTGGTGTGGATGAGGCCGAAGCCGTGCGTGAAACGGTGGCGATCCTGAAGCAGGCGGATACGGCACCGCTGGATGTCAGCGGTTATGGAAGTCTGGCAGAGCGCGAAGAGGAAGGTCACGACATTTCGGATGAGGAACGCGCGCTGATGGGGCGCGCGCTGGACGAGAATTCGGTGATCGTGGCGCAGATGACGCCGTTTTTTGACGAAGCATAGGCCGGCGGGGTTTAAGCCGCGCGGTGTTTGGCCAGAGTGACGGCCTCGAACGGGCGCAGAACCGGCCAGATCGGGCTGGCATGTTCGGGCAGGCGGTGGCGCGGAGCGGCGTGCAGGATGCTCTGACCAAGGGCCTCTGGGTTGCGCCGCAAGCGACCGATATAAAGGCTTTCTACCGGGCAGCCACCGGCCAGAACGGCCGCGTGTTCGGGCAGCAGGATATGATGATAGGTCACCAGATCAGGGCCGTCGGCGTAAAAGGCTGACGCGCCGTTGACCAAGTGTCGCGCGGGGACTAGCACGGCCTCTGTGCCGAACATGTAATCTACCTCGCTGCCACCGATCACCAGACGTTGATGCGGGGCCAGCAAGATATCATGCGCCAGCCCGAAGAAGGGGGCACGCAGACGGACCGGGCGCAGGCTACCACGGGCGGGCACAGTCTGGGACACGGTTTGCAAGACGGGCACGATGTCGCCGGTGCTGGTCAACACTGTATCGCCGCGCCGAAGCCGCGCCGCAGGGATCGGACCACGCGGTGTTGCGATCGGTACATTTGCGGTCAGACCCGGCATCGGTCCGATGGGTTCGACCTGATCCGAGACTGCCAGAAAATTTACATCGGCGTCCATTTCGCGCCGGGCGGGATAGCGTGTGATCATTTGCAGATCTTCCAGCGGCATGGGATGCGGCGGCGGCAGATTGCGGCTGCGGATACGACCGGCGGCCAGATGTTCCAGCGTCAGTCGTCCCCAGCGACGCGGGGCATCCCAGCTATAACTGACGCGCACCTGTTCGCTGCGCCCATCCAGATCGTGAGTAAGCGCGGCGTGACAGGTTTCGCCACCCATCGTCTCGACCAGAACGATCCCGCCGCTGGGCATGACCTGAAGCGACAGACCACCAGCCCAAGGTTGCGAGCGGTCAAAGCGCAGCAGGGTTTGCGGACGCCCCTCGGGCGAGAGGTGGGTTTCGACCAGCAACGTTCCACGTGGCACAATGGCGTCTGGCGGATGGTGCGCGCCAATTCCATCGTTCATCGGCATGGCCAGTCCGGCGTGGTTAAACCGACCGTGCTGATGATCAGAAATGCCGATCCAACCCAAAGTCAAGCCGCCCGCATATGGCCGCCAAGGAGCAGGTGCGCCTCGTACCGTTTAAGCGTTCGTCGCGCCGCCGGGCTGTATCCGATGCCGGTTTCACGATCGATCTCGGGGAAGATTGTGCAGATCTCATCGACAATCTCGGCTTCAAAGCTGTTGGTGGTCTGGGGACCGGGCAAGAAGCTTTCGGTCTCCAATCCTTCGGAAAACACCACCTGATGGCGATCAAAGAGGATGTGCACGTAATCCACCAAACCGCCTTCTATCTGCCGAACGGAATGGTCATTGACCAGATCGCGGGCGGCCACCAGCACCTCGGTATCGCCAAAGAGCAACTCGGCCAGTGCGTCACGGATCAACACCCGGTGCAGTGGTGACAAGAAGAGATCTCCGTGATTGCCAAAGGTGCCCGCAGCGATGAAGATCGGGGCGAAATTGCCCTTTGCCTTGACGCGGCGTTCGCCGATCCAGCGCAGGGGTTGGGCACCCTCGTCGCGAGTCATGACCAGATCGCCGGGTGCCAGCGTTTCCACGGCAACCGGGCCGTCGGGTGTCTCGATCATTGTGCCGGCGACAAAGCAGGGCACCGAATCCACCAGAACGAACCCGGTATCGCTGATTCCGGTATCTGACAGGACGGTATAGGTATAGTTGAACTGTTCAGTATTGCCGTCACCATTCATGGTGAGCGTGCCGTCGGGGTTCAGCTTGACTGACTGGCCGGTATTGAGAAACACCGTGTCGCCCGGTGTTACCTGTTGACCGTTGATATGGGTGATGGTCAGGCTACCGCCCGACGGCACGGTGTCATTGTCTAATACGTCGACGGTGCGCGATCCATCCGGGTCCAGCCGATAACTGTCATCATTGGCGACCACGCTGCCTTGGATGCTGCCACCGGCGATCAGCAGGGTCGAATCGTAATTGCTGTCGCTGACATCGGCGATACCGATGCGGATCGAATTGACGACGCCATCATTGACCGGGATCGTCATCGTCAGGTTCACGGTGAACCCGTCCATCTCTGTGTTGTATTGATCACCGGTGTTGTCGATGAAGAGGTTCTGGTTCGCACCGGCGTTCAGGTTGTTGGGATCGATATCGCCATCGCCCACGCCTAGCTGAATCTGGGTGCCATTGATCCAGACGCCGACGAAATCCTGAAAAGAGCCAACGGCATATTCAGGATATTCCTCTGAGGCAAAGACAAACTGCATCGTCAGCACATCGCCATCAGGGATGAAATCGACGTCTATATAGGATGCATCATAAGTATTGGTGCCGGCCGCAGCGTTGAACTGAGCGTTGTTGTTCTCGCCGCTGGAACTGCTGGTGGTGGAGGAGCTTTCGTTCGACTGCCATCTGTTGTTATTGGTGAAATAGCGTAAATCGCCGGTCGAGAACATTACGCCAGTGTCGCCGGGTGTTACCGCGTCCGAGATTGAATCGCCATCGGAATAGATGCCAGAACTGTCGCGGTCGCCGGTATAAGACGCGCTGACGATGGTGACATCGCTGCCAAACATCTCTTGTGCCATTTCATCCGCGCTGGCGCGTCTGTCGATCGGTAGTTCTCTGCCTGCAACCATGTCCTGCCCCAGCCCAATTGCCGGAGACAACGCAAACACGCAGTCGGGCGGGTATGTCCCGCCTCGCCGTCATCGATCGCTGATGCGATCTGCTCGATCTGGGGCCTGTTGCGGCCCCTCTGCTGTTGCCCTGCCTCGGGTCACTTTATTATTGAGATTGTTTGTATCAAGGTTTTTGCGTTCTGTTAAGACATATCCATGCGTCGGTTTCGCTATGCGGCAGGTTTGCCCTGGTTGGAAAATCGCGGTACCCGTGTTCCACGCTGAATTACCCGTGAGAGATCTGATGCAAAACACCCCCACCGATCCCGTCGAGTTGACTGCCGCACTGGTGCGCTGTCCGTCTGTCACCCCCGCAGAGGGGGGGCACTGGTGCTGCTGCAAGGTCTGCTGGAGGGGGCAGGGTTCACCTGTACGCGTGTGGACCGGGCCGGGGTGCCAAACCTCTATGCTCGTTGGGGCGACAAGGGTGCCGCGCGCAGTTTCGGGTTCAACGGACACACGGATGTGGTGCCGTTGGGCGATGAAGCCGCGTGGAGTGTGCCGCCTTTTGGTGCCGAAATCAGGGACGGTTATCTGTGGGGGCGTGGTGCGACGGATATGAAATCCGGGGTGGCGGCCTTTGCCGCGGCGGCGATTGATTTTGTGCGCGAAACGCCACCTGATGGGGCCGTTATTCTGGCAATCACGGGTGACGAAGAAGGAGATGCCGTGGATGGAACCACGGCGCTGCTGGATTGGATGGATGGTGCGGGCGAGGCGATGTCGGTCTGTCTGGTCGGAGAGCCGACCTGCCCGGACACCATGGGCGAGATGATCAAGATCGGGCGGCGCGGCTCGTTGAATGCATGGATCACGATCACCGGCGAGCAGGGGCATTCAGCCTATCTGCACCGTGCCCGGAACCCAATACCTGTGATGGCGCGGCTGGTTGACCGGTTGTCGTCGCATGTGCTGGATGAGGGTACCGCGCATTTCGACCCGTCCACTTTGGCCGTGGTGACGATCGACACCGGCAATCTGGCGACCAACGTGATCCCGGCCAGCTGCCGCGCCACGCTGAATATCCGTTACAACGACGCCCATAGTGGTGCGTCTCTGACGGCATGGCTGCAATCAGAGATAGATGCGGTCTGTGCTGAATTTGGTGTGAGCGGCGCGATGGATGTGAAAAACTCTGGCGAAAGTTTCGTGACCCCACCCGGCGCGTTTTCCGATCTGGTCGTCGCGGCGGTCGAGGCGGAAACCGGGCATCGCCCGGTTCTGTCCACCTCGGGTGGCACGTCTGATGCGCGGTTCGTCAAGGATCATTGCCCGGTTGTCGAAAGCGGTCTGGTGGGACTGACGATGCATCAGGTGGACGAGCGGGTGAATGTGGAGCAGATTGGCCAGCTCAAGGCGATCTATGGGCGTATTCTGCGCGATTACTTTGGCTAGGGTTGGCGCGCCGAGCCGTCAGCGCCTCGTTGTCATGCTGAAAGAGCCGCGTCCCGGCCGGGTGAAAACCCGGCTGGGGAGTGACATCGGCATGGTGCCCGCTGCGTGGTGGTTCCGGCATCAGACGGCGCGATTGTTGCGGCGCATCGAGGATCCGCGCTGGGATTTGATCCTAGCGGTGTCGCCGGATCATATAGGACTGAACAGCCGAGTCTGGCCTGCGCATTTGTCGCGTATCCCGCAGGGGCGCGGATCGCTGGGCGACCGGATGGCGCGGATCATGCGGCGGATGCCGTCCGGCCCTGTCTGTATCATCGGTGGGGATATTCCGGGTGTGACGCGGGCCCATATCGCGCGGGCATTTGGTGCGTTGGGCGATCATGGGGCGGTTTTTGGTCCCGCACCTGACGGAGGCTATTGGCTGACCGGTCTGAAACGCACCGCGGCCGTCCCTGTCAGTCTTTACCAAGGTGTGCGCTGGTCCAGCGCGCATGCCCTGCGCGACAGTATCGCCACGCTGCCCGGTGTGCGGGTCGCGTTGACTGACACGTTACGGGACGTTGATACGGCCGCCGATCTGGAGATACGGGCGCACTAGACGCCCGTACCCGAGTTAGTTGGTTATGATCTCCGGCCCCATCATCATGTTGGGCAAGAAGGTTGATATCCACGGGATATAGGTGATCATGATCAGGAACACGAAGAGCACCATCAGGAACGGTAGTGCCGCCTTGACCACATCCATCATCGGCATGCCCGCGACACCAGAGGTGACGAAGAGGTTGAGCCCCACGGGTGGCGTGATCATTCCGATTTCCATGTTCACGACCATGATGATGCCCAGATGGATCGGGTCGATCCCCAACTCGATGGCGATGGGGAACACCAGTGGGGCGACGATCACCAGCAAGCCGGATGGTTCCATGAACTGACCGCCGACGAGCAGAATCAGGTTAACCACGATCAGGAACATCACCGGGCCAAAGCCGGCGTCCAGCATCGAATTGGCCACCATCTGCGGAATCTGTTCCTCGGTCAGAACATGTTTTAGGATCAGCGCGTTGGCGATCACGAACATCAGTGTGACTGTCAGCTTACCCGCCTCGAACAGTGTCTGGCGCGTGTCGCGATGAAAGAACGCGGTGATCACGGCCTGCGGAGCCTGCAGGATACTCTTGCGGGGTTGTCCGCCCCTTGCGGCCAGCGGCCCCATATCGCGGTAGATGAAACATGCCACGAAGAAGGCGTAGACCGATGCAACGGCTGCCGCCTCGGTGGGCGTGAAGAATGCGCCGGTGACGCCGGGGATGCCATAGATACCGACCATGATGATCACGATCAGCAGCAGACCCCAAGCGGCATCGCGGAACGAGGCGCCGATTTCGCCCCAGCCCTGCCATTGACCTGCAGGCATGTCCTTGATCCGGGCCATGACGTAGATCGCGATCATCAGCATGATCCCGGCCATCAGCCCCGGCAGGACACCAGCCAGGAACATCCGGCCAACGGACACCTCGACCGCCGCCGCATAAACCACCATCACGATGGAGGGCGGGATCAGGATGCCCAGCGTGCCCGCGTTACAGATGACACCGGCGGCGAATTCCTTGGAATAGCCTGCCTGTTTCATTGCGGCGATCACGATAGATCCGATGGCGACCACGGTGGCGGGTGACGATCCCGAAAGAGCGGCGAACATCATGCAGGCGAAAACGCCCGAAATGGCGAGGCCGCCGCGCAAATGTCCGACGCAGGCGATGGAAAAGCGGATGATCCGCTGCGCCACGCCGCCGGTGGACATAAAGCTGCTGGCGAGGATGAAGAACGGAATGGCGAGCAGGGTGAAATGGCCCTCGAATGCCTGAAACAGTGTCTGTGCCACAGATGCCAGCGTCGTGTCCGAGAACCACAGCAGAAAGAGGACGGAAGACATGCCGAGCGAGACCGCAATCGGTACACCGATCAGCATCAGGCCGATGACCATCACAAAGAGTAGAAGAACGGTCATTGGGCTATCTCCCCGCGTTGTTCTTTGACTTCGCGGATTTCATCCTCGACCTCGTGGCTGGCCACAAGCCTGTCAATCTTGCCCGTCCAGAGCCGCACTGCGACCTGACAGAACCGAAAGAGCAACAAGGCCATTGAGAGTGGCAGCACCAGATAGGGGATCATGCGGGGCATCTTGTTATACGCCTCGCCTTCGTTGAACGCGTCCTCCATCCAGCGCAGGATGCCGGGAAGGGGCACGTCGTTCACTTCGTACCAACCTTTGGCCAGATACTTGTCCTCGAACCCCAGCGGGAACCAGCGACCGTCAGTGGCGGGCAGGTTGGCAAAATTGGCCCAATAATCCCAAGCGCCCTTGAACAGCAAGAACGAGAACGCGATGCAGACTGCGACCGAGATCAGGCCCAGCAGGCGGCGCGTGGGTGGTGACACCATGTTGATCACCACGTCAACGCCCAGATGCGCGCCTTTCTTGACGGCATAAGATGCGCCCAACAGGACCAGCCAGCCAAACAGAAAAACGGTCAGTTCCAGCCCCCATAGAATGCTGGAGTTCAAACCCTTGCGCGCCACGACATTGGCAAATGTCAGTAGTGTCATCGCACCCAGCAAAAGCGCGATCAGGTTTTCTTCGATTTTGTCAGTAAAATTTTGCCCCGGTTTCGGATGCATCTTGTCCCCTCCCCAATGCGCCCCCGAGAGGGCAGTGGGGCCCGGCGATGTCGCCGGGCCCCTGAGTGTCACGCCTTACATGCCGGCGTTGATTTCCTGCGCCGCGTCGATGTTGTCCTGACCGACGTCTTCGGCGAACTGCTCCCAGACGGGTTTCATCGTGTCGACCCATTTCTGACGCTGCTCGGCATCCAACTCGCGCACGGTGCCGCCTGCGTCGATGACCGACTGACGAGCGGCTTGGTTCACCGAATAGGATTCGGCGTTACGCGTTTGGGTCACTTCGCTGAGGATGGTCAGGAACTGGTCGCGGGCGTCCGCATCCAGACTGTCCAGCCATTCGACGGACGTCACAACCATGTAGTCGATGACGCCGTGGTTGGTTTCGGTGATGCCGTCCTGCACTTCGAAGAACTTCTTGCCGTAGATGTTCGACCAAGTGTTTTCCTGACCGTCGACAACGCCCTGTTGCAGTGCGCCATAAACCTCGGCAAAGGCCATTTTCTGTGGAATGCCGCCGATGGCTTCCATCTGGGCAACCAGCACGTCAGAGCTTTGGACACGGAAGCGCAGGCCGTTGGCGTCGCTCGGCTCGATCAGCGGCTTGTTCGCCGACATCTGTTTCATGCCGTTGTGCCAGAAGGCCAAGCCCTGAAGGCCGCGGCGCTGCATGGCGTTCTTCATGCTCTGACCTGCGTCGGAAGCTTGGAACGCGTCGACCGCGTCGATGTTCTTGAACATGAAAGGCAGATCGAAGAGGCGGTATTGCTTGGTGAAGGCCTCGAATTTCGACAACGAAGGCG
Organism: Pseudohalocynthiibacter aestuariivivens; assembly: GCF_011040495.1. Lineage (GTDB taxonomy): Bacteria > Pseudomonadota > Alphaproteobacteria > Rhodobacterales > Rhodobacteraceae > Roseovarius > Roseovarius pelagicus. The sequence goes on along the minus strand of NZ_CP049037.1, from coordinate 2,102,266 downwards.
CGGCCAGTTGCACGTCGCCTTGCAGCAGTGCCTCCAGCACCTTGTTGTCGTCATAGAGTGTCGAGTTCGGGAACACTTCCATACAGGCCTTGCCGTTCATCTCGTCATTGACGCGCTGCTCCAGCAGCGAGGCGGCGATGCCTTTGGGGTGTTTGTCGGTGTTGGTTACGTGGCTGAATTTGATGACAACCTCGCCATCGTCGCAGGCCGCTGATGCGGTTCCCGCGGTTGCGCCAAGTGCCAGTGCGGCCGCGGCAACTGCTGATACAAATCTCATAGTGGTTCCTCCCATAGTGAGTGCAGCAAAATGTCGTGGGGACGTCCCATTAACGTCCTCGCAGCGTAACAGACACCGAGGGCCGGATTCTCGCAAGCAAAAGCTGTGGATGCGTGAACGGAGTAATAATACCTGTTTTTTCAGTCTGTTGCGGGCTGGTTTGGGCGAGGGGGATGCCGCCGCGTCAACGGGTGAGCGAGAATCCACACGGGGTAATCCTTTGCCTGTGCGGATTCTCGCACAGTCTTAGCGAAAGCGGTCCGCCTTGATGCCGTGGCGCGCCAGTTTATCGTAAAAAGTCTTGCGCGGAAGCTTGAGCGCGCGGGCCGCCTCGGTTGCGTTGCCCTGATGACGTTCCAGTGCCGCGCCGAGCAGCGAGCGCTCGACCGCTGCCATTTGTTCGGTCAGCCCCATTTCTTCGGCGGTTTCACTGCCGCCTAGTCCCAGCGCATAGCGCATTGCCGCGCTCATCAGTGCGCGGGCGTTACCGGGCCAGTCCTGCGCCATCAGACGGCTGATAACCTCGGGGGTGACGTCTGGTTCGCGAAGGTTGGCCTGTTCGCAGGCGACTGACAGGTAATGACGGAACAGGATCGGGATGTCCTCGGGGCGTTCACGCAGTGCAGGGATGCGTACATGCATCACGCTGAGACGATAGTAGAGGTCAGGATTGAACCGTCCGTCATGCGCCTCGGCATTGAGATCGCGGTAGCTGCCTGCGATCACGCGCAGGCTGGGCGCGCTTTCCAATGTGTCGAGCAGGGCAAACTGGGTTTCGGCGGATAATGCTGCGACCTCGTCAATGAAAAGCGTGCCACCCGCAGCCTGTGATGCGGCAGAGTGCAGGGCCTCGGGGTTCAGCGCGGCCGCGGCGCGTTTTTCGAACGGTCGGGTTGATCCGGCAGACAGCAGGTGGATCACCTCGGCGACCTTGGCATTGCCCGCACCGGGCGGGCCGGTTACCAGCGCCTCGGTACTTGCGCGGGCCACGGCGCGGACCTGCGCGCGCAAATCCTCGGCCAGTTTGGAGCGACCGATCAGCATACGCGAGGCTGCATCGCCAGTCTCGAGCGCGGTTTTCAACGCCCGGTTTTCCAGCACCATTGCACGAGTGCGCTGGGCTTTTTCCACCACAACGATCAGATCCTGCGGGCTGCATGGTTTTTCGAGAAAGCTGAAAGCGCCCGCCGACATGCCGCGCACGGCCATCGGTATATCGCCTTCGCCGGTTAGCAGGATCACTGGCAGGTCAGGATCCGTCGACTGGGCGTATTCCAATAAGGCAAAGCCGTCCTTGCCGGGCATTCGGATGTCGCTGACCACGACGCCGGCAAAGCCGGGTTTGATGTGGTCCTTGGCCTCGATATAGCTGCCGGCCAGTTGCACCTGCATATCGGCCAGCGTCAGGGTCTGGCCCAAAGCCTCGCGCACGGCGATATCGTCATCCACCACCAGAACCGGCATTCTCATGCGGCTACCTCTGCGCGCGATGTGGCCAGCCGCACGGTAAAGATCGCACCGCCCTGTGGATGATTTCGCCCATGTATCGCGCCTCCAAAGCTTTGCACCAGCCCGTAGGAGATCGACAGGCCCAGCCCCATGCCCTCTTCTGAGGCACCGACCTGTTTGGTGGTGTAGAAGGGGTCGAAAATCTTGCCCGCGTCAACCAACCCAGGTCCGGTGTCGCGCACTGTGACCTCGACATGATCCATGCCGGGCGTCACGTTGATCTCTAACCGCTTGGGAGTGCGGTCAACCATTGCATCCAGTGCATTGGTCACAAGGTTCAGCAACACCTGTTGCAGACGCACCTCGCCGCCTTGGACCGGTGGCACACCCGGCTGCGGGCTCCAGTCTACGGTCACGCCCTCTGTGCGCAGGCGGCTGTCGGTCATCTCCAGTACTGACGACACCACGGATACGATGTCCACGTCAGTCATCGGCTCGTTTTCCTGCCGGGCAAAGGCGCGCAGGTTCTTGATGATCCGCGCCATGCGGCGGGACAGGTCCGCGATGCGGTCCAGATTGGCGCGGGCCTCGACCGTGCGCCCCTTGTCGAGAAACAGTGCGGCATTTTCGGAAAACGACCTGATCGCCATCAGTGGCTGGTTCAACTCGTGGCTGATCCCGGCGGACATCTGGCCCAGTGCGCTCAGTTTGCCCGCCTGTACCAGATCGGCCTGCGCACGGCGCAGGGCATGTTCGGCTTCCTTGCGTTCGGTCACTTCGTGGCGCAGGGCGGTGTTGGCGGCGGCCAGTGCAGCCGTGCGGCGCGCGACCCGTTGCTCTAGCCCGGCATTGGCCAAGGCCAGCGTGCGGCGGCGTTCCAGTACAAGGAACAGAACTGCACCAAATGCCAGACAGAGGGCCGCGACAACGGCGGCCTGCAATCCGGCGATGCGCTCTGCCGGGGCTGTGCTGATCAATGCCCGTCCGGTCAGCCCGATAACCGGCAATGGTTGTTCGCGGTAAACGGCGCGGCGCGGCACATAGGGGCCTGCGGCGTTCCTCCAGATCTCGATCCCTCCGATCTGTCGGGTTGTCGTTGGCGCAAAGTCTGCCGGAGCGCCGGTACCAAAGTTGCGAAACAGAAGTTCTGACCGATTGGTGACGAAAACCTGATCATGCTTGTCGGTAAAGAACACGACCTGTGGTGCGCCGCGCCAATCGCTCTCCTCTACCGCCTCCATGTCGACGCGCACGGCAATCGCGCCTTGGGGGTATGTGCCCGAAAACACCGGGGCCATGAAGGTGAACGTGCGCGTTGCCCCGTCGGTGGCGCGACCATGATCCAGCCCGAGCGCGCCGGTCATGGCGCGGGCAAAGGCGGGTTTGTCCCCGGAATGTGCCATTGGCGGGCCATCACTGGATGTCGCGGTGACCTGACCGTTGGCGGCGAAAAAGGCGACCTCGAACGCGCCGCTCTGGTCGGCCACGTCGAGAAAGAGGGCCTCGATCCCGCTGGCGTCACCTGATTGCGCCAGCCGAACCACATCCGGGTGATCGGCCAGTCGCACGGCGATCAGCCGATAACGCGCCAATTGCCCTACAAGCCGGTCGGCAGCTAGGCGCAGGTCGGCCGCGCCGCGGTCGGCAACCTGCACAAGGCTGGTGCGATATCCCAGCCACCACGCGCCGCCAGACAGCAACGCGGTGATGCCCAGAAAAATCAGTATCGCCAGTGGCCTGCGCATCTGTGTCCTCTCCCCGGCTATACCTTAGAAAGTTGGGGGGAAGAAAACAAATGGCACGGGCCGGGAACTACCTGCCTTGGCCGATATGTGTGATCTGCTGGCAAAGCTGCGCGGCAGCGGACAGGCTGCGCGCCGCGGCGCGGGCCATATCGGGCAAGATCATCCATTCCAGCGCCCATGCCGCACCAGAGCGTTCGTGTTCATGGACCAAAGCGTGATGCATTCCGGCGACCTGCATCGCGTTATAGCGTGCAAGGGTGACGAGAAGTTCGGCCAGAATCGGATTTTGCTTGTGCGGCATGGCAGAGGAACCGCCGCCACCTGAGAGCGCGATTTCGTCGATGCCCTGTGTCGCCATCAGGCTGATATCCTGCCCCATTTTGCCCAATGTGCCGGTAATCAGGGATAGCAGATTCGCGTATTCCACGATCCCGTCGCGCATCGCGTGCCATGCCTTGCCCGGATTGGTCAGACCAAGTCGCGCGGCCATGTCGGCGGCCATTGCGTCAGCGTTCGGCGTGAGGGCGGCGCGGTCACCCACCGCACCGCCCAGTTGCAGACACTCGACGCGCGGGCGCAATTGATCCAGCCGCGTATGGTGCAGGTCCAGCGGTTGCGCCCATGTGCTCAGACGATCCGCCACAGTGATCGACAACGCGGCCTGCATCCGGGTGCGACCCATGATCTGGTTTTCGCCAAATCGCTGAGACAGGTCTGCCAGTGTTCCTGACAGTTGGTTTAGCCGCTCGGATAGTATGGGGTTAAATTCTCGTATCGACAGGGCCAGCGCGGTGTCCATCACATCCTGCGACGTGGAGCCGGTATGCACCGCCTTGGCGTTCTCGCCCGCTGCCTGCCGCAGTTGCGCCACGAGGGCCGGAACAGGCAGGCCATCGCGCGCGGTGCCGTGATGCAGATCGGTCATATCGGTGTCGAACTGTTCAATCATCGAGGCGGTTGTCTGGGCGACATCAGATGAGATCGTTCCGACGGCCCCCAATGCGCGGGTGAATGCGGCCTCGAACATCAGCATATGCGACAACTGGCGTTCGGGGGCCCAGATCGCTGCGGCCTCGGCATCGTCAAACAGGCCGCCCAGCCACGGGTGATTGAAAACGCTGCTCATGCCGGGTGTGCTGCGACCTGCCGCAATCCCAGAATGTCCCGCGCCTGTTGCCATGTGGCGACGGGGCGTTCGTGTTTGTCGCACAGATCGGCCGCCCGCTGCACGAGGGCCGCGTTCGCGGGGGCAAGCCGCACGTTGTCTTCCAGCACCGCGCCGGAACGCACGCCGGTGGACATTTGCACGATCATGCCAGCGCAATGTGCCTCAATCCCCGCCTTCAGCCGGGCGCAGCGTTCCGGATCAGACGTGGTTTTGCCATCCGCATCGCGGACATGGCAATGGGCGATGGACGCCCCAGCCTCGAACGCCTCTTGGGTACTTTCTATCTGTTCGGCGATGGTGATCGGCACTGCCGGGTTGCTGGCCTTGGCCACGGCCGACCCGATGATTGCAACGCAGATGATACATGGGTTTGACATGGGGGAGGTCCTCAGATGTCGAAAAATACAGTTTCGTCCTCACCTTGCAGGCAGATGTCGAAGTGATAGCTGTCGCCATCTGCCTGCGCGATCAATGTCTGTCGGCGATGGGTCTGCTCGATCAGGTTCAGGACCGGGTCCGCCGCGTTGGCGGTCTCTTGATCGGCAAAATACATCCGTGTGTTCAGCCCGGTGTTGATGCCGCGCGCCACCAGCCACAGGTTCAGGTGCGGGGCCATCATCCGACCGTTGCGGCCCATGACCTGTCCCGGTTTCACGGTTTTGATCGTAAACATGCCGCTGTCGAAATCGGGAATCACCCGTCCCCAACCGCGAAACCCGTCCGCAACGGTGCCTTGTCCGGGGTAGATGCCATCGGCATCGGCCTGCCAGACTTCGATCAGCACGTCCTTGACGGGTGCGCCGGTGCCATCGGTCACGGTGCCGGTCACGGTGATGCGGGTGCCCGGTGCGTTCGGGCCTGCGATGTCGCGCCCCAACTCGGTGCGGTAGATGTCAAAGCCCGCATCGCCGGGGGCCAACCCGATATGGACGAATGGCCCGGCCGTCTGGGACGCGGATTCCTTGAGATAGCTCAGCGATTGCACCATGATCAGTTCCCCTCGGGGCGGGTTTCGAAATACGTGGACCGGTGTCCGCGCAGAACGATGTCGAATTTATACGCAATACTGTCGAGCGGGATCGTCGCATTCAAGTCCAGCGCCGCGACCAGCTGATCAATTGCGCGCTGGTTGGGGATGGTTCGCACGATCGGGCATTGGGCAATCAGCGGATCGCCTTCGAAATACATCTGCGTGATCAGGCGCTGGGCAAAGGCGGTGCCAAAGACTGAGATATGGATATGCGCTGGCCGCCAGTTATTGACCCAGTTGCGCCACGGGTAGGCGCCCGGTTTGACCGTGCGAAAGGTGTAATAGCCGTTCTCATCGGTCAGGGTCCGCCCGCAGCCGCCAAAATTAGGGTCGATAGCGGCAAGGTACATGTCTTTCTTGTGCCGATACCGCCCACCTGCATTGGCCTGCCATATCTCGACCAGCGTATTGGGAACCGGGCGCGCGTTTTCGTCCAGAATGCGGCCATGCACGATGATCCGCTCACCAATAGGATCGCCGGATTTTGCGTAGTTGCGCAGCAGGTCGTTGTCGATTTCATCAATGTCACCATGCCCAAAGGTGGGGCCAGTCAGCTCGCTCGCCGTGCTTTCCAACGACAAAAGTGCAAGGCGTGGGGCGCGTGCCACGCTGGTTTTGTAATCCGGGGCCAGTGCGGGAGGATGCCATTCGCGGTCGCGCTGATACAGATCTTTGGTTGTCATGTCTGCTCCTCCTCCATTTCCGCGTAGGTCTGCTTGGCCAGCTTGATTGCGTGGTTGGCTGCGGGCACGCCTGCGTAGATCGCAACGTGCTGGAACACTTCGATCACGTCCTGTTTACTGGCGCCGGTATTGGCGGTGGCACGGATGTGCATCGGAATTTCTGCAAAATTGCCGGTTGCGGCCAGCAGGGCGAGCGTCAGCATTGAGCGTTCGCGCCATGATATGGTGTCTGACGCCCAGACCGTGCCCCACGCGCCTTCGGTGATGAGGGACTGAAACGCGGTGTCAAACTCGGTTTTATCCGCTTCAGCGCGATCCACATGGGCATCGCCCAATACGGCGCGGCGCACGGACATGCCGGTGTCGAATGTGTCGGTCATGATCTAGATCCCCCTTGATCCCCCTTGGACCACATCAGACGTTGCCGCGTCAGATTGCAACCCGGAGAAACCCGGTGCAATCGTTGCGCGGTACCCTGTGTCGTTACCCTGTCGCAGGCCGATTTCATAGAACATGCCGCCAGCATACCCGAACCCGGGTGTGATGTGGCGTCCTGCAATGGTGTCCAGCAACAGCCACCAAGCGCCCATATTCAGTCGATCGGTTGCTCGGTATTCGTGTCGTATGGAAAAGTGGTGAGCCCGTCCGGGTTCGAACCGGAGACCTACTGATTAAAAGTCAGTTGCTCTACCAACTGAGCTACAGGCCCACTAGCGGCGTATCTAGAAAGTGCGCGCGGGGGGGTCAACCCCGAATCTGCCCTGTATTGCAGACCAATGCTGGATTCACGCCGGATGGGGGTTTATATGCGGCCTCGATGGACACGCACGCAGATACCAGTTGGCCCTTTATGAAGATGCATGGGCTGGGCAACGACTTTGTCGTCGTCGATGCGCGTACGCGTGCGTTTGATGTTTCGCCGGCACTGGCTGTGGCGATTGGTGATCGGCATCGCGGTATCGGGTTCGATCAACTGGCGGTGATCAGCGCGGGGGCTGGTGACGCGCATCTGACGTTTTATAACTCTGACGGCAGTACCTCTGCGGCCTGTGGCAACGCGACGCGCTGTATCGCGCGCTATCTGATGGATCAGAATGGCAAGGATGCACTGCACCTGACAACTGCGCGTGGTGATTTGTATGCTCGCGACGCAGGGGATGGGCTGACATCCGTGAACATGGGCGCACCGCAACTGAACTGGCGCGATATTCCGCTGTCCGAGGAGATGGACACGCTGGAGTTGCCCATTGAGGGGGCGCCGGTCGCGACGGGTATGGGCAATCCGCATTGCACATTTTTCGTCGAGGATGCCGAAGCTGTGTCATTGCAAGAGTTCGGCGGACGTTATGAGCATCATCCGCTTTTCCCCGAGCGCACCAATGTGCAGGTCGCATCGCTGATCGGGACTGATCATTTGCGTATGCGCGTGTGGGAACGTGGCGTCGGCGTCACACTGGCATCGGGGTCGTCGTCCTGTGCGGTGGCTGTTGCGGCGGCACGACGCGGTCTGACCGGCCGCGCGGTGCGAATCGATCTGGATGGTGGCACGCTGATGGTGGATTGGCGCGACGACGGTGTGTGGATGACGGGCCCGACGATGCATGTCGCCGACGGAGTGCTGACGGCAGCATTTATCGAGGCCGCGCGATGAGTGTACCTGTCTTTTCCAACCACGGATGTCGCCTGAACGCCTATGAAACTGAGGCGATGAAGGAACTGGCGGCCACTGCGGGGCTGTCGGGGGCCGTGGTGGTCAACACCTGCGCTGTCACCTCCGAGGCCGTGCGCAAGGCGCGCAAAGATATTCGTCGCCTGCGCCGCGAGAACCCGGATGCAAAGCTGATTGTGACCGGCTGTGCCGCACAGACAGAGCCACAGACCTTTGCCGACATGCCCGAGGTCGACGCAGTGATCGGCAACACCGAAAAAATGCAGCCCTCAACATGGGCGGGGTTGGCGGGTGATTTCGGAACCGAACCGGTGCAGGTCGATGACATCATGTCGGTGACCGAAACGGCGGGGCATCTGATCGATGGATTCGGCACGCGGTCCCGTGCCTATGTGCAGGTTCAGAATGGTTGCGATCATCGCTGTACGTTCTGCATCATTCCCTATGGGCGGGGCAATTCGCGCTCTGTGCCTGCGGGCGTTGTGGTGGATCAGATCAAGCGGCTGGTCGATGCGGGCTATAACGAGGTGGTGCTGACTGGCGTCGACTTGACAAGCTGGGGAGCGGATCTGCCTGGTGCGCCGCGGCTGGGGGATCTGGTGATGCGCATTCTGCGGTTGGTGCCCGATCTGCCACGTCTGCGGATCAGTTCGATCGATTCGATCGAGGTGGATGAAAACCTGATGCAGGCGATCGCGACCGAGCCACGCCTGATGCCGCATCTGCATCTGAGCCTGCAACACGGCGATGACCTGATTCTGAAACGGATGAAGCGGCGGCATTTGCGCGATGACGCCATCCGTTTTGCGACCGAGGCGCGTGAATTGCGTCCTGACATGACATTCGGTGCTGATATCATCGCCGGGTTCCCGACCGAGACCGAGGCGCATTTTGAGAATTCCCTGCGGTTGGTCGAGGAATGCGATCTGACATGGCTGCACGTTTTTCCCTATTCGCCGCGTCCGGGCACGCCTGCTGCACGTATGCCGCAGGTAGATGGGCCTGCGATCAAGGACCGCGCGGCACGGTTGCGCGCAGCAGGAGCTGTGCAGGTGGCGCGGCATCTGAATGGGCAGGTGGGTCGCGTACATCGCGTCCTGATGGAGAGCCCGCATATGGGTCGCACAGAGCAGTTTACCGAGGTGCATTTTGATGTTGCCCAGCCCGAGGGTCACATCGTGCCTGCCCACATCGCATCCACCAGCGACACCCAATTGATTGCCGCCTGATGCATCCCAATCCCGTCTATCGTACTGAGACCGAAGAACAGAATCTGGACTTCGCCCGCGAACAGGGTTTTGGCGTGCTGGCGGTGTGTGCAGATGGTGCACCGTTGATTAGTCATATCCCCTTTGTGCTGAACAATGCGGGGGATACGGTCGAATTTCACCTCGTTCGCTCGAACCCGATCGCGCGATTGCTGAAATCGCCCACATCGGTCCGCCTCGCGGTGCAGGGGCCGCATAGCTATATTTCCCCGGACTGGTACGGGGCCGATGATCAGGTGCCGACATGGAACTATGTCGCGGTGCATCTGACCGGCGTGGCTGAGTCGAGTCCCCAATCCGGTTTGCGTGACCTGCTGGACAGGCAATCGGCGATGTTTGAGCAACGCCTGCTGCCCAAGACCCCTTGGGAAGCGGCAAAGATGACACCCGACGCGCTGGAGCGAATGATGCGCCAGATCGTGCCGTGCCGGATGGTTGTCGAGGATGTGTGGGGCACATGGAAGCTGAACCAGAACAAACCTGATGAGGTGCGACTGCGTGCGGCAGATCATGTGGACGGATACGGGATGGGTGTGGAAACCCGTCTCTTGGCGGCGTTGATGCGCGGGGCAGGGGGCAAGTAGCTCTAGCGCCGTCCGCGATGCATCGCCTGCCGGGCATAGACAGCCCCGATTGGGCGTCCTACGGTCGGCGCGAACATCTAGTCAAGGAACGCCCCAGATGAAGCTGTTATCCGCTATTCCGTCGCCTTATGGCCGCAAGGTTAAGGTTCTGCTGCACGAGATCGGTGAAACCGACAAGATCGAGGTGGTGCTGGTTTCCACGACGCCGGTCACCACCGATCCGTCGGTTGCCGCGGCAAATCCGCTGGGCAAGATTCCGGCGCTCATTCGTGACGATGGGCCGGCGCTGTATGATAGTCGGGTGATCTGTCGCTATCTTGACGCGCAGGCGGGGGCGGGCATGTATCCCGAGGCGCGGCTGTGGGATGTGCTGACGCTGGAGGCGACTGCAGACGGGATCGTCGACGCTGCGATTTCGATGGTCTACGAGCTACGCATTCGGCCTGAAGAGAAGCAGTTCGATGGCTGGCTGGATAGCCAATGGGCCAAGGCGAATCGCGCGCTTGATGCGCTGGAGGCACGTTGGATGAGCCATCTGTCCGGGCCTGTAGACATGGGCCAGATCAGTACCGCTTGTGCGCTGGGCTATCTCGATTTCCGGCATGGTACGCGCGACTGGCGCAATTCGCGCCCGCAGCTTGCCGCGTGGTACGCCGCGTTTTCCGAGCGCGAGAGCATGAAGGCCACCGCGCCCGAGTGACGGCGCAGAAAATTCGACGAAATTTCTAGAATCATTTCCCTCGGTGAAGAAAATGATTGGTCGGGGTTGGCTCAGAAGCTGTAGCTGACCCCGAAATTTACCGCGTGCGTGAACAGATCGGTCCGCAGTTTCGTCGGCGTTTGGCCGGGGACGGCGGGATCGGGGTCCACGGTGATGTCGTTGTCGGACCATGTGACCTGATATTCGCCGAACAGAGCCCAGCGATCATTGATAGAATATTTCATCCCGGCGATTCCGCGCGCGGCGATGCCCGTTGCCTCGTAATCGAAGGTGCGCCCGGTCGAACCGATGACCTGAATATCCACATGCGGGATGGCCATGCCGAGGCCAGCACCGACATAGGGCGTGAATTTTGATCCGCCAAATGCATCCGGCCACCGCTTTAGCACGTTTGCAGTAATGATATTGTGCCCGTCCGACAGTTCAAACCGGCTGGTGCCGATCGCGGCCATATCGGCATTGCTGGCATAGGCCTTGGTATGGGTGCCTTCGATCCCGAATCCGAGGTTGTTTGCCGTCCACCACGTTGCCCGCGCACCGTAATAATATGGGTTTTCCAGCGGGTTGCCTTTCCAGCTGAACTTGCGATTCACTGCGGTGCCGTTGGGCAGTGCGCCGGAAACGGTGCTGTCATCGACGCTTTGCACGCCCAGATACAGGCTTAGCTCAATCTCGGCAGCGGCGGGGCTGGCGAGCAAGAGAATCGCGGCTAGGGCGGTTTTGGCGGTATTCAGCATTACGGGGCACTTTCGCTTTGCGGTTACTCGATTTTATCCTGCTTACACCCCTATGCGGGTTGTCTCAAGCGCGACAGAAGCGCGCGTGGTCTCAAATCAAAGTGATTGCAGACTGGACGCCCTTCGCTGTGCCCGCTAAAGATCGCTTTGGAAAGGTTGCGGGCATCCGTGGCCCGTAACCCTATGGGGCGTTAGCCCGCCGCAACCAATGGAGAATACCTCGTGTCCCACGCAGATGATCACGCAGGCACCCGCAGAGATTTCCTCTACTATGCCACTGCCGGTGCTGGTGCCGTCGCAACCGGTGCCGCCGTTTGGCCGCTGGTCAACCAGATGAACCCTTCGGCCGATGTTCAGGCTCTTAGTTCGATCCGGGTGCCGGTCGATAGTGTCGAGCCGGGCACACAGATCACGGTCAAGTGGCTGGGCAAGCCGGTTTTTATCCGTCGCCGTACCACGCCCGAGATTGAAGCCGCCGAAAAAGTCGACGTTTCCAGCCTGCCTGACCCGTTGGCGCGTAACGCCAATATCGAGGACGGCGCGCCGGGTACTGATGATAACCGCATCCTGACCCCGCCCGAAGGCAGTGATTCTGCGCATGGCGAATGGCTGGTGATGATGGGCGTATGTACGCACCTTGGCTGTGTGCCGTTGGGTGACGGTGCAGGCGATTTTGGCGGTTGGTTCTGCCCATGCCACGGTTCGCACTACGACACAGCCGGTCGGATCCGCAAAGGACCCGCACCCGAAAACCTGCCGGTTCCCCCGGCTGAATTCGTCGACGCATCGACGATCAAACTGGGATAAGGACACGCGCAATGGCTGGAATTCCACACGATCACTACGAGCCCAAGACTGGCGGCGAAAAATGGCTGCATAGCCGTCTGCCGATTGTCGGGCTGCTATATGACACGATCATGATCCCCACCCCCAAGAACCTGAACTGGATGTGGATCTGGGGCATTATCCTGACGTTCTGTCTGGTGTTGCAGATCGTTACCGGCATCATCCTGGCGATGCATTACACGCCGCATGTCGATTTTGCCTTTGCATCGGTCGAACACATCATGCGCAACGTGAATGGCGGGCACTTTATCCGCTATTTGCACATGAACGGCGCATCGCTGTTCTTTGTTGCGGTCTACCTGCACATCTTCCGCGGTCTCTATTACGGGTCGTACAAGGCCCCGCGCGAGATCACATGGATCATCGGGATGCTGATCTATCTCGCCATGATGGGCACTGCGTTTATGGGCTATGTTCTGCCCTGGGGGCAGATGTCGTTCTGGGGGGCTACGGTCATCACCGGTCTGTTCGGCGCGATCCCCTTTGTGGGCGAATCAATCCAAACATGGCTGTTGGGCGGACCGGCGGTGGACAATGCCACGCTGAACCGTTTCTTTAGCCTGCACTACCTGCTGCCCTTCGTGATCGCAGCCCTCGTGGCCGTGCATATCTGGGCGTTCCACAGCACCGGCAACAACAACCCGACCGGCGTCGAAGTGCGCCGCGCATCGAAAGCCGAAGCGCAAAAGGACACGGTTCCGTTCTGGCCCTACTTCGTGATCAAGGATTTGTTCGCACTGGCGGTTATCCTTGCGGTTTTCTTTGCCATCGTCGGGTTCATGCCGAACTATCTCGGTCACCCCGATAACTATATCGAGGCGAACCCGCTATCGACGCCTGCGCATATCGTGCCTGAATGGTACTTCTTGCCCTTCTACGCAATTCTGCGCGCCTTTACGTCGGATGTATGGGTGGTGATGTTTGCCAGCTGGATCACCGGCGGCATTGTCGATGCCAAATTCTTTGGCGTGCTGGCGATGTTCGGTGCGATCGCGATCATGGCGCTGGCACCGTGGCTGGATACGTCATCGGTGCGGTCTGGTCGCTATCGGCCGATGTTCAAATGGTGGTTTGCGCTGCTTGCGCTCGATTTCATCGTTCTGATGTGGGCGGGTGCGATGCCGGCAGAACCGCCGTTCTCGACCATCTCGCTGATCGCTTCGGCCTACTGGTTTGCGTATTTCCTCGTTATCCTGCCGCTACTGGGTGTGATCGAGAAACCGTTGCCACAGCCCGAGACCATCGAAGACGATTTCAAGGCGCATTACGGCAAAGCCGAAACGCCGGCCGAATAAGAGAGGACAGGAAAATGTTTAAGAAGATTGGCATTGCCGCCGTTGCGGCCCTGACCCTCTCGGCTGGTGGTGCATTCGCCGCTGGCGGCGGGGGTCATGTCGAAGATGTGGATTTCTCGTTCGAGGGTCCGTTCGGCAAGTTTGACCAGAACCAGCTGCAACGCGGGCTCAAGGTCTACACCATGGTCTGCGCGTCCTGCCACGGGCTGCAATACGTTCCGATCCGCACGCTCGCGGATGAGGGCGGGCCGCACCTGCCGGCGGATCAGGTCCGTGCCTATGCGGAGCAGTTCGAGGTGTTCGACACGGAACTCGATGATTTCCGCCCCGCGAAGCCGGTCGACCATTTCCCCGGTTCGGCGCTGGATACGGCGCCCGACCTGTCGCTGATGGCGAAGAAACGCGCTGGGTTCCACGGGCCTTTGGGCTCTGGCTTTAATCAACTGGTCAAAGGCATGGGCGGGCCAGAGTACATCGTAACTTTGCTGACGGGCTATCACGAAGCTCCTGAATGTGCGCCCGAGGATTTCCCCGGCTCGTACAACGTGGCTTTTGCTGCGGGTGGTTACCCCGACTCGTGCAAGAACGAAGACGGTTCGCACATGGTACCGGGCAGCTGGATTGCAATGGCCCAGCCACTTTATGGTGAGGACGTGGACTTTGATGATGGCCACGACAACAGCCTGCACCACACAGCAGAGGATGTTGCGGCGTTCCTGATGTGGACCGCTGAGCCCAAGCTGATGGCACGCAAGAATGCCGGCCTGACCGGTGTGATCTTTCTCACGCTGTTGTCGGTTCTGCTCTATCTCACGAACAAGCGGATCTGGGCCCCGATCAAGGGCAAGAACAAGAAAACCAGCTGATCCAAACTAGATATGATGCTGTTGAAACCCCGTTCGCAACGCGAGCGGGGTTTTTCGTATCCGCCGCGCAGGCGGGGGCCGAAAACTGCGGGGTCCACCCGCACAGAATTTTGGCCAGCAGATGCTATCAAGCTTTGGCGCGCCGCGATGAACGACCGCCGACGAAGGTCAGATCATGGGGAGCGTTCGCGGCCTAGGGGCGGCGCAGCGTGTCGCCATAGCTGATGGTCGGCTCCAGTGCGATGCGGACCGGTGACGGATCGGCGTCGTCCGCAACCCGTGCCGATATGATCTCGGCTGCGCGGCGGCCAATTTCGTTCCGGCAGGCGTCCATCGTTGCCAACTGGCGCGGCAATCCTTTGAGCAGGTTCAGCCCGTTGAAACCAGCCAATCCCATCTGACCGGGAATATCCACGCCCTGTTCATGCAGCCAAAGCAGGCCGCCCGCGCCTATCATATCGTTAGAATAATAGAGAAAATCCAGTTCCGGGTCGCGCTTGAGAATGTCTTGGGTCATCTCGCGTCCTTTTATCAGGGCAGAGCCGCCTTCGTAGAATTCCTGATCCGCGATCTCGACGCCGGCCTTGGCCAGTGCCTCGGTAAAGCCTTCGAAGCGTTTGCGGGCCCGGTGATCGCGCGGCATCTTGGTGCCCAGAAATCCGATCCGCTGATAGCCGGAGCGTAGAATTTCGCGCGCCATCTGTTCGCCTGCGCGACGGTGCGATATGCCAACGACCGAATCCACGGGTGTGCCATCCACATCCATGATCTCGACCACCGGGATCCCGCTGGCCTTGAGCATCGCGCGCGATGCTTCGGAATGTTCCAGTCCGGCGATGATCACGCCGGAGGGCCGCCAAGAGAGCATCTCGTAGAGGACTTTTTCCTCTTTTTCGCGGGAATACCCGGTCACGCCGACAACCGGTTGCAGTCCTGTGTCGTCCAGCGCGTCGCTGATGCCAGTCATGACCTCGGGAAAGACCAGATTCGACAGGGATGGGATGATCACGGCAACCAGATTAACCCGGCTGGACGCCAGTGCCCCGGCGATCTTGTTGGGCACGTAACCCAGTTCCTTGGCGCTGGCGAGAACACGTGCGCGGGTGGCGTCCGACACATCGCCGCGATTGCGCAGAACGCGACTGACGGTCATTTCGGACACACCGGATGCTTCGGACACGTCGCGCAGGGTCAGCGGGCGGTTGTCTTGATTGCTCACGAGTGTTTGTCCCTTGAATACCTTGTAGAAACGTTAGCGCGAACACCGCGTAGTGATCAAGCGTCGTGCACGTACTATACATAGGTGACATCCACGTTTTGGCGCGCTAAGCAAGCTCAACGTGGCCCCGTGGCTCAACTGGATAGAGCAGCCCCCTCCTAAGGGGCAGGTTGCAGGTTCGAATCCTGCCGGGGTCACCAGTATATTATATAAATTTCAACACTTTACGCGGATCTTTACAGTTCGCAACTCAAACTGCAACGGTTTGGGGCTACCTAATAGTGGCGCAGTTAGTGGTTTGCAAAAGTCAGTGCCCGACAACGCGACGCTTCTACACAAATTAGATAGAAATGCAGCTCGAGATCACGTGGGTTTTCCAACGGGAGTTTTTGCGAACCCGTTGGGAAACCTGGCGGCTCTCAAGCAAGGAAGATCGATACAAAGCGTGGCGCAGGAAAGGAGGTTCCTCGCGCTCTTGAAGCCGGTCGAAAAAACTGACCGGCATTGCACAGTAGGAATAGCCATGTGCCGTCGCCCCTCGAACTCTCTTGCTCGGTTGCAGGATTTTGCGAGGCTTCGTTCTGAGGCCTTGGAATATGCGTCGCTGCTGCTTGCTGGGCCGCAAGCAGTCAAACAGCTGCAATCGCTTTTGGAGGAAATTTTCCGAGCTGCGAAAGTATGCCGCCGCCTTCAGGAGGAAATAACAAGAACCTACGAGATGCTGTCCCTTACCCACATACATGATCCCGATCGCGTAGAGGCTACCAACTTCAAAGAACTCGATCCGTCCGATCCATTTGTAGAGGAACTTTCTCTCATGACGAATGTGCTCACAGAGCTCCTGCACCAGCTCGATCTGGATCCTGGACAACCTCTTTCTGATTACCCGCTCGCAGCCTGATGCGCGCACTGTCAGCTGCCTATGCGGCTGACGTCTTGAGGATCCGCATGGTGCGGGTCCAGCACCGGGAAATCTAAGAGTAGGAGCCCCAATGGATATAGAAATCGAGCGTGAATTGTATGGATTGGTTGATGAGGTGGTCAAACAGGGAAGATGGTTGGGTGAGGAGTGGTTAGGCAGCAACCTGCTTCCCAAAGGCCAGTCCAAGCGCTTCATATTGGAGTTGTTGCATGACCTGAGAGATCGTCATGGGCACACCAAAATCGATCGAGAAATCCTCGATTTGATGGGAGAGCAGATCCGCCAGTCTCTTAATCACATTCGAGAAGGAAAAGGAGATGCAGCGATTTCACGTGAGGTCGACTTATCGTTCGAAGATGATCTCGCGGTGATTTCTTATGTCAATCTGGCTCACCGTTGGAAACAGTTCAAAGCCGCGCTGATTGCGCTCGAAGACAAACTCGCGACCATTCGCTTGGCTGATCAACTTTTGGCGGACGCGATCTGAAACGTCCCTCTGTAATGCGAGAACGCAAAGGAAAGCAAAAATCCATCATCGTCGGTTGCGGACGAACGCCGCACTTTTTTGCCCCCCTTAATAGGGGGGCAATGCCGCGCCTATAAATTTCCTTCACTCCAAGCCCTTGAAATGACACATTTCTGACTCCAAATGCAGGTATAGGGACTTCTGAACGACGCTCCCGATCCGGCGAATGCCTTTGCCTGAAGCATTCGACCTTGTCCTTGACAGGCCACTCCCGGTCAGTCCGAACGCACTGCGTTTGAGATGAAACTGACGCTATGCGTTTTTAAGGAGTTTAAGCCATGAAAGGCACTTCTTCCTTCCGAAACTACCGGTCTGACCGGTTAAGCGATCAAGACCTCGAGGACATTCGGGGCATCATTCTGGAATGCCTCGGCGAGCTTTCAGAGCAACTAACACCAAATGGCAGAGATCCCAAAGTCGAATACCTTAAGACGAGTCAGGTCTCTGAGATAACAGGTTTTTCCCAAGCAACGCTGGAAACTTTTCGAGCAAAGCGAATGGGCCCACCGTTCTACAAGCAGGGATATAATGTCAGATATCGCGCTGATGAGGTCCGGGAATGGATGGAAGCTGATCGGATTCAGTAAAGTAAACGGCGCAGAGCGTGAGCTCTGCGCCGTCTAATCGATGTTTAACTGTCGCTTTCGGCTAAGGCCCGACATTGAAGTTGGTCTCGCTCGCTGCACGGGTGCTTCACCGCAGCTGCCATGGAGAAGCCTTCATGCGACTTTCTCAAGTCTTAGACAGCAATTTTATGAAGGCGAGGCTTCGTGCCATTCTTTAATCGTTCGGGTCAGATCTGCCAAAGCGCGGCCTCGGCTCGCCCTAAAATCCAGAACCGCAAACTCTTCCGAAAACATAACGTCACCTTGTCCGTCTTTGATGAACTCATACCGCCCGCCGCAGTCGTCTGCTTTGGGATCGTATGACATGACACGCCATTTTCCGAGAACTTCACCATCCCGGGTAACAACATCGCCGCAGGCAAGATTGATGGCGTATCGGCTTTCCATCCAATCGTCGTGGCCTTCGAAATTTATTGGGTATGTATACTTCATTCGGTGCTACTAACTCTAACCAAAGACTCTCGCAAATTTTCTTTGTTCTGGTCTTAACAGCGTCGTGCCTGACCATTGGTCAATGCCAACCCAGACATTCACTGCATCCAAAATTTTCGTGTCAGACCAAGCTATACCGCTCTTATTTTCTTTTGTCGTGTGGCAAGCGATTCCAGCCAAGTTTGCAAGGCTTCAAACTCCCGATCAATGTCATCCGGCGCCGGAGCCATCGGGTTCAATGCATCTGACGCTTTGTGGAGCAAATCAGAGCAGACCCCGTAGTGTTGGCGCATCGTTATTGCATCCGCTTCCGATATCGCAGAAAGCTTCGCAAAGCCTTTGGTGTCCACTTTGGAGGAAAAGGTTCTTAGAACCGGCGAAACGGCATCTTCTATGGCAGTTTCCCACGTCTGCCTCAGGCTGTCGACCAACCCTCTTGCAGTGACCAACCACTCGGTGCTGTCCGGATCATTTTCATACTGAACACGGCAATTCTCGAGGTGCTTGCGCATTGTGTTTAGGCGAGATGGAGCATCCTGTGCTCTGTCGGGTGCCTCATTGCGACAATGGCCGGGCGTCCTGTGCTTTTTTTGGATGTGCCTCAAAGCAACGTCGGTCCTCATCGCAGGGTCATCCACTTGGGTGCATGCACTCCTGAGCATGAACAGAAACGGTAGGTCATGTGTGAATACTACCACTTGCCTGGTTCGCCCTTCTTCAGCCAACCTTTGTGCGATGGCTTTTCTGTGGAGGTGATCCAGTGACGAAACCGGATCATCAAAGATGATACCAGATCCGCTGTCGTTAGTTGCCAGTTCGGCCATGAAGCCAGCAAGGGCGACGCAACGATATTCTCCTTCGCTCAGAATATCGCCAGCATTACTGGAGCTGCTTTCAATCAAACTGACACGGAATCGGGATACACCGTGCTGGGATCGGGCCTGTGCCAGTTCAATTTCAAGGCCAGCCAGCCTCAAGTGATCAATCTCCCTGAGAAATCTGCCGCGCAAGCGATCAGTTATCAAAGTCTCAGACAAAGAAGTATTTTTTTGAGTAATGGAACCAGGTCTTGTGTCCTTGAGTGCTGTTTCAAGCTCATCGACCTGTTTCAGACGATCAATTTCGGCAGTGACATCATCAACGATACCAGCCAGCCATTGTCGATCTTGCAGTTCGCTGAGTTCCGCCTTCAAGGCCTTTCGATCTTCGCTTTCATCATCGGCAAGCATAGCTTTTGCGCGGCTTTCGAGTGTATCCATGACCGCCTTCACAGAGCTCAGGTCGAAGCTGGCCAGTTCAACAACTTCTTCTCCGTTGGATCGGAGAGCCAGACGTCTCCGCCATAAGAGCAGAAGAATTGCTCTGCGCAATTGCTTAGAAAGCTCGTGTTTCCCAAGTTCGTCACCAAGAAACCGCCGTGCTTCCAATACCTTAGTTATGGAAATTTGAACGCTGGATATCTTTTGACTCAGGACTCTCAATGCTTGTTGAGCTTCGTCCTCTTCCTTTTGAGTCTTGTCCTGAACGAAGTCTTCGAACCGTCTTAACCGATCCGCAGCTTCCTGATCCAGTTGCTGTTGGCAAAGAACGCAATGTGCCGCGGCTTCCGCCACCGGGAAATCCTTGTCTTTGTAGGCTTCTTGCAAGGAATAGGCCCTGGCTGCGTCCCAGAGGGCCCGCCAGGTTTCAGAACCAATACCCTTTAACGGTTCGACTTGTGAGAGCCGTTGTGACGCTAAGGCCGCTGCTTCCCTTTTAATCTTTACGTCCGACGCAAGGCTTTTGAGGTTCTCGACATTTTCGGAAGAAACCGACTTAAACAAGTCCAGCAAATCATCATGGAGAGACTGTAATCTACTCTTCTGTGCTCGCATCCTCCTGGCTGCAACTTGCGGGTCTTGCGCAAAATCCGCATGGAGTTCGGCAAGCCGGGAGATCTCCGCATCTGAAATAGTGGCGACTGCAGTCACCGCGTCTGGTGTAGTATCCTTACTGAGAGACGCGATGATTTGGCCCACCTGGGTGCCTTTGGAGCATTTAGGCGCGGAAATACTCTGTGGGGTTTGGCGTTTCAAATCCGTGATTTCGCGATCAAGGTTTTCTTTTACGCCCTTGCAGGCCAACACGAGACGCTCCAGCAACCTCATGGGGAACGGTGTATAAGCCAGATCATTTGTTTCTTCGACGTGCACATTGGCCGTTCGTGTATCGAATACACTTACTTCGGAAAGAAGCGCCGCGGGGGCAGCGTCACTTGTCCAATCTGTCTTCTGAACTTGAGCGCCGGCGTGAAAATCGATCTCGGCACGTTTTGGTCCGGTCGGTGCTCCGTAGATATTGGCGAGTATCTCGTCTTCGCGTCCACGTTTCCATCTGGCTCGGCATGCACTTTTCAAAATGCGGACGTAGCCCGATTTTCCAGCACCATTGTCGCCATATATTATCGTTACGCCCTTTGGAATGAACGTCAGTGATTGTTTTTCAGCAAGCGCGTTGACATTTTGGACGTTGCGGAGAGCTTTCAACGCAACCTTTGGCGCACCTGACTTCTGAGCGGTGATATGCTCCGACGCCAAAGAGACATTTGGCAGCTTCGTGTTCTTACACAGCTCTGTCAGCTCAAGGATGTCCTGATCTGACAATGCCTCCGTGGTGGAAATCAATCTGCGCAACGCGTCCCTTTGCCAAACCGGTCTGTCTTGAGACCAGTCCAGAATTTCTCGCATTGCCTCGGCTTCTGTTTTTACCAACGAGTTTTTCCAATATTTTTGTAGCACCTGGAAATTTGGATCAGAGCTTTGAGGCGCTATCCATATGAAGAATGATTTTAAGAATACTGCACCAGAAACTATCAGTATATTCCACCAAACACCATGACACGGTTGGCTGCTCGTAGGCTATTCTCGCAATCGGCTCCGGGGCTCATTTCTTTGAGCAGCTTATAGTTTTGCCTTGATCAGGTCAGCTAAGTTTTTGCAAACAGTTCCCTTTCTCGCAACGATTTCTCATTCCTCTCACCAGTGTGACTGATGAGCCAAGAACGACCTGTCAGACTACGCTTTTTGTCCTTCAGGCACTGACGTCAGGAAGTTAGCGGCCTCTCCCAGTGTTAGAGAAAAACCAGCAAAAAAATACTCAAAAAGCAGCACAGCGTCGAATGGTTTAGCAGACTGGATCTGGGCCACATCCTCAATCCCGTAGCCAAGTCGCATGCTTAGGGCCATCCGTAGCCCAACTGCTGCACACGAGTGACCAGTCGTTGAAATCGTGCATCCTCGGCGCTTGGTGGGTTGGCTGCCTGAATCGTCAGGAGTAATCTCTTTAGATCCTCTGACAGCCACGGATCGTCATTTCCAATAGTGAGATCCAACAAATCGAGCACCTCGGCTGGGTAGTTCTGCGCCAGATCGCTTTTTTGAAGAAGGTGCAATATCAAGCCGGTGTCGCCTACTGGCTGAAACCAATCTCGAAGCATCGCGACGGCCTCTGGAAACGCGTCTCCAGAGACGGTGCAGAGTTGCGCAAATGCTTTTGACACTTCAGGGGTCTTAACATCTTGTGTTTTTGGCCACAGTCTCTGAAAGAAGTTCGAGATCCGGTTTTCGAAGTATTGTTTTCTCTGATCGCCAGCACCTTGCAAGGCGCGGAAAAGGGTATTGGCGATTTTTTCCGAAGCATTCACTGAAAGCGTATCAACCACCCTCTTGAAATCCTGCATGACAAACGTCCCGCTTGGTTCCATTCCGGCGAAAGTCAGAAGGGACAGATACTGTTCTTCATATGTATCTCCTAAAGCTTCAAAGTGGTTCGGGATTGACAGGAATTCTTCTTTCAGTTCGTCAAGGAGTGGCCAGTATAGTCTCGGAGAATGAAGGAAGCTCATCCACATCGCGGGAGCCACTTCTGGAAACCCATCCCACCGGAAAAAGGGAAGCAACTTTTCCTTTGTCCACTCGGAATCAACCCGAAACAGTGTGATCACATTTCCTGCCAATACGACGGTGCCGTAGCGAAGGCCTTGAGCTCCCTCATCACAGACGGCATCAAATAATGGAAGGACTTCTTCCTGTAAGCCCTGATCGTCATTCAGGCCTTGCTCATACCACCAAGACATGACCGCTTCCGTTGCCAATCCGACAGGATGATTTATCGCTCGTCCTATCACATCATCAGCTACCTCAATCTCGGCTTCCCGAAATAGATCGAAAAGCCTTTCTGCGAAGGCAACGAAGTCGTCCGATTCACCAGGATTAAGTTTCGAAATCGCCTTTACCCACCACGCGATACCATGTGCCATTTCAAGATATTTTGCCTCGGGCATTGCAAGAACCGTTTTTGCGAGTCTTTCCCAAGCGCTGACGCAAAGGTTTTTATCGTTGCTCCAAACTTGAAGTGCTTGCCGCCACCTACCAAGTGGCCAGACACCCCGTTCAGAAAGCGCAACCAAAGCATTTGAAGCAAGATCAAACTCCTTCTGACAAATGTCCTTCCAATCATCAGTTTCCCTGAAATCGTCAGGCGCAGGATACTGCTCCAGCCAGATCTGCAATTGTTCTGGGTCTCGTGGGGCTTGGCGAACGACACGGTCTTCCTCGCCATTGGATGACCAAACAGCGAATTCATCACGCTCATCCTCTGCGAGGACCCGATGCGGATAAGCTTCATCGAGTCGCTCAAGTAGAGCAGCTGAATCCTCATTCAAAGCTGCTCCAGATGCTCGCCATTTGGCCAATAGGAGCCACTGCATGCCTTCCCTTATTCTCAGAAGATCTTCCGGCGGTAGATCTGCGCGGAACATGTCCTCAGGAGGACCTTCAACGAGAGCTGCTTGGAGACGGGCGCTTTGATCGGCCGTCAAACCCTGGTTCAGAGTAACTAACAACCGGATGGTTTCCCTCCGGGTTTCTGTCGCCCACAGCCAATAGGAATTTTCGGATAACAACCAGCCAACTGCGTCGGATTCGCTGAAATACTGAGGCTTTTGGGTGATTGCGAAAAACATCAATCGCCGAAAAACGGGAAAGGGAATTCTGTTCCATCTAAGAACTTCAGCTTTTGCTGCTTCTGGGTCAACTTCAGATGCCGCGAGCCAAGCGTCGCGAGCGAAATCAATCAGCGCGGTCCACTCGTTGTAGTCTTTGTTTTGGTCGTGAGGAGCGATTGAAGGTTGATGAAAGTAGGATTGGTCATGTTGATTATCGGCGCCCTGGAGTTCTTTCATCAAGTTCAGTGCGTCAGAAAGCAAAGCTGTCGCATCGGGTAATAGAGTTGGGAGAGAGGTGTGCCACTCCTCATGCTCACGCAAATGTTCAAAGGCAGTATGCGCAAAGTTAGTTCCCAATACAATTTCCCATCGGACGATGTCGGACACATTTGCTTGCCCTACATCTTGCTCAGCAATGTCTGCTTCCGTTTGATCGCCTTTCCATCGGAAAGGCCGGCTGACTTTAGCGACTGGGGCTAAGATATCTCGGAGTTCGAAGCGAAGTGACGCCGTAAGACCTTGAGCTCGCAATCGTTCAGCCCACAGATACAAGCTATGGCTTTTTCGAGTTATTTGTATCCGCCCAGAGAGAAGCAAGTTCCACAAAATGTTCAGGGAGAACGAAGGTGGGCTCGCCTTCAAGTTTTGTCTTACTTCCCGCTCAAAATGCTGGTGGAGAACTCCGCCTTGTTCGACGGTCCAAAGTAACAGTTTAGGATTATTCAGATGCCTTGCGAGCCAGCGAGACATCTGGATCATCACTTCGTCCAAAACATTCGAGCTGGCATTAGTGTGTTGAACAAGGGTCATGAACGCCGAGTGGGTATATGGAGACGGTCTATTTAGAAGGCTAAACTTGAGATCTTTGTCCTCAACCAAGTTGGGCTGGACGCCGAAGCGCGGCAGGTCCGCATGTTTTTGAGAGCGTTGCGAAAATGGTTCAAGCCAATCTAATGGAGGCAATGGGTCAAACTCAGCGAAGTGCTTTGCTGGTAAACCTGTTCTATCGCTCAATGCCCAATTCATGCGCCCGACAAAATTATCTTGCCTTGTAGTAATGACGGGTTGATGCTGACAATATCTACTTACGATGGCCTGCTTACCATTGACGCCATCTCGGTAGTTTTCAGCCCATACATGTAGCGTCTCGTGAAGATAGAAGTGTCTGCTGTGCGTTCTATACAAGATTGGAACGACATTTTTGGCCTCCCATTCTTTCCTTATCTGGTCCTCTTTCCCTTTTGAAAAGTTTCCGAATGCAAAGGCTCGCGGCGCATTCTCTCCCATCAAACTGTCGGCTGCGAGAGCGTCCATCATATACCGCAAGATGGGATCGTTGATGCTATATCCAACAAAGCACACAGTATATCCACGAAACAATTCTCCGACGAACCGTGAAGCCCAACGTTCAGTTAGGTATGCGAGCCCGAAATCGCCACTGGAAATAATGAGACGGTTTAACTCATCGTTCGTTGGAATCTCAGGCAATAGTCCGTGCAGATAAACGAGACCATCCCAACGGTTCTTGGGAACGGGAAGAAGGGGCGCTGTAAATGTGTTTGCCTGCAAACCTTCATCTGACACCACCTTTTCAAAAATCCTATCAAAGGGCACCTCGATTTTTGACTGTTTCTGCTCGGGTGTTGTGCTGTCAGCCGCATGAGGCGCGCGTGTTGTCAGCCGATGTCGCCTTGGAGCGCCCCAAGGCCTACGGCCCCCCGCCTTTGATGTGTTGCTTTTCCGGCCGTGCGGCCTGATTTCCGCGCCCCGGGGTCACGCCGGGCACGGGCTCAGGCGTCGCAACTGGCCGAGACGTCGCATATTGTAGGCGAGGTTCGTCATCCCGATCTTCGCCTTGGCCCGCACCATGCCAATCGTGCGCACCAGCTTGCCACCCATGTCGTTGGCCTGCGCGCCGAAGACATGCTCGACCCGCGCGCGCACCGCGGATTTCGTCCTGTTGCTGCCCTTGGCCTGTTCGGTCAACGGCTTGCCGCGTCTGCCCTTGCGGTGGATGTGGCTCTTCAATTTCAGGGCGCGCAGCTTGGTCTCTATCTCCTCGGATCGATAGGCCGGATCCGCCCAGACACCGGCGCCGGTATTGTTCCGCGTCAACAGGTGGTCCACCGCTTGGCTGTCGTGCAGGGCGGCATCGCTGACGTGGTAGCGGCGCACGAGCTTGTGCTTGCGGTCCACATTCACGTGGTTCTTGTAGCCGTAATGGCTCTTGCCATGTTTCTTGGTCCAGCGCGCATCCACATCCTTCTGACTGCGCTTCGCTGGCTTGTCGGCCCAATCCTCGGGCACCTCTCCGTTCTTGATCGCCTTGTTCTCATCGCGCGTATTGTGATTGCGAGGCACCGGAACGATGGACGCATCCAGGATCTGGCCGCCCCGCGCGATATAGCCCTGCCGCGACAGATAGTCGTCGAACTGGTTGAACAGCGCCTCGACCATGCCCGCCTGCGCCAACGCCTCGCGATACAGCCACACCGTCTTGGCGTCCGGCACACGATCCTGCAGGCCAAGCCCAAGAAACCGCATGAACGAGAGCCGGTCGCGCACCTGGTACTCGATCTGGTCGTCGGACAGGTTGTAAAGCGCGCTCAGCACCAGCGTCTTGAACATCAGCACCGCATCCATGGGCTTGCGTCCCGCGCGCGACTTGCGCTCCGCATCGGGCTTGCGCCAGACTCGCTCCAAGGTCGGGCGAAACTCTTCCCAGGGCACGACGGCGTCGATCTCGACCAGCGGGTCCTTCTTAGCGTCCAGACTCGCGTAGCGGTCTGAAAGATCAAAGAAACCCATCTGCGTCATCGTTACACCCCAAGCCGCGGAACACCCCGGCCGTCATACCGCAGCGGCAAGGTCAGGGCAATTTTTCGAGGCGCCCCAAAGTTGGTTGTCACAATCCGCGTTTGTCCACCTCGCGATTTCCCTAAGGTCAGCAGCGCCTGATGTGTGCGTAGAGCCTTTGGTTTACTGAAATCGGGTTGTAGTGCATTAACCAACGCTTTTCTGACGGCAAGGCGCCCACCTGGGTGATCGCGCTCGAGGAGTCCAATTGCAGTGTCATACTGAAACCCGTTGAGGGCTGTTTGCTGAACTGGGGTTGGTGAAATGCCAAGTGAAGTGTAGATTTTGTCAACCAATCCGCCGAACCCGGGCAATCCGGCGGGGTAAGATACTCCCGCCCCGCAAAAGAAAACAACTCGCCCTTCTTCGTGAGCCTCAAGAAGCTCTTCCGGGATGTCTGGTCCATTCTTAATAAACTGCATGAAAATCCATACGTTAGATAAAATCTGCCTGGGATCATTTGAGGCTCGGACGATCTTCGGTCAAGATCAAGTTCCTCAATCCGAATTGCAAGGCGCAAAGTCAGGTCACAAGCAAGACTTGCAGTCGACAACTCGATCGACTCCGCGAGTCTTAGGCGAATTCGATTAAAGTGCCTGAGCGACTCGAGAGATTCTCGAACATCTGCATCAAGCAGCTTCTCGTGACCTCTTGCCCTTTGGAAGGTCTCTTGTGATGAGAAACTGTGTGGTGGCCGATAAGCCCACCGAAGAGTCCGCCCTCGGTAGGCTTGAGGGTTCCAAGAGTGTAGTCGGAACCAATATTCGCGCTACATATTCAGATGTTTTTCAATCTCATTTGAAATTGCCTGCTGGTCTTCGTGAAGTGGATCGAAGAGAGCACGATCGTCAACATAGATGCCATCGAGGCCCGCGACTGCGTGATCCAGCAAAAGGCGGCCGTTAATCTTATGTATCCGAATTCGTTGCGCGAAAGTCCGATGTGTTTTTCGTAGAATATGCCCAGTTAAGCTCGGGAGAGATCTTTCTCGGATCACTTTTGTGCGAATGAGTTTCTTCTTGTCTCGCGACCAAGAAGGAAAAAGCCAAACTGCGTCTGGAAACAGAGCTTCACTTAAGACCAGAGCGTTCTTCAAATGAAACTCCATCTGGGTCGACAACGGCAGATCGAAGTCACGGCCGCTTTTCATCGCCCAACCTGGGTAGTGAATGGTATGATTTGGGAAATCGATCCAGGCTCGTTGAGTGTTCGTTAGACTACGCACGCGGAGCGCGGAATACAGATTGAAGTAATGCATTTCTCGCCTCAGTGGGTTTTGCAGAGCATCGATTTTTCTCTTCCAGCTTGGCAACTCTTCCGGAAGTATAGAGCGATTTTTGCCCCTTTCCGGGTGAAGAGTAACGCCATCGATCGGATTGACATTGAAGTGCTCATTGTCGTCATCAATCTTTTTGGCCCAGTTGTGGGCCGCGGACATCAAACGCATGGCTTGGTTCGCGACGCTTTTTCCATTCTTTTTGGAAACGCGTCCAAACAGATCTCTTGCATCCGACTTCTTGATCGAATTTGCAGGTCTTTCGTCCCATTCGGTCAGGTAGTTCTTATGCGTTGTGCGATAGCCGCGAACAGTTGCCTCACTCAGATCGCGGTCAATGCATTCGTCGATGTAGTTTTCTATTAACTCACCGTGTGACCAATGATGAGCGGCGGTGGCTTCCTTTGAGAATGGGTCAACGCCAGACTTGATCTTGGATAGCAGATCAGCAGCAATTGTCCGACCGTCAGTCACGGAAGTTGTTCCGATGTGACCAATGGTGTGCCTCACCGTTCGCACCAGTTTCTTTCGACCTGGAGCGCCAACCCATAGATCGGCTTGAATCTTTAAAGCCGTGTTCGTCTTATTCACCTCGGCAAAAAAACCTGGCAGTGTGCTGTCTCTGACTTGGTATGTTTTGCCTCGCCATTTCTTGGATTTCAGGCACTTTTCTGTCAGTCTTTCTTTCTCGTTCAGGGATTTTGGTTTTGTGTTGCTCAACGTATAAGCTCCTCTGTGAACAGTGTTAGAAGCCCAAACTGTCTGGATTGAACCGCAAACGGTTTCCGAACTTTCAGGGCCACAAACAATATTGGCCACTTTCATAGACTCAAAACGGACAAAACGTTTATTATCAAGGTGTTAAGTGGCGATATCGGGTGATATCAAAGAAGAGCCTACTAACTCCTAAGGGGCAGGTTGCAGGTTCGAATCCTGCCGGGGTCGCCACTACAGCCGGCTAAACAGCTGATATATAGTGAATATACTAAATTCACATTCCTTTGCCCTCAATTATCCCTCCTGCCTGTATGAATGCCTCCGGTAATATTCGGACTGTTGCTTTTTTCCCGAAGCGTACGCGCACAAATTCGACCGCCGGACCAAGTCCACCTTGCCAATCACGACGGTCGAAGCTTAATCGGACGGAGGATACCCCCACCTCTTGGGCTACCCCGGCGATATACTCCACTCCTTCTATCAGACCCGTCGCGAGAATTTTTGTAGCTAGATTCGAACGAAACATCTCGAAACTCGACGAGGCAAAAATCTTTCTATGAAATGGGGTAACTAATCCTTTTGGATTGCAGGCAATTACCTCAAGGCCGGTTGAGCTTAACGCGCAAACATTTTCTGATGCTGCGAAACTCTCGAAATTTTGATGGGCATTTCAAGATTTTGGACGGAAGCTGAGCATTCGCTGCGAGTGCTAACGATCTAAACGTGGCCTTGAAAACCGGCATTCAGACCGTGCGAAGTAAGTACTGTTCTTCGATGTCGCATAGCAGATCTCTGCCCTTTCGCGTAAATGCCATGAGTTGGCCGGAGATCAGAATGATGGCAATGCCTCGCCACGTCAGCAAGTTCGCCGCAGTCCCCGAAGTAGAAAGGTCGAAAGGCTGGCGAAGATCAGGAAAGAGTATTCGAATACGGCCGCAACGGCTGGAATGCCGTCCTGTAGACCCAGGCGATCAAGATGACGGCTATTACCGCCTCAGCAGCCTGATAACAGCAGGGGAAACGAGTGCGAGTGCAACCGCAGATAAGTTCTGTGATGCGCGCATAGGATCAGCTTTTGGAACTCATCGCCGTCAGCACGTCGTCGATTGAACGGACTGCGCCATGTTGCAGGTATTCCATGGCCTGTAGAGAGGCATCGTGTGCATCTTGGCTTGATCCGGCGACGCAATCTTCGATCACGCGGCAAAAGTAGTCGCCCTGATGCCCGTCAACAAAAGTATATTGCACGCAGACATCTGTTAGCCCGCCGGTCAGGATGAGAGTTCTTGCTTTGAGGCCTTTGAGCAGGATCTCCAGATCAGTACCATAAAATGCTGAGTAGCGGCGTTTTGAGATGCGATAGTCATCAGGGAGCATTCCGAGTTCTTCCACAGCGAAGTCAGTTCCTGGATCGTTGTCCAACAAATGGATGTCTTCATTGCCATCAAGCTCGCGCCCGAAATCCACCAGATTGGCGCGGTGGATTTCCTGAATGAACACGATGGGGACGCCAGCCTCGCGTGCCTTGTCGATGGCGATCCGCGTGCGGGCCATACGTTCGGCATAGTCTGGCATTGCGGCGATCGAACCGTCATCCTCTTCATAGAAGCTGGATTTTTGAATATCGATGACCAGAAGAACGGCTTGCCCCTCAATCAGCGCGTGCCGGTTTTCTTTTCTGTTGATCATGATGATACTCCAAGTGGGCGATGACAGCCTTGGCGGCGATGAGCAAGAAAACGTGTGCAAAGGGCCCAAGGCGCACAAGCCCGGGTCTCAAAAACACTTGAGGTTATTGGCCGCTTTTCATGCGAGTCCAAGCCCGGTTCAGAAGCCTTGTAAACTTGGGGGTGTGAGGGTTCACCGAATAAAGTGTCTCCATCACCTCCTCGGGCGGATAGGTGCCGGGATCGCTTAGAACTTCTTCGCTGACAAACTCAGTTGCTTTGTCATTGGGGTTGGCGAAGAAGACATAGTTGGTCACGCTGGCAATGACCTCGGGCTCGAGAATGTAGTTGATGAACTGATGGGCCTCCTCAGGGTTTGGAGCATCGGTCGGGATAGCCATAACGTCAAAGAAGATCTCAGTGCCTTCTTTCGGGATGGAATAGGCAATGTTGATGGATTTTCCAGCCTCTTCCGCGCGCGCGTAGGCCAATCCAACATCCCCATTGGTCGCTAAAGCAAGGCAGAGGTTTTCGTTTGCCAAATCACTGATGACCTGTCCGTAGTTGAAGTGGCGCAGATAGGGGCGTACGCCTTCCAGTACAGCCATCGCCGCATCAAGTTCTTCCTCGTTCTCGCTATTCGGGTCTTTGCCCAGATAGGTCAAAGCCGCAGCGACAACTCGGTTGGGAGAATCGAGAATGAATACGCCGCAGTCTGCAAACTTCGACACGATCTCGGGATCAAAGACCATGCTCAGGCTGTCGACGGGGGCGTCAGGCATCCGTGCTTCGACTTCGGCATAGTTATAGGCAATGCCGGTCGTCCCCCAAGTATAGGGAACCGCATAGTCATTTCCGGGATCAAACTCTGTCAGGACCTCGAGAAACTCTGGCGCAATGTTGCCAAGGTTGCTCAACTTGGACTTGTCCAGTTTTTGATATGCG
This sequence comes from Pseudohalocynthiibacter aestuariivivens, assembly GCF_011040495.1. GTDB lineage: Bacteria > Pseudomonadota > Alphaproteobacteria > Rhodobacterales > Rhodobacteraceae > Roseovarius > Roseovarius pelagicus. Next base: position 2,071,758 of record NZ_CP049037.1, on the reverse strand, counting down.
CCAGCGGGGATCAGCCGTGCCAGATAATCCGAGCCGGGGAAAGTTACGTCGTAGCCGCTATTGCCAGTCAGCATCTTTGTTTCAAGAACAGCTAGAGAATCGAAGTTGTCGTAGACTGTTTTGATGCCGGTTCGTGCTTCGAAATCTGGCAAGGTCGTTTCGCCAAAGTAATCGAACCAATTGTAAATATTGACCGTTGCGTTGTCCTGTGCGGCAGACGGCGCAGCCAGGCACGCCAAGGCAACAGTCACTACGGCTTGAGTTTTGAGCGTTGTCATTCGTTTCTCCATGCGGGCTTTGCCAATCTTCTTTTGGGATTGGTTCATTCTTGGAAAGGATGACACGCGCCTCACGATGCATTAAACCTCAAACCTCATCACTTATACCTTTACTAAATTAGTGGTAAAATTAATGCTGACATCAGTTCGAAACGCTGACGTGAATCTCTTGCAAGTGTTTGTTGCAGTTGCTGAATCTGGCGGAATATCTGCCGCTCAGAATAGGCTTGGCGTTGCGCCGTCGACGATCGGAACGCAGATTGCCCACTTGGAAACCCGCATAGGCCTAAGGCTTTGCAACCGCGGCCGATCAGGGTTCTCACTTACGCCGGAGGGGGATGTCGTACTTTCCGCAGCCTATGAGTTGCTCCGAGAACACGACCGATTTTCACGCCGGATATACAAGCTGGAAAAGGAAGTTATTGGGCGGGTTCGCATCTCGGTCGTTGACGGATTGGTTCACGATCCTCGCTTTCGACTAGCCGACTGCATTGCACGCCTACGGCAGGAGTATCCGCGGCTTCAGTTCGAGATCCAGCAAAGCGCCCACAAGCAACTGGAGCAGAAAGTCGTGACCGGTGAGATCGATATCGCTATAACCTTGACGCCGCCAACGCTCCCAAGCCTGTCAGGGCATGTGTTGTTCGAAGAAGAAGAGTTGATCTGCTGCGGACAACGCCATGAACTTTTCTTACGGGCTCCAGAGGATATTGATGATGCGGAATTGGAGAAGTTTGACTGGGTGACCGATGAGTACTCGCAACCCGGCCCGACTCCATTTTCCGTGCCGCCGATTTCAACTGCCAGTACTTCGACTATTGAAGGAGTGCTTTACTATGTGCTGGCTGGCACTCACATCGCCTATTTACCGCGGCCATACGTCCAGCATTTTCTTGATAGTGATCAGATTCGATCAATCCTACCCGAGAAATATGGCTTCAAAATTCCTGTTTCCCTCGTTTCTCACAAGTCGACTGCGCATGATCAAAAGACCGTCCTTACCAGGAAAATACTTATTGAAATGCACAACGTTGTGGAGAATGAAGGTTCACTGTCGGATAGCTAATAGGCTGATAATTTGAACACGCTGAACGTCGGCTAAGAGCGGACAGCCGCCATTAGCTACACGAGCAAGGCCAAGCGCGCCGCGCTTTTGAAGCAGGCATTCAGCCGGTCGCCCGGCCAAGTGGCCCCCCGCGTCCCCCGCCCGGCCCAACAGACTGATGCTCTTTAGTAGTGAACGGTGACCACGACCGAATCCTGATAGACGCCGAACCCGGCTGACTGGCTGGCGAAGATTCGGCCGTAGATCCGGAAGACCTGATTGTTGCCCTGCCCCACACCGGACATGCTGTTGCCGGGCTGATCGCCCCACGGCATGGAACGGGCCGCGTTCTGGAAAAGCCCGTAGACAAGCGTGCGCGCGCCATTGCGCATGACCCGCCCCGTCGGCCCGGACGCGCCGGGGCCGGTGCCGTTGTCGAGCGTGACCATGTAGCTCGTGTTCGAGGTGCAGCGCACGTTGAGCCGCGCCTCAGCATCCACGGGGCTGTTGATCGTGGTCCCGATCACCCCGAAATCGAGTGCGCTCACGTCGAGTTCGCAGCTGGGGCGACATCGGCGCCGACATTGAAGGCGGGGACCGGGGCAGTCGCGCCGAGCAGGTCACAGCTGAGAACGCCGTAGGTCAGCTCAATCTGCGAGGCACCCTAGAAGGTCGAACTGTAGCTGCCGCTGTCCACGTCCACGCCCGAGGACAGGATGTCCGCGAAGATCGGCACGTTTACCCGCCCGGTGCCGAGCACGACCGGCACCGACACGAAGATCTGGTTGAGCGTCCCGAAAACCGCGCCGTTGCCCAGCGGCCGCAGCTGGTAGGCGAGCGTGTCGCCCGTGGCGTTGCGCATATAGCGCGGGTTGTTGCCGCCGCCCGCGCCGCCGCTGCCCGGCCCGAAGCGCAGGCACACGCCCACGACCGAAACCAGCGCGGTGCATTCGATGCGCACGTTGCCCGATGTCTGGTTCACCGCGCCCGCGCGCACCGCGATGGTGCCGAACTCGATATCGGTGACGGTCGCGTTGCAGGTCGCGGCCTCGGCCCGGCCCGTGGGCAGGGCCAGCAGCAGGCAGGCGAGAAGAAGGCAGAAAGCAAGGCGTTTCATCGGCAGGTCACTCCGTCCACGACGTCCTGAAGCGCGCCCGTCGGCGCATGGGTGAATTCCGCCGCGCAGGTGGAAGTTCCGGTGTCGACACTGATCCGGTTCGATCCCTTCACACCCTCGAGATAGGCCATCCCATCATAGCCCACGACGAACTCCTCACCGCCGCCGTTGACGCGCACGGTCGATCCCGGCGCGATGTAGCCGCCCGCGGCGTCGCGCAGTACCACCAGCACGGAATTGCCGGTGTCGTCCGAGCCGTCGAAATCGACATGGTTACCGGCGCGGCGGCTTGGGATCACGTCCATCGCGGTCACGCCGATATCGGCATCGTCCGGCAGGTCGGCCACGTTGATCGACACGCGGTTGCGCCGGAAGGAGCTGAGCCCCGGCACCAGCGCGCGGCCGCTCGGGCCCGTACGGGTCACCTGCCGGTTCTGCAGGTAGATCGGAACGTCGTCGATGCCCACGTCGACCATGGCGAAGCTGTCGGTCACGGTGTTGCCCGCGGTCACGGTGCCGCCCGAGAAGACTAGCGCGCCGTCGACCTGCCCGCGCAGGTAAGTGTCGTCCTCCGATTGCTGCGCCTCGAGCGCGAACTCGGCCCGGCGGCTGCGGTAGTCGCCCCGCACGCGCAAGTTCTCGCGGTTGTCGCGAGTGTCGACCTGCAGGTGGTAGCCGTAATCGCTCACCCGTTCGCTCATCGAGCGCGAGACGGCGGCGCTCACGGTGGTGGAACCGGCGGCGTCGCGGGTGACGGCGGTGCGCAGGTGGCGGCGCTTGCCGAGCGACAGCGACAAGCCGAGCGACAGGCGCGTCTCGTTAGCGGAAAGGTTGTGCGAGGCCGACGCGTTCAACGACCCCCGCCCACTGCCGATCGACTGGCCAAAGGAGGCGGACACGATCTTGTCGGTGGAACTGGCCCGGCGCGAACTCACGTAGCTCACCCCGAGCTTGCGGTGATCGCTGGTCACCGGGATCGACACGCTGAACACGTCGAGCGCGCGCGGAAATTCCAGCAGCGACCCGTTGGTGATCTGCGCGGTCCCTAGGAAATCGACGCCGGTGGCATAGGCAAGGTCAGAAAAGCCGTCGCCGCTGCGGGTGCTGTCGACCGAGAAAACGAATGCGCCGACCGAGGTGCGGAACGTGCCGTTGAAAAACCCCGCCTCGACGCCGCGATACTTGCTGCCGCCGAAGGTCAGCGTCACCTCGCCGAGCGAGAACGGCACGGCGGCGAGCCCGAAACCCGCCATCGCGAGGTCCGACTTGGCCTCGGCATGACCGAAAAGCGTGATTTTCTCGCTCAACCCGTAGCGCAGCGAAGTGGAGGCTACGAGGTCGCCGCCGTATTCGTTGCTTTTGGTGCCATAAGCCTCGCGCGCGAACCCGGCCTCGAAGGAATAGTCGGCCATGCCCTTCTTAATGAGGTTGCGCGAGGCGAAGAACGACACCGCGCGGCGGGATTCGGTGCCGTCCCGGCCGCGCACGACGATCTCGGCCTCGCCGGTGCCGTGGTAGAGCGGCACGTCCTCGATTCGGAACGGACCGCTGTCGACCTGCGTGGAAAAGGCGCGGTTATTGTCGATGAAGACGTCGACGCTCGACGGCACGGCGGCGGCTCCGTCGAAGGCCAGAAGCTGTTCGGTTACGAGGTCGCCGCGCAGACTGAAATCGCGGCGAACCTGCACCCCGCCCATGCGGATCGACCGGCTCCACGACAGGGCGGAACTCGTCACGTCGCCCACGGCGTAAGTCAGCGCGCGCTTGGGGTTGTGGATCTCGTAGCGGCTTTCCTGGCGCACGAAATCGCTGCTGCCAGTGCTGCCGAAATGGCAGTAGAATGAGGTCGTGCTGAACGTGCCCATCGGCCAATAGATCCAGCCGTCGAACGTGCCGAAAAAAGCGTTGTAGCCGACGCCGCTCCCGGTGAGGCTGCCGCCCAGCTCGGTCGCCAGCGAATAGTTGAGCACCGCGCCGGTTTCCTGTTCGGGCTCAAGGAATTCCGGACGGTAGGCGGCAGACGTCACAAGTGGCAGCAGCGCGTCGTCCGCAGCGCTACACGCTGCCTGAAGCATGATGCGCGCGTTGAAGTGGCGGGCACCCGTACAACATCAAACGCTTTCTGACCGGTCAAATCGGGCAGGAGAAGCCCGGAGACGATCCAGACGTATCTGACCAAGCGTTCTGGGAAGAGCTATCCTCGCGCTTGCAGAGAGAGGTTATGAGCGTCCTCCCCAAGCGGGTATGGTCTAACCCACCGCGGCTTTTCCTGGCGGCGCGGGTTTGGATGGATGTCAGGGATCGAAGCTACCCGGCGGTACGGCGTTTTGTTGAGCAGTTCACGCGCGCGTGATGATCTATGGGTAATGGCGTGGCTAGCTTGATGCGTCACTTGATATCTTTGGCAAGATAGCCAATCGCGCGCCGCAGAGGCTCCGCTTCTGAATTGGTATTGTGCGTTTAAGATCTATCGCGGCAAAAAACCTCAGGGTCGTAAATGCGCTGTAGTCCGTCTTTGACGTTTCGATCAGGCGAGACAAGCCCACTGCTTGTCTAGTTTTTGCGTCTGCCAAGGCAGGCATCTCATCCGAGGGTAAAGCAAGAACCGAGACAAAGCCGTCCCCGCAGTAAACATTGGACGAAAAATAACAAGGTCCGCCTGAGCCGGTTCGAAAATTGGGTTTTGCCGCAAAAAGTTCGATCGCACGTTCGAAATCGATCAGTCCGCGAATGAGTGCTCGAAGTATCGTACGCTTGTGTCGATGATCGCTGCTCATCTCAGCATAAGGCAGCGCCTAGTGGTGCTGCGAATTGCGTTCCATGCGCGGCAATGCCAGCGCATCGGCAGTTGCAGGATTGGCGACACACATGCCTTCTGCGATGCCCCATTTGGACACCACCGAGACACGATAAATCAGTTTTCGGGCAATGCCGCGCTTGCTGGGTCACCTGAAGCGGTGGCTTCTGTAAACCGCAATATGTCGACTTTTCTTCTCGTCACATGGCCGGAAAGTTCAGCGCCTGTGGCACGGCGTCTCGGGGCGGTGGAGGCGATTGAAAGGGGGGGGCGATCCCGGTATTCAGGGCGTATGAGCAAAATGACCCATCACCTTGTCATGCGTTACTTTGGCTTTGCGGTGTTATGCGTCGCGCTGGCGGCCATTGGTTTTGCGCATCGGGGCACCTCAGCTCCGCGCGACCCGGGTCTGCTGGCGTATCTGTCCGCTGGTGGAACGCTTTCGGATATTTGTGGCGATGTACGGGGTGGCAAGGGCACAGCCGGTCAAGGGTGTGAGGCTTGCCGTCTGACTGGTGCTGCCATTCTGCCCGAAATGGCCTCAGTGCTGAACGAAACATATCTCAGACCAAGGGGTAAGCGGATCTCGGCGCAGTATGTTTATGCGCCGCATGTGGATCTCGACCTGTCACGGCTGACCCGCGCGCCGCCACGCGCCTGATTTCTTCGGCATGCTTTTCACATTTTTTTGGCCAGTGTTATCTGGCCTTGTTTCCACGGAGTTCCCCTATGAAACGCACTACTTTCGCGGTCCTTGCGGCCCTCACTTTTGTCTGCACCCCGGCCATCGCCCATGAATTCAAGGCGGGTGATCTGGTCATTGATCATCCGATGGCGTTCGAGACCACCAAAACGGCCATGTCTGGCGGTGGGTATCTGACAATTACCAATACCGGCAGTACCGCAGACCGACTGATTGCTGTGCGGGCTGATTTTCCCAAAGTTCAGTTGCACACGACAGAAGAAAAGGACGGCGTTGCCAGAATGATTCATCTTGAGGCGATCGACCTGCCTGCCGGTGAAACCGTAACGCTGGCGCCGGGGGGCATGCACGTCATGTTCATGGGCCTTGGTGGTGACCCGTTCGAGGTCGGCGAGGCGATCCCTGCGACACTTGTTTTTGAAAAGTCTGGTGAGATTGACGTCAAGTTCAACGTTGAAGAGCGCACCGGGCACAGCACAGACCATTCGACCCATGGCGCGTCTGACTGACGACAGGCGTTCTGTCTGAACTGGTTTCGATAGAGCATGACAAACCGTCGGCCAATGGTCGGCGGTTTTTCCGTGCAGTGATTGGCAAACACTTCGCGATGGTATTCTTAATCTGACTGAAATTGTCGGATTGACATATCCGATGGAATCTATCAGGTAATGGGGATCGCTCTAGCCACCCCGGTTTTATCTGGGGAAGCCCGACATTTAAAAAATGAAAGGACTTCTCCAATGCCAAAGGTGATTCAGAGATTCAATGAACCTGTCCGGTGTGCCTCTGTCATGGCTCCCGCCCGCACTGAAATTGCATCGCTGTTGCACGAGGCCAGTGTCATGGAGGGGTTTAGTCTGGAATGGGTTTTTGACCGGTTTGATGCAGTGCAGAGCAGTCAGTGATGTCGTTTCATACCCCACCCCAGAATCGCACCGCCACCGCCGCCCAGTTGCCCGCCTATGACGCTCGCGATCTGACGCAGGGCGGAGAGCAGGCCCAGATCATCCTAGGCGATCAGATATACACCCTGCGGATCACGCGGGCAGGCAAGCTGATTTTGACCAAATGACTACGGCACAGACAAAACGCGGAGGCGCGCCGGTCGGTTTGCTTGCGGAGTTGGGCGGTATCGAGGCCGCATCCGTGATTTATCTGCGGCTCTGGTGCGCCAAAGCAGATGGCAGGATTGATATTGAAAATGACTTCGTTGCCATGCTGGGCGCGGCGCAGGGCGAGCGGGCCGCAAATGCCTTTACCCAACTTTGCAGCATGTGCACTCAATACGGGCGCAGGCCGTTGGTTCGTCATGCGATGACATGCAAGTGTCTGGGTGCGGATGAGGCGTGTTTTGCCAACCTTATCGCCACGGCAGCGGACGGTGCGCATGATGACGCGGCGCTGATCGCGACGCTGATGATCCGCCCGGCAATGGCGGACGAAATGGCTGCGCTTGCTCACAATGTTGGCATCGCATTCCGACGTATGCGCTTGTGCCCTTCGGAAAAACTGACCGCACCAACGCGGCATGATCACGCAACACTTCACTAACCAGGAATTCCACATGAAACGTATGCTATCGCTGACCGCCGCACTAACATTGGGATGCGCGACCTCTGCCTTCGCCGTAGAGAGATCGGCCGTTCTGGACACCTATGCCAGCATTGCCGCCGCAAAGTACCAAGACAGCCTGACATCGGCGCAGAAGTTGCAGGATGCCGTTGAGGCGCTGATCCTTGACCCTTCTGCGGAGGCCTTGCAAGCCGCGCGAGCAGCGTGGTTCGCGGCGCGCGTCCCCTACCAGCAGACCGAAGTGTATCGCTTTGGCAATGCGATCGTCGACGATTGGGAGGGCAAGGTGAACGCTTGGCCGCTGGATGAAGGTCTCATTGACTATGTGGATTCCGGTTATGGCGGAGCCACGGACGAAAATATGCTGGCGGCGCTGAACGTGGTCGCAAACCCCAGCTTTACGTTGTCGGGGACGACTGTGGATGCCTCGGCGATCACGCCTGCTTTGCTGGCAGAGACACTGCACGAGGCGGATGGTGTCGAATCGAATGTGGCGACCGGGTATCACGCCATTGAGTTTCTGCTGTGGGGTCAGGACCTGAACGGGTTCGGTGATGGTGCGGGCGCGCGCCCATGGACGGATTACGCATCGGGTGATGCCTGTACCGGGGGCAATTGTGATCGCCGTGCGGCCTATCTGAGCGCGGTCACGGAACTGCTGGTGTCTGATCTGGACTGGATGGCGGCGCAATGGGCCGAGGATGGCGCTGCGCGTGTGGCCCTGACCGAAAATGAGGCGGCGGGGATCGCAACGATCCTGACGGGTATGGGATCGCTTTCGTATGGTGAGCAGGCAGGCGAGCGGATGCGCTTGGGGTTGATGTTGAACGATCCCGAGGAAGAACATGATTGCTTCTCGGATAACACCCACAACAGCCACTACTATGACGGGCTGGGCATCCAGAATGTTTATCTGGGCGAGTATGTCCGTGCGGATGGCACACTGGTCAAGGGGGCGTCCCTGTCCGATCTGGTGGCAGAGCAAGATCCGGCGCTGGACGCAGAGATGAAAGAAAAGCTGGCGGCGACGATGATGGCGCTCGGCCGGATCAAGACGGCTGCCGAGGCGGGCTTTGCCTATGACCAGATGCTGGAACGCGGCAATACCGCAGGCGAAGAACTGGTGATGGGTGGGGTGAACGGCCTGATAGATCAGACCCGCAGTATCGAACGTGCCGTGACGGTGCTGGGCCTTGATCACATTGGCTTTGAAGGTTCTGACAGTCTGGACAATCCGGGCGCGGTTTTTGAGTAGTCTGTCGCAATCCCTCTAGTATGTTATGATATAACATACTAGAGGGTGAATTTCGGACGATTAACTCAAGACAAACTTAAATAGAAAACGGAAACCCGATGAATAAAACGATAGCAATCGCCGGGCTTGGTAGCCTTTTGTTGGCCAGCGTCGGAACGGCAAATGCGCAAGATGGTCGCTTTACTTGGGAGGGCAGCATCGAATTGCAAAGTGACGTGCTGTTCGATTCCTCGAACCCGGCGAACGAACTGAACGATACCTACATGACCATCAATGGCGCGCTGAGCTATGCCATCACGTCGCGGACATCGGTGAATGCGTCCTTGGTGATTGAACCGATTATCGGGGCAGTAAAAGATCGGGTTCTGGAGGATCATGGGCTATACGCGGAAGAGCTGTATTTTGCGCATGATTTTGGCCCGGCAGAAGTGGTGCTGGGCAAGTTCAACCCCGCATTCGGCGCCGCATGGGATTTGGCGCCGGGTCTCTATGGCGCGGATTTTGCCGAGGATTATCAGCTGACAGAACGGGTGGGTGCAGCGATCAACATCGCGCTGCCGCTCGGGGTTGGTGAGCATGTGCTGTCCTTTGCCGCATTCAACGCGGACCGGTCAATCTTTAGCGAGTCTCTGGGCCGCAAGCGACCACAGAACAATCTGTCTGCGGGTGGCGTGTCCAACACCAGCGATCCGGAATCCTTCGCCCTTAGCCTTATGGGTGAGGTCGGTAACACTGCCTACAATATCGGCATTCAAAATCAGGCACGAGGTGTCGGTGATGTCACGGACCAAACGGGCTTTGTTGCCGGTGTCGTTTATGTATTGGGCGAAGGGTCATCGGTCCCTGTCGAGCTGCTGGGCGAGGTGGCGTATTTTGATGCGTTCGGAGGTGTCCGGGCCGATGCGACCATCGCAACCTTTGGCGCGGCCTTTGCGGTCGGCCCGGCGACGGTATCGGGTGTTTATGCGGTGCGCGACATCCAGAATGCGCCGACGGACCATCTGGCGACGCTTAGCGTCGAGGTGCCGGTTACCGATAGTCTGTCCACGACAATCGGTTATCGCTATGGCCGCGAGGCGGGGGACCGCAACCACACACTCGGCTCGGTCCTTACATACGAATTCTAAAGGTGCCACATGATCGTATGCCATTGCCAAAGCATATCTGATCGCGAAATCAACGCGGCGATCGACTGGATGAGGGCTGCTGATGCGGCAGCCCTCATTACGCCCGGAAAAGTTTATCGCGCATTGGGAAAAGCGGCGGATTGCGGCGGATGTATGCCGCTTTTTCTGGCCACCATGCGCAAAAACGCTAACCTGGAAGTCCCCATGACCCTCCGCGGCCTTCGGCGCGGACAAACACAGGAAACCCAAGCATGCAAGGCGACGCGAAAGTTATCGAATATCTGAACAGTGCACTCCGCAGTGAGCTAACCGCAGTGAGCCAGTACTGGCTGCATTTCCGCCTGCAAGAAGATTGGGGGCTGGGCCATATGGCCAAGAAATCACGCGAGGAAAGCATTGAAGAGATGCACCACGCGGACAAGCTGATCCAACGCATTCTGTTTCTGGGTGGGCACCCGAACCTGCAAAAGCTCGACTCACTGCGCATTGGTCAGACGCCCAAGGAAACGCTGGAATGTGATCTGGCCGCAGAGCATGAGGCGCGTGAGTTGTATGCAAAAGCGCGACAGCATTGCGAATCCGTCGGGGATTTTGTCAGCAAAAATCTGTTTGAAGAATTGATGACCGATGAAGAGGGGCATATCGACTTCTTGGAAACCCAGCTTGATCTGGTCGAAAAACTTGGCGAAGAAAAATATGCCCAACTCAATGCATCCAAAATGGACGAGGCAGAGTAGCCTTTTCTGTATGGCGGTCCTCTGTGGGGCCGCCGTGCACGCCGACCCGCTGGCCGAGCCGCATCTGGATATTATCCCGCGCACTGCGCAAGAGGCCGCGCGCATTGCCGATGTGACTGCGCCGGTAACAAGTTTTGATGCTGCTGCTCCGTTCGAGGAGATGTCAGCCGGAGCCGCCACAGTCCGGGCGCGCACCAATGCCGACGCGTTCTCGTTACCGTCCGGCAACATTGCGTTTGAGGACGAGCTGAAATTCAAGGTCGGCAATGGCCTGTTTCGCAAGCTCTGGGTATCGTCGCCGTCCTCCACATTGGCCTCGGACGGGTTGGGACCGCTCTATAATGCGCGTTCCTGCCAGCGTTGCCACCTGAAGGACGGGCGCGGTCATCCACCCGAAGGGCCGGAGGATAGCGCCGTGTCGATGTTCCTGAGGGTGTCTATTCCGGGCACAGAGGCGGACGCGATTGCAGGCATCGAGGATTATATCGCGACCCTGCCAGAGCCGACTTACGGATCGCAATTGCAGGATTTCAGTCTGCCCGGTCATGCCGCCGAATATCGCCTGCAAATTACCTATGAAGAGGTGACGGTGCCCCTGTCGGATGGAGAGGTCGCAACGCTGCGACAGCCGACATTTACAGCCGCTGATCTGGGCTATGGGCCGCTGCATCCTGATGCGATGCTCAGTCCGCGTGTCGCGCCGCAGATGATTGGCCTCGGGCTGTTGGAGGCCGTTCCAGCGGCGGACATTGTGGCAGGCGCTGACCCTGATGATGCGGATGGCGATGGCATTTCGGGCCGTGCGAACATTGTTTGGTCCACGGAATTCGACCAGCCGATGCTGGGCCGGTTTGGTCTGAAGGCAGGTAATCCCACGATCCGAGAGCAATCGGCCTCGGCCTTTGTCGGTGATATTGGTATTTCCAACCCGCTCTTTGCGGCGGCGTCGGGCGAGTGCACGGATTTACAGGCTGACTGTATGGCTGCACCAAACGGCGCCGATGATGATCGTGTGTACGAGATTGACGCCGAGGGGCTGGAACTGGTGACGTTTTACAGTCGCAACCTTGCTGTGCCCAAGCGGCGTGACGTGGACGATCCCGAGGTTTTGCGTGGCAAGGAAGTGTTCTACACCACCGGCTGCACCGCCTGCCACACACCCAGCTTTGTCACCCACCGTCTGCGTGACCAACCCGAGCAGAGCTTTCAACTGATCTGGCCCTATACCGATTTATTGCTGCATGACATGGGCGAGGGGTTGGCCGACCACCGACCTGAAGTGCGCGCGACCGGGTATGAATGGCGTACCCCGCCGCTGTGGGGGATTGGTCTGACGGAACAGGTCAGTGGGCATAGCTATTTTCTGCATGACGGACGTGCCCGGTCGCTGTTGGAGGCGGTTCTGTGGCATGGTGGAGAGGCTCAGGGCGCGCGCGATGCTGTCGTCGAGATGCCCGCTGCTGACCGTGCTGCCCTGATCCGATTTCTGGAGAGCCTATGAAACGTCTGCTTTTTGTCTGCCTGATGGCGTTGACGCCCGGACCATTGGCCGCACAGGCCGCCGGGGCTGTAACTGAGGATGTGGTGACCGAACATATCTTGCCGCGGTTCGATGTGCTGTCGAGTAAGGCGCAGTCATTGGCCTCTGCGGCGCAGGACAACTGCGTGGCCGGGTCGGAGTCGTTGCGCGCAGCCTATGGCGAGGCATTCGATGCCTGGATCGCTGCCAGCCATTTGCGTTTCGGTCCGACCGAAGATGCGGACCGTGGCTATGCGCTGGCGTTCTGGCCCGACAGCCGCGGGGCAACGCCCAAGACCCTGAGTGGACTAATCACCTCTGAGGATGCGGTCGCGCAAACCGAGCAAGCCTATCGAGATGTGTCTATTGCGGCTCGGGGGTTTTACGCACTGGAATTTCTGCTGTTCGATCCTGCGATCAGCAGCCTTGGATCGGCGGATTACCGTTGTACTCTGACCCGCACGTTAGCTGCGGATATCGCTGCCACCACGGACGAGATCGACAGAGAGTGGCAAACGGAACATGCGGCGAGGTTGATAACACCCTCTGCAACCGGGCCATATCGCAGCGATGACGAGGCGTTGCAGGTGATTTACAAGTCGCTGACGACGGGGCTGCAATTCACATCTGATGCGCGTCTGGGACGTCCGTTGGGCACATTTGACCGCCCACGCCCCAAGCGCGCCGAAGTTTGGCGATCCGGACGGTCGGCGCGCCATGTGGCGCTGTCATTGGACGCCTTGCAGGATCTGGCGGTGCGGTTGGCCGGAGGGGACGTCGATCTGGCGGAACGTCTGGCAGCGGCATTCGATCATGCAAAAGAGCGGCTCGCCGGGTTGGATGATCCGATCTTTGCCGGGGTAGCCGCGCCACAAAGCCGTTTTCGTATCGAGGCCGTGCAGCAAGCGGTGGATGATATTCGCGATCTGGTCGCCGCCGAACTGGGCCCGAGACTGGGCGTGTCGGCCGGGTTCAACGCGCTGGATGGGGATTGATGTGACCAGCCGACGGGGATTTCTGGCGGGGCTTCTGGCCACGGGACTGGCTCCACGCGCGACTTGGGCCGATGTTGGCGCGCCTGCGTTCCTGTCGGCGGCGGCCTTGGCCGATGGCGGCTATGCCCTGTGCGGCATCGGGCGGGCGGGTGATCAGCTGTTTCAGATACGGTTGCCCGCGCGCGGCCACGCCGCGGCGGCGCATCCCGATCGGCCCGAGGCGATCGCATTTGCGCGTCGACCCGGCACGTTCGCGGTGGTGATTGATTGCGCGACCGGGATGCCGATGGCGACGCTAAACGCACCTGCCGGGCGGCATTTCTACGGCCATGGTGTCTTTTCGCAGGATGGTCGTTGGCTCTTTACAACTGAGAATGACTATGCAGCCGGGCAGGGGCGCGTTGGTATCTGGGACGCGATGAACAGTTACGTGCGTGCAGGTGACATCGCCAGCGGCGGAATAGGCCCGCATGACATAAAACGGCTGCCCGGCACCGATATTCTGGTGGTTGCCAATGGTGGGATCGACACGCATCCCGATACGGGCCGGACACCGCTGAACATCGCAACCATGCGGCCGAACCTCAGCTATATCGTGGATGGTCAGGTGATTGAGACGGCAGAACTGCCGCAGCAATGGCACCGCAATTCCATCCGCCATCTGGCAGTATCCGCGCGCGGGCAAGTCGCGTTCGGGATGCAGTGGCAGGGCAAAGGCGAAGCGCCCCCGCTGGTCGGGTTGCACGCCAGAGGAAGCACGCCGCGCATTATGACGGCCCCGGACGCGGAATGGCGGCAGATGCAGGGATATATCGGCAGCATTGCTTTTGCGCCTGACGACGGGGCGGTGATTGTCACATCGCCGCGTGGAAACATGGTGCTGGGCTTTGACGTCGATACGTTGGGCTGGGCGGCGTCTTTGCCGGTGATGGATGTTTGTGGGGCTGCACCTTCGGGCGCGGGCGTTCTGGTGTCGTCGGGCACAGGCGCGCTGGCGATGGTCGTGGACGGGCGTCTGGTGCCCGTCGGGCGAATGGACCTGCGATGGGACAACCATCTGGTTGCACTCTGAAGCGGCCAGCCAGACCTGTGGTTCAAAGGCCCATCTGGCGGATGCCGTGCCACCGGGGCGCATTATCTGATTGCTGCCAAACCACCGCCCGTTACCATAGTGGCAATAGCAGATCGACGACAGGCGGCAGCGCGAAAGGACAGCATGGCAGACACGGAACCTGTGCCGATGGCAGAAGCTGACAAACGCGCGCTGCGCGATGCATTTGGTAGCTTTGCCACCGGTGTCACCGTCCTTACCACAGTGCAGGAGGATGGAACGCCGCGCGGATTCACGGCCAATTCCTTTACGTCTGTTTCGCTCGATCCGCCGCTGCTGTTGATCTGTGTTGCCAAGACCGCGCATAGCTGCTGCACATTCTGTTCCGCGCCGTATTTTGCCGTGAACATATTGAGCGAAGATCAGCGCGACGTGTCCGGCCTCTTTGCGTCGCGCGCACCAGATAAGTTCGATCAGGTCGATTGGCATTCCGGCCCCGAAGGTGTGCCAATTCTGCCTGCGTCGCTTTGTTCTTTTGTTTGTACTCATCATGCACAGATGGATGCGGGCGATCATGTGGTCGTGGTCGGGCGCGTGATCAGTTTTGAAATGCGTGGGGGTGCGCCATTGGGCTATCACCGGGGCAGCTATTTTTCGATCGGGCTGGAAGATCGGCTGGCGAATGCTGCCGCCGGGCAGGGTGGTATGCGGATCGGCGCGATCATGGAAAAGGACGGCGCGTTGTTGCTGTGCCGGCATGCTGTCGGGCATGTCAGCGTACCGGTCGCGCCGGTGGGCGCGGGTAGTCTGTCGGGGCTTGTGGGACATCTCGGTGACCTAGGGCTTTCGGCGCAGCTCGATCATCTCTATTCGGTTTACGAGGATGCGCGGCATGGCCAGCATGCCATCATCTATCACGGTACTGTTGAGGGATCGGCACCTGAAGGCATGGTATATCTACCCTTGGAGGATATTCCGCTTGATGATGTGCAAAGCGCGCCCGAGCGGTCAATGCTGGCGCGATACCGGCAAGAGTACAAGCACGGCCAGTTCGGCATCTATCAAGGCGATGCAGAACAGGGGACCGTGCATGCCGCCACGGCGGCGGAAAAAACTGCACGATAGGTGCAGATGATTGCAGAGCAAGGGAGAGCGAGATGAAAACTGCCGTCGTCACAGGGGCCGCGCGCGGCATCGGGTTGGCCACCACACAGCAGTTTCTGGCAGATGGATGGCGCGTGGTGATGATTGATCGCGACGAAGCGGCGCTAGCAGAGGCCGCCGCACCGCTGGAGAATGCCGAGCCAGTGCTGTGCGATATCTCTCAACCGGATCAGGTGGACCGCATGGCGGCGGACCTTATCGTTGCGGGGCACAGTATTGATGCATTGGTGAATAATGCGGGGGTGGCCGATTTTGGCCCGATCGCCGAAACCGATTTCGCTCGGTGGCGGCGCGTCTTGGAGACCAATCTGGACGGGACATTCCTGATGAGCCAAGCGTTGCGGGCGCCACTGATAGCCGCCAAGGGGGCGATAGTGAACATCGCGTCGATCTCCGGCCTTCGGGCCAGTACCTTGCGCGTGGCCTACGGCACCAGCAAGGCAGCGGTGATGCACCTCACGAAGCAGCAAGCGGTAGAGTTGGGGGAATACGGTGTGCGGGCCAATTGCGTCTGTCCGGGTCCGGTGGCGAC
This sequence comes from Pseudohalocynthiibacter aestuariivivens, assembly GCF_011040495.1. Classification (GTDB taxonomy): domain Bacteria; phylum Pseudomonadota; class Alphaproteobacteria; order Rhodobacterales; family Rhodobacteraceae; genus Roseovarius; species Roseovarius pelagicus. The sequence goes on along the minus strand of NZ_CP049037.1, from coordinate 2,055,866 downwards.
TAAGCTGGCGATGGCGGTGCATTCGCCGGAAATCATTGCCGCCTATCACGATGCGCTGCCGCTGAACCGCTATGGCAGCGAGGACGAGATTGCCTCGGTCATCTGTTTTCTATGCTCGGCCAAGGCCAGTTTCGTCACCGGTCAGATCATCGCATCTGATGGCGGATTCGAGGCGACCGGAATCGGCCTGCCGGCGCTGCGGTCGTAGGCCGGATTTAGCCCGGCATGCCACACCCATCCGGTCAGTATGAAAACTCGTCATAGATCTGACCCAGATCGCCGCCCCATTCGCCGTGGTAGCGTGCCAGAAGTTCATCCGCGGGCACTTGACCGCTGTCGAGGCTTTCGCGCAGGGCGTTGAGGAAATGCGTCTCGTCCGGAATCAGGCCGTCCGCACCGCTGCGCGCGCGCGCTATTAGCCCGGCATTGGCGATCTCGACAACTTCGCGGGCCAGATCGTGCATTTTGATCCCGTCCACTTCGGCGGCAAGCGCGTCCTCGCTGGCGGCGATGCGCAGCGCCTCGCGTTGCGGTGCGGTCCAGCCCTTTATCAGGTCGGTGGCGGCATCAAGGCTGGACTGGTCATACATGATGCCGGTCCAGAATGCGGGCAGCGCACAGAGACGTCGCCACGGGCCGCCATCGGCACCGCGCATCTCCATGAATTTCTTGATCCGCGCCTCGGGGAAGGCGGTTGTCAGATGATCGGCCCAGTCTGACAGGGTCGGCATTTCCCCCGGCAGTGCGGGCAGCTCGCCACGTAGAAAGTCGCGAAAGGATTGCCCGAGTGCGTCGATGTATTTGCCGTCGCGGTAAACGAAATACATCGGCACATCGAGGGCGTAATCGGCATACCGCTCAAACCCCATACCGTCCTCGAACACAAAAGGCAGCATGCCGGTGCGGTCTGCGTCCAGATCCCGCCAGACCCGGCTGCGCCACGATTTGTGCCCGTTGGGCTGGCCTTCGAAAAACGGTGAATTGGCGAAAAGCGCGGTTGCCACTGGTTGCAGGGCCAGTGCGACACGGAATTTCTGAACCATGTCCGCCTCGGAGGCGAAGTCAAGGTTGACCTGCACGGTGCAGGTCCGGCGCATCATGGTCCGGCCCATCGTGCCGACTTTTTGCATGTAGGCGTCCATCAGCTTGTACCGGCCTTTGGGCATCAGCGGCATGTCGTCATGGTGCCATTCTGGCGCCGCGCCCAGCCCGATAAAGCCGACGCCGACCTTGTCGGCGATGTCCTTGACGTCGCGCAGGTGTGCGTTCACCTCATCGCAGGTTTCGTGGATGGTCTCTAGCGGTGCGCCGCTCAGCTCTAGCTGGCCGCCGGGTTCAAGGCTGACATTCGCGCCGTCTTTTTCCAGCCCGATCAGGTTGCCATCCTCGGTGACCGGGGCCCAGCCGTGATGGTCGCGCAACCCTTCGAGAACCGCCAGCACGCTGCGTTCGCCCGCATAGGGGATCGGTTTGTGCGTGTCTTTGCAGTAGCCGAACTTCTCATGCTCGGTGCCGATACGCCAATCGGCCTTTGGCTTGCTGCCATCGGCAAGGTATTGGGCCAGTTGTGCGTGATCTTCGATCGGCCCGCCACCGGACTGGGGAATGGACATGGGCGAGGCCTCCGTTTTGCGTGTTCGGTCAGTCCTGAAGCGAACGCGGGGGGGTGTCAAGGCGCGAGCGTGATACGCACACGTGCGCGTGAGGGACGTGCTTCAATGCAGCAGTTGGGTTGCCGGGCGCGTATTGCGTTGCCAGATCAGCACCCGGCCAACAGCGGTCGTGCGCATCTCGTTCAGCATGCGTTCGGTTCGGATGCCGGGCAAACTGGCAAAAACATCAAAGAGACCGTCCGATCCGGCGGCATTGAGGGGGATCATCACATCGGGCTGACCCGGTTGGCTAAGCACCCAATGCGGCGGTTTGCCGGATCTGTCGAGTGCCAGTGCCGTGACTTCGGATCGTGATACAACGCCGCCGGTGAGCGGACCGAAATAGGCAATTGCGCCCTCGTCGATCTGAACGACGCCCGGCCCGTCGCGGCCTGCCTGAAACCGCATGCGCTGCAATGCGGCGGCCGCGGATGCGACCCCCATCAGGACCACGGCCCCGCCGATCCAGCTGATCGGGGTTGCACTGGACAGCGTCCACCAGAGGCCCAGCAGAATGACCAGCGTTGAAATGATAACCGCGCGCCAGCGGGTCAGTGCTTGTGATGCTTCGGGGCGGATAAAATTCATCGCCAATCTCCCAATGCCTGTTGCCACAGCGTCATGGCCGCCACGGCGGCGGTGTCGGCGCGCAGGATGCGTGGGCCGAGGCTGATCGCGTGGGCATGGGGCAGGGCGGAGAGGCGCGCGCGTTCGGCTTGCGAGAACCCGCCCTCGGGTCCGATCAGGATGGCCCAGTGCGCATCCGCTTTGAAATTTACCAAGAGGTCTGAGGACCGCCCGGCCAGTGCCTCGTCGCAAAAAAGGATTTTCCTATCTGTGTCCCAATCGGTCAACAGATGATCCAGTTTCTGTAGTCCTGCCACTTCGGGTACGAACGTGCCGCCGCATTGCTCGGCGGCCTCGACCGCATGGGCCTGAAGGCGGTCCTGTCGGATGCGCTCGGAATTGGTGAACTCGGTCTGCACCGGGCAGATGCGTGCCGCGCCCATCTCGGCTGCCTTTTCTACAATAAAGTCGGTGCGCGCCTTTTTGATCGGCGCAAACATCAGCCAGAGGTTAGGCGGATTTTGCTGTGGTTTGGTCTGCGTGTCGCAACGCAGGCTGCCGCCGCGCTTTCCCGCCTCGGTCACCTCTGCCTGCCATTCGCCATCACACCCGTTGAACAGCAACACTGGCGCGCCGATGCTTTGACGCATCACAGCAAAGAGGTAATGCGCCTGATCGCGTTCCAGCGGAACCGATTGCCCTGCCCCCAATGGGTGCTCTACATAAAGTCTGATCTTTGCCGCAGCCATGGGGGCAACATATGACCCAACCCGACCCGATACCAGAGGGCCAGAAGCCACAAAACCAAACCAATCAGATTGCCGATGCGGTGCAAGGCAACTGGGTGGACCGGCTCGCGCCCGAACGCACACGCCCCTATCTGCGGCTCAGCCGCGCTGATCGGCCGATTGGCACATGGCTATTGCTGTTGCCGTGCTGGTGGGGGCTGTTGCTGGCGATGCTGTCGGACGGGCAGGCGCGCTGGCTGGACCTGTGGGTGTTCATTGCCTGCGGTATTGGTGCGTTTGTAATGCGCGGCGCGGGTTGTACGTGGAACGATATTACAGACAGGCATATCGACGGCAGCGTGGCACGCACGGCATTGCGACCGATCCCATCGGGACAAGTCAGCGTCAAGGGCGCGTTGGTTTGGCTGGTCGCGCAGGCGTTGATCGGGTTTTGTATTTTGCTGACCTTTCCGCCGGCGGCCATCGTGCTGGGTATCGTGTCACTGTTGCCGGTTGCAGTCTATCCATTCGCCAAACGGTTCACCTGGTGGCCGCAAGTTTTTCTGGGACTGGCATTCAACTGGGGTGCGCTGCTGGCATGGACGGCACACACCGGACAGCTGCAATGGCCTGCGGTCATCCTGTACGTTGCAGGTATCTCTTGGACATTGTTCTACGACACGATCTACGCGCATCAGGACGCCGAGGATGATGCGTTGATCGGCGTGAAATCCACTGCGCGATTGTTTGGTGCGCGTTCGCCCATCTGGCTGCGGCGGTTTCTGGTGGCGAGTGTCGCGCTGATGTCGCTGGCAGTCATTCTGGCGATGCGTGGGGGTGATCCGATAGCGGTGCTGATTGCATTGCTTGGCCCTTGGGCGCTTGGCCTGCATATGCTGTGGCAACTGACGAGGTTTGCCCCGGACGACACGAACCGCTTGCTCGCGCTCTTTCGTTCGAACCGGGACGCTGGTTTGTTGCCCCTGCCGTTTTTCGCCGTCGCGCTGTTCCTGTGATTGAACTCATCGCCCGCCCCGCCTAAAGAGTTATGGTGCCATAACAAAGGCTGCCCACTGATGCGCCTGTCTTCGATCTTTGCCATTGCTGGAACATTTGTTCTGGCCGCGATCCTCGCCTGGGTCGCCGCCGGATTTTCTGTGACTGTGATCGAAGACAATTCCCGCACCGAAGTACGCCGTGCGCTGGAGCTACAGGGTATGGAATGGGCCGAGGTGGACGCCGACGGGCTTCAGGTCTTTCTGGCTGGAACCGCTCCGACAGAGGCCACGCGGTTCGGGGCATTGTCGGTGGCGGGTGGCGTCGTGGATGCAGCGCGGGTGATCGACCAGATGCTGGTCGAGGATTCCGCCGATATAGCACCGCCCCGATTTTCTGTCGAAATCCTGCGTAATGGCAGTGGGTTATCGCTGATTGGCCTGATTCCAACTGCCACAGACCGTGATGCCCTGCTTCGCCAGATTACTGACGCGGCCAAGACCGACGACGTTGCCGACCTGCTGGAGACGGCCGATTATCCAATGCCCGAAGGGTGGGAAGCGGCGATTGATTATTCGGTGCGTGCGTTGAGCAAGCTTGACCGTGCAAAGATCTCGATTGATGCGGGGCAGGTTACGATCGAAACGATGACAGACAGCATCGAAGAGAAGCTGGAGCTGGAAACCGAGTTGAGCCGGCGAATACCGGCGCGGCTGATCGTGGATGTCGAGGTGTCTGCACCACGCCCGGTGATCACGCCATTCACCCTGAGATTTCTGATCGAAGAGGGCGTGGCCCGCTTTGATGCCTGCTCTGCCGATACCGAAGCCTCGAGTGAGGAGATCATCGGGGCTGCGACCAAGGCAGGGCTGACCGGGGAAGCGGACTGTGTGATCGGTCTGGGTGTTCCGACGCCACAATGGGGCCGTGCGGGCGCGCTGGCGATATCTGCGGTGGCGAAACTGGGCGGGGGAAGTGTCACCTTTGCGGATGCAGACATTTCCCTGATTGCGGCGCAGGGCACGCCGGAGAACACCTTTGACGATGTGGTGGGAGAGTTGGATGCCGCGCTGCCGGATGTATTCGCGTTGCATGCCGTGTTGCCACCGCCGCCGGATGATTCCGCGCCGGTCACACCGGAATTCGTTGCCACGTTGTCGCCTGAAGGTTCGGTGCAACTGCGCGGCCGGTTGGGAAGCGATCGGTTGCGTCAAACCGTCGACAGTTTTGCCAAGGCGCGTTTCACGACTGACAGCGTTTACACCAAGGCGCGTGTTGTCGAAGGGTTGCCGCCGGAATGGCCGGTACGTGTTCTGACCGGGCTGGAGGCACTGGCATATCTGTCGAACGGTGCTGTTGTCGTTGAGCCTGAAATGCTGCGTGTCGTGGGTAACACCGGACATAAGACTGCCAGCGCGCAGATTGCCGGGCTTCTGGCAGAAAAGTTGGGCGAAGCCGAGCAATTTGAAATTGATGTGACCTATCAGGAGAAGTTGGACCCTGTCGCCAGCATCCCCACACCTGAGGAATGCATTGCCCTGATTGCCGAACAGCAAGTGGGGAGGAAGCTGAATTTTGAGCCCGGCTCTTCTACCATCGATTCCAACGGGGCGGATATTGTGAACGATATTGCGGAAATTTTAGAAAATTGTGGTGAAATCCAGATCGAGATTGGTGGCTATACGGACAGTCAGGGCCGTGAGGCGATGAACCAGCAACTGAGCCAAGCCCGTGCCAACGCCGTGCTTGATGCGTTGCGTGCGCGCCGGATCCTCACCAGCAGTTATTCTGCCGTCGGCCATGGTGAAGCCAATCCGATCGCCGACAATGATACCGAAGAAGGGCGAGAGGCGAACCGCCGTATCGAGTTCCGTTTGATTGTGCCGGAGACGACAGAGGAAACCGAAACAGGGCTTGAAGCCCTTGAGGATGCGGGCCAAGAAGAAACAGACGCCGACGAAGACCCGGCGGATGACCCCGCCGCAGAAGAAGGCACAGCCGATGAACAGAACTGAGTTTATCTTTGCCACGGCGATCATTCTCTTCGTCGCCTTCTGTCTGGGCTGGTTCGCCAATTGGCTGGTTCATCGCTTTATCCGCGTGTCGTCCTCGGACATGGGAGAGTTGGACCGCATGGCGCAAGAGCTGCATGAAGCCGAAGAAACCCGCGATCAGGCGATCACGTATCTGCAGCAACGCGAGGCAGAGTTGACCAATCAACTGAGCCAAACCGAGGCGGAGTTGGCGGCGACAATGGAGGGGCTGCGCGAAGCCCGCCAAGAGGCCGAGCATATGCGCGCCCATCTAGAGCGTTCCGGCCACGGCTGATAACGGACGCACCATGTGCTATGATGTCTGCGGAACAGCGGCAGGAGGGCGGCATGGATTTGATTGCACTTGGGTTTTACGCAGTGATCTGCGGTGTTCTGGGGTTGGCAGGGCCACGTTTGGGCGCTGCGCCGATGCGTTTGGGTATTGGTGCGGGTGTCGGGATTGCTGCTGCTGCAACGTTACCGTTTATCAAGGCCGCTATCGCCGGTTAAAGCCTTTTGCATCAAATCTGTGGGTCAGATAAAATGCGAAACGCGTCAGCCCCAGCGCACGTCCGACAGGAATATATAGCCAGCACCATAGATTGTCTTGATCAGGCGGGGGTTTTTGGGATCTTCGCGTAGCTTGGTGCGCAGTCGCGAGATACGCACATCCATCGCCCGATCAAAGCTTTCTCCTGCGGCTCCTCCGAGGGCCTCTTGCATTGCTTGACGTGAAATCAAGCGCTTGGGGCGCTCAAGGAACAATCGCAAAACTTCGCCTTCGGCATGAGAAAACGGTGTTTCCTGACCAACTTCGTCAACCAGCACGAAACGGTCAAATGCGGCGGTCCAGCCCTGAAAAAATGCTATGTCGGCAGCGGGTACGGCAGGCGTATCCCGGCGCAGGCGGGCGCGGATGCGTGCGACCACCTCGGCAGGATCGAAGGGTTTGGTGATATAGTCGTCGGCGCCCAGTTCCAGCCCGGTCACGCGGTCCTGTACCTGCGCACGGCCTGAAATGATGATGATTGCCGCGCCCTGTTCCAGCGCCAGCCGGTGCACCAGTGTCAGCCCGTCGCGGTCCGGCAGCGACAAATCAACCAGACAGATGTCGGGCGTGGTGGTTTTTAACGCGGCCTCAAATTCTGTCGCCCGGCCAAAGGCGAGCGTGCGAAAACCGGCCTCCTCCAGCGCGTCGGCCAGCATACGTCGCACTTCGGGTTCGTCGTCGAGGATCGTAACGAGGGGCGCGCTCATTAGGTGGTCTCCGATGGGGCGGAAAGAAAGGCATATAATTCTGCTGCGGAAAACGGTTTTCGCAAAACGGGCGCCGCAGCCACCGCGGCGGCAAAACGAGGATCCGATGGCGGTAATGACGTCATCAGAAAAGTGGGGCAAGGGGCAACGGCTGCCAGATCGACGCCGGTTTGCTCGCCTTCCAGAACGATATCCGACAGAAGGGCGGAAATCTCGGGTAGTTGCGCCAGTAGCGAACGCGCCTCGGGCACGGATGCGGCTTCGATAACGCTATGGCCTGCTTCGCGCAGCATGTCGCGCACGGTGTCGCGCAGGTCGGCGCTATCCTCGACCAGCAGGATAAGACCCTGTGTCGGGGCCTGCCCGGCGATCCGCAGCGGTAAGCGTAGCGTGACAACCCCGCCCACGTCACTATTGCCGATCGTGGCGCGTCCCCCGGCCAGTTTGGTCATGTCATAGACCATGACAAGGCCAAGCCCGGACCCTTCACCGCCCTTGGTGGTAAAGAACGGCTCGAACGCGCGAGAAAGTGCTGTCTTGCTGAACCCCGGACCAGTATCGCTAACGGTGAAATCGATCCAGGTATCCTGTATTGCGGCAACGGTCAGCGTGATCTGACCTGTTGTGCCACAGGCATCGCGCGCGTTCAGGACCAGATTGAGCAATGAATCCTGCAACATCCCCGGATCCAACAGCACCCGGTTGGGCATGTTGCCCATGTCGATATTGAATCCCATGGCATCCGGCAGGGCAGAGCGTGCCAACGTGTCCAGTTCTGACAGGAACCCGTGCAGGTTGGTCGGTGCCGGGCTGTGCTCTCGACGGCCGGTCATGTCTGCGATCCTGTTCAACAGGCTTCCGCCGCGCCGTGCCGCCGATTGTGTCGCGGAGATCAAGGTGTCTGCCGTATCAGGCAGGTCCATGCGCGCCAGTTTTGACTGCATGCCGAGAATGATCGTCAGCAGGTTCGAGAAGTCATGTGCCAACCCGCTGGTCATTTGTGCGGCGACTTCCCGGCGTCGGGTCTGTTGCAGAGCCGCACGCGTCTGCGCCTCTTCGGTGATGTCCATCGACAAGATATAGACACCACCTTGTAATGTATCCGGCGTTAGTGCCGCACGGATGCGTCGTGAACTGGGTTCGTGCGTGAATTCAAACACTGATGCGGTGCCCGCAAATGCCTGATCCAGCCGGGTGCGTATCGTGGCATATGCTATTGGACCAAGCGCGTCCTCGATGCGTTCACCAATAATCTCGGACTTGGTTCCCGGTATGATCGAGCTCAATCGTCGGTTCGAAAACGTATAGCGCCGGTCGGGTCCGACATGAGAGATGTGGGCCGGCATCATTTCAGCGGTCAGGCGTGTGCGGGCCTCGATCTGAGTGATTTGGCGCTTGGCCTCTTCCAGCGCGGTCACTGTGGCCTCCAGCTGTCGGTTAGCGGCGGATAGCTCGCCGGAATATGCGCCCAACTGATCAGATAGCTCTTCGGACCGGGTGCGCAGCAGGCTTTCTTGCTGCTTGGTGCGGGTGATGTCGGTATAAACCGTTACCCAACCTCCCTGCGGCAGCGGCGAGCCCTCGACGCTGATGGTTCGATCATTGGCACGGGTGCGCTCCATGTAATGTGGCTCGAATGCGCGGGCAATTTGCGTCCGGCTGGTAACGAACTGCTCCAGATCGCCGACATTACCGTAATCACCGCGCTGGGCCAGATAGCGGATCGTATCGGCAAAGCTTGCACCAGGTGTGACCAACGCATCGGGGAGGTCGAACATTTCTTGAAAGCGGCGGTTGCAAACTGCGAGATTCAAGTCGCTGTCATAAATTGTCAGCGCCTGCTGGATCAGATTCAGGCCCGCCATCGTCATTTCGGTGGTCTGTTGACTGATCATTGTGCGTGTCTCACTGCCCAGTCCAGCGCATCCTCCATACGATCGTCGCCCCAGAACAACTCATCTCCGACCAAAAAACTGGGCGCGCCAAAGAGGCCGCGCCGGGTGGCTTCGTCTGTCGTCTGGCGCAGGGCCAGCTTGTTTGTGTCGCTCTGTGCCGCCTCAATGACGCCATCGGGCAGGCCGACTGCGTCTGCACAGGCCGCAACCACGGAGGGGTCTGATATATTCAATCCCTTGGAGAATTGCGCGCGATAGATTGTCTGGCAGAAGTCGATGCCTTCGGGCCGTTCCAGTGCGATCTGTGCCACTCGAGCCGCCAAGATGCCATTTTGCGGAAACGGATCGGGTTTTTCGACTGTCAGGCCAAGACGATCTGCCCGGCGCGCCAAGTCGCGCCACATGTAGCGGCCTTTGGCGGCGTAGATGTTGAAGGGTGACGTGTCCCAGCCCTGGACTGCAAAGATGGGGCCCAGCAGGAATGGCCGCCAATGCACCTCGACGCCCGCGTTGCTGGCTGCTGCGGGCAGGCGCATTGCGCTGAGATAGGAATAGGTCGAGGCGAATTCGAACCAGAATTCCAGCTTCGGCTTGGTCATTTGAGTGACACTCATGTGGTTTCGGCTGTCTCTCAATTCCGGGCAGAGGTGTGCGGATGTCAAGCCCCGCCACGGTTGTTACAATTCGTTAGGATTGGGAAATGTTCACGAAAAAGTTGACCCTGAGAGTAATTGCATCACTCTGATGGGTAGCGAGAATCGCCCTGTTGAGGTGATCGGCCCGCAAAGACGGGCATCTGGGAGGAAGACAATTTGGCCAAGCCTATAGAGGCGACGGACGGGCATGGCTCGATTCCGGCGCTGCTTCAGCGTAATGCATCGCAGTTTGCAAATCGTTCCGCATATCGGGAAAAGGAATACGGGATCTGGCAGAGCTGGACCTGGGCCGAAACCGAGAAAGAGATCGAGGCCTTGGCACTGGGGCTGATTGATCTCGGGGTAAAGGAAGGCGAATTCATTGCCGTTATCGGGCGCAATCGTCCGTATTTCTATTGGGCCATTGTCGCGGCGCAATCAGTGGGCGCGATCCCTGTTCCACTTTATCAAGACGCCGCTGCAGACGAGATGGCCTATGTTATGGACCATTGCGGGGCACGTGTGGCCATCGTTGAGGATCAGGAACAAGTCGACAAGGTGATCGAAATTCAGGGTCAGCTGACTGAATTCGAGCATATGATCTATATCGATCCGCGTGGCCTGCGCAAATACGACCATTCCAAGCTGCATCAGTATGGTCAGGTTCAGGAGAAGGGTCGCGCGACCCATGATGAAAATATCGGTGAACTACGCGCGCGGCGTGAAAAGCTGAACTACGACAGCATTTGTGTGATGCTCTATACCTCGGGTACGACGGGCAAGCCCAAGGGCGTCGTGCTGAGCAACCGCAACATCATCGAGGCCTCCAAGTCATCGTCGGAGTTCGATAAGCTGCGCCGCGACGAAGAGGTTCTGGCCTATCTGCCGATGGCATGGGTGGGCGATTTTATCTTTTCCATCGGTCAGGCCTATTGGTGTGGCTTCTGCGTGAACTGTCCTGAAAGTGCAGACACGATGCAGACTGACCTGCGCGAGATCGGACCGACATACTACTTTGCCCCACCGCGAGTGTTCGAGACACAACTGACCAATGTGATGATCCGTATGGAGGATGCAGGGCGATTGAAGAAACGCCTGTTCGATCACTATATGGCGCATGCCCGCAAAGTGGGCGGTGATATTCTGGACGGCAAACCTGTCGGCGGAACGGATCGGCTGAAATACACGCTGGGCAATCTATTCGTCTATGGTCCACTCAAGAACACCCTCGGCCTGAGCCGGGTGCGCGTGGGCTATACGGCAGGCGAAGCGATCGGGCCCGAGATTTTCGCGTTCTATCGCTCGCTCGGAATCAACCTGAAACAGCTCTATGGCCAGACCGAAGCATCGGTGTTCATCACGTTGCAGCCCGATGGGGAAGTGCGTGACGATACCGTGGGTGTCCCGGCACCGGGGGTGGAAATCCGTATCGCCGACAATGGCGAGGTGTTCTATCGCAGCCCCGGTACGTTCGAGTATTATTACAAGAACGAGGAAAGCACGAAGAGCACCAAAGACCCCGAAGGCTGGGTCGCGACGGGCGACGCGGGTTATTTCGATGAGGAAACCGGCCAGCTACGCATCATCGACCGTGCCAAGGATGTGGGCAAGATGGCGGGGGGCGAGTTGTTTGCGCCCAAGTATGTTGAAAACAAGCTGAAATTCTTTCCCAACATTCTGGAGGCCGTGGTCTTTGGCAATGGTCGCGAGCAATGCACAGCGTTCATCAACATCGACCTGACGGCGGTGGGCAACTGGGCCGAGCGCAACAATATCGGCTATGCGTCCTATCAGGAACTGGCTGGTCACAGTCAGGTTCTCGAGACGATCCGCGAGCATGTGGAAACGGTCAATCGGTCGTTGGCAGATGACCCGATGCTGGGGGCGTGCCAGATCCACCGTTTTCTGGTGTTGCACAAGGAACTGGATGCCGATGACGGCGAGATGACCCGCACGCGCAAGGTGCGGCGCGGGGTGATTTCGGATAAGTTCAATGATCTGCTGACGGCGCTTTATGATGGATCGGATGAGATATTTACAAAGACTGAAGTGACCTACGAGGATGGCCGCAAGGGCAGCATTTCAGCGACGCTCAAAATTGTCGATGCGGCGGTTGTGCCGGTCGAGACGCAGAAGGTCGCAGCGGAATGACGGGACGCCGCTCAGCTACGTCGATCCCGTACCCGCCATCCCGAATTCACGCAGATATTGAAGGGTGCCACCATGCTTGACAGCGCAGAAGGCTACACCACCGAGGACGGTCGCAAGATCGGCGGTGTGGTGATGGAGATGAAGAATATTACCCTGCGTTTCGGCGGTGTTACGGCGATTCAGGATATCAGCTTTGACATTCGCGAGGGCGAAATCAGGGCGATCATCGGTCCCAATGGGGCGGGCAAATCATCCATGCTGAATGTCATCAGCGGGTTCTACAATCCGCAGGAGGGCGAGGTGTTTTACAAAGGTGCAAAACGCCCTTCGATGAAGCCCTATCAGGTCGCGCGGCAGGGGATTGCGCGGACGTTTCAGAACATCGCTCTGTTCGAGGGGATGAGCGTTCTGGACAACGTGATGACCGGCCGCCTACGGCAGATGAATGCGGGGATTTTTGCGCAGGCGATCTGGAAGGGTAAGGCCGAGCGTGAAGAGGTTGAAAACCGGGAAGTTGTTGAGAAGGTTATTGATTTTCTTGAAATCCAGCATATTCGCAAGACGCCGGTGGGGCGTTTGCCTTATGGCCTGAAGAAACGGGTTGAACTGGCGCGGGCGCTGGCGGCAGAGCCGTCGATCCTGCTGCTGGACGAGCCGATGGCGGGCATGAACGTCGAGGAGAAAGAGGACATGAGCCGCTTTATTCTGGATGTGAATGACGAATTTGGCACCACGATCGCACTGATCGAGCATGACATGGGCGTGGTCATGGACCTGAGCGACCGGGTCGTGGTGATGGATTACGGTAAGAAGATCGGCGATGGCACGCCGGATGAAGTCCGCAACAATCAGGACGTGATCGATGCCTATCTGGGGGTGGCGCATGACTGATTTTCGCACATCAGTATCACGTCGGTATTACGTCGGTATCGCGTCGGCGCGTGGGCGTGCGGGCGCACAGAACTCAGGGCGGGTAGAGCCCAATTCCGGAGGACAGCACAATGCCTGAACAACTCGTCTTTGCGATGGAGGTCTTCCTTAACGGTCTGATGGCCGGGGTTCTCTATGCGTTGGTAGCGCTGGGTTTCGTGCTGATCTACAAGGCCAGCGGCATTTTCAACTATGCCCAAGGGGTGATGGCGCTATTCGCCGCGCTGACGCTGGTGGGGATCATGGAAGGGCAGGTGCCCTTTAGCCATCTGATCAACGCGATCTTTGGCACGGAGATCCATCATTTCGGCTGGCACGTTCCTGCCTTGCTGGCGATCCTCCTGACGATGTTGGTGATGATCGGACTGGCGTGGCTGGTGAACCATTTCGTGTTCCGGCATTTGGTCAATCAGGAACCTATCATTTTGTTTATGGCCACCATCGGGCTTGCCTATTTCCTGGAAGGGGTGGGCGACATCATGTGGGGCGCGGATATCAAGAAGCTGGATGTCGGCCTGCCGCAAGGGATCAACGAGGTCATCGACGAGGTGACCTATGGCATCTTTGACTACGGGTTCTTTATCGACAATCTGGATATCGTGGCGACCGTGATTGCGGCGCTTCTGGTGGTCGCGCTGATCATCTTTGCGCAATACACCAAGCAGGGCCGTGCCATGCGCGCCGTGGCGGATGATCATCAGGCGGCGCTGAGCGTCGGCATCTCGCTGAATTACATCTGGGTCATGGTCTGGTCGCTGGCCGGGTTCGTGGCGCTGGTCGCCGGGATCGTCTGGGGCACCAAATCGGGTGTGCAATTCTCGCTGTCGCTGATCGCGCTCAAGGCACTTCCCGTCTTGATGCTGGGTGGTTTCACCTCGATCCCCGGTGCCATTGTCGGCGGGCTGATCATCGGTGTGGGTGAGAAGCTGTTTGAATTCGCCGTAGGGCCGATGATCGGCGGGGCGACTGAAAACTGGTTCGCCTATGTTCTGGCGCTGTTGTTTCTGGTGTTCCGGCCGCAGGGATTGTTCGGGGAGAAGATCATTGAGCGGGTTTAGAAACGGCGGGTGCCGGGCTGAAGCCCGGCCTACGGTGCGCAGCTATGCATAAGGTGGTAGCGATCCTTAACGTCGTGGCGTGGTCGGGGTTCTGGGCCTTTGGTTATCTGGCGTTCACGGCGAATGCAGCGAACACTGGCGAGATGGTGACGGCTGCGATCCTGGCGGCGATTGCCGGGGGCTTGGGCATGTTGGCCTATCTGTGGCTGGCATGGCATTCGGCACCGACACGCGGGCAGCGACGTGTAGCCGCACGAAGGGACATGAATGGGGAGATCACGTCTTGAGAGAGTTGATCGTTTACAGCTGTTACGTGCTGGGCGGCATCGGTTGCGTCGTGTCAGCAGCAGTTCTGTTCGACGAAAATCTGTTTTCCAGTTTAACGCTGTTCTTTGGATCAATCGGCGTGTTCGCGATTGGTTTCATCTGTGACAAGCTGGCTGGAATTGAGCAGGCATTGCAGGGTGATTTGGACACAGCGCACTCAAGAACGACCGTGCATCTTACGGGTGATAGTTACCTTGATGGCGAAAACAAGAGCTTTCCCGACAGCGTATCACAACCACGCTTCGAAAATGGAATGGCTGTTGTTGATACGCCAGATGGTCCAAAACGTTTTCCGAATATGACGGAAGCAAAGAAATTCGTTTCAGAAAGGTCCCAGTGATGTTCTATCGTGAAGCAGGCGATTTCAAGACGTCCTATGCCGAGGACAACCAGACCTTTCCGATCAAGTTCGACCGGTATCGGTATTACGTGGTGCTGCTGATCGCCTTTGCGGTCGTGCCGTTCATCATCAATGATTACTGGGTCAACGCGGTGTTTCTGCCGTTCCTGATCTATGCGATTGCGGCGATCGGCCTGAACATCCTAGTGGGCTATTGCGGGCAGGTCAGTCTGGGAACCGGCGGGTTCATGGCGGTAGGTGCCTATGCCTGTTACAAGCTGATGACGTCATTCCCCGAAGTGTCGATCCTGATCCACGTGATCATCGCAGGGGCGATTACGGCGGCGGTTGGCGTGCTCTTTGGCCTGCCAAGCCTGCGCATCAAGGGGTTCTATCTGGCGGTGGCGACGCTGGCGGCGCAGTTCTTCCTCGTCTGGCTGTTTAACCGGGTACCGTGGTTTTACAACTATTCGGCCTCTGGCCAGATCAGTGCGCCCGAGCGTACCGTGCTGGGTGTCCCCGTCACCGGGGCCGAAACAGCACCTTGGGCGGCCTATATGGTATGTCTGGTGTTCGTGGCGGTGAGCGCCATTCTGGCGCGGAACCTGACGCGTGGCATGGCCGGGCGCAAATGGATGGCGATCCGGGACATGGACATCGCTGCCGAGATCATCGGTGTGGACCCGCTAAAGGCCAAATTGAGTGCCTTTGCAGTCAGCAGTTTCTTTATCGGGATCGCGGGTGCGCTGTTCTTTTCCGTCTATCTGGGCGCTGTGGAAGTGGGCGAGGTGTTCGGGATCAACAAATCCTTCCTCGTGCTGTTCATGGTGATCATCGGCGGGCTTGGCTCGATCTTTGGGAGCTTTGCTGGTGCGGCGTTTCTGGTGTTGTTACCGGTTCTGCTGAAGAACGTGCTGGTGGGTTCGCTGGGCTGGCCCACGGATCTGGCTGCGCATCTGGAATTTATGATCGTGGGCGCGCTGATTATCGCGTTTCTGGTGGCGGAGCCACATGGGCTGGCGCAGCTGTGGCGCGTGGCCAAGGAAAAACTGAGACTTTGGCCGTTCCCACACTAGGAACGGTCAGGCGACGTGCGGTGGGGTGAAACCCTACCCTACGAAAGAAGACATCGGACATAACCAAGGGAGGATTAACCGATGAGAAAGACACTTATGACAGCCGCGCTGGGCGCGGTGATGGCCGCGGGGCCGGCGATTGCGGACCTCGTGGTGGTAGACACCAGCTATCGCACGGGTCCATATGCTGCGAACGGCATCCCGTTCTCGGATGGCTATCAGGATTATTTCACCCTGATCAACGAGCGCGACGGCGGTGTTGGCGGCGAAATGATCAAGGTCGTGGAATGCGAGACCGGCTATAACACCGAAAAGGGTGTGGAGTGCTACGAGGCGACCAAAGGCGAAGGCACGTTGGTTTATCAACCGCTCAGCACCGGCATCACCTATCAGCTGATCCCCAAAGCGACCGCTGATGGCATTTCGCTGCATACGATGGGTTACGGTCGGACATCGGCCAAGAACGGTGCCGTGTTCAAGAACGTGTTCAACTATCCCGCCAACTACTGGGACGGGGCGAGCCACGCGATCACGCATATCCTGAATGAGAACGGTGGAGACATTTCGGGCCGCAAAATTGCGCTGGTTTACCACAACTCAGCCTATGGCAAGGAGCCGATCCGGACGCTGGAAGAGTTGAGCAAGAAGCATGGTTTCGAGCTGACGCTGCTGCCGGTCGACCATCCGGGTCAAGAACAGAAATCGCAGTGGCTGCAAATCCGCCGCGAAAAGCCGGACAATGTGATCATGTGGGGCTGGGGTGTTATGAACCAGGTCGCGATTCAGGAAGCGGTGAACATTCGTTATCCGATGGATCAGTTCATCGGTATCTGGTGGTCCGGGTCCGAGAACGACGTGAAAGCGGCAGGCGACAAGGCCAATGGCTATAAGGCACTGACGTTCCACAACCTCGGTTCTGACTATCCGCTGTATGATGACATGGCGAAATATGTCGTCGACGCGGGCAAGGCAGCCGGTGCTGGCGATCAGGTGGGTAGCGTTCTCTATAACCGTGGCATGTATGCCGCCATGCTGGCGGTTGAGGCGATGCGCACCGCACAAGAACTGGCCGGTACGTCGGCGATCAATGCGGCGCAGATGCGCGACGGGATGGAAGCTCTGGAGATGACCGAAGCCAAGATGGCCGGTCTGGGTCTGCCGGGCTTTGGGCCGGAGTTCAAAGTGTCGTGCGAAAACCACGGTGGCGACGGCATGGGTGCCGTGTCGCAGTGGAATGCGGAGAAGGGCGAGTTCGAACTGATCACCGACTACTTCCAGTCCGATCAGGACGTTATCGGCGCGCTTGTGGCTGAAGATTCGGCCGCTTTTGCGACAGAGAACGGGATCGAAGCATCTTGTAACTAAACGCATTTCCCCGGCCGTGACATCTGTGGCGGCCGGGGGATTTTCGAGTATTTCAAGAACGATGAAAGCAGGGGTTAACGCCGCTAGAGGCGATCCCCTTGATGGAGAGAGATCACATGCTGGATGCGGCCCCCACCGAGGAAAAGCTCCTTGAGGTCAACAATATCGAGGTGATCTACAATCACGTCATTCTGGTTCTCAAAGGGGTCAGTCTGAGTGTGCCGAAAGGCGGGATCACTGCGCTGCTGGGCGGTAACGGAGCGGGCAAGACGACGACGCTCAAGTCGATCTCGAACCTGCTGCGGTCCGAGCGTGGCGAAGTGACCAAGGGCAGCATTCGGTATCGCGGGGACCGGATTCAGGACCTTGCACCATCCGATCTGGTCAAGAAGGGCGTCATTCAGGTGATGGAGGGGCGGCATTGCTTTGAGCATTTGACCGTCGAGGAGAACCTGCTGACCGGAGCCTATACACGGAGTGCCAGCCGGGGCGATATCGATGCGGATCTGGATCTGGTCTATAGCTATTTTCCGCGGCTCAAGGAACGGCGGCGCAGTCAGGCGGGCTATACCTCTGGGGGCGAACAGCAGATGGTCGCGATCGGTCGTGCGTTGATGTCGCGACCCGAGACGATCCTGCTGGATGAGCCTAGCATGGGGTTGGCACCGCAATTGGTCGAAGAGATTTTCACCATTGTGAAGAACCTCAACGAGAAGGAAGGTGCGACGTTTCTTCTGGCTGAGCAAAACACCAATGTGGCGCTGCGGTTTGCCCATTACGGATACATTCTGGAATCGGGACGCGTGGTGATGGACGGTCCGGCCAAGAGCCTGCGCGAGAACCCGGACGTGAAGGAATTCTATCTGGGGATGTCGGATGAGGGCCGAAAATCATTCCGTGATGTGCGCAGTTATCGCCGCCGCAAGCGGTGGCTGAGCTGAGGCCGCTGCGGACCTGAACATGACCTTATTGCGCGCAGATACTCCCGACCGCAGCTTGGTTGATCGTGCGCAGCGCGTTTCAGGTCAACGCGGCGCGCATTTCGTCGATCAGCGCCAGCGCCTCGGCGCGGGTATTGCGGATATTGGGGCGGAAGCCTTGGCTTTCGGCGCGCAGGCGAATGTCGGCCTCGGTTTCGGATCCGGTTGCATAGCGCACCGACCCAAGCGAGGCGGCGAGGTTCAGCGACTTGCCCCGGGCGGCATAGGGGATCCATGCGCCGGGCATAATCTGACAGCCGTTCATGTCGATCAGGAAGAACCACTTGCGGCCGCTCTCTTTGATGCGCTCTTCGAGGTAGTCGTAGACATCATCGACATCGCGGCTGTGGTTGAGTGTGAAATGCGAGAAATCGACGTTCATAATCTGTCGGTCCTCGTCAAAATGCACACGGCGGACAATGTCGGAGAGTGCGTAGGTGGGATCGTGGACCACTTTGGTTCGGCGGGTGCTGGGCAGTTCGGCAATCCGTGCAAGCGCGGCATCGCGGTCTGCAAAGAGATTGGGATCGAAGGCGTCTGTATTTGCGGCGCGGATGATCTGTCGGCGGGTATCATCAGACGCGTCATAGCGGACCGAGCCCATCGAATGCGCCAGGTTCAGCGCCCGACCGCGTCGCGAGTACGGCGTCCAGGCAATAGGGTCGATACGCGTTCCGTTGAGGTTGATCAGAAAGAACCACTGCGGTTCATCGGTCGCCGCGATGCGGGCTTCAAGCCGATCGTAAAACCTGTTCACGATGGCCGAAGAGCCAAAGTGGAAGTTGGAAAAATCCACCTCCATCGTCTGGATGTCATCGTGGAAGCGGATGCGCCGGTTAAGAGTGGCGTCATCCACGTTGGAGGGTGTGCTGGTGTAGGGCATGGCATCTCCAAGTGAGGTCGATTGTATACGAATGAATACCGAAATGTGCCATACGCTGGCGCATGGATCAATTGGTCAGGCTGTCGCAGGGCGCGCAGCGCGTAAGAGGAAAGAATGATGTCGCAGTATTTTGATGATCTGGAGACGCGCACGCCCGCCGCGCGGGCCGAGGCGCTGGCGGTTGTCCTGCCGCAGCAGGTGGCGCGGGCGCAGGCACTGCCCGGGTACGCGGATCGTCTGGCCGGGGTCGATGCAGCCAGCATTACCCGCATAGAGAATCTGGTGCGCCTGCCCGTGTTGCGCAAATCCGATCTGGGACGTGCGCAGGGGAAAAATGCGCCGTTCGGCGGGCTGACAACGCGGGAACCGGGGGCGTTCGCACATGTGTTTCAATCCCCCGGACCGATCTATGAGCCGGGCGGTACCGATCACGATTGGTGGCGTATGGGCCGGTTTCTGGCAGCCTGCGGGATTGGCAAGGGCGATATTGTGCAGAACTGTTTTGGGTATCATCTGACCCCGGCAGGCATGATTTTCGAGAACGGAGCGCGGGCCGTTGGTGCGGCTGTTTTGCCCGCAGGGACCGGGCAAACCGAACTACAGGTGCGTGCCGCGCATGACCTCGGGGTGACGGCCTATGCCGGGACGCCGGATTATCTGAAAGTGATCTTGGATAAGGCGGACGAGATGGCGTTGCCGCTGAAAATCACGCGTGCGGCGGTCGGAGGGGGGGCATTGTTTCCATCTTTGCGGCAGGAATATGCCGACCGGGGCATCGCCTGTCTGCAATGTTACGCCACCGCCGATCTGGGCAATATCGCCTATGAGAGTGCGACGATGGAGGGTCTGATTGTCGATGAAGGTGTCATCGTCGAGATCGTCACACCGGGTACGGGCGACCCTGTCGCGCCGGGTGAGGTGGGTGAAGTTGTGGTGACAACCCTGAACCCGGATTATCCGCTGATCCGCTTTGCCACTGGCGATCTGAGTGCCGTTCTAGAAGGTGTAAGTCCTTGTGGTAGAACAAATATCAGGATCAAGGGATGGATGGGTCGTGCCGATCAGACCACCAAGATCAAAGGCATGTTCGTTCGGCCCGAGCAGGTCGCGGATCTGGTGTCGCGTCATAACGAGATCAGCCGCGCGCGGGTCATTGCCAGCCGCGAGGGGGAAATGGACGTGATGACCGTGCAGATCGAGGCGACGGGCGGCGATGAGGCCAGTTTTGCCAGCTCTGTTGCCGCGGCACTCAAGCTGAAGGGCCGGATCGAGATTGTTTCCAAAGGCGCGCTTCCCAACGATGGAAAAGTGATAGAAGATCAACGCAGCTACGACTGAACAGTGATCTAGGAGGAGGGTGTGTGATGCAGGTCTTTGGAAAGGTCTGGGTCGCACTGGCCCTGCTACTGGCATGTTCGGGAATGGCGGCGGCGGATAATGTCGCACTGATCTACGGGGATCGCGGGCAATCATTGCTGATGCAGAACCCGCAAGAAACGCCGACCACAGCGTTTACGTCAGAGTTGGCGCGCGCTGATTTCCGCGTGATTGAGCCGCGCCGCCGCGATGCGGCCTCTATGCGCGAAGCGGCGCAGGAGGTCGAGACACTGCTTGCAACGGGCAAGGTGGATCGGCTGCTGGTGGTGGTCTATGGCCCGTTTGCCCAGAACGCGCGGGATAGCTGGGCATTGTCGAATGATTCCATCGGCGCATCAAGCATTACGATTGGCGCAACCGGCCTGTCGGTCACGGCGCTGTCGGATATGGCGGAACGCTCGGGGCGTGGGGTTGTCATGCTGGTGCCAGGGCAGAGCACACCGAATCTGGGGTCTGGCCTGTTCCCCGGATTGGGAGAAATCACATCGGTGGGTGGTGTGACCTACATCACCGGCAATGCGCGGGCGTTAGCGCGGGTGCTGCGGGACGATTTGCTGGATGGCAGTACCAGCTTTGCCGATATTGCCGATGACGCCCCGAGCGGCGTCGAGGTGGCTGGCTTTATCTCTCCGGGGATCGGGTTCATGGGGGAAACGGAGGGCCCGGATGCGGCGCAGTTGATGCAGGCGGGATATTGGCAGGCGATCCGCGATGTGGACACAGTCGAGGCGTATCGGCTGTACCTCAGGGCGTATCCGAAGGCGGCCAACCGGTCAGTTGCCGAGGAACGGATCACGTTCCTGCAAGGCGAGCCGGAGCGGTTGGCGCGCGAAGCCGAGGATGCATTGAACCTAAGCCGGACGGCCAAAAAAGGGATTCAGCGCGATCTGAAGCTACTGGGGTTTTATGACCGCGGGATCGATGGGCAATTGGGGCGCGGTAGCCGTGCGGCGATTGCCGCGTGGCAGCGTAGCAGCGGGTTCGAAGAGACCAGTTACCTGACAGGCAATCAGCTGTTTTCGTTGCGCAATCAGGCCAAGGAAAAACAAGCGGCACTGGATGCGGAGGCTGCAGAACAAAAGAAGCTGGAAGAGCGCAAGGACCGCGCCTATTGGCGGCAAACCGGCAAGGATGGCAGCGAGGCGGGGCTGCGCGCCTATCTGAAACGCTATCCGCAGGGGCTGTTCTCTGATGAGGCGCGCACCAAGTTGAGCGAGATCGAGGATGCACGCCAGAGCGAGGAAGAGCGCGCTGAGCGGCAAGCGTGGCAGGCGGCCAAGGCAGGCGATACGCCCGATCACTACCGCGCATTTCTGGCCACCTATCCCAATGGCAAGTTTGCCCGTCGCGCGCGTGCGCGCCTGAACGAATTGGAAAATGCGGAGGCGTCGCAAGGGGCCATTGCGCAGGCCGCAGCCGAAGAACGCAACGTCGCCTCGTCACGCGTGACCCGTTTGATGATCGAGCAGCGGCTGGAACAAGTGGGTGCCCAACCGGGAAGCGTCGACGGTCAGTTCGATGGCAACACGCGCAATGCGCTGCGCTGGTATCAGGACACCCGCGATCTGCCGGTCACAGGCTACGTGTCGCGGGCGACACTGATGCGGCTCTTGGCAGGGCAATAATCGCCAGAGATCGGATATGGGCTACCGGGCCTCTCAGCGGTTGGTGGCCGGTCGCCTGCTACGGAGAGAACCGGAAAAGCCCCTACAAATTGAATCGTTAACGCGCCGTTGACGCCTGCGCTGTAACACTGGCGATGGGTGAGATTAAGGTGGTGGAGATGAGTGCGCAGAGCAATGCGCGGCCCATCATCATCAAGAGAAAGAAAATCGTTCAAGGTGGCGGGCATCATGGTGGTGCCTGGAAGGTCGCGATAGCATAATCCTTTGGTTTCTGGCGCTTTTGCGCCAATTACACGCTTCGCCACCGGGTGTGGGGACGACCTAACCTGTCTTTCTGACATGTGCAGCGGACGCCTGAGGCGGGCTGCGCCATCCGGTTGGGATGCCCATGCAGGATGCGTTTTCAGGTGCTAATGGAGTGCTAAAACCATCGGATCATATTGCTAGCATTTGAGACAATTCCGGTCAGGCGCGTTTTTCCACTTTATGCTCGACGTCGGCTTGCAAGATGAGCTTCCGCCCGCTTTCATCATAAGTCTCCAACGTGCGCCGGATCTTGCGAAAGGCGGCCATGCGAGTGGCCACCTTGCGAATCCCCTGCAACGCGCCGTCTAGCAATGCTTGATTGCGGGCTACCTTGCCCTGAACCGGGCGCAGGTCGTGTTGAGCATCAGGTGCGGCGATGTTTAGCGCGTCGATCAGGTGTTCCTTTTGCGCCAGCAGACCGCCAATCGCGTCCAGATCGCCGACCAGCAGGGCGCGCCTCTCTTTCTCCAGCAAGGTATCGAGACGATCAATCAGCACTTGAACGGTGTTATCTGTCATCACTCTTCTCCAGTATGGCTTGATAAAAATGTTCGGCGAGGCCAATGCCGCCGGTTTGAACCATGGCGTCCGCCAATGCCTGACGCTGAAACGATGCGAATTGTTCTTCGCCAACGCCGCCGCCAAAGCTGCTGTTCTGTGTTCCCAAACCACAGGATTTCAGCATTTCAGCCAGAAACGTCGCCTCCAGCTTCTCTGCGGCGCCGCGCGCGTTCGGTGATGTGGTCATGCGGGAAAGAGGAGGGTTCTGGGATTGAATTGGTAAAAAATCGGTCACGGGATTACCTCGAATTGATCGAACTCCGCTGTATTTGAGCGCAAATCAGTAAAGAAGCAGTAACCAGCTTTTGTCATGGTCTGGGCATCAAGGAAGAAGTCCCGGAGAAACCGATGCCCAGTCCAATGATTCTATTGAACGACATGATCGCGCGGACGATGGTCGGCAATCCGGCCAAGGTATCGGGGATGCTGCCTCAGGACGCAGCGCAGAATGATGGGCGAAGTTTTGATCGTATTTTTGCCCGAAACGTGCCGGAGCATGGCTTGGTTTTGCCCGAGCCGGAAACGGTGGAAGGGCAGAACAAGTCAGAAGGATCAACTGACACAGCTGAGGCAGATCTTCTATCGGCGGATAAACGAAACACGACTGCACCTGCGGAGGGCGGGCAAGTCGATGTTTCACCAACGGGCGCGCGTTCTCCGGTTTCGGATAGCCCTCTGATCTGGGGCGATGGGCGCCGGGCCGATGCGGGGGGGGGCGACGAGGTGAGCGGGGACACGAATGCTGTTCTTGATGCTGCTGCGATGGGGCAGTCACCGGACGAGAGATCTCTGGTCGAAGCTCAGAACGTGGCGAGTCGTCCCGCGCGTGGCGTTGAAGAACGGCTGACAGGGCGTTTGCAAGACGAGGCGGCTTACGCGCATTCCGGCGCTGGAACGACCGTCGCGCGTGCAAGTGCAACAACAGGAAGAACTGACCCCGGATCCGAGACGGGTGAAATTGTTCAGGCAACCCCGGACCAAGTGGCGCAGGGGGGGTACGGTCCTGTTGTGGACGTAACACCGCTGGAGTCAGCGTTGCCAACAACTTCGCCCGACTTCGTAGCTCTTGCCGCGGGTGCGGAAGGCAGAGATGGCATCGGCTTGCCCGTCCGAAACGGAAATACAGGCAGCGACGCATCCCAAGCCGATTCACGCGATGAAATGATCGTTTCTACGCGAATACAGAGTAAGGGGGCGGGTACGGCAATGCCCCTCGCGCCCTCCCCGCGCTACGCAACCGCCCAGGCCGACATGTTGACGTCAGAGCATCCCAATCAATTGAATACAAACGGAAACAGTCCTCGGGGGGGCGAAGGTAATCAGGCCCCATCGGGTCAAGCTCCTGCGTTGCAATCAGATGGGGCGGATGTCCTGCGACCAACAGCAGCAGGTTTTCTGACCGACGCGTCCGCATCTCGTCCGATTAACATGCAGCAAGCCGGCCCTGCTGAACCGGCGGGACGTCGCATCAGTCAACCTTCGGCGGGACAGCCCGCCGGCAGTCAGGCGATGGCAGTGCCGTTGATGACCACATCCGCAGCAGGCGACGGAGAGGGCGTTGCGGAAGATACCGAAAATTCGCTGATAACTGGCAGAACACCACGCCTATTCAACAGGATAGAGATCGCATCAGAAGGTGATGCATACATGCGCCGTGATCCCGCACTGTCGCGGTCAAGTGGTGGGGCAGTCGTGCCCGATCCGAAGCCCGGCATAGCAATGCCTACCGTATCCGGGAGTATTCGATCCGTTGCGGGCGGTACACACGCTGATGGTATCAGCAGTGTGGTGATACCGTTTGAATCGCCACCTCTGGGAATCCGAGGTGCGAGTGTCGTCTCTGGCGCAGGTCCGCGGGAAGCGGGCCATGCCCCGCAAGTTCAGGTGGATGAATTGCAGGCTGAAATGATTGAACGGGCTGCAGAAGGTGGCCCGGAGAAACCCAGACAGGAAACACTCCTTCCACGCGCGACGATGCATGACGGCGACGCATTGTTGGATCGCCGCGCCGTTGAAACAGCGCAGCCGCGTTCGGTGCCACAGGTTGCGGGCACTATGGTGCCGCAGGTTACGGACACTATATCGCGCAGCAGTGCTTTTGACGTGGATGTAAAAGCAGCGGTAGACAGATCTGTTACAACCGGGGTGGATCTGGCTGCACCTGTCGAAGTGCGCGGCCTGCGCGATTCGCCGATCGAACTACGTGCTGTCTTACCACCCGCACAGCACCGCCCGGAGACGGCACGGCAGGTCGCGGTGCAGATTGCCGATGCGGCGCATCGCAGCGGTGAGCGAGTGATTGATTTGTCATTGAACCCGGCAGAGCTGGGGCGGGTCCGCCTGTCGCTAAGTACAATGGATGGCGCATTGGCGGTTCAGGTGGTGGCCGAACGGCAGGATACACTGGACCTGATGCGTCGGCATATTGATCTGTTGGCAGAGGAATTCCGCGCGATTGGTTATAATGGCGCAGCCTTTGACTTTGCAGGTCAGCGCGGCACGCACGGCAGGCCAGATACGGCGGACGTCCACACGGACGATACGGCATCGCAGGACGGCGGAACGCGATCCGAACCAAAGGTAGCGCAGGGGGCACTGACGGTGGCCACGGACCGACTGGATATCCGTTTATGAAGCATTCCGGAGTAACGGATATCCAGCACCCTACGCGGCAAATTTCGAAAAGGATGAGATCATGCAGGTGACTTCGACACAGCCGGGCACAAGCCCGCCCCCTACCGGGGCACAACCTAACGCCGCGGCGACCAACGCGCTTAGTTCAGATTTTGAGACATTCCTGAAGATGCTGACGGTGCAGATGGAGAATCAGGACCCTCTCAATCCAGTCGATTCCGCGGACTTCGCGACGCAACTCGCTGCCTTCTCCTCGGTCGAGCAGCAGGTGCGCACCAATGACCTGCTGGGAGGGCTGTCAGAGCAGATGGGGCTGCTGGGCCTCGGGCAATTGCAAGGTTGGGTCGGGATGGTGGCCCGTGCGGAAATGCCGGTCGCGTTTGATGGCACCCCGGTGGAGCTGCAATATGATACCAGCACCGGCACCGATCTCGCTCAACTTGTGGTGCGGGATGCAACTGGCGGTATCGTGCAACAGAAATCCGTGTCGCCGTCAGGCGGCCCTGTGATCTGGGACGGCACTGATGAAAGTGGCCAGATGTTGCCTGCTGGCACCTATCATCTGAGCGTAGATGCGTTTCAGGGAGAGGCGCATTTGGGCACCGCGCCGGTCGCGTCGCAGTCACGGGTGGTTGAGGCGCGTTTGAGCGGCGGAACCACTGTTCTGGTGATGGCAGGCGGGCAGGAAGTGCAGGCGGCTGAGGTGATCGCATTGCGGCAGCCTGACCCGAATTGAGCAGGAGGCGATAGCTCAATTACCCGCTGAAATTACGCGGTTTGTGCAGGAGGGTAGCAATCGAATGATGCTCGATCAGGCAATTGATCCGGGCAGAGTCGCGGCCCTTGTTGTTAGCGGCAGGTTTGGCCTATGAGGTTGGTATTTCGGCACTGACAGGCGTGAGGGCATGTTGCATGGCTGCAACGTTTACACGCGCGCGCAACCCATTTTGCGCTCACGTCAGAAAGTCTGGAATTAATTTTGATTTACTATCAATGGGTTGATTGGCCATCCGGCGCCATCGGCAAAGTCGTGCGAAACTGAAGAAAAACCGGGAAAACTGTTTTGTTTTCGGTCCAAACGTGCCATATTCCAAGTTGAGATTTGTGGGGACACAGATTCTAAAATCGGTTTGGAGAGTATTATGAAAAAATTCGCAACTCTTGCAGCAGCAGCTGCAATCGCCGTCTCCGCTGTAGCGCCCGTTGCAGCCCAAGACGTCAACGCTGACCCCTTTGTGTCGACAGCAGGCCCAGCAGCTGGCCTGACGCCGGGTCTGGTCGCAGCTGGTATCGCGATTACCATCATTGGTATCGCAGCGCTTGATTCGAGCGACGACACCTGAACGAATACACTGCGCTTCGGCGTGGTTGTTTGAGGAAAAGGCAGCCTATAGGGCTGCCTTTTTCATGTGGGGTGATCGTGGTCCGGATGGCTGAACGTCCGTCATTGGCTTGGTGCGCCAGCACAGCCTTTTTTCCCGACCCCAACGATGCCCTTTCAATTGACGTCCGGGCATGGCATAGATTCGGCATCAGAGATGGTTCCGAGAGGTGCCATGATGTTTGACATCTCAATTTGAGGAGAGATTACATGAAAAAATTCGCAACTCTTGCAGCAGCAGCTGCAATCGCCGTCTCCGCTGTAGCGCCCGTTGCAGCCCAAGACGTCAACGCTGACCCCTTTGTGTCGACAGCAGGTCCAGCAGTCGGCCTGACGCCGGGTCTGGTCGCAGCTGGTATCGCGGTTACCATCATTGGTATCGCAGCGCTTGATTCGAGCGACGACACCTGAACGAATACACTACGCTCCGGCGTGGTTGATTGAGGAAAAGGCAGCCTATAGGGCTGCCTTTTTCGTTTGCGAGCAGGCTGTACGATCGAGCCTCAGAGCAGCGCGAGGCAGGCGGCAAGAACACCAGCGCCGAGGATGGCCCCGCTGACGCCGCAGATAGCCAGATCACGCCGCCGACGGCGTGGCGGCTCTGGTGTCGGGGCCGAGGCGCGAATAAGAGCGGATTCCACCAGTTGCGGCAGACGCGGGCCAAAGCGTGACAAAACCATCGCAGTGCGCCCCAGACTTTGCGCCAAGGCGCGTGGCCCAAGGCTCTGCCGAATGTAATCCTCTACTACGGGGCGGGCGACCTGCCAGATATTGATCTGCGGGTTGAGCGAGCGCGCAACACCCTCGACCACGACCATCGTGCGCTGTAGCAGGATCAGCTCGGTCCGGGTTTCCATGCCAAAGCGTTCTGTCACCTCGAATAGATAGCTGAGCAGGCTGCCCATGCTGATCTGGCTGGCGTCCATCCCAAAGATCGGCTCTCCTACCGCCCGCAACGCGCGGGCGAACTCATCGACATCGCGGTTGGCGGGCACATAGCCTGCCTCGAAATGCACCTCCGCAACGCGGCGGTAATCGCGTTTGATGAAACCATAGAGGATCTCGGCGTAGACGCGGCGGGTGTATTCGTCGATATGCCCCATGATGCCGAAATCATAAGCAATGATATTGCCATTCGGCGCGACCTTCAGGTTGCCCTGATGCATGTCAGCGTGGAAATATCCGTCGCGCAGCGCGTGACTGAGGAAGAGTTGCAGCACTCGGTCACCCAGCACTACACGGTCATGGCCGGCTGCATCAATGGCGGCATTGTCGCCCAGCGGCGCACCGTCGGCCCAGTCCATCGTCATTACCCGGCGGCTGCAATGGTCCCACTGGATGCCGGGTAACTGAAAGCCCGCGTCGCCCGTGGTGTTGGACGCAAACTCGGATGCAGAGGACGCCTCTAGCCGCAAATCGAGCTCGCCCATCACTACGCCCTCGAAATGGGCGATTACTTCGGTCGGATGCAGGCGGCGTGCGGCGGGTGACAGAAACTCGATCATGTTAGCGGCAAAGTAGAACGCGTCGATATCCACGCGAAACGCACGTTCGATCCCCGGACGCAGCACTTTGACCGCGACTGAATCGCCGGTTTTGCGCAGCGTGGCCTTGTGCACCTGCGCAATAGAGGCAGCGGCCACTGGCGGGCTGAAGTCGTCGAACATTGCCTCTATCGGTTGGCCCAGCTCCTGCTCGATGCTGGCCTTGGCCACATCAATATCAAACGGCGGCAGCTTGTCCTGCAACACGCGCATCTGCGTGGCCAGTTCGTCGCCCACCAGATCAGGGCGGGTAGACAGGATCTGCCCGAACTTGATGTAGGCCGGTCCCAGCGCAGTCAACGCACGGGTGGCCGGGGGCATGTTCGGGTCGCCCTTAAGCCCGAGCCACTGAAATGGCCAGGCGAGGAATCGCAGGGTACCGCGCACCAAGGGGGGCGCATCCATCGCATCCATGATGACGCCCATGGCGCCGGTGCGTTCCAGCGTGGCGCCAGTGCGGATCAGGCGAATGATGTTGTGGGGTCCACGCATGCCTTAGATTTTCCAGCCGGAATGCAGGCAAGCGATGCCCATCGTCAGGTTGCGATACTTGGCCTGTTCGAAACCGGCCTGTTTGACCATTCCGAGAAAGGTTTCCTGATCGGGAAACTGCCGGATCGATTCGACCAGATATTGATAGCTGTCGCGATCCCCGGCGATCACGTGGCCGAGGCGAGGAATGATGTTGAAGGAATAAAGGTCATAGACCTTTTGCATCAGGTCGTTCGGTATTTGGCTGAATTCCAGCACCATCAGGCGGCCGCCGGGTTTGAGGACGCGGAACGCTTCGTTCAGGGCCTCTTGGGGGCGGGTGACGTTACGGATGCCAAAGCTGATGGTGTAGACGTCGAATGTATTGTCGGCGAATGGCAGCGCCATCGCGTCGCCCACCACCCAATCGAGGCTGTCGACCATCTGGTCCGCTTCGGCGCGTTTTCGTCCTTCGATCAGCATAGGCTCGGTCAGATCCAGCACTGTCGCGTGGCCGGAGCCCGCGCGCTTGAGAAAGCGAAAGCTGATATCGCCGGTTCCGCCCGCCACATCGAGCAGCTTTTGCCCGGCGCGCGGGGCTAGCCAATCCATCATGGCGTCCTTCCAAACGCGGTGGATGCCCATCGACATGGCATCGTTCATCACGTCGTATTTGCTGGCCACGGAGCCAAAGACACCGCGTACGCGGCCCGCCTTTTCGTCCTCGGGGACAGTCTGAAATCCGAAATGGGTGGTTTTCTCGGTCATGGGCCTTGCCTTGCACGGGTTCAGGGCCTTGTTATAGAGCGCTCGGGCGCGGACACAATGCGGCCCTTTTGCAGATGTGGAGGCGAGCATGCCCGAATTGCCAGAGGTTGAAACCGTCCGCGCCGGGTTGGCGCCGGCAATGGAGGGCGCGGTGATCTCGCGCGCTGAGGTGAACAGACCTGATCTACGCTGGCCGTTTCCGCCTGAGATGTCCGTGCGGCTGACTGGCCAGCGAGTGTTGGGGCTGCGGCGCCGGTCCAAGTATATCCTTGCTGATCTGAGTTCGGGCGAGACGCTGCTGATCCATTTGGGGATGTCCGGCCGGATGCTGGTATCGGGTGATCCGCTTGGCCAGTTCGTGCACGATCATCCTGCGCCGGAAAAGCATGATCATGTTGTTTTACACATGGAGAATGGGGTGCGGATCACGTTCAACGATCCGCGCCGATTCGGGGCAATGGACCTCTATGATACTGCGCTGGGCGAGGCTCATGCGCTGCTGGCAAAGCTGGGGCCAGAGCCGCTGGGCAACCAGTTTGACGAGAAATATCTGGTAAAAGCGCTGCACGGAAAAGCGACGCCGATCAAATCGGCGCTGCTGGATCAGCGAATCGTGGCAGGGCTGGGCAACATCTATGTGTGCGAGACGCTCTATCGGGCGCGGGTGTCACCACTCCGTAAGGCTGGAAATTTAAGTGCG
The DNA here is from genome assembly GCF_011040495.1 of Pseudohalocynthiibacter aestuariivivens. Classification (GTDB taxonomy): domain Bacteria; phylum Pseudomonadota; class Alphaproteobacteria; order Rhodobacterales; family Rhodobacteraceae; genus Roseovarius; species Roseovarius pelagicus. The sequence continues at coordinate 2,025,626 of NZ_CP049037.1, read as the reverse complement.
ATGCGCGCAGCCGCGCTTGTACCGATCATACGCGATGTCTTGCGTGATGCGATTGCGGCGGGCGGTTCATCCCTGCGTGATTTCCGTCAAGCCGATGGAGAGTTGGGGTATTTCCAGCATCGCTTTGACGTATACGACCGCGAAGGACAGGCGTGCCGCAATACAGATTGCACTGCTATGATAAAACGTATCGTCCAATCCGGGCGGTCCAGCTTCTACTGTCCGAAATGCCAAAGATAGGTTGAAAGCGCGCGCCGGGGTGGTAAACCAAAGCACCTGACAGAAACAAGCGAAAGCAGATTTCATGGCCTTTGAGACGATCACCGTCGAAGTAGAAGACCACGTCGCCCTAATCACGCTGAACCGACCCGATGCCATGAATGCGCTGAATGATCAGCTGCTGGGCGAGTTGGTAACAGCATTGGAAGAGGCGCAAGGCAACGACAAGGTGCGCTGCATCGTGTTGACCGGCTCGGAAAAAGCGTTTGCCGCCGGAGCCGACATCAAGATGATGAGCGACAAGAGTTTTGTCGAAGTGTTCGCCGGGGACCTGTTTGGTCCTGAAGCCGACGCGATCATGCGGGTTCGTAAACCGATCATCGCTGCCGTCTCGGGTTATGCGCTGGGCGGCGGGTGCGAACTGGCAATGATGTGCGATTTCATCATTGCCTCTGAAAGCGCGAAGTTCGGCCAGCCAGAGATCAATCTGGGCGTGATGGCCGGGCTCGGCGGATCACAGCGGCTGACGCGTTTCATCGGCAAATCCAAATCGATGGATATGAACCTGACCGGGCGTTTCATGGATGCCGAAGAGGCAGAACGTTCCGGTCTTGTGAGTCGCGTCGTCCCGATTAAGAAACTGCGCGAAGAGGCGCTGGCGGCCGCTGGCAAGATTGCCGAGAAATCGATGGTCAGCATCATGGCGGTCAAGGAAGCGGTCAACAGATCCTACGAAACGACATTGCGTGAGGGCCTGCTGTTCGAACGTCGTGTGTTCCATTCGCTCTTTGCCACCGAAGATCAAAAAGAAGGCATGTCCGCCTTTATGGAAAAACGCGAGGCGCAATTCCGCGACAAATAGATGGTCGGGCAAAGTTAGGCCTAGCCTGCGCCCACTCGGCGCGGGCGGGCCGATTGGACCCGGTTGCAACGATGTCAGGGGGATTGCTGCGAAATGCTTGCAATTCCGCGGGGCCGGGCGTATCTGACCGTCAATACATGCGCGCGATGCCCGCCTAGGCAAGAATCAACACCCCGAGAGGGGGGCCATTCGGGATTGTGCTGCGTAAATGAAAACACAACGACCGAACACTGAGAAAGGGTCTGATTCACATGGCCAATACACCGCAGTCCAAAAAACGCGCACGTCAGAACGAAACCCGTTTTGCGATCAACAAAGCGCGCCGCTCGCGTATCCGCACCTTCCTGCGTAAAGTCGAAGAGGCGATTGCCTCGGGTGACAAGGAAGCGGCCACTGCAGCCTTGCGCGCGGCCCAGCCCGAGCTGATGCGCGGCGTGACCAAAGGCGTTTTCCACAAGAATACAGCATCGCGCAAAGTGTCGCGGCTGTCGGCGCGAGTGAAAGCTCTCGGCTAAATAACAGCTAACATATTGATCGCAAAAGGCGTCGCATATGCGGCGCCTTTTGCACGTTTGCGGGTGCGAAAATCCGGCTAAGATTCTTTTTCAGCAAAATCAGAGTCAAGGAAGAAGATGAGTTGCAGCGGCGATGATCGAATTGCTAGTTTGACCAAGCGATTCACCTGGGGGAAGGGTTGATCCGCATCCGCTGCGCCAACATTTACGGGCGATTGGACGCGTATCTTCAGGATTTTGTCCTGACGAGATTCCTTCTGGCGTGGCATGCTATTGTCGCGGAATTGGCGGTTCGGGGATGTCCCGCCATCCGGTCTATGACGTTTAGAACTACATAGGGCTCATCTGTGGGGCCTTTCCATCGGGGTCCATGCGGCCATGATGGGTGGTATGCTGTGCCTGATTGGGTGTGGAATTGCTTCGACCGGATTGGGCACAAGCCCACCGGGTAATAAAAAATTGTTGATGCGCTGCTCGCGGAACGGGAACGAATGACACAGGATCAATGGGGACAAGTGAAGCAAGACCTTCGCAAGACGGTCGGATCGAGCAACTACACAAACTGGATCGAGCCTTTGGAATTGTCGGATGTTGCGGACGGTGTCGCAACGCTTGATGTGCCGACCAGCTTTGTTGGCAATTACGTTTCGCAGAAATTTGGCGAGCATATCCTGTTCCACCTGCGGTCAGCCGCCCCCGACGTGCGCCGTATCTCGTTCAACGTGCCTGCAAAGCGTCCCGTCGCTACGCGAGCGACATCGACGGCGGCACCCAGGGCGGATGCCGTGCGCGCCGAGCGTGACAACGTGATTGCCGCCGCGCCGCTGGAGCCAAAATTTACCTTCGACAGCTTTGTGGTCGGCAAGCCGAACGAGCTGGCCCATGCGGCGGCCAAACGTGTGGCCGAGGGCGGGCCGGTGACGTTCAATCCGCTCTTTCTTTATGGTGGAGTAGGCTTGGGCAAGACGCACCTGATGCATGCGATCGCGTGGGAGTTGCAGCAAAACCAACCCAACCTGAATGTGCTTTACCTGTCGGCAGAGCAGTTCATGTATCGGTTCGTTCAGGCGTTGCGTGACCGCAAGATGATGGATTTCAAGGAATTGTTCCGTTCAGTCGATGTTCTGATGGTTGACGATGTGCAATTCATCGCAGGCAAGGATAGCACCCAAGAAGAATTCTTTCACACGTTCAACGCGTTAGTGGACCAGAACAAGCAGATCATCATCTCGGCTGACCGTGCGCCGGGTGAGATTGAAAAACTGGAAGAGCGGATCAAATCGCGTCTGCAATGCGGTCTGGTGGTGGACCTGCACCCGACCAATTACGAACTGCGCTTGGGTATTCTGCAATCGAAAGTCGAATTCTATCGTGGTCAATATCCCGATCTGGTGATGGCCGATGGCGTTCTGGAATTTCTCGCGCACCGTATCCGCAAGAACGTGCGCGTATTGGAAGGCGCGTTGACCCGGCTCTTTGCTTTTGCGTCGCTCGTGGGTCACGAAATCACATTGGATCTGACGCAGGATTGTCTGGCAGATGTGCTGCGCGCCTCGGAACGGCAACTGACGGTCGAGGAAATCCAGCGGCAGGTATCGGATCATTACAACATTCGCCTGAGCGATCTGGTGGGCCCCAAGCGGACCCGCATCTTTGCGCGTCCGCGGCAGGTGGCAATGTACCTGTGCAAACAGATGACCAGTCGGAGCCTGCCTGACATCGGACGCCGCTTTGGCGGGCGCGACCACACCACCGTCATGCATGGTGTGCGCAAGATCGAAGAACTGCGCGCCAGTGACGCACAGATTGCAGAGGATCTGGATCTGCTTCGTCGTACCCTTGAGGCGTGAGGCGGGCAACTCTTGCGCCTTATGGGTGTGCCTATGCGAATGGCGCGCCTGATCGGCTTGACCGGGGCGCCGATCCAGCGGAAAACTACCAGAAAAGGCTTGCACCGGTAAGGGACGTTGCTAACGTGCCCTTCCCGGCGCGGCGTCGGGTTAGGCTGAGGGTGTTTTGCAATTTTCCTGAGTAGCAGGATTGGTGCAAAACACCCTAGGCACTGAAAAGGCTTTAGGGAGCAAGGGTATGAAACTCAGCATTGAACGGGCGACCTTGCTCAAGGCCGTGAGCCAAGCACAATCGGTCGTGGAGCGGCGTAACACGATCCCGATCCTCGCCAACGTATTGATCGAGGCCGAAGGCGGATCGGTGCAGTTCCGCGCGACGGATCTGGATATCGAAGTGGTCGACAAGGCCCCCGCCCAAGTGGAGCGACCGGGAGCGACTACTGTGTCGGCGGTCATGCTGCATGAGATTGTGCGCAAGTTGCCAGATGGCGCTCTGGTCACACTGAGCGATGACGGCACTGCCGGTCGCTTGTCGGTCGAGGCGGGGCGATCAAACTTTAACCTTGCGACGCTGCCCAAGGAAGATTTCCCGGTCATGGCATCGTCCGAGTATGCCAGCAATTTCTCTGCCAAAGCGCCTGAACTACGGCGGCTGTTCGACAAATCGAAATTTGCAATTTCGACAGAAGAAACGCGGTACTACCTCAATGGTGTTTACATGCATGTCGCCGAATCGGATGGCGGCAAGGTGCTGCGCTGTGTGGCTACAGACGGGCACCGACTGGCGCGTATCGACGCGGACCTGCCCGAAGGTGCGGCCGATATGCCCGGCGTGATTGTCCCGCGCAAGACCGTGGGCGAACTGCGCAAGCTGCTGGAAGACGACGATATGACAATCGCCGTGTCAGTGAGCGAGACAAAGGTGCGTTTTGCCACGCCTGATATCACGCTGACGTCCAAGGTGATCGACGGCACGTTCCCCGACTACACGCGTGTCATTCCGCAAGGCAACACACGCAAGATGGAAGTGGATGCGGCAGAATTCGCGCAGGCTGTGGACCGGGTTGCAACTGTCAGTTCCGAGCGCAGCCGCGCGGTCAAGCTGTCGCTGGACGAGGACCGGCTGGTTCTGTCTGTGAATGCCCCCGACAGCGGTGCCGCCGAAGAAGAACTGGCTGTGGCCTATGGTGATGAACGTCTAGAAATCGGGTTCAATGCCAAGTATCTACTGGAAATCGCCAGTCAGGTAGACCGCGAGAATGCGGTATTCCTGTTCAATTCCGCAGGCGATCCGACGTTGATGCGCGAGGGCAATGATCTGAGTGCGGTTTACGTCGTCATGCCGATGCGCGTGTGACGCCTGCCGGATTTGAGTATTTTTGGAACATTGAAAGGCCTTGAATGGCCGGTCTGTGGTTTTCCCAGCTAACGCTTTCATATTTTCGGTCGCATAAATCTGCGTGGCTGGACGTTGATGCGCGCCCGGTTGCAATTCATGGCCCGAATGGTGCGGGTAAGACCAATCTGATCGAGGCCGTTTCGCTGTTTTCGCCCGGTCGCGGGCTGCGCCGGTCCTCGGCGCAGGAGATGGCGCGCAGACCCGAGGCATTGGGCTGGAAGCTGACAGGAATACTACATTCGTTGCATCAGGTTCATGAGATTGAAATCTGGTCCGAGGAGGGGGGCGCGCGGCAAGTGCGCATCGACGGCAAGGCAACGGCGCAACTGGCACTCGGACGCATCGCGCGGGTGCTATGGCTGATCCCTGCCATGGATCGTCTGTGGATCGAAGGGGCCGAAGGGCGTCGGCGTTTTCTGGATCGGATGACGATGAGTTTTCTTCCCAGCCATGCTGACGCCGTGCTGGCCTATGACAAGGCGATGCGGGAACGTAATCGGCTGTTAAAGGATCAGGTGCGTGACGCACATTGGTACACCGCGCTGGAGGGGCAAATGGCCGAGCGTGGGGCCGAGATCGATGCAGGCAGACGCGCGGCGCTGGCGCAGATTCATGCGGCACAGCAGGCGGCAGAGACATCATTTCCGGTGGCAGAGTTGGAGTTGACGGCAACTGAAGGTGAAATGCCGGAGGATGAATCTGCCTACCGCGACGCGCTGGCGGAAAGCCGGTTTCGTGATCTGGTTGCGGGCAGGACGTTGATCGGGCCACACCGTGCCGACCTATACGGGGTCTATGCGGCCAAGGGTGTGCCGGCTAGGGATTGTTCAACCGGAGAGCAGAAGGCGCTTCTCGTGTCGTTGATCCTGGCCAACGCGCGGGGGTTGATGCGTGATTTTGGTGCACCGCCGATCCTGTTGCTGGATGAGGTTGCGGCGCATCTGGATGCGGATCGGCGTGCGGCGCTCTATGATGAAATCTGCGGTCTGGGGGCGCAGGCCTGGATGACAGGGACGGGGGCGGAGCTCTTTGCTGAGTTGGGCAATCGCGCGCAGCATTTCGTTGTAACTGAAGCGGAGAATGTATCGCAGATCGATCAGCGGTGATGCACTACAAAATATAGCGTATCCGCGTGACATTGCCCCCCAGAAATCGTATAAAAACGCGAAAAGACGAGGAATTTTCGCATGGCAGAGGCAGCAGCGGCACCCGAAGAATATGGTGCCGATTCTATCAAGGTTCTCAAGGGCTTGGAGGCGGTTCGCAAACGTCCGGGCATGTATATCGGGGACACTGATGACGGCAGTGGCCTGCATCACATGGTCTATGAGGTCGTGGATAACGGCATCGACGAGGCATTGGCAGGCCATGCCGACCGCGTGACGGTCACGATCCACAAGGACAGCTCGGTTTCGGTCAGCGATAATGGCCGTGGGATCCCGGTTGATATCCATGAGGAAGAGGGTGTCTCGGCGGCTGAAGTCATTATGACGCAGCTGCATGCGGGCGGCAAATTCGACAGTAATTCGTACAAGGTGTCGGGTGGTCTGCACGGCGTTGGCGTGTCTGTGGTCAATGCGTTGAGTGACTGGCTGGAACTGCGGGTCTGGCGCAATGGCAAAGAACATGTGGCGCGATTCGAGGGTGGATTTACGACCGAGCATCTGAAGGTTGTCGGTGACGCCGACGGTCGCAAAGGCACCGAAGTGCGGTTTCTGGCCTCTACCGATACGTTTTCGAACCTCGCCTACAGTTTCGAAACCTTGGAAAAGCGGTTGCGCGAACTGGCGTTTCTGAACTCTGGCGTGCGCATCCTGTTGCGTGACGAGCGGCCCGAGGAAACGCTGGAATCCGAGTTGCACTACGAGGGTGGCGTCAAGGAATTCGTCAAATATCTGGACCGGCACAAGGCGGCGATGCTGCCTGATCCGATCTTTATCACCGGCGAAAAGGACGACATCGGTATCGAGGTCGCGATGTGGTGGAACGACAGCTATCACGAGACGGTTCTGCCCTTTACCAACAACATCCCGCAGCGCGATGGCGGTACGCATATGGCTGGTTTCCGGGGCGCGCTGACGCGCACGATTAACAGCTATGCGCAGACCAGTGGTATCGCCAAGAAGGAAAAGGTCAGCTTTACCGGCGACGATGCTCGTGAAGGTCTGACCTGCGTTTTGTCGGTGAAGGTGCCTGATCCGAAATTCTCCAGCCAGACCAAGGATAAGCTGGTCAGTTCCGAAGTTCGTCCCGCCGTCGAGGGGCTGATGAACGAGAAGCTGGCCGAATGGTTCGAGGAAAATCCGAACGAGGCGCGGATTATCGTTGGCAAGATCGTAGAGGCGGCTCTGGCCCGCGAGGCGGCGCGCAAAGCGCGCGACCTCACGCGGCGTAAAAACCCAATGGATATGAATTTCCTGTCCAGCAAATTGAAGGATTGCTCGGACAAGGATCCTGCGAATACCGAGATTTTCCTTGTCGAGGGAGATAGCGCCGGTGGATCGGCCCAGACGGGACGGGATCGCAAGACGCAGGCAATTCTGCCGCTAAAAGGCAAGATCCTGAACGTCGAGCGGGCACGGTTTGACCGGATGCTGGGCAGTCAGGAAATCGGTAACATGGTGATGGCACTGGGTACCGGGATCGGTCGGGACGAATTCGACATCTCGAAATTGCGCTACCACAAGATCGTCATCATGACCGACGCGGACGTGGATGGTGCGCATATTCGGACGTTGCTGCTGACGTTCTTCTATCGCCAGATGCCCGAGTTGATCGAAGGTGGATACCTCTATATCGCGCAGCCACCGCTATACAAAGTGGCGCGTGGGCGTTCGGAGGTTTACCTTAAGGATGAAGCCGAGATGCAGGATTACCTGATCGCGCAAGGCACTGACGAGGCCATTCTGCGGTTGGGGTCAGGCGAAGAGATTACCAGCACCGATTTGGTGCGCGTGGTTGAAGAAGCGCGTCAAGCCAAGCGGATTTTGGAAACCTTTCCAACACATTACCCGCGCCATATTCTAGAGCAGGCCGCGATTGCAGAGGCTTTCCTAGAGGGGCGCGTGGATGCTGACCTGCAAGGGGTTGCCGATGCGGTGGCCGAGCGTCTGGACCTAATCGCCCATGAATACGAGCGCGGTTGGCAGGGGCGTCCGACGCAGGACAAAGGTATGCGGCTGACCCGAACCGTCCGGGGTGTCGAGGAGGCGCGTCGGCTGGATGGTCCCGTCCTGCGTTCTGGCGAAGCGCGCAGGTTGGGCCTGTTGACAGCTGAGCTGCGCGAGATTTACCGGATGCCCGCCACCTTGGTGCGCAAGGACCGCAATCAGACGATTCACGGTCCTTTGGACCTGCTGGATGCGATCCTGAAAGAGGGCGAAAAGGGATTGGCGCTGCAACGCTACAAAGGGTTGGGCGAGATGAACCCGAGCCAGCTGTGGGAAACCACACTGGACCCGGACGCACGCACCTTATTGCGGGTCGAGATCGATGATGTGGCCGAGGCCGATGACCTATTTACCAAACTGATGGGCGATGTGGTCGAGCCAAGGCGTGAATTCATTCAGCAAAATGCGCTGAATGTGGAGAATCTCGACTTCTGAATGGTCCTTGATAGGCCCCGTATTCATCCAACCGGGGTCTGTCCATCCAGTGTGCGCAAAGTGTGGTACATTTCGGGTCTGCGATCCCGAAAGATGCCCCAGCTGCCGCGAAATTCGGCTGCGGCGTCCAGATCGACTGTTGCGGTGATCACATCTTCCACGGCTTTGGCGGTGTCGGTCAGGATTTCACCTGTGTAGCCAGCAATAAATGAGGTGCCATAATACGTGCCGGGCGTGTCCCCGACCAGTTCTTCCCCGATCCGGTTAGAGGCGACTAAGGGAACCATGTTGGCCGCGGCATGTCCCTGCATGGTCCGGCGCCAATGGCCGGAGCTGTCAAGGTCGGGACTGTTTGGTTCATTGCCGATCGCCGTAGGGTACATCAGAACTTCTGCCCCTTTCAGAGCGAGGGAACGGGCGGTTTCGGGAAACCATTGATCCCAACAGATACCACAACCGAGGCGGCCAAATTTGGTTTGCACTACCTGAAAGCCGGTATCACCGGGCGAAAAGTAGAATTTCTCTTCGTAACCAGGCGCTTGCGGGATGTGGGTCTTGCGGTAATTGGTCAGGATTTCGCCGTTGGTATCAATTACGGCCAATGAATTGTAGCGCGCTAACCCACATTCTTCGTAGTAGGAAATTGGCAGAACGACGCCCAGTTTACGAGCGATGGATTGAAAATGTGCGACGGCTTTGTTCTGCCCTAGGGGCTGGGCAAAGTTGAGGAACTCTAACGTCTGTTCGCGGCAGAAATAGGGGCGTTCAAACAGCTCCTGCAACAGGATCATCTGCGCGCCCGCCTCGGCGGCGCGGATCACGATATGCTCTGCGGTAGCGATGTTTTCATCGACATCCCAACCACAAGCCATCTGTGTGGCTGCGAGAGTTACATTGCGCATATGTTCCCACCTTTCTAGCAGAATGCCGTCATGTTGCGATGACTGGCCAGCAGTTCCTGCATGTCTGTGTTGTCTTGTGCAGGGTATGCGCAGTCAGATCGGTTTCGGAATATCCCTCAAGGGGTAGGGTAATGGGGGCGGGTTCGTCTGGTTTCGTGCGGACGTTTAGCCGTCTGGGAAACATTGAATTGACGGGCAGAAAATTCTTGCTGCTACATTGCTCATTCCACGCTAGGCTTCTGGCATCGTGCCGCGGGCTTCAGGAGGGACAACCATGGCCAAAGATGCAACACATCCCACAGATACCCTGCGCGCACGCAAGCCGGATGGCGACAGTGTGCCCCTGACCGAGTGGGGTATCGATTCTGAATACGGGGTGCTTCACGACGTGCTGCTCGGGCCGGTCGAGACGTTCGGACACATGGACAATGTCGAGTTCAGCTCAATCTATCGGGAAACAGCGGAAAAGCAGCGCCCGTGGGATCATCAGTCTGCTGTGCGCCAACATCGCGAGATGTGCGATGCCTATGAAGTGGCAGGCGTTCGCATCCATACCCTGCCCGCGGACGAGCATCTGAAATATGGCGTATATGCGCGCGACAGTAGTTTTATGACCCCATGGGGGGCGGTCATCACTCAGATGGCAAATCCGCGCCGCCGGGGCGAATATGCCGCTGCACTAAGGTTTTATCTAGAGGCCGGCATCCCGATATATGACATGGTCACGGCAGGTAATTTTGAAGGCGGTGATTTTCATATCATTGAACCGGGAGCGGTTCTGATTGGCTATACCGGGAAACGCTGCGAAGAAGTTTCGGCCCGCCAGATTGGACGCTGGATGGAACTGGAAGGCTGGGAGGTGAAATACGCCTCGATCGATCCATTCTATGTACATATTGATCTGATGGTCTGCATGATCGCCGAAAAATGCGCCGCCGTCTGTGTCGAAACGACGCCAGATGACGTGCTGGATTGGCTGAAATCGCGAAAGGTCGAGATCGTGCCAGTCGGATTTAAGGATACGATGGCGTTGGGATGCAACGTGATGTCGCTGGGCAACGAACGTGTTCTGTCTCCGGCAGCTAGCAAGGATCTGAATGCGAAGCTGCGCGCCAATGGATTTACCGTCTACGACCCGGACATGTCGATGTTCAGCATGATGGGCGGGGGCATCCATTGTATGGCGCAGTCATTGCGGCGCAGTGCGGGCTAAGGTCCGATCCGGTGACGCATGCCGTGTGCGTGGTGTACGAGCTATAGTCTCGACGGAAGGCAATTACCTGTCGTTCGCGGCTAATTCTATCATATTTAGCTGGCGTGCCCTATACATCGCTAGGTGAAATAATTGACCCTTGGGCAAAAAATATTATTATAGGGAATAATTGCGCGCGAGTCATCTTGACCGCTCCTTATGGAGGGAAGCGTTGAGGGAAGGCGAACAGTGCCTCGTGCTAGAGTTGGGTCAAACGGCATTTGCGGTCTAAGGAGGACTGAGATGGGACGGGCAGACACCGTGATCAAACCTCTCGGAGGATTTGGCCTGCGCAGCGGTGATACGCCCGTGCGACGGACCTTCGAACTCTATGTCCATCGTGGCTTTTCCGAACTGGAATTTGCTGCCGTGACCAATACGCTGGCCATGGCCAACGCGGTGCTGTCCCGAGATGCATTTGACTGGCGTGTAGTGTCGGACACGCCGGGGATCGTTTCGGGCAACACGGCGATGCTGGTTCGTGCCAAACCAGCGGTGCATGATCACATGTATGCGGACATCATGGTGGTTCTGGGTGGACCCAGAGCAGCACGATCGGACTGGCCGCGACGTGCCCGCGCGATGCAACGTCTGGCAGCGCCTGTGGTTCTGCTGTCGGATGCAGCAACCGCCTTTATCCGGATGACTAAATCGCCCGCTGGCAAGGTGACGACGCATTGGCGTGATATTCCGGTGCTGCACGAGGAGGGGCATCACCCCGGATTGACCGATCGGCTCTGTGAAAACAGTGACGGGATTCTGACGGCGGCGGGCACCGGTGCAACAGTGGAGTTGATCATCGGATTGATTGCGCCGTTTCTGGAGGCTGCGCAGCTCGCGGAGATCGGCAACCAGTTATTGTTGCCCACCATCCGGAAAACTGACGCCGAGCAACCGTGTGGGGCGGCAGGCAACGAGGCATTGTTTGACGAACGCATATCGGATGCAATTCGTCTGATGGAGGTCAATTTGTCAGAGCCTCTGTCGATGAGCGAAGTTACCGAGATGGTTGGAATTTCGACGCGCCATATGGAGCGCGTGTTTCGCGAGGTGTTTGATGAAACGCCCGCACGATTTTACAAGCGTTTGCGGGTAAAGCAGGCCCGCGTCATGATTGAAACGACGCTGATGCCGTTGATGGATGTCGCGCTGGCGACGGGCTTTGGCTCGCGCAGCACGATGGCCAAGGCCGTAAGCGACGAATATGGCCTGACCCCATCCCGAATGCGGACACGAAAAAAGATCGATTTGCTGAAATTCGACGCGGGCTAAAGTGCCAGATATCCGATCCCTGAAAAGGTTATGGCAACCCCGACCCATTGGGCCGTGCGCATCGGTTCTCGCAAAATGAGCCGTGCTAGAATGATCGTCGCCACGCCGAAGATGGACGCGCCGACAGCGGCGAATTCGGCTCGCTGGAGGGTGCCGCTGGCCAGAACGATACCGTGGGCCGTGGTGTCCAGAAGCGCCATCAGCACCAAGTAGGGCCATGCAGAGCGGGCAGGGCGTTTAGGGCTACGGGCCAGCATGAGCAGTGTCAGGCAAACGATTGATGCGGTCAGGCGCGAGATGAAAATCACGGGCAGCTCGTCTCCCGATGCGGTTGCCGCTTGTCCGGTGGCGAATGTCCCGGCAAATCCAACCGCTGCCAGCACCGCCCAGCCAACTGCCGAAACTCGAGAGCCATTGCCCGCCTGCTCATCCGAGAGAATGCTGACCAGAGCGACGCCGCACAGGACGACGACAACGGCGATCCATTGGTCAACAGGCACGATCTGTCCAGAGGCAGCGGCCCAACCGACAGACAGTATCGGGTATGCACCGACGATGGGCGCAACCAGCGCAACAGGGCCTATCCCGAACGCTTTGTAGAGGCCGATACAGGCACAGATGTAGATCACGCCGCTGAGAATACTCAGACCACCAGCAATCGCATTCATCTCGTGCCAGTCGCCAAATACCAGAGCGAGCGGCAATAGTAATAGCGTACCGGTCATCAACATGACGATAAGCAGCGGCAATACGGCGCTGCCTTGGGCGACCTGCCGCACGCAGATGTCATGGATGCCCCATGCCAGCGCGGCGCACAGGCCCAGAGACAGTGCCAACATCAGCGTACCTCTGCGATGCATATCGCCATTTTATGGATCATTGGTTTTCCTGACTTACCCTGTGCGTTGGTGGATCAGACTGGAGTCCCGCGGCCGGTCGGATGCTACTGCGATGGCCCGCCTCCGGTCGCGGAAAAACGCGGCGGAAACAAAAAAGAGCTTTGCAGCTCATGTCAAAGACTGCAAAGCCCAGTTGGTAGGGACGTGGTATTGATAAGGTCAGATATCCAGCGTGTGGTCTTTTTCCCACTGCGAGAAATGCGAGGTGTAGTCGTTCCATTCCTGCATCTTCATCTTGATGTAGGATTTGGAGAATTCTTCGCCCATCATCTCTTTCAGGCCCTTGTCCTTGTCATATTCGCGCAACGCATCGAGCATGTTCAGCGGCAGTTTGGGCGCGCCGCGTACCTTGTGACCTTCGGCGTACATGTCGATGTCATGGCGTTTGCCCGGATCAGCCTTGGACCGGATACCCGAGAGGCCTGCTGCAATGATGATCGCCTGCAGCAAATACGGATTGACTGCTCCATCGGGCAGGCGCAGTTCGAACCGGCCGGGGCCGGGCACGCGTACCATATGCGTCCGGTTGTTGCCGGTCCATGTCACCGTGTTTGGAGCCCATGTGGCACCGGACGTGGTACGCGGTGCATTGATCCGCTTGTAGCTGTTTACGGTGGGGTTGGTGATCGCCGCCAGCGCGCTGGCGTGTTTCATAATACCACCGAGGAAATGCTTGCCGCGCTCGGATAGGCCCAGCTCACCGGTCTGGCCTTCACCCTCGCCTGCAAAGACGTTGACTTTGGCTGCCTTGCCGGGCGCGTCCCAGACTGAGATATGCGCGTGGCAACCATTGCCTGTCAGACCCTCGACCGGCTTCGGCATGAAGGTGGCGCGGAAACCGTGCTTTTCGGCAATGGACCGGGTCATGAACTTGAAGAAGCTGTGCTTGTCCGCCGTTGAAAGAGCATCGTCGAAATCCCAGTTCATTTCCCACTGGCCGTTGGCGTCCTCGTGGTCGTTCTGGTAGGGGCCCCAGCCCAGATCGAGCATGTAATCGCTGATCTCGCGGATCACGTCGAGGCGGCGCATCATCGCCTGCTGGTCGTAGCAGGGCTTGGCCGCGGTATCAAAGGGGTCGCTGATCTGATCGCCGTCGGGGGTCAACAGGAAAAATTCGGCTTCGATCCCGGTTTTGACATGCATGCCTTCTTCGGCCGCTTCGTCAATCAGGCGGCGCAGCACGTTGCGCGGGGCCTGAGCCACATCTGCACCCTCCATGACGCAGTTGCCAGCGACCCATGCAATTTCGGGCTTCCACGGCAGTTGAATCACCGATGATGGGTCAGGCACGGCGAGCATGTCAGGATGCGCAGGCGTCAGGTCCAGCCATGTGGCGAACCCGGCAAAGCCTGCACCGTCTTCCTGCATGTCTGCAATCGCTTGCGCTGGGACCAGTTTGGCGCGTTGGGCACCAAAAAGATCGGTGAAGGAAATCATAAAGTATTTCACGCCGTTATCGGCGGCAAATTTGGCGAGATCTGTGGTCATATTGGGTCGTCCCTGTTGATCGTCTTTTGTGACTTGGGCGCAGCCTTGATGGCTGCGCCCTTGATGTAGTTCTTAAAACCCGGTGCCCGGCTTGCCGGGATACCAGTCCGTACCTGCCAGTGGAATCTTGGCCATGGCAGCGGCTTCCATTGTCAGAGCGCAGAGGTCTTCCGGCTCCAGGTTGTGCAGATGGTTTTTGCCGCAGGCCCGTGCAATCGTTTGCGCCTCCAGCGTCATCACCTTGAGGTAGTTGTTCAGGTGACGTCCGCCTGCGACCGGATCGAACCGTTTCATCAGTTCAGGATCCTGCGTGGTGATACCAGCAGGGTCGCGCCCTTCGTGCCAGTCATCATATGCGCCTGCGGTGGTGCCCAGTGTGTTATATTCGGACTCCCAACGCGGATCATTATCGCCCAGCGCGATCAGCGCGGCGGTACCGATGGCAACCGCGTCCGCGCCCATCGCCAGTGCTTTGGCGGTATCCGCTCCGCCGCGAATGCCGCCCGACACGATCAGCTGTACCTCGCGGTGAAGCCCCTGATCCTCGAGCGCGCGCACCGCTTCGCGGATACAGGCTAGAATGGGCATGCCGACATGCTCGATGAATACGTCCTGTGTGGCGGCTGTACCGCCCTGCATCCCGTCCAGTACGACCACATCCGCGCCTGCCTTAACGGCCAACGTGGTGTCATAATAGGGGCGGGTGCCCCCGACCTTGACGTAGATGGGCTTTTCCCAGTTGGTGATTTCACGCAGTTCAAGGATCTTGATTTCCAGATCGTCCGGGCCGGTCCAGTCAGGGTGACGACAGGCCGAACGCTGATCGATGCCCTTAGGCAGGTTGCGCATTTCGGCCACGCGATCACTGATCTTCTGCCCAAGCAGCATACCGCCGCCACCGGGTTTTGCGCCCTGACCAACAACAACCTCGATGGCGTCGCAACGGCGCAGGTCATCAGGGTTCATACCATAACGCGATGGCAGGAGCTGATAGACCAGCTTGTTGGAGTGGCCGCGTTCCTCTTCGGTCATGCCGCCGTCACCAGTGGTGGTCGAGGTTCCTGCCAATGTCGCGCCGCGTCCCAGTGCCTCTTTGGCGGGGCCCGAAAGCGCACCAAAAGACATGCCCGCGATGGTCACAGGAATGTCCAACTCGATCGGCTTCTTGGCAAAACGGGTGCCCAGAACGACCTTGGTGTCGCATTTTTCGCGGTACCCTTCCAGTGGATAGCGCGAGATCGATGCGCCCAGAAACAGCAGGTCGTCGAAATGCGGAACCTTGCGTTTGGAGCCACCGCCACGGATGTCATAGATGCCGGTCGCTGCCGCACGGCGGATTTCGGCGTTTGTCGGATTCGAGAACGTGGCCGACTGGATCGGAACGGTGCGCGGTGCGCCTTGGTGATCGTCTTTCATGTCGTCAGCCCCTCTTAGTAAGCGTTGTCAATGTTGAAGTTGTACAGCTTGCGGGCCGAGCCGTAGCGCTTGAACTCTTCCGGTTTGGCGTCGCATTCGCCGCGCTCCAGCAGATCCTTCAGGATCTCGATATGCTCGGGACGCATCTCTTTTTCGATGCAATCTGCCCCCAGAGATTTGACTGATCCGCGCACGAACAGGCGCGCCTCATACAGGCTGTCGCCCAAGGCATCGCCGGCGTCGCCACAGACGACCATGTTACCCGACTGGGCCATGAACGCGCTCATATGGCCGATGTTGCCATGCACGATGATGTCGATGCCTTTCATCGAGATGCCGCAGCGCGACGAGGCGTTGCCCTTGATCACCAATGTGCCGCCATGCGCGGTAGCACCTGCATATTGGCTGGCATCGCCTTCTATGATGACCGTACCGCTCATCATGTTTTCGGCAACGCCCGGCCCGGCTGAGCCATGCACGCGCACGGTCGCCTGCTTGTTCATGCCGGCGCAGTAATAGCCGGTGGACCCCATGACGTTGACCTCGATGGGGGCGTCCAGACCGACGGCAATCGCGTGGCTGCCCTTGGCGTTCACGATTTCCCACTTGGTCTGGTTGGTTTCCTTGGATTGTGCCTGAAGTGTCGTGTTCAGGTCGCGCAATCCCTGCGCTTCTAGATCGAATGTTTGCATTACGCGGCCTTCTCTGTGGCGGTCGGAGCTGCGTTATGGCTCCAGAAATAGACGGTTGCCGGCTCGGGTTCCCAGACACGGGCCTGCTCGATGCCGGGCAGGTTGACCAGCGCGCGATATTCAGAACCAAACGCAACATATTGGTCGGTTTCGGCCATGACGGCGGGTTTGCAGGCGATTGGATCGCGCACAACACCAAATCCGTCCTTGGTGCCGACGACGAAGGTGAAGAAACCGTCGAGATCATCCAGCGAGCTTTGCAGCGCCTCGCCCAGTGTCGCGCCATTCTGCATGCGCCATGTCAGGTAGGCTGCGCCAACTTCGGTATCGTTCATTGTCTCAATATGCACGCCCTCGCGACGCAGTTTGCGGCGCAACGCGTTGTGATTGCTGAGCGAGCCATTGTGCACAAGACACTGATCTGCACCAGTGTTGAACGGGTGTGCGCCCATTGTGGTCACGGCGGATTCAGTTGCCATGCGAGTGTGACCAATCCCGTGCGTGCCGTGCATTTTACTCAGTTCAAAGCGGGCAGCGACGTCTTTGGGCAGTCCGACCTCTTTATAGATCTCAAGCGTTTCGCCATAGCTCATCACCCGGACGTTGGGGCGAATTGTGCCCAGCGCCGCGCGCGCGGTGGTTACGCTATCGCTCGGAATATCCAGCACGGCGTGCGTATCAATGACGCGCATTGTTATAGATTTACCAATGCTTGAACCGAGCTCGGTATCCATCTGCGCGAAATCGTCATCTGGTGTGTCCGATTGAACGGTCATTTTCACACGGCCCGGCGTCTCATCACGATAGATTGCGATGCCAGCGCTGTCGGGGCCGCGATCCGTCATGGTGATCAGCATGTCGGTAAGCATATCTCCCAGCCGAGATTCCAGGCTGGGGTCTTTGAGGAAAAGGCCAACGATGCCACACATCTGTGCGTTCCTTTCATTAAGGCGTTCTGACTGAGTCGGAGGCTAGCACCAAATTTCAAACCGTTCAACTGTTGGGAAAGTAAATTTCCTGACAGTCAATTTCCTTACTGAATATGTGCGGCGTGCAAGCCAAGGAAGCACGGCATATGCAAAATGAAGCTTCCAGTCGGTATGTATCCCACCACCGGGTGCATTCACGCTACGTGCTTGATGGATTTCAGGCTTTTTGGGGGTAGCTGATAATCGAAAGGTAACGCGCGGGCAGCTTGATCAGCTTTTCAGGTCCGTGCGGTGCATCGGCATCGAAGAACAACGTATCGCCCGGTTCGAGCGTATGCACATCATCCCCGTGCCTGTACTCCACTTCACCTTCCAGCATGTAAATCGTCTCGATCCCGCCATGTTGAAAGGTTGGGAACACGTCTGATTCTTCGGTAAGTGTGATCAGATAAGGCTCTACAATAACACCAGAGGCATTGGCCCCGATGTGACCCAGCAGATTATACTGGTGATTGGCGCGCGTGCCATCGCGTTGCATTTCGACACCTTGGCCGGCCTTGGTGTGGACAGCTTCTCGGTGCTCCTCGAAGCTGCGAAAGAAACTGGTCAGCGGCACCCTGAGCGCGTTAGCCAACGTTCGCAGCGTCGTCAGCGAGGGCGATGTATTCCCATTTTCGATTTTTGACAGCATACCGATGGACAGCCCGGTTATCTGGGCCAGATCTGCTACGGTGATTTCCTGTTTGCGACGGAACGCCCGAACTTCGCGGCCGATAGCAACTTCAAGAACCTTTTCGCGCACACCATCTGCGGTGCTGTGCGGGTCTTGGGTCAAGAATGCGGTCTTCTTGGTGTTTGTTGCATCTATGCTCATCGAGTTGGGCCTTTGTTCAGAAACTGCCCGATAGGCACGAAAAGCAGCGCAGACCAAATGTGATCAGTATAATGCGCAGCATTCCTGTAGCTATCCTAAATTTTAATATCAGTAAAGTTCATGCATCGTCATTTGAACTTTAGTTGAATACGCAGAAATAACGATTGTGGATGTGTGCCGATGGTCATTCTGCGCGGGAAAGAGACGCGTATATGAAGTACTCTTTAACCTCCCGTTAACCTCTTCTTTACGCATCATTAACTGAAATGAATGAAACTCTTCGGTGTATTCGGGGCTGAGGATTAATCTATGGGCATTTCAGAATTGCGGCAGCTGGACACGCGGTCTCTGAAATCTGCCGGGGCGCTCAGTGATCTGGGGCTGGATCTCGTGCGCGCCGGCACCATCAGCAGTTCAGATGCGGCGCTGGCGCAACTGGTTCAGAGCCATTGTGATGCGTCACTGGAAAGGGTGCTGGAAGCCGAGGGGTTGGCCGGATCTGCTGATCTGTTGGCTGCGCAAGCACGCCGGGCGAATACCACTCTCATTGAGGGCTCAGAACTCGCTGCCAGTGCTGCTGTTCTGCCGGGTGTCGATCCGCGCCTGTTGCTGAAACATGCTGCCGTGCCGATCGCGCAGTCCGATGCAGTATCTGCCTTGGCCGTGTCCACACCAGATACATTGCGCGCGTTCGAAGGGATGTTGCCCGATAGTGTCACGCGCCTGCCGCTGGTGATCGCTCCGCGCCGCGATATTCAGGACCGGGTTGCGAACCTAAACAGAGCCGCACTGACAAAAGCCGCACAAGCGCGGGTCCCCGAGCACGAGAGTTTTCGGACATGGCGCGCCAATCCGCTGCGACGGCTGTGCGTGACCTTGGGGGCGATGACACTTTGCCTGATGCTAACCTTTTTCTTTCCGACAATTGTGTTCGCTGCGTTCGCGGGATGGGCCGCATTGACGCTGGTCGTGTCGTTCGGGTTGCGTGTCTCTGCGTTGATTGCACGCATGGCACTGGGGCCTGTCGAAGAAGACGCTCCGACTGTATCACCGACGCAGAAACTGCCGAAAGTGTCGGTGCTGGTTCCACTTTTTCAAGAGACCGAAATCGCTCATGCTCTGGTCACGCGGCTGACACGGCTGACCTATCCCAAATGTCTGCTCGACGTCATTCTGGTGCTGGAGGAAAACGACACGACTACGCGGCAGACGTTGGCAGAAATTGATCTGCCGCCGTGGATGCGCGCGGTCATCGTGCCAGAAGGTCAACCGCGTACAAAACCACGCGCAATGAACTATGCGTTGGATTTCTGCGAGGGTGATATCATCGGTATTTTTGATGCCGAAGATTCACCCGACCCCGATCAGATCACCCAAGTGGCCCGCCGGTTTCAGGCGGCCCCGCCAGAGGTCGTGTGTCTGCAGGGCATACTGGATTACTACAATCCTCGGCAGAACTGGTTGGCGCGCTGCTTCAGCATTGAGTACGCGGCATGGTTCCGGGTGATGCTACCCGGGCTTGCGCGTTTAGGGTTTGCGATTCCGTTGGGTGGTACGACGCTATACTTTCGCCGCCCCGCGCTGGAGGCGTTGGGCGGGTGGGACGCCCATAACGTGACCGAGGACGCCGATCTGGGTTTTCGCCTGGCGCGCCATGGTTACCGAACTGAAATCATCGGAACCGTCACCGGGGAGGAGGCCAACTGCCGAGTCTGGCCGTGGGTCAAACAACGATCGCGCTGGTTAAAGGGGTATATGCAGACCTATCTGGTGCATATGCGCAGGCCTGTGCAACTGTATCGGCAACTGGGGGCGCTAAAGTTCTGGGGTTTTCAGGCGCATTTTGTCTCGGCTTTGTCACAGTTCTTCTTGGCGCCATTCCTGTGGTCGTTCTGGTTGATCCTGTTCGGGCTTTCGCACCCGCTGGACCCGTTGATTTCGCGGGATGCGCTGATCCTGCTGGGACGACTATTTTTGGCGGTTGAATTGCTAAATATCGCAATCTACCTCGTGGCAGTTTCCGGGCGCTATCACCGGCACCTCATGCTGTGGGCGCCGACCATGCATTTCTATACGCCGTTGGGCACGGTTGCCGCCTACAAGGCCCTTTATGAACTGATCTTTGCGCCGTTTTTCTGGGACAAAACGAGTCACGGTCATTCGTTGGTCGGGGCGGGTCATTCGGCAGATGTAGAAATGCGACGGTCAAATCGTGGATTTGACCTCACCGGAATCCAGTTTCAGGCGCGTCACGAACGCTTTTGAGATATGCGCTTGCAGCGCCTCTCTTGCGGCGGCTGTATCCTGAGTCTCGATCGCACGCACGATGGCATCATGTTCGGCGATTGCTGCCGAATCGCGCCCCACGGCGGCAAGCGAGGTCGTGGCCATTAGCGCCATGGACCGGTGAACCAATCCCAATTGCTGGACCAGAAAACGGTTATGCGAGGCGAGATGTATCTGTTTGTGAAAGCGTCGGTTGGCGCGGGCCATCGCACCGGGATTGCCGACCAATGCGCGGTCTTGCTCGACCATGTCGCGTAGTACCGCCACTTCTTCAGCGGTCGCGTGGCGCGCGGCGAGGCTGGCAGCCAATCCTTCCAACTCGGCGCGCACGACGTATAGTTCCGCCAGTTGATTGTGATCGAGTGATGATACGATCAGACTGCGCCCGTCTCGGGTCAAGAGTGACTGGGTTTCCAGACGCTGCAAAGCTTCTCGGATGGGGGTGCGTGAAACACCCAACCGTTCTGCAAGATCACTTTCAACCAGACGGTCGCCGGGTTTGTAGACGCCAAGGTCAATCGCCTCCAAGATCAGAGAATAGGCATCGGTTGGGGCAGGTTTCATCAGGCTTTTCCGGTTCCACTGAAATTTTGCAGACACTACGCGCCTGCCGCCTGCGCAATCAACCCTGCTTGCATTGTCACGAGGCGCGGACAGGGGTAAATCCACACCATGCCAAAGCAATTCTTCTCTCACGTCAGCACTTGGGTCTTTGATCTGGACAACACTCTGTACCCGCCAGAGGCACGGCTTTTCGATCAGATCGAAGTGAAGATGACCGATTTCGTGATGACCGCACTTGGCGTGGAGCGCGCCGAAGCGGATCGTCTGCGGCGGCACTACTGGCGCACCCATGGTACCACGCTTGCGGGGTTGATGCGTGAACACGGTGTCGATCCCGGCCCATATCTGACGGATGTGCACGATATCTCGATGGAACGTCTACAGCCGGATCCCCATCTGCGGGCGCAAATCGCTGCGCTGCCGGGGCGCAAGATTGTCTATACAAACGGCTGTGCCCCATATGCCGAGCGCGTCATCGCCGCGCGGGGCCTCGGGGGTAGTTTCGATGCGATCTACGGCGTGGAACATGCCGGTTTCCTGCCCAAGCCAGAGCGCGCAGCATTCGAGGCGATTTTTGCCACTGATGGGATCGCCCCGGATTGCGCCGCGATGTTTGAGGATGACGTGCGCAACCTGGAAGCACCGCACCAGATGGGGCTACGGACGGTGCATGTGGGGCCGACGCCGCATCCTGCGCCACATATCCATCATCATACCGATGATCTGGCGAACTTTTTGGCGCGGTTGATCTAATCCGGGCTGCGGCAAATCGCGCAGCATTCACGTTCGACCATGTGGCTTGGGGCCGCATATTCTAGATCATACCGGCGATGTATAAACGAGGGGCATACGCCCCTCGGGGTTGGTATCGGTGCAATGCGATGAGTATTGTCGCGGACTGAGTAGAGGTAAGGGATATGGCGGACGTAGATATCGTGGTCTCTGGCGGTGGCGTGGCCGGGCTGACTGCGGCAGCGGTGTTCGGCAGTGCGGGGTTTTCGGTGCTTTGTGTCGATCCAGCCCCGCCCGTTACCGCACGCGATGCAGACGGGGCGGATTTACGCAGCACCGCATTCTTGCAACCCGCGCGCTCTCTGCTGGAAGATGCGGGATTGTGGCCGCGCCTTGCCAGTCATGCGGCGCCACTCGAAATCATGCGTATCGTGGATGCGGGGGGCGATCTGGCCGAGCCACGGTCGGTTCGGGATTTCGAGGCGGTCGAACTGTCTGATGCGCCATTTGGCTGGAACCTGCCCAACTGGCTGCTGCGTCGAGAGATGACAGCGCATCTGGACAGTCTGCCGAATGTCGAATTCCGCCCCGGTACTGCGACGGAGGGTCTGTTGACACGCATGGCCGAGGCACGCGTGCGTCTCAGCGATGGCGGCACTGTGCGCGCGCGTTTGGTGATCGCAGCGGATGGACGCAACTCGCCCATTCGCGAGGCAGCAGGAATTTCAGCCAAGGTCACGCGATACGGGCAAAAAGCGCTCGCTTTTGCGGTCACGCACCCGATCCCGCATGGCAATGTCTCGACCGAAATCCATCGTAGCGGCGGACCGTTCACGCTGGTGCCGCTGCCGGATTACGAGGGAATGCCCTCTTCGGCGGTGGTCTGGATGGAGCATGGGCCGGAGGCGCTGCGTCTGGCAGCACTGGATGCACCCGCGTTCGAAGAGGAAATGAGCACACGCAGTTGTCATCTCTTTGGTCCGCTCACGCTGGCCTCGCGCCGGACTGTTTGGCCGATCATCAGCCAAGTTGCGGCGCAGATGTCCGCAGAACGTGTGGCACTGGTGGCCGAGGCGGCGCATGTGGTCCCGCCGATCGGCGCACAAGGCCTGAACATGAGCCTCGGTGATATGCGCGTGTTACGTGATCTGGCCGTGGCCGCGCCAGATCGGTTGGGTGACGCGGCGATGCTGGACGCTTACCACCGCAAGCGGCACGGTGAGGTACGCGCGCGCGTGGCAGGGATTGACGTGCTGAATCGCGCATCAATGGCCGGTGCGCGGCCGCTGCGCGATGCGCGGGCGATGGGACTGAACGCGATCCATGCCTTTGCGCCGGTACGCAAGACGCTGATGGGGCTGGGCTTAGGCATGCGCCGCTGACGCCCCTTGTCGGGTTCACCAACAAGGGACGTCAGAGCGGCGGATCAGAGCACTTTGTCGAGCACGGATTTGAGGCGGGCTTGGGCCGCGGGCACATCATAAAGTTTATCAAGGCCAAAGAGGCCCAGCCGGAACGTGCGAAAGCCTTCCGGCTCGTCACATTGTAGAGGAACTCCTGCGGCGATCTGCATTCCTTGGGCGGCAAATTTCTTGCCGTTCTGGATGTCGGGGTCTTGGGTGTAGGTGACGACAACGCCCGGCGCGCCGAACCCGTCGGCGGCAACGGATGTCATCCCCTTATCGGCCAGCATGGCGCGCACGCCGTCGCCCAACGCCCATTGCGCCTCGCGCAACCGCTTGAACCCATATTCTTTCGTTTCCAACATCGTGTCGCGAAAAGCCCGCAGCGCATCGGTGGGCATCGTGGCATGATAGGCATGTCCGCCATTTTCATAGGCCGCCATGATCTGGTGCCATTTTTTCAGATCAATCGCGAAACTGTTCGATGTGGTGGCCTCCATCCGTTCGACCGCGCGGGCCGACAGCATGACCAGCCCCGCCGAGGGCGAAGCTGACCAGCCCTTTTGCGGGGCCGAGATCAGGACATCAACGCCGGTTGCCTGCATGTCGATCCACGCACAGCCCGACGCGATGCAATCCAGGACCATCAGGGCGCCGACTTCATGCGCCGCTGCAGCCAGTGCTGTCACATAATCGTCGGGCAGGATCAGACCTGCCGACGTTTCGACATGCGGGGCAAAAACCACGTCGGGGCGCGCCTCACGAATTTTGGCCGTGACCTCTTCAATCGGGGCAGGGGCGAAGGGCGCGGTTGTGCCGTTGCCGGTCTGACGCGCCATGCACACGGTTTCTTCCGACGTGAATTTGCCTGCGTCAAAAATCTGTGTCCAGCGATAGGAGAACCAGCCGTTACGCACGATCAGCGCATGGGCATCCGCACCGAATTGACGGGCGACCGCTTCCATCGCATAGCTGCCGCCACCGGGCACCAGCGCCACGGAATCAGCATTGTAGACCTCTTTCAGCATGCCAGAGATGTCACGCATGACTTGTTGAAAGCTGGCCGACATGTGGTTCAGCGAACGGTCGGTGAAAACCACCGAGTATTCCAGCAGGCCATCGGGATCGACTGTATCAAGAAGGGCGGTCATGGGCATGTCTCCAATATCTGTGTTGCGTCGGTGCTAGCGCGCCCGGCGGCAATAGGCAAAGGATTCATTGTGCTGTCATAATCGGCGTCGCCTTTTGGATCAGCCAATCGGGCCGGGCCGCCGCTCTTCGCTCAGTAATACATTGGCTTCGACATCACCAACGCCGGGTAGTGCCATGATCCGTCGCCGCAGCACCCGTTCAAAATCGGCGATGTCGCGGGCGACGACGCGCAGACGATAGTCATAAAGGCCAAGGATATGTTCCACTGTCTGCACCTCGGGGATGGCCGAGACGGCGCGCTCGAAATCATCGAGGCTGACGCGTCCTTTGGTTGCCAGTTTGACGCCCAGAAAAACGGTTACGCCAAATCCCAGACGCTCGTGATCGAGTTCCAGCCGCTGCCCGGCGATCGCGCCTGATTGGCGCAACCGCTTGATTCGACGCCATGTCGCAGGCTGTGACAGACCCAGCGTCCGCCCCAATGCGCTGGCGCTTTGCGTGGCATCCTCGACCAAGGCGCGCAGGATGCGTCGATCTACCGTGTCTAATTCGATCACAGTGGCAGCACCTCGTCCGATTTTATCCGGGCCACATGCATCAACGCCTCGATATCGGCGATATGCGGCAGGGTCAGGATGTTTTGGCGGTAGATTTGTTGGTAATGGCCCATATCACGTGCAATCACCGACAGACGAATATCGACCCGCCCTAAAAAGCTCTGCAATTCCACAACTTCCGGCACATCGCGTGCTGCCGCCATGAACTCATTAAAGGCGCGCGCCTGCGTCTTGTCCAGCGTGACCCGCAGAGATACCTCAACCTCGTACCCCAAAGCCCGCCAATCTACCACCGCGCGGTTGCCGCGGATGATCCCTGACGCCTGCATCCGCTCAAGACGCCGCGCACAGGTTGCCGCTGTCACACCGGCGCGTTCCGCCAGTTCGGCAGGCCCAAGTGCGGGGTCGTGCTGGTAGTGCCGCAATATGCGTCGGTCCATATCGTCGAGCATGATTTACTCATTAATCCATGATTTTGATTATAAATACTCAAAACATACAGCAAATTAAAGCGATAATGCGTCCCTTATCACGTCGATTCGCGTAAATTACGCCTCAATCACATCCACGGAGGAACATATTATGCGCGTTTATTATGATCGCGATTGCGACATCAACTTGATCAAAGACAAGAAAGTGGCCATCCTTGGCTATGGCAGCCAAGGCCACGCTCACGCGCTGAACTTGCGCGACAGCGGTGCCAAGAACCTCGTTGTGGCGCTGCGTCCCGGTTCGCCCTCGACGGCAAAGGCCGAAGGCGAAGGCCTGAAGGTCATGGAGATCGCAGAGGCCGCAGCATGGGCAGACCTGATCATGTTCACCATGCCCGATGAATTGCAGGCCGAAACCTACAAGAAATACGTGCATGACAACATTCGCGAAGGCGCTGCCATTGCGTTCGCTCACGGTCTGAACGTCCACTTTGGCCTGATCGAGCCCAAAGAGGGTATCGACGTCATTATGATGGCGCCCAAAGGCCCCGGTCATACGGTGCGTGGTGAATACCAGAAGGGTGGCGGCGTGCCTTGCCTCGTCGCGGTAGATCGTGACGCCTCGGGTAAGGCGCTGGAAATCGGCCTCAGCTATTGCTCGGCCATCGGCGGCGGTCGTTCGGGCATCATCGAAACCAACTTCCGCGAAGAATGCGAAACCGATCTCTTTGGCGAACAGGCCGTGCTCTGCGGTGGTCTGGTCGAATTGATCCGCATGGGGTTCGAGACACTGGTCGAGGCGGGCTATGCCCCTGAAATGGCCTATTTCGAATGCCTGCACGAAGTGAAGCTGATCGTTGACCTGATTTATGAGGGCGGCATCGCGAACATGAACTATTCGATCTCGAACACAGCCGAGTATGGTGAATACGTCAGCGGCCCGCGGGTTCTGCCCTATGAGCAGACCAAGAAAGAGATGAAAGCGATCCTGACCGACATTCAGAAAGGCAAATTCGTGCGTGATTTCATGCAGGAAAACGCCGTTGGCCAGCCGTTCTTCAAAGGCACGCGTCGTATGAATGACGAGCACCAGATCGAGGAAGTCGGCCGCAAGCTGCGCGAAATGATGCCTTGGATCAGCGCAGGCAAACTGGTGGATCAGTCCAAGAACTGAGCCACATGAAAGCGAAATGACCAAGGCCCGGTGCCCGATAGGGGTCGCCGGGCTTTGGCACTTTTTGGGGTCTGTCATGTCGCAGACCAATGATGGGAGTCCTCTGATGACGCCACCACCAGCCGCCGTGATCCGGCCAATCAACTGGCTCAAGCTCGCCATTCTGGGGGTGATCTGGGGCGCATCCTTTATGTTCATCAGCGTGGCACTCACGGGGATTGGTCCGCTGCTGTTGGTTGCGACACGTATTTCACTGGGGGCGGTGTTCGTGCTTATCCTTGCCTATGCCCGTGGGGTTGGATTGCCGCGTACCAGCGGTGCAGGGGCAGGCACAATCTGGATATGTGCGGCCCTCATGGGGCTTTTTTCCAACTCGGTGCCGTTCTTCTTTCTCAGCTGGGGCCAGCAACACGTTGCGTCGGGTTTTGCGGGGGTCTGCATGGCGGTTGTGCCACTGTTCGTTCTTCCGCTTGCGCATGTCTTCGTCCCCGGAGAGCAGATGAGTCTGCGCCGCACCATTGGTTTTCTTATTGGCACAGTGGGCGTGATGGTGCTGATTGGTCCCGCCGCCTTTGCCGCGACAGGTGCGGACCTCGAGGCGCTCGCCCGGATTGCCTGTGTGGGTGCTGCAAGTTGCTATGCGATCGGAACGATCGTCACCCGGCTCTGTCCGGCGGTGGACATGCTGTCGCTGTCGGCTGCAGCCCTCAGCATCGCGGCGCTGACATTCACGCCCTATGCGCTGTGGATGGAGGATATTCCGCAGGACATGCCGGGTATGGCGGTGCTGGCATTGCTCTATCTCGGTATTTTTCCGACCGGCATTGCCCAGCTGTTGTTGGTGCAGGTAATCCGCGACGCGGGCCCGGTCTTTATGAGCTTGGTGAACTATCAGGTGCCGGTCTGGTCGGTGGTTTTCGGGATCGTATTTCTGGGAGAGGCCCTGCCGGCTGGCCTACTTTGGGCGCTAATCCTGATCTTGTCGGGTGTGGCACTTAGTCAGGCCGGGGCGCTGCGGCGTCTCTTCGCCGGTCGAAACGGGCGCGGCTGAGATTTTTCGTCTAGAAATCTAGCCCCCGCTGCCTGTGACCGCGCGCCACAACGCCAAGGCGGCACGGGTCGCGTCGACGTCATGCACTCGCAACACTTGTGCGCCTTGGGCAATGCCGGCCAATGCCACGGCCACTGATCCGGGCATACGTGCGCCCGCCTCTGGTGTGCCACCGATATCGCCGATGAACCGCTTGCGCGATGCGCCCAGCAGGATCGGACAACCCAGCCCGTGAAAGAGGCTGAGATTCTGCATCAGGGTCAAGTTATGTGCCTGCGTTTTGCCAAACCCGATACCGGGATCGACGATGATCTGTGCACGCGGAATGCCAAGTGCGGTGAGCGCCGAGACACGCTCGGCCAGAAAGTCATAAACATCCAGCGCGACATGATCGTAGCGCGGGTTTTTTTGCATCGTCGCGGGATCACCCTGCGCGTGCATCACACAGACGGGCAGGCGGGATGCGACGCAAAAAGGCGCAAGCGCAGGGTCAAAACGGAATCCAGCCACGTCGTTTACCAACGTCGCCCCTGCGTCGGTTGCTGCCTGCGCAACGGCTGTCTTTCGCGTGTCGATGGAGATTGGCACATCCATCGCAGCACGCATTGCAGCGATCACCGGCGCTGTGCGGGCGATTTCCTCAGCCTCGGTCACGTCTGCTGCACCTGGGCGCGTGGACTCGCCACCAACGTCGATAATGTGTGCCCCTTCGGCAACCATTGCTCGGGCGCGATTCACCGCGTCTGCGAATGTGTTATGCGCGCCACCATCGGAGAAGCTGTCCGGCGTGACGTTCAGAATGCCCATCAACTTTGGCGTGGCAAAGTCAAGCGTTGCGATCGGCGCGCGGGGTGACGTCAGGCGCTGGCGTAGGTCATCGGGCAGTTCCGCAGCAGAGATCAGCCGCGAGGTACCGCCGCGTTGAGTTTCCTCGACGGTGTCGAACCACGTCCAGCCTCCCGCCAGCGTCAGTGCGCCTGTGGTCCGTACATGGTCGGTACGCGGGATTGGCCGATAATACATATTAGTCATAGGTCAGGCTGCGCGATATCCTGCACCAATACAGGCACGGCTGCCGAGGTTTTGGGCTTTACCTCGCCGATCACCAACAGATCCGACGCATTCAGCTGCCCGGCGAACCATGCAGCCAACGCCACCGGATCATCTGGGCCGACGCCGGGGGCGTCAACGGCGTCGAGCACGATCTTTGCGGGGGCCCAAACGCTGATCTGGCCGTTCTTCATTGCCCAGTCCAGCTCGGTTTTGGTTTCTACCACCACGCAGCGATCATCACAGCCCGCCAGAACCCAAGCATTCTGTTCAATGGCCAGAAGATCGACCCGGCGCTGAGTCATGCGGTGCCCGGTTTGGGGTGTGTCCAGATCTGCACACCCAACGCAAAGCACGATCGGCTCTGCCCGCTGTTCAAGTTGATCGAGCCAGCATCGCAGGTTTGATGAGGCGATGGCAGCATTGGCGAGGTAGACTACATGCGGATGCGGACGCATTCCGGCGTGCGCAGCAACGGGCTTGGTTTCGTGGTCATCGACAGAACGCACGATCTCGACCCCCAGAGCGCCGGGCCCGCGATCCAGTTTCTCGATCCGCACAAAGGTGCGCACTGCCTGTGGTTCTTGCAGGATGCGTTCTGCAATGCGTTCTGCGAGCGTTTCCAACAGGTTCAGACGCTCATCGGCCAATTCGGTGGCGATGGCCTCGGTCACGCGATCGTAGCTCAGAATACGATCAACATCATCATCCAGCGGGGCGGTGATGGGCCGCACCTCGACCACAACGTTAAAGCAAATGCGTTGCGTATTGCCGCGTTCAGCCTGAAACGCTCCGATCTCTACTTCGACGATATGATCACGCAGCGAAATACGGTCTAGCGGACCATCAGGTGCGGTGGCGTCTGCCCGTGCTTCAGGGTGCGCAAACGCCAGTTGAATTTCCGTGGTCATTGCTTCGCTCCGCAAATCAGGTCGGGACGCAAACGCGCGCCCGGCGCGCGCTTAGCATGCCTGATGGGGCGGTACAAACAAGCCACAAGACCGACGTGTCGGCCTTAGTTAAGCGACACGCGCTGTGGCTGGCGGTAGAAATGGTGCACGCCGATGGTCGCGGTGCGAGCGAAGACGCGTGACCAGCGTGGGCTAACGGCACGGGTATGATAGTGCGTAGCACCTTTGGTAAGCGGACGTTCGTCAGCTTTGGTCATAATTTTCGCGATCTTGCCCACCCGCTCGAATGCGCGCGGTTCGGCAATGACTTCCTTGTGACCATCGCAGGTATAGGTGAACTGGCATTGGAATTTTCGCCCGGTGCCCTGCTTGATCACGCCGCAGATCGTGTTCGGATAGTTGGGGCTATCAACGCGGTTTAAAATGACCTCGGCAACCGCGAACTGGCCTTTGACGCTCTCGCCGCGGGCCTCGAAGTATAGCGCCTCAGACAGACAGCGCCATTCGGCATTGCCCTTTACAGGTTTTTGCGCGTCGATCCAGTCACGGGAATAGGCAAATTTGCCGCCCGGCGTTTTCAGATAACTGGCCAGCTTGGCCTCTGACATCGCGTTAAGCGCGCGGCGCTCTTGTCCCAGAAGCTTCTTTACCGGCGTGTCAGCAGCGGCCATGCTGACCCATGCCAGCAGAACGATTAATGCGATCCGAAACATCATTTATCCTTGTGAGCAACGAGGGAGCAGCCCCCCAGCCTTCAGGCGATGTAGCGAATTTGGCTCAAATCGTCCAGTCTAGCGCCTTTTGTCACCGGCCCGAGCCGTGTTTCCGGGCTTTGGCGACGGATGCCTTCAACCGTTGAACCACCTCATCTGGTGGGATATTTCTGCGGTGCCTACCCGATCTTGTCCCGTACTGCGAGCTGTGCGGCAGCTAGTCGCGCCACCGGAACACGGAAGGGAGAACACGATACATAGTCGAATCCCGCTGCCCGACAGAAGGCAATCGATTCGGGGTTTCCGCCGTGCTCACCGCAGATCGACAGCACCAGATCCGTGCGGGCCCCGCGCCCACGCTCGGCCCCGATTCGCAGCAGTTCGCCCACCCCATCAATGTCGAGCGAATGGAAGGGGTCCTCGGGGTAGACCCCTTGCTGAACATATTCGGACATGAACCTGCCCGCGTCGTCGCGGCTGAGTCCGTAGGTCATTTGTGTCAGGTCGTTGGTGCCGAAGCTGAGGAATGACACCTGTGGCGCGATGTCGGCCGCGCGTAACGCGGCGCGCGGCGTTTCGACCATCACGCCGAGACGATAAGTGAAATCCTGACCGGTTTCGCTGCGAACGGCGTTCGCGATCGCGTCAATGCGCGTTTTGACCAACTCTACCTCGCGGCTGGCAGACACGAGAGGGATCATGATCTCGGGCACGATGGGGTCACCCTCGCCGCGGGCATCCAACATCGCCTCGAAAATGGCGCGCGTCTGCATGTCGTAAATCTCGGGGACGGTGATGCCCAGACGCACGCCGCGCATTCCAAGCATCGGATTGTATTCGCTCAGCGCCTCGACCCGGCGCGTGACGACCGACAACGGTAGGTCCAGCGCCTCGGCCAGTTCGCGGTGCCCCGCCCGATCCGAGGGCAGGAATTCATGCAAGGGCGGGTCGAACAGACGAATGCAGACGGGTTGTCCCTGCATGATGCGGAATAGTTCGGCAAAGTCGGCGCGCTGCATCGGCAACAGCAGATCCAGCGCCGCAGCGCGATCGGCGCTGGAGTTGGCAAAGATCATTTCGCGCATGACCGTCATGCGTGCCTCGTCAAAGAACATATGTTCGGTCCGGCACAGGCCGATCCCCTGCGCCTTGAAATTGCGGGCGACCAACGCATCCGCAGGTGTGTCGGCGTTGGCACGTACCGCCAGATCACGCACATCGTCGGCCCAATCCATGAGTACCCGAAAGCTGTCGTCGATGCCCGCGTCCAACAGATGTGCCTTGCCGAACAGGACCTGTCCGTTCGTGCCGTCGATGGTGACGTCGTCGCCTTCGCTCAGCACTCGGCCATCTGGCGCGATCAGCTTTCGCTTACCCATCTGAAACCGCAGCTTGGACGCGCCCACGACGCAAGGCAGGCCAATGCCGCGCCCGATCACGGCCGCGTGGCTGGTCATGCCGCCACGTTCCGTCAGGACGGCAACCGCGGCGTGCATACCTCGGATATCCTCGCTGCTGGTTTCGCGCCGGACCAGCACGCACGCCTCGCCACGGGCGGCGGCGGCCTGTGCAGCCGTAGCGGTAAAGACAATATGCCCGGTGGCGGCACCGGGGCTGGCGGCGATACCACTGGCCAACAGATCACGCGGCGCGTCGGGGTCGACCTGCCGGTGCAGCAATTCGTTCAACGCGCGCGGTTCAATCCGCATCAGCGCCTCTTCACGAGGGATAATGCCGTCCTCGGCCAACGCCACGGCGATGCTGACGGCCGCGCGGGCGTTACGGGCGACACGCACCCCGTCGAGCAGATAAAGTTTGCCATTATCAATGGTGAATTCAGCCTGCATTTCCTCGCGCAACTTGGTGCGCATCAATGCGGTGTGATCCTTGAGTTGGGCAAACGCTTCTGGTGCCAGTTCTTCCAGCGACGGCCCACGCGGGTCCCGTTCCAGATATAGCGCATCGGCCCCTGTGCTTAGCGCGTCGCGGCCCTGACTCTGGCTCAGATAGCGGCCGGTCATCTGACGCTGGCCGGTCTGACTGTTCACCAGTTGCAACACGCCGGATCCACATTCACCTCGTCCCAACCCGATAACCATCTCCTGTACCACCAGACCCAGCCCGGCATCGGCAGGCGCGCCCTTGGCCTGACGCAGCAGACGCGCTGTCGTGCCTTCCCACGCGCGGGCCATGGACCGCAGGACCTCGGCCAGTTGCACGGCGGGATCTTGGGGGAATTGTTCTTCGGTTTCGTCCTCATAGGCCGCGAGTGCCTCTGCCAGACCTTCCTCTGGATCGTCTGATACATCGTCGAGCGTATCGGCATCCAGTCGGGCCACGTGGATCGCGTAGGATTGCACGAAGCGCAAATATAGCTTGGCGGCGGCCTTGGCCCCGATCCGCGGGGCGAGCGCGTCGCGGGCGGCGTCGGTCATCCCGATATTGAGGATTGCACGCGGCCCACCCCAATCGGGGTCTTCCGAGGAAGGGCGCACGCAGAGCAGGGCGCTGTCACCTAGCTGGCCAATCAGCGCGTTCATGTCCGGCATGTTACCGGCGGCGATGCGGTGGACCGTGTCGAATGACAACGCGACGGTGCGCGGCACCGGCAGATCAAGCCGGACAAGACGTTGCAGGCATTTTGCCCGGCCGCCGTGGGTGTGGCCCGCAATTGGGGCATCTGAGGTGATCAGCGTGATATTCGAGTCTGCTTGCTGCACTGCGGCACCTTTCTGTGTCGGTGCAGCATACGGCGCGCGCGGGCTATGGCAAGGGTGCTGTGCGTGTGCCGGGGCACCGCTCGGCACTTTGCCCTCATGGCGTGTGCCGGGCTAAAGCCCGGCCTACGGTGTTACCCTTCGATGCGGGTGAGGTCTGCGGCGTCGAGGCAGGTGTTGCGGATACGGCTGAGCAGGTTCAGACGGTTGCGGCGCACAACAGAGTTGTCGGTGTTGACCTGCACGGCCTCGAAAAACGCATCAATCGGCGTGCGAAGGGTGGCCATTGCGGACATGGCTGCGGCGAAATCCTCGGATGCCAGCGCATCGGTGATGACCGGGCCTTGGGTGTCCAGCGCGGCGAACAGCGCGCGTTCCTCGTCCGTCTCGGCAAACTTGACGTCGGCCCCGTAAGAGTATTCGACGCCGTCCTTTTCCTCGGCTTGGGTCAGGATGTTGTTGGCGCGCTTGAAGCCCTGCAACAGGTTCTCGCCATCGTCGGTTTTCAGGAAATTGCTGAGGGCGGTGGCGCGTTTGACCAGCAGGGCGAGGTCGTCATTGCCGGGCATGGCAACGCAGGCGTCGATCACGTCGTGGCGGATGCCTTGATCCTTCAGGTAGACTTTTAGGCGGTCGTGGAAGAAGGCGAGGAGGTTTTTATCGACATCGTCGAACTTGCCCTTTGAAAAGACACCTTCGACGCCTTGCGTATTGAGATCATCGACGCTTTGAACATCTCCGTTTGCCAACGCGTCAATGATCATCGTCTGGAACCGGTTGAGCGAGGTTCCCCATCCAAGCTGAGATAACAGGGGTAGGACGGCCCCATTCTCTACCACCAACCGAATAACACCCAACGCCGCACGGCGAAGCGCGAACGGGTCTTTGCTGCCGGTGGGTTTCTCGTCAATCGCCCAGAACCCGGTCAGCAGATCCAGCTTGTCCGCCAGCGCGACAGCCACGGAAACAGGTGCAGTCGGCACATCGTCGGACGGCCCCAGCGGCGAGTAGTGCTCCTCTGCGGCGGCGGCGACTTCGACGGGCATGCCTGCCGCCTCGGCGTAGTAGCGGCCCATAAGCCCTTGTAATTCGGGGAATTCATAGACCATTTCGGATGACAGATCGGCCTTTGCCCAGCGGGCGGCCTGTTCGGCCAGATCGGGGTCGGCGCCCACGGCGGGGGCGACCTCGCGGGCCAGTGCGGCGATACGGTTGATCCGTTCGGCCTGTGAGCCGAGTTTGTTATGGAAGGTGACGTTGCTGAGAGCATCGAGCCATTTCTGACCACCAGCCTCGGCAATGCGCAGGTCATTCTCCCAGAAGAATTTGGCATCTGCCAGACGTGCCGACAGCACCTTTTGATTGCCAGCCAAAATGGTCGCGCCGTTATCGGCGGTCTCGCGGTTGGCGACAGTGATGAACCGTTCAATGCGGTTCGTACGGGGGTTCCGTACGGAAAAGAACTTCTGGTGCTCTTTCATCGAGGTTTGCAGCACCTCGGGCGGCAGGTCTAGAAAATCTGCGCCAATCTCGCCCATCAGCACAACGGGCCACTCGACCAGCCCGGCTACCTCGGCCAGCAATCCGCGATCATCGACCACTTCCAGCCCGGCGGCAAATGCCTGATTGGTGGCGTCCTGCCATATCGCTTCGGCCCGCTCGGTGGGGTCTAGGATGACGTGATGCGCCTTCAACGCGCTTTGGTACTGGTCGAACGAGGACACTTTGATCGTGCCGGGGGCCATGAAACGATGACCTTGGGTTGTGTTGCCGGTCGGGATCCCGTCCACGTCCATCGGTACGACGGATGTCTCGCCCGCGTCGTCGGTCAGGATGCACAGGATTGAATGCAACGGACGCACCCAACGCAGGCTGCCAGCCCCCCAGCGCATGGATTTGGGCCACGGAAAGTTGCGAATGACAGCTTCCAGAACTTCGGCCACGATCACCTCGGCCGGGCGACCCGGTTTGGTAATGCGCGCAAAGTATACTTGGCCCTTTTTCTCGTCCCGAACCTCTAGTGCGTCGCGGGCGACACCGGCCCCGCGCAAAAAGCCCTCGATAGCCTTGTCCGGTGCATCGGTCCGCGGGCCTTTGCGTTCTTCATGGGTGGTGGGCGACGCCGCCAGCAGGCCCTGCACGGTCAAGGTCAGACGGCGGGGCGTAGAAAACGCAGCAGCCCCCGCGTAGGTCAGCCCGGCCTCAACCAGCCCGTCCGTCACCCGTGCGCGCAGGTCGTCTGCCGCGCGTGATTGCATGCGCGCGGGAATTTCTTCGGAAAACAGTTCGATCAGCAGATCAGGCATGGCGCGTCAGGTCCGGTTGGGTAAGGGGTGTGAAGGGTGGATAGCGGCAAGGCGGGGTGGGGTCCAGTGGGCGTCAGTAGGTCGAGGCGGGCGGCGGTGGGCAGTCATCGGGTGCGCGCTGGCCATCAAACACGATTGCGCCGCAACGGTTGATCTGGTGCCAGACCCAGCCGCGCCCATCCTCGTCGATCGCCACGATCCGGTCGATGCCGTATTCGATGTTTTCGGTGCCCAGAAAGGCCAGTGCGCGGCCCTCTTCCAGTGCGGTGCCCAAGGCCTTGGCGTCAAAGCAGTCGAACCAGTTGGGCGCGACCAGAGGCTCGGCTTTGTCATATAAAACAAAGGTTTCGGTCAACATCGCGTGGCTCATCGAGGTGGTGAAACAGGCGCGGTAACGGATCGGAGAACTGCTGGCGTCGATGGCGTGGAAACCATCATAAAGCACGGGTTCCGGCACGCCAGTGATCAGCGAGGTGATCTGCACGTCGGTACGGCCATCCGCCGCGACCTCGTCATAAAAGGCATAGACCTGAAGGTAATACATCGCCGCCCCGGCGATGAGCGCGCAGGCGACAATGGCAGTGGCAAGGATTTTTCCCATCAGCCGGAAATCCCGATTACGGCACGTCGGTAGCGTGTCGGTATCACGTCGGTATTGCGTCGGTGCGGCGCGCTGGAGCGGTGTGGGGTCATGCCGCCCATCCACCGGCTTCGGTCAGCACGAACGCATCGGCGCATTTTTTGGCCAAGGTCCGCACGCGGCCGATATAGGCTTGGCGTTCCGTCACCGAGATCACGCCGCGCGCGTCGAGCAGGTTAAAGATATGGCTGGCCTTGATGCATTGATCATAGGCGGGCAGGGCCATAATGATGCGTCGGCCTGTTTTCGGATCCATCTCTGGCGCGTCCAGAATGCGGGCGCATTCGGCCTCGGCATCGAGGAAGTGCTGCAGCAGCGTGTCGGTGTCGGCCACGTCAAAGTTCCAGCGGGCATATTGTGCCTCGGCCTCCTGAAAGACATCGCCATAGGTCAGTGGGATCGGGGCGGCGGGATCGTTGAACGGCATTTTGTTACCATCATCAAAGCCGAGCACGTACATCGCCAGTCGTTCGAGACCATAGGTCAATTCACCCGAGACAGGCGTGCAGTCGTGCCCGCCGACCTGCTGGAAGTAGGTAAACTGGCTGACTTCCATCCCGTCGCACCAGACCTCCCAGCCTAGACCCCATGCGCCCAATGTCGGGCTTTCCCAGTCATCCTCGACAAAGCGGATGTCGTGCAGGTCCATATCGATCCCGATCGCCTTGAGCGAGCCGAGATAGAGTGCCTGAAGATCTGGCGGGCTGGGTTTGATGATGACCTGATACTGGTAATAATGCTGCCAGCGGTTGGGGCTGTCACCATAGCGCCCGTCGGTGGGGCGGCGGGATGGCTGAACATAAGCTGCGGCCCACGGGGTCGTGCCGAGCGAACGCAATGTGGTGGCAGGGTGAAACGTACCGGCCCCCACTTCCATGTCGTAGGGTTGCAGGACCGCACAGCCCTGCGTGGCCCAGTAGGATTGCAGGCGCAGGATGATCTCCTGAAAGCTGCGGGGGGTGGTTCCGGTATCCGACATGACTGCCCTCGGGACTTGTCCAAAAAATAGCCGGTTCTACCTACGGTGCGGCAGAACGAGGGTCAATCGGCCCGGAACGCATATTTTAGATGCATCATTGCGCAGATTTGATAAAACTTTCTGAAATCAAACCGAAATGCGACAGGTAAGGGTAATTACATCTATGGTACGGACATTTCTGGCGGCGGTATGTGTGCTAATTCTGGCAGTTCAAACGGGGCATGCGCAGCAATCTTCCTCTGGTCAGGCAAATGTCTGGGTTCAGATCGAGGCGCAGCCCAATCTGAATGCGATCAACGAGGGGCTTCAACGCCGCGCGAGCGAGTTGCGGGACGTCAACGGGTTTTATCTGGGCTCGGGTTGGTATGGTATCGCGCTGGGGCCTTATGCGCCTGACGATGCGCAACGTATCCTGTCCACATTGCGGTCGCAGGGTCGCATCCCGCGTGACAGCTATATTGCCGATGCCGATGATTTCGAACGCCAGATCTGGCCGATTGGCGAGGATCAGTTGGCCGCAGCACAGGCGGTCGTGCCGGCCGACACTGCCGAACCAGACCCACAGGACGATGCCGCGACGACCGAGAGTGTCGCGGTCGAGCCGCTGCCAGAACCCGAAGAAGTGGACGAAACCCCGCGTGAGGCGCGCGCCGGTGAAAGCCGCCTGAACCGGGAAGAGCGGGCGGCGCTACAGGTCGCGCTGAAATGGGGTGGGCATTATGCCGGACGGATCGACGCCGCATTCGGCGGTGGCACGCGCCGGTCAATGGCCGCATGGCAGACCGAGAACGGGCATGAGCCGACCGGCGTTCTGACCACCAAGCAACGCGCGCAACTGTTGGGGCAGTATAATGCTGTTCTGGACGGGATGGGGCTGGCGATGGTCAGCGACCCGCAGATGGGGATCGAGATGATCGTGCCCACGGGTGTCGTGCAATTCACCAAATACGAGCCGCCCTTTGCCCATTTCGAGGCCACCGGCGATATCCCTGCAAGCGTTCTAATGATCAGTCAGGAGGGCAATCAGGACACGCTCTTTGGTCTGTATGACATCATGCAGACGCTGCGGATCGTCCCGCTGGACGGTCCGAGAGAGCGCGACAACAACAGTTTCACCCTTATCGGTGAAAGCGCGACGATGATCTCGCATACAGAGGCGACGCTGAAGAACGGTCAAATCAAGGGCTTTAGCCTGATCTGGCCTGCTGGGGACGAAGAGCGTCGGACGCGGATACTGGGCGAGATGCAGCAGAGCTTTGCCCGGATCGACGGGGTGTTGGACCCTGCCGAGGGATATAACGACGCGCAGAGCATTGACCTGATTTCCGGGTTGGAGATTCGTAAGCCTGTCCTGTCACGGACCGGTTTTTATGTTGATACGCGCGGCACCGTGATCACCACAACCGAGGTTGTTCAGAGTTGTGGGCACATCACGATCGAGGACGAGTACGAGGCAGAGATCGCGGCGCAGAACACTGCGCTGGGCATTGTCGTGCTGCGTCCAAAGGATGCACTGGCTCCGATGAATGTGGCGAACTTTCTAGAGGTTGCGCCGCGCCTGAAATCAGACGTGGCTGTGGCTGGTTTTTCCTACGGTGGGGTGCTGGGTGCGCCGTCGCTGACCTATGGCGAGGTCGCGGAACTGCGAGGTCTGAACGGGGAAGAGGATCTGAGCCGACTGGAGCTGGCCGCGCTGGACGGTGACGCGGGCGGTCCGGTTTTTGACACTGGCGGTGCGGTGCTGGGCATGTTGCTGCCGCGCAAGAGCGGCGGGCGGCAATTGCCGGACGGTGTCAGCTTTGCCGCGGATGCCGGGGCGGTTGGTCAGGTGTTGAAAGATGCAGGCGTTCGGGTGTCCGTTACGAACGGCGCGGGTGCCATTGCGCCTGCCGAACTGACCGACCGGGCCAATGGTATGACCGTGCTGGTCAGCTGCTGGGAATAGGGCCGGGTCCCATTGCGGGATGACCTCGGTGCCGGAACGCGCTAAGTCGGGCGGAACGCACCCGCAACCGACGGATACCTGACCATGAGCAAACCCCGGCGACCCGAACGCGCACCGCTATATACCGAGCGGGACCGTGCCAATCTGCGCTGGCTGTGGTCGCGCTATCTGCGACAAAAGCTGCCTTGGCTGTTGCTGGTGTTGCTGATGATCCTCGCGCAGGGCGTGGTTTATCAGCAGTTTCTGGCGATGACCGAGGATGGTCTGCGGGTGATTTTCGACAGTGGCACCGTGGGGGATCTGGTGCAGGTTTGCGGCGTGGTCTTCTTTCTCTTCGCGGTTCGCGGGCTGATGTCCTATCTGGTGCCGCGGGTTACGGTCTGGGTCAGCAACGACGCGATTTTCCAGATGCGACGCGATCTGATCGACCACATGATGTCGCTCGATCTGGCGTATTTTGAGCGGACAAAGTCGGGCGAGATCATACAGCGGCTGGTGACGCAGACGCAGTTGCTGGGTGTGTTCATCGGGCAGGCGGTGGCCAATGCCCTGCGCGACGCGATCACGGTGATCATCGTGTCGGGCTATCTGATCTACAAGAACCCGATCCTGTTTGGCACGGCGGTGGTGGTGCTGCCGTTCATCATCTGGGTGATGAATTTCGTCTCTGACCGGGTCAAGATCACCCAAGGACAGGCCGAGACCGAACTGGCCGACTACATGAACGGGATTGAGGAGACGGTGAACGGGATGCGCACCGTCAAGATCGCCAGTCAGGAAGATGTGGAGGCCAAACGTCTGCTGAAGGGCACCGGGCACATCCGCGACCTGATGAACCGGGTGCAGATCACGCAGGCGCTGGTGATGCCGTCGATCGACCTCAGTTCGGCCTTTGTTTATGTGCTGGTCATCGGCGGTGGCGGCTACATGGTGCTGAGCCCCGATTTCGACGTGGATGGGGCCGGGATCATCATGTTCCTGCTGGGCATGGTCATGGTGTTCGATCCGGCCCGGCTGCTGGCGCTGTTCTTTGGCGGGTTGCAGGCCAACATGGTGCTGCTGGACCGTATTCGCGGGCTGTATGACGAGGTGCCGACAATCACGGACGCCGCGGACGCGGTCGAGGAGTTTGACACGCGTGGCGATATTGCGTTCGACGATGTGACATTCGCTTACAGTGCCGATCAGCCGTTGTTTGACGGGCTGAACCTGACATTCAAGGGCGGGCAAGTGTCGGCGATTGTCGGCTCTACCGGGTCGGGCAAGACGACGATTCTATCGCTGCTGTCGCGGCTTTATAATGCGCAGGGCGGGCAGATCACCATCGGCGAGCAGCCGATCGACGGGCTGCGGTTAAAGGCGCTGCGCGGGGCCTATTCAGTGGTGGCGCAGGATATCGTGATTTTCAACAACTCGATCTGGGAAAATATCCGCTACGTCAAACCCGAGGCCAGCGAAGCCGAGATCTGGCAAGCGGCCGAAAATGCTGAGATCGCCGAACTGATCCGCCGTCGGGGCGATGCCTCGGTCGGCCCCAAGGGGGCGCAGTTGTCGGGGGGGCAGAAACAGCGGATTGCGATTGCGCGGGCGTTCCTGCGCGATGCGCCGATCCTGCTGCTGGACGAGGCCACATCGGCGCTGGATCAGGCAACAGAGGAGCGGATAAAATCCGCGTTGGACCGGCTGACACGCGGCAAGACGACGATTGTCGTTGCCCACCGGCTGTCGTCCATCGCGGATGCGGACCGGATTTTCGTGCTGGAGGCAGGCAAGCTGGTAGAGAGCGGCAAGCATGCCGAATTGCTGGATGAAAACGGGCTGTATGCGCAGCTCTACAAGGCGCAAAAGCAGGGGTATGACGGGCGCTAGGTTCAACACGCACGATTCTCTGGCCGGGGCGGAACTATGCTGAGCGATCTGACGAGTGCCTATTCTGCCGGGCAGATCGCGGCGGTGTTTGCCACCTATCTTTTTGCCGGGGCGGCGAAGGGCGTGACCGGGCTTGGCTTTTCGACGATGTGCCTGCCGTTCCTCGCCGTGGCGGTCGGACTGAAGGAGGCGCTGCCGCTGGTGATCATTCCGTCGGTGGCCGCGAACATCCTTGTGATGGTGCAGGCCGGGAAATTCAGCGCGACAGTGCGGCGGTTCTGGCCGATGTTGCTGGCGACGGTGCCGGGATTGCTGATCGGGTTATGGATGCTGGCCCGTATTGATGGGCGGCTGGCCGGCGCGCTACTGGGGGTGGTTCTGGTCCTGTGGAGCCTCTTTTTCCTCGCCAAACCGGGTGTTGCGCTCGCCCCCGGCCCGGCGCGGCGTCTGGCACCGCTGAGCGGTTTTCTGACGGGGATCGTGAATGGCGTCACCGGATCGCAGGTGATACCTTCCTTGCCCTACCTGATGGCGCTCAAGCTAGACCGTGCGGTTTTCATTCAGGCGATGAACTGTTCATTTACCCTGTCCAGCATCATCATGGCCATCGGGCTGCAACGGCTGGGGATATTTACCTTTGCTGCCCTCGTTTTGTCGGTGATGGGGGTTGGTGTCGCTTTTGCGGGTGTGGCGATTGGCGGGCGTGTGCGCGACCGGCTGTCCCCCGACGCATTCCGCATCGGGGTGTTGATCATGCTGGTGGCGATGGGGATCAGCCTGACGCTGCGCGCGATCTGAATCGCACGCAGCAATAGTTTCAGACCCGACCCTTCCATGGGACCAGCCAATCCTCTGCCTTGCGCATCAGGATGTCGATGCCGTAGCCGATGATGCCGATCAGGATGATACCCATGATCACGATGTCGGTTAGCTGGAACCGCGAGGCGACCATGATCATCATGCCGGCACCCTTTTCCGCCGCGACCAGTTCGGCGGCGACCACTGTGCCCCAGCAGACGCCCATCGCGACACGTGCGCCGGTGAATATCTCTGGCAGGCTATTGGGGACGATCACGTAGCGCATCAGTTGCCATTTGCTGGCCCCCAGGGAATAGGCGGCGTGGACCTTGGAGATGGCCACACCCGATACGCCCGCGCGCGCCGAGATGGTCATAATCCACAGCGCGGCGAGGAAGAGCAGGATGATCTTGCCGCTCTCGCCGATGCCCGCCCAGATGATTACCAGCGGAATCAGGGCCAAGGGTGGCACCGGGCGCATGAATTCGACAATTGGATCGAACCAGCCGCGGAACCAGTCGCTGAGCCCCATGGCATAGCCCAGAGGGATGCCGACCAGCGCGCCCAAGGCAAAGCCCACGATCACGCGAAAGAGTGACCAGTAGAGGTGTTCCCACAAGGTAAAGTTCTGATAGCCCGTGCGCGAGATTTCCCCGATACGGGCTACCACGTCCTCTGGTGGGGGCAGCCAGATCGGCTCCATCTGCATGCCGGTGGGGGGGGCGAAGTTCAGCGATCCTTTGGCCGTCATGGCAATGCGTCCGGCGTCTACGAACACCTCACCACCCGGTGCGATGGGCTTGCCATCGACCGCGACCACGTTTGCGCCGTCCTTGCGGGTGATGTCGTCATTGCGGTCAACCCGGATAAGGGTGGAGCGCCACGCACCGACGGTCACGCTGTCGTTCTTGGCAAAGCCATCGCCGGGTTCAACTTCGCGTTCGGCGACTTCTTCTCCCACTTTGAATACGCGCGCATAAACGGTGGCGTCGTCACGGCTGCCGTCGGCTGCCTCGACCGTGTAGGTGAATTCACTGTCGCCGACAAAGGGGCCGGGGGCGTGGATCGGGACCCATTTTGAGCCGGTGAATGCGCCCCAGAGCAGAAAGATTGTCACCACTGAAATCACGCTGGCCCAGCGGTCGGGACGCACGGCGCTTTCGTCCCCGAATGTTACGGTCTTGAGCGACGTAAAGTCAGCGCGGCTTTGCATCATCGTCTTGACGACCTTGCGGACGATGAAGAAGGACAGGGCGAAAACGGCGATATAGATGATCAGGATAATCATGCGTTTGCCTCCTCGGCGCGGCCCATGATCTCTTCTTCCATATCCCAGATCATCGACAGGATTTCTTCTCTTTTCTCGTTGAATTCCGGGTGTTTTTTCACCTCTCGCAGGTCTTGACCCACGCCCATGTCGGCAAAGGGCAGGCGGTACTCCTTGTGGATGCGACCGGGACGCGGGGCCATGACCAGCAGCCGTTCGCCCAACAGCAGCGCCTCTTCGACGGAGTGGGTGATGAGGATGATGGTCTTGCCGGTTTCTTTCCAGAGTTTCAGCACAAGCCCCTGCATTTTCTCGCGCGTCAGTGCGTCGAGCGCGCCCAAGGGTTCGTCCATCAGGATCACGTCAGGGTCGTTGGCAAGGCACCGTGCGAGCGCGACGCGCTGCTGCATGCCGCCGGAAAGTTCGTAGACTGATTTCTCCTTGAAATCGCGCAGGCCGACGATCTCTAGCAAGTGATCGACATTGGCCGCGTATTCCGCCCGGCGCATACCTTTCATGCGGGGGCCAAAGCTGACGTTGTCGCGCACGCTCATCCATTCAAAGAGCGCGCCCTGTTGGAAGACCATGCCGCGTTCGGCGTCCGGGCCCTGTACGGTTTTGCCGTTCAGCACGATCTTGCCCTCGGTCGGTGCCAGAAAACCCGCGACGATGTTCAGCAATGTGGT
The DNA here is from genome assembly GCF_011040495.1 of Pseudohalocynthiibacter aestuariivivens. Taxonomy (GTDB): domain Bacteria; phylum Pseudomonadota; class Alphaproteobacteria; order Rhodobacterales; family Rhodobacteraceae; genus Roseovarius; species Roseovarius pelagicus. Next base: position 1,982,221 of record NZ_CP049037.1, on the reverse strand, counting down.
TTTGCCGCAGCCCGATGGCCCCAGCACGCTCATCAATTCGCCGGTTTTCAGCTCTAGCGATACGTCCTGCAAAGCCTGCACATGGCTGCCATTCGGTAGATCAAAGCGCATCGACAGGTGTTCGATGTTCAACGTGGACATGCCCCGCCCCCTTATTTTTCTTGATTCTCGTCAAGGGAAAACGGACCCGGAGCGATTGCTCCGGGCCCGAAGTCAGAAAGCCGCTGCGTTTACATGCCTGCGGCTTTGAGGGGCTCGACGTTGACCGCGTCATCATAGGTGTCCAGCGCCGCGTCGATGCTGCCTGCCTCAACGAACACGTCTGCCACGCCTTTCATGAACTCCTGCGCGCCACCACCGAGCCATTTTTCGGTAAGTTGCTCATCACGTGACGGGAATACGAATGTGTCGATGGTCGCTTTGGTGGCGTCCGGGTCCATGCCAGCGTCTTTGGCGATCACGGGCAGCATCTCGTCGGTGTGTTCGCCGCTGTTCCACATGTCGTTCGCTTTGGCCGTTACGGCGAGGAAAGTGGCCAGTTGCTCGGCATTTTCTGCCGCATAGGCCGCGGGCACCGAGGTGACGTCAAAGACCAGAATGCCCAGTTCTTCCTTTTCTGCGCCGGTCAGCAGCACATTGCCATGCTCAAGCGCGCGGCGCAGGCTACCGCCCCAGCCGCAGAACATGTCGACCGCGCCCTGTGCGAGGGCGGCGGCACCTTCGGGCGGGTTCATGTTCACGATTTCCATGCTGGCGATATCGACGCCAAAGTGGCTCATCTGTTTAAGATATCCGTAATGGGCAGCTGTTCCGAGCGGTACGGCGACTTTCTTGCCGGCGAGTTCTCCGGCGCTGTCCTTGTCAATTTCCAATGCCTCGGCCACGACGCAGTTGTCGTTCTCGGCATAGCTGACAGCTACGTCGACAATTTGCAGATCCTGACCGCTGGAGGCCGCGACGACGAAGGGCGGCACACCCTGACTGACCGAGATTTGCACGTCGCCTGAGGCCATTGCCGCCGACATTTCCGTGCCTGCACCAAATGCGCGCCAGTTGACGGTCGTGCCGAGGGCCTCGTCATACATGCCCGTGGACTTGGCGTATTGGAAAGGCATGGGCCATTCCAGAAAATAGCCCACGGTGATGTCCGCGCTGGCCGCATTTGCCCCGGACAGTACGGCGGTGGCAGCGACGGCGGACATGATTTTGGTTCTTAGTTTCATTTGAAGTAGTCTCCCGTTGGTTGGTTGCTTGGACAAGCTGTGAGGTCCCGTCTTGCGCGGTGATTCCTCACAAGAATCCGCCAGAGATTAGGTACTGGTGGTCTCTTCGGAGGCTATCCGAACGGAAAATGCGGTGCCGATCAATGATTTTATGCTGCTCGACGCTGGCCTTTTCGGAACGCCGAAAAGACATTTCTGGCAAAGTGGCGAAATATCTGAGACTTACGGTGTCATTTTTCGAACATCAAAAGCCGGGAGGCCGAATTGGCTATAATGTTGCTTTTATCTGGCCCTATCGCTTAGGCGCAGTCAGGGATGGTATAGCACTCAAACCGATGATTATTGAGACCGATGGCCCGCGCCGCATGAAGGTGTGCCGGGTCGCAATCTGATGGAGGAAAGACATGGACGGCAAATTTCTGGACAATGACATCGAAAAGGTCGTCGACGCCGACCGTGCGCATGTCTGGCACCATCTGATTCAGCACGCGCCCTGGACGGGCGACGACCCCAAGGCCGATCCTCGCATCATCGTCGAAGGCAAGGGAATGCGCGTCTGGGATCAGAAAGGCAAAGAACATCTTGATGCCGTCTCTGGTGGTGTTTGGACCGTTAACGTCGGTTACGGTCGCGAACGGATCGCCAACGCGGTGCGTGACCAACTGATCAAGCTGCCATATTTTGCCGGTTCCACCGGGTCGATCCCCGGCGCATTATTCTCGGAAAAGCTGATCTCGAAAATGCCGGGGATGAGCCGGGTTTATTATACCAACTCGGGCTCGGAGGCGAATGAGAAGGCGTTCAAGATGGTTCGCCAGATCGCGCACAAGCGGTACGGCGGCAAGAAGTACAAGATACTTTACCGTGACCGGGACTATCACGGTTCCACCCTTGCCGCGATGTCGGCGGGCGGGCAGGACGAGCGCAACGCGCAGTACGGTCCTTTTGCCCCCGGTTTCGTCCGGGTGCCGCATTGCATGGAATACCGCGCGCAATGGGACCTGAGCGGCGAAGAGTACGGCGTGGCTGCGGCCAACGCGATCGAAGAGGTCATTCTGGCAGAAGGGCCCGAGACCATCGGCGCACTGTGCCTAGAGCCGGTAACGGCGGGTGGTGGCGTGATCACCCCGCCCGAGGGCTACTGGCCGCGCGTGCAGGAAATCTGCCGCAAGTATGACATCCTGCTGCATATCGACGAAGTGGTTTGCGGTGTGGGTCGTACCGGCACGTGGTTCGGATATCAGCATTACGGAGTCGAGCCTGATTTCGTGACGATGGCCAAGGGGGTCGCGTCTGGCTATGCCGCGATTGCGTGCTGCGTGACCAACGAGCGGGTGTTCGAGATGTTCCGCGACGACAGCACTGATCCGATGAACTACTTCCGCGATATTTCCACCTTTGGCGGCTGCACGGCCGGTCCGGCAGCGGCTCTGGAAAACATGGCGATCATCGAAGAAGAGGATTTGCTGGGCAACACGATCAAGATGGGCGACTACATGCTGGACCAGTTGCACGCGCTGGCGGACAAGCATGAAGTGATCGGCAATGTGCGCGGCAAGGGTCTGTTTCTGGGGGCGGAACTGGTGACAGACCGCGCCAGCAAAGAACCGGTGGACGAGAAGATGGCAGCGGCGGTCGTAGGCGACTGTATGGCGCAAGGCGTGGTGATCGGCATGACAAACCGTTCGATCCCCGGCTTCAACAATACGCTGTGCTATTCGCCCGCGTTGATCGTTACCAAGGACGACGTTGACGAGATCATCAGCGCGACCAGCAACGCACTGACCAAAGTGTTCGGCTAACATTGACCCCTTCCACCCTATGCAAACGTGGCACGGGGTGGGAGGTCAGCAGGGCCGGTTGCAGAGATTGCAGGCGCTGAAATCAAAAAAAGCCCCGGAGGTTATCCGGGGCTTTTTCTATGCTGTGGTGTGATCAGCGGCGGATCAATACGCCGTGTTTTTCCACTTGTTCGGATCCCATTCGGCCAGAACCTTGGAATTGTCGTCGTCGTCATATTCGTGCAGCGTCCGCTCTTTCACGCCGGGAATGCGCGCGAATTGTTCTGCCAGCTTCTTTGGATACCAGCCGGGCGTGATCTTGCCCGGAAAAAGCTGTGCCATGATCTCGGATGTACTCTTGGCGCATTGTGCGGCGGGCACGGCACCGTAGTTCTGCGCCAATGCGATCGCGCGCTGGGCCATTTCGGGGCTGACGTCGAGGGTCTGGATTTTTACGTGGTATGTCTTGCGCGCGTGGTAACGGGTGTAGACGTCCGCAACGGGCGGCGTGATCCCATAGAGCACGTCGTTACGTTCGGGGATCGTTTCATGTTTGAACGATCCGGCCGGATCCCAGATCACCCGTTGGTTGCCATTGATCATCAGCGACGTGTGCGCGCCGTTTCCGGTGCGGTTGTTGATCATGGTGTAGAGTGTCAGGCGCGTCGGGCCGTCAAAGTGGTAGGCGGCTTTCGACACTTCTTCGTCGGTGGCCCAGACCCGTTCGCCAGCACAACCGCTAAGGGTGAACAAGGCGCAGAGTGCGACTATCCAGAAACGCATGAGACTCTCCTGTCAGGTCGGCGGCGTCATATCTTTGGCGCGCGAACCGCTGTCGGGGCGGATTAGCTGTTGACCAGCGCCATGAAGATCAGGGCGGCGATGGAAACCATCGCAACGCGTGCCGATGCGGTGATGAACCCCTCAAAGGTTTTTTCCTGTACGTCGATGTTCATTTCGCCGTGCTTGTGCTCTGCCATGTGATTTCGTGTCCTTTTCGTCTCGAATTCGGTTGGTGCTTAGCGGATTTGCAAGCGCCTGTCACGCCCAAAGCCGGGATCGGGCGCGGTGGTCATGCCTTGTCCAGATCGGCCGCGAGGCGAAATCCGATGCGGGTTGCTTCGGCTGCTGGCTCGGGCTTGGGCACGGCACGCAAGAGCACGCTGAGCTGGCCGACATGCTGCACAAGCTGGGTTTTGCCGCCTGCCGGATCACTGCCGTAGAAGGTCACGATGTCGGGGTCGAAATAGCCCATTCCCTCAATCCGCAGAATACCTGCGTCGCCACCGGTAAAGCCCATCGCGACCTCGTGTTCGCTATCCAGAGTCTTTTCAAAGTTCTGGATATAGAGAATCAGCCGCTCATAGGCCCATTGTGCCGGGCTTTTCTGTTCGACGGGCTTTTTGCCGAGCGTGGCGGGTGCGCCCGCTGCTGCATTGGGGGTGTCGGGATCGGTGTGTACCTCGTGGCAGCGCGGTAGGGCTGCGGCCTCTTCAACCTCTGCCGAGGTCATGATCTGATTGTCCAATGTTTACCCCTTACTTTGCCACAGCCATGCGCCGTCCGCACGGCGTGTACGGTTAATGCGCCCAGCCTGATACAGATGATTGAGATGTGCAACGGCTTCGACAAGGGCCAAGCCATAGGTACCGTGATCAATCTTGCGTTTAAAGAGCGAGGCAAAGCATTCTGCCGCAGTACGTGGCGTGGACAGGTGTGCCTCTAGTCTGGTCAGCGCGCCGTGGTGATTGTCGATCAGTTGGCGCATGCGGGTGGGAAGCCCGGTAAAGGGCAGTTTGTGGCCGCTGAGAACCAGTTGCTCAGGCGTGGCGAGTGCGGCAAACCGGGCGCAGGCCTCTAGCCAGTCCGCGACCGGATCAGCGTCGGGTTCGGTCGGATAAACGCCCAGATTGGGGCTGATGGACGAAATGATCTGGTCGCCTGCAATCACCAGATTGTCCTCGCGGCTCCACAGGGTCAGGTGTTCGGGGGCATGGCCGTTGCCGATATGAACATCCCAGTCACGCCCGCCGACGATCAGTGTGTCGCCTTGCTTGACCCGTGTGTAGCCAATGGGCAGCGGCACGCAGGTGTCGGCGAAATTATAGGGGCGCGCATCCTTGCGTTCGGCAAACACCGCCTCGTCCATTCCGGCGCTGCGCCAGAAGTTCAGCGCCTGCGGTGTCGGGCGTTCTTCGACATCGAGGATCAGCATGCGTGCCATCAGCCATGCCGTGCGTGTGGTGACGAGTTCCGCGCCGAAGCGCTCCATCAGCCAGCCGACCATGCCAACGTGATCGGGGTGGTGATGCGTCAGGATCACGCGGCCTACCGGGCGTCCCTGCAATGGGCCTTCAAGCAGGGCCTCCCATATGCCGACAGAGCGGCGGGAGTGCATGCCGGTATCGACGATGGTCCAGCTGTCGCCGTCGTCCAGCGCGTAGATGTTGACGTGATCCAGCACCATTGGCAACGGCAGGCGCATCCACAGGATGCCGGGGGCGACCTGCACTGCCTCACCCTCTGCGGGTGGTTCGGACCACGGGTAACGCAGTCCGCCGGGTGCCGCGTCCTTCATCGGCTCAGGTCGTCAACGCTGAGGGTGTAGAGGCCCGCCGCCCCGGCGCGTGCATGGGCCAGCGCGCCGGTATATTCCGGCAACATGCGGGTGATATAGAAATGCGCCAGCTTGGCATGTGCGCCGTCGGGATCGGTCTGCGCCGCAGTCAGGTGGAAATATCCGCCCAGAACCCGTGCGAAACCACGCAGGAATGGAACGGCACCGGCAAAGCGGTCGTTCATGTCGTCCTGCGTCACCAGCCATTCGACTGTTTCGCGTAGTGCGCGCGCAGCATCCGCCACGGGGGTGGCCAGATCGGGCAGGGTGTCCTGTGCCGATTTGGCAGCGGCGTCGATTTCGTCCAGCAGGGTAAAGGCCGCCGCGCCAGCATCCATCATCTTGCGCGCGACCAAGTCCATTGCCTGAATGCCGTTGGTGCCCTCGTAGATTTCGGTCACGCGGACATCGCGGGCGAACTGCGCGGCGCCGGTTTCCTCGATATAACCCATGCCGCCATGGACCTGCACACCCATGTCAGCGACCGTGCTGCCGGTCATCGTGCCGAAGGCCTTGGCGATCGGGGTCAGCAGGGCGGCGCGGGCGGCCCATTCGCTGCCCTGTTCGGCAGTCTGCATGTCGATTGCCACAGCACAGCTGAGCGCAATGGCGCGCGCGGCAAAAATGTCCGCCTTCATTGTCAGCAGCATCCGCCGCACGTCTGCGTGATCGACGATCGTGCCGGTGCCGCCCTCGATCATGCTGCGGCCCTGTTTGCGCTCCAGCGCGTAGTTCAGCGCCTGCTGATATGCGCCCTCGGCCGCGCCGATGCCCTGACCGCCGACACCGAGGCGGGCGTTGTTCATCATGGTGAACATGGCGCGCATACCGCCCTGAGGCTCGCCGACCAGCCAGCCGGTTGCGCAGTCATATTGCATCACCGCAGTCGGGCTGCCGTGCAGGCCAACCTTGTGTTCAAGTGAGACGACCTTGAGGCTGTTATGTTCGCCCAGTGTGCCGTCGGCGTTGGGGATGATCTTTGGCACCAGAAAGAGGCTGATCCCCTTGGTGCCCGGCGCACCGTCGGGAAGACGGGCCAGCACAAGGTGGCAGACGTTTTCGGTAAAATCGTTATCGCCCCAACTGATAAAAATCTTTTGCCCGGTGATGGCATAGGTTCCATCGCCGTTGTCCTCGGCCTTGGTGCGCAAGGCACCGACATCGCTGCCTGCCTGCGATTCGGTCAGGTTCATGGTGCCGGACCATTCGCCGCTGACCAGTTTGGGCAGATAGAGCGCCTTGATCTCGTCGCTGGCGTGGTGGTCCAGTGCCTCGATCTGGCCTTGGGTCATCAGCGGGTTCAGCTGAAGCGACAGACAGGCGGCGCTCATCATTTCGTTCACTGCGGTCGTCACGGTCATCGGCAGGCCCATGCCGCCATATTCGGGACTGGCGCTGATCGACACCCATCCGCCGTCGGCGATGGCCTTGTAGCCCTCGGCATATCCCGGGCTGGTGCGCACGATGCCGTTTTCCAAATGTGCCGGATGCAGGTCGCCGGGGCGCTGAAGCGGGGCAAGCACGTCCTCGCACATGCGGCCTGCTTCTGTCAGGATGGCGGCGGTCATGTCTGGCGTCGCCTCGGCAAAGCGGTCGGTTTCTGTGACCTTGGACAGGCCGACAACGTGTTCGAACAGGAACTGATAGTCGTCGACTGGGGCGCGATAGGGCATCTGGCATCTCCTTACCTGCGCGCGGCGTGCTGCTTGGCATTGACGCGTGTGCGCGATAATCACGGTTTCATATCGACTTAGCGTATCGCGCCGGGATGCACCATCAAGCAGAACGCCGCGTCACGGGTGATAAGGACGTACCGACTTGGCCGAGACCGATCTGGAAACACGCATGTTGACTGCGGATGCGGCGGGTATAGCCCAAGCCGCAGCACTGCTGGATCAGGGGGCGCTGATCGCGTTCCCGACCGAAACGGTTTACGGTCTGGGCGCGGATGCGCGGAACGGCGCGGCGGTGGCGCGGATTTTTGCGGCCAAGGATCGGCCCCAATTCAACCCGTTGATCGTGCATGTGGCGGATGCGAACGCCGCGCAGATCTATGCAGAATGGAGTGATATGGCCGACCGGCTGGCTGCCGCGTTCTGGCCCGGCCCGCTGACGCTGGTGTTGCCCTTGCGCGCAGGTAGCGGGCTAAGTCCGCTGGTCAGCGCAGGCCAGCCGAGTGTTGCGCTGCGTGCGCCCGATCATCCGGTGGGGGCCGCGCTGCTGGCGGCATTCGGCGGGCCGATTGCCGCGCCGTCGGCCAACCCATCGGGACGCATCAGCCCGACGCAGGCCGCGCATGTGCTGGCGGGACTGGACGGGCGCATCGCGGGTATCGTCGATGGCGGTGCCTGTCCGGTGGGGGTGGAATCTACGATCGTTGGTTTGGGCGATATGCCCACGTTGCTGCGCCCCGGCGGACTGCCTGCCGAAGCGGTCGAGGCGGCGCTGGGCATGCCATTGGCCGCGCCGGTATCGGGTGCGCCGTTGACCGCGCCGGGGCAACTGGCCTCGCACTATGCGCCGCGTGCGGGGGTTCGGCTGAACGCGCAACGGGCGCAGGCGGGCGAAGTGCTGGTAGGGTTCGGGCCGGATGTGGTGGGGGATACCACCCTGTCCGCGTCGGGCGATCTGACTGAAGCGGCGGCACGGCTGTTTGAGGTGCTGCATGCGTTGGACGCGAGCGGGGTGACAGGTATTGCCGTCGCGCCGATCCCGGATCACGGGCTGGGGCGTGCGATCAATGATCGCCTGCGCCGCGCGGCGGCACCACGCGGAGCGCCGTCATCCGGTCAGTAACTGCGCGGCATCTTCAACACGTGTTCGGCGAGGTAGGACAGAATCAGGTTGGTCGAAATCGGTGCAACCTGATAAAGTCGGGTTTCGCGGAATTTGCGTTCGATATCGTATTCCTCGGCGAAGCCGAAACCACCGTGGGTTTGTACGGCGGCTTCTGCGGCTTCCCAACTGGCCTCTGCTGCCAGCATCTTGGCCATGTTGGCCTCGGCACCCGGATTGTGGCCCGCCTCGTAGAGCCGCACGGCATCCTGCACCATCAACTCGGCGGCGCGCATCCGCGCGTAGGCCTGTGCGATGGGGAAGGATATTCCCTGATTCTGCCCGATCGGGCGACCGAACACCTCGCGCTCTGACGCATAGGCAGAGGATTTATCAATCAGCCATTTGGCGTCGCCGATACATTCAGACGCGATCAGGATACGCTCGGCGTTCATGCCAGACATGATATAGCCGAACCCCTTGCCCTCGGTGCCGATCAGGTTTTCTGCCGGCACTTCGACATTGTCGAAGAACACCTCGCAGGTGGCGTGGTTCATCATCGTGCGGATGGGCGAAATACGCAGGCCATTTTGCCGGGCCTCGTTCATGTCGAGGATAAAGACCGACAGGCCGTCGGTCTTCTTCTGGCACTGATCCAACGGCGTGGTGCGGGCCAGCAGGATCATCAGGTCGGAATATTCGGCACGTGAGGTCCAGATTTTCTGTCCGTTGATGATGTATCTGTCGCCATCCCGGCGGGCGGTGGTCTTGATCGCGGGGGTGTTGGTGCCGCTGCCCGGTTCGGTTACGCCAAAGGCCTGAAGTCGCAACGAGCCGTCGGCGATCCCCGGCAAATACTGCTGTTTTTGTTTGTCGTTTCCGTGTCTTAGCAGGGTGCCCATTGTGTACATCTGCGCATGACAGGCGGCGGCGTTGCAGCCAGCGCGGTGAATTTCCTCTAGGATCGCGGTCCCGGCAGACAGGGTCAGCCCGATGCCGCCGTATTCTTCGGGGATGAGCGCGCTGAGATAACCCTGTTCGGTCAGTGCGTCGACAAAATCAGACGGATAGGCGCGGGAGCGGTCTATCTCGCGCCAATATGCGCCGGGAAACCCCTCGCACAGTTTCGCGACGGCATCGCGGATGTCCTGGTGTTGTTCGATCATCGTCCACTCCGATCCAAATTTTGCGCGACCATAGCAGGTGGCCGACGGTTAGAGCAGACCGCCAGAGCGATCACGGGCATAGTCGGAACTTATGGCGGGTCAGGGGCATTCTATCTAAGCGTGTGAACAAGTTTGTAACTTGCTGAATAGTCACGGAATAATTTTCTTGCAAAAAATACGGAATTTGTGAACGATTAGTTCGAGCTCAAATGCGAGCTCTCACGAATTTACTGAGCAAAATAGCTCTCAATCGCAGTTTCTACTGCGGTCGAGGGCTATTTTTTTGCGTTTTGACCAAGTGAAACAAAATTAACAGGGGGAGAAAATCAATGAAGAGAAGAGAGTTTTTAGGCCGCGCTGGTGCTGCCAGTACACTGGGGCTGGCGGGTGGTTTGTCGGCGCCAGCTTTGTTGAGTGGCGTTAGCCGCGCCTATGCCGCAGGTGATGATATTCCGGTGGGATTGCTATTCTCGCTGACCGGGGCCGTGGCTGTGGTCGAACATACGCTGCACGATGCAGCCCTGATGGCGATCGAGGAGATCAACGCGGCAGGCGGTGTGCATGGCAAGCAACTGCGCCCGATCATCGAAGACCCGGCATCCGATCCCGCGACCTATGCCGACCGTGCGCGGCGTCTGATGATCCGTGATAAATGCGTCAGCGTCTTTGGCTCGTACACGTCATCCAGCCGGCAGGCGGTTCTGCCAATCGCAGAGCAGCGCAACAACCTCTATTGGTATCCAACGCTATATGAAGGGCGTGAATGCTCGCGCAACATCATGTATGGCGGCGCATTGGCCAATCAGCAGCAGGATATTCTGATCCCTTGGCTGGCGGAGAATTTCGGCTCGCGCTTCTACATGGTGGGCAATAACTACGTCTATCCGAAAGAAGAGAACAACTACTGCAAGACATTGCTGAAAGTCCTCGATGGCGAGGTGGTGCATGAGGAATATGTGCCAATGGGCCATTCCGATTTCAGCTCGGTCATCAACCGTATCCGTGCGGAAGAGCCGGATGTGATCTTCTCGACCCTCGTCGGGGACTCGGATGTTGCTTTTGCCCGTCAGTACCACGCGGCAGAGCTGGATCCGGCGAAACTGCCCGTTTGCAGCCTGACGCGCTCTGAAGTTGAAGTGAAAGCCATCGGTGGTGAGGCGGCAGCAGGCCACTTCTCATCTGCGCCTTATTTCATGGGGCACGAATCGGCTGAGAACGAGAAGTTTGTCGAGGCTTACAAAGCGCGCTTTGGCGCTGATGAGGTGACGCACTTTGTCAGCGAAGCGGCGTATTTCCAAGTGTACCAATTCAAGGCTGCACTGGAGAAGCTTGATCCGTCCAACATCACGCCGACAGGTATCCGCGATGCCGCAGTCGGGATGACAATGATGGCCCCACAGGGCGAAATCCTGATCGATGAGAATCTGCACACGCACCTGTGGCCCAAGATCGGCCAGTGGCAGTCCGACGGGCAGGCCAAGGTTATCGTGCAGTCCGACGAACGGTTCGAGCCGAAACCCTATGCGGCCTATCCGGGGCAGGAATGCACCGGGGCGGGTCTGGTCAAGTCCTGAGCGTTCGCGCGGGATCTCTCTGAACATTTCGAAACCAACAGTGTCCGGCTCGTACCCCGAGCCGGACCATAGGAGGAAACTGTCCGATGGACGTAGTCTTTAACCAGGTCTTTGCGGGGGTGAGCTTCGCTTCGATTTTGCTGATCATCGCCCTGGGTCTGGCCATCATCTACGGCACGATGGGTGTCATCAATCTGGCGCATGGCGAGTTTGTGATGCTCGGGGCCTATGCCACATGGGCATTGCAGACCTATGCGGGGCTGGGCGTGGTGACGGCGTTACCACTGGTTTTTCTGGCTGTCGCGGCGGCGGGTTGGGTGATCGAAAAGGTGATCGTTCAGCGGCTCTATACCCGGCCATTGGATACCATTCTGGCGACATGGGGCATCGGGATCATCCTGCAACAAGCAGTGCGGCTGGGCGTCGGTGCGGAATCGCGGTTCGTGCGTGGGCCAGAGTGGCTGTCGGGCAATATCGAGATCGGCAGTCTGGTAATGTCCAACTACCGATTGTTCGTGATCTTCTTTTCGCTGGTCGTGCTGGCGGGCACATGGATGCTGATGACGCGAACCGAATTCGGGATGAAGCTGCGCGCGGTCATACAGAACCGGGGCATTTCCGAATGCTACGGGATCGAGGCCAAGAAAGTCTATTCCGTCACCTTTGCCTATGGTGCGGGGTTGGCCGGGATCGCGGGCGCGCTGATTACGCCGCTGTTCAGCACGATCCCCACGATGGGCACAGGTCTGGTCGTGGATGCGTTCCTGGTGGTGATTGTTGGCGGGCTGGGAAGCCTGATGGGCACCGCAGCGGCAGCATTGCTGATTGGTGAGGTGACTGCGCTGTTTTCGATCGTGATCAACGACACGCTGGGGCGGATTGCCGTTCTGGCGGGGATTATCCTGCTGATCCGATACCGGCCTCGCGGCCTATTCCCTGCTGATACACGCCGCTGAGGAGCCGGATAATGAACTCCAAACTATCATATGACATCATCGGACTTGGCCTCTTTGCTGCTGTGGTCCTGTTCGGTGTGCCCGCATTCTTTGGCTATGACGGGTATGAACTGAACACATTCGCGCGCTATCTGAGCCTGGCAATCGTGTCGATGGCCCTCGCCTTGTCATGGGGGACGGCGGGATTGCTGAACCTCGGGCAGGCGGCGACCTTTGGCATGGGATCCTACGCGATGGCCATGCACCTGAAGCTGAAGGCCAGCGGAGATAATCTGCCGGATTTCATGGGGTGGAACAATGTTGACACGCTGCCGACCCTTTGGCTGCCGTTTCATTCGCTGACCTTTACCCTGCTGGCGGGTCTGTTGATCCCGGCAGCGGTGGGCGGGCTGATCGCCATATTCATGTTCCGGGCGCGCATCGCGGGTGTGTTCGTCGCGGTGATCACGCTGGCGTTCCTCGTCGCATTCCAATTGCTTGTGGTTGAGCAGCAGGGATTTACCGGCGGGCAGAACGGGCTGACCGGGCTGGCGCAGCTGACATTGTTCGGCTGGACCATCGATATCTATAGCGTGTCGTTCTACTACTTGGTCGGCATCTGCCTGATGGTGGCGCTGACATTCGGTCTGTACCTGACACACAGCAAGTTCGGGCTGATCCTGCGGGCGATCCGCGATGACGTGGAACGCACACGATACTTTGGCTACAACGTGGCCACCTACCAGACGGTAATCTTCTGCATCTCGGCGGCGCTCGCCGGGTGGGCGGGGATGCTCTATGCGCTGGTGCTGGAGTTTGCATCCCCGACCTATATGAGCGTGTCGTTCAGTCTGGCCATCGTCATCTGGTGTGCTGTCGGCGGGCGCGAATCCGTGCTGGCCGCAGCGATGGGTGCGATCCTTGTGAACCTTGCCGAAGGGCGTCTGTCGGATGTCTTTGTTGAAGGCTGGCACATGATGCTGGGGCTGATGTTCCTGCTGGTGGTGATGTTCATGCCGCGTGGCATTTACGGCGTCATCGTCGATGCGGGGCGCGCGCTGCGCCGTCGGGGTGGACCGGCGGAACCCGTCGAAGACCCTTCTTATGACAATTCCCTCAGCCGAAAGCAGGAGAGCTGATCATGGCACAGCTTCAAGTCAGAGATCTGCATGTGACATTCGGCGGCCTGCGCGCCGTGGATGGAATGGATTTCGATGTCGAACAGGGCGAAATCCTGTGCCTATTGGGGCCAAACGGGGCGGGCAAGTCGACCACGCTGGACCTGATCTGCGGCAAAACGCAGCCAACGGGTGGGTCGATCCGGTTTCAGGATACCGAGATTTCGCAAATGCTGGAATTCCGGCGCGCCCGGCTGGGCATCGGTCGCAAGTTTCAGGTGCCATCGGTCTACAAGGAACTGAGCGTCGCAGAGAACCTGTCGGTCGCACAATCCATGAAACCGGGTATCTGGCACGCCCTGACCACGCCAGCGGTTCGCCGAAGCAAAAAGATGCGCGAAATACTGGATCTGGTCGGGCTGGCAGACAAGATGTCCGAGCCTGCCGGGTATCTGTCGCACGGTGAGACCCAGTGGCTGGAGATCGCCATGCTGATCGCGCAGAACAGTCGCCTGATCCTGATGGACGAGCCGACCGCCGGGATGACGATTCAGGAAACCGACCGCACGGCCAAAATCTTTCGCTCTCTCAGCGCCAATCACACGCTGATCGTGGTCGAGCACGACATGTCCTTTGTCCGCACCGTGGCGGACCGGATCATCGTGATGGATCAGGGCGCGAAGCTGGCCGAGGGGTCGATCGAGGAAATCGAAGCGAACGAAGCGGTCAAGACCGCGTATCTGGGGCACTGAACAATGGAAAACCTGAGCGCGAACAACCTTTATTCGTTCTATGGCAAGAGCCCTGTGTTGCAGGGGGTTTCTTTTGACCTGAAACCGGGGGAATTCCTGTCGGTGCTGGGCCGCAATGGGGTGGGCAAGACGACCCTGCTGAAAAGCATCATGGGACTGACCGACAGTTGCAAAGGGGATTTGCAGTTCGGCGGTTCGGATCTGCTGAAGTGCAGCACGCCACAACGGGCATTGCAGGGCATCGGGTACATCCCGCAGGGCCGCGAGATCATTCCGCGCTTTACCGTGCGCGAAAATATCCTGATGGGCACCTTCGCGCGGGCCGACGGCAAGCGCGAAATCCCCGACTATCTGTTCGATATGTTTCCGATCTTGCGCGACTTTATTTCGCGCAAGGGCGGCGATCTGTCGGGCGGGCAACAGCAGCAACTGGCGATTGCCCGCGCGCTGGCGATGGACCCGAAAATCCTGATGCTGGACGAGCCGACCGAAGGCATCCAGCCGAACATCGTCAAGCAGATCGAGGATGCGATCATCCAGCTGAACCGGGAGCGTGGCCTCGGCATCATTTTGGTCGAACAGAATGTGCCATTCGCGCGGGCCGCCTCGGACCGGTTCCTTGTGCTCGACAAGGGGCGCGTCGTGCTGGGGGGCACCTCGGCCGAACTGACAGATGCTGTCGTAGAGGAACATCTGACGTTCTGAACCACGAAACCATTCACCAATACCAACCCCGTCAACAGGAAAGGACAGGAAATGAGACATGGAGATATTTCAAGCAGCGACGATACCGTCGGCGTTGCGGTCGTAAACTATAAAATGCCACGTCTGCACACCAAGGCAGAGGTGCTGGAAAACGCCGAGAAGATCGGCGAAATGATCATCGGTATGAAACAGGGGCTGCCGGGCATGGATCTGGTGATCTTTCCCGAATACAGCACCCAGGGCATCATGTACGATCCCGGCGAGATGATGGAGACAGCCGCCACGATCCCCGGCGACGAGACCGAGATCTTTGCCCGTGCTTGCCGCAAGGCGAACACATGGGGCGTCTTTTCGATTACCGGTGAGCGCCACGAGGAGCACCCAAAGAAGAACCCCTACAACACCCTCATCCTGATGAACAACAAGGGTGAGATCGTGCAGAAGTACCGCAAGATCCTGCCATGGTGTCCGATCGAGGGCTGGTGTCCGGGTGGTGAGACATTTGTCGCCGAAGGCCCCAAAGGCATGAAAGTCAGCCTGATCATCTGCGACGACGGCAACTATCCCGAAATCTGGCGTGATTGCGCGATGAAGGGGGCCGAACTGGTCGTGCGCTGTCAGGGCTACATGTACCCCGCCAAAGAGCAGCAGATCATCATGGCCAAGTCGATGGCGTGGGCCAATAACTGCTACGTGGCCGTTGCCAACGCGGCAGGCTTCGACGGGGTTTACAGCTACTTTGGGCACTCGTCGTTGATCGGTTTTGACGGACGGACGCTGGGCGAATGCGGCACCGAGGAGATGGGCATTCAATACGCGCAATTGTCGGTGTCGCAGATCCGCGATGCGCGGGCGAATGACCAGTCACAGAACCACCTCTTTAAGCTGCTGCACCGTGGTTACACGGGCGTGCATGCGTCTGGTGACGGCGATCTGGGTGTGCCGGACTGTCCGTTCGAGTTCTACCGCAACTGGGTGAACGACGCCGAAAAGACCCGCGAGGACGTGCAGAAGATCACGCGCTCGACGGTCGGCACGGCGCAATGTCCGGTCGGCAATCTGCCGACGGGGGCCAAAGAAAAAGAGGCAGGGTGACGAACAGGCGTCCTGTGATCGGCGCGGCGCATTTTTGTGCCGCGCCACCAAGAATGAATTTCCCGAGGATAATAAATGCCGTTTTTGACTGACCGTTTGCAAGCCACCCAGCGCGAAGAGCAGCTGAAAGGGGCGCTTGCCGATGAGAACACACGCGACATCAGCCATGCCAACGGCAACACCAAGGCGAGTTTCCTCAACTCGCGGTTTTCGTTTGACCTGAGCGTAGTCGAGAGCGAATTGCGCAGCTCGATCATTGGGCAGGACGGTGCCATTGATGAGGTACTGGAAATCCTCAAGGTGGTGCGCGCCGATATTGGTGATCCGCGCAAACCGCTGGCATCGCTGTTGTTCAGTGGCCCCACAGGTGTGGGCAAGACCGAAACTGTGCGCACTGTCGCGCGTGCCCTGTATGGCGACGCGGATGCAATGTGCCGGATCGATATGAACACGCTGGCACAAGAGCACTACGCCGCCTCCTTTACCGGGGCGCCGCCGGGCTATGTCGGTTCCAAGGAAGGGACGACAATTCTGGATCAGGAAAAGATCGAGGGCACGCGCAACCTGCCGGGAATCGTGCTGTTCGACGAATTGGAAAAGGCCAGCAACGAGGTGGTGCTGGCGCTGCTCAACGTGTTTGACAACGGGCTGCTGACGGTTGCCTCTGGCGAGCGGACTTATTCGTTCCGAAATTCGATTATCTTCATGTCGTCGAATCTGGGTGCCCGCGAACTGATGGAGCTGAATGACGGGCGTTCCGGTCTGTTGTCGCTGCTGACCGGGCAGGCCAAGGATCGGCGAACGCGGGCACAAGACATTGTTATGAAATGCCTTCTGGACCGGTTTCCACCCGAATTCGTGAACCGGATCGATCACATTGATACGTTCAACTGGCTGGGTCGGGAGACTATGCCAAACCTCGTCGATGTCGAGTTGGAGCGGCTAAACCGAAGGCTGCGCAAACATGATGTAACCATCACGATCGACGACGGTGTTCGCGAATTCCTTTCAGAAAAAGGATATGATAAGCGTTTTGGCGCGCGCGGGCTGCGGCGAGCCATGCGGCGACATCTGGAATTCCCGTTGGCGACGTTCCTGCTGGAGTCGGCCGACCATACGCGTAAGCGTGAAACCGGCGGGTACATAAAACTGGCAGGGCGCCGGGCCGGTGACGGGGTTGAATTTGAGTATGTTTAAATAAGGATGGCGTAGGTGAAAACGCAGGAGAGCTGGAAAATCGGAATTCTCTTTTCGACGTCGGGCGTGACGTCGATCATTGAGGTGTCGCAGCTCAACGGTACGCTTCTGGCGATCGACGAAATCAACGCGCGCGGCGGGGTTCGGGGGCGTCCCATCGAACCTGTCAGCTATAACCCTGGCTCTGTCGTGTCGAACTATGGCGACATGGCAGAGAAACTGATTGTTGAGGACCGGATCACGGCGCTATTCGGGTGCTACATGTCCTCGTCCCGCAAGGAGGTGTTGCCGGTGGTCGAGCGGCGCAATGCGCTGTTTTTCTATCCCACACTGTATGAGGGGTTCGAGTATTCGCCGAACGTGATCTACGGGGGGGCGACACCCAACCAGAACAGTGTTCCGTTGGCCAATCATCTGATAAACACGTATGGGAAGCGGATATTTTTTGTTGGTTCGGACTATATTTATCCGCGTGAATCAAACCGTGTGATGCGCAATGTACTGCGTCAGGGTGGCGGTGAAGTGCTGGATGAACGTTACTATGGTTTTGACGTTGATGAGGCTGGCCTTGCCGAGGTGGCGCGCGAGATCGTCGCAATGAAACCTGATGCTATTTTCTCGACCGTGGTTGGTCAGATGTGCATTGATTTCTACCGCGCCTATCATGCTGCGGGCGGGGATGGGCGGGTTTGCCCGATTGCCAGCCTGACCACCAACGAGGCCGAGATCGCGGCGATTGGTCCCGAGGCATCTGTCGGTCATATCACGGCAGCTCCTTATTTTCGCAGCATAAATTCACCTGCGAACCGCAAGTTCCTGAAAGCGTACAAGCAGAAATTCGGATCGGTCCGCGATGTTACCAGCTGCTGTGAAGCGGCCTATTGCCAGATGCACATATTTGCCAACGCCCTCGAAGAAGTGGGTGATATGGACACGGATCGGCTGCACGAGGCATTGCTCGGCGCGACGTTCGATGCACCGCAAGGACACATCAAGATCGACCCCGACAATACCCACACATACCTGCAATCGCGCATTGCCCATGTGGATGAATCCGGTGAGTTCGTCATTGAGAACAAGGTGCGCCGCGCCTTGAAGCCAGACCCGTATCTGGTCTATCCGCAAATACATGACTGGAGCTTTAGACCGCAGAAGGTGATCAAATCGACAGAATGATAGATGAGTGATTTCATCCAGAGTTTGCGGGATCTGCATACGTTGGTCGTACACCAGCGAGACCGCAGTGCTGATGACCTCTTGCAACAGATCAACCGGATTGGGTGCAACTTCGAGAACGCGTGGCCTATCCCCGACGTCCTGCAAAAGAAGTTTGATCTGGTCATTCTGGATGTCACTGATCAGAACGCCAGCCGGATCAAATCCTTCCTCAGTAGCAGCGGGCATGAGCCACCCACCGTGATCGCGGTAATCGGATATGAAAACCCATCGGCGCTGGATACGATATTCGAGATCGGCGCGCATGCGGTCCTGACCAAACCGGTTCGCGCGGCGAGTGTGTTGAGCAGCATGCTGATGGGGCGGCGCTATTGGGCGGAACAACTGCGCTTTCAAAAAGACCTGTCAAAGATGCGCGACCGGTTGGGCAATCTGCAAAAGGTCAACGACGCGAAATTTATCCTGATGCGTCATCACGGTATCGACGAACGAGAGGCCTATGCGGTCATCCGAAAACAGGCGATGGCCAAACGCACGACCACGATCGAAATCGCGCAGTCCATCATCAACGCCGACGGAATCCTGCGAAACATTGGTGATGCCTGAGCGTCGACGCTGGAACAAGATGATGTCGGCCCGATTTTTCCAGAGGATTTCCCGCGGAGAAAGTTAATCCGGGCACCAGACAGTTTTGCCTTGTATTCCCCATGTTTGCTTGGATATACCCGCCAGCGGAGACGTGGCCGAGTGGTCGAAGGCGCTCCCCTGCTAAGGGAGTAGGCCCGGAAGGGTCTCGAGGGTTCGAATCCCTTCGTCTCCGCCATATACTATTGAAACCATTGAGAAATTTTTCCCGCCGGGGATTTCTATTGCCGATCTAGTGACAATTTTTGCGCGATGCTTTCACGGTGCTCACATGCGTTCCGGTCCGCTTTGATCGCGGAAACCTGCTCGCTCTCACCAAATATCGCGGTTGCTTGGATTAATGCGCCGATTGAAATTTACACGATGGCCTAGGGTGATCACAAAAAAGATAACTATCTCGCTGCCAATCCAAAGGGGAAGGTGCCTGCCCTGAAGTTTGAGGGCGGCGACGTACTGACTGAGGCGGCGGCAATCTTGGTTTGGCCGGGCGCGAAACACGGCTCTGAAGGGTATGCCCGCAATACACGCGCGGTGGCGGAAAAGGCCGGAAACTGAGGTCGCGCTGCACGGGAATGCGAGATAGGGGGACCGGGTGTTGCCCGTCGTGTCCGACGCGGTGGAATGCACCGCTAGTCAGTGCGCTATTGTCAAAGCGCGCATGTTTCTTTCACATGGGTTTCGAAGAAATCAGAGAATGCGGCCACCCGCAGCGGCAGTCGGTCATAGGGCGGATAGTAGAGCGTCAACCAGATTTCGGATACCATCCAGTCAGGCAGAATTTCAATCAACTGCCCAGTTGCCAGACTATCAGACACAATGAATCTGGGCATCAGCGCAATGCCTTCGCCATTTAGCGCCAGCTTTGCCAGCAGATCGCCGTTGTTTACGCTGATGGTTCCCTCGACCTTGTGACTGCGGTGGGTCGCACCTTTGGACAACTCCCAAAGTTCTTGCCGGGCGTCTTGCTCGTAACTAAGGCAGGCAAAACCCGCGAGATCGTCGGGGGTTTTTGGTAGTCCCTTTGCTGCAACGTAGTCAGCCGACGCCACCAGAACTCGCGGCACCTTGCAGATCTTGCGCCAGATGGTGGACTTGTCGGTGGGCGGCCCTGACACCCGGATGGCCAGATCGTAATCCTCTTCGACAATATCGACGAAACTGTCTGACAGGTTCACCGCGACATGGGTCTGAGGATGCAGCGTTGCGAATTGCGACAGAACGGTGGGGAGCACTTCTAATCCCAGCGACATGGGCGCAGAGATGCGGATGCGACCCGCGGTCATGCCCTGCGCCTCGCGCGTTTCTTCGACCGCGCGTGCCAGCCCCTGTGCAAGCGGTGCCACTCGCGCGGCATAAAGGGCCCCGGCAGAGGTCATGGATACGCGCCGGGTCGTGCGCACCAAAAGCTGCAAGCTCAGTTTGTCCTCAAGAGCTGCAATCGTGCGCGTGACTGCGGCAGGCGTCATGCCAAGCCGTCTTGCAGCCCCAGAGAAACTTTCCAGTTCGGCCACAGCGAGAAAGACGCGAATGGACTCAAGTTCACCCATTTTGCCATTATTACACTTAACGCAATAATTAATGCAACATAATGCCTGTTCTGATGAATGATTGGGTGCCTTACGTTGATGGTCAAGCGAGATCAGAAACAAGGAACCCGTCATGCTCACCCAGATCAAAGGCCTGCACCACGTCACGTCGATGGCGTCGGATGCGCAAGAAAATAACGATTTCTTCACAAAAGTGCTTGGTATGAGGCGGGTCAAGAAGACAGTCAACTTTGATGCGCCTGACGTCTATCATCTGTACTACGGTGATACGATCGGCACGCCGGGTTCCGTTATGACCTATTTCCCGTTCCCGAACATCGTGAAGGGTCGGCGCGGCACAGGCGAGGTGTCGGAGACGGCATTTGCGGTTCCCGAACACACGCTTGATTACTGGCGCGATCGCCTCTCTTCCGCGGGTGTCAATGCAATTGAAAACGTAGAGCATTTTGGTGAGAAGCGCCTTCGCTTTGCAGGTCCCGATGGTGATGGCTTCGCCTTGGTCGAAGTCGCCGGTGATCCACGCGCACCATATGCAGATGGCCCGGTTCCAGCTGATAAAGGTATCCACGGCTTTCGCGGCGTAACAATGCGTCTCCGCGATGGGGCGGCCACAGCCAAGCTACTTACGTTTATGGGATATCGAGAGATCGACCGGCAAGGTCCGCTGATCCGTATGAGCCTAGAGAACGGCAACGGTGCTGACATCATAGATATCGAAGTGCTGCCCGACGCCCCACAGGCTCATGAGGGCGCGGGATCGGTCCACCATGTCGCCTTTGCAGTTGAGAACCGTGAGGTGCAAGCCGAGGTGCGCAAGGCCCTACTGGCGGCGGGCGCGCATGTCACCCCTGTCATTGATCGCGACTACTTCTGGGCGATTTATTTTCGCACCCCCGGCGGTGTCCTCTTCGAGATCGCAACGAATGAGCCGGGCTTTGACCGCGACGAGGAAGCGGCGCATCTCGGCGAGGCTTTGAAATTGCCCGATCAGCACGCACACCTGCGGCCCCGTTTGGAAGAGGCACTGCCTGTGATTGCCGATTGAACCAAATACACCAGTTAATCGTTAACCACCCAACTGACAGGAGAATGAAAAATGACCGTTAAACTCGCAATCGTCTACTATTCCAGCTACGGCACAAACCATCAGATGGCGACTATCGCTGCGGATGCGGCAAAGGCCGAAGGTGCCGACGTGCGTCTTCTTAAAGCGCGTGAGACCGCTCCTGCCGAAGCGGTCAATAGTCAAGACGCGTGGAAAGCCCATGCCGAAGCGACCGCCGACATCCCAGAAGCGACCGCCGAAGACATGGAATGGGCCAATGCTTATCTCATTTCCGCGGGCACCCGTTTCGGTGTAATGGCCAGCCAGATGCGCGCATTTATCGACACGCTCGGCGGTGTTTGGGGCAAGGGTGGGCTGGCAACCAAGCCGGTATCGGCGATGACTTCTGCCCAAAATACGCACGGCGGCCAAGAGACCACTTTGCAGTCATTATACACCACTGTGATGCATTGGGGCGGTTTCGTCGTCGCCCCCGGTTACACCGATGAGGTCATCTTTAAGACTGGTGGCAACCCCTATGGCTACAGTCATACGCAGGGCGCGGAATTTACTGACGACGTGAAAGCGGCGATCGGCCATCAGGCACGCCGCCTTGTCGAGATTGCGGATAAACTAAGCAGATAAGATGTTTTACTGAGATGCGTCACAGCGGTGCGCGCAATTACACAAGAAAGGAGACACTGATATGAGCTATTCCCCTTGCCCCGATCCCGTTCTCGGAGACGCAGATGGTGTCAATGCCATCGAAACTTTGATCGTGCCACGCGCTGTCGATCTGGGCGAAATGGAGGTTCGCCGTGCCTTGCCCTCCACCAAGCGCCAGATGGTCGGGCCGTTCATCTTTTTCGATCAGATGGGTCCTGCAGAATTTCTGACTGATCAAGGCATCGACGTGCGCCCGCATCCCCACATCAACCTTGCTACGTTCACCTATCTTTTCGAGGGCGAGATCCTGCACCGGGACTCGCTTGGAACCGAGCAGACAATTAAACCCGGCGCAGTCAACTGGATGCGGGCAGGCAAAGGCATTGTCCATTCCGAACGCACTTCGGAAGAAAGGAAAAAGCACGGTCAAAAGCTGTTCGGATTGCAGACTTGGATGGCCCTTCCGGAAGCTCAGGAGGAATCCGCGCCGGAGTTCATCCATTACGGATCGGACGACCTGCCGCTGTTTGACAGCGATGGTATCAAGGCTCGTATCATCGCCGGTGAAGCGTTCGGAAAGAAATCAAACCTGAGAACAGCTTCGGAAACCCTCTACAGCGATGTCGAGCTGCAGGCTGGGCGCAGCATGCCGATCGACGCCACTTACGAGGAACGTGCACTTTATACGATCTCGGGAGAGATCGAGATCGCCGGTGACCACTTCGAAAAGGGCCAGCTTCTGGTGCTGCGTCCCGGCGATCCGATCACTGTGAGCGCCAAGTCGACAGCACGGTTCATGATCTTTGGCGGCGCGCCGATGGAGGGACCGCGCTATATCTGGTGGAACTTCGTGTCCTCGCGTCCCGAACGCATAGAGGCCGCGAAAGAAGAATGGGCCAAGGGCCGTTTTGACACGGTGCCGGGGGACGAAGCTGATTTCATTCCGCTGCCCGAAGACATCGGCAAACCGCGCCGCGCCGAGGGCGGTGTTCACTATCCATGAAAATCTCTAGGCAGGAAAGGACGCGCCCATGACTCAGAACATCCCTGGCCTTCACCACGTCACTGCAATCTCTGGCCCGCCGCAGGGTAACGTCGATTTCTACGTCGGCACCTTGCTGCAACGGCTGGTCAAACAGACGGTCAATTTCGACGATCCCGGCACCTATCACCTCTATTATGGCAACCAGCGGGCCGAGCCGGGCTCCATCCTGACGTTCTTCCCGTTCGTTGATGCCGGTCCCGGACGCGCGGGGCCGGGCATGGCCAGTGCGGTAGCTTATGCCGTGCCCAAAGACGGGTTGAATGCCTGGATGATGGCGATGGCTGGCGCGGCTGTCGATTTCGACGGCCCGTTTGAGCGGTTTGGAGAGCAGATGATCGCTCTGACGGATCCTGACGGGCTTCGGATTGAACTGATAGAAACGGATCGCGGCACCGGTGCCGTCACCGACGCTGCGCCGGTCGATGACGGTTTTCATTCCGTCACCCTATGGCTGGATAATCCCGACCGCACCGCCCGTCTGCTGACGGATGTGTTCGGCTACAGCAGCACGGGTGAGGCATCGGACGGCGGGGAGAAGCGGTATCGCTTTCTGGCGGAGGGGCATGGGCCCGGTTCAGCCATAGATCTGATCACATCCGATGCAGCGTCCATCGGCAGACAGGGCGCCGGTTCAATCCATCATGTCGCATTTCGTGCGGAAAATGACGATGTCCAGATGGCATGGCAGGAAACCCTGCGCAGCCAAGGATACGATGTGACACCGCAGATTGACCGGCAATATTTCAACGCGATCTATTTCCGCGAACCCGGTGGCGTGCTGTTCGAGATTGCGACCGATCCGCCCGGCTTTGCTACGGATGAGCCGATGGAAACGCTGGGGCAAGAATTGAAGTTGCCAGCGCAATACGAAAGCCAGCGCGACAGGATCGAACGCATTCTGCCATCCATCACCATCCCAAAAAGGAAAGCGATTTGACCAGTGATCCACACGGCCACGGGCGTGTTGTTTCTGGTGGTCCGCCACTGTCCCGCGCACGACTGGCGATGATCATGCTGCACGGACGCGGCGGGACACCCGAAGATATTCTGGGACTTGCCCATCATCTGGGATTGCCTGATATCGCCGTGCGCGCGCCCGAGGCAGCAGGCAATTCGTGGTGGCCCGACAGTTTTCTGGCGCCCTTGGCCAACAACGAACCGGGGCTGTCTTCGGCATTGGCCGTGATCGGGAAAATCTCAGAGGAACTCGCGCAGGACGGTTTTGGTCCGGAGCGCACGGTCGTTCTGGGATTTAGCCAAGGTGCCTGTTTGGCGCTGGAATATGCCGCGCGTGCCGGAACGCCCTTTGCCTGCGTGGCTGGCCTATCAGGGGGGCTTGTCGGGACCAAGGACGGGCGTGGCGATCGACAGCAATCGCTCTACGATCAAGTGGAGAAAGAATTCAGATACGAGGGCCAAATGGATGGAACGCCCGTCCTAATGGGGTGTCACGAGCGAGATCCGCACATTCCCTTGGCCCGTGTAAAAGCATCCGAGAAAGTGTTCCGCGATCTGGGCGCAACGGTTACCACGCAAATCTATCCCGGGGCGGGCCACGGTATCGTCGAAGACGAAATCAAAGCGCTGCGGAGCATCCTGAATAAATGAACAACTTCGATCAGGAAAATTCGCGGGTCCCGAGCCTAGTCCTGTGTCACGCTGGCTGCGATTGCATCGACCGCCCGCAGTGACAACGCGGCGATGGTCAGGCTTGGATTCGTCGTGGCAGACGCGGGAAACGTGCCGGAGCCCAACAGAAACAGGTTGCGATGATCAAAACCGCGCAGATCGGCATCCACTACTTTACCTGTGGCAGTCCCAGTGCTGCCGTCGGCGCGACCGAAATCAACCGAAGCAATTTGGCCGTTTTCGCCAAGGTTGAGCGGTGTCGCGGGGGCTGACGGCTGAAAGCGCTCGAGGCCGAGAACGCCAAGCTGAAAAAGATGCTGGCGGAACACATGCTCGACGTAACCACGCGGAAGGAAATGCTGGGAGAAAGCTTTTGAAGCCCGGTGCAAGGCGGAGAGCCGTGGACTGGGCCATGACAGAGATGAACTGCAAACAGCGGCGGGCCTGTGCCCTGGCCGGGATCGATCCGCGCGTCTACAGGCGGCGACCAACCCGGCCCTCGGACACGGAGTTGCGAACAAGTCTGAAGGAGCTGTCCGGTGAACGGTGGCGGTTGAACAGAAACGGCGGTGACTGCGTACGTCATGGTGAAAACACTGTTGGGTGTAGACCTGTCAGCAAGTGCCGACAGGTCAGGTTTTTTACTTGCCCGACAGCTGTTGTAGTGCGCCGGCCCAGTCTTCTACATGCCACGTTTGGGTAATCACGCCGTCTTCGATTTCGTGGATGTCGATGGTCATAATGTCAAAGCTGCGGCCTTGGCCATCGACGCCGAAAAGCGGCCCGATCGGCGTGCCTGTGGCGCGACTGCGGACGGTGACGAAATTGCCGTCCTGATGCATCGTCCGAATGTCCCAGTCGAGATCGGGGATAAGCTGGGCGAAGCCGCCCATCTGACCAAGGAAAGCCTCGCGCGATTTGGTGGCGCCTGAATAGTCACCGACGCTGACCCAACCGTCGGATGTGGCCTCCTGAAAGGCGGCAACATGCTCTTGTGAGCCGGGGTTGCTAAGCAGGTCGTAGAAGGCCTGAACGGTGGTGGTATCGTCTGCAAATGTGCCACTGGCAAGCGAGGCGAAGGCTGCGGCTGTGGTGAGTGTCTTGAAGGTCATGGGTATCTCCGGATGTGAATGTTTTGGTTTGGTTGGCACGACCGATGGTCAGATGTTTGGCCGTCTGCGGAAACAGATAGACCAATGGATCCTTTTCGATTATCCGTTAATTGCTGGAATCATTATTCTATAAAGTGCAAAGATGATTGATGACTATCGCGGGCTTGCCGTGTTCGTTGCTATTGCAGATGCAGGCAGTCTGACCGCTGCAGGCAAGCGGCTGAAGCTTTCAACTTCAGTGGTCAGCCATCACCTGTCGCGATTGGAAGACAAGCTGGGTGTCACCTTGTTCTTCCGTTCGACCCGGTCGATGTCGCTAACACCAGAGGGTCATGCTGCGCTTGATCCGGCCCGTCGGATGATGGCCGCTGGCGAAGAGGCGCTGAGCCTCATCAGCGCGGGCAATGAAGAACCGGTCGGCACTTTGCACGTCACCATGCCAGCTTGGGGTGAACAACTGAGCCTGCGTCAGGCGCTTTGGGCTTTTGCCAAGGCGCACCCGCTGGTCTCGATAACGCTCCACAGCAGCGACGTGCCCGCCGACCTTGTGAAAGGCGGTTTCGACCTCGCTATCCGGTTGGGGACGCTGGCCGACAGCAGCCTGAAAAGCCGCCGTCTTGGTCACTTTGAGACCGTACTGGTGGCGGCACCTGATTATCTGGACAAGCGTCCTGCAATTCTTTCTCTACGGGACCTTGTCGCCTGCGATTTTGTGGGTGTCTCGATGCTGCCGGGAACGATGCTGCTTCAGCAAGGTGGCAGGGTTATCGCCATCGAGCCCGAGCACATTCGGCTTGAGGTCGATACCATCGCGTCGGCCAGATCGGCAGTCCTCGCCGGGCTTGGCATCCGGCATCTGCCGCTGGGAGAGGTCGCAGAAGACATTGCGGAGGGGCGCCTGATCCGGATTTTGCCCGACTGGTCTATGCCCGAACTTGGTGTTTTTGCTGTCTGGCCTGATAGCGGTCCGCAAAAGGCGCTGACCCGGCGATTGATCGATTTTCTGGTAGAAGAAAAGGCCGCGCTCATGCCGTGAGCGCTGCGCCAATCGCCGGACATGACCAGAAATGCGCGGCTTCGACAGACTGGGCGAAATTCAGATCGGCCAGGTAAACCCTGTGGCCTTTTCCGATACAGTCCAAAGCCGGTTCATTACCGGTTTGTCATGGGCATGGGGTTCAAGCGTGCCAGTCCCGACCGGGCCGCCCGTTTGCAGCCATCCGGTGGGGCCATGCAGCGCGCGTTGTTCGAGTCCGTTTTCGGTGGCACACATGACCTCCGGATAGGCACCTTTCTCTGCGGATTGCACGAATGGTGTCTTGGTCATCAGCCACCACGTTGCCCGCGTCATCCTACCGCCGCTGGTGCTGATCAGCGCGGTCGCCGACGCACCCGGATGGCAGACGTATACTTCGACCGACCTGCCTGCAGCCTTGATGCGGTCCTGCAGCTCATAGGCGAACATCATCTGCGCCAGTTTGGATTGGCTGTAGACCGGATTGGCGCTGTAGTTGTTGTCCCAGTTCATGTCGTCGAACTGGATGGTCTTGATCCCCATTTTATACCCGAGGCTTGCAACGACCACGATCCGGCCCTGTGATTGTTCGATCCGGTCGAACAGCATACCGCACAGCAAAAAGTGGCCATAGTGGTTGGTGCCAAGTTGGCTCTCAAAGCCGTCAACGGTCAGCTTCTGCGTCGGCACCTGCGCGATGGCGGCGTTGCAGATCAAAGCGTCGATTTACGGCACGGTCTCTTGGACCTTCTCGGCTGCGCCGCGCACCGAGGCCAGATCGGACAGGTCCATGCGGATAAAGCTGACGTCAGCGTGCGGGCCGAGTTCCTGCTGCAGTTCCTCTACTGCGGCAGTGGATTTCTCGACGCTGCGGTTTAGCATTACGACTTTTGCGCCCTTGGATAACAAGATACGCGCGGCCTGAAATCCCGCGCCTGCGTTGGCGCCGGTGATGACGTAGGTTCTGCCTTCGAGCGCGCCGAGACGCTCAGGGGTCCAGCCCTTGGAGCCAAAGCGGGTGTCTGCCATGAGTTTGGTCCTCTTCACGGTTTCGATGCTGTATTAAGAGGGGAGATAAATCCCGTTTCTCGCCAGAAATAGGCGGAATCATCGCAAATACTTGCCCAATTGTATCGGCTCAGTTGAAAGCGACTCCTTGACTGACTTAACTAGGCAGATGAGCCAACATCACATCAGAGAGATCATCGAAACCCGCATGCCCAGTGACGGCATGATCGCCACCGGTATCAAAGGCGTCCAGATGTTTCGCGCGACTGAGGCGGTGCCTTGCGTGCCAGCGGTCTATGAGCCTTGCATTATCGCCATTGTCAGCGGCGGCAAGGAGGCGGTGCTGGATGGGCAACGATATGCCTATGACAGCAGCCAATATATGTGCTGCCCGATGTCCATGCCGGTCGAGGCAGGCACGCCAGCCGCGTCACCAGAAAACCCGCTGCTTGGCCTCTACATCGCACTGGACCCGCGGCTGATGACCGAAATCAGCATCGAAATGGACACAGCGGGTCATCGCATCCCATCGGCTGCCGGCAGCGCGCCGGGTATTCGCCTTGCCCAATGGGACGACAGGTTTCAGGATGCGCTGTTGCGGTTGGTGCAACTGGGCGCATCCGCGACAGATACGGCTGTTTTGGGTGACGCACGTCTGCGCGAGCTATACTACGCAATCCTTAGAGGCGCGGCAGGTCCGTTCGCCCGCCGGGCCTTTGCCCCGGGCAATGCCATTGCGCGGTCTATCGCTGATCTGTCATCAAAGCTGGGCCAGCCAGTGTCGATCGACGACATGGCCTCCCGCGCCGGGATGAGCCGCGCCGTGTTCCACCGCAAATTCAAGCAGACCACGACGATGTCGCCTATCCAGTTCGTCAAATCCATGCGCCTGAACCATGCCGCGATGAAGATCGCAGGCGGCATGACCGTGTCCGAGGCGGCGCTGGATGTGGGCTATGTCAGCGCGTCCCAGTTCAGCCGGGAGTTCAAACGCTTGTACGGGCAATCGCCCCGTAAATGGGGCGACGCCCAAGCCATGAATGCGGATATGGCCTGATTGGATGGCCCGCAGGGGTCAAACTTCGACGACCACCTTGCCGACCGCTTTGCCACTTTGAAGCCGCGCATAGGCATCGCCCACTTGCGAAAGCGTGAATGCCTGTTCATCCAGCAGCGGTTTTACCTTGCCAGTATCCACCAGCTTGGCAAGATCTGCGAGGATTTGCCCATGCACCTCGCGCCGGACGTCATGCAACATTGGCAGCAGCATGAAAACAATGTGCAGCGAAAGCCCTTTGAAATGCGCCGGGGTCAGGTCAAGCTCGGACAGTGCGACGGTGGTGACGATATGCGCGTTCAATGCAGCCGCGGCAAAGGAATTGGTCAGGTTCGCCCCGCCAACCGTGTCAAAGACGGCATCAAAACCTGCTCCACCCGTATGATCCGTAACATAGTCTTCAATCTTTTCGGCCATAAAGTCGACGGCGCGCGCGCCGTAGCTTTCGATTATCGAAAGCTGGCTATCGCCAGTGCCGGTCGCGGAAACCTTTGCTCCAAGATGGCGCGCCAGTTGTACAGCGATATGGCCGACGCCACCGGCACCACCTTGCACCAGTACCGTTTGGCCATCGGCGACACCGGCCCGGTGCAGCCCTTCCCACGCAGTAATGCCGACCAAGGGCAATGCGGCCGCTTCGCGCATCGACAGCGCTTTGGGTTTGTGCGCGATAAGACGCGCATCGGCGGGAATGAATTCGGCCAGCGCACCGGGCAAATGTGCAAGGCCACCGGCGCAGCCATAAACCTCGTCGCCTTTCGCGAAACCTGTAACGCCTTCGCCAACTTCTTCGACGATCCCCGCGAAATCCATCCCAAGCACGGCGGGCAGTTCTGGCGACAGGGGCAGATCTTTGCCCATATCCTTGATCATTGTGTCGATGGTGTTGACGCTTGTCGCCTTGATGCGGACCAGCACTTGGCCGGCGGCCACCACAGGGCGTGAAATCTGGGCTTCGTCAAACGGCGCGTCATTGCCGTAGGCATTCAGGGTCATGGCTTTCATCGGTACTCTCCAGCTGTGTTTTACGTTGTCAGAGAGATAGATGGGCGCAAGAGAAAATATAATCTGGTGAATTATTAGTTCACTATTCTGATTTTCTATATAATTTGGTTTAACCCTGAAACCCGTGTCTCACGTTGCCGCGCCCTGTCTCAAACTGTCTCATCATGAGACAGTTAAGCGTCCCGTAGTGCCGAACCGGCACGCGAGCGTTGTTTAACCTGACGTCTGGGGGAACCCTTCAAGCAGTGTTCAAGGCGGTAACCCCGTCGCACATGGGAGGAGAGATTGATGGCACCAACACAGAAAGAACAGCACTGGATGTATCGCAACATGGTCACGAGCCGGCGGTTCGAGGAAACCATTGCGAAGATCTATTTCGAGGGAAAATCACCGGCCTTTAACATGGCCAACGGTCCGATTCCGGGCGAGATGCACCTGTCCGATGGGCAGGAGCCGGTGGCGGTGGGGGTCTGTGCGCACCTGACTCCCGAGGATGTCGTCACGGCCACCCACCGCCCGCACCATCAGGCCATCGCCAAGGGCGTCGATCTCGACAAGATGGCCGCTGAGATATTTGGCAAAACCACGGGCCTGTCGGGCGGTCGCGGCGGGCATATGCATCTCTTTGATGCGGATGTGAACTTCGCCTGTTCTGGCATTATCGCGCAGGGTATGGGGCCTGCCGTTGGGGCCGCACTCAGCCGCAAGATGCAGGGCAAACCCGGTGTGGCGGTGGCTTTCGTAGGTGAAGGCGCAGTCAATCAGGGGGCCTGGCACGAAGCAATGAATCTTGCCGCCGTGTGGAACCTGCCGTTCGTCTGCGTGATTGAGGACAACGCCTGGGGCATTTCGGTGGCCAAATCCGCCGCCACTGCCGTGCCGACCAACGACGTGCGCGCCGCCGCCTATGGAATCCCCGGCACGCGGGTCGAGGGCAATGATCCTTTCGCGATTTACGAGGCCGCGGGCAAGGCCATCGAACGCGCCCGCAACGGCGGGGGGCCGTCACTGATTGAGGTCGATACCTACCGGCTGGCCGGACACTTTATGGGCGACGCCGAGGGCTATCGGCCAGAGGGAGAGAAGGACGGGCTAAGCGCGAAGGACCCGATCCCCGCCATGCGTGCGCGTCTGCTAAAGGACGGTGCCGCAAGTGAGGAGGAGCTTGCCATGATTGAAGCCGAAGCCGAGGCCCGTGTCGAAGCGGCCATCAAATTTGCGCGCGAGAGTGCGGATCCGGCACCCGAAGACGCGCTGACTGCCGTCTTTGCCGCCTGAAGGGAGGAAGACCAATGACAAAATCTAACGAAAGAAAGCTGACCATTGCCCGTGCCATGGCCGAGGCCACTGCACAGGAAATGCGCATTGATCCGACCGTCTTTGTGATGGGCGAGGACATCGGCGCGCTGGGTGGGGTCTATGGCAACACCCGTGGCTTGCTGGATGAGTTCGGTGCCGAGCGCATCCGCGACACGCCAATTTCCGAGACCGCCTTTATCGGCGCTGCTGTTGGTGCTGCACAAGACGGTATGCGCCCGGTTGTGGAGCTGATGTTCGTCGACTTCTTTGGCGTTTGCTTTGATGCGATCTACAACCTGATGGCCAAGAACATCTACTTCTCGGGTGGCAATCTGAAAGTGCCGATGGTGTTAATGACCTCCACCGGCGGCGGCTATTCCGACGGCGGGCAGCATTCGCAGTGCCTCTATGGCACCTTCGCCCATCTGCCGGGCATGAAGGTGGTCGCGCCGTCGAACGCCTATGACGCTAAGGGGCTAATGACCGCCGCGATGCGCGACGACAGCCCCGTGGTCTACATGTATCACAAGGGGCTACAGGGCATGGGATGGCTTGGCACCGAAGCAGGGGCCACGGTGCATGTGCCGGAAGAGCCTTATACGCTGGAAATCGGCAAGGCCAAGGTGGTGCGCGAGGGCAAAGACGTGTCGATTGTCAGCGTCGGCATGGGCGTTCACAATGCGTTGAAGGCCGCGAAGGCACTCGAAGCGCAGGGTGTCAGTGCCGAGGTCGTGGACCTTGTCAGCCTTGTGCCGCTAGACCGCGAGACCATCCGCGCAAGCGTGGCCAAGACCGGGCGACTGATCGTCGTAGACGAGGATTACATGAGCTACGGGTTGTCTGGCGAGATTATCGCCAGCGTAACCGAGCATAACATCTCGGTCCTGAAAGCCGCACCAAAACGCGTGGCCTTCCCCGATGTGCCGATCCCCTATGCGCGGGTGATGGAGCAGTTCTGTCTGCCCAACCCCGACAAGATCGTTGCGGCCTGGAATGACATGAAGGCGGCCTGAACGGGTCCACTTACCAGATATTCTATAACTCTGGGGGCGCGGGTTACGTCCCCGAACAGGAAAGGACTGCCAGATGGCAACCGATATTACTATCCCCTCGGACCTTTGGGAAGAAGACGAGGAATGCGTTATCACAGGCTGGCTCGTTGATGATGGCGCAAACATCGAAGACGGGGCGCTGATCGCTGAGATTATGACCGCCAAAGTACAATACGAGATCCATGCACCTGCCTCGGGCACACTGACAATCAAGGAAGAGGCTGATGCCGTCGTTGCCAAAGGCGCGGTGATCGGTCAGGTCGCATGAAGAGCGCGGCAAAGGTCGTGCCGCTAAAGGGCGTGCGCGGGATGATTGCGGATCGCATGGTCGAGAGCCTGCAGACGGCGGCACAACTCACTCACCACGGTAGCGCCGACGCCGCTGCCCTGCTGGCCGAGAAAGCGCGGCTTGCGGAGGCGGGCACCAAGGCCTCGGTCGAAGATCTGCTGATGCTGGCGGTGGTCAGGGCGTTGCAGAAGAACCCGGACGCCAATGGCCGGGTCGAGGGGCGCGAGGTGAAGTTGTCGGAGGCGATTGATTTGTCGGTCGCCATTGCCTTGCCGGGCAATCTACTTGTCGCCCCGGCGATCTTTGGCGCTGGTGCAATGGACGTCTCTGCCCTGCGCGCGGCGCGGCAAGACCTCGCGGCGCGGGCGAAGGCAAACAAGCTTAGCGTGACCGAGATGACCGGCGGCACGTTCACTGTGTCGAACCTCGGTCTGACACGGGTGGAGCATTTTACCCCGATCATCAACGCGCCGCAGATTTGCATCCTTGGCATCGGACGCATGACGGATCGAGCGGTGCGCGGGGACGATGGCGCGATCGAACTGCGGCCCCATGTCGGCCTGTCGCTAACCTTTGATCACCGTGCGCTCGATGGCGCACCGGCGGGCGATCTGATGACGACGATCTGCAATGAGATCGAGGCGATGGGATCGTGACGGGTCCGTTGCATGTCGTGGATACCGTGGCGGAGGGTCTTGCTTTGGAAACAGACGCCTTCGCCTCGAACCACACAGAAATTCGTCTTTGGACGGCGCGGCAACGCGCATTGGTCTGCCCTGCGTCAATGCAACGCCTAACCGGTTTCGAGGGCGCAAAATCGAGAACCGCAGGGCGCGGCTGGCCACTTTACCTTCGCCCGACAGGCGGCGGGGCCGTGCCGCAGGGGGCTGGTGTACTGAACCTCGCGCTTGGATTAACCAAAGACCGATATTTTACCATTGAGGATGGGTATCGCCTCATTACACAAATCATACGCGATGCTCTGTCGTCTGACCTCATGCCCGGTGCGACACCGGACAGCTTTTGCGACGGCGCGTGGAACCTCGCCGTCTTTGGCCGCAAGGTGGTGGGGACCGCTCAACGGCTGCGTCCCGTGGGCCAAAGGCGAAAGCGCATTCTGATCCATGCGCTGATCCTGACACATGGCGATATCACTCCGGGCGCAGCCGCAGTCGGCATGTTCCACCATGACCTTGGGCTGGGACCGGTGTCTGCGGACGCCCACATCACGCTGGAATCGGCATTCCCCAAGCAATGGCGCGCTGTGGATGAACTGGCGGCTCGCCTGTATGACAAATCATTTGCCGCGCTAGAAGCCGCGTCCCCTCATATCGGGGGGATCGTGGCCTGAGATCAAACAACCCGTACTGACACCAATCCCTAACACCAAGGAGAAACACGCCATGACAGCCTATTCAATTCTCGCCGTAACACCGACGTCGGAAGACTGGATTCCCAGCTATATCGAACCAGTGGGGAAGATTATCGCCAAACATGGCGGTAAATATCTGGTGCGCACAATCAGTCACGAACAAGTCGAAGGGGCCGACAGTCCTGCGGCTCTGCGTATCATTCTGGAATGGCCCGACAAACAAGCCGCGCTGAACTTTGTCAACGATCCGGACTACGCCCCTTATCTCAAGGCCCGTAGAGACGGGTCGGATAGCGTTCATTTCGTTGTCGAAGGAAAAGACGACCTCGCGTGAAGCTCGCGGGTTCTCTGTCAACTGATGTCTTGGTCGGGATCACTGCCCAGCAGGTCACGCCGGACGCATAAGCCCATAGCGCTTGATCTTACGATTGATCGTGGCGCGGCTCATGCCGAGACGGCGGGCAGCCTCGGTGACGTTCCATCCGCTGGAGGTCAGCGCGTCGCGTACCCGCGCCCCGTCGTCATAAGCCAACGCCGGAGCCAGCGTATCTGACAGGGCAGGAACGTGTTCTGCCATTCTGATCGACGTCGGGGACAGGTCCACCGGTGTGATCTGATCCCCCGCCATGGTTATCAATGCCCGCTCCAGTGCCGTCCGCAGTTCTCGCAGGTTGCCGGGGAACGTATGCGCTTTGATCAGGGCAACCGCCGCGTCGCTCAGCGTTATCCGCCGCCCGGCGATCCGGGTGGCGAGCACTTCGGCCAGAATTTCGGGCCGCTCGCGCTCTCGCAGAGGTGGCAGCGATACATGCGCACCGGCCAGCATGTAATAGAGGTCGTCGCGGAAACGCCCTTGCGCGACGCGCTGCATCAGCGGGCGGCGGCTCACCGATACCAGCCTTGGAGTCTGCGCATCGCCGGATGCAGCATCACTCTCAATTGACTCAAGTAGTCCGCGCAGCACGGATTGCGCCGCGACAGGCATCTCATGGATATTGTCGAACACCACCGTCGGTCGGTCGTTGGTCGCCTCTGGCATCATGGCAAGAACGCGCGCCTGAGTCAGAACTGAGCGCAGATCACCTGCGTCTGCCGCATCGTCGCGCAGCGTGGCGCAATCCACCCTCAATAGCGGTGCGTCGCCAGCCAGCGCGGCGATCAGGGCGGATTTGCCGGTGCTAGTTTCGCCTTCAATTACAAGAGAGGTGCCTGCCTGAAACAAGGTTCGGGCCTCCGCGCAGCGTGCCGCCATGATCTTGCACCCCGTCGCCAAATCGCGCAGCGACGGCGGCAGGCGGCGCCCCCGCCGCGCAGGCGTGCGGATGGTTGCGCCCGGATGCAGCGAGCGAGCAGTGCCCGGCATCCTCGCAGAAAAGCTAACAACCGCGCCTTCAGGCTTTGGCATCGAAAGTACACGCTCAGGCACTTTCGCCAGTGCGTCGCTCTCCATGTTGAACACGGCCTGAAACGGTTGGCCTTTCAGCGTGTTGCGCGCATCGTGCTGAAAGAGCCGGTTCACGGCGGAGGTCGCGCCGAGGATAATCCCTGACTCATCAACCGCCACTAACCCGTCCCCCGAAAGCGGTCGCCCCGGCGCATAAGAGGAGACGGTCACCAGCAAGCTATCGCTAAAATGCTGTTCGAACAGGCGTCGCTGGATGCGGTCTGCGGCGGTTGCTAGATACTGTTGCGTGATTTGGTGTTCAGCAGGGGTTCCGTGGTCGTAGGTGACTAGGTTGACCGATCCCACAAGCGCACCCATCGCGTCAAAAATCGGCGTGCCGGTACAGGCAAAGGCCCGGAGCCGCTGATAGAAATGATCGGCCCCGCCAACGGTAAAGGCGCGCCCGGCGCGTAGCGCCATGGACACGCCATTGGTGCCGGCGATGCGTTCATCCCAGCACGAGCCGAGAGCGATTCCGTTCCAATCTTCGGTCTCTTGACCGCCAGCGCTTTCGAGCCGCACAAGCACCCCGTCGGCGTCCGTGACCACAAGACAGCGTTTACCGTCGCCTACGGATGATGCCAACTGGCGAAAGAAGCCCTGCCGCCCGCCTGTGCGCGCCGTGATCTGCTGCAACCGTGGTGCGATCTCCGAGCTTTGGAGGCGCATGATCGGGCGGACGGCATCGCGGGCGAGCTTGTGCTGCCGCTCGCACCGATCCCACGACGCGGCGATTTCTTCACGGATCCTGAGGGTCAGGGCGTCGGTCATGTCTCTTCCGTTGTTGATGCTAGGACGTCAGAGCGATGTCTGTAAACGCCTTGCTACTCTCGGTCTGTGGCGCCGGTGAGATCTCTTATCGCCTCCATAACGGCGGCGACCTGCATTTTATCGGAGGTCGCGGAATGTGGGTCGGTGAAGCCCCCGCTGTCGTTGTCGAAGTAGCGCCCGGTGGCCTCGGCAAACTCATCCGACAACGCCGCACGACACAGGATGTCGGCCCCGATGGAAAGGTCGTTGCCAGCGACGCCGAAGCCCTCCTTGACCATCTTCGAGGCCAGTAACGAGCCGGGATTTACCGCGATGAATACCGGCCCATCCGGGTGCGCCCGCGCCAACGCTTGCGTCCAGATCGTGATCGCCAGCTTGCTCTGCGCATAAGCTTGCATATGGTCGAGCGCCTGTTTGCCGCGCAATGCAGCTATGTCCACAGGAGCCTGCGCCGCCGACGACAGGTTCACCACGCGCCCGTCTGCGGGAATGATTGGCAGCAGTTTCTGCGTGAGCAGATACGGCGCGAGCGTGTTGACAACGAAGCGGGTGTCGAGCCCCTCTGGCGTATGCGTTTCAGCGACTTTGTAGACCCCTGCGTTGTTGATCAACGCGTCGATCCGGTCGTGGCGAGCACGGATCGCCTCGGCCAGCGCCGCAACCTCTTCCAGACGGGACAGATCGGCGAGAAAGGTCTCAGGGTCGCCACCGACCTCTTTGGCCGCGGCGTCCAGCTTTTTAGCACTGCGGCCATGCAACAATACGATGTGGCCTTCATCCGCGAGGGTCTTGGCGGTCAGCAGGCCGATGCCATCAGTCGCGCCGGTGATCAGGATCGTCTTGGTCATGGGAGTTCCTCAACTTTGAAAGTCTGGCAGGACGTCTTTGGCCAGCCGGTGCATGGTGTCTTCGATATCCGCGCCGCTAAAGCGCAGGTTCAGGGCGACGTGATTGACGCCCAGCCTGCGGATTTCCGTCAGGTAGCGCTTTAGGTGGTCCGAGCCCGACCGAAAGCCCAAATGGATCGGTTGGGGCGGCGCATCTGCCTGCGCTACGAGGTCGATATAGAGCGATTGCATCACCGGCTTGTCCGGCAGGCCCGCTGCGGAAATGCGCTGGCGATAGGCACCGATCACCTGACCTTGCGCTGCAGCATCGCGTGGATAGGTCATCCAGCCATCGCCGTTCTGCGCGACCCAATCGGGGCTCTGTTGGCTGCCGCCGGTGATCAACAGCGGCAATCGTTCGCCCGTGGGTTTCGGCAGCATGTCGATCCCACCTGAGAGCATTCCCTGAGCGGTCTCGCGGTGCGGGTAGTCCTCTGACATTGCGCGAATGTAATCCACGCTGTCCCGGAACCTGCTGCCGCGATCCTCAAAGCCCTTTTTCAGCGCCGGGTATTCCTCGGGTCTGTCGCCGGAGGCGACCCCGAGCAACAGCCGCCCGCCCGACAGCACATCGACCGAAGCCGCCGCCTTGGCCACATGCGCGGGGTGGCGCAGGGGCAAAACTATGCTCGCCACGCCAAGCGCGATATCCCGCGTCGAAGCCGCTAATACGCCGAGGTAAACGAAGGGGTCAAAGATCTGTCCGGCGTCACCGAAGGATGGCACATTAAATGGCACGTCTCGCAGCCAGAGCGCGGCAAACCCCAAGTTATCAGCCAACTTCGCGCGTTCGATATGGCGTGTCATGTCCGGCACCGCGCTCTGCGGATATGCCTCCAATGGGGCTACGAGACCGACGCTCATCTGCCCTGGTTTAAAGGTGGCGTTATAGGCCCGGTTCATTTTCGTGAATGACTTGTGTTCTGTCTGATCCAACATCGTCAACCTCCTCACGTCGCAAATTCAAAAGCCGCCGAGCACCTGTTTGCCGATCACGCGACCGCTCTCTTGACGCGTATGTGCATGACGCAGCGCCTCTGCGGTCAGTTGCCCGTCACGCTCGGTGACGGTGGATTGCAGGGTGCCTTTTTCGATCATCTCGGCCACGCGGTTCAACAGATCGCGCTGGGTGCTCATATCGTCGGTGCCGAACATCGAGCGCGTAAACATGAATTCCCAATGAATGCTCAGTGCCTTGGGCTTTGCCGCTTTGATGTCGAGGGCCTCGGGGTCGTCGATCAGGGCGATCTGGCCGCGCGGGGCGATCAGGTCGATGATCGCCGGCCAGTGCTGATCGGTTGCGGTCAGCGTGGCGACATGGCTGGGAACAAGGCCCAGATCCGCCACTTGGGCCGCCAGATCGCCACGATGATCCACCACGTGATCGGCACCCATCTTGCGCACCCAGTCCTGTGTTTCGGGCCGCGATGCGGTGGCGATCACAGTGAGGCCGGTTAGGGCTTTGGCCAATTGGATCAGGATTGATCCGACGCCTCCTGCACCGCCGATGACAAGCAGTGTCTGACCCTCTCCGCCACCTTCGGGCAGCCGAAAGGCGTCAAACAGCATCTCCCAAGCGGTGATTGACGTCAGCGGCATTCCAGCCGCCTGCACGAAATCAAGGCAGGCCGGTTTGCGCCCGACGATCCGTTCATCAACCGCGTGATACTCGGCATTGGTTCCTGCGCGGGTGACATCGCCAGCATAGAACACCTCATCGCCGACCTTGTAACACGTGACCTCCTCACCGATGTCGGCGACAACTCCGGCCGCATCAAAGCCGAGTATGCGCACCGCGCCATCGGGTTCTACGGCTGCGCGCAGTTTGACGTCGACCGGGTTTACCGAGATGCCCTTAACCGCGACCAACAGATCGCGCGGCCCGATTTTGGGCTGGTCCAATTCGACCATTTCGAGCATACCTGCCGGGCCCGCTGCGCTGTAACCGATGGCTTTCATGTGTCATGTCCTTTTAATGGTGCAGCCAAGATAACTCTTGCGTAATTATTAGAAAGCGGCCCTTTTCGGATTTGATTATTCGGATTGCGGAGATAATAGCTGTGGACACTGACAACCTGCGCCTGTTTGTGATGGCCGCCGAACGGTTGAACATCTCCGCCGCCGGACGTGACTTGGGCCTAGCACCCGCGGTTGCCAGCGCGCGCCTCGCAAAGTTGGAACACGAACTGGGCGTAGAGTTGCTGCGGCGTACCACGCGCAAGGTGTCGCTGTCGCTCGAAGGGTCTGATTTCCTGCCCTATGCGCGAGAGATTTTGGCGCAGGCGGAGGCCGCCAAAGCCATCCTTGGTGGCAGTGAAGCCGGCCCGAACGGCACGCTGCGTTTTGCCGCGCCAAGCAGTTTCGCGCAACGTCATATCATGCCGTTGTTGCCCGAGTTCCATGCGATCTATCCCGACCTGACGCTGGACCTGCGCCTGTCTGACACGCGGTTCGACGCGATCGAAGGCAGCTTTGATCTGGCGTTGCGCAGTGCGCCTTTGACTGACAGCAGCCTCAAGGGCCGAAAGCTGGCCGACGACGCGCGGGTTCTGTGTGCGTCCCCCGCGTATCTTGAGGCGCACGGCATCCCGAAGACCCTCAAAGAGCTTTCTGGTCATCAGTTCATTGCCTGGCAAGACCTTGAACCACGCGATTTGCGCGGGCCAGAAGGCGAGACGGCGCGCCTTGATCCAGCTGTTATGCGCTGCCGCACCATCGTGGACGACGGCGACGCACAGCGCGAAGCGACCCTCGCCGGGGCGGGGCTCTCTATCAATTCACTTTGGAGCGTTGCGGACGAGTTTGCCTCGGGTCGCCTTGTTCGAGTGCTGCCAGAATGGAGACTGAACGACAGATCGGTTTTGTGGTTGGTCTATCCGCGCTCAAACGTGCTTACCCCCAAAACGCGCATTCTGATCGATTTTCTGATCCGCCATTTAGGAACGCATTCCGAATGGGGTGTATGATCATTCAGAATATTCGCCATATCTGCTTTAACGGCGGATCGGTCAGAGTTTTTCCACGCCACTGAAAGCCTCCTATCGAAGCCGCGAAGCGGTTGAGCCATAGGCAGTGGTCACAGGGAAAGTAGCGCGACAAAATGCTGATTGTTTCTATCAGGTATTGATTTCCTAGATGAAATGTGGTGATTCCACGCTCAATCGCCCCAGCCGCGCCCCTCGTGCATGCTAGGTATTTCTATCCATCAAACGCTGCGCGATGCCGATTCATGTCAAATCAGTCACCATATCCCAAGGTCTCGCGCATTTTTCTATCGTTTGCGTCGGGCGGCAGCGCTGTGCCAAGCAAGGAATGATATCATGGTTGTGAAAACTATACTCAGCGTTGTTGCCATCATCAGTGCCGCGATGCCTGCATCGGCGTCGGACGAAAGCATCCTCGCTGCAGCCGTCTCGCTGGAACTGAACGCGGCGAAGACGACCGATGATACCTGTACTCTGACCTTCATGGTGATCAACGGACATGCGGATCCGATCGGAAAACTCGTCTATGAGACGGTTCTCTTTGATAGTTCAGGGCAAGTGGACAGATTGGCGTTGTTCGATTTCGGCACGCTGCCGCCTGCACGCCCCCGTGTTCGCCAGTTTTCGGTACCGGGTGTGCGCTGTGATGCACTTGGCATGGTCCTGATCAACGGGGCCAATACCTGCGAAAGTGCGACTTTGGATGCCACGGCCTGCGAGGCCGGGCTGACTGTATCGTCACGCACCGACATCGAGGTGCAGGGATGACCGTTCTTCTGGAACCCATGCGCCAGATTGCAGAGCTCGGCGGTCCCGTTGTAATGCTTTTGATTGCAGTTTCGATCGTGACGCTGGCGACCGTGATCTACAAGCTATGGCAATTTGCGGTGGCAGGCGTCGGACGCCATACCGCGCTGAAAGAGGCGGTTTCAGCATGGGACATGGGCGACGGAGCCGCAGCGAGTGCCGCGCTGTCCCGTTCCAGCAGCTATCTAGCGCCGGTCATCGAAATGGCATTTTCGGCGCAAACTCCGGATATGCCGCGCTTGGCCGCCGAGGCCGAAAGCAGGTTCGCACGCCTTGAAAGCGGATTTCGCATGCTCGATTCCGTGGCGCAACTGGCCCCGCTTCTGGGCCTGTTCGGGACGGTTCTGGGTATGATTGAGGCATTCCAGTCAATGCAGGACGCGGGTGCTCAGGTCGATCCGTCCCTGTTGGCAGGCGGTATCTGGGTCGCACTTCTGACGACGGCGGTGGGCCTCGTTGTGGCGATGCCGACGGCGTTGATCCTCAGTTGGTTCGAGGGCCGGATGGACCGCGAGCGGGTGACGGCGGAACGTGCGTTGACGACGGTTATAGCGCCGCGCGGCTCGGCGGCGGCACAACGCACGTCAGACATGGCGGGCGAAGCCCCGGCGCGACGTGCTTAGGCGGCGCAAGGAGCGGCGCAAGCTGTCGATGACATCGTTAATCGACGTGATTTTTCTCTTGCTACTCTTTTTCATGCTCAGCTCGACATTCTCCAAATTCGCGGAGCTTGAACTGAGTGCCGCCAGCGGTGGCGCCGTGATCACATCGCAGACCAAGCCGCTGTTTTTGCAGCTTGGTCCGAATGCCATACGGCTGAACGGCGCAGACACCGTGCTGGACCGCCTGACAGACCTGCTGCGCGACATGCCAGAATCCGACACCCCCCGGCCGTTGCTCATCGCGCTGCAGGGCGATGTGACGTCGCAGCGCCTGACAGATTTGTTAGTGGTCCTGCGCGGCGTGCCGAGGGTCGTTCCCACCGTACTGGGCAGCCAATGAGACCCGCCCGCCCACGTACCAAACGCGAGCCGACCATCGCATTGATCAACATCGTGTTTCTGATGCTTGTCTTCTTCATGGTCGCAAGTACGCTCGCGCAGCCACTCGACCCGGCGCTTGATCTGGTTCGCACCACTGATCTGGAGGGACGTGCGCCACCGGACGCGCTGGTGATTAGCGCCGATGGTGTACTCACGTATCACGGGACAGAGATCACATCGGCGGCCGCGTTCGTGCCGCGCCGCGAGGATGAGGCTGGGCCCGAAGTTCGGCTTGTCCCCGACCGTGACCTGCCAGCCCGCGATCTGATACGCATCGCACGCGAGCTGCGCGGGGCAGGAGCCGCGCGGGTCATCATCGTCACCGAACGAGGTCTGCAATGATTTCCGCATCGCGTTTCGTGAAAGTCTGTGCCCTGTCGGGCGCGATCGTGCTGCATGGCGCGCTGGGCTGGGCCCTGATGACCGGGACCGATATAGAGGTTGAGGGCAGTACAGGTGCGCAGGAGGCCCGGCTAGGCACCAGCTTTGCCGATATGGTGGCGGGCACGATTGAGGCAGATGACAGCCAAGACACGCTGACCGCAGACCCACCGGACCCCATTGCAGAGGCGGAAAAGATCATTCCCGACGAGGCGACGAAGGCGGACCCGCCGAGCCTGAGTCACACACCTGTGCCCGAGACCACGCCGGATGCGCCGAAAGTGCAGGTTAGACAACCAGATACGCCGGTTCAAACGCGTACGCCTGCGCCTGACGCGCTGCCAGATACGCCCGACGCCGCGTTGGCCGAGAATGTTACGCCAACTGTGCCGCTGGCCGCTGATGCAGTACCGACGATCGCTGCCCTCAGCCCGCCTCCTGAGGTGGCGAAGCCACTGAAACCAACTCCGGCACAGCCGTCCGAGATGACGCCGCCCGACCAAACAGAACCGGAGTTAACCACGCCGCTTGCGCCTGATATGGCGCGGGATGTTATCAAAGCGCAGGACAATCCATCTTCTGCGGTTGCGCGATCGTTACGGCCGCAAAGACGCAGCGAGGCATTTGAAGAGAAACACAAGCAAGCACCCCCGCCAAAGTCCGCAAAGAAGCGGACAAAGAAACAACCAGCTGTGACCGCACGCGGGAATTCCAATCAGAACGCTACGGCCGGATCCACGACCGGACAGGCCGCTGCCAAGGCAACGACATCTGGGAACGCGCAAGGGCACTCCAATGCCGCTGGCAATGCGGCGGCCAGCAATTATCCCGGTCTGGTGATGAAGAAGATTTCGCGCGTGTCGCGACCACGCGCCGCCAGCAAGGGCACCGCCGTCATCGCGTTCAGTATTACGCCCAGCGGTGCGTTGGCCAGAGTGTCGGTGGCGCGCAGTTCCGGCTCGGCGCAGCTTGATCAGGCTGCGGCGCAAATGATCCGGCGCGCGGCACCGTTTCCTGCGCCACCTGCTGGTGCGCGTCGCGATTTTTCAATCAGTATCAAGGGTCGCTGACGCTGCGGCGGGAGACAGGATCATACGGACAATCGCCAAATCCTTGGCTCCAACAATCCGACCCAGCGACACATCACCGAGGCCATCCGCGAAACAGCAGTCGCCATCCACTGGGCAGACGCCGACGATACTGCACCGACCGGGGGGCTGCTGGGGACTTTCCATCTGATGCGTGTATTGGATCGTCGTGAGGTCTTTGTGTCTTTGCCGATATGGAAAATCTCACGGTCAACGCGGCGGCTATCGAGGCGCAGGGTGATGACAGTATTCATCTGCGCATGATACGTGCGCAGTTGCCCGATTTACCCTGCATCATCTCTGAGGTCAGGCTAGTGGGTCAGTTGTGCCATGTGCGGCAGGATGTAGGGCCATCCCGGCGGTGGCGGCGCGTTGACCCGC
Organism: Pseudohalocynthiibacter aestuariivivens; assembly: GCF_011040495.1. Lineage (GTDB taxonomy): Bacteria > Pseudomonadota > Alphaproteobacteria > Rhodobacterales > Rhodobacteraceae > Roseovarius > Roseovarius pelagicus. Next base: position 1,938,535 of record NZ_CP049037.1, on the reverse strand, counting down.
AGGTGACAGCCATAGGCCTTTGACAGAATTTCATCGGTCAGAACTTCGCGCGGCACGCCCTCTGCCGCGATGCAGCCGTCCTGCATCAGCGCCATTCTGTCAGCATAGAGCGCCGTGAGGTTCAGGTCGTGCATGACCGTGACCACGCCACCGCCAGCATCGGCGTAGCGGCGGGCCAGTTCCATGATCACCAATTGATGTCCGATATCGAGGCTCGCAACAGGTTCGTCCAGCAACAGCCAGCTTGGCGTGCCATTCAGCACAGGCTCCCAAACCTGACACAGGACCCGCGCCAGCTGTGTACGCTGCTGCTCGCCGCCCGAAAGCTCATGATAGTACCGCGACGCGTAATCGGCGAGGCCGACGGCGGCCAACGCCTCTTCCGGGACGCTGGGACGCAGGGCATACGGACCGGCCTGAAGGCCGATGCGCAGCACCTCGATTACGGTGAACGGAAACGCCATGTTGGTCGCCTGCTGCAGCACGCCGCGGGTGCGTGCCAGATCACGGGCATTGCGCGCGATGACATTCAGCCCGTTGAGCGTGACGGTGCCACGCGCGCTTTCTTCACCCGACATGATCCGCAACAAGGTGGATTTGCCGGACCCGTTGGGACCGACAATTGCCGTCACCTGCCCGGGTCTGGCCGTGAAATTCACGTCTCGCAGAATCGTTTTCCCGCCGATGGTAAACGTGATGTCTCGCGCGATCATCGTCATGCCATCAGGCTTCCGCGTTGGCGCAACAGGATCCACAGGAACACGGGCGCGCCGAGGATGGCGGTTATGATGCCGATGGGCAGTTCCGCTGGCGCAACGATCAATCGTGCGATCACGTCCGCCCACACCAGCAGAGCCGCACCCAACAGGGCGGAATTTATCAGCAACGGTCCATGGTCCGGTCCAGTGCTCAGACGCAGAAGGTGCGGCACGACGATCCCGATGAAGCCGATGGTGCCTGCGACCGCGACCGCACTGCCGGTCGCCGCCGCGACGCACAGGATCGCCCACCGTTTCATTTGCTGAACTGGTACGCCAAGGTGATGCGCCGCCGCCTCACCCAGCGCCAACGCATTCAGCGCGCGTCCCAACAGGACAGCCCCCCCGACGGCCAACACGATCATCGGGCCAGCGGTTGCGACCTTGACCCATGTGGCACCGCCCAACGATCCGAGGTTCCAGAACGTCAAATCACGCAGCTGCGCGTCGTCTGCAATGTAGATCAACACGCCCATACACGCCGCCGCCAACGCTGCAAGCGCGATACCACCCAAAAGCATTGTGATCACGGATGTGCGGCCGCGGTGTGTCGCAACACGGTAGAGGACGAAAACGCTGATCCAGCTTCCGAAGAAAGCAGCAAGCGGGATCAGCGCGTTGCCGACGATGTTTTGCACCGCGACGGGTAGCATCGCACCCAGCACAATGGCGCTGGTGGCGCCAAGTGCCGCACCGGCACTGACGCCCACGATGCCCGGATCAGCCAGCGGATTGCGAAACAGCCCCTGCAACACTGCACCTGAAATCGCCAGCGCCGCACCCACCAGTGCCCCCAGTACCATACGCGGCAGACGGATATCGCGCAGGATCACCTGATCGAGAGTGCTCAGCGGCTCACTGCGCAAAAGCTGACCAAATGCGCCCCAAAGCGACGTGCCAGCCGGGCCGATCGCAAGGCTGGCCACCATCGACGCGGCACAAACCAGCGAGAGGATTACATGCGCGCGCCGGGCTGTAGTGCGGCGGTCGCGTATATAGCCGGGTGCCGCGGCATCAATCGCCGCCATGTCAGCGCCTGCCGTAGAGTGCTGCGCTCAGGTCGGCCACGGCATCCGGTGTGCGCGGACCGAACCCAAGCAGATAAAGCCCGTTCATCCGTACGATATGTTCGCTTGCGGCGGCCGGTGTCGGTCTGATCGCGGGCATGTTGAACAGCACGTCGTCGGCCACCGCATGATCGCCGCTCCGGTCCATCATCAGGATCACATCGGGTGCTGCGCTGGTGATCGCCTCATCGCTCAGCAGCTTGTACCCCTGCACGCCCGCAATCGCGTTCACTCCACCTGCCAGACGGATCATGGCATCAGCTTGCGTGCCGGTGCCGGAGGCCATGATGCGGCCACTTTGGGTGCTGAGGATGAACAGCACGCGTTTGGGAGCATCGGCTGCCATTTCGGTGGCTTCCATGGTCACACGGCGCATGTCTACCTCGACCTGATCTGCCAACGTCTTGGCAGCCTCTGCCACGTCGAGCGCGGCACCGATGGCGCGGATTTTGGTGCCGATGCCCGGACCGTCCATTGCGGGTTCCAGCATCTCAAACCGCACACCGGCGCTTTGCAGCACGTCGATCACTTCGGGCGGGCCCGCATCAGCCTCGCTAAGAATTAGCGTCGGGTTCAGAGACAGCACACCTTCGGCAGAGAGCGCCCGCATGTAACCGACATCAGCCAGCGTCTCGGCTTCGGGCGGGTAGGACGACGTGGTGTCGCGGGCGACCAACCGTCCCTCCTGTCCTAGCGCATAGACGATCTCGGTCACCGATCCACCGATCGAGACGACGTCACCGGACCCTGCGGCATGCAGGGGTTTCTGGAACGGAAGGAAACCGACGAACATCACCGTCGTCAGAGCGATCGTGGTGGCCGTCATCAAGGACATGCGTGATCCGCAGGATTTCGAACGCCGCCACATCACACGTTCTCCTCAACTGCGGCATCCGGCAAAGCACCGACCAGCGCGCGCCATTCGGGGCGGCTGTCGCGGCCTTCCTTACCGACGCCGAATATCTGAAAGATCAACCCGCCATCGGCATCGAACGCCTCGAGCGACATGGCCGGGCCGCGTTGCGTCGGCTTGTCGACCGCCCAAACCTCAGCCACGTGATCCAACCGCAGATGCAAGTTAAAGCGCGGGTCCATCACGTTTTGCCACGGCCCCATCGGATGAAGTTTGACCACCGGGCCAGTATGGATCTGGATGCAGCCGCGATTGCCGACAAAGATCATGACTTCCGTGCCATCCCTCGCGAGCTGCTCCAGCGCGGTGTTGACCGCTTGCGGGGCCAGCGGGCGCACAAGCGGCGCGCCAGCGATCCGGTAAGCGCCCAACCGGTTCATTTTGAGCTTGGACGTGAGGCGCATGAACTGGTGCGTGTCGGTCATCCGCATCCATTCCTTGCGCAGAATATCGACCTTACCCATGTCCGACTTTGCAGGTTCCGTCGGTTTGCGAGGTGCTGTCGCCAACGCTTGGCTCTGATCATCGACGGGCAAATCGGCTAACAACGCGTCCCACGCGCCGGGCTGCGATGTGCTCCGCAGGAAAATCTTGTGAACTGCGTCGCCTGCCGCATCGAACACCTGCAGCGACCGACGCGGGCCGTCATCGGTGGGTTTTTCCACCATAAAGGCGTGTTTCCACTGGCTGGGAAAAATGCGCAGATCAATCTCTTCGGTCAGGACCATCGCGGCGTGATTGCCCGGATGGTAGTCCTCATAGGTGCCGACCTTTTCGCTGACGCAGCTTTCGTTGCGGGTCAGGGCCATCACTTCGCCCAAGGTCATAGCGGCGCCCATTATCCGGTCGGGATGGGCATCGATTCGCGTGGCGGTGATACCACAGGAGGCGGCGACCAATTGCGCCTCGCTGATGCCCAGCTTCGTCGCCAGATCGCGGTCGCGCAGTTTGGGGTGTTCGGCCTGTGCGGCGCGGATGTCTTCGGGGCTCAGCTCTACGGGGCTCGGATTTATGGGATCAGCCAATTTCATACTCTTGCATTAGGGTCAGAGAGGGATGGCTGCGCGGCGTACATTGAAACGCTTGCGTGGCTAATCTGCGTGTCTTCGATATCACAGATTATTCTTGACTAATTTAGTATGATTCATTTATCCGGCACAAGACCCGATTTTCAGGGAAGTCAAAAATATACCGCGCCAGCCTTTGCAAGCCACGGTTTAGCCAAACCCGTTATGCAAAAGGATACCGTCATGAGACACCAAACGCGCGCGAGCCTTCGAGGCACCACTGCCCTGTGCCTGATCTTGACCACCGCCGCGCCCGCAGTCGCGCAGGATGCCATTCCGCAGGATGGCGGATTTCTGGGCACGATTCTACTGGGCGAAAGCAAACGTGAGGTGCGCACCGACACGGCCGTGCCCGTGACCGAAATCGACCAGACAGAGATCGACGACAGGCAGGCAGGCACGGTGGCAGAGTTGATCGATTCCGTACCCGGCGTGACTTTGGTCAATGGCGCGACGCCACAAGGGTCCGGCATCACGATCCGCGGCTACGGCACGACCGGATCATTCGGCACGGACCAGAAAATCCTGATCCAAGTCGATGGAGCGACACGCGGCAGTGAAGAGCTTTATCGCATTGGCAACCAGTTGTTCACCGATCCCGCGCTTTACAAGGAAGTTGAAGTGCTGCGTGGCACCATTGGGTCGTTCGAATATGGCTCCGGTGCGGTCGGCGGTGTTGTCCGGCTTGAAACCAAGGACGCCTCGGACTTCACGGGTGGCACGCCGGGTTTCGCCTACCGCCAGACGCTGGAATTTGCGTCCAACGGCAACGGTCTGACATCATCCAGTATTCTCGCATGGCAACCCACAGAAAAATTGGAGTTCCTTGCAAACTACACGCGCCGGATCACTGATCCGCAAGAGGATGGGAACGGGTCGCTGATCAATCCCGCAGGCGGGCAGACGAATGATCCATCCTGGTTGATCAAGGGCAAATACACCTTTGGCGACGGTGACAACCAGTCTCTGAGTTTCACCCATACTGAAACCGAATCGAGTCAAGATGACGTGCCATATGACAGCTTCGGTCTCGCGAACTTTGGGAACGTGGATCGTTCAGTGCGAAGTGCGACGTCGATTTTGCGCTACAACTTTAATCCCGTCGGCAACGATCTGGTGGATATGACGCTGCAATATTCCTACGCAGACGAAGAGATCAACCAGACCGCGATCATCCCCGGCAATCCGTTGCTGGACGCAGATCACCGATATGAAACGACGACCGTTACGCTAAAGAACACGTCGCTTTTCGCGACTGGCGTTATCAACCATGACCTGACGACGGGCGTTGAGTACATCAAGCGCAAGCGCAAGGACGCGAACTCGGCACCGGGCGGCGAAGACAACCGGTGGGCCATCTTCGCGATCAACGAAATGTCGTTCGGTGGCGGTTGGACCCTGACGCCTGCACTGCGCTACGAGACGTCCAAGATCAAAGGCGACACTGCGCCCAACAATGGCAGTTTTTCGCATGACGCAATGATGGGCGGCATTTCGCTGCGCTACGGCTGGGACAATGGATTTTCGGTGTTCGGCTCTGCGGCCTACACCGAAGTGATGCCGATCATCGACGATCTGGACAACGCGGCGCGCATACAGGACAGCGAAAAATCCCGCACGTTCGAGCTGGGCTTTGCCTATGAGCGCGAGGACGCCATCAGAGCAGGCGACAGCCTGTCGTTCAAGTTGAACGTCTATGACACGGAACTCTGGGACGTGACGTCCTATGTGACCAACACCGCGGTCTTTGGACCGCCCAATTTCGTCCCGTTGGACAAGGTCAACACGCAAGGTGTCGAGATCGAGGCCGCCTACGCCATGGCGTCGGGGTTCTACATGGACCTCAACGCGAATTTTGCCGATGGCAAAGAGACGACGGGTGTGGGCGTCCGGCAGGACTGGCGCAATCAGGCGGCGAACAGTCTGCGTCTGACTGTGGGGCAGAAATTTGCCAACGCTTACGATGTCAGCTGGGAAATGGTCGCGAACGACGCGGTGACAACCAACGGCGTACGATATTCCAGTTTCGTCGCACATAACCTGCGCGCGACCGTCGCGCCCGACAGTGGTGTGTGGAAAGGGACGGAAATCCGGTTCGGGATCGAGAACGTGTTCGACAAGCAATACACCCAAAACCTATCGACACGCCCGGCGGCGGGCCGGAATTTCAAGCTGACGTTCGCCAAGCAGTTCTGAGGTCGGGCCTAACCAGCGTGAGGGTTGCCGGTTGCCTGGGCTGATAGTCCGAATATGCCCACTGCTGCGAGTACGAAGGTGGAGGAAAGCACCTTCGTGCAACTGATGTTGCGGAAGGAGATATCTAGCCAGTTCTTGAGGCGGACTAGGCTAATCTCCATCCACTCGCGGTACATTGGCTTTCGGGTGCTAAGTGATCGGTACCTTGCGGTATTTGCGCGCTGGAACTCAGGGCTTGATGTCCTTGTCTTCAAAGGCTTTGCGGTACCAGAATGCGGTTTATCAACTTCGTTATGTACTTAAGCCGGAGCGCCGCGATCCAGCCGAGGGCCGCGAGCTCAGCTTCAGACCTGCCGCTGCCGCGATCGGGAAACCCTGCTGAACCGTCATTCTAGCGACGGACCTCGCACACGCGAGGGCGCTTTCGTCGCCTGCTTTCGAAGGGCAATCTCAGTCGAAAGCGGTGATACAGCCCTGAAGCGCGAACTTTAGTGGGTCAGGATCTGGCTCAGAAACTGCTGAGTGCGGTCAACACGCGGGTTGTCAAAGAAGGCGTCGGGAGTGTTCTCTTCGACAATTTCGCCCTCATCCATAAAGATCACCCTGTCGGCGACGGATCGGGCAAAGGACATTTCGTGGGTGACGCACAGCATTGTCATACCGGTGCCGGCCAATTCGATCATCACATCAAGCACCTCTTTGATCATCTCGGGATCCAGAGCCGAGGTGGGTTCGTCGAACAGCATGATCGAGGGGCTCATACAGAGCGATCTGGCGATGGCCACCCTTTGTTGCTGACCGCCCGATAACTGACCGGGGTATTTATCCTTTTGCTCGGAGATACCGACCCGATCCAGATACCGCAGGGCGATTTCCTCTGCTTCGGCGCGTGGCATGTTGCGTGCCCAGACCGGAGCAAAGCACAGATTGTCGAGAATGGTCATATGCGGAAACAGGTTGAACTGCTGAAAGACCATGCCGACCTCGCGGCGAATCTGGGTGATGTTCTTGCTACTTTCATTCAGCAAGGTGCCGTTGACGTTGATGATCCCTTCCTGATGTTCCTCCAGATGGTTGATGCAGCGGATCAGTGTCGATTTCCCCGACCCGGACGGGCCGCAGATAACAATACGCTCCCCTTTGGTGACGCTGAGGTTGATGTCCTTGAGAACATGGAAATCACCGAACCATTTATTGACACCGTTCATCTCGATGACGATTTCTTCGGATGCGATCTGGCTTTCGATTTTGACGGTCATGAACGTCTCCGCAGGTTCGGTGTTAGTGTTTTTGCCCGGCTGGGCCGCGTCGTTCCAGCTCGCGCCCGTAGAGGCTGAGGCTATAGCAAATGGACCAGTAGACGAAGGCGGCAAAGACATAGGCCTCTGCCTGAAACCCCAGCCAACTGGTATCAAGTGCCGCGTTCTTGATCATGCCGAGAAAATCCAGAAGCCCGACGATGATCACCAGAGAGGTGTCCTTGAACAAGGCAATGCAGCGCCCGATCAGAGGCGGTAACACGTGCCGCAACGCTTGGGGAACGACAACAAATGCAATTGTCCGTACCCGGCTAACCCCAAGTGCCAGAGCGGCCTCGGTCTGACCTGATGGAATGGCCTGCAGGCCACCACGCACGACCTCGGCCATATAGGCGGCAGAGAACAGGATCATCGCGATCTGGATGCGAAGCAGGTTGTTGATGATCAGGTCAGGTGGCAAGAACAGCGGCATCATCACCGAGGCCATGAACAAGATCGTGATCAGGGGCACGCCGCGTAACAATTCGATGAAAGCCACACAAAGGGATTTCACCACAGGCGGCCCATAATACCGACCGAGGGCCAGAAGCACCCCCAGCGGGATCGAAACAATGACGCCAACCAATGCCAGCATGATGCTGAGCATCAATCCGCCCCAAAGGGACTGGTCCACTTCGCGCATGCCGAACGCCCCGCCGATCATAACCAAGGCAAAGACCGGCAGGATTGCCCAGGCTAGGATCAGGACAATCCCGCGCACCCGGTTTGTATATGTCAGCGCCGCAAGCACGATCAGCGCAATCGCGGTAACTCCGGGGCGCCAACCCAATTCTTGTGGGTAAACGCCGAGCATGAGCACCTTGAACTTGTCCACGATGAACGGCCAACAAGCTCCGCCAGACTGGCGGCAGGTGTCGGCGTCGCCCACAAACGTGGCCCGAATGAACAACCAGTCAATCAGTCGTGGCACGGTGGCCACCAAGATCGCCAGCAGGACCAAGGTGACAACTGTATCTTTCCAACCGCCGAACAGGTTCGAGCGCAGCCATGCGACGGGTCCAACGCGACTGGATGGGGCTGGTCGTGCGGGAGATGGTTGAAAAATGATGTTTTTGTCCTGCATCTGACTACCTCTCCACATGCAAAACGCGGGCGTTCAGATAATTCATGCCAAGCGAAATGATTAGATTGATCGTCAGATAAACGGCCATCCACATTCCGATAATCTCGACCGCCTGACCGTTTTGCCCGATGATCGTCCCGCCGATCGAAACCATGTCGGGATAGCCGATTGCCACCGCCAAAGAACTGTTTTTAACCAGACTTGCGTAGTCATTCGTTGTGGCGGGAATGGTGACCCGCAGCGCCTGCGGCAACAGCACCTTGCGCGTGACGACCGCGTTCGAGACCCCCAAGGCATTTGCCGCTTCGATCTGGCCTGCCTGAACCGACTGGATGCCGCTGCGGACATTTTCGCCGATATAGGCGGCGGTATATAGAACCAACCCGATCAACAGCGACGCAAACTCTGGCTTCATCGCCAGACCGCCTTTGAAATTGAAGCCCGCATAGACCGGCAATTCACTGCTGATGGGGCGCCCGGTTGCAATATAGGCAATGCCGGTCAGGGCCACGACTATTCCCAGCCCGCCCCAAAAACCCGGCATCGGTTTGCCAGTGCGCATCTTGTACGACGCAGCCCATCGCCAGAACCCGAGGCCCAGTACAAAACCAACCAGCATGGCGGTCAAAAAAACTGGGAATCCAGCCTCGGCCAAGGGGCGAGGTAAGTAAAAGCCGCGTTTGGAAAGGTAGACACCTTCCATCAATTCGATCGCTTCGCGCGGATGCGGCAGCGCGGCGAGTACGACAGAGTAGATGAAAAATAGCGTGAGAAGCAGCGGCAGATTGCGCAGCGTCTCCACATAGATCGCGGCGACCTTTGCCAAGAGCCAATTGTGAGAAACGCGGGCGATGCCGACGAACACACCCAGAATGGTCGCAAAGATCACGGCCAGAAACGAGACGAAAAGCGTATTCAGTATTCCCACCAGAAAGGCGTATCCGTAGCTGCGTGTGGGACTGTAGTCGATCAGGCTGTCACCGATTGGCAGGCCTGCTTCGTGGTCCAAAAACGCAAACCCGCTTTCGATACCTCGGATCGCAAGGTTTTCCTGCGTGTTGGTGAACAGCACGTAAACGATGCCGAGGACAATGGTGAGGACAACCGCCTGAGAAAGCGCAGACCCGATGTTCTGCACCGAAAAGCCAGGTTTCGCTGTTCTTTTGGTGAAGGACATAGGCGCTTCCACTAAGACGTAATTTTGATGCGGCTGGCTGTTTCGCCAACCGCTGTTTCAGGCACTCTGCCGGGTAGGGTCAGCGGATCGGCATCGCGTACAGGATGCCGCCGTCCTTCCATTGCGCATTCAGGCCGCGCTCCAGCCCAAGGGTCGCTGTCAGATTGCGGTCATAGATTTCGCCATAGTTGCCGACCGCACTGATCGCATCGGCCATCCATGTGCTTTCCAGTCCGATGAAACCGCCGGTGTCGCCGGAGGAGCCCAGCATTCGCTGAACGCTTGGGTCACTGGAATTTGCGGCCATGTCAGCAACATTGGCTTGGGTCACGCCGAGCTCTTCTGCCGAAATGATGCCAAACACCACCCATGTGACGATGTCTTTCCATTGGTTGTCCCCATGGGCGACCAGCGGCGACAGCGGCTCTTTCGAGATCACTTCGGGAAGGATTTTATGCGCAGACGGATCGGAGAACCCGGTGCGGAAAGCTGCCAGCTGGCTCATGTCGGTGGTCAGGGCGTCACAGCGACCCGAAGCGTAGGCATCCACTGCCTCGCGCTTGCCTTCAAACACGACAGGCTCCAGCGACAGACCATTTGCGCGACCAAAATCGGCAAGGTTCAATTCGGTTGTGGTGCCGGTTGTCACGCAAACCGTCGCGCCGTCCATTTCCTTGGCACTGCTGATCCCGGCATCGGCGCTGACCATGAAACCTTGCCCGTCATAGTAAACAACGGCGGTGAAATCGACACCTTCTGCCGAGTCGCGCTTCATTGTCCATGTGGTCGTCCGCGATGTCATATCCACCTGACCACTGGAAACGGCGAGGACCTTTTGCTTGGATGCCAGAGGTACGTAACGGACCGCGTTTGCATCACCAAGTACCGCAGCCGCAACAGCGCGGCAGAAATCGGCGTCAAGGCCAACCCATACACCGTCGGAATTCGGGTTCGAAAACCCGGGAACACCTTCGCTGACGCCACATGCAAGTTCACCGGCTTCGCGGACCTTGTCCAGCGTACCCGCGGACACGGCACCCGCGGCGGTGATGGCGGCGGCGGCGATTGCTCCAAATTTCATGAGTTTGTTCATATCGTTCTCCCTTTCGGTCTTTTTCAGCCAGCCGACCAAAGACACATTCCCCAGACGTATAGCATGCATGGCAATGCCCACTATTTCCGTGCGCCACCGCATTGTCAAAGAAGATACGCAGGTTACAGGCACAAAGGCATCCGCCAATTACAAGAAATCCTTAGGAAATCTTGCATAGTAGAGGTTTCCAGCCGTCTCTTGGGCTTTGAGTTTGGAAATGCACGTTGAAGATGTCCACCTGACATGCAGCTTCGGCTTTGGCGTCAGACTGTCATTATTAGCTGAAATACGGTCCGCTAAAAACGCGGGCTTTTGTGCTATTGGCAGCTTTGTTGCTTTGGACAAATTTTCGAACCAAGAGGGAACGGGAAAGACGCACGAAAATGATAGCTCATCTAGTTGTAATCGGGAATGACAGCCGGGGTGGTACCGGCAAAGCCAATTTCGTCTTGGCTCTTCGGACGTGTCCTTTGGTGCGGGTGATGTCGCAGGACGAAATCGAAAGGGACGCCTGGAGGATCCAATGCGACGACCCGCAGAACACCCTGAACCGGAGCCTGATCCAGCAGTTGGCCAATGCTTCTGGTGTCGACGTCTATGTATCTGACGCCATGCCCGTGAGGCGAAAACTACTGGTGGCGGATATGGAGGCGACGATTATCCTGAACGAGATGATTGACGTATTGGCAGCAGAACGGGGGATCGGTGCAGAAATAGCAGAAATTACAGCGCAAACCATGGCGGGTGAATTGGATTTCGAGCAATCGCTTGTCGAGCGCACTAAGAGGTTTGCAGGTACCCCGGAGGGATTACTCAAAGAGCTATGTCAACAAATTCGATTTGCGCCGGGCGCACGAGCCTTGATCCAGACGATGCGCGCATCCGGCGCACTTACGGTGCTGGCTACCGGTGGCTATGATGTTTTTGCGGATGTGGTTGCCGAGCACTGCGGATTTGACAAAGTTTTCGCCAATCATCCAGTCATACACGATGGTTTTATGACCGGGGAATTACGCCGTCCGATTGGCACCGCCTATACCAAGCGCGAGGTTCTGCTGAAGTGTTGTGCAGAGGCGGACATAGTGCCGGAAATGGCCTGTTGTGTCGGTGACGGCGCGAATGATCTGCTGATGTTGCAGGCCTGTGGCCTGCCCTTCAGCTATCGAGGAAAGCCTGTAGTGCGCGGTTTCGTCGATCTGGACATTAGGCACGGGGATCTGACGGCTGTGCTATATGCGCAAGGTTTCCGCGGATCAGAAATACTGGATGGATAAAATTGCAGCGGCGGTATTGCTTTTTTCCTGGCGGAAAAGCTCTGCCGTCATAGACGGTCAGCCAGCCTTCGATAGTGCAGGCTTTCTACCTCCTGCGCCATATCCTCGGCAAGATCGGCAAAACCCGTGGGGGCCATCCCCTGATGCAGCGCCAGCCGCAGTGCTGCGACATTGGCCTGAAACCGGCGGGCAAGACGGTCAGGGTCGGCGTCATCTGCCAATTCACCCGCATCACGGGCGGCGGTGAAAACGGCCGCAAACTCCTTGTGCATCGCCTGCATGTATTCTTGTGAAGCGGCTGCTATGGCGGGGTCGGTCGCGCGCGTATCCACGAGCGTTTTCGTCAACATGCAGGCACGACGGGCCATGTCGTCGGGCCGCATCCGCGCGTAAGAGCGGAAGTGATCGGCCAAGCCCGACAAAGGCGATTCTGCCCGCGCCATGTGGTCGCGGAACCCGGCGCGGGATTTCGCGAAGTAACGCTCCAGCGCCAAAAGATAGAGGGTTTCCTTGCTGGTGAAGGCTGCATAGATGCTGCCGGGTTTCATGCCGAGCGTCGCCTCAAGATCCTTGAGCGAGGTCGCATGAAATCCCTTGTCCCAGAAAAGCGCCATTGCCGCATCTAGGGCGGCCTCTCGGTCATAGGGCGCGGCGCGGGACATGGTCAGAGGGTTTCCTTGGTCAGCTGGTTCAGAATATTGGTGTAGCCTTCGACGCCTTGGGCACCGGTGACAAGGTGCTGGCGGTCAAAAATCATCGCAGGCACGCCCTGAATGCCCTGTTTGATCCAAAAATTCTCTACCTTTCGCACGTCGTCTGCAAAACGCTGATCTTCCAGCACGGTCAGCGCCTCGGACCGATCCAGCCCGATTTCTTTGGCAACATCGGCCAGAACGGTAACGTCTGACAGATCGCGGCCATCGGTGAAATGCGCGCTGAACAGGGCCATTTTCAGGTCATGTTTGCGCCCCTGAGCATCGGCCCAGTGCAGCAGTTGATGGGCGTTGAACGTGTTGTGCATGCGGAAATCGTCGGTCCAGCGAAAATCGAACCCTAGTTCGGTGCCAAGTGCGGTCATGCGATCGCGACTGTCTTCGGATTGCGCGCGGGTAGAGCCGTATTTTTCTGCGATATGTTCAAACCCGTTCTGCCCCTCGGGCGGCATCTGCGGGTTCAACTCGAACGGGTGCCAGTGGAGGTCGTGCGGGGTGCCTGTTGCCGCCAGCGCAATGGCCAGTTGTCGGTAGCCGATAATGCACCAAGGGCACATTACATCGGATACAATGTCGATACGAAGAGGGTCGGTCATGTGATGTGTCCTTTCATGCGCGGCGAGGGTGCGGCGGTCCGGGGTCGGCCTCCGGACCGCCGGGCGACTTAGGCTGCCTTGTCGGCTTTTTGCCACGCGAACTTCTGGAATACCTGATCTACCGGCGTCCCGGCAAAGTGGTTGGTGAAATTCGACATTACCTTTTGCGCGACGCCCAAGATTACTTCGAGGATATTACGCTCTTCAAAACCGGCATCAAGGAAGGCCTGCACCTGAGCATCCGTCAAATTGGCGCTGGTGCGGACGACTTGCAGCGTAAACGTGCGCAGGGCTTCCAGCTTGGCGGTTGGCAGCGGGGTCTCGTTGCGCAGGGCCTCGGTGATGGCGTCATCGACCTTCATCATCTTGGCGATGCCGGTATGGGCTGGCACACAATAGTGGCAGGAATTTTCAACGTTCACCGTCTGCCAGACCACAGTTTTTTCTTCGTCGGTCAGCGATGTCGCCATGAATTGCTGATGCGCGAAGCTGTAGGCGGCCAGCAGGCCGGGGGCCTCGGCCATGGTGCCGTGCAGGCCGGGGATGCGGCCGTTTGCCTTGAACGAGGCTTCGAGCGCGGGTTTGGCAGCTTCGGGGGCGGATTCGATGGTGTGGATGGGGAAGTGTGTCATGGGTCGCTCCTATTTGGGCGTGAGTGATTGAAATGCAGCGGTGCGGCGTGCCTGCTGCGGTTCGACAAGGCTTAGGTAAGGTGATTTGAGTGATTGCTCAATGATTGATTTGAGCAATCACTCAATCGTGAGCAGCGTACGATCTGCTGGGTTCTCAGTAAAGAATCCGGTCGCCATTCAGACTATGACCAATATGGCGAGGTTATGATCCTGAGGATCCGCAGGACGACCTGTCACAATCGGCCAGCACGTCCCTAGGCTGGCCGTTTCACGTTTTGATCAACGTTTTTGGTGTGGCACGGTCGAACGCATGGCGCGAGAGCCACAGAAAAAATCGATGACGCTTCGCGCATGCGGATGGAAGACTGCGGCTCAGGCCGTCGTCAAACGTTGCGCGCTACCGATATTTTTCGAGCGCACCGTCATAAACCGGAGCATGATAGGCCGGCATTTCCACCCGGCGAGGCACATATTCACCAGAGTCGGTAACCTTTCGGACATGCGCCGCGATCTCTTCCATGGGCGCGAACCAGACATCACCCGGCTCCAGCGCCTGTTTCAGGAAGTTGGCGACCACTTCCCACCGGGCCAACCTGCCGGTTGCGAATGGATGAACGACAGCCACCCAGAGCCCACCATATTTCTTGATCGTGTTGAACTCTTGAATATACGGCTCAAACCCGACGCTGGGGGGCATGATATTGCCGAAATATCCCAAGTCGTCCGACTGGACGAACTGGGGCCAGTCATCAAGTCCCCAATGGGTTGGTAACTCGACCAAGCTGCCTTTTGCGGTCTCCAGCATATAGGGCTGGTCGTCACCCATGAGGGAGGCATCATAGGAAAAGCCACGTTCGGCGATCAGATCACACGACACGTCGGACATGTTGTATAACGGCGCACGCCAACCGCGCGGTGCCTTGCCGGTTGCGCGCTTGATAATGTCTATCCCGACGTCCAGCCAATGCGCCTCTTCGGCGGGTTCCAGTTCATTCGGGTGTTCGTGAATGTAGCCGTGATGGCCGATCTCATGGCCGCCGTTCAGGATGGTCTCGATGGCACGAGGATAGCGTTCAACGCACCACGCCGGGATATAGAAGGTTTGTCTGATCCCGAGGCGGCGATAGGTTTCGACAATGCGCGGGATGGCAATTTCGGGACCGTATTGCAGCATAGATGTGGTTGCCGCCTTGCGGTGGCTTTCCTTGGGGTGGCTGATATGGATCAGACTGTCGGCATCCATGTCAAAGGTCACGCAGGCCGCGCATTTTGCGCCGTTGGGCCAAGGTACTGGATTGTCGATCATGGCATAATGCTCCCGCCGTTAACACCGATCCCCTGTCCGGTGATGTATGCTGCGTTGGGCCCGGCAAGGAACAGGGCCATCTGTGCGATTTCTTCGGGTTGCCCGAAACGGGCCAATGGTATTTCCAGCTCCTTTGCGCGCCATTCGGGGGTCATGTTTTCGGCGGCGAGCATCGCGGTATCAATCGGCCCGGGGCAGAGCGCATTCACCAGAATATTAGGTGCGAATTCCTTTGCCCAGCACCGAACCAGACCGAGAACGCCGTGTTTGGACGCTACATATGGCGCGAATTCTTCGCGTCCGTAATAGGATAGGTCCGAGGCGATCATGATCAGGCGACCCGATTTGGGGTGCATGGCACGAATGGATTCGCGTCCGATCAGGAACGAGCCGCGCAGGTTAACTGCCATCACCTGATCAAATTCGGCTGTTGTCGTGTCCAATAGGCCGCGCTCATGGATGATTCCGGCGCAGTTGACGACGGTATCAAGGGTCGTGAACCCCTCTGAGATCCGTGTGAACAAGCCCGAAACGGAGATTTCATCCGAGACATCGCAAATGGCGCTTTCGGCAGAGCCGCCTGCCGCGCGTATGGTTTCGACCGTTTCGACAGGGTCGTTCAGGTCAGCACACAGAACATGCGCCCCGACCTGTCCAAAGATCTTGGCGCAGGCCGCGCCGATGCCCCGGTTTGCCCCGGTTACCAGCACGTTCATGCCATCATATCCTTGTGTCATGCCATGACCTCGCCCCGGTCCAGATGATACGCCTGTCCGGTGATGTCGCGCGCGCCATCCGATGCCAGATAGAGATAGACTGCCGCCATATCGTCCGGCTCCAGCAGGCCGCCCAAAACCTGCCCGCCGATGATCTCTTGCAGCAGCTCTTCTTCGGAACGCCCTGTGCTTTGCGACATTTTCGTCAGTGTCAGAAGCGCCGCCTCGGTTTTGACCCACCCCGGACAGACGGCATTGACGTTGATGCCCAATGGAGCCAGTTCATGTGCCATTGAGCGCATGAAACCGATGTTGGCATGTTTTGATGCGCAATAGGCAGAGTATTCGGGAACGGCTGTGCGCCCCCAGATCGAGGACGTCAGAATGATGCGCCCGCCTTTGCCCATCTTGCGGACCGCGTAACGGGTCATCAGAAACGTTCCCATCACGTTGATGTCGATGATCCGGCGGAAGGTTTCTTCGACGTCATCATTGTGGTCGGTAATCGGGGTCGTACGCTCTAACCCGGCGTTGTTTATCAGTATGTCAAGGCTGGGAAGCTGATCTGCCGCATGTTTGACCTCGGTCACATCGGTGATGTCGCACAGAATACCGTGGACGTTTTGCCCGGTCTCTGCGGACAGCTTCTCGGCAGCGTCAAAGACGGTTTCATCATCCGCAAGAATGTGCAGATCAGCGCCGGCGCGCGCGAATCCCTTTGCGATTCCATAGCCGATGCCACGACTCGCACCGGTCACGAGGACGGTTTTTCCCGAAAAGTCATAAGTTACCTTGCCCATGCTTTACTCTGCCTCTGAGGTGATTGAGCCGTTGTGAGAGATCCGGCCAATCACGTTCATAAGGACCTGCGCGGCGAGAATGGCTGTGGTGCCTGTGTGATCGTAATCTGGTGCAACCTCGACCAGATCCAGACCGACAATGTTCCCGCGTTTGGTCAGTCCATCCAGAAACTCGAGAATTTCATAATACAGGAACCCACCATGCGATGGCGTGCCCGTTCCTGCCGCGATCGACGGGTCAAAGCCATCAATATCAATGGTCACATAGTACCGCGCGCCCTCTGGGATACGCTCCAGAACCTGCTCGACCCCCAGTTTTCGGAACTGGCGCACCGAAAGGATATCCGACCCCATTGCGCGCGCATCGTCATAACCTTCTTTGGCGGTGGACGAGACATTGCGAATGCCTATCTGCGACAGGCCGGTAACGTAGGGTTTGTCGGCTGCGCGCCGCATCGGGTTCCCGTGGCCGAAGCGCACGCCATGCCGTTCATCGACGAAATCCAGATGGGCATCAATCTGTACGATATGTATCGGCTCTTGTCCCTCGAACGCGTTGATGCAGGGGATGTTGATTGAATGATCACCGCCCAGTGTAATTGGAATCGCGCCCGCCGCCAGAATTTTGCGAACCCCGTATTCGATGTTCGCGTGGCTGGTCATGGTGTCGGTGTGAACGATGTCCGCATCACCGATATCGACGATTTTCACCTCTCCTGCGGGCAGGTAGGTCACATCGTCCTCGTGATCGTAAGCCCCTCCGTGGCCGAACGAAAACAGGGTCGAGGCTTCTCGGATCGAGCGCGGACCAAACCGCGCACCGGGTCGCCATTGCGTCCCGAAATCATAGGGGGCACCGAGGATCGCAAAATCAGCGTCAATCGCGTCCCAATCGGAAACGTACGGGTTTTTGCCGAAAGTCGAGATCCCCACAAAAGGAAGATCGAGCCTGCCTTGTTCATACTGGTTCTTGGTCATTTCACTTCTTTCAAATTTGGTTTGAACTTGTCAGCGAAGATCACGGCAACATCCCGATGAAATTGCAGGTTGGCCTCTTCTTCGGATTGGTTTTCGTCCGAGATAAACAGGAAAAATCGGATGTTTTGCATTTGGAACAGTGTGTTGGCCAATATGTCTGCCTCAAGGTTGCGTGCCAGCGTGCCGCGCCCCTGATAGGTTTGCACGATGCGTGCCATGAGTTCGATCAACGCCTGATCGAGGCTGCGATAGGTTGTGCCGAACTGTTTGCCACCTTCAAGGATGCTGGCGGCAAGTACCTCTCGCCACGTGCTTTTTGTCAGATAGGTCATCGCATGTTTGCGCATGATCCGACCAAACTCTGCAACAGCGCGCTGTATGTCCTCGGGTAGGTTATCTGCCAGATCTTCCAGCTGGGAAATCAGGCGCACGTCGCTTTCCTTGACCAGCGCCAGCAGCAGGTTCGCTTTGGACTCGTAGTAGTTATAGACGGTCACGGCGGACACCTCGGCCTCGGCCGCGATGCTCTCAATGGTGACGCTGCCGTAACCTTCGTTCTGAAATCTCGTTCTCGCCACTTCCAGGATGCGGTTTGAGCGATCTTTTTTCTGACGTGTTCGTAAGCTCACAGCCACTTCCTGTCTCCCTGCAGCATGTCGTCCTAGTGCCCGTTCCGAGGTGCGATCGTGAAAAGATCGCAAAAAAAATTGTAGACACAAAGAAATTTTAGTGACTAAACTTTCGTAGTCAATAAAAATAAATCAACGCTAACAGCAAGGGGAAACAACATGATGAAAATGATGGGACCAGCATTGGCCGCAGGGGCGGCAGCGCTGTCGATTGCAACCGGCGCGGCGGCAAAGGAGCAAATCAATGTAGGGCTTTGCGTCTCTTGGCCCGGATACGCCATGCTTGAGCTTGCTCAGCAAAAGGGGTTGGCCGAAGGGTATGAAATCAACAGCGTCATTTTTGACGACCCCTTGGGGGGGCAGGCTGCTTTGGCTGCGGGCCAGATCGACATTTATGAGTGCACCGGGGATTATACGCCGCTGGCGATTGACCGCGGCACCGGGGTCGTGACCGTTGCCTTTGCGAACCCGTCATATGGTGTGGACCATGTTATTCTGGCCCCCGGCATGGATGCCTCGACCATGAAGGGATCGCGCATTGGCGCCCCGCAGGCCTATATCGGTCAGTTGTTGATGGGTGTCTGGATGGACAGCGAAAACATTCCGCTGGATGACGTCACTTGGGTCAACCTACTCGCGGACGAGGCAGTGGGGCCGATGCTGTCGGGTGATCTGGCCGCTGCTTATCTGTATGAGCCTTGGATCACGCGCGTGATGGAGAATCTTCCGGGGGCATCGTCGGGTGGCAACACCGGCGAAGACTGGATGCTGGAAACCGGCATTTTCACCGATGTGATCTATATGAACGGCGATTTCATCAAGAACCACCGCGGTGCTGCATTGGACCTGCTGAAGGCCCGGTTCGATGCTGTTGGCTGGTGGCATGACAACACCGCTGAAGGCAATCAGCTGATGTCGGACTTCTTGCAATGGCCGGTGGCCGACATCGAATCCGTCATCGGCACCAACGGGAAATTCCTGAAGGGCGGGATCTACATGTATGACTTTGATGAATCTGCCAGAGTTTGTGGCGCGTTGGAAGGTGATCCACCTTTCGGTCTGGAAAATGGCTCTATCACCACGGTCATCAAAACGATCAATGATTACTGGGTGCGTTTCGGCCTGATGACAGAGGTCCATGACCCCGCCGCTGGCGTCGATTGTACGCTCATGGCCGATCTGGTTGATCAAGGCTATCGTCAAGCCATCGAAGCAAACGAATAAAACAACATTCCGTTCAGGGGGGGGGCGACAATGGTTGGCCCCCTATTTCGGGAAACCCGATGTTAGGCAGCATACATGAGCAATTCATCTAAAAGGACTGCGCGAACACCCATCCTTCAACTGCGCAAGCCGGTGTCCTCGAAGCAATCCATCCTGTCAGCGATTTTTATCTGGGCATTATTTTTTGCTGTCTGGGAGGGAATGTCACTGGCCGGGATGGTCAATGATCTGCTGGTGCCGGCCCCGCATGTCGTCCTTACGACGTTGGTTGATATGTTCGCGAACCGTGATTTGCTGTCGGATGTTCTCATCAGTATCTGGCGGGTCGTGTTCAGCTTTGGGATGGCCTGTGCGATAGCTGTCCCGCTGGGCATAGCGATGGGATCGTTTCCGGCTGTCGAGGCTGTGTTCAATCCGTTCGTTTCCGCGTGGCGTTACCTTCCTGCGCCGTCGTTCATTCCTATTTTGCTGATGTGGTTTGGGACGGGTGAAACGCCCAAGCTGGTGCTCTTGGTCATCGGCGTGATCTTTTTCCTGATCACGATCATCATGGATCACACGCGCGAGGTGCGTGGGGAACTGATTGAGACGGGGCTGACCTTGGGTGGAAAACGCTGGACCATTGTCCGCACCATCATTTTGCCCGCTGTGCTGCCGCACGTCATGACCGCCATGCGCCAGATGCTGGCAGTGACCTGGACCTATCTGGTGATTGCCGAAATCGTCGCGTCGACCACTGGTATCGGTGCAATGATGATGCGCGCGCGACGGTTCCTGCATACCGACGAAATCATGGCTGGCATCGTTGTCATTGGTGTTCTGGGGCTGTCATTCGACATCCTGTTCCGCAAGGCCCACCGCTGGTTCTTTCCCTACATTCAGGATCGGAGACACTGATTTGTCCGCAGCTCAACACATCAACACGATAGATGCGTCATCGGCAAAAATGGTCGTAGACGGTGTTTCCAAACGGTTTTCTCTGGGCAAGGGCCGCGAGATTCAGGCGATTGCCGAAGCGACCTTTACCGTCGAAGAAAATGAAATCTGCACAATTCTGGGTTCGTCCGGTTGTGGCAAGTCCACGGTTCTGCGGATGATGGCCGGACTTGAAACCCCGACCACTGGCGAATTGCGTCTGGACGGCCACGTGATTGCAGGTCCTGACCGAGAGCGCGGCATGGTGTTTCAGGCCTATACCTCGTTCGATTGGCTGACCGTCCGGGGCAATGTCGAATATGGTATGCGTATTAACGGTGTTCCGAAACAAGAACGTCGCGCGCGGACGCAGGAATTTATCAAGCTTGTGCATCTGGAGGGGTTTGAGGATGCGTACCCCTCGCAGCTATCGGGTGGCATGAAACAGCGCGTCGCGATCGCTCGCACGTTGGCGAATGATCCTGCGCTGCTCTTGATGGACGAGCCATTTGGCGCGCTGGACGCTGAAACACGTTGGCACATGCAGGAACTATTGGTCGATATTGCCGAAACGGCCAACACGACCATGGTGATGGTCACGCATGACATCGAAGAAGCGATCTATCTGGGTGATAAGATCGTATTCATGTCCAGCCATCCGGGGCGGGTTCATGAAATCATCGTACCTGAATTCAAACAGGGCAAACGTTATGTCAGCAAAGAGCAGGTTCTGGGACTGGACGGCTATGGTGATCTGGAAAAATACATCATGCGCCTGATGCAGGAACAAGGCTCCAACGACGAACGCTGAGGCGCCGAGTGCCATATGAGAAAAGAGAAACACCATGAGCGATAGTTATTTCCACCCGGTTTCGGGCTTCGATTTGCCGCGTTTCGCCGGGGTGGCGACATTCATGCGTCTGCCGCATGTGGGTCTGGAGGACCCGCGATTGTCAGATGTGGATGTCGGCCTGATCGGTGTTCCGTGGGATAGTGGGACCACGAACCGGGCAGGGCCGCGGCATGGTCCGCGACAGCTGCGCGATATGTCGACCATGATCAGGGCGCAGAACGGTGCGACCGGCGTCCGTCCGTTCGAAATGGTGAACTGTGCAGACCTTGGCGATGTGCCCCCCAACCCGGCAGATATTCAGGAAAGCATGAAGCGGATCACGTCGTTCTACGACACAGTTCTGAAGGCCGGAATATTCCCGATGACTGCTGGGGGCGATCATTTGTCGACGCTGCCTATTCTGCGGGCCGTGGCGGCCAAATCGCCGGTGGGAATGATTCATTTCGACAGTCATACCGATCTGTTCAAGGACTACTTCAACGGAACGCAATACACCCACGGAACGCCGTTCCGCAGAGCTGTGGAGGAAGGACTGCTCGACCCTCAACGGGTTTGCATGATCGGTATTCGTGGAACCACCTACGATAGCGAGGATCGTGACTTTGCCAAAAGTGTGGGTATTCGCGTCATTCCAATAGAAGAGTTCCATGCCCGAGGTGTGAGTGATGTCATGTCAGAAGCGCGCGAGATTGCCGGTGCCGGTGACACCTACATTTCCTACGATATCGACTTTATCGATCCTGCTTTTGCGCCGGGCACAGGAACGCCCGAGATCGGCGGTCCGAACAGCTATCAGGCAATAGAGGTTGTGCGTCATCTTGCGGGTGTGAAATTCATCGGTGCTGATTTGGTCGAGGTGTCGCCGCCATTTGATAGCTCCGGCGGCACAGCATATCTGGGGGCATCGCTGATTTTCGAAATGCTATGCGTGATCGCGCCGACATTGCAGCCAGATACGGCAACAGGCTGACTTTGGGTTCGGGGCTGAACGCACAACGGCGCAAATACCCAAACCAGTCCATGTTTTGAACGAATCGCCATGCCTGATAAGCTCCTTGAGGGGGCGATGGCATGAAGAGGATTATTTCCGCGGTATTGGGCGTGTGTCTTGGCTGGGCCGGTCTGGCGATCGCAGAAGTGAAGCCGCCCGGGCAGTATATTACGACCCCACCGATCAACGGTATTCACAAGCCCGCTGACAGGTATCGTACCACGCTTGGCTACAGCATCGCGTCGGCCTTTACCTTTCAGATGGCGATCCGCGAAAGCCTGTTCGGCAACGTGGCTGCCACGCTGACTGGTACCGAGCAGTTGCAAATGATCGCGATCAAGCGGGGCCAAGCGGATTTTGCCGCGCATGAGGGGTTGGCAGGTATGGCATATTCCGCCGCCCTCGCGCAGGATCTGTCGCAGCTCTACATTCGGTCGCTGGATGACAATCGGCTTAGCCTCGCGTGGGGCACGATGCCCTATGCGATCATGTCCGATGTGGCGGCCAGCTGTCTGGTAACCAACATACCAAAGTTGATCAGTCCCAGTGCCAACCTCACCCCTCGGCCAATCAGCGAAGCGCTTGGTCAACTGGAACAAAGTTTGTTGGCCAAAGGTGAACAGAATGTAGCAAAGGAACTGGCGACGGCCCGTCTGGTGCTGACAGCGCGCGACATGCGCTATGCGGCGATGATGAAACCCATGTTCCGTAAATCGCTGGCTCTGCAGGTGGGCCAAAACCTGACGGAAACCCAAATGACCGAGTTGCTGTCGGAGTCGGTTCTGGCCACAGTGATTGGTGACTGGGCGCAGTCTTTTGGCGCCAATACCGAATATCTGCTGGTCGGCTTTCGTGATCAGCTGATCCGGGATGTCGCGACGTATCAGTGTCCTTGTGCCATGAATCCCAAGCTGAACGGCCCACCAGTTGGCTGGATTTTCGGATCACGCGGCACCTATCTGACACGGCTGGGGTACTTGATGTCTCAGCAGCTGGCCCCGGCGTGGAACCCGGTTATCAATACTGGCATGGCGGGTGCCGTAACCGAGCTGATGGCCGAAGAGCGTGCGGACATTGCGAAGAAGAAGGCGGAAAATCCCGCTGCCTACAGCACCTATATGCGGGCGTTTCTGATTGATCTGGAAACCCTTGAAAAAGAGCAGATCAAGGCGATCCAGTCTGGCGCGGCGATGAGTTTTATCGAGGGGGTCACGACCAATATCGTCTTTGGCCTAATGAACGTGGCGATGGGGGGCGGGACGTTTGCGGCGGCGGCGACGATTATCGCAAATGCGGGTTATGGCGCTTGGGGTACTTACGATGACTATTCGGAAGAACTGCAAATCCGCATTGCGATGTCGGCCATGCGCGAATTGGTCATGCAGGATGTCATTCGCCACGGCACCTTGTGCGGTTGTGGGGCAGGCGTGGTGCCCAAGCCCGTTAAGGCCATACATGGCCAAGGGCCTTCGCAATGAGCGCGCAGATGATCCGACTATGCGCCGCGTTGCTGTTGACGGCGGTTGCGTCTCTGGCCCTAGCACAGCAAGGGACCGAGCCAGTCGCGCTGCAGCTGAAGCGTACCGATACGCCCGGCAGCACAGGCATCCAGTACCGAATTACCCTGACCAATGACGCCAGTGTGGATACGCCGGTGTTTGCGCCGGTCATCGATGCACCATCGCATTGGCTGAAAAACATCAAAGTTGCGCCTCGCGAGACAACGATACCGGCGGGGCGCGCGCAGAATTTTACCGTGACCTATGACGTGGTGCCCGACGCGCCGCCGGATCAGGGCGAAACGCTGATGGTTTATTTCCCGATGGGTGATGCGCTGCCGCTGCACCAGTTGGAGATTGCCGTGGGGTTTGGCGGCACGGTGCCCGCCCTGCCGGAATTACTGGAACCCAAGATTGATATGGTTGAGTTTCGCGAAACCTTTGAGGCGGGCAGCACGGGGAACGGCATCGTTTTCTCGGTTCATAATTCCACCGCCTATCCGGTCGAAGAACTGAGCCTGCGGCCACACTTGCCGTCGCAGTACATGTTGCTTGATCGGATTGAGCCGCTGGGTCTGACGCTGGACCCCGGCGAAACCGCAGATATCACCGCCTATTTCTCGGTGCGAGAGGACGTGACCGAGGATGTCGAGGACAGTGTCGAATTTCATTTTGACACTGCGGATGGCCCGGACCTGACGCTGGGCGCATATCGCCTGATTGCGCTGATCGAAGCGGCCGAAGAGGCAGAGACCGTTGCGGCGTGCAATTCTGCCGTCGAGGCGGGTGGGGATGCCGGTGGTGGCGTGACTGTGGATCTGGGTGGATTTACGGGTCGGGCGGGATTCACCTGGGAGATGTACAACGTCAAGGATCAGATGAACGTGACTGTCGGTGGCGTCAGCCAGACCACCGGCTGCGTCAGCCATTCGGGCACGATCGTTTTGGACGTCCCACCCGGTGCGGGTACTGCCAAGGTCGAAGTCGTACCCAATTGTGAGGGCACGACTGGCACACAATGGACTTTTACCTTTGAATGTCCGCTGGCCTCGGATGTGACTGCGGATGGCAGCGGCAACGCATTAGATCAGGGCGCGCAGGCGGGCGATACTGGTGCTGCAATCGGGACATCGCAAGGCACGCAAGCGGCGGGTCCGGGGGCGGCGACCACAGGCTTGGGTGCACCGGTGCAACCCGCGCCGCCCATGCTGCCACCGATCCAGCATAGCGGCGCAACGGTGGCGGAGAGCGATAACAACGACGACATTGCATCGGCCATGCCGATCGGGCTGGGAGATGCGGCGACGGGCGCAATCGACCCCAGACGCGATGCCGATTTCTACAGGGTGAACATCCCCAAGCAGGGTGAGTTGACCATTGCCTTTCCTCGGGTTCCCACGGGGGTCAACATCACCTTTCGGGTGCTGCGTCCGGACGGCGGCGTGATTTCTGGCTGGCATACTGCGCCAGCGGCGGGTGTCGCATTCGATCATAAGGTGGATATCTTGGCGGCAGGCACGGTAATGATCGAAGTGCGCGACGCCTATAACGACGCTGACAGTCCGACCAGCTATGTGATGCAGACCAGCTTTGTGCCGACGCAGGACCACGGTGAACCCAACGACGATCTGGCGCAGGCGACGCCATTGGCATGGAATGTCGAAACCCGCGCCAACATCCTGCCAAAGGGCGATGCGGATCACTACGTTGTCACGGCGCCACGTCAGGGCAGGATGACCGTGCTGTTCACAGAGAGTGGGCCAGAGACGGCGATGACGTTCCGTGTGCTGGAGGCCAGTGGCGCGGTTCTGCGGACTTGGCAGACGGCAGCCAGCTCTGGTGCGATCCATCAGGCATGGGTCGATCTGCCCAAGCCGGGCCGCTACGTCATTGAAGTCCGCGATTCCTACAACGATGCGCGATCTGCGACGCCCTATGTGATCGTTGCCGCGTTGGATCAAACCCCTGACAATGGCGAGCCGAACGATACCATGTCCGAGGCCACGCCGATTACCATCGGGCAGGTGCTGGATGCCAGTATCCTGCCTAAGAGTGACGGCGATATGTACCAGATAGACCTGCCGCATCAGGGCGAGTTGAGCGTTGATTTGCCGCGTTCGGCCCCAGAGACGAACCTGACATTCCGTGTGCTGGATGCCGTGGGTGGTGTGGTGCGTAACTGGCAAACCGCGCCAGCAACCGGCGCGCCCTATCGCGGCTGGGCCGATATTGCCACGCCGGGCCGTTACATCATCGAAATGCGTGATGCCTATAACGACGTCGCATCACCAGTGCCCTATCGGTTTGAGACGGCATTCCGTCCCACACAGGATTGGGCCGAACCGAATGGAACGGCCCCGACCGCGACGCCGGTGCAACTGGATCAGAGCTATGCCGCGCATATCCTGCCAAAAGCGGATGGAGATATGTATCGCGTTACTGTGGATCATCCCGGCGTATTAGGGATTGACGTGACCGCCAGCGGGACAGAAACCAACATGACGGTCCGGGTCATGCGCGCCGATGAAACCGTGGTGCGCAACTGGTCGACTGCGCCGGCTACGGGAGCACCCTTTGATACGTCAGCCGACCTGCCAGCGGCAGGTGCGTATCTGGTAGAGTTCCGCGATGCCTATAATGATGCGCGTTCTGCCGACCCTTACCAGTTCGCGTTGCACCACACCGCCAGTGTGGATGTCTTGGAGCCGAATGATGTCTCTGGACAAGCTACGGCAATCGGTATTGGCCAATCGATAGTCGCGGCGATTTTCCCAAAGGGCGATCACGATCTATATTCCGTTACAGCATCGCGCGCCGGCGATCTGGTGGTGACCCTGACTGACAGCCCTGATGCGCTGAACATGGTGGTGCAGGTCGAGCGGCCAGACGGAACCGTCGTTCAGGGGTGGCGCGGGGCGACAATCGCGGGCGATCTGTTCGAGGTTGATATTTCGATCTCTGCGCCGGGTGTTCATATCCTGCGGTTTGCCGACGCGTATTCCGACGCCCGATCGCCCGAAGGGTATGCATTCCGCGTCGGTCTGCGCTGATGAGTTGGACCGCCGGGACGTTTTCGCGATCTCGCGACTAGCGAAGGCAGGGATTTCCTTGTTAGGCTGCCGGAACGACCCACGCCCGAAGGCACCATTTTCATCGTGGTGATGAACGTCGATCTGGAGGAAATCGTTTGAACAGTAAACTGCCGCTCATTTTTGATGGGCATAACGATGTTTTGCTAAAGCTGTCATTGGCGGGCGGGAATGCTGCGATCAAGAGTTTCCTTGATGGTCGGAACGGCCACATTGATCAGGCGCGCGCCCGCAAGGGTGGGTTTGGTGGTGGCTTTTTCGCAATCTTTGTCCGCTCACCCTTTGATCTGGATGAAAAGATCTCTGAGATGAGCAAGCCGCAATACGATCTGCCGTTGCCAGACCCGATCCCTGCCAGTGAGGCATTGCCCACGGTGATGGAGCAGGCCGCTTTGCTGATCCGGTTGGAGGAGGCCGGTGCGGTGCGCATCTGTCGCAGCACTGCGGACATCCGCAAATCCTTTGCCGAGGGGCGCATCGCGGCGATCATGCATATCGAGGGCGCTGAGGCGATTGATCCAGATTTTTATGCGCTGGACGTTCTTTACCATGCGGGCTTGCGGTCGATCGGGCCAGTCTGGAGCCGCCCAACAATCTGGGGGGAGGGTGTGCCGTTCCGGTACCCTTCGACCGGGGATATCGGCGGGGGACTGACCGAGCATGGCATCGCGCTGGTCAAGATCTGCAACGCGCGTGGAATCATGGTGGATCTCAGCCATCTCAACGAGGCCGGATTCTGGGATGTGGCCAAGCATAGTGACGCGCCATTGGTTGCAACCCATTCAAATGTGCACGCAATCAGCCCGCACGCCCGGAACCTGACCGACAAACAGCTTGCAGCCATAGCGGAAAGTGATGGTATGGTCGGATTGAATTTTGCTGCGGCCTTTCTCCGGGAGGACGGCCAGATGAAGGACGATATCCCGCTTGAAACAATGTTGCGTCATCTGGACCATCTGATGGCAAAGCTGGGAGAGGACCGGGTCGGTCTAGGGTCGGATTTCGATGGTGCAATGGTGCCAAAAGCAATCAGCGACGCAGGGGGGCTGACAAATCTGCGCGATGCAATGCGTGCGCATGGATACGGCGAAGATCTGATGGAGAAGCTGTGTCATAAGAACTGGCTGCGTGTTTTGGACAAGACCTGGGGTACAGGCGAGAAGGCATGAAAGCCCAAAGAACAACAACAGAGAGGACGATAATGATGAAACGAATTACCAATATTCTGGCCAGTGTGGTGCTGGGGCTGAGCGTCGGCGTGACCGGCCTACCTGCTGTGGCGGAAACGCCGCCGAACATGCTGGTCGTTGCCAACCGGATCGATGACATTACCACACTGGACCCTGCCGAAAGCTTTGAGTTCGCGGGTGCAGACGTCAGTCGCAACGTTTATGGCAAGCTGGTCAACTTTGACCCGATGGATCTGGCGGCGGGCTATGGTCCCGATCTGGCAGAGAGCTGGACCGTGTCCGAAGATGGCAAGACCATCACATTCACCATGCGCGAAGGCGTCAATTTTCATTCGGGCAATCCGGTGACGGCTCAGGATGCTGAATTCTCGCTGCGCCGTGCGGTGATCCTGAACAAGACTCCCAGCTTCATCCTGACGCAGTTCGGCTTTACTGCCGAAAATGTGGGCGAAACCATCGTGGCGGATGGCAACACGTTGTCGATCACGACGGACAAGCGTTATGCGACATCCTTTGTTCTGAACTGCCTGACTGCCACGATCGGCGGCATTGTCGACATGAAGACGGTCATGGCCAATGAGACCGATGGTGACATGGGTAACGCATGGCTGAAAACCAATACTGCAGGGTCCGGTGCCTACAAGGTAGACAGCTGGAAGCCCAACGAGAGCGTCACCCTGTCCGCCAATCCCGATTTCTATCTGGGGGCCCCGTCGCTGGAGCGCGTCATCGTGCGCCACGTACAGGAAAGTGCCAGCCAGCGGCTGCTGCTGGAACGCGGCGACATTGACCTGGCCCGCAACCTGAACCCGGATGACGTCAAGGGTATGGACGGCGCCGAGGGTATTGATATTCACACCGAACTGCGCGGGCGACTGATGTACATCTCGCTGAATGGCAAGCACCCGGTCCTGTCCAAGCCTGAAGTGAAGGCCGCGATCAAGTACCTGATCGACTACGAAGGAATGCAGAACAGCTTCCTCGATGGTCAGTATACCATTCACCAGAACTTCCTTCCGGCCACCTATCTGGGGGCTATCGACGATGCGCCCTATGCGCTGAATGTTGAAAAGGCCAAAGAGCTGCTGGCATCCGCTGGTGTGGAAGGTCTGGAAATCACCGCCGGTGTCCGCGAAGCGCAGGAACGGGTCGAGATCGGTCAATCGCTGCAAAACACCTTTGCCCAAGCGGGGATCAAGCTGAACCTTGTGGTGGGAACCGGCAAACAAACCCTCTCCAAGTATCGTGCGCGTGAACTGGACATGTATATCGGTGCTTGGGGTCCGGACTATCCTGATCCGCACACCAATGCCGGTACGTTCGCCTATAACCCCGACAATTCGGACGAGGCGGGCGCGACTGGCCTGCTGGCATGGCGCAATGCATGGGACACTGGCGGGCTGACCGAAAAGGTCGATGCAGCCGTAGTCGAAGGGGATCGTGACAAGCGTCGCGCGATGTATGAAGAGATTCAGCGCGAGTTTCTGAAAACGGCACCTTTTGCGGTCATGTTCCAGAAAATTGAACAGAACGGCAAGAATGCAGCAGTCCAGAACCTGAACCTGGGCGGCGCAATCACAGCGATTTCTTACTGGCCTGTGACCAAATAAATGGCGCTGGTCGAATCTAGTGAAAAGGGCCGACGACGTTCGGCCCTTTTTTCCCGTTATGTGGTGCCCACTGCAAAGACTTTGATCTCGATTGCTGTGACGATGCTGGGCCTGTTGCTGGTGACCTTTGTCATTGGCCGGGTGATGCCGATCGATCCGGTTTTGTCTATTGTCGGAGAAAGCGCCACCAAGGCGACCTATGATGCCGCGCGCGAGGCGATGGGGTTGGACAAACCTGTGATCGTGCAGTTTTTCTATTACCTCCGGGATGTTTTGCACGGTGATTTCGGTGTTTCCCTGCTCAATTCGCGCCCCGTTGCCGAAGATATCAAACGGGTATTTCCCGCGACGTTGGAACTGGCCACGCTTGGCACCCTCATGGGGGTGTTCCTCGGGGTGCCGCTGGGAATTTATGCTGCTGTAAAGCGTGGTACATGGATCGACCAACTGGCGCGTGTGGTGGCCCTGATTGGGTATTCGATGCCGATTTTCTGGCTGGGCCTGATGGGGCTGCTGGTGTTTTACGGCATTCTCGGCTGGGTCGGTGGGCCAGGCCGTGTCGGCATATTCTATGTTGATGTTGTGCCTTCGGTTACCGGCATGATCCTGATCGATTCCATCCTTGATGGGAACTGGACCGTGTTCAAGAATGCGTTCAGCCATATCATTCTACCCGCGTCGTTGCTGGGCTACTATTCGTTGGCCTATGTCAGCCGCATGACCCGATCGTTCATGCTGGAGCAATTGACAGCCGAGTACATCACCACAGCGCGGGTCAAGGGGCTGCCGGAACGCACGGTGATCTGGCGTCACGCCTTTCGCAACATTCGCGTGCAATTGATCACTGTCATCGCGCTGAGTTATGCCACGTTGCTGGAGGGGTCAGTTCTGACCGAAATCATCTTTTCGTGGCCGGGAATTGGCTCCTACATCACCACCGCTCTGCTCTCGGCGGATATGAACGCCGTGATGGGTGGAACCGTGGTGGTCGGGCTGGTGTTCGTGCTGCTCAACATTTTTTCTGACCTGCTCTACAAGGTCTTTGATCCGAGGGCGCGATAATGGCCGGACCGATGGCAGGGCAAAGCTGGCGCGACTGGCTGACGACCGATACGCCGACATCGCGCAATCATGCGCGCGCGGCGTCGTTTTATCATGGCTGGCTCACGTTGCGCGCCAATCATATGGCGATGATCGGCTTGGGAATTTTGGTGTTTCTCGTGCTTGTTGCGGCCTTCGCCCCGTTTCTTGCGCCGCGCGATCCGTTTGTGCAGGATTTGAGCGGGCGGTTGCGACCACCGGGCACTGACGGTCATGTGCTGGGCACGGACAGTCTGGGGCGCGATATTCTCAGCAGGTTGATCTATGGATCGCGCATCACGCTCTATATCGTTACGCTGGTCGCGTTGATCGCGCCGGTTGCCGGGCTGTTGGTTGGCACAATCGCCGGATATACAGGTGGGTGGGTAGACGCCATTTTGATGCGTATTACCGATATTTTCCTAGCGTTTCCCCGACTAGTGTTGGCACTAGCGTTTGTCGCGGCGCTGGGGGCCGGGATCGAGAACGCCGTGCTGGCGATCTCGCTGACCGCTTGGCCGCCGTATGCGCGGATCGCCCGGGCGGAAACCCTGACGATCCGAAGCTCTGATTTCATCTCGGCGATCAAGTTGCAGGGCGCAGGGCCGATCAGGATTATCACCAAGCACATCTGGCCGCTGTGTATTTCTTCACTGATCGTTCGGGTCACGCTGGATATGGCCGGAGTGATTTTGGCGGCTGCCGGGCTCGGCTTTCTGGGTCTTGGCGCGCAGCCGCCCAGCCCGGAATGGGGGGCGATGATTTCCGAGGGGCGCAAGTTCATTCTGGATCATTGGTGGGTGGCCACCATGCCGGGACTGGCGATTTTCACCGTATCGCTTGCGTTCAATCTGTTAGGTGACGGGCTGCGCGATGTGTTGGACCCCAAGGAGGGTGCGGGATGAACAATCTGCTGGATATCGAGAACCTGCGCGTCACCTTTCCCACTCGTCAGGGCGAGTTCGAGGCCGTGCGCGGTGTGTCGTTCACTCTGGGTCGGGAACGGCTGGGCATCGTCGGTGAAAGCGGGTCGGGCAAGTCGATGACGGGGCGCGCGATCCTGCGCCTGATCCGACCGCCGGGCCGGATCGAGGCCGACCGGATGGAGCTGAATGGCCGCGACATGATGGGCATGAGCGAAAAGGAAATGCAACAGGTGCGGGGTCAGAAGATTTCGATGGTGATGCAGGATCCCAAGTTTTCGCTGAACCCCGTGATGCGTATTGGCGAACAGATCATCGAGATTTACCGTTTCCATACCAAGGCGCCACACAAGGTGGCGTGGAACAAGGCGATCGAGATGCTCGAAGCAGTGTCGATCCGCGACCCCGAGCGGGTGATGCGGGCCTACCCGCACGAGATGTCGGGCGGGATGGGGCAACGCATAATGATCGCTATGATGCTGGTGACGGAACCGGAGATTCTGATTGCGGACGAGCCGACATCGGCGCTGGATGTGTCCGTGCAGACCTCGGTTCTGACGATCATAGACCGGCTGGTAACGGACCGAGGCATGGGATTGATCTTCATTAGTCACGATCTGAATCTGGTTGCGTCGTTCTGCGACCGGGTGCTGATCATGTATGCCGGGCGCATCGTCGAAACCTGCGCCGCAGATCAGTTGCACGAGGCCAAACACCCCTATACGCGCGGGCTGCTGAATTCACTGCCCCGACTGGAAGCACCACAAAAGCGGCTTGAGGCATTGAACCGCGACCCGGCCTGGGCCGAGGCGCCAAGTGTGAGTGGTCGCCAATGAGCACTTTGGAATTGGACAAGCTGAACGTCTGGTTCGGCGACAGATACGACCGTGTCGATGCTGTGCGCGGGGCCACGTTTACGGTTCCTTCGGGGGCAAGTTTCGGGCTGGTCGGCGAGAGCGGGTCGGGCAAATCTACCATTCTGCGTGCTTTGGTCGGGTTGGTCCCGACTTGGTCAGGTACGATGAAGGTGGATGGTGCCCAACTGGGGAAATCGCGCCCGCGCTCTTTTTTCCGAGATGTGCAGATGGTATTTCAAGATCCTTATGCGTCGCTTCATCCACGCCATTCGGTCGATCAGGTGTTGGGCGAAACGCTGAAGCTGCATGGTTTCAAGGACATAGATAAGCGCATTCAAAAGCTTTTGGCCGATGTTGGTTTGGGCCCGAAGTTTCGCTTTCGTTATCCACATCAGTTATCAGGCGGGCAGCGTCAGCGTGTGGCGGTGGCACGCGCCCTTGCACCAGAGCCGTCGGTGTTGTTGCTGGATGAACCGACATCGGCACTGGATGTGTCGGTGCAGGCCGAGGTGCTGAACCTGCTGACCGATCTTCGCGACACGCGTGGGCTGACCTATCTGATGGTGTCGCATGATCTGTCGGTGGTCGCGCATATGTGTGAACATATTGCGGTTATGAAAAACGGCGAAATTGTTGAGCTTTTGGGTGTTGAGGCCATGCGCGCAATGGCACCAGAACATCCCTACACTCAGCATTTGCTGGATAATTCTCTGGGTTACAAGCCCACTACGGATCCGACTGAGTAAAGCAGGCTGATTTGTCCTGTCGCGTCGCAGAGAAATTTTCTAAACTGGACATTACCTAACAACTTCACAAAGATAGATATAGCGCGCGGATACAATGTCTGGCGCATGAGCGCCTGTTAAACGCCCGGCATCTGGGCACTAACAAGCGCAAGGTTTTTATATCGGGGGAAGAAAATGAAACTTTCACGTCGTATCTTTTTGAGTGGGGTCGCTGCGGCGCCGCTGCTTCATATGGGCACTCTGCCCGGCTTTGCCGCAGACCGTGTCTTCTTTGGTATCGCCACTGGTGGCACCGGGGGAACCTATTATCCTTTGGGTGGTATGCTGGCGCAGCTGATTTCGAACACAGCCGAAATTCCCGATACCAAGCTCTCGGCGACAGCAGAGACCGGGAATGCGTCGGTTGCTAATGCCCAGCTTCTGGGACGTGGCGAGATTGAATCCGCTTTTGTCGCCGCTGATATTCTGGATGCCGCTTACAAGGGGATAAACCAGTTCGACGGTTCGGCAACCGAAAATGTCCGTGCAATCGGCGCGCTTTATCCCGAAACGGTCCAATTGGTCGTGCGTGCTGACTCTGGCATTGAAACCTTCGAAGACCTCAAGGGCAAGACGATCTCTTCCGGTTCTCCGGGATCGGGCCAGTGGCAGCTGTTGGGCGATCTGATGGTGGCGCATGGCATGACACGCGAAGACGTCTCTGAAGATTTCTCGTCCTTCTCGCAGTCGGTCGACAAGATCAAGGATGGCAACCTAGATGCGTCTCTGATTACCGCAGGCTCGCCCACGTCGTCGGTCACGGATCTGGCCAACGGCCACGACATCCGCATCGTGCCGCTGAACGGCCCCGCGATTGCCAAGTTGCAGGAAACGCAACCGTATTACGCGAATGCGATCCTTGCAGGGGGCACCTACAAGGGGCAGGACAATGACGTTGAAACGCTCGCTGTGCGGGCGATCTGGGCGACCCATGCGGACGTGTCGGACGACATCATTTACGCTGTGACCAAGGCTCTGTACGAAAACACAGAAACGCTGGGCAACGTGCATCCAAAGGGCAAGGAAATCTCGCTCGACAAGGCACTGGAAAGCGTTTCTGTCCCGCTGCATCCGGGCGCCGAGAAATATTATACGGAAAAAGGCATCAAGTGATGTCGCAATGCGGCACCGTTGGTGTCCTTGGGGTGGCCCTATGGGCCATCCTTTCTTTGTCTGGGGTTGCATATGCGGCACCGTCTTTGTGCCTGAACAGCTATCCATCAGACAAGCCATTGAATATCTATCCTCTTGATACTATAGGATCATTTTCATTGAGCTTCATTCATTCTGTCTCGCGAACACCGGTTTTGGATACCTATCAGATCGACGCGGGGCAAATCGTCCAGACCTCGGAAATCTTTCAGGCGCATGGCGCTGGACTGCCCTCACTGGGCAATGAGATGAACGCAACGGGATGGCGACACGAGAACGGGCAATTCATCCTTGATCTCGACCGTCCCATCGGCGCCATGATCGTGCGCGTCCAGCCGGAATATAAAAATACCCTTCATATCGCAGACCAAACCATCGCGCTTGCATCTCTGGGGCATTCGGCTCTACGGATCGCGGCCTGTGACCCATCGGAGTAAACATGTCAGAGACCAAGCACACCGCCGCCCCGGATGACCGAGAACTGACCGCCGATGAAATCGAGGCGTTGGTGCGTGAATACGATTCTGAATCGAACTTTCGCGACCTCAAGGGGCTGGTTGCCCGGCTTGTCACCATCGCCTGCGTCGCCTTGTCGATCTTCCATGTTTACACCGCTGGATTTGGCCTGCTGAACGAGGTGACGCACCGCACCATTCACCTAACCTTTGTCATGGGGTTGGTGTTTTTGGTGTTCCCGCGCCGCCGTGCCAGCCCGACGCGCCGATTGTGGATCGACAGCGCGATTTTCGGCACGTTCTACCTTTATATCATCTACGATCTTGTCATGGCGCTGCCGCCTTCTGCGCTTACCTACATCTTTGCGGCTGTGATGGTGCTGCTGACGGTTCTGACCTTACCGATCAAGGGGCGGGGCGTGCCGGGCAGCAAGGTGGCGCTGCGCGACTGGGTGTTCGCCATCCTGGGTGCGGGGTTCTCGTTGTATCTGGTGCTATTCTTCCGCGACGTGTTTATCACCAATGTCGGTTCGCCTCGACCGCAGGAATACATGATGGGCCTGATCGCCATTATCATGACGCTGGAGGCGACCCGCCGTACCATGGGGCCAACCTTGGCCTTTATCGGGGTGTTCTGCGTAGCCTATGCGATGTTGGGACCTTACATGCCCGGCATCATGGGCCATCGCGGCTATAACATTCTGCGGATCATCAACCATCTCTATGTCGGAACCGAAGGGATATACGGCGTCGCTGTCGGCGTTGTGGCGACCTACGTGTTCCACTTTGTCCTGTTCGGTATTCTGGCCCAGATGAGCGGTCTGGGGCAGCTGTTCATCGACCTCGCCACCATCGTCGCGGGCCGTGCCTCGGGCGGTAGCGCCAAGGTGTCGGTCGTGTCCTCGGGCTTTTTCGGGATGATTTCCGGGTCTCCGATCGCCAACACGGTGACGACGGGCGCTTTCACCATTCCGCTGATGAAGAAATCCGGTTTCACGCCGCGCTTTGCCGGGGCCATCGAGGCATCGGCATCCTGTGGCGGGCAGGTGACGCCGCCGATCATGGGGGCGTCGGCCTTTGTGATGACCGAAATGCTGGGTGTGCCCTATAACGAGATTATCCTGATCGCGATCATCCCGGCGGCGTTTCACTATCTGGCGATCATGCTGATGGTCCATCTCGAGGCCAAGCGCCTGGGCCTGTCGGGCCTGTCCGCTGACAAGATCCCGCAATTCAAGGCAGTTCTCAGCAAATCATGGCACCTGTTCGTGCCCTTGGGTGTCATGGTGGCGCTGCTGCTGATGCAATACACCCCGTTTCTGGCAGCCTTCTGGGGCATTATCCTGACAATCGTGTTTTCCTATGTGCCTCTGCTGATGCGCGGGCTGGGAAATACCTCGATGGACACGGGTACCGTGTTGACCCCGCCGCGCCTTGTGCGCGGGTTCGAGGATGGCGCAAAATTCGCACTGGCCATCGGGGCTGCCTGTGCCTGTGTGGGCTTCTTGCTGGGGATCACGACGCTGACCGGACTGGGGTTCAAATTCTCTGCTGCGGTGGTTGAACTGGCCTATGATCTGGCCGGGTTCATGACCGCAATAGATTTTACCGGTTTGCTGAACGAAAAAAGCATGGCGCTGTTCTTTGGCCTCGTGTTCGTGGCGATCGCCTGCATCATCATGGGGGCGGGTATCCCGACCACACCGACCTACATCATCCTTGCCTCTATTGCGGCACCGGCCCTGATGAAATTCGACATTCCGCTGATCGCCACCCATTTCTTTGTGTTCTATTTTGGTGTGCTAGCGGATGTAACGCCGCCTGTCGCGCTGGCGGCGTATGCTGCTGCGGGCCTTGCGCGGTCTGACCCGATGCAAACCGGCATGACGGCGTTCCGATTGTCGATGGGCAAGGCGCTGGTGCCCTTCATGTTCATCTATGCGCCCAGCCTGCTGTTTGTTGATTTCTCGATGGTTGAATTCGTCGCGGCGCTGATCAGTGGGATTGTCTGTATCGTTGCGCTATCGGCCGCATATATCGGCTATTTCAAGGCACCGCTGCATACGCTGGACAAGGTTGCCTTGACCATTGGGGGCTTGTTGCTCATCTCGACATCATGGCTGGCGATGGCAATCGGTGGCGCGCTGGTGCTGGCGATTTTCCTGCGGAATGCGCGGAGTGCAACGCCTGCGGTGAGTTGACGCCGCATTGTGAAATGGCGACCGTCAAAAAGGAACGGCTTCCGGTTCGGGCTGCGTTAGATGCATCCGGTTTCGGGGGCCGCGCATATGTCGCTTGTCATAGCAACGACGCGGTTTAAAGGGGCAGCTGGCTGTTTTACCAACGTGGGCGGTGGTGTTCAATTATGGTTAATGTCGGCCTGCTACGGCCCACCATTTCGATTGACCCTGACGACACCTGACGATTTATTGACGCCCGAGAAACAAGGAAGGATATTCCATGAAGTTTAGTCATCTGACTGCTGCTGTCGCCGTCGCTCTGTTGACCGCGATGCCTGCAAGCGCCGAGACCCGCGTGACCTACAAGTCGGCCAAGTCCACGTCGTCCTATTATCAAATGGCGGTGCAGATTGCCGAAGCGATGGGCAAGGCCAGCGACGGCGAAATCAGTGTGACGATTGAAGAAAGCCAAGGCTCGGTTCAGAACGTGATGGAGGTGCGCGCACGCGGCGGCGACTACGTGTTCACTACACCGCCCGTTCTGGTCAAGCTGGCCCAAGGCGGCAAGGCGATGTTCGAAGGGAAGGGTGATCCGGCCTTTGACGACATCCGCGCCCTGTTTCCGATCCCGTCGCTGACCATGCACTTCGTGATGAGCGAGGCGAGCGGCGCGACAACATTTGATGACCTCAAAGGCAAGACGATCCTTCTCGGCAAAGGCAGCTTTGGCGCGCGTGAAGGTGAAAAATATCTGGACCTCTTTGGGGTTCAGGATGATGTGACGATCGCCGATGTCGAGCTGTCCAATGCGGTGCCTGCCCTCAAGAACGGCCAGATCGACGGTTTTGTGACGGCAGGCAGCTGGCCCGCGCCGAATGTGGTGGAGGCTGCGGCCTCTACCGGTGTGCGGGTCGTGTCGCTGAGCGATGCGCAGATTGCCGAAACCAAGCGGACGAAACTGGTGATCCCGGCGGGGACGTATGCGGGGCAGGACGAGGATATCGTGACGACCTCGCTACCGGTTGTGGCCTTTACCACCACCAAGATGGATGATGACACCGCCTACCAATTGACCAAGACATATTGGGAACAGAAGGCCACTATGACCGCATCTGCCAAATGGTGGGGCGGTGTGGACGCCGATCTGATGGCGAACATCACGGGCAAGATTCACCCCGGTGCGCTTCGTTACTACGAGGAAGCGGGCTTTGAGATCACCGATGATCAAAAGTGAGCTTGACCAACGCTGATACGCCCGCGTCGGCAGGTCTGGCGCGGGTTTTCTGGGCCAGCTTTGCGCTGGCCTCAGTTTTGTTTCACATCGGGTTGGTGTTCTCCGGACTGGTGCCCAACCTTGTGAGCCGCCCGCTGCATCTGGTTTTTGTGCTGCCTTGGGTGCTGATCTATCAGCGCGAGGGCACGCAATGGGTCAGTGGCATGGTGCTGCTTGTCTTTGGCTGTGCTGCCGCATTGTGGGTTGCTTTCAGCCATGACGCGCTTGCCGATCAATACGGTTTCTTGGAATCTGACTTTCAGGTCGGCATCGCCGCCGTTCTGATTTGTGTGGTGTTGGAGGCTGCACGCCGGGCAATCGGCTGGCCGCTGCCGCTGGTTGCCGCGCTGGCGCTGCTTTACGGTCTGCTAGGACAACACATCCCCGGTCAGTTCGGCCATTCGGGAACGCCGATTGAAAGTTTTCTGGGAACGTTAGTCATTGCCGAAGGCGGGTTGTGGGGATCGCTGACCGCCGTATCGGTGAATGTCGTGGCGATCTTCGTAATCTTTGGCGCGGTACTGAACGCGGGCGAGGCCGGGCAGGGATTCATGAATGTCGCGGCCGCAGCCGCCGGAAGGCTAAGGGGCGGCGCGGCCAAGGTTTCGGTCCTGTCCTCGGCGCTGTTCGGTTCGATTTCCGGGTCGGCGTCGGCAAATGTTGCCTCGACCGGGGCGATCACGCTGCCCGCGATGACCAAGCTGGGCTATCCAAAACGTATCGCTGGCGCAGTCGAGGCGGTGGCGTCTTCGGGCGGGCAGATCATGCCGCCGCTCATGGGGGCCGGGGCCTTTGTAATGGTGGAACTGACCGGCGTTCCCTACACTGGCATTATGGCCGCCGCGGCACTGCCGGCGTTGTTGTATTTCTGGGCGGTGTGGATCGGAATCGACGGCTATGCGCGCCGCTATGATTTGCGTGGCCTGACGGCGGCGGATCGGCCTGCGCGGCGCGATGTTCTGGTGACTTCGGGGTTTTTCCTGATTCCCTTTTTCATCCTGCTGTGGGGCATGTTCGTGATGCAGGTGACGCCGCAATATGCGGCCTGTCTTGCGATCATGGCAGGCGCGGTGTTGTTGCTGACGGGGCGTGATCTGCGGATTGATCTGCGACGCGCGGCAGTGCGGGCCGAAAGCGCATTGATCAACGCAGGAAAGCAGGTGGCGCTGATCGGGGCTATCATATTCTGCGCTTCGCTGGTGATCGGAGTGCTGGGTGTAACCGGGCTGGGGGTCAAGATTACGTCGTTGATCCTGTCGGTGTCAGGTGGTCAGCTTTGGCCATCGCTGCTGCTCACTGCGCTGGCCTGTCTGGTGCTGGGGATGGAGGTGCCGACGACAGCGGCGTATGTGATCTGTGTCTCAGTGGCCGGACCTGCACTGATTGAACTGGGGCTGGACCCACTGCAGGCACATGTGTTCGTGTTCTGGTATGCATTGTTGTCCACCATCACGCCGCCGGTCTGTGGTGCGGTATTCATCGCAGCAGGGATGATCGGGGAAAATTGGCTGCGTGTGGCGTTGACGGCAATGGCGCTGGGCGTCGGGCTCTACCTGATCCCGCTGGGTATGGTTGCTGCGCCATCGCTCATTAACCTGACCGGCGCGCCGGTGATGGCGGTGCTGGCCGCGATCAAGATCGGCGCCGGGCTGGCGCTGATCAGTTGGGCATTGGTCCGGCGCTGGCATGTCTTGCTGCGCTTGGCTGCTGCTGCTGTTGGGCTGCTGCTGGTACTGGCGCCAATCTAGGCGATGACCGCGCGTGAACTGAGAGGTGGCGCATGAATTCCAGACTGTCCCTTAGGCAATTGCGCTATTTTGCCAGCGCCGCGAAACATGGCAGTTTCAAGCGGGCAGCGGAAGTGATGAATGTGTCGGCTTCCTCGATCTCCTTGTCGGTTGGACAGTTGGAGGGTGTTATCGGGTGTCAGTTGTTTGAACGGCGTCATGCACGCGGGTTGGTGTTGACCGATGCTGGCAAGGAAACGCTGATTGAGGCGCGCAACGTGTTGAGCGGCGTGGAGGGAATCGAACAATCAGGCGGCCGGCGCGATGGTGGGCTGGAAGGGGCGCTGGAAGTGGGCGTTTTGCGTAGCCTCGCGCCCTATGTGATCCCGGCCTTTCTAGAGGCCTTCCGGGCGCGCTATCCGGGGATTGACGTCTATATCAGCGAAGGTGTGATCAGTGATCTGCTGAGTGGTCTGGTTTCGGGGCGCAGCGATCTGGCCCTGACCTATGATACCGACTTGCCTGCTGCGATCCGCACTTGGCCGGTTCTGGATCTGCCACCGCGTATCTTGGTTGCTCAGGGGCATCCGTTGGCGGGGCTGTCACGCGCGTCATTGCGGGATTTCGAGGATTATCCCTATATTCTGGCTGACTACGCCAATACCCGCGACTACATCTTTTCGATCTTTGCAGATTGCGGACTGGGGTTGCCCCGCATCGCCCAACGCGTTCAGTCGTTCGAGTTGTTGCGCAACTTGGTCGGGAGAAGTGATGCGTATGCGCTGGTCAACATGTGCCCACCTTACGGCAATGACCCGGATGCGCCTGTCCGAACTATCGAGATTTTGGAAGAGGTCCGCACGCCCGTCCTCTCGCTGGCTGGGTTGCGGCGTGTGCGTCCCAATCCGGCGCAGGAAGCGTTCATCGCGCTGGCCCAAGAGATGATCGGTTCGGAAATGCTCTTGCGTTAAAAAAACTCATGCAGTGTCGTTTTAATTGAACTTTATAGGCGCATGCTGTCTGAGTAGCGTGATGGTCTGGATTTGCAAGGTTGCACGGGGGGCACCATGACGATCAAGATTGATGGCAGAACGCTGACGATCAACGAAATTGCGCGCGTGGCGCGGGATGATGTTGCAATCGAACTCACCAAGGATGCTATCCGGCGTGTGACGGAATGCGAGGCGTTTCTGGAAACGCTTATCGACGAGGGCCGCCCGATTTATGGCGTGACCACCGGCTTTGGCGCGCTGGACGGGCGCAAGGTATCGCGTGCGGATAACCACGCCCAGCAGGTCAATCTGCTAAAGAGCCATGCCGCCGCCTATGGCCCGCCAATGTCACGCGACACGGTACGCGCGATGATGGTGATCCGGGTCAACGCATTGGCGACCGGGCAAACCGGCGTACACCTGGCAACGCTAGAGGCGCTGGTGGCAATGCTGAATGCCGGAATCACACCGCATGTGCCGTTGCAGGGATCAGTCGGTGCCTGTGGTGATCTGGCACCGCTGGCACATATGGCGCTGCCATTGCTGGGATTGGGGCGTGCGCGAATTGGCTGCAGCGATTGGATGGATGGCGCGGCGGTGATGCAGCAAGCGGGCATTGAGCCGCCTCATATCGCGGGGCGTGACGGGATCGCATTGATCAACGGGACTGAGCAGACCAGCGGCATCGGTGCGCTGGCATTGCATGACGCGTCGGCATTGATCGAATTGGCCGAAGAGGCGGCATGTCTGACGATGGAGGCCTTGGGCGCCGTGTCTGATAGCTTTGATGAGCTGACCGCCTTGGCGAAACCCCATCCGGGGCAGATCGCGACATCGGCCAACATGCGCCGTCTGACAAAGGACAGCGTTTCTGTACTGCCACCGCGGCCGACCCGGCTGCGCGACGCGCTTAGTCTGCGTTGTATTCCGCAGGTGCATGGCTCGACCCGCGATGCGATTGCCCACGCGCGCGAAGCGATGGAGATGGAGATTAACGCAGTGAATGACAACCCGATCTTTGGGGTGGCGGATAATCTGGTCACGTCGAACTCGGGTAATTTTCACGGTCAGCGCATTGGTGAAGTGTTGGATTATGCGGCCAATTCCATCACCTCGCTGGCGGTCATCAGCGAGCGGCGCTGCGCGCGTCTGGTGGATGAGAATCACAATGGCGGCTTGCCTGCCTTTCTCATTCACCCTGACGCGGCGCAGGGGCGCAACAACGGGATGATGATTGTGCAGTATACCGCTGCGTCACTGGTGGCCGAGGCGCGCACACGCGCGGTGCCGGGCACCATCCAGTCGGTGCCGACCTGTGCCAATACAGAGGACCATGTACCAATGTCACCGCTGGCCGCGCGCCGGGCGGGGGATGTGGTGGACATCGCACAGACCATTGTGGCGATCGAATGCCTGTTGGCTGCGCAAGCGATGGATCTGCGCGGGATTGACCCCGCACCCCTGTTGGCTCCGGTCTATCGCACAGTGCGCGACGCGGTCCCGATGATGGTCGAAGACCGTGTTCTGGGGGATGATCTGGCGGCTGCCCGCGCGGCGGTCACAGATTATGCGCAGACCCTGCATTGAGGCAGAATATCAGATGAGATTTTCGCGCCATTGCACAGTAGGGCTTAACAAGTGTCGCAGAACCCAAGATAGTCGAACCATAACAGAGGAGAACGCATCATGAAGAGAAGACATTTTCTGAAAGCATCCGCCGGGGCGGCAGCCGCTGCACCACTGGCCACACCTGCGCTGGCGCAGGACGTTCGACAATGGAAGATGGTCACATCCTGGCCCAAGAACCTGCCTGGACCGGGTGTCGCGGCACAGATGCTCGCGGACCGGATCACGGCGCTGTCCGGTGGCCGGATCGAAGTTAAGCTCTATGCTGCTGGTGAATTGGTTCCGGGCCGGGGCGTGTTCGATGCGGTCTCAGAGGGGACGGCGGAACTCTATCACGCGGTGCCAGCCTATTGGGGCAGCAAATCCAAGGGTATCCTGCTCTTTGGGTCTCAGCCCTTTGGCTTGCGCGGCGACGAGCAATATGGCTGGATGGTGCATGGCGGCGGGCAGGATCTCTATGATGAGATGTATGGCCGAT
This sequence comes from Pseudohalocynthiibacter aestuariivivens, assembly GCF_011040495.1. Classification (GTDB taxonomy): domain Bacteria; phylum Pseudomonadota; class Alphaproteobacteria; order Rhodobacterales; family Rhodobacteraceae; genus Roseovarius; species Roseovarius pelagicus. The sequence goes on along the minus strand of NZ_CP049037.1, from coordinate 1,895,339 downwards.
TTAACCTGAAACCATTCCTGTGTGGCAACTCCGGCCCGCAATGGGCGGGGTGGTTCCGTGAGGAAATCAAATCAGCCGAAGACCTCAAGGGTATGCGTTTCCGGACGGCAGGTCTGGCGTCCGAAGTGGCGAGCAAGCTTGGGATGGCGGTGCAGGCGATGGGCGGGCGCGATATGTTCCAGCAGCTGCAATCGGGTGCATTGGATGCCGGTGAGTTCATCGGGCCATGGTCCGACAGCGCGCTGGGGTTCTACCAAGTGTGCAAATACTACTACTGGCCCGGCGTGAATGAGCCATCCTCGGCAGAGGAATGCGCGATCAATTCGGACGTCTACGCCGAGCTGCCCGAAGATTTGCAAATGGCTGTGCGCGTGGCGTGTTCGTCGCTCTATGGCGATGTATGGACCGAATACACCACCAACCATGCCCGCGCCCTGCCCAAGCTGGTCGAGGAGCATGGCGTGCAAGTTCGGCAATTGCCACAGGATGTGATGGTGGCAATGGGCAATGCGGCTGGTGAAGTGATGGCCGAAATGCGCGAAGACGACGATGAACTGGTACGCCGCATCACGGAAAGCTACATGGATTACCGTAGCTCCGTTTCTGATTATATGGTCTATGCGGATAACGGGCAGATGAATGCCCGCGCGCTGGACTATAAATACTGATAGCCATTGTCAGCGCCGGTCCTGTCCGGCGCTGACCCTTGCCCGGAGCCCGCCTGAATGAGCCGCCTTGCCGACGCGCTGGACACAATCAATCGCCATGTCGGCTATACGGTGCGCTGGCTTGCGCTGTTTATGGTCATGGCGCAATTCGGCGTGGTGCTGTTGCGCTACGTCTTTGGCGTTAGCTGGGTCTGGGCCAACGAATCGGTGCTCTACATGCATGCGGCCCTGTTTATGATTGCGGCAGGGTATACGCTGCTGGTGGACGAACATGTGCGCGTCGATATCTGGTACGCCAAGGAAGGCCCGCGTGGTCAGGCGTTGACCAATCTGCTGGGACATCTGGTGTTGCTCATCCCTTCGATGACCGTTCTGTTGCTCTATTCATGGCCGACGGTGCGCAATTCGTGGAAGATCATGGAAGGTCCGATTTCGGTCGGTGGCATCCCGGCGTCTTTTTTGCTGAAATCGCTCATCCCTGTGTTCTGCGTACTGCTGATCATACAGGCCGTTGCGAACATCCTGCGCGATCTCGCGCGCCTTGCCGGGACACGTTGATATGCCTTTGGACCTGTTGATGATCGCCGCGTTGATCGTCGGTATTCTGATCGGCTATCCTGTGTCGTTCACCATCGCGGGTGTGGCAACGCTGTTTGCCGCCTTGGGCGTGTTGACCGGGCAGTTCGATTTTTCGCTGATGGGGGCACTGGGGCAGCGGGTCTTTGGTCTGCTGACAAATCAGGTGCTGATCGCGATCCCGCTATTTGTTTTCATGGGCGTCATACTGGAGAAAAGCCAGATTGCCGAGGATTTGCTCAAGACCATGGGCCGCCTCTTTGGTCGTGTGCGGGGTGGTCTCGGTATTTCGGTGGTGCTGGTTGGCGCGCTGTTGGCGGCCTCTACCGGGATCGTCGGGGCCACGGTGATCGCGATGGGTATGATCGCGCTGCCGACGATGCTGGCCAGCCGGTACGATCCGCGTCTTGCCTCCGGGCTTGTCTGTACTGCCGGTACGCTTGGGCAGATCATACCGCCATCGACGCTGCTGATTATCCTGTCGGACGTCATTTCCAACGCCTACCAGCAGGCGCAGTTCGAGCAGGGAAAGTTTACCGTCGATACGATTTCTGTCGGACAGATTTTTGCCGCGGCCCTGTTTCCGGGGCTTCTGCTGGTGGCGATCTACTGCATCTACATTCTGGTGCGCGCATGGCTGCGGCCAGAGGACGCGCCTGCAATGGCGCAGTTGGACGAGCCGCCCTCGCTGGGCACAATCCTGCGCGCGATATTGCCGCCGATCCTGCTGATCCTCGCGGTGCTTGGTTCGATCCTCGGTGGCATTGCCGCCCCGAGTGAGGCGGCGTCCGTCGGGGCGATCGGTGCGCTATTGATGGCTGGCGCGCGGCTGGGTGCATCGCGACGGCTGATCATCACCGGCACGGCGGCCTTGCTGATCCTCGCCGTGGCGGCGGGTGTGGCGCCTGTCCGGCTGCAACGATCCGACACGTCGATGTTCGATTACGGGCTTGGGGTGGCTTATGCGCTGGCGGCGCTGATCGGGTTTGTTGCCATCGCCGCCTCATTGCGGCGCAGTCTGGGGGCAGGGGCGCTGCGTCCGACGCTGACATCGACGATGACAGTGACCGCAATGATTTTCGCCACGATCCTGACTGCCAGCATGTTCTCTCTGGTGTTTGTCGGCTTGGGCGGAGAAGAGCGGATCGAGGCCATCATCACCGCTATGCCGGGCGGCGCAGTTGGCGCGCTGATCTTCTCTATGCTGCTGATTTTCGTGCTCGGGTTTTTTATGGACTTTGTCGAGATCACGGTCATCGTGCTGCCGCTACTGCTGCCGATCCTGATCATCATGGGGCATGATCCGATCTGGCTGGGTGTGCTGATTGCTATCAACCTGCAGACGTCATTCCTGACCCCGCCATTCGGTTTTTCGCTGTTTTATCTCCGCGGGGCTGCGCCCAAGGAGATCACGACCGGGCAAATCTATCGCGGAGTGGTGCCGTTCATCGGACTGCAATTTATCGCTGTCGCGCTGATCTGTTTGGTCCCGGCAATTGCGACGTGGTTGCCGGGCGTTTTGTTCTGACGTTCGGCGGGATGGTGGGGTGAAACCCCACCCTACGGGTAGAAAGCATCACGCCTCTTTGAGTAAGCCTCTGGCGATCAGGTCGGCGCGTATCTCATCCGACTGGGCACCGCGCAGCGGAGGGCGCGCAACGTCGCGCCGTAGGCCGTCAAACCGGGGTGCGGCGGAGGGCTGCAATACGCCATCCGGTGCCTGCCAGATCCCGCGTGCCTGCATATGTGGGTCATGTGCCGCGCCATCCGGCGACAGCACCGGGGCGACACAGGCATCGCTGCCATCAAAGAGTGCGGCCCAGTGCGCGACCGGCTCGGCTACGAAAATCCCGGCCAACTGTGCCGTCTGACGTGGCCATTGCGCCGGATCGTGCTGATCGGCGAGTGCCGGGTTGTCCCCCAGTCCTAGCAGTTTCAGGAACGCGGCATAAAACTGTGGCTCCAGACATTGCACGCTGAGGTAACCGCCATCGGCGCAGGCATAGCAGCGTGACCAATGCGGTCCGTCCAGCAGGCTCTGGCCGCGGTCTGTGACCATCTGGCCGCTTTGCCGGATCGCCATCAAAAGCGTCATCATATGCGCCGAGCCGTCGACCATTGCTGCGTCGACCACAGCGCCCTTTGCGCCGCCCCGAACCGCCAGAAGCCCGGTCAATATGCCAGCAACCAGATATAGGGCGCCGCCCCCGATATCGCCCAGCATCGTTGGTGGCGTAAAGGGCGGCTGGCCGGGTTCGGACGCGTACCAGAGCGCGCCCGAGGTGGCGAGGTAGTTGAGGTCGTGCCCGGCGGTTTGCGCACGCGGGCCGTCCTGACCCCAGCCGGTCATCCGCCCATAGACGAGTGCAGGATTGGTGGTCTGACAGATCTCTGGGCCCAGTCCCAGCCGCTCCATCACGCCGGGGCGCAACCCCTCAATCAGCGCATCGGCTGTCTGGATCAGCGCCAACGCCACGGTGCGATCGGCGTCGGATTTAAGGTCGAGCGTGATCGATTTCTTGCCACGGTCCAGCAGGCTGACTGCGCCGGTGACATCGCTCGTGTCCGGGCGGTGGACGCAGATGACTTCGGCTCCTAGATCGGCAAGCATCATAGCGGCAAAGGGGGCAGGCCCCAGTCCCTCGAATTCAACAATCCGTATCCCTGCCAGCATGAAGCCCCCTCTGTCTCTTGCGCAGATTAGTCCGCTACCGGCCTGTCAGTAGCGACGATGTACGCGTTTGCCGCTGACCAGCCGACGGCCCTTCTGGCGTTCGCGCAGGAATACGAACAATCCCGAGCCAAGAACGAGGATGATGCCAATCATCACCATCGGCGTCGGCCATTCGCCCCAGATCATCCAGCCCCAGAAGATCGCCAGTGGCAACCCGATGTATTCGAAAGGTGCGATCGTGCCCGCATCCGCGAGCCGGTATGCCTGCGCCAGTGCATAGCCGATCACAGCCGAGTTCAGTCCGAGACCGAGCAAGAGCCAGACATCCCGTCCCTGTGGCCATTCCCACGCCCGCAAAAGGAAAATCAGGCTTTCGTTCTCGATCCCGACTGCATACCGCCCGTCACCGGCAATGGCCCAAAATATCAGGGTAACAACGATAAAGTTGACCTGAACATAGACGGTCATTGCCGACGCCTTCGACGCTACCCCCAGCTTGCGCGTCAGCAACTGGTTGATCGCATAGGTCAGCGCCGCAAGTATGGGAAGCAAATAGACATACCATGCGACAGGGCGGCTATCGCCCCCCTCCCAAGGGCGGACCATGATGACCACTCCGGCAAAGCCAACGACGACAGCGCCGATGCGCAGCGGTCCGACCTTTTCCCCCAGAAACGGGATGCTAAGCAGGGTAATGAGAAGCGGTGCGATGAAGAATATCGCGGTCGTCTCGGCCAATGGCAGAGATGCCAGTGCGGAAAAGAACGTGAGGTTTGCCACCACCAGCATCATTGCGCGCAAGAGGTGCAGTCCCGGTGTGTTGGTTTTCAGAATACGCCAGCCGCCTTCCATCTGTACCAGCATGAGACTGAACACGATGCCGATGATCGAGCGCGTGAACACCATCTGATGCAGAGGATAGCCACCGGAAAGAACCTTGATCAGCATATCATTGATAGAGATCGCCACGATTCCAAAGAGGATAAAACCGATGCCGACAGCCGGGTTGTGAACAGCGCCTGAAGCAGAAGTAGTCATGGCAGGGTCCTTTCCCTGCCGGGCTATCACGATGGCAGCGGCAAGGACATGTCAGGTTGCGACATTCTTTAGGGTGAACCGATATGGAAGGTTAGCCCAGTTCTGCCGCGATACGCGCGGCTACGTCCTGTCCGCTCTGCCATGCGCCGTGGGCGGTAGCCTGCCAACGCGTGGAAAATGCCTCGCCGGCGAAGGCAACTGTGCCAGTGTCCGCTGCGATCAGGTCGCGGCGCAACTGGGCATATCCCGGTCTGGCGTGAGAGTAGGATCCTTGCACCATTGGGTTCTGCGTCCAGTTCGTGACTGCGCTCGCGCGAATGGTGCGTGCGACATCGCTGCCGAACGCCGTGGTCATATGCCCAGTGGCGAAGTCGGTCATCGCTGCCGCGCCTGCAGTTGACAGTTCTCGGGCGATGTCCCCGGCGAAATGCGCGATCAAGAGCGGCTGATCATGGTCCATGACCTGAAAGCTGATCGCCGGTATGCCGTTGCCGGGATCGACGTTGATGAATACCTTATCGCGAGCCATTTCGGGCAATGTGTCCAGAGCAAAGGCCACCTTTTCATAGGCACCGCAGGGCACATGTTCGAGCTGCTGAACGAGGTCGCAGGCGGGGCCTGCACCGAATCCGATGTTGCCAGACGTCAGAACATTGGTCGAGGCAGTGACAATGGCTGCGCGCGCCTCGATGGGGCCGCCATCGGTTTCGACGCGTACGCCGTCTGCCTGCTGATCAATCCTGCTGACCCGTATGCCAGTGCGCACCGGCAGACCCGCCGCCATGCGCGTGATCAGGTCGCCATAACCGCTGAGCACCGGCCAGTTGACATCGGTATCGACATAATCAGCATAGGCAGCGGCAGAGACATCGCGCGGCACGTCGCCGGACATCAGCGCGAGGATACAATCCACCCCGCCCGTCCATTGCCCCGCATCGGGCAGCACATCTGGAATTGGGACATCCAGCGCCTTGCGGCCCGCCGCTTCGATGGCCTCAAAGGCTCTTGTCACAGCGGCGTCAGCTGCCGATAGCGCATCAGAGGTGGCGAATGCCCCGCCTTGCCATACGGCAAACTGGTCGTCCCTGTTGCGCTTGTCGTAGCGTGCGCCAAATCTGTCGGCCATCGCGACCAAGGGGTTTTCGTCTGCGCAGTGCATCCAGTGGCATCCGTGATCCCAAGCGACGCCAAGCGAAGTCGTGTCCGTCAAGGCGCGCCCACCAACCCGGTCCGCGCCTTCGACGATGACAAAGGAAACGCCGCTTTTTTTCAGGGCCATTCCGGCCCCGATACCGGCGGCACCGGCCCCGATGATCACAACGTCTGGCGCGCTCATGGCTTTGCCTTTCCTGAGGGATTGGATATTGCCTGCCAGCCTAGAGCAGCGTCGCTTCGTCGCCAAGCCACTTGCCGCTGTGCAAAATCGCACTGGCATGTCGCACTTGCGCGGGACGTCGAATGGGCTAGGGTCCGCCGATACTCTGAAAGGCCGTTCGCATGCCCCCGATTGTCAAAGTCGATAACCTTCAAAAAACCTATGATGGTGGTTTTGAGGCGCTCAAGGGCGTCTCATTGGAGATTGAGGAGGGCGAGATCATCGCGCTTTTGGGGCCGAACGGCGCTGGCAAGACGACGCTGATTTCTGCGCTCTGCGGAATTACCGGGCCGACAGGCGGGCGGGCCGAAGTGGGTGGTCATGACATCATCACAGGCTACCGCAAGGCACGTGAGATGATCGGGCTGGTGCCGCAAGAGGTCGCACTTGAGCCGTTCGAGAAGGTAATCAACACGGTAAAATTTTCGCGCGGCCTATTCGGCAAGAAACGCGATGATGCGCTGATCGAGCGGGTGCTGCGCCAACTGAGCCTGTGGGACAAGCGAAACAGCCGCATCCGCGAGCTGTCAGGCGGTATGAAACGCCGGGTGCTGATCGCCAAGGCGCTCTGCCACGAGCCGCGTGTTCTGTTTCTGGACGAACCGACGGCAGGGGTCGATGTCGAGTTGCGCCGCGATATGTGGCAGATCGTCGACAACCTGCGTCACGACGGCGTGACGATTATCCTGACCACGCATTACATCGAAGAGGCCGAGGCCATCGCCGACCGCATCGCCGTTATTAACAAGGGCGAGATACTGCTGGTCGAGGACAAGGCAGCACTGATGACGCGTATGGGACGAAAAACACTGCGCGTTGATCTGCGCGATCCCGTGGTGACGGTGCCAGAGGCGCTGGCCGAATACGATCTGGTCCTGTCTGAAGATGGCAGCAGCCTGAGCTATCACTATGATACCCGTGGTGAGGGGACCGGCATTACACGATTGTTGCAGGCGCTGGCCGCCGAAGGGCTGAGCCTGCGCGATATCCAGACCACGCAGAGCAGTCTGGAAGAAATTTTTGTCAGTATGATCCAGGAGGGCGCGACATGAATATCCCGGCGATCAAGGCAATATACCGGTACGAGATGGCGCGGTTTTTCCGCACGCTGATGGAAAGCCTGCTGTCGCCGGTCATCTCCACATCGCTCTATTTCGTGGTTTTCGGGGCTGCCATTGGCAGCCGCATCACAGAGGTCGAGGGCGTATCCTATGGTGCCTTTATCGTGCCCGGCCTCATCATGCTGAGCGTGATGACCCAAGCGATCAGTAACGCCAGCTTTGGTATCTATTTCCCAAAGTTCATCGACACGATTTTCGAGATATTGTCGGCACCCATCAATTTCTTTGAGATTGTCATCGGCTATGTCGGGGCTGCGGCGACCAAGGCGCTGCTGATCGGTCTAGTGATATTGGCGACGGCACAGTTTTTCGTGGATATCGAGATACAGCATCCTGTCGCGATGGTGGCGTTCCTTGTTCTCACCTGCCTCTCTTTCAGCCTTTTCGGTTTTATCATCGGCATCTGGGCGGAGAATTTTCAACAACTACAACTGATCCCGCTACTGGTGATCACTCCGCTGGTGTTTCTGGGAGGCTCGTTTTACTCGATCACGATGCTGCCGCCGCTGTGGCAGACGATTTCTTTGTTCAACCCTATCGTTTATCTGGTCTCGGGGTTTCGGTGGTCGTTCTTTGGGCAGGCAGATGTTTCAGTCGGGTTCAGCTTGATGGCAATCACGCTGTTTACGTCGATTTGCCTTGGTGTCATCTGGTGGATTTTCAAAACCGGCTATCGGATCAAATCGTGACCTGATCCGCAAACCTGCCTGTGACAGTCACTTTTTTACGTTAAGTGCAGGTTTGCCGCGCCCATCGCCTTGTTTGTGGGGGGCGGGCCATCTACATCGGAATCCATGACCGACTGGCCACTGATCAAACGCATCTCACCTTTTTCGAAATCCCCGCCGCGCGTAGCGTTGTTGCGCCTGTCAGGCTCTATCGGGGCTGGTGCGCGATCCGCGCTGAGCGACGAGGCGATCGGGCCCGTGATCGAAAAGGCGTTCCGCAAGGGGAAACCGGCAGCGGTGGCGCTGCTGATCAATTCACCCGGCGGCTCGCCAGTGCAATCCTCGCTTATCGCCGCGCGCATCCGTCGACTGGCCGAGGAAAAGAACATTCCCGTGCACGCCTTTGTCGAGGATGTGGCAGCGTCGGGCGGATACTGGCTGGCCTGTGCTGCAGATGATATCTGGGCCGATCCCGCGTCAATTGTTGGCTCAATTGGTGTGATTTCAGCGGGCTTCGGGCTGCCGGTATTTCTGGCACGGCAAGGGGTGGAACGGCGGGTGTATACCTCTGGAAAATCCAAATCACAGCTCGACCCGTTCCAGCCGGAAAAGAAAGAGGATGTGGACCGGATCAAGGCGCTGTTGGAGGATATGCACACGGTCTTTATCGACTATGTGAAATCACGCCGCGGTGACAAGCTGAGCAATGATGGCGCGCTTTTTTCGGGTGAATTCTGGCTGGGCGCGCGCGCAGCGGAACTGGGCCTCGTGGACGGGCAAGCCCACGTAATGACCAAGCTGCAAGAGCTATACGGCAAGGACGTCCGCATCACGCGCTATGGCCGCAAAAAGGGCCTCTTCTCTCGATTCGGTGCCAACATCGCTGAGGATGCGATCGGAGCTGTCGAGGACCGCGCCAGTTTTGCAAGATACGGGTTGTGAGGTGATATGATCATCAAGATCGTCACACTGTTTCTGATTGCGATGGGCGTTCTGGCCATGTTTGGACGGCTACGTTTTCCGGGCCAAAAACGTTTGGCGGCAGCCAAGTGTCCGAGTTGCGGCAAGTTTCGCATCGGCAAGGGCCCATGCAGCTGCCAAAAAGGGCTGAAGTAATATGACGGGAGCCGTTGCATCGTCATTATCGGTCTGGCTTTTTGCCGGGTTGGGGCTGGTGATCCTGCTGCTGGCGGGGGATGCGCTGGTCAAGGGCGCGGTGAACCTCAGCCTGCGAGTGGGTATTCCGGCGCTGATCGTCAGCCTGACCATCGTGGCATTCGGCACCTCCGCACCCGAGCTTCTGATCGCAATCAACGCGGTGCTGGAGAACAAGCCGGGACTGGCGCTGGGCAATGTGGTCGGATCAAATACGGCCAATATCCTGCTGGTGTTGGGATTGCCTGCAATCATGTCCCGCTTGCACACGAGCGAATGCGATACGCGCAAGACCTTTGTTTTCATGCTGGCCTCGACGGCGCTGTTCATCGGCTTGGCGTTTTTCGGGATATTTACCGCTCTCTCGGGCGCGGTGCTGCTGGCCGGGCTGGTGTTTGTGTTGGGCGATGCATTTCGTGATGCGCATCGGCATCGCCGCGCGGCCTGCGCCCCTTGTCCAAACGAGGGGCAGGAAGTCGAGGGCGCGGATCCAGACATGCCGTGGTGGCAGATCGCCGTTTTTCTGATCCTCGGTTTGGTCGGGTTGCCTCTGGGTGCTGACCTGTTGGTGGATAATGCATCTATCATCGCGGCGAACTATGGCGTGAGCGATACGGTGATCGGTCTGACGCTGGTGGCGCTGGGCACGTCGCTGCCGGAATTGGCAACCACAATGATGGCTGCATTGCGCAAGCAGGCGGATGTCGCTCTGGGTAATGTTATCGGCTCGAACATGTTCAACCTTCTGGCAATCATCGGGGTTACATCCCTGATCGGGCCTATTCCAGTCGATCCTGAATTCCTTCAGTTCGATCTGTGGGTGATGTTGGGCGCATCGCTGTTGTTGATACCCTTCGTGTTCTGGGGGCGCGACATCACCCGGCGCTGGGGCGTTGCGCTAACCGTCAGCTATCTGGGCTACATCGCGATCATTCTGGTCTGAGCGTGTCAGAAGGGGGGAACGTCGTGTCAGTTAGAGAAAGTTTTGCACCGCGCGAGGAGTTGTTAAGAAAGTGTTACAAAAACTGTAATGATTCCAGCATATTGCATCGCGCCCTAAAAAATATCGTGCAATTTCAATGCGTTGAAAAACTGCCTAAAAAATAGGCAAACCAACGAAGCCAGCCGAATAGAACGAAAATTTTCGACTGACACAAACTTACCCGCAGACTTATCCACAGAATACGTGGACAGGATTGCCCTTGTGTCGACCATCGGAAGATTGCAGCCAACGGCAAGAATCATAGTATGCTATCCATGCCTGAAGATACCCACTCCAAGCCGCCGCTTACAGGCCATGAACTGATCCAGACCTACCTGCGCACGTTGGGGGCGGGGCCGGGGGTATATCGCATGCTCGATGCACAGGCGCGCGTGTTGTATGTCGGCAAGGCACGGAACCTCAGGGCGCGTGTCAGCAGCTATGCGCGGCCGACAGGACACACAGGCCGGATCGCACGCATGATCGAGGCAACGGCGTCGATGATGTTTCTTACGACGGCAACAGAAACCGAAGCGTTGTTGCTGGAGCAGAACCTGATCAAGCAGCTTAAGCCGAAATTCAACGTGCTGTTGCGTGACGACAAAAGCTTTCCAAATATCCTCGTGACCAAAAGTCATGATTTCCCGATGATCAAGAAGCACCGCGGTGCCAAGCGTGAGAAAGGTGCCTACTATGGGCCCTTTGCCAGCGCAGGCGCGGTCAACCGGACATTGGCGCAGTTGTTGCGAGTGTTCCAGTTGCGTAACTGTACCGATGCCGTGTTCGAGGGCCGCACGCGCCCTTGTTTGCAGTACCAGATCAAACGATGCACCGCGCCCTGTGTTGGATATATTTCCAAGCAGGACTATGCCGCCCAAGTGAAGGATGCGGAACGCTATCTGTCTGGTCGCTCGACCGAGATACAGGAAAAACTGGCCACACAAATGCAAGAAGCCTCTGCCGAGATGGAGTTCGAGCGTGCCGCCGCCTTGCGTGACCGGATCAAGGCGCTGACGCAGGTTCAGACCGCGCAGGGGATTAATCCACGCACAGTGGACGAGGCAGATGTGATCGCGCTGCATCTGGAAAACGGGCAGGCCTGCGTGCAGGTATTTTTCATACGTGCCGGTCAGAACTGGGGCAACCGCGATTTCTATCCTCGCGTCGGTGCCGATGTGGAAGAAGCGGAGGCGCTGGAGGCCTTTGTCGGGCAATTCTACGACACCAAGGAACCACCCCGGCAGCTGATTCTGTCGCATCCGATCGAAAATGCCGATCTTATGGTCGAGGCATTGTCGGGCAAGCTGGGCCGCAGGGTCGAACTGCTGGTGCCAAAGCGCGGAGAGAAGGCAGAGTTGGTGGATGGTGCGATGCGAAACGCACGCGAGAGCCTGGCCCGCAAGATGGCCGAAAGCGCGACACAGGCCAAATTGCTGAAAGGAATTGCGGATGCCTTTGCCCTAGAGGCGCCACCGCAACGGATCGAAGTCTACGACAACAGCCATATTCAGGGTGCGCATGCTGTTGGCGCGATGATCGCGGCGGGGCCCGAGGGCCTGATGAAGAACCAATATCGCAAGTTCAACATCCGTGGTGATGATCTGACGCCCGGTGATGATTTCGGCATGATGAAAGAAGTGCTGACTCGCCGCTTCAAGAGGCTGCTCAAGGATGATCCGGAGCGCGACAAGGGGCTATGGCCCGATCTTCTGCTGATTGATGGCGGTGCCGGGCAGGTCAGTGCCGTGCAGCAGATCATGGATGAAATGGGCGTGAGAGATGTGCCGATGGTCGGCGTGGCCAAGGGCATAGACCGCGATCAGGGCAAAGAGGAATTCTATCGCACTGGGCAACGCGTGATGGCCCTGCAACGCAACGATCCGGTCCTCTATTTTATTCAGCGCCTCCGGGATGAGGCGCACCGCTTTGCCATCGGGACGCACAGGGCGAAACGGTCCAAGGCGGTCGGGGCGACGCCGCTTGATGACGTGCCGGGCGTGGGGGCCGCGCGCAAACGCGCGCTATTGGCGCATTTCGGGTCGGCCAAGGCTGTGAGCCGAGCCAACCTCGCCGATCTGAAGGCGGTCGATGGCGTATCGGCGGCGCTGGCGCAGCGGGTCTATGATTTCTTCCATGACAAGGGATGAATGCCGGGGGGCATGTGCTGGCACACTGTTTTCAATCCGGAAAACAGCGGCGCAGCCGCGGCGTTCCGGGCTTTTATCGTCGCAACATCAAGGGTAGATAAGACAGCATGACCTGGACGATACCGAACATACTCACTTTGATCCGTTTGTTGGCGGCACCGGGTGTTGCGGTGATGTTCCTCTATTTCACCCGCCCATATGCCGACTGGTTTGCCTTGATGCTGTTCGTAAGTGCGGCAATCACCGATTGGTTCGATGGTTATCTCGCGCGTGCATGGCGGCAAGAGACAAAGCTGGGCGCGATGCTGGATCCTATCGCGGACAAGGCGATGGTCGTGATCGCGCTGATGGTCATTGTCGGTTATTCCAGCATGTCGCCCTGGCTGGTCCTGCCTGCCACTGTGATCCTCTTTCGAGAAGTGTTCGTTTCCGGCCTGCGAGAATTTCTGGGGGACACGGCGGGCACATTAAAAGTTACGAAACTGGCCAAGTGGAAGACCACGGCACAAATGATCGCCATCGCTACGCTGTTTTCGCAGGGTGTGTTCGAGCATTATTTCGGTATGTCGACCTTTGGCATGGATCAAACGATGATTTCTGAAATCCTTGAGGGACACGAAGAAGACCTACATGGCCTTGGCTGGAAACTGAGCGGAATGATTTGGACGTGGTATGCGGGTCTGGGCCTGCTGTGGCTGGCCGCTGCTCTGACATTGATCACCGGCGCCGATTATCTGCTGAAAGCCGTGCCCTATCTAAAGGATGATCGCTGATGGACGTTCTTTATTTCGCATGGGTCCGCGAACGGATCGGTCTGCCGCGCGAAGTGATCGACACCGATGCGTCCACTGTACAGGACCTTGTTGACGAGTTGCGCCGCCGCGAAGGGCGCTATGATGTGGCGTTTTCGGACACCAGCGCGTTGCGTGTGGCGCTAGATCAGGAACTCAGCGATTTCGATGCACCGCTCAAGGGGGTGCGCGAGGTCGCGTTTTTCCCACCGATGACCGGAGGCTGAGCAGTGGATATCCGGGTGCAGGAGGCGGCATTTGACCTTGGGGCCGAGGCGAACGCATTCGCCGCACGGCAACGAGGCATGGGCGCAATTGTCACCTTTACCGGGGTTGTGCGTGATCTGGATGATGCGCCGCTACGCCATATGCAGGTCGAACATTATCCGGGGATGACCGAAAAGGCGCTGACAAAGATCGCTGCGGACGCTGCAGCTCGCTGGGATCTGGGCGATATTCTGATTCTGCATCGCTATGGGCGGCTTGCCCCGGATGACCTGATCATGATGGTCGCCACGGCCTCGCGCCACCGCCGCGATGCGTTCGAGGCGGCGACGTTCCTGATGGATTTCCTCAAGTCTCGCGCTCCATTTTGGAAAAAAGAAGAAACCGAGAGTGGTTCGGATTGGGTCGCGGCCAAGCAAGATGATGAGGATGCGCTGAACAACTGGGATTAGGGCGGCGCGTTGCTGTTGGGGTTGAATGGCCGTGTCCTCGCTGTGCCGGCATCTTTGTGACGCTGGGTCATATGCGATCCGTCTTGCCGATGGCGTAAATCGCTGCAAAGTCTGCGCGTAGGCCATATTGGGGACGATCAATGAACGACATTATCTCAGAGTACGTAGCGCAGTTGACGCCCCGGGCGGCTGGCGCAATCCGGGGCACCGCCAAGCTGGTGATTACCGGCGAGGGTGCAGTGATGCTGGACGAAACCGGCGCGCGCGCCGGGGATGAAGATGCCGATGTAACCCTGAGCGCCAGCGATGCGGTCTTTCGCGCGATCCTCTCAGGCGATCAAAACCCGGTGATGGCTTTTATGTCGGGCAAGCTGAAGGTTGATGGCAACACGCAGCGCGCGCTCAAGGTGAGTGCAATCCTGACCGCCTAACGGTTTAGCTCTTTTCGCCGGAACCGTCCTTCATGGCCGACAGCATCAGCATCAGCGCATCTGATTGATTGCGGTTGACGTAGGTTCCCATCACCAGATCCAGCAAAACCTCGGGTTCGCCGCGCAGGCGCAGCACGTCTTCTGCGTTCATCCCGTAGGACAGTTTGCAGCTGACATCTGTATAGAAGCTGTCATTCAGATATTTTGCCCAGCCTGAAATGCGCGGGCTTTCAGCGTTGGTCAGCACTTCTTGCACGGCCTCGCGCAGGCTGAGGTCAATTCCGTCGCAGGGCATCGCATGGGCCATTCCGACCATCAGGAACGGGGCTGTGATGATTGCCTTGAATGCATGTTTCATGTCTGGACCTCCGGTTGGGGCGTGGTGTTATGCGGGACGTCGGCGCGGACCTGCGCCAGATATTCGGCAAAGTATTTTTCGACCGCGCCATGTGATTGCACAATCTTCGAGTAATATGGGGTTGCCACACGGGTGAGGAAACCTGCGGTTTCCATACTTTCGATGACCCGGCGACCGGTTTCGGGCGAGAATAACATGATAGTGAGGCGCTGTATGTCTGCCTGATCCAGCCCCGGTGTCGCCGACAGCAGGTTTGCCTTGGCCTTGTGTACTTGGATCATACTGAAAACACCGCGCTTGAGGCGTGGTACTTCGAGGCCCATCAGCTTGCGTTGCTCTTCGTTCTGGATCAGCGTGGTCAGTTGTTCGTTATGGCTCAGGATGTAGGCTTCCAGCTTGGCAGGAGAGGCGATCAGATCGAACGCGCTCAGCAAAAAGAAGAATTCGCTGAGCACGAACACATTCTCGCTGCGCAGCTTTTGCAGCAGCAAAGGATCGCTATCAGAGGAGCCACGGCAAAGTTTGTTGTGGAAATCTGTCTTTGCCCGGCGCAAACTCTCAAGCGTATGTATGTCTATGTGATCCATCATCTTGTTACTCACATAAGGGGAGGTGCCACGAGTTGGAAATTCCCACTAGAAATTAGTTGGGCAACTATAAATCAGTATACCCCACCCACATTGAGTAGCAAGCGTAGATAGCCTATCTTTGGTTCAGACGACGGAATAGACTGAACCAATGTAACAAAGGGACTAAGATCATGTTCAAGACCTTTAAAATCACCGCAACCGCCGCATTGATGAGCGTTGCCAGCGTCGCTTTTGCCGATATGGGAAACCTCGACAGCTTCCGGGCGCTGAGCGCAGTGGAAGTCGCCGAAACCGAAATGGTTGCCGCAATTAAGCCCATTGCCGTGGCAGATGAGGCGAGCGCGTCCAAGGGTGTGCTGACCGCAGGTGACCGGATCGCGTTCGAGCTGAGCGGGGTGGAAGGCGCAAAAATCTACATCCTCAATATGGATAGTGCCGGGACGATTCAGATGATCTATCCCAACAAATACGTCGAAGGCGGCGAAGCTCAGACCGAAGACATGATGATGGTCCCCGCCGAAGGGGCAAGCTATGAATTCGAAGTCAGCGGCGAAGGTGGCAGCGAAGTGGTCAAGGTCATCGCGATCGACGGCGAAAGCAGCGCGTTTGACGCTTTGATCGCGTCGCTCTTTGACACCGAAAAAACATTTCCCCGCGCGATCCAGCCAGCCGAGCCAACCACAGATGCGCTGACAGCATTTTTTGAATCGTCAGATGGTGCGAAAATCCGTGAGGCGACTCTGGAATACGTAATCGCAAAATAATCAGGCCCGCAGCAGGAAGGTATCGAGATGCGCAGCATGTTCATAAAACGATACGCCGGGCGTACGGTTCAGGCGGTTGCTCTCGCGGCTTTGATGGTCGCAGGCTATGGGATCAAGGCAGATGAAGGGTGCGGCGACGTGCCGACCCTTCTGACCGAAACCGCAGAAAAATCGCAGATACAGTGCGCGCTGACACGGTCGCAGGCGAGTTCGATGGATCGGGCAATTTCGATCGTTGAATCCGAACCAGAGTTAGAGGCAGTCAGCTTTGCCATCAATTTTGAATTTGGCAGCTCCGAACTGACGCCTGAGTCAAAGCAGTTGCTGGCGACCGTGGCCGAGGTGATTGCCGAAGATGAGGCGCTGCGCAAGGCTGGGTATTTCATTGATGGCCACACAGATGCGGTGGGCGCAAATCAGGACAATCAAGTCTTGGGACAAGCGCGCGCAGCGGCGGCGGCGGGGCATCTCTTGGCCAGTGTCGATTTCGCGATGGCGGTTAAGGTCCGCAGTTTTGGCGAGGAAAAACTCTTGGAACCGGATGATCCGACTTCGGCCCGTAATCGCCGCGTCGAAATCACCCCAGTAGCAGTGGAGTAACAATCATGTCTGAGGTTTGTGGATATCAACGACACTTTTGGCGGACAGGCAGGCTGGCGCTGGTTTTGGGCGCGACATTTCTGGTGCAGGGATGTGCAAACGGTATGCCGCATTTCAGCGGCCCCAAGCCGAAGCCCGTCGAGCAAGTGGTCGTTCCCGAACCCGCGCCCAGCCTGACCCGAACGGCGGTCGCGACTTCTACCAGAAAGGCGCCCCCCAAAGTGAACAGAACTGCATCCGTCGTGCCCGCGCGTCAGGACCTGACGCTGAATGTCCTCTATTACGTCCGCATCATGGTGCCGGTGGGCAGTGAGCTGACCGTTCGGGCCAACAGTGCGGCCGGTGGTGCGCCGTCGATCAAGACGATCAAGACGAAAGGCGGACCACCCTATGCAATGGAAATTCCTGTCAGTGCCGGTGCGGATGCCTATCCGATGACCATCGACGCGACGTTAAACTCATCCATCGGGCATGTGCTGACCGGCGCGGTTACACTGGACGGAAAGCCCACCAAGCCCGTTGAAATCGTTATGGTCCCCACATCCGAGTAAGGAAGCGTAAATTATGAAAAAACTTTTCCTCAAAACCCTATGTACGAGCGCAGTCGCACTTGCGCCGATGGCCGGTTCCGCCGCCTGTATCGACGCCTACATGACTGGGTTGAACGAATTCGAGCAGGGCCAGACCGTATCGAAACCCAGTTTTCGTGTGAATGAACTGTTGGTGTTGTGTTTTACGCCCAATCAATCGGGATTCGTGTCGGTTTATGACGCTCCGATTGAGGGAGATTTTCAGCAACTCTATCCCAATATACTGACGCACCCGGATGGCGAAACCTACACCGAAGTTGAGGCCGGTACGCAATACTGTTTTGGCGGTCGCGACAGCTTTCCACTTTATCATCCACCCGAAGAGGGTATCGGAATTGGCAAAATCTCGATTACGTTGACCAGCCGCGAAGATTACCAGCTCGACGATGATGACTACGCGATTCCGGGGCAGAAGGTCACCAAATCCACGATGAACCTGCACCTGAGCAATCATCAGAAGTCGCAGGCAAAATGCTCTGCCCGCGATGTGACCTACCTTGATTACCGCATCACGAATTGATCGGAGAGAATTGATGAAAAAGCTGCTCAAGAGATTTGTTGCAACGGCGACGCTTAGCCTGGGGATGGCCAGTGCTGTGATCGCGCAGGCGCAAATGGAATGTGTCGATCCAAAATCTGATCAACCGACACTGCGTATTGTGAATGGTGACCGGGCCAAGGCCAGCGACTGGCCATTTATCGTCGGGCTTTACCACACGGGGGCCAAGATTCAGTATTGCGGCGGATCGCTGATCAACCAGCAATGGGTGCTGACTGCGGCGCATTGCTGGGGCGAGGGGAACGAAGACCCGTCCGCTACATTGGCCCTGCGTGCGGGCAGCGATGGCAAGCTTGATCCCAAGGGGCGCAGCATTTCCAAGCTGATCGTGCATCCGGGGTATGACCCGAACGACGCAAACGTGCATGACATCGCCCTGCTGAAGCTGAGCAGCCCGTTCGACATGCCAAACAGCCAGTTGGCAATCCTGCCGTCGAAAAAGGTAGAGGCCAAGCTGGCGCCGACACGCACATGCAGCGAGGTTGCAGGCTGGGGTGCGCTGGAGTTCGGGGCTGATGGCGGCTCGAAATACCTTATGTCGGTCGACGTGCAACAACTGCCGACAGATGTCTGCCGCGAAAGCTATGGCGGGCAGATCCGTCAGGGTGCAGGTCCGCACCTGTGTGCAGGGTACAAAGAAGGCGGCAAGGATAGCTGTCAGGGCGATAGTGGCGGGCCGCTGATCGTGCGCGACGGGCCGACGGGTTTCTTGCAGGTCGGTGTGGTCAGCTTTGGCCGTGGCTGTGCCTGGGAGGGGTTCCCAGGCGTCTATGCCCGCGTTTCGGACCACCGTGATTGGATATTCCAGACAATCGAGGCCAACTGAGAACTGGTTGGCCGACGGTCTGTGGGGTCTATCAGCGTTTTAAGTGTCTTGTGAAGTTAATGGTGAAAAGGAGGAAAAAATGAAGCGCATGATCAAGAAAATCGCCGCGCCATTCGTTTTTTGCTCGGCGTTAGCGAGTATGGTGGCCGCGCAGGGCAAGATGGAATGCATCGAGCCGGAATCCGATCGACCAGTAATGCGGATCGTGAACGGCGACCGGGCCAAGGCCTCTGACTGGCCCTTCATCGTGTCGCTGTATGAAAACGAAAAGTACGGGCACTTTTGCGGAGGATCGCTGATCAATCAGCAATGGGTATTGACTGCGGCGCATTGCTGGCCACCGAACACGAATGTGCATCCCAGCACGTTCACGATACACCGCGCTGGCAGCGATGGGCGTCAGGACAATGATATGCGCCGGATCGCCGAACTGTACCTGCATCCGGGATATGATCCAAATGACGCTGACGTGCACGATATTGCGCTGATCAAACTGGATCGCCCATTTGATATCTCCAACAGTCAACTGGCATTGTTGCCGACCAAACGGATGGAAAAAAAGCTGGCTCCGACCAACACGTGTAGTGAGGTCGCGGGATGGGGCACGTTGAGCTCGGGTGCGAAGCGCGCCTCGGAATTTCTGATGTCGGTCAACGTCCGACAACTGACCAGCGAAGTCTGCCGAAGCAACTATAACGGAAAGATCGAAGGCGATATCAGGCCGGGGCAGGGGCCGCATCTGTGTGCGGGCTACGAGGAGGGCGGCAAGGACAGTTGTCAGGGCGACAGCGGAGGGCCGTTGATCGTGCGTGATGGGCCAACAGGGTTTCTGCAGGTCGGCGTTGTCAGCTTCGGTATTGGCTGCGCCATGGAAGGTTTCCCAGGCGTTTACACGCGTGTTTCCGATCACCGTGACTGGATCTTCCAGACGGTCGAGGCGCACTGAGTGGGCCGATGCGAAGAACACGCACATATCTTGCGGCCGGGACGGTTGTCCTCGGGATGGGTGCCGCAACAGGCGCGGCGGCGCAGTGTGCTGGCCCATACCAGTATAATGTGGACGAGATGGAGGGAGGTGTCTTTAAACAGGTCCTGGTCACCACGCGGGATGAGATCGAGCGCTTCTTCAACTTTCGTTTTGACGCCTTCTGCATGGACGAGGAAGAGTACGGTGCCTACTATGATATTCGCAAGAATACCCTGGTGGTCGGCACGGAGTTCTTTCTCGACGTGGCGAATCCGCCGGGCAACATCAATCGGGCAATTGCCGTCATCGCCCACGAGGCGGCGCATGCATTCCAGACCAAGCATGGCCTGTTGAACATGCTGATCGAAATAAACCCGCATCGGGTCAAGTGCATAGAATTGCACGCCGATTTTCTAGCGGGTGGGTATATGGGCTGGCGCGCACGACTCTATGACATCACGCTGTCAAATATGACCGAGATGTTTTTCGATCTGGGCGACGCGCAAACAGGGAATGATGGCCATCACGGATTGGGGGCCGAGCGGTTCTTGTCCTTCCGGCAGGGATACCAAACGGTAACAGACGATGAAATTACACTTTCAAGCATGGGGATTGCATATGTTTCTCAAGCAAAATGCGACTAGAGCGGGAGCTGTTGCGGCTCTGGCAATGACATTTGGGATGATCTTTGGCGCGGGTGCCGCAGAGGCACAGCAGCTGAAAATGAATATTGGTTGCCCGACGTTGGGCAGTGCTGATATCGGGAAATACACGATTGATGAGCTGAACAAGCTTTGCCACAACAACACGGGTGCGGCCACGACAAGCTCGAGCGGTGGATCCTCCTCGCAGGTGTCGTCCGCCGAAGGCGGTGCAGCACTCAGTTGTGGCCAGCACAAGGCGCTGGCGTTCAAGGCGCGTCTGAATCCCGGTTTTGTCGAGGGGCAAACCTCGCAACAGGTGGTCGATAAGTATTGCCAGAACAAACCTGACAATGCGCTGCCCGACGAGAGCTATGCCGGCGGCGATCAGGCAACGGGTGTTTTCCGGTTCGAGCGCGGCTACCACAATTCCTACACCGGTGCCAAAGCCCGCATTTGCAAGCCGTATTATTCCGGCGATGCCCACCTGAACAACGGCCAGATCGTATTTACCTCGGGTGGTCATACATGGCGCGGTACGATCAGCCAGAACTCCTATATCTCGATCACCCGTGACGGTGTGAATCCGCGACCCAAGAACCACACCGTGATTTCCGGCCCCATGTTCAATGCCGAGCTATTCAACGGCTATTGCGGCAAGGGCTTTTTCCGCCTCTCAGCACAATAGGTTCCCATGATTAAAACAGCTATAAAGACTCTCGGCGGCGCGGTCCTGCTTGCGCTGCTGACAAATGGCGCAGCCGCACAAGACGGCGATGATGGATGCCTTGCTGCAAGTGAAATGCGCGACAAGGACGTAAAGCGCCACGCGGCAGTCCTTGGGGCGAGTAGCGGCGTTTGCCTGTCAGATCTTGATTTCGAAGAGAACGGCCTGAAATGGCAGATCACGATCATCGACAATTCAAAGCAACCGAACGGCCCGACGATCTATCTGTTGCATGACAATGAAAACGCGGCGTTCGATACCGCGCTTTATTCCGTGCTGCGATATGGGGGTAAACTGATCGCGGTAGAAGCGGGCGACAGTCGCCAGTTTCAAGGACAGGATCCGAATCGCAACTTCGGTATGACCAAAAAAGCGACGGCCACTTGTCGCGAAATGCGCAAACGACCTGCGCCACTCTTTACGCAATTCCTGCTGGACCTGCGCAATCCGCGCATCAATTTCTTTCTGACGCTTCACAACAATGCCAACGGGCATTCCGGCAACGGCGGTAGCGGGGGTATCAGTGCTGCGCGCAAGAGCGCAGTGATGACGGGTATGATGAGCGAAGTGGCGAAGGCGGACGAGGATGATGCGATCCTGCTGGCAGGCCGCAAACCGTTTGATCAGGAACGTCGGGCCAAAAAGGCAGCCGCCTTTTTCTTAGAGCGCGGGATCAATGTGATCTACGAACACGTGATACCCGAGCGCAACGATTGCTCGTTCTCGAATTATGTCGTGCTGAATAATCTGGGCGAGTATTTCAATATCGAGGCCGAGCACGGTCACGTTGCCCAGCAAAAGGCGATGCTGGACATGTTGATGACATTCCATCGCATCAGAGTGCGTAACAAATCGATCAAGTGAACGGAGTAACGCGGCGGTATGGCGTCGCGTTACCCGCGCATCAATACGGGTAGATCGCCGGTGAGGCCGGCGGCCTCGCGGATCATTCCACGCCGCAGTCCCGGTATCGCATTCAATGCGCCCATACCCAGATCACGCCCGAG
Organism: Pseudohalocynthiibacter aestuariivivens; assembly: GCF_011040495.1. GTDB lineage: Bacteria > Pseudomonadota > Alphaproteobacteria > Rhodobacterales > Rhodobacteraceae > Roseovarius > Roseovarius pelagicus. Next base: position 1,873,407 of record NZ_CP049037.1, on the reverse strand, counting down.
CCGCAGCAGCGGGTTGTCACTGGAAAACAGGCGGTTGCTGATATCGGTGGCCAGCGCCAGCGATTGGGTGTCAAACCGCCGCCAACGTTGATACCGGTCCAGAACATCCTGCGCTGCAATGTCCTCACCACGCCTGCAGGCTTCGTCCAGAACTTGTGCCAGTGCGGCCACATCACGCAGCCCCGCATTGAGGCCCTGACCTGCGATTGGGTGCAATCCGTGTGCCGCGTCGCCGACCAGCGCAACACGATCAGCGACGAACTGATTGGCGAGGCTCAGGTTCAGCGGATAGCTGTAGCGCGGTCCCTTGATGCTGAGTTCGCCGAGAAAATCACCAAAGCGCGGACGTAGAACATGCAGGAAATCGGAGTCATCCAGCGCCGAAAAGGTTGCAGCGGTTTCGGCGGTTTCGCTCCATACGATGGAGGAAACATTGCCGGGCAGAGGCAGGATGGCCAGCGGGCCGGGCGGCATAAAGAACTGATGCGCGATGCCGTGATGTGGCAATTCATGCTCGATGGCGCAGACCAATGCCGTCTGACCGTAATCCCAACCCGTGCGTTTGATCCCTGCCCGCTGCGCCGTGCCAGATGACCGCCCATCAGAGCCGACCAGCAGACGCCCACGCAGATCCTTGCCGGACGCCAATGTGACCTCGACACCGCCGGGACCCGATGATTGAGCGATGACAGCATCGCCTGAAATCTGGCGGATGTTCTCCTCTTCGCGCATCGCGTCCAGAAAGGCACGGCGCAGGAAACGATCCTCGCACATATGGCCCATCGGACCTTCTTCGATCTCGGCATGATCGAAATGCAGGAAAAAGGGCGACAGCGGTCCGGTGCCTGCCCGGCCATCGCTGACCTTGATTTCCAGCATCGGCTGCGCCTTGGACGCGATCCGGTCCCAGATACCGACCGCGCGCAGCAGGCGGACAGATGCCAGTGCCAGCGCATAGGCGCGCCCATCAAAGGTGGCGTTTTTACGCACCGGCTGCGGCAGGGCGTCGATCACGGTCACGCCAAAGCCCGCCTGAGCGAGCGCAAGCGCCAGAGCCGGACCATTCAATCCGCCGCCGACAATCAGGATATCGCTGTCATGTGTCATGCCCTCCAATATGATGGGCGTTGCGGGATTGTCCATGCGCGACACTGTCGCTACCTTCGCCAAAATTCAGATAATGTCAGGGGGCGGCGATGCAGGATTGGCTATGGATGAGTGCGGCAGATTTGGGTCGCGGGATTGGTGCGGGCCAGATTGATCCGATTATGCTGACAGACACCTATCTGGATGCGATCGACAACCACGAGCACAGCGCGCGTATCTATTCAGTGGTGACTCATGACCGTGCTCGGGCCGAGGCGCGGGCCGCTTCCGAGCGCGCATCGTCCGGGCAACGCCGCGGGCCGTTGGATGGCGTGCCGATCAGCTGGAAGGATCTGGTGGATAGCGCCGGTGTGGCAACCGAGGCGGGCTCGAAGCTGTTGGAGGGGCGGACCCCTGCGCGTGATGGTGCAGTCCTGCGCAATGCCACGGCTGCGGGCCTTGTCTGTCTGGGTAAAACGCATATGAGCGAATTGGCATTTTCGGGTCTTGGCCTGAACCCGATGACAGCGACGCCACCTTGTATCAATGATGCAGGCGCGGTGCCCGGTGGATCGTCCAGCGGGGCGGCGGCGAGCGTGGCCTTTGGGCTGGCGGCCTGTGGCGTCGGCAGTGATACCGGCGGATCGGTGCGCATTCCGTCTGCCTGGAATGATCTGGTCGGGCTAAAAACAACCAGCGGGCGTTTGTCGCTGGAGGGCGTTGTGCCGCTGGCTGCGAAGTTCGACACAATCGGACCTCTCTGTCGGTCAGTCGAGGATGCGGCATTGATGCTGGCCGTACTAGGGGGCGGGGCAGCACCTGATTTGCGGAGTGCGTCATTGCGAGGTATGCGGTTCGCCGCGCTGCAAACTGTGGTAATGGAAGATATGCGCGAGACGCCTTTGGCAGCCTACCATGACGCGGTGAAACGATTGCAGGATGCCGGCGCCGACGTGACACCGCTGGACGCGCCGGAAGTCGACGAGGCGATGCCGATGTCGGGTATCCTCTTTACCGCCGAGGCTTATGGAACATGGGGCCCGGTCATCGAGGCAGCACCGGACCGGATGTTCGGGCCGATACGTGACCGGTTCCGCAGCGGCGCTGACGCCCGTGCCGCTGACTATGTTGCTGCCTGGCAGCGCCTGGATCAGTTGCGCGCGGATTGGGCCGTCCGAGTTGCAGGCTATGATGCGGTAATCATGCCGACTGCGGCCAATCTGCCACCAGATGCCAAACGGCTGATGGAGGACGGATCGTATTATCTGACCGAGAACCTGCTGACGTTGCGCAACACTAGGGTAGGCAACCTGATGGGGGTGAGTTCGGTCACCCTGCCCACGGGCGTGCCGAGTTGCGGAATCATGTTCTGTGGTGCGTCCAACGGCGAAGAGCGGTTGCTTCGGGTTGCCAGAGCCGCAGAGGCGGCACTGACATAAGCCCTTGGATTCGAGTATTTTTACAAAGAAGTAGTCGAATTTGCGAAAATACCACAAATTCCGACAGCGCGGGTGGTTTTGCTGGACCTGAAGGCAAGGTTTGGAGTAGTTTTGATCCAAACGGGGCGACAATGATCCCGAACCTTGAGGCAGTTTCAGATGTTTCCCGAGCGGTTTTCGAACCTTCCGGCCTATGCATTCCCGCGTCTGCGCGCCCTGTTGGACGTGCATGAACCGGGCGGTGATGTGCTGCATATGACGATCGGCGAGCCGAAACACGCCTTTCCTTCTTGGATCACCCAGATCATTTCGCAGAACGCAGCAGAGTTCGGTATATACCCTGCAAATGATGGCACCCCCGAGTTGCAGGCGGCAATCTGTGGCTGGCTGGCGCGACGTTATGGTGTCACGCTGGATCCCGACAATCAGGTTGTGGCGCTCAACGGAACGCGTGAAGGGCTATACAACGCAATGATGGCGCTTTGCCCCGAAACCAAGGCAGGCGCGCGGCCGGTGGTACTGGTGCCGAACCCGTTTTATCAGGTTTACATGGTGGCGGCGCTGTCGGTGGGGGCCGAGCCGGTATTCGTCCCGGCGACACGCGAAACCGGATATTTGCCGGATTTCAACACGGTGCCAGATGAGGTGATGAACCGGGTGGCGGTGGTTTATCTGTGCTCGCCGAGCAATCCGCAAGGGGCGGTGGCCACGGCGGAATATTGGCAGAATTTGCTGTCACTCGCGGAGAAACACGACTTCAAGATTTTTGCGGACGAATGCTATAGCGAGATTTACCGCGACACACCGCCGGAAGGGGCGCTGGCCGTTGCGGCGCGAACTGGTGCGGACCCCGAGCGCGTGATCGCCTTTCACAGCCTGTCCAAACGGTCAAACTTGCCGGGGTTGCGCAGTGGTTTTGTGGCGGGCGGACCTGAAAGCATCCGACGGATCAAGCAGTTACGTGCCTATACGGGTGCGCCATTGTCGGCCCCGCTACAACGGGTGTCCGAGGCGGTCTGGGCCGATGATGGGCATGTAGAAGAAAGCCGCCGACTGTATTGTGAGAAATACGCGCGCGCCGACGAGATCATGCACGGTGTTCCGGGATACCAAGGTCCGGAGGCAGGGTTCTTTCTGTGGTTGCCGGTCGAGAATGGTGAAGCAGCTGCATTGCACCTGTGGCAACAGACCGGCGTCAGGGTTCTGCCGGGCGCATATTTGAGCCAGAAAACACCTGCGGGAAACCCAGGCAAGGGATACATCCGGGTCGCCATGGTGGCCCCAATAGACGAGATGTCGCGCGGGCTGACCCGCCTGCGCGATTGTCTCTATTCATAAAAGGTACGAGGGACGAGATGGCATATCAGGCACGAGGACGCGACCCACTGCTGGACAGCAACATGGCGCAGGCGATCGAAAAACGCGGCAAGGAATTGCTGGGTCTGGGTCTACTGACGCTGGCGACCTTCGTGACGATGATGTTTGCCACTTACACCCCGGATGATCCATCGTGGCTGTCGGCAGTTGATGCACCGGTACAGAATTGGCTGGGCCAGAGCGGCGCGACCATTGCGGCGACACTGTTCATGGTCGTTGGCTGGGGCGCGTGGGGCGCGTCCATCGTGTTGGCGATCTGGGGGCTGCGCTTTGTATTGCACCGGGGGCAGGAACGAGCGGTCAGCCGGTTGATTTTTGCGCCCATCTGGGTTGCGGTCCTTTCTCTTTATGCGGCTTCGCTCACGCCGGACGCAGAATGGTACGCAACACACAGCTTTGGTCTGGGCGGCATTTTCGGCGATACAGTACTGGGTGCCGTTCTGGGCGTGTTGCCGGTGGGGCCGGCGACGGGGCTCAAGCTATTGGCGCTGGTACTCGGTGCGGTGATGGTTGTGCTGGGGGCATTCGTTCTCGGGTTTGACCGTTCTGAACTGACGCGCATTTTGCGCTTCCTTCTGGTCGGGCTGATTATGAGCTATTCGATGCTGCTGAATGTGCTGGGGCGTGGTGCCGAGAGTGCGCGCAATGCAGCCCAGGCGCGTCAGGAACGCCGGGCGGGTCGCGGAGAGCCACAGCAGGCTTCTGCCGAACGAGAGATCAGTATCGTTGCCCCGCGGATGCGCCGTGGTACCGGTGCCGTGATCGACGAGCCGGATGTGCGCGATGAGCCGCCGATAGAGAAGGCCGGTGGGCTGCTGGCGCGGATGCCGTCGCTGATGCGCAAACCCGACCCGATGCCTGAACCGGAACTGGTCGAGCCTGTGGTGCATACAGGTGAGCAGAACATGCCCGGCGAGGACCGGATCAAGGAAAAGATCGCTGACGTGATCAAGAGCCGGGTGCGCAAGAGCAACGCAGTGCATGTTGAAGCCGTAGCACCGTTGACCAAAGGGCGCGGACGAGGGCCCGAGCCTTTGTTGCTGGATACCTCGCGTCGCGGCGTTGCCATACCGGCCGAGCCAGTATTGTCGGCCGGTGTTTCATTGCCACCAGAGCCGCCGTTGACGGCCTCGCGTACGGTCGCGCCATTGAATGTACCACAGATGGCCCGGACGGAAGCCTGCTTGGCAGAGGTCGAGCCGGAACTGGTGGAGGTTGACGATACGCGTGAGGCCTATCAACCCGAGGCTGCACCGCGCATCCCTGTGCCGGAGCCACGCAAAGTGGTACAACATACTGCGAGAAAGGCGCCGGCACCATCGAGCCGCGCCAAGGCGGAAGCGCAGCCCAAGCTGCAATTCGAAGAGGCCGAAGCCGAGGAATTCGAATTGCCACCGCTCAGCCTGTTGTCAAATCCCGAGAACGTCCAGCGGTATCATCTCAGCGATGAGGCGCTCGAAGAAAACGCACGGATGCTGGAAACGGTTCTCGATGATTACGGCGTCAAGGGCGACATTGTCAGCGTGCGCCCCGGTCCTGTGGTGACCATGTACGAACTGGAGCCGGCGCCGGGCCTGAAAGCGAGCCGCGTGATCGGCCTGTCGGACGATATCGCGCGCTCGATGTCGGCGCTCAGCGCGCGGGTCAGCACTGTACCGGGCCGCACGGTCATCGGGATCGAGTTGCCCAATGACAATCGTGAGATGGTGGCCCTGCGCGAGATCCTGTCGTCACGCGATTTTGGCGATGGCAACCAAAAGCTTCCACTGGCGTTGGGCAAGGATATCGGCGGCGATCCGATTGTCGCGAATCTGGCCAAGATGCCGCACCTCCTGATCGCGGGGACGACTGGATCGGGCAAGTCCGTGGCGATCAACACGATGATCCTCAGCCTGCTCTACAAGCTGACGCCGGATGAATGCCGGATGATTATGATCGACCCCAAGATGCTGGAACTCAGCGTCTATGACGGTATTCCACATCTACTCAGCCCGGTTGTGACCGATCCCAAGAAGGCGGTCGTCGCCCTCAAGTGGACGGTGGCAGAGATGGAAGAACGTTACAGGAAGATGTCCAAAATGGGCGTGCGCAACATCGACGGCTACAACGGTCGCGTTGCCGATGCGCTGGGCAAAGGCGAAATGTTCAGCCGCACGGTGCAGACCGGGTTTGATGATGATACCGGCGAGCCAGTGTTCGAGACTGAGGAATTCGCGCCCGAGAAGATGCCTTATATCGTGGTGATCGTCGATGAGATGGCTGATCTGATGATGGTCGCGGGCAAGGAAATCGAGGCCTGCATTCAACGTCTGGCACAGATGGCGCGGGCCAGCGGCATTCACATTATCATGGCCACGCAGCGCCCGTCGGTTGACGTCATCACGGGCACGATCAAGGCAAACTTCCCCACGCGGATCAGTTTTCAGGTCACGTCCAAGATCGATAGCCGTACCATTCTGGGCGAGATGGGGGCCGAACAACTGCTGGGAATGGGGGATATGCTGTATATGGCGGGCGGGGCCAAGATCACCCGCTGCCACGGCCCATTCGTGAGTGACGAAGAAGTGGAGGAGGTCGTAAACAACCTTAAGGCCTACGGCCCACCCACATATCTGAGCGGCGTGGTCGAAGGACCCGATGACGACAAGGCGAGCAACATTGACGCAGTGCTGGGTCTGGGTGGCAACACAGACGGCGAGGATGCGCTTTATGATCAGGCGGTGCAGATCGCGCTGACGGATCGCAAGGTCAGCACGTCCTACATTCAGCGCAAGCTGGCGATCGGCTATAACAAGGCCGCGCGTCTGGTCGAGCAAATGGAGGATGAGGGTATCGTGAGCGCCGCAAACCACGTCGGAAAGCGCGAGATTCTGGTACCCGAGCAATAGAATACCCTGTTTGGCGAAACTTTATCATTCCGGTCGCGTTGGGGTGACGATCCCGGCGCGACGAGGAATGAAATGAGCCAGAAAACGGCCCAGCACATGATGGAAGACATTGCCGAACTCTCGGACGAGAACGGCAAAGTTGTTTTGCGTGATCTGATCGAGGCGCTCGGTCACCGGGGCTTTGGACCGCTCTTTTTCATTGTTGCGGTGATAGAACTTACCCCAGTGGGGGGCATTCCGGGTGTGCCCACAACACTTGCTGTCATCATCAGCCTGATCGCCGTGCAGATTCTTATCGGGCGCAAACATTTATGGATGCCGGATTTGATTGGCAATATCGCGCTTCCCAAACAAAAACTGGATGCTGGCGCTGACAAGCTCAAGCCGATCGCCCGCAGAATTGACGCATTTCTGGGATCGCATCTGGCATATCTGACAGGCGAAACTGGCCAGAAAGTTGGCGCAATCGCTGTCGTCCTGCTTTGCCTGCCGGTGCCCCTGTTGGAATTGGTTCCGTTTGCCACCTCTATTCCGATGGGGGCCATTGCGCTGATAGGGCTGGCGATTGCGGCAGGGGATGGCGTATTGATGCTGATCGCGCTGGTTGCCTGCATCGCGGCCTTGATAAGCGGGCTGATGCTACTGATATAAAAACGGTTGATATCGCATATCATTGTGCCCCTGTGTGACAAGTGGGGGAATATCACGCAACAAGGACGCATTTTGATTATGAAACTGCTACCAACCCTGATGGCCGGAACTTTGGCTGGTGTGCTCAGCCTCGTGTCGGTTTTGCCAGCTGCAGCAGAAAAACTGTCTCTGGCTGAGATTTCAACCTATCTGAACTCGCTGAAGACGGCCACAGGGTCGTTTACGCAGATCAACGATGATGGGACCATCAGTACCGGGCGCATTCTGATCAAACGGCCCGGCCGCGTGCGTTTTGAATACGCGCCTCCCGATCAGACGCTGGTGGTCGCCGACGGTGACACTGTCGGTATCGTTGATCCGAAATCCAATCAGGGCACACAAGCCTACCCGCTGCATCGTACGCCGCTGTCAATCATTCTGGCGCGCAATGTCGACCTGTCCCGCGCGCGGATGGTGACAGGGCATGCTAGCGACGGCAAGACCACCACAGTTCGCGCACAGGACCCGGACAACCCCGAATACGGGAACATTGAACTGGTCTTTACCGGCAGTCCGGTAGAGCTGCGTCAATGGGTGATCAATGACAGCGGTGGCAGCCGCACAACTGTTGTTCTGGGCGATCTGGTCAAGGGCGGGCGGCTGAAGGATGAAAGCTTTGTCATTCCGGGGCTTTCCACTGCAACGCAGATCGAGCGATAGGCGTTGCGGTCAATCCGGTCTTAAACAACGGCAGATATGGATGCGCACCGCCGGACTAGCCTCCCGCGGTGCTGCTACCCGTCCGGCAACATTAGCCTTCAGCCTTGTCAGCGCCACCGTCGGCAACTGCGCAACTGTTGCTGGTAGGTGGCTGCGCGCGCCTCAACCGTACCGGCAACCCGCACCAGCCATGCCTTGTTGCGATAGCTGCCGCGGGCATAGCCAGAGCGGCCCTCATGGTAGGCTAGGTATTGCCGCCGTGCATCGTGCAGCGGAATGCCGAGACGGTCGCGGCTTTCGGCCATGTACCAGCCCATAAAGTCGGTCGCGTCGTTGATGTTATCGCGCCGCGCTGAATGTTTGCGCTCGGCCTGAACGTATTCGTCCCATGTGCCGTCCAGCGCCTGACTGTATCCAAAGGCAGAGCTTTGTCGCCCCATGGGAATGACGCCCAGCGTGTAGCGGAACGGCGTGCGCGCGTCGCTGACGAATTTGCTCTCTTGATAGATCGTTGCCATCTGCACGTGCACTGGCACACCCCAGCGGCGTTCGGTTGCGCGGAATGCGCGGGTATAGTTTGGGCGCTCACGCAAAATTGCACAGGCGTCGTCCATCGTGTCCGGGGACGATCCATAGCTCCCACCACGACCACAGGCCGCAACGAGGAGTAACAATAGCGCTGCGCGAAGCTGTCTGCTCATCTGCCTCTCGCTCTTCTTTTTTTATGGCAGTGTAGCGGATCGGCGTGAAATGGGAAATCACGAATTTTTGGTGGCCGCCAGAGCGGGGCCGACTGCAACTGATCAGGTTACAGAAGAAAGGCGAGCAATATGGGCAAGTAAAGCACCGACATGACAGTAGAGACAACAACGAGACCCGATACGGCATCCGCATCCGCGCCATATTTTTCAGCCAGCAGATAAGAGGTGACGGCTACAGGGGTGGCCGCCTGAAGGATAAGGACTGCGAGCGCCACAGGCTCCAAGACAAAGTAGATGCCAATCATCCATGCGACACCTGCACAGACTGCCGCGCGGATCAGTGACAGCACGATTGCGCGCCCCAAACGGGCGGGGGTGAGGCGTGCGACGGCTACACCCAGCGTAATAAGCATGAGAGGAATTGCCATCTGACCAATGAGTTCCAGCGCATTGGTCAGGAATAGCGGCGTGGTCCAGCCTTGCCATAGAAAGATACCGCCGAGCAGTGTTGCCCCGACCATCGGCTCGCGTAATGCGCGCCATGGCGCGCCGCCCCCGGCCACCAGCCAGATACCGAAAGTAAAGGACCAAACCGCCATGATCGCAAAGATCACTACAGCATAGCTGAGCCCCGCTTCGCCGAACGCAAAGAGCGCCAGAGGTAACCCGAGATTGCCGGTGTTGCCAAAGATGAGCGGCGCCATGTAGGTCCGAAGGTCGAGCCTGCCAAGGCGCACCAGCGCCCACATCGCCACGCTCAGCACGGAATATACGGCGACGGCAGCCAGTGAAACGGTCGTCAAAGATGCCGGATCAACCTTGGCCTGCATGAGGGCGGTGAAGATCAGGCACGGCACTGCCAGCGTCATTGACAGGCGCGTGACAAAGGCCAACCGGTATTCGTATCCCATCCAAACCCACAGATAGCCGACCCCGGCCAGCAGAAACACGGGCGCGGTAATCTCCAGCACTGTCAAGATGAGGTTCACAGACTGTTTCCCGCCGAATCGTGCATCTGGGTTGGACAAAACCCCCTTGAAACCTTTAGAGTCGCGGGTTAGGGGCTGCAATGTTATGATGAAAACACACGCGAAATACCATCTGGGCCAGATCGTGCGGCATAAGAAACACCCATTTCGAGGTGTTGTCTTTGACGTGGACCCCGAGTTTGCCAATACCGAGGAATGGTATTCGTCGATCCCCGAGGAAAGCCGTCCGGTCAAGGATCAGCCGTTTTATCATCTGCTGGCCGAAAACGATCAGAGCTACTACGTCGCGTATGTGAGCGAACAGAATCTGGTGGCGGACTATTCTGGTCAGCCGGTAGAGCATCCTGACATTCCCGATCTCTTTGGGCCGTTTGAGGATGGTCTCTATCCGCTGCATTTCCAACTGAACTGATCAGGGTAGGGTGGGTGTCTGACCCATCGCTTGTTTCAATACCCCAATGCGCAGCCATCCTTGCGCGGATCAGACCCGCCCTCTAAAACGCCATCCTCGCGGATAGAAATCGCCTGAGCACCGCCGATTGCCTCGTCGGGGATCACGACGTCATGCCCGATATCCGACAGTTCGCGCCGCACAGTGTCGGTGTAACCGCGTTCGACCCTTAGCTTGCCATCAGCAGCAAAGGCGCGGGGCGCATCGATGGCGCTCTGCGGGTCCATTCCGAAATCGTGCAGGTTCGACACGAACCGCGCATGTCCGCACGGCTGATAGCCACCGCCCATCACGCCGAATGGCATGATTACCCGCCCGTTCTGGCGTAGCATTCCGGGAATGATCGTGTGCATTGGGCGTTTTCCGCCTGCCAGTTCGTTCGGGTGCCCCTCTTGCAGGGTAAAGCCCGCACCGCGGTTCTGTAGCAGGATACCGAACTTTTCGGATGCGATACCAGAGCCGAAGCCATGGAAAATAGAGTAAATCAGCGACACCGACATCCGGTCGCGGTCCACGACAGTGATGTAGATTGTGTCACGGTGTACCTGTTCAGTCAGGGAAGCGGCCGAAGCGATCACCCGTTGCGGGTCGATCATGGCAGCTAGGTCAGCTGCCAATTCCGGGGACAGCATGCGATCCACCCGCGCTGTGTGGTCTGGGTCTGCAATGATACGGTTGCGGGCGTCATAAGCCAGCTTAGCTGCTTCGGCCTCAATGTGGGCGCGCGCGGCACCATTTGGCGCCAGACTGACAAGGTCGAAATGCTTGAGCATGTTCAGCATCAAGATCGCCGTCGCGCCCTGCCCGTTGGGGGGATGCTCGACCAGTTCGACACCGTTGTAATCGCCTGCGATGGGGCTGGTGGGCGTGCCCTGATGCGCGGCAAAGTCGCTTGTACTATGGACGCCACCCAATTCGCGCAGCGTGTTAAACATGTCTTCGGCAACTTCGCCTTCGTAAAAGGCGCGCGACCCGTTTGCCGCCAGCCGTTGCAGCACTTCAGCTTGCCCCGGGGCGCGGAACACCGTGCCGACTCGTGGTGTGCCGCCCGGCATGTAGTGGCGTTGCGCGTGCCCTTGCAGCGTCGGACCGGACCGCGCCCAGTCGTCGATGACACGCGGCGCGATGGGAACGCCTTCTTCGGCGTAGTGGATGGACGGGGCGAGGAGCGTATCGAGGCCCAGCTTGCCATGGTCAGAGGAGAGTGTGCAGAATGCCTCGATAGCGCCGGGGATTGTGACCGAATGCGCGCCATGCGTCGGAACATTATCCAGCCCCTGATCGCGTAGCGCAGCAGCGCTTGCTGCGGCGGGGGCGCGGCCGGAGCCATTATAGGCCTGCACGTCGTTTGATCCGGGCGCATTCCACAAAACGAAGCAATCCCCGCCGATCCCAGTCATCTGCGGTTCGCAAATGCCGAGCAGGACCGCACCAGCGATTGCGGCATCCATTGCGTTTCCACCGCGATCCAGAATGTCGATAGCAACCCGTGCGGCCAATGGATGGGAGGTGGCGCACATGCCATTGGTGGCCAACACAGGAGAGCGTCCGGGCAGGTGAAAGTCGCGCATTGGGGCCTCTTCGGTCTGATGTTTCATCGGACACTAGGACGCTTGGCGCGAATTGCCAATTGGAGAAACTGTACTGATATGGGGGGTAGATACCTCGACGCCGCGCACTGGGTGGGGGCTGTTAAACGCGGCGCCGAGGGAAGCCATATGCAGCTACAAGAACAGGTATGACGCTGCACTCTGTCCGCAATGCGATCAGATCTGGGCAAATCTGAGGCAATTTCACTTTTGACGAAAAATCACCGGCGCCACGCGAGGCCCAAGACATGCGACCTTTGACCGTGAAACCAAGGGAAATGGATGCGCATGTTGCTGTGTTGTCGGCGAGAACGATCAAGTCTCATACATCACAAGGTGTGACTGCGGAGTACTCCATGCGTCAGAAACGTTCGCTCCGAACTTTGAAGCTAAGCCGGTTTTCATTGTCCAGACGCGCGTAATGTAGATCGGTTGTCAGCCTGCGGATGATGTACCAGCCAAAGCCCCCTTCGGGCAGTTCGGCGCGCGGTACGTCCACGGCGGGTGGGATGCCGGGCGGCAGCGCGTTATCGGGTAGCGGCGCACCGTTGTCATGGATTTCACATATCACCGAATCGATGCCCGGCATGATTTCTAGCCTGATGGTCCCCAACATGCCCGGGCCAAAGGCATGCTCGACGATATTGTTCAGCGCCTCGGCCAAAACCACCTCGACCGGGCCGCATAAATCATCTGCGACATCGCAGGACTCCAGATAATGGCGCACGTTCACCAGACTTACCCGAATAGCAGAGTCGGAATTGTCCAGCGTCAGAACGAATGGGGTGTTTGCATCATTCCGGGGCACAGATGCTCCTCCGGCATTTCCATGGTGTCGGCAATTGCCGTAGATCACCCGGCGGAACGTTTCGGAATTGAATCGAGACTGCCATGAATACTAAAGACAGTGTCCATCCGGGTCAGACGAAAAACCTTGTCCACATCCGGCGTCAGTGCCGCCAGGTCAAGCCTTCGATCCGGCCCGATCAGCTTCATTGCTGCAACGATGGCGCCCAGACCGCTTGAATCAATAAACGCAACTTGCCCCAGATCAAGAATAACGTGGTTGCCCGCGTCTGCGGTGGCGCTGCGCATTGCGTCCTTGAATTGAATGGCTGATGCGGCGTCAATGCGTGACGCATTGACGGTGACGATGGTTTGATCACCTTTACGGGTAGGAGTGAGGTTCATGGAACTCTCCGGCGCTACGTATAATTACGCGTCAGGCTAGACTGTAATCATTACTATTCGGTATGCAGGGCACAGCAAGCGGAAGGAACTTAGACATGAAAACCGTGGTGATCGCAGGTGCAGCCCGAACGCCTATGGGCGGCTTTCAAGGAGATTTCGACGGCACATCAGCCAGCCACCTGGGAGGGGTGGCAATCCGTGCGGCGCTTGATGACGCCCGAAGCTCCTCCGTGGACGAGGTGTTGATGGGCTGCGTATTGCCTGCAGGACAGGGGCAGGCTCCGGCGCGTCAGGCTGGTTTTGCTGCTGGCCTAGGTGATGATGTGCCTGCGACGACGCTGAACAAAATGTGCGGGTCCGGCATGAAGGCGGCAATGATTGCCTTCGATCAGATCGCGCTGGGTCATGCGGACACGATGATCGCGGGCGGCATGGAGAGTATGTCGAACGCGCCCTATATGCTGCCAAAAATGCGTGGCGGTGCCCGGATTGGCCATACAGAAGTGCAGGACCATATGTTCCTTGATGGGTTGGAGGACGCCTATGACAAAGGCCGTCTGATGGGGACGTTTGCCGAAGATTGCGCCGAGAAATTTCAATTCACCCGCGAAGCACAGGATGCCTACGCAATCGGATCGCTCGAAAACGCTTTGGCGGCCCAGTCCAACGGTGCATTTGACGGTGAAATCGCCTCAGTCACTCTGAGCACGCGCAAGGGCGATGTGACCATCGCGACCGACGAGCAACCGGCCAAGGCCCGTCCCGAGAAGATTCCGCAGTTGAAACCGGCCTTTCGCAAGGACGGAACAGTAACGGCGGCAAACGCTTCGTCCATTTCTGACGGTGCTGCGGCGCTTGTTCTTGCCTCGCAAGAAGCCGCACAGGCGCAGGCGCTGAACATTCGCGCCCGCATTCTTGGCCATGCAAGCCATGCACAGGCTCCGGGATGGTTCACGACGGCACCGGTGCCCGCTGCACAGAAACTTCTTCAGCGGTTGGGCTGGACAGTGGATGACGTGGACCTGTGGGAAGTAAACGAAGCGTTTGCCGTGGTTCCGATGGCCTTCATGCACGAAATGGGCATTGCCCGTGACAAGATGAACGTAAATGGTGGCGCCTGCGCTTTGGGCCATCCCATTGGCGCCAGCGGCGCGCGAATCATGGTTACATTGCTGAATGCGTTGGAAAAGCGTGGCCTCAAGCGCGGGATCGCGGCGATCTGCATCGGTGGTGGAGAGGGAACCGCGATTGCAATCGAGCGTGACTAACCTCATCTTTTTGCCATAAATATTCCGGGGTCTGGGGCCGCGCCCCAGTCCGGCGCTCTAAGCAGGATACACCATGCGCATTGATTATTCCGACATTTCCAAGACGCTTGCGGCCTTGACTGCGGGCGAAACGGATGAGGTCGCGTTGATGGCTACAATGGCCTGCGAATTGCATCACGCGGATGATCGTTTTGACTGGACTGGGTTTTACCGGGTGACCGCGCCGGAAATGCTCAAGATCGGGCCATATCAGGGTGGACATGGGTGCCTGCAGATCCCGTTTTCGCGAGGAGTTTGTGGTGCGGCGGCCCGAAGCGGAGAAGTCCAGCTGGTGGCGGATGTGCATGCTGTCGCCGATCACATCGCCTGCGCCAGCACCACCCGCTCAGAGATCGTGTTGCCAGTGCGTGATGGGCAGGGACACATGATTGGCGTGTTGGATATCGACAGTGACCAGCCTGAGGCCTTCACGCAAGAGGATGCCACAGAGCTGGCAAAGCTGCTTGCTCAGGTGTTTGCTGGCGTGCGGTAACAAATTTTACCGCCACCATGAAAAAATATTTGATTTTTTCATGGAATCGACGCACCGTGAAATTCGTGTTGAAATTTTCACGAAAGCATACCCGTGCATCAGAGTGATCCGACCAAACCGCGTACGCTGGGGGCCGATCTTCGGGCCTTGCGAAAGGCGCGCGGTGTTACGCTCAGTGATCTGGCAGAGCGACTGGGGCGTTCTGTTGGGTGGCTCAGTCAGGTCGAGCGAGACCTGTCCGAAGCATCGGTTAACGACCTGCGCCATATAGCGGGGGCACTGGATGTGTCGGTGTCGCTGCTTTTTGGCCATACGGCGGCCCCGGCAGCTGAAGCGGGACACATAGTGCGCCGAAATGCGCGGCGACAAATCGGATCAGATGCGGCGGGATTGGTCGAAGAGTTGCTATCGCCCGATCTGACAGATGATTTCGAAGTCGTACATTCCACGTTTGCGCCACACAGCCGTCGCGGCGAGATTATCGAGCGGCCGACGCAGGAGGTCGGATATGTCGTTTCCGGACAGCTTGACCTGATCATCTCGGGGCGTCCGTTCAGCGTTGGGCTGGGTGACAGCTTTCGAATCAAGAATGAGCCGTTTGAGTGGATGAACCCTTATGATGAACCTGCGGTGGTGATCTGGGTGATCGCCCCGCCGGTGTATTGAGGCGCGCATGAGCTGGGAGGCATGGATCATGTTCGCGGTGTTCTGGGCGGTGTTTGTCACCACGCCGGGGCCGAACGCGGTCAATTGTATCGCAAATGGCATGACGATCGGGTTTCGCCGATCGTTGCCCGGCGTGGCTGCTATCCTGACGCAGGCGGCGCTGTTTCTCACGCTGTCGGCATTGGGTGTCACGGCCCTGATCACGACATCGCCGATCGCCTTTCAGATTGCCAAACTGATCGGCGCGGGGTTTTTGATCTATCTGGGCATCCGCGGCTGGATCATGGCCAAGACGCCGGCAAAGGTCACAGCGCGACCCATCGGGTCGATCTATTGGCGGGCTTTTGCAATCGCCACAATCAACCCCAAGAGCGTCGCAGGCTATCTGGCGGCGTTCAGTCAGTTCGTGCAGCCTGATGTGACGATCTGGGACCAGATGTGGGTTATCTTTCCAACCGCGCTCAGCCTGACGGCGCTCAGCTACCTTGGTTATACGGCGCTGGGGGCCGGGTTGGGTATGGCTGCATTGGGCGCGGTCTTTAACGTCTGGCTGCGCCGCGCGCTTGCCGGTTGTTTCATCATTTACGGCGTGCTCTTGGGCAGCATCGCCGCACCTGTCGGGAGGATTTGAGCATGACGAAGGGACAATGCTTGTGTGGGGGCGTCACGTTTGAAACGACTGCTGAGCCGAAAGGCGCCAGCGCGTGCCACTGCGGACAGTGTCGACGCCAGTCGGGTCACGTGTGGGCCTCGGCCTACGTGCCAAAAGATACAATGCACATCACCGGAGATGTCACGTGGTACGCGTCGAGCGACACCGCAAAACGCGGGTTTTGTCCGACATGCGGGTCGTTCCTGTTTTGGGCCGCCGACGCAGAGAGCACCATCAGTTTCGCGCTGGGGGCGCTCGACACTCCGACGGGTCTGAAAATGACGCGGCACATCTTTGTCGCGGACAAGGGCGACTACTACGACATTGCTGACGGGCTGCCGCAAGACGCGCGAAGCTGACGGACCGACACACCAGAACAACAAAGAATACGGAGACGAACCCATGGCAGATTTCCCCACAACGGCCCGCGTGGTCATCATTGGCGGCGGTGTCGTCGGCACCTCGACGCTCTATCATTTGGCCAAGGGCGGCTGGAGCGACTGCGTGCTGCTGGAGAAGAACGAACTGACCGCAGGCTCTACATGGCACGCGGCGGGCAACTGCCCGAACTTTTCGACCTCTTGGGCGGTTATGAACATGCAGCGGTACTCGTTGGATCTCTACTCGCGGCTCGAGGCCGAGGTGGATTACCCGATGAACTATCATGTGACCGGTTCGATCCGGTTGGGCCACAGCAGGGAACGGATGCAGGAATTTGAGCGCGCGTGTTCCATGGGGCGTCATCAGGGCATCGAACTGAACATGATGAGTCTGGAGGATATCAAAAGCCGGTATCCGTTCATTGAAACCCACGATCTGGCGGGTGGTCTGTGGGATCCGGCTGACGGTGATATCGACCCTGCGCAGCTGACACAGGCACTGGCCAAGGGCGCGCGTCAGATGGGTGCACGGATCGAACGATTCTGCCCTGCAACCGGCGTCAGCCGCGATGGCGACGAGTGGATTGTGCATACCGACAAAGGCGATATCCGCTGTGAAAAAGTGGTGAACGCCGCAGGGTATTATGCGCAGCGTGTTGGTGAATGGTTCAAGCCGTTTGGCGGGCGCACCGTGCCGATGGTCACGATGAGCCACCAGTATTTTCTGACCGAAGAGATTGGTGAGCTTAAGGACTGGACAGCAGAGCAGGGCCACAAGGTGCCGTTATTGCGCGATGTCGACAGCTCGTACTATCTGCGGCAGGACAAGAACGGCTTGAACCTAGGTCCGTACGAACGCAACTGCCGCGCCCATTGGGTGACGCCCGACGATCCGATGCCCGAAGATTTCAGCTTCCAGCTTTATCCCGACGATCTGGAGCGGCTGGAATGGTACATTGAGGACGCAATGGCGCGGGTGCCGATCCTTGGCAGTGCCGGGGTCGGTCGGGTGATCAATGGCCCTATACCTTACGCTCCTGATGGGTTGCCTCTGATTGGCCCCATGCCCGGCGTGACAAACGCGTTTGAGGCTTGCGTCTTTACCTTTGGGATCACCCAAGGTGGCGGCGCGGGCAAGGTCGCAGCGGAATGGGTCATGCATGGCGAGACCGAGCATGACATGTGGGCCGTCGACCCACGCCGGTACACTGACTACACCGATCAGGATTACTGCCACGCCAAGGCGATGGAGGTTTACGGCCACGAATACGCAATGCATTTCCCGCAGCATGAATGGCCTGCTGGACGCGACAAGAAGCTGGGTCCAAACGACGCACGCATTCGCGAATTGGGGGGCGTGATGGGCGCCTATAATGGCTGGGAGCGGGCAAACTGGTTCGCAAAGCCGGGCGATGATACGTCTGAGGAAGCAACGCACACATGGGGTCGCTCTGGCCCGTGGGAGGTACGCATCCGAGAGGAATGCGAGGCCGTCCGCGACGGGTGCGGTGTACTTGATTTGCCGGGGTTCTCGCGGTTCTGGCTAACGGGCGAAGGCGCGGATGAATGGCTGCGCGGCTTTGTGGCAGGAGCGCTGCCAAAGATCGGGCGCATGAACCTCGTCTATGTCTCGGACAGCCGGGGGCGAATCAAAACCGAGATGTCATGTGTACGCCTCGCCGAGGACAGCTTTGTGCTGATTACGGCGGCCACAGCGCAATGGCATGACGGCGACCTGATCCGACAATCGGTGCCAGAGGGCGTCGAGGTGAAGGAGACCACGACTGAGCGCAGCGCGCTGATCGTCACCGGCCCGAAATCGCGCGATCTGTTATCGCCATTGACCGATGCCGATCTGTCGCTGGGGTGGCTTAGCCACCAACATTGCACCGTTGCGGGCAAGCCTGCTTTCCTCGCGCGGGTGAGTTTCGCTGGCGAGTTGGGCTGGGAAGTTCACGCCACCAACGATGATATGCCGGGTATTTATGATGCCATCCTTGATGCGGGGGCGACGCCCTTTGGCATGTATGCGTTGAACGCGCTGCGGATCGAAAAAGGATACCGCACGTGGAAGGGCGATCTTTCGACCGATTACAGCCTTCTCGAAGGGGGGCTGGAACGGTTCATCAAGTTCGACAAACCACAGGATTTTGTCGGTAAGGCGGCGTTGCTGGTGGAAAAGCAGCAAGGCTCGAAGAAGCGGTTCGTGACGTTGCTAGTGGATGCAGATGAGGCCGATGCGCCTTATATGTCGACACTCTGGCACGGCAATGACGTGGTCGGAGAAACCACTAGCGGCGCCTATGGATACCGTGTGAATGCCAGCATTGCGCTGGGCATGCTGCGCGCCGATCTGGCGGAACCGGGCACTGAATTGGAAGTCGATATCTATGGCAAGCGCTGCCGCGCGGTGGTCCAGCCGGATCAGCCTCTGTGGGATCCGCAGAACGAGCGGCTTCGTGCCTGACAAATACCGGTGCCGGGCGTAGCGCCCGGCCCCCCCCCTTATTCCAAAGGTTCATCCATGACACAGATAACTCTTCTCGACGGCTCGATCGGGCAGGAGGTCGTCAAGCGTTCGGGCGATCGGGCGACGGTCCTATGGTCCACCAGCGTGATGATGGACAAACCCGGTATCGTGAGAGAGGTGCACTCCGATTACTACGGCGCCGGTGCGACAGTGGCCACAACGAATACCTATGCCGTACATCGCGACCGCTTGACCAAGGTGAATCTGGAGGATCAGTTCGAGGCGCTCATCGGATGCGCACTGACCGAGGCCGAAACTGCGCGCGCGGCTGCGGGCGCAGGACGGATCGCTGCATCGCTCGGCCCGCTTGGGGCGTCCTACCGGCCTGATATATGCCCGCCGGTGGATGTGGCAGCCCCGCTATATGCCGAACTGGTGGCATTGATGCGGGCGCGTGTCGATCTCTTTATCATCGAGACGGTTGCATCACTGACCCACGCAGATGGTGCATTAACCGGATGTGCAGGATGTGAAAAACCTGTCTGGCTGGCAGTGACCGTGGATGATGACGACGGCACGGTGTTGCGGTCCGGTGAACCGCTGCGCGATCTCGCGGAGATCGTCGCGCGCCATACACCAGACGCGGTGCTGGTCAACTGCTCGCGCCCCGAAGCCGTCGAGGCGGCGTTGGACATAATCAAGGGGTTCGGTCGCCCGTTCGGGGCCTATGCCAACGGATTCACCCGGATCAGCGATGGTTTCAAACAGGACAATCCCACCGTCGATGCGCTGGAAACACGTACCGATCTGGACCCTGCCGCCTATGCCGAGTTTTCGATGGGTTGGGTCGGGCAGGGGGCAACCATTGTTGGTGGTTGCTGCGAAGTTGGCCCGGATCACATTACCGAACTGGCCGCGCGACTGCGCGCCGCTGGCCACGAGATAGTCTGAGGCGGTCGAGCAAAGCCGACGCTTTTACGTACCACGAATTCAGAGACATAAAGGACGACACGAAATGACAGACCTTCCTCAAAATGCACGTGTGGTGATCATCGGTGGTGGCGTCGTCGGATGCTCGGTCGCATATCATCTGGCCAAGATGGGCTGGAAGGACGTTGTCCTGCTGGAGCGCAAGCAACTGACCTCCGGCACGACATGGCATGCTGCGGGTCTTATCGGGCAGTTGCGTGCGGGTCAGAACATGACCAAGCTCGCCAAATACTCCGCCGAGCTTTACAAAGGGTTGGAGGCCGAAACCGGCGTCGCGACCGGGTTGCGTCAGGGGGGGTCCGTCTCGGCGGCCCTGACCGCAGAGCGCCGCGAGGAATTGTTTCGTCAGGCGGCCATGGCCCGTGCTTTTGGCGTACCTGTTGAAGAACTGTCACCCGCCGAGGTCAAGGAAAAGTATGAACATCTTAACCTTGATGGCGTGACAGGGGGGGTCTGGCTGCCCACAGACGGGCAGGCTGATCCGGCCAACATTGCGTTGGCGTTGGCAAAAGGCGCACGTCAAAACGGAGCGTTGATCCGCGAACGGGTTAAGGTCACAGGCCTGAAACGGGACGGTCGCCGCGTCACTGGCGTCGATTGGGCTGCCGATGATGGCAGCGATCAAGGTCACATCACTTGTGACATGATCGTGAACTGCGCGGGCATGTGGGGGCACGAAGTGGGCCGGATGGCTGGTGTGAACGTGCCGCTGCACGCTTGCGAGCATTTCTACATCGTGACCGAGGCGATTGAAGGCCTGAAACAGATGCCGGTCCTGCGGGTGCCCGATGAATGCGCCTACTATAAAGAGGACGCCGGCAAAATTCTGCTGGGTGCGTTTGAGCCGCACTCGAAACCGTGGGGGATGAACGGTATTCCCGATAGTTTCGAATTCGATCAACTCCCCGAGGATTTCGACCATTTCGAACCTATTCTGGAGGCTGCCTGTAACCGGCTGCCGATGCTGGCGGAAGCGGGTATTCACACGTTCTTCAATGGCCCAGAAAGCTTTACCCCCGATGATGCCTACCACTTGGGTCTGGCACCTGAGATGGACAACGTCTGGGTTGCCTGCGGGTTCAACTCTATCGGGATTCAGTCGGCAGGCGGCGCGGGTCATGCGCTGAGCCAGTGGATGGACAGCGGTGAAAAGCCGTTCGATCTGGGCGATGTGGATATCAGCCGGATGCAGCCATTTCAGGGCAACAAACATTACCTCTTTGAGCGGTCCAAGGAGACGTTGGGCCTGCTCTATGCTGACCACTTTCCCTATCTGCAAAAGCGCACCGCACGCGGTGTTCGGCGAACACCGTTCCACCATCATCTGTTGGACAACGGCGCAGTGATGGGCGAGGCCGCCGGGTGGGAGCGCGCCAACTGGTTTGCAAACGAAGGCCAGGAACGTGAATATCAATACACTTGGAAGCGGCAGAACTGGTTCGGGAATGCCGCCGCCGAACACAAGGCGGTTCGTGAGAATGTCGGCATGTACGACATGTCCTCTTTCGGTAAGCTGCGCGTCGAAGGCCCGGACGCCGAGGCGTTCCTGAACTATATTGGCGGCGGTGATTATTCGGCACCAGTGGGCAAGATCGTCTACACCCAATTCCTGAACAACCGCGGCGGGATCGAGGCAGATGTGACTGTCACCCGCCTGAGTGAGATGGTGTATCTGGTGGTGACCCCGGGCGCGACCCGGCTGGCTGATCAGACGTGGATGGAGCGACACAAGGGCGATTTCAATGTGGTGATCACCGATGTGACCGCAGGTGAGGGTGTGCTGGCCGTGATGGGGCCAAATGCGCGCAAGCTGCTGCAAAAAGTATCACCTAGCGATTTTAGCAATGACGTGAATCCATTTGGCACCGCGCAAGAAATCGAGTTAGGGATGGGCCTCGCGCGTGCGCATCGTGTCACCTATGTGGGCGAACTGGGATGGGAGATTTACGTCAGTTCCGACATGGCCGGCCACGCGTTCGAGACGTTGTGGGAGGCCGGACAGGACATGGGGCTAAAGCTGTGCGGTATGCACATGATGGACAGTTGCCGTATCGAAAAGGGGTTCCGCCACTTTGGCCATGACATCACCTGCGAGGACCATGTGCTGGAGGCGGGGCTGGGCTTTGCAGTCAAAACCTCCAAGCCCAATTTCATTGGTCGAGACGCCGTTCTGCGCAAGAAAGAGGAAGGGCTGAAAACCCGCATGGTCCAGTTCCGCCTGACTGATCCAGAGCCGTTACTCTATCACAACGAACCAATCGTGCGTGATGGGCAGATCGTGAGCTATCTCAGTTCTGGCAACTACGGGCACACCTTGGGCGGTGCGATTGGCATGGGCTACGTCCCGTGTGACGGCGAGAGCCCCGATCAACTGCTGGCCTCGTCCTACGAAATTGACGTTGCCGGGATACGGGTCGAGGCAGAAGTCAGCTTGCGTCCGATGTACGATCCAAAAGGGGAACGGGCAAAAGCCTGAGCGGAAAAGGCGCGGCCCCTATCAGGGTCGCGTCGTTTCATGCGTCTGGCAATACCTTGCCGGGGTTGAGGATGCCATTGGGATCAAGTGCGGTCTTTATCGCCCGCATTGCGGCCAGAGCGCCGGGATTTTTGTGCTTTGTCATGCTGTCGCGTTTATGTGTGCCAATGCCATGTTCCGCAGAAAAACTGCCGCCCAGATCAATGGTTGCCTGTTCGACTTCGCTGTGGATGACGTCATGCACAGCGGTGTCCTCGGTCGAAGGCCAGCAAGAGAAATGCAGATTGCCATCCCCCAGATGCCCGACGGTGATATCCAGCGCGTCCGGATCATGCGCTGCGATGATTGCGGCAATCTGATCCAACAAGGTCTGCATCTGGTCAAGCGGCACCGCGATATCGTTGACGATGATCGGGTCATGCAGGCGGCAGACCTCGGCGGCGGCCTCGCGACGCGCCCACATCTCGGCGCGCTGCGTCTCGTTTTGCGCGATCACTGCATCAATCAATTTGCCGTCCTCAAAAAGCGCGCCCAGCGCCGCCTCGAGATGCGCGGCAATCGGGGTCTGTCCATCGTTCCCCGGCTGGGCCTCATCCGGGCGCGTGGTGGCGATTTCGAGCAGGATGTTGATCGCGTGGCTTTCGCTGAACGGTTCGCGGGCATCCGAAAAACGCTCCAGATGCGCATCTATATAGGCGCGTGGCATGTATTCGAACGCCTGTACCGCACCTCCCGTTCTGCGCTGTAATTGGTTGAGCAAGCCCAGCGCATCATCCACATTCTCGACCGCCAGCATCGCGGTCGCATGGGCCAATGGGGCAGGGTGCAGTTTAAGAACGGCGGCAGTTATGACGCCCAGCGTCCCTTCTGCACCGATCAGCAGATGGCGTAAGTCATAGCCGGAGTTGTCCTTGTGCAGCTTGCGCATCAGGTCAACGACCTCGCCTGTGGGCAGTACCGCCTCAATCCCCAGACACAAGTCGCGGGTATTGCCGTATCGGACGACGTTCGACCCGCCGGCATTGGTAGACAGCGCACCACCAATCATAGCAGAGCCGCGCGCGCCGAAAAACAACGGAAAGATAAGACCGTGCTCGGCTACTGCGTCATGGATGCTACTCAGGATCGCGCCGGCCTCGACCACAGCTGTACGCGCAGAGGGATGGATGTCGCGAATGGCGTTCATGCGTGCCATCGACAGCAGGATCGCTCCTTTTGCCGCCGTTCCCCCGGCAAGACTGGTATTGCCAGAGATCGGTACAACGGGCGTACGCGTTTCATTCGCCAGACGCATGATCGCCGCCACTTCGGCAGTGGTTCCGGGTCGGGCCACGGCAATCGGTTCTCCTTGGGGACGCTCCTCCCAGTCGACAGCGTAGGGTGCCGCGTCCGCCCCGGTCAGCACATGGGCGGTTCCGACGATGGATGCGAGTGCGTCGACAATTGTCTGCATGTCTCAGAATGCCTTGAACGTTAGAGTGGTTTCGGTGCGCTCGATCCCGTCGATACCCTGCAAACCATCATTGATGAACTTGCCTACATCTTCGTCCTCTGGGACATACAGCTTCAGCAACAGATCAAATGGTCCGGAGGTCGAGTAGAGCTCGGAATGCATCTCTCGCAGGGCGATCTTTTCGGCGACGGTGTAGGTGGTGCCGGGGCGGCAGCGGATGTTGACGAAAACGCAACGCATTGAGGTGTCTCCTGATCTATGTTTGGCGCATGGGTGGGTCGTCGTCTGAGGCGACCGGTGCGCGCCATGTGTCATCTATGCTCAGAGGGTAAGGTGCCGCGCCCGGCTGCCGCGTTCGATGGCCGCAGCGTGCAGACGGTCGATGTTCAACTCATACCGAATTTCCTCCAGCAAACGCAGCTCGGTATGCTCCAGCTTACCATCCGCAGCAGCGACATCGCAGGCCAATGCATAGGCGGTTTCAAAGAGGCGTTCGGGCAGGTTGTCGCGAACGAGACCAAAGAGAGCATCAAGCCCGTCCTCGACCGTGAAAAGATCGAATACGGTCTGTGCGGCACTGTTCATACGGTCCAGATCATAGTCAGCGAAAACCGGTAGGTTGTTCACGGCTGATTCAATCTTGACCAATTCGGCGGTGCGAATGTTTTCGTCAGAAGCTGACACTGCGACCATGACGGCCACAAGGCAATCCTGTGGGCTGAGGGGGTGCTGAATCTGCTCGGTCATGGGGGTTCCTTTGCGCGGTGCGTTGCGCCAGAGATTATTGACTGTGGTCCGCCTCGGCAATAGGTAGCAGCGGACCTGTGGCGCGCTCAAGTGCCGCGGAAAATCAGGAGTGTTCCCAATGTCCGATCTGCGCGACGCCGCGATGCAATCGAAAGCCTGGCCTTTTGAAGAAGCGCGCCGCCTGTTGAAACGGTACGAAAAGGCACCACCCGAAAAGGGATATGTGCTGTTCGAAACCGGATATGGACCCAGCGGCCTGCCGCATATCGGGACATTCGGCGAGGTTGCGCGTACGACGATGATCCGCCGTGCGTTCGAGATCATCAGCGATATCCCGACTAAGCTGATTTGTTTTTCTGACGATCTGGACGGGATGCGCAAGGTGCCGGGCAACGTGCCCAACCCCGAGGCATTGCAAGAACATCTGCAAAAGCCGCTCACGTCAGTGCCCGACCCTTTCGAGAAATTCCAAAGCTTTGGCGATCATAACAATGCCATGCTGCGGCGGTTTCTTGATACCTTTGGTTTCGAGTACGAGTTTATCTCGGCCACCGAATTCTATCGCTCGGGCCAATTCGATGCGATTCTGTTGCGCGCAGCAGAGCGATATGACGACGTGATGAAGGTGATGCTGAAAAGCTTGCGTGAAGAGCGTCAGCAGACCTATTCAATCTTTCTTCCTATCCACCCGGAAACGGGACGGGTGATGTACGTCCCGATGAAGCATGTGGATGCCAAGGAAGGCACGATCACCTTTGATACGGAAGATGGCACCGAAATGACGTTGCCGGTGACTGGCGGTAACGTGAAGCTGCAATGGAAACCCGATTTCGGGGCGCGTTGGGCCGCGCTGGATGTCGATTTCGAGATGTACGGCAAGGACCACAGCACGAATACGCCGATCTATGACCGGATTTGCGAAATCCTCGGTGGCCGCAAGCCGGAACACTTCACTTACGAGTTATTCCTAGATGAGAACGGCCAGAAGATCAGCAAATCCTCAGGCAATGGTATCTCGATCGACGAATGGCTGAGCTATGCCTCGACCGAAAGTCTGTCGTACTTCATGTACCAGAAACCCAAGACGGCGAAACGGATGCATTTCGATGTAATCCCCAAGGCTGTGGATGAGTATCACCAGCAACTGCGCGCGTATGCCGGACAAGATGCGGCAGCGCGTGTGAACAACCCGGTGTTTCACATCCACGGCCATAACGTACCCGCCAGCAACATGGTGGTGCCGTTTGCGATGCTGTTGAACCTCGCCTCTGTCGCAGGGGCCGAGGAAAAAGCGCAGCTTTGGGGGTTCATCCAGCGATATGCACCCGACGCCAGTGCCGAAAGCCACCCAGATCTGGACCGGGCTGTTGGATTCGCACTGCGGTACTACAATGATTTTGTAAAGCCGCAGAAAGTGTATCGCGCACCGACGGATGCCGAGCGCGAAGCGTTGGAGGCCCTGCGCGCAGATTTGGCCGGGTATGATGGCCCGGTCGAGGATGAGGCGCTGCAATCAGTGGTTTACGCCGTTGGCCGCGACCGGTTCGATCCACTGCGCGATTGGTTCAAAGCACTGTATGAGGTGTTGCTGGGCGCGAGTCAGGGCCCCCGCTTTGGTGGGTTCATTGCGCTTTATGGCGTGGACGAAACGATTGCGCTGATCGATCGGGCGCTGGCGGGCGAACTGGCCTGACGGCTGTCTGCATTTACCGCATCTTTGGGGGCCGACTTCGTTTGACGCTGTTGGCCCGCAAGGGAATTGCAAGGCGAAGCGTTATTTTTTGCGCCAGATCAAGGTGAACGCTCTCCGATACCCGGAAAATGCGCAAAGGAGGCCCGTTATGAAATACCTGATATACTTGACAATGCTTGGTTTTCTGGCCGCTTGCGCGTCCGTGTCGATGCCAGAGCCGGACGAAGGTCGGGTGCTATATGCGCAGTACTGCAGCCAGTGCCATGGACCCGCGGGCAAGGGAAATGGATCATGGGCCTCTGTGGTGGATCCCAAGCCGGCTGACCTGACGCAACTATCCCCGACCGGAATATTTCCCCGAGCGCGCGTTCTGTCGGTGATCGACGGTTATCATCGTGCTGGATTGCCTGACCAGCAGATGCCGGAATTCGGAGCGTTATTGCAGGGCGAGAGTGTGCCTGTAGATACCGGCGACGGGGTGATGACACCCACACCGCGCCCGCTGGCGGCACTGTTGGCATATCTGGAAAGCATTCAGGAAACCTGAGAGCTATCCAAACCTGCCGCACGCATTAATCGCCGGGTCTCTTCCTCCATAAGTCGCTCAACGCCTGCGCCTTCCACAGGTGTGCGCCCGACCTCTAGAAACAACGGCGCGGCCAGCGGGGTGACACGCGGTAGGCGCAGCAGGTCAATCCGCCCGTTGATCCGTGCGATCATTTCTTCGATGCGCCCGAAATCGACCAAGCCACGCATTGCCTCGTTCCGGGTGATCCTCAGCAGCAGGTGATCCGGATCATATCTGGCCAATGTGTCGTAAAGGATATCGGACGAAAACGTCGCCTGTCGTCCTGATTTACGGGCTTGTGGCGTGTTGCGGTTGATCAGCCCAGCGATCGTGGCCGATGCCCGAAAAGTGCGCTTCATCACTGCATTTCCCATCAGCCATACGTCCAGCCCCGCGCGAAGGTCGGCAGGATCAAACAGCGGGCCGGGATCGGTCAGCGGCTCCAGCCCCCAGATCAGCGTTGCATAGTCTGTTGATACGAACCCGAGAGGTGCTAAATCCAGTGCTTCCATTCTGTTGGTCAAGAGCAAGCCAAGCGTTTGCTGCGCATTGCGCCCGGCGAAGCCGTAGATGCAGGCATATTCGCGGCCCTCATGAGGAAAGCTCTCAATTAGAAGGCTACCACGTTCTGGTAGGCGCGACACTTGTTGTTGCAGATGTAACCACTCGCGTGTGTGGTCGGGCAAGGCAGGCCAATCATCTTGTGCGAACATGTCCAGTATGCGTTGACTTAGCTGGGTTGATGTCGCGAATTTGGTCCCCGAGAATGTTGCAATTTTTGGCTTGCGGCCCTTGTCGCGGGTGACTTCGACGGTCATTTCGCGCAAACCCTCATAGCGTACCACATGTCCACCGATCAGAAATGTATCACCCGGGGTGAGCGTGGCAGCGAACGCTTCCTCGATTTCTCCCAGCGGTTTGCCACCTCGCGTGCGGCGTAGGCGCACTTTGAGAAGATCACTATCCTGAATCGTTCCGAGGTTCATGCGGATCAACCGGGCGCTGCGAGGATCGCGCAACTGCCACACCCCGCAGGGACGCTGTATGAGACGCTGCCATTTGTCATAGGCGCGCAGGGCGTAGCCGCCGGTCGCACAGAAATCCAGACAGGCTTCAAAATCGGCACGGGTAAGGGTCGCATATGGGCCAGCGGTGATGACTTCGGCATAGAGTGCGTCGGCCGCGAACGAACCGGCGCAGGCCGTGATCAGTATCTGTTGACATAACACATCCAATGGACCGGCCCCGCGCGGCTCACCGT
Source organism: Pseudohalocynthiibacter aestuariivivens (assembly GCF_011040495.1). GTDB lineage: Bacteria > Pseudomonadota > Alphaproteobacteria > Rhodobacterales > Rhodobacteraceae > Roseovarius > Roseovarius pelagicus. The sequence goes on along the minus strand of NZ_CP049037.1, from coordinate 1,845,190 downwards.
CCAGATCGTGCTCTGTTACCGCTTGCAGTGCCGCATGACATTCTATCACTTCGAACCTGTTGGCCGGCACCAACAGGGCCTTTGATGGCGCGTTGTAACGGTGGTTGGCGCGCCCGATCCGCTGGACCAGACGCTTGACGTTTTTGGGGGCGCCAATCTGAATGACCAGATCCACATCGCCCCAGTCAATGCCCAGATCAAGACTGCCGGTGCAAACGATTGCACGCAGTTCGCCGCGTTGCATCGCAGCCTCGACCCGTTGTCGTTGCGCGCGATCAAGGCTTCCGTGGTGGATGCCGATGGGCAGGTTCCCATCGTTAGCAAGCCACAGGTTGCGAAAGAAAATCTCAGCCTGCGCGCGCGTGTTATGAAAGATCAGAGTCGTGTTGTGGCGTTCGATTTGATCCATGACCGCAGGAATCGCATGCGCTGCGCCGCCACCCGCCCACGGGGGTGGTGCGTCTGTCTGGAGCATCGCGATATCAGGATCGGGACCGGGGTCGGCCAGTAACACCTCGCAGGGGTCAGGGTGCCGCGCAAGCAGCCGCGCAATCGCTGGTGGGTCTTCTACCGTTGCTGATAACCCCACCCTTCGCATATCGGGACAAAGCGTTTGCAGACGGGCCAAGGCCAGCATCAACTGATCGCCGCGCTTGCTCTCGGCCAGCGCATGTATTTCGTCCACCACCACACGTTTCAACCCTTTGAAAATGCGCGGCGCATCGTCGTAGGAGGTCAGCAGGGCCAAGCTTTCTGGCGTGGTCAGTAGTATATGCGGTGGGTCTGCGCGCTGACGGCGCTTGACGCTCTGGGATGTATCGCCAGTGCGGTCTTCGATCCGTATTGGCAGGCCCATTTCAGCAACCGGAGTTGTCAGATTGCGCCGGATGTCGGCAGCCAAGGCCTTGAGCGGCGAGATGTAAATGGTGTGCAGGCCGGTATGTGTATCACTGGCAAGATCGATCAACGTGGGCAGAAATCCTGCCAATGTCTTACCGCCGCCTGTGGGCGCGATCAATAACAGGGCAGAGGCATCCGACCGCTCCAGCATTGCCCGTTGATGCGGGTGGATGTCCCATCCGCGTGTGGAAAACCAATCGAGAAAAGCGGGAGGCAGGGCAGACATGCCCAATACCTAGCGCGCGCGCTACGATTTTTCGCGAAAAATCGTCCGGCCGGTGCAGCCAAAGCACGAAGCAAGCGAATTTTCGCAAAAAATCGGGTGCGCTTGCGCAATGGTGCTAGTTGACGATTTCCTCGTCCTTGACGAACATGTTCGCCCATGCCCGATCAATCAGGTCGGGGGTCATCTGATAGGGCATGCCCTCGAACTGGCAAATCGAAATCATCTGGTCGATCAGGAACACCGGCTGGTAGTTGGCGTAGGTGTTGTCGATTGTCGGGTATTTCTTCTTGATCAGGTGGACCAGTGCTGCTTCGTCCAGTGGTAGCTGTTTCTTGCGCGCGACCATGGCAAAGATTTTCAGGTAATCCTTCTGACTCGGCCCGTCGATCTTGATCTTGTAGAAGATCCGGCGTAGCGCGGCTTGGTCAAAAATCTTGTTGGGGTGAAAGTTGGTTGAGAAAATTGCGAGCGTGTCAAACGGCACCTCGAATTTCTCGCCCGATTGCAGCGCCAGAATATCCTTGGATTCCTCCAGTGGAACGATCCACCGGTTCACGAGGTTCTGAGGCGGCTCGACCTGACGGCCAAGGTCGTCGACGATGAAAATGCCGCCCGTCGCCTTTAGCTGCAAAGGTGCCTGATAGGTCCGCGCAGTGGGATTGTAGACCAGATCGAGCATATCAAGCGTCAGTTCTCCGCCGGTAATCACCGTGGGGCGTTCGCAACGTACGTAGCGCGAATCAAATGTCCTGCGGCGGCGCAGGCTGTTGGGATCGTCCTCTTCGGCCTCGGCGCGTGAATGCACGATGGGGTCATATACCGTGATCACCTGACCTGCGTATTCGATGGCAAGCGGGACATAGATCTTGTCCCCCATAGCATCACGGATACCATTGGAAATGCTGGATTTACCGTTGCCCGGAGGGCCATACATCAGAATCGAACGACCGGCACTGACTGCAGGACCGAGGTGATCCAGCAGGCTGTCGGGCAGTACCAGATGGCCCATCGCACCGGTTAGCTCTTCGCGCGTGATCTGGATATTGCGAATTGATTGGCGCCGCACCTGTTCGGCATACACGCTGAGGGGCACCGGCATCGCGCCATAGTACTCAGATTGTTGCAAGGCGTCGAGCGCGCGCGCCTTGCCCATGTCAGTCAACTGGTAGCCCATTTCGCTACCCGCTGTGGCACTCATTGTGCCGGTGGCTTCTAGCAGACGCTGCTCACGGGCCATGTCGACCAGTTCCTGCGTGACGGTTCGGGGCAAGCAGACGGCTCTGGCCAGTTCGCTGACCATATCAATTGACTTGCGGAACATCGTCTTGATCAGGATGTCACGCATCATGACGACGGGCAGGCGCATATCGTCCAGCGTGGTGGGCGGCGGGGGTGGCTTCACGCCTTCGGTGATCTGCATATTCATCGTGTCTGGCCTCGTATCAGGTCGCTCGATTGCGAAACTGCCAGATAAAGGTGCAGAAAATATGGCGGGGGTCGGGCGGTATCAGGCGCCGTAAAGTGCGCCCAACACCAGATAGATAGCCAATGTGCCACCCAGGCACAGACCCATCGGGAATTTCTTGCCGCGTGACCAGCTCTCCCATTCGGGGGCCAACTGGCGCAGTGACGTGTATTTGGCAATGCGATGCGCGGTAAATCCGGCCAATAGGTTCGCGGCCAGTATCACGCAGAGCAGGCGCAGATCGCCCAACGCGATAAAAGGTGCAGCTGCCGCAGCGAATTTCGCATCGCCTGCGCCAATCAGGCCGACGGCATTCATCACGATCCCCACCAGAAGCACGATGATCAGCTGAGCCAGTCGCCAAATATATTGATCAAACGGAAGGGCGATCAATCCCACGATCAAAAAGATAGCGGCCAGCGCCAAGACGGCGAGGTTGGGAATCTTCATCACCCGCAGATCACTCCACGCTACCCAAAGGCAAACGGGAAGGACAAAGGGAAGGAACCACATGGCTGAGCTTGCGGTGATTTGCATCATGGGCCGGGCCCCTTTGCGGTGGCGCGAGTCAGTTGACCGCGGTGTTTTCCAAGGCACGCATCGAGCGTACAGCGGCTTCGAAATGTTGTGGGTGGGTGTCGATCGCATCGCGCAACAGGCCTTTGCCGGTCGTCACGTCGCCCTGTTTTATTGCCGCGAGGCCTAAAGTATACAGCAGTTGCGCGCGCTCGGTCTGGCTGACAGGCATGACTGGCAGCGTGTAATTGCGCTGTGCCCCGCGCGCCAATACGAGGTTGTTTTTGGCAGTGAACAGCGACTGGTCCAGACGGATTGCATCGGTAAACAGCCGCTCTGCATCGGCAAAATCGCCGCGTGTCAGTTTGGAATAACCCCAGTTGTTCATCACGCCTGCGGGCCGCGTGGTCAGGCCCACGGCCGTTTCATAGAAACTGTCGGCGCGTTTCCATTCCTTGTTGCTATCGGCGATCATAGCCTCCAGCCGGTAGCGCTTGAATGTCTCATAGGTGGGCGGGACGCCATTCAACACAGCCTCGGCCTGTTCCCATTCATTGTTCCGGATCAGAGCATCGGCCAAATCTACCTTGTCCTCGTCGTTGGCCTCTTTGTGGTCGACGACACGTTTCCATGCGGCAACCGCCTCGGTGTTGCGTTTGGCGCGCACAAGCGATTTGGCAAGGTTGCGTTGCAGATCGATCCGATCGGGTTGTTCCCCGGCGGTGCGCTGAAAATATGCAACCGCCTCGTTGGGGTCCGCCACGGTGAGCATCACATCGTTGAGATTGCTTTCATCAACGACATTCACGCCCTGAAAGGAGCGTTCCACAGTTGCATTGTCAGATTTTTCACATGCGGACAGCACTAAGCTGCCCATTGCACAGAGCGTCAAAACGAGAGGGTGGCGCATTTTTGCGTCCTTTTACTGCCTTAGCCTCATCATGATATCGTGCGGATTAGGTAGTCACTGCTGCCGCGCCGTATCAATTTATAATTTTGTTCTTCCGAACCAGCATAGTAGGAATCATCGAGTTTTGCGAGTGCCAACCGAAAATTATCGCGAATTGAGTCACTTTCGCCATTATCGAGCGCATAGGCGCGGCGAAACACTTCGCTGGCTTCGGCAACTTCACCTTTTTCCATGAGAACGACGCCCAGATTGTTCCACGCTTCAGGCGATGATCCGTCTGCTTCGACGGCTTTCCGCAACAGTTCTTCAGCTTGGCCCAAACGTCCGAGACCGAGGTTCGCACTGCCAAAGCCGATGAGGATCTCCGGGGTCATCCCCTCATCCAAAGCGGCGCGTGAAAAGGCCTTGATGGCCAACTCATGCTCGCCCGCCCGGATCAGGCGGTGCCCGACGAGGGTGGCGTCGACTGCCGTCCCCGAACGCGAAACACCGGGCGCATAGGGACTGTCTGGCAGCTCAGGCTCTGCACAGCCTGCCAGCATAAAGCATCCCAAAATTACTGCGCCCGCTCGTTTCATCAGGCCTCATTTTTTATCGGTGGATCAGTGTGAGCTCATCGACGTTAGTTCCATGATACCCAGAACAGACGGTCCTACAAGGATGATCAACAGTGGTGGAACTGTAAGCATCATTGTGGCCAATGTCATCTTTGTTGGCAGCTTGTTGGCCTTTTCTTCGGCACGCATTACGCGCTTGTCGCGCATTTCGCCGGCGTAAACGCGCAAGGCGTCTGCGATGGACGTGCCGAACGTCTGTGATTGAACGAGAACGGTCACGAAGCTGGTGATGTCCTGTACACCGCAACGTTCCGACATTTCATTCAGAACAGAAGGTTTGTCGCGCCCGGCCTTGATCTGTTGACTGACGATTTCGAATTCGTCTGCGAGTGCCGGATAGGATGCGCGCATTTCCTGACTGACGCGAATGATCGACTGGTCCAGAGATTGACCCGCCTCGATACAAACCAACATCATGTCCAAGCTGTCGGGGAAACCGTCGGTGATTTCATCCTGCCGCGTTTGCTTGCGCTTGGTGATCCAATATTTCGGCAGCATGTAACCGGCGCCACCTGGACCTAGAATGTATAGCAGCATGGTTTTGGTGTCTGTTTCACCGCCGGACTTGAAGGCGACGTAATAGAGTACGCCCAGAACCAAGAGGCCGATCCCGAGGGAGAATTGCGCAAAGTGAAAATAACGCACCGCGTCGCGGTTGCGATACCCTGCCTGAAGCAGGGTCAGGCGCATCTCGGAATATTGTTTCTCGTCTTGTGGCTCAAGAAACGTGGCATATTTGTCCAGCTTTTCATTTCGTGAGCCGGAGCGCAGTTTCTGTGTGCTGGTTTGCCCGGCGTTGCGGCTGGCCTGAGATTTTTTCAGTTTGGTCAGCGGATCGTCGCGCTGGTTCAGCATGATCGCAATCGTGATCAGGATCAGGAAAACCCCAAGCATACCCACGGCGATAATCGGGCCGAAAGGCCCCAATGCGCCGGTCAGGATTTCGTTGAGAAATGACATATCTGGCCTCTCAAACTTTGATATTCACAAGGGCGCGCATAACGATCAGGTTCAGTACCAGAAACACACCGACAACCAGACAGGCGGGGATGAAATAGGGGTGGTCCAGCACCTTGTCATAATAATTCGGGTCGATCAGCTGAATGCCGACCATTGCCAGCAGCGGGAAACCTGACAGGAACTTGCCTGACCATTTGGCTTCGGCAGTGATCGCCTTGACGCGGCGAAACAGGCGGAATCGCGCGCGGATCACCTTGGCCAGACCGTCGAGGATCTCGGCCAGGTTACCACCCGACTGCTGCTGAATGGTCACGGCGACAGCGAGAAAGCGCAAGTCCTGCATGTCCAGCCGTTCGGCCATTTCCTTGAGCGCCTCACCCACGTCACGGCCATAGGCCGCCTCATCCGCAATCATGCCGAATTCGCTGGCCAATGGATCCCCGACTTCGGTCGCGACGATCGAGATCGCTGATGAAAAGGGATGACCCACCCGCAAGGAACGCACCATGAGTTCGATCGCATCTGGCAATTGTTCTTCTAGCATCGCCATACGCTTGCCTGCTTTCATCGAAATCCAGGTAAAGACCCCGCCCACACCCATGGCGACAGAGACGACTGCGCGGATTGGAACAGAGGTAGCAGTGCCGACCGACAGACCGATAAATGCGAGCGCGGCCAGACCGCCCATCAGCATGATCAATTGCTTGGGCGTGAATGCAATCGCGGCCTTTTGTGCTTTGGCCGACAGGATTGAATACAGCGGAATGCGTCGCGCCTTGAGGTGCTGCTGCATCTCCTTGCGAAGCTTTTCCATGACTTCTTCGCGATTGCCGCTCTTGTCCAGCATCTCCAGACGGCGGTTCACGCGGCTATTCAGGCTGATGGATTTGCCAAAGACGGTCAGGTAGATGCCTTCGACAAGCACCAGAACGCCAACAAAGATGAGGCCGTAGATAATTGGTTCTGCGCTGATGCTCATGGGATTACTCCGGTCTCACGGGTTCATAGATGCTGGCCGGCAAATCATAGCCCCACAGACGGAACCGCTCGGAATAGTTGGAGCGTACGCCGGTGGCTGTGAAATGGCCGATGATCTTGTTCTCGGGGGTCAGGCCGACGCGCTGGAAACGGAAGATTTCCTGCATCGAAATCACTTCACCCTCCATACCGGTGATCTCGGTGATTGAGGTCATGCGACGACTGCCATCCTGTAGACGGCTTGCCTGCACGATCAGGTTCACAGCGGATGCAATCTGTGAGCGCACCGCTTTTAGCGGCATCTCAATCCCTGCCATCGCCACCATGTTTTCCAGACGGCTGACACCATCACGCGGGTTGTTAGCGTGGATCGTCGTCATAGAGCCGTCGTGGCCGGTGTTCATTGCTTGCAGCATGTCGATGACTTCCTCGCCGCGCGTCTCGCCAACGATGATGCGATCGGGTCGCATCCGCAGCGCGTTCTTGAGGCAGTCGCGCGGGCTGACCTCTCCCTTGCCTTCGACGTTGGGGGGGCGGCTTTCCATTCGACCGACGTGGATCTGTTGCAGCTGAAGTTCCGCAGTATCCTCGATGGTCAGAATGCGTTCTGCATTGTCGATAAAGGAACTGAGCGCATTGAGTGTCGTTGTCTTACCCGAGCCGGTTCCGCCGGAAACGATGACGTTCAGGCGGCAGGCAACGGCGGCCTGTAGGTAGGCGGCCATTTCTTCTGAGAACGCACCGAAGCTGACGAGATCATCAATTCCCAGTTTATCCTTTTTGAATTTACGGATCGAGACTAGGCTGCCATCCACGGCAACGGGCGGTACCATCGCGTTGAAACGTGAACCATCCAATAGACGCGCATCAACATAGGGATTCGATTCGTCTACCCGCCGTCCGACCGCGCTCACGATTTTGTCGATGATCCGCAGCAGGTGCTTTTCGTCTTTGAACGTCACATCGCTGAGCGAAAGCTTACCGTCACGCTCGACGAAAATCTGGTGCGGACCGTTGACGAGGATATCGTTAACAGTGTCGTCCTTCAAAAGCGTTTCCAGCGGCCCGAGGCCGCGCACTTCATCGTACAGTTCTTGGGTAAGCGTGCTGCGCTCTTCACGGTTCAGCACGATGCTGCGCTCTTCGAGCACTTCGGCGACGATCGAGCCGATTTCGGCGCGCAGGTCGGATTCTGTTGCAGTGTCGAGCGCGCTGAGGTTCAGATTATCGAGCAGGGCGCGATGCAGGTCGAGCTTGATTTCGCCTAACCGTTCCTTGCGCTTACGTTCTTTGTCCTGTGGTGCTGCCTTCGCATCTGTGGCCGGCAAGGGGCGCCGCAATGACGTAATGGCAGCGGGAGCTTCAGCCTTTGCTGATGCTGCGGCATTCGCAGGACCCGCAGCATTGGCAGCGGGCTTGCCCTTGGATAGCGCGTCCGCTTTAGCCGGAGCCGCGCTGGTTGGCTTTTTGTAACGTGAAAACATTTACTCGCCCCTATCAATAACTATGCCGCTTCGGCATCACTCTTGCCCAATTCATGCAAAGAAGAGGCCAGCTTGGCGATTTCCTTGCGCAGCGGATTCTTGGGTGCCGACGAGGCCAGCGGCAGGCCGTGGTCGGCCCCTTGGCTGACGGCCTTACCGCCGTCGGGCAACTGCAGTTCGATCCCGATTTCCAGACTTTCCGCCATCCGCTTGATCCGCGATTTACCATTCAGGTCGGTAAACTTGGGCGCGCGGTTGACGCAGAAACGCAGCCGTTCCAGTGGCAGGTCTTCTGCCTTGAGCGCGCGTTTCAGGCGCAGCGTGTTCTGCGCTGACCGCATATCCATCTCAAGCGTGACAAAGTAGATTTGCGCGGCAGTCAGGACTGTTTCAGTCCATTGCACCAGCGTGGTTGGCATGTCGACAATCACGTAATCGAAATGCTTGCGAGCCTGTTCCAGCACCCTGTTCACATCATCGGGTGAGATCAGATCGAGCGGCAGTACCTCGGGCGGCGCAGTCAAAACCCAAAGCCGATCCTCGTAGCTGACCAGAGCCTGCTTAAAGATGTCTTCGTCCATCGCTTCGGTGTCTGACCACATTTCGTAAACGGCATCGCGGCGCGGCAGATCCAGAAAGGTCGAGACCGAACCAAATTGCAGGCTCAGGTCAAGAATGCAGACGCGAGGGGCGTTTTCCTTGGCCACAGTCGCCAGTTCCCACGCGAGGTTCACTGCCAACGTCGTGGCACCGGTCCCTCCGGCGAGGCCATGTACACCCAGCATGACGCCATCTTCTGCGGTGGCTGTAGGAGCGGTCGATGCGGCCGGTGCCGGATCGGGCTTGCGTAGTCGTTCGATCGCCGCCTGCAGCTCGTTCTCGGGGAGGGGGTAGGGCACAAACTCGTCGGCACCTTCGCGCAGCAACTGGTGCAACGCCGCAGGGCTGACGTCATCGGCGATCAAGATCACCTTAATTCCGCGCATCCGCGCCAGGGTAATGATTTCGCTGATCATTGTCAGGCGTGCTTCGTCAGACTGGTCTATCGCAATTGCAACGAATTCGAGCGCCTCAGCCTCGGTTTGTTTCAGGTACGACAGCGCCTCGGGAAACCCGAGATCGCCCCAGGCTTCGCCAAGGGCGGCTTCCATATCTTCGATCAGCAGATCAAAGTTGCGCACGTCCCGGCTGATCGTACACGCGACGATCGGGCTGGCATCTGGTTGTTGTATCGCACTGCTCATTGCGTTTCGGTCCTATTTTTCCGCGTCACCTGTACCGGCGCCTCTACGATTGGTCGTTTTGGGGCGAACTGTCGGCGCGTCCCTGCTGCGCTGCGCCATGCGAATGACGCACGGCACATTTCACCCTGTCTGGAATATCGTCTGTAATGTTGGCAACAATACGGCCAAAAAACCATTTTTGTGCGAAAGATGGACGCCGCGGCTGGCGTGAGCGACAACATCGCAGGGCTGATTGCCCCCGTGGAACCTGACGGCGGGCAGTTCTTTGCGCCTACCGGGCTATACGTGTGTAGGCGTCGCAATGGGACAAGAAGAACCCGCCGACAGTGCGGCGGGCTTTAGGTGTCCCGGCAAGCCGGGCAGGGAGATAACTCTACGTGTCTTATTCATCGGCGGTGGACGAACCACCGGCTTTGACGAGGATAAGATCAGAATCTGGTTTGGCACTGGTGACGTACTCGCGGAATACGACTTCGGCGTATTTCCCGTCCATCACGATTGGGTGGGAGCGGACAAAGCCCGAAACTTCGGTCACGGTCCGGCGGTTGCGGCGTTCACGGCCTTGGGTCACGATCAATGGCTGCGATTCGCCAAATGAGACGACGGCTTCCAATCGGGAACGATTGATGCCCTGCGAGGCCAGATACCCGACGACGGCGTTGGCGCGGGCCAAGCCCAGACGCTTGTTAAAGCTGTTCGAACCGACAGCGTCGGTGTGTCCATAAACACGGAAGCGGACTTCTGGGAATTGTCGAATCCAGGCTGCCTGTTCGCGGAGCGTGTCGCGCGCGCCAGCATCCAGTTGCGCTGAATTGAAGGCGAAGTTGACAGTACTGAGAACCTCGGTCGCGAAACGATTGGACAGATCATAGACGTAACTCTTCTCGCCAGACATGATCTGCGTGTTGTTCATGTTCGCATTGCCGAAGCTGCCGCCATCGACCAGAGAACCGGCCTCGTCGAAGTAGGAACGATACACCTGACCAGTGTTCTTGGAACAAGCTCCAAGAGCAATAACTGACAGAAAAATAAGTGCTTTTTTCATTGTTCTCGCACCTGCATCAATCCATTACGTAGCCATATGAGCCGCTGAAGTCCTGTTTGGCAACCTCTCCAGTCGGTCCGGTATCGGGCCCCACGTTGCGCGCAACGCGTCCGTTCAGGAATAGGTCTGCCTCGGATGGCAGGCGAACCCGGTCAGTGGGCAGCGCCAGCGCCTCTCCCTTGGTTGGGGTCACCAAGTGCGCGGTCACGATAATCACCAGCTCTGTTTGCGAGCGTTGATAATCGGCGCTACGGAAAAGAGCACCAAGGATTGGGATGTCACCAATCCAGGGTATCTGACCGTTGGTGTCCTGAAAATCATCCTGCAACAGCCCCGCGATGGCAAAGCTCTCGCCGTCGCGCATGGCGATGGTGGTCGAGGCGTCACGCCGACGGAACGCATTGATCGTAAAGCTGTTTACCCCGCCGATCGTGATCCCATTGTTGGGGTCCAAGGCTGATACTGCGGCGGCAATTTCGAGGTTGATCACATCATCATCAAGCACACGCGGCACAAAGTTCAACTCAACACCAAAGGGTTTGTATTCGACGGTAATCGTGCTGTTGTCCTGAGCGATCGGAATCGGGTATTCGCCACCCGCAAGGAATTTTGCCTCTTGCCCTGACAGGGCCGTCAGATTTGGTTCTGCCAGAGTGCGCACAACGCCTTTGCTTTCAAGAGCTTGCATCAGGATGCCGATCTGAGCGGATCCTGCGTTAAAGCCAAAGAAAACCGCGCCATTGTTGGCCGATCCGTTCGGGCCAGTGCCTGGAACGACCCCTGCAATGTTGGCATTGGACGCGCCGGCATTGTTGGTCGAAGCACCTACGCCTAGGCCACCTGTCGACAGGCCGTCCACCGAGAGCGAAGTCGAAAGGCTCTTGGCCACGGTTCGCTGCATTTCGGCGAAACGAACCTTCAGCATCACCTGTTGTTTGCCCGATACGCTCATCAGGTTGGACACCCGTTCGGGAGCATAGCGTTCTGCCAGGTCCAGTGCGCGCTGCATGCGCGGGGTGCTAGAAACGGTGCCCGAAAGCACGATGCCGTCATTGGCGGTGCGCACTTCGATTCGCTCATTCGGAAGGATCTGGCGCAACCGTTCCTTGAACTCCGATACATCGGCGCTCACCCGGACTTCGACATTGGTAATAAGCCTGCCGTTTTCATCGAGCAGCGTCAGTGTCGTACGCCCCGGCGATTTGCCGAGGACATAGATGGTACGATCCGACAAGGTCGAAAAATCGGCGATAGATGGGTTTGCAATGCTCAGTTCCGCAAAGGGAACGTCGCTTTCGACCACGACAGCACGGTTCATCGCAACACTTAGATCGCGGCCCGTGCCCTTACGAACGACATGCAGACTCTCTGCATGAACCGGCGCAGGGCCTGTGCCCGCGCAAATGGCAAACCCCAGCAGGGCTGCCGCAAAAATACTTCTACTTTTCATGTGACCTGCCTTTTCCGATCACGCCTCATTTCGGGTCTTTTTGCCCGTATTGGTTATTAGTCTGAGGCATTTTGACTTTTTTATCAAGAATCAATGCTACTTAGCCGATTTTTATCAGATTGGACGTTAAACAGTTGCATGAAAGAAACGGGGCATCGCAGAAGCGACACCCCGATTTTGCAAGTGTTTTCAGTGGGCCATGTCATCGCGCCGCCTGTATTTTGCAGGTCCACGGGGCGTGATCACGCGAGCACAACATCAATAGTTTGGGCGTTTTCGATCACGCATGTGGTTTGAAGCGATTGCAGGATGCATCAGTTCGTGCAGGGGATCGGTGTGATGATGACCTCAGAACCGCGACGCGTCCGGATCGAGCAGACCTGCTCTTGCGGACGTTCAACAGCCACCGGCGAGCTTGCGAGCCCGAGCAATTGATGTTGGTCTATTTCAATCGCAGTAGTGATCGTGTCATCCTGGGCACCAACCAACGAAAGGCTCAGGCGCCCGGTCGACTGGGCTTGCTGCAACGCCGCGACCTGTTCGGGGCGCGCCGAAACCGTAACTGTGCGTGCGATTTGCGCCTTTAGGTCGTCGCCGTTCGCACTTTGATCGATAGCGATCAGCTTGATCCCGGCCTCGATCAGTTTGGTCACGTCGCCGCTGGAATTGCCTTCGGTGCGCATGGCATCGCCGCCGATGCTGCCGGTCCAATAGACATCTACCCGATCTCCGGGGCGCAGAAAGCCAGATACACCAGAGGTACGGTCCACTTCGATCGCGAATGCACGCATGCCGCGCTCCAGAGCGTTCGTGATGCCGGCATCTTCGCCGGGGCCGGTTACTTTGACTGCGAGAATCGCCTCGAATTTCTCCATCGCGCGCAAGACTGTGCGCGGCTCGTCTTCACCTTCAGGGAACAGCGCCTCTTCAGTGCCGTAGATACCCTCAGGCAGAGATGCCTTGGGAAACTTGACCAGTTGGACGTCTTTTTTCATCAGGCGCTGGCCATATTTCAATGGTTCTTTGGCGACGTAGATATCGACCGTTTCGATCACAGGTGCGCGGGATTTGCGTTCTTGGGCCAGCTGGGCCTGATAGCCTTGGATATAATTCTTGGCCATATATACGGCAAAGCCAGCAAGGCCGAGCCCCACCACAAGTACCAGTCCAAAAACAGCGCGCATGGCCTATCCTTTCGTCGTTACGTCTTTGCAGCACGCGGGCGACCGCGAGTCGGCATTATCCAGTCCGGTTTGTATCCGGTAATTGTGGCAAAACCGGGTTCACCCGGTGTTTGCTTTGCGGTGGTTCGGCCTGTGTAGGGCGAGCGAGGAAGCGGTTATCTGTTAACGCCGCTGACGCTCACGCCGGAAACTTCGTTTTTGATGTCGCCAGACAGTTTTGACGATGCGCCCATCATCTCTGCTACGCCGCCGGCTGCCAGACCTACAACGGCTGCGGTCAGAACAACCCAATCGACCGTCACCGCGCCATCTTCGTCGCGTTTGAAAATTCTGAGATTTCTGATCTTCTTCATAGCAGCACCTCGATGTTGATGTGGCAGCTCATGAAAGCAACGATCAGATGACCTGAACGCAAGAAAACGGGCGTTCGAAAAAACCGATACTGCGGTGCTGCATGAGGCAGACTTGGGTGTATTAACACCAGAGAGCCGCAAATCCGTGACTTGCGGCTCTCCGTAACTTGGGTGGCGAAGCTAGAAATTAGCTGCCAACGCCTGTGACGGCAGTTGCTTCGACGCCAGTCTGAATGTCGTCTGCCAGGTTGCCAATACCGGTCGAAACAGTCGACACGCCTGCAACACCCAGGCCAACCACAGCAGCGGTCAGAACGACCCAGTCAACTGTCACGGCACCGTCTTCGTCTTTGCTGAAGTTTTTGAAAAATTTGATCATGGTTTGGTCCCTCCAAAGGATCATAAAGTTTACTCAGGTTCGTAACCGTTTTGCTTTCTGGCCGCCTCTCTCTGTTGGCCGTCTGCGCTGCGGTATGGGGAGATATAGCCAGTCAATTCGGGCAGGAATTGGGCACGATTGGTTCGATTTTGGAGCAGATTAATATTTCCGTAAGGTAACTTGTTAACATATTGTTTTATAACGATATAAAAATCTGAAAAATTTTGATTTCATGCGGGAACTGTACCGAATTGATGTCCGTTTGCGGCTGATTGACCCCAAAAACGCACCAAAAGCTGGTAAAAATCGAAGACTTTTGCGATGCTCAGGTCAATAATCAACAGGCCGAGCAGTCCGCCGTGAGTAAAATTATGAAAAAATACGTATTGGCGGCGATGCTGTCAGTTCTGAGTGCAGGCGCGCTAGCGGGCGATCCTGCACCATTTCCCGAGTTTACCTTTAAGATGGGCAAACCACCCAAGGCTGGAACAGCCAAGCGTATCACGATCCAGATCGAACCGGGCGATCAGGCGACACCGTCAGCGCCGGCAAAGCCCGATGACGTCCCCGGTGCTCCGGTGCGTGCCGCGCAATACGATTGGTTTTGGGATCATATCCCTCCGGGTTACTCGGATGCGGGTGCGCTGCGGTTTGAAACGGCATTGCAGAAATTGGCGCAGCCGCCCGCAGGTGCCGCAGCCCCGCGACCGCGCTTGCAGCACATTCAGCAAATCGCGCTCAGCCAAGGCCAGAACATCCTTATGGCGACGATTGGCACCGATGTATCCCCGGCGCTCGTATTGGCAGTGATTTCGGTTGAGTCCGGCGGGCGCGACGACGCGCTCAGCGAAAAGGGCGCGCAGGGTCTGATGCAGCTGATCCCGGCCACGGCAACGCGCTTTGGCGTGGACGACAGTCTGGCGGCAGATCAGAATATCAAGGGCGGGGTGGCCTACCTTGATTGGTTGCTAAAGGAGTTCAAGGGCGATCCGATCTTGGCGCTGGCGGGGTACAACGCGGGCGAGAACGCGGTGAAAGCAAATGAGGGCGTCCCTCCATATCCAGAAACGCGCGACTATATACCAAAGGTTCTAGCCGCCTATGATGTCGCGCGCGGGCTATGCAAGACACGGCCGCAATTCATATCCGATGGCTGCGCGCTGAACCTGGCCATGAAATAGAATTGGGCGCCTCCTATATATAAGAGCCGCCCAACAAGTCCGTATTCGAGATGTCTGGGTCAGACGAGCGTGGCCTCGGTCGCGGCGCGCAACTCGTCTTCGGTCACGCCGTCCGCAGTCTCGACGATGCGCAGACCGCCCTCGACCACATCCAGCACACCCAGATTGGTAATGATCCGGTCCACAACACCTTTGCCGGTCAGGGGCAGGGTGCAGGACTTCAGCACCTTGCTGTCGCCGTGTTTGTTGGTGTGGTCCATGACCACGATCACACGGCCAACGCCCGCGACCAGATCCATCGCGCCGCCCATGCCTTTGACCAGCTTGCCGGGGATCATCCAGTTCGCCAGATCGCCATTCTCGGCCACTTCCATCGCGCCGAGAATTGCGGCGGCGATTTTGCCACCGCGGATCATGCCAAAGCTTTGCGCGCTGTCGAAATAGGCAGTGCGGCTCAGTTCAGTGATGGTCTGCTTGCCTGCGTTGATCAGGTCCGGGTCTTCGTCACCTTCAAGCGGGAAAGGCCCCATGCCAAGCATGCCGTTCTCGGATTGCAGGGTGATGTCCTTGTCACCAACATAGTTCGCCACCAGCGTCGGGATCCCGATGCCAAGGTTCACGTACATGCCGTCTTCCAGCTCTTGTGCCGCGCGGGCGGCCATTTGATTGCGATCCCAAGGCATCATGCGTCCTCCCTTTTGCGAACGGTGCGTTGTTCAATACGCTTTTCGTGATCACCCTGAACGATCCGATGCACATAAATGCCGGGCAGGTGGATGCTGTCGGGGTCCAGTGACCCGCGCGGAACGATCTCTTCGACCTCGGCGATGCAGATCTTGCCACACATGGCTGCGGGTGGGTTAAAGTTACGGGCCGTCTTGCGGAACACGAGGTTCCCGGTGTCATCGGCCTTCCACGCCTTAACGATCGACAGATCGGCAAAGATACCGCGTTCGAGGATGTATTCCTCGGGTTGACCATCGGGGCCAGTGGGAAATTTCTTCACTTCCTTGCCTTCCGCGATGACTGTGCCCACTCCGGTTTTGGTATAAAAACCTGGAATGCCGCAACCGCCCGCGCGCATCCGCTCGGCCAGCGTGCCTTGCGGGTTGAATTCCAGCTCCAACTCGCCGCTCAGATATTGACGCATGAATTCGGCGTTCTCGCCGACATAGGATGACAGCATCTTTTTCACCTGCCGCGTTTGCAGCAGAATACCGATACCAAAATCGTCGACGCCGGCATTGTTAGAGGCAAAGGTCAGATCCTTGGTGCCTGCCTCCTTGATCGCCTGCAACAGCAGCTCTGGAATGCCGCAGAGACCAAAGCCCCCCGACGCGATGAACATTCCATCAAACAGCACGCCGTCCAGTGCCTCTTTGGCGGATCCATAGACCTTTTTCATCAAAGCCCCCTCGTTGTGATTGGTTGGGACCGATATGGGGTGAGCCGCATGGCAGAGTCAACGCTGCCCGGCACACGGGCCGGGCAGGTAAGGGTTTATACGTATGCAGAGCAGTGCATGCCTGCTTGCCGGATCACAGCACCAGTACCTGCGTGCCGATGGGCGTGATCGCGAACAGTTCCTCAATCATCGGATTGTATAGTCCGATGCAGCCCGAAGATGAACGCCGCCCGATCTTGCGCGTGTCGTGGGTGCCGTGGATCAAGTAGGCGGGCCATGTCAGATACATGGCATGAGTGCCCAGCGGATTATCCGGACCTGCGGGCATAAACGTCGGCAGGCTGGGGTCACGCTTGCGCATGTTCTGGGTGGGGGTCCATGTCGGGCCGACCTTCTTGCGGACGATCTTGGTATAGCCCCGTTTGGTCAACTCGTTGGACATGGGGATCGACGTAGGAAACACGCGGTAGTCGCTACCGTCGGCGTTCCAGTAGTGCAAAGCGCGGGATGTGGTGTCCGCGATAATCGCGCCTTTGCCCAACGTGTCGAAATGATCCTGCCACTTTTGAGTGACAAAACTGGAGGTGTTACGCCGAACCGGCGCCTGTTGTGCGGTGGCCAGTGCCGGGGTGACGAAACCGGTCGCTGCCGCACCTAGAATGAGCGCGCGCCGTGAAAGGGATGTATGTGCCATGTCTGCCTCTGTCATCTGCGAAAGTTTTGCGCAGACTGCACCGGACACCCGACGGGCGAAAGGTATTGCCCGGTCACAATGGCGTTAACATCGGTCCTGCAACGTGGGTATGCAGCGCACGCATGCCACGCGTGGCTATTCTTTGGTCGCAGGTGCCTTCTTGGCTGCGGGTTTCTTCTTCGCCGTCGCTTTCTTTGCAGGTGCCTTCTTCTTGGCTGGCGCCTTGCGACCCTTGCCGGATTTCGCGGCCTTGGCGGTGATCAACTCCACGGCCATGTCCATGGTGACATCGTCCGGCTCTGTGCCTTTGGGCAGGGTGGCGTTGACTTTTTCCCACTTCACATACGGACCATAGCGCCCGTCCATTACATTGATAGGGCCGCCGTTCTCGGGGTGTTCACCCAACTCCTTTAGCGGTTTGGCGGCCGCACGTCCCGCGCCGCGGCTGGCCAGTTTTTGTGCCAGCACCTCGACCGCGCGATTCATGCCGATGGTAAAGACTTCATCGACCTCCTTGAGGTTCGCATAGAGCCGCCCATGTTTCACGAACGGGCCATAGCGCCCGATGCCCGCCTCGATCATTTCACCATCATCAGGGTGCGGCCCGACCTCACGCGGCAGGCTGAGCAATGTCAGCGCCTTTTCCAGATCCATATCGTCGGTCGTCCAGCCCTTGGGTAGCGAGGCGCGCGGTGGCTTCTTGATCTCTTCGGTGGCTTCGCCACGCTGGACATAGGGGCCAAAGCGGCCACTGCGCAGGCTGATCTCATCGCCAGCATCTTCGCCCAGCACACGATCGCCGCCCTCTGCAGCATCACCGCCGATGGGCCGGGTATAGCGACATTCGGGATAATTGCCGCAACCGACAAAGCCGCCGGATTTGGACGTTTTCAGGTGCAACTGTCCCTTGCCGCATAGTGGGCAGGTACGAGGATCGCTGCCGTCCTCGCGGGGCGGATACAGCGTCGGCGCCAGTGCATCGTCCAGCACGTCGAGAACCTCGGTAATGCGCAACTCGGATGTTTCACCAATGGCGGCAGAGAAATCACGCCAGAACCGCCCCAGCAGTTCCTTATAGTCGGCTTCGCCCGCACTGACGTGATCCAGTTCTTCCTCAAGGTTGGCGGTAAATTCGTAACCGACATATTTGCGGAAGAAGTTGAGCAGGAATATCGTGACGATCCGTCCCTTATCCTCGGGGATCAGGCGATTGCCGTCCTTGCGGACATATTCGCGGTCCTGAATCGTGGTCACGATGCTGGCGTAGGTCGATGGACGACCAATGCCCAGCTCTTCCATTCGTTTCACCAAAGTCGCTTCGGTGTAGCGCGGCGGCGGTTGGGTGAAGGATTGCGACGCCAGCACCGCCTCGTTTTCGCTGAGAACGGCTGCGGCGTGAACGGACATACCACCCTTTGCGGTCTCGTCTATCACGCTGTCTGATTTGTCGGCCTTGGCAAATTGCGCACGCAGTGACCCATCGGCAAAAGCGGCAGGTTCGCCCTGCGCGATTTGTGGCAGGCGACCATCCTCATCATCTGCGGGCTCGTCGCGGCCTTCCTCATAGACGCGCAAGAAGCCGTCAAACAGAACGACCTGCCCGGTGGCGCGCAAGCCGATCTGGCCATCATCGCTGCCGATCTCGACAGTGGTGCGCTCCAGCCGGGCAGCCTCCATCTGACAGGCAAGGGTGCGTTTCCAGATCAAATCATAGAGGCGAAATTGATCTTTGTCGGTGATCTTGAGCGCTGCCGCATCCTTGGTCATCTCGGTCGGGCGGATACATTCGTGGGCTTCTTGCGCGTTTTTCGCCTTGTTTTTGTACATGCGCGGGCTGCCCGGCACGTACTCCTTGCCGTACCTGTCGGTGATTGCATCGCGCACCGCATGCACCGCTTCGGGGGCCATGTCGATCCCATCGGTTCGCATATACGTGATGTAGCCTGCTTCATATAGCCGTTGTGCAGCGCTCATCGTCTGGCGCGCGCCCATCCCGAATTTGCGGCTGGCCTCCTGTTGCAGGGTGGACGTCATAAAGGGGGCTGATGGGTTGCGACTACCCGGTTTGGCCTCGACGTTCACGACCTTCAGCGCGCGGCTGGTAACCGCCTGTACTGCCAGTTCGGCTTGGGTGGCATTCTCGAGATCGAATTTTTCCAGCTTTTTGCCGGCAAGGGTGGTCAGTCGCGCCTCGTACTCTTGTCCGCGTGGTGTGCTGAGCAGGGCCTTGACCGACCAATATTCACGGGCATCGAATGCTTCGATCTCCATCTCGCGCTCGACGATCAGACGCAGGCAGACTGATTGTACACGACCCGCCGATTTCGCGCCGGGCAGCTTGCGCCATAGTACCGGGCTGAGATTGAAACCGACAAGATAATCCAGTGCGCGGCGCGCCAGATAGGCCTCGACGAGCGGCGCGTCGACCTGACGGGGGTTTTCCATCGCTTGCGTGACAGCGGATTTGGTGATTGCGTTGAATACCACACGGCTCACCGGTGTATCTTTCTTGATCGCCTTGCGTTTACGTAGCGCCTCTTCGAGGTGCCAACTGATGGCCTCGCCTTCGCGGTCGGGGTCAGTCGCAAGGATCAGCGCGTTGTCGTCTTTCAGGGCATCGGCGATCGCTTTGACATGTTTGCGACTGTCGTATCCGACTTCCCATTTCATGTCGAAACCGTTCTCGGTGTCGACTGAACCATCCTTGGGCGGCAGGTCGCGGACATGCCCGTAGGACGCCAGAACGATGTAATCCTTGCCCAGATATTTGTTGATTGTCTTGGCCTTGGCCGGAGATTCGACGACAACGACGGGCATGGACTTCCTTTCGACTCGGGGACTGGCACCTCATGGCGGCGGACCATGTGGGGTGCTGGAGCGATTTGTCAATGCAGCCAATGTGCCGCACGCGGCATGTGTGGCGTGTGGGATTTTGCAATTGCGTCTCGTATCGGGCAGCAATCGCAAGCCGCCGATCATGGCGCAGAAGTTATCAAAGATCAGTCCGGGACGCGTCCTGAGGATGCGCAGCACCGGGGGCGATAGGCATGAGCCAATACGGAAAGAGGCATTGGTCTGCGACCATTCACCGCTGCGCGATGCGGGACGGAGGTGCCTCAGAGATAACTGTTGTGTGATATTGCTTCGGAGGTTTCGGTCTGATCGGCTTGTTCAGCTTACACGTGACAGCAAGCCGCCAGGTTGTCGACAAATACGGCCTTCGATTTCGAGATCGACAAGAACGGGTGCAACACTGCGCGCGGGAGCACCGAGATCGCGGATCAGTTGATCTTCGGCCAGTGGTGACGGGCCGAGTCGGTCGAGGATCACGTCATGCAGATCTGCCGTTTCGCGCAGGCTGCGCCGGTCTGCGGGCCGTTCCCGATCGTCGGCAGCACTCGGGCTGCTTGCGGTTTCTGGTGAAACGGGCAGATCCAGTTGTATGCGTCTGGTATCCGGGTCAGCAGTTTGCGGCAGCGCCTCGATTACATCGGTCGCATTGCGAACCAGACGCGCACCATCACGGATCAGCATGTTACAGCCCGCCGTGCGTGCGTCAAAGGGATGCCCCGGCACCGCCATAACATCCCGCCCCTGATCAAGCGCATTGCGCGCCGTGATCAAAGAGCCGGATTTGGCCGCAGCCTCGATGATCACCACCGCCTGCGCTATGCCGCTGATAATGCGGTTGCGGGTCGGAAAATGGCGGGCCTGAGGGACCGTGCCCATCGGTTGCTCTGACAGACGTATTCCGGTGCGCGCAACATCATCGGCCAAGCGTGCATTCTCTGCAGGGTATAGGATGTCGACGCCGCCTGCGAGTATCGCGACGGTCCCGGTTTTCAACGTTGCTGTATGCGCTGCGGCATCGACGCCGCGCGCCAGCCCGGACACGACGACATAGCCCTGCTGCGCCAGATCGCTGGCCAGCGCCCGTGCCATGCGTGTGCCCAATGATGAGGCATTGCGCGCGCCGACCAGAGCAACCATGGGGCGTGCGAGTATGGCGGTATCCCCAATGGCCCACAGCATTGGCGGCGCATCGGGAATGCTGCGCAACAGACTGGGATACTCGGCATCGGTGATAAATATTTGCCGCGCCCCGCTGGCATGTCCGGCGCGGCGCTCAGCATGGATCACCCCTTCGGGGCAAACACTATAATCCGTGACACCTGCCGCGCGGGCAATTTCGGGCAGCGCCTCTAGCGCGGCTTGTGCCGTGCCGTGTTCAGCAAGCAACCGATAGAAGGTTGCGATCCCGACACGCCGGGAGCGCAACAGACGGAGCCACGACACCCGATCATCTTCCGTGGTGGGTGGGAGTGGGGGGTGAGTGGAAGGATGTGTATCCTCGGTCATCGCAGCTCCGCCTGATTGCAAGAGGACATTAGGCAGCGCAGGGTTAATGGCGGGTAAACCAAAACGGGGCATTTCAGAAATGATCTCTGAAATCACCTAACGTATTGATTTACATTTCCAACATAGCAGGGGGCCTAACAGGCAATGTAGGGCTTCTATCCTGCTTCTCGCTGTAGCAGTTCCAGTCAGTACATTATTGGCCCGACGATTCGCAGCAAATGGTGTGAACGCTTCCACCTGGCCCGTAGATGCATTTGCCGGAGGTATTCACGCGCAGCGCGCTCAGGTCGCCGAACCGCCCACAGTCAGACCGCCAATCATCACGGTCGGCTGGCCGACGCCCACGGGCACCCATTGGCCTTGCTTGCCGCAATTTCCCATGCCGGGATCAAGCGCCATGTCACTGCCGAGCGCCCTGATCTGGTTGAGTGCAGTCGCGCCATCGCCGATCAGGGTGGCCCCTTTTACCGGTGCGCCAACTACGCCATTGCGAACGCGATAGGCCTCGGTGCAGGAAAACACGAACTTGCCGTTGGTTATGTCAACCTGCCCGCCACCAAAACCGACCGCGTAAATGCCATCCTGCAAGTCGGCCACGATGTCACCCGGTGCGGTGTCGCCACCCAGCATGTAGGTGTTGGTCATGCGCGGCATCGGTGCGTGTGCATAGCTTTCGCGGCGCCCGTTTCCGGTGGGGGCGACACCCATTAGACGTGCGCTCTGACGGTCCTGCATGTAGCCAACCAAAATGCCGTCCTCAATCAGGACGTTGCGGCCAGACGGCGTGCCTTCGTCGTCGAAGCTGAGGCTACCGCGCCGATCCGGTAGAGTGCCGTCGTCCAGCACGGTCACGCCGGGGGCTGCAATGCGTTGGCCCATCAGCCCGGCAAAGGCCGAACTGCCCTTGCGATTAAAGTCGCCTTCAAGCCCGTGGCCGATTGCCTCGTGGAGCAAGATGCCTGGCCAGCCGGGACCAAGCACCACATCCATAACACCAGCAGGGGCGGGGACGGCGTCCAGATTTACCAGCGCGATGCGCAATGCCTCGCGAGCCTTGGCCTGCCAGTCCTGCGGGGCGATGAGCCCATCTAGCCCGACACGGCCGCCGCCGCCTGATGTTCCGGTCTCGCGGCGCCCGTCCTGTTCCACGATGACCGAGACATTCACCCGGCAGAGCGGCCGTACGTCGCGTAAATGAGTGCCTTCAGGCCGCAGGATCTCGACCTCTTGCAGCGTTGCGGTGATCACAGCCGTGACTTGTACGACACGCGGGTCCAGCGCACGGGCAAAGGCGTCGATCTCGCGCAGCGTCTCAATCTTGGTGGGAAAGCTGACACCTGCGATGGGATCGGTATCAGTATACAACCGGGTATTCGTCGGCGCAGGCCCGACATCGAGCGTCCCGCCCCCCGCGCCGACGGCCAGCTGCGCCGTCTCGACCGCGCGGAGGAGCGCCGCTTCGGATATGTCAGTGCTATGGGCGTATCCCGCTGCCTCGCCGCGCACGGCGCGCAGGCCGAACCCTTCGCTGGCGTCATAGCTGGCAGTGCGCACTCTGCCATCGTCGAAGATCAGCGTTTCAGAGCGGCTGCGTTCCAGAAACAGCTCACCGTCATCGGCGCCACGGGTGGCAGTGCGTAGGTGCGTCAGTGCGGTTTCGGTGTCGAGGTTGGTCTCGAACGGTCGAAAAGGGGCGTCTTGCATGTGTTTTGTCCTCGACTGTCGACGTCCTAAATTGACCTATGTCAAAAAAGCGTCTGTTTGCCGCAATCGTCATTCTTGTCTGTCGGTGCAGAATATGGTTTTAACGGGCGATGAAACAACGGGATTCCGCCAGTGCGGCGGTTACCTCCCTCAAAAACGCGATAAACGCTTCAACCGACCAAGGTGCATCATGCGATATTTTTCCAAAATGCTGGCTGCGACAGCCGCCCTGACTGCCACACCCGCATTGGCGCAGGAGAACCTCGAAATCATCGGTCGGCCGAAAGACGGCCTCATGGGCTTTCAACCCGCAGCGACTGAGCTGGCGCGCGATCTGCACTGGCTCGACAATATGGTGCTGATCGTGATCACTGCCATCAGTCTGTTTGTTGTGGCGCTGCTGGTTTACGCGATCTTGCGGTTTAACCGCCGCGCTAACCCGACGCCTGCAAAGTTCACCCACCATTCGCCGATCGAAGTCGCGTGGACGATCATCCCGATCGTGATTCTGGTCTTTATCGGCGCGTTCTCGTTGCCGGTTCTGTTCAAGCAGCAGGAAATTCCTGAAGGTGACATCAACATCAAGGTGACCGGATACCAATGGTACTGGGGCTATGAATACACCGACCATGAGTTCGGATTTGAAAGCTTCCTGATCGGTGAAGGCAAAGTGTTGAACGATGAGGTTGTGGCAGAGCTGGAAGCGGCGGGTTACAGCCGTGACGAATTCCTGCTGGCAACCGACACAGCCGTTGTTGTGCCTGTGAACAAGGTCGTCGTGATGCATCTTACCGGTGCAGATGTGATCCATAGCTGGACCATTCCCGCGTTTGGCGTAAAGCAGGACGCAGTGCCGGGTCGTCTGTCGCAGCTGTGGTTCAAGGCTGAACAGGAAGGCACCTATTTCGGCCAGTGTTCGGAGCTTTGCGGCAAGGATCACGCCTATATGCCGATCACCGTCAAGGTTGTGAGTCAGGACGTCTACGATGCGTGGCTGCAAGGTGCGATCGAAGAATACGCCGGTACACCGCAGGGTTATAATGTGGCGGCCGCCGAGTGATGAGACCAAGCCGGGCTGAAGCCCGGCTTATGGCAGTGCAGGCCGGGCTTCAGCCCGCGATAATCGTTGAAAGCATACCATGACCGACGCAAGCATTCATGCCAGCAAGACCGACACTGCCGAGGCGGGGTTCGGTGATTTCTTTGCCCTGCTGAAACCGCGGGTGATGTCGCTCGTCGTGTTCACTGCGCTGGTCGGATTGGTAGCCGCACCGGGCAGCGTGCATCCGATCATCGGATTTTCCGCGATCTTGTTTATCGCAGTCGGTGGCGGTGCTTCTGGTGCGCTGAACATGTGGTGGGAC
Source organism: Pseudohalocynthiibacter aestuariivivens (assembly GCF_011040495.1). Lineage (GTDB taxonomy): Bacteria > Pseudomonadota > Alphaproteobacteria > Rhodobacterales > Rhodobacteraceae > Roseovarius > Roseovarius pelagicus. The sequence goes on along the minus strand of NZ_CP049037.1, from coordinate 1,820,772 downwards.
GCCGACATCGACCGAATCATGAAGCGCACCAAAGGACGGCCTATTCCGACAGGCAAGATTGCTGAGGGTGAAGCCTATGCCTTTGGCATGGCGCTGGCCGGATTCGCGGTGGTCATGCTGGGGTTAGCCACGAACTTTGTTGCGGCGGGGCTGCTTGCCTTTACAATCTTTTTCTACGTGGTCGTTTACTCGATGTGGCTCAAGCGTTTGACCCCGCAGAACATTGTGATTGGTGGCGCGGCGGGCGCATTTCCCCCGATGATCGGTTGGGCGGCGGCAACAGGCAGCGTCTCCGTAGAATCAGTGCTGATGTTCGCGCTGATCTTCATGTGGACGCCACCGCATTTCTGGGCTCTCGCCCTGTTTATGAAGTCAGATTACCACAAGGCTGATGTGCCGATGCTGACGGTCACCCACGGACGCAAGGCAACGCGGGTGCATATTCTGGTCTACACGGCATTGTTGGCGCCACTGGCGGTGGGTATCGGATTCACCTCGATTGGCGGACCGCTGTATCTGGCGGTGGCTGTGGTGCTGAATGCACTGTTCCTAAAAGGTGCATGGGATATCTGGCGGCGCGACGAGACGACGGCAGAAGCCGATAGCTACCGCACCGAGAGAAAGGTATTCCGCCTGTCGCTGATCTATCTCTTTGCTCATTTCAGCGCGATCTGGGCGCAGACCCTTCTGAACAGTTCCGGCTTCGGGGGCTGGGGATGAGTTTTCGCGAGCCGCATGAGCTGCACAAACGCCGGTTCAGCCGCAATCTTGGGCTGGGATTGGTGCTGGCGGGTTTCGTCGCTCTGGTCTTTGGTCTGACCATTGCCAAGGTAAGCCAAGAGGATTTCGCAGTTCCGACACAGGGCGAGGGAACCCACTGATGGCGCTTGATCCTAAGACACGGACCCTGACGCAACTGGTGGGCGTCGTCGTGGTGATGGGCGCGCTGGCATGGGCCTCGGTCCCATTCTACGATTGGTTTTGCCGGGTGACAGGCTTTGGCGGGATTCCCGGCGTGGCCCAATCTGGGTCCGATGAAATACTGGATCGGACGATCAAGGTGCGCTTTGACGCGAGCAAAGAACGCGGCATGCCGTGGGAATTCAAGCCGGTCGTGCAAGAGATGGAGTTGCACATCGGCGAAACCGGGTTGGCCTTTTATGAGGCGTACAACCCGACTGACCGCGTAATTGCAGGACAGGCGGCGTATAACGTGACACCATACGAAGCTGGCGGATTTTTCGACAAGATCGACTGCTTTTGCTTTACCGAGCAGGTTTTGCAGCCCGGCGAACGGGTCATGATGCCGGTAACATTTCTGGTGGATCCCGCAATCGTCAGCGACAGGGACGCGAAATACACGCACACAATCACACTCTCATACACATTCTACGAGATTGACCTGCCCGAGGCGCAGGCCGCTCTTGCACCAGATAACAAAATGGGTACAAACCTGAACTGAGCCTCAAAATGCGTTTTGCAATTGATCCGGCTTGCGGATTTGATGCAAAGCGCACACGACATTGAAGGGGTGCGGGCCTTTTGCGCTTTCCCTGAGTCAGGAAATCGAAAAGGCCTTAAAGAGGGATAGACGCGATGGCACATGAAAAAAACCACGACTACCACATTCTGAACCCCTCATGGTGGCCGTTCCTCGGCGCTGTGTCAGGGTTCGTCATGCTTTACGGTGCGGTTCTGATGATCTCGCCACAAGCCGAATCAAACCAGCCATGGATGTTCCTCATCGGGCTCGTGGGCGTTCTATACGTAATGTTTGGCTGGTGGTCCGACACCATTGCAGAGAACCAGGCGGGCGATCATACCCCGGTGGTCCGTATCGGGCTGCGCTATGGTTTCATCATGTTCATCATGTCCGAAGTCATGTTCTTTTCGGCGTGGTTCTGGAGCTTCTTCAAGCATGCCATGTATCCAATGGGCCCAATGTCACCCATCAAGGATGCTGTTTGGCCGCCGGTCGGGATCGAGACATTTGATCCGTGGCACCTGCCGCTGATCAACACGCTGATCCTGCTCTGCTCTGGCGCTGCTGCCACTTGGGCGCACCATGCGCTGGTTCATGAGAACAACCGCAGCGACATGAAATGGGGCCTGATCATCGCGATTGCTCTTGGGGCGCTGTTCACAGTGTTTCAGGCGTATGAGTATAGCCACGCTGCCTTTGGTTTCTCCGGCAACATCTACGGCGCGAACTTCTTTATGGCGACGGGCTTTCACGGGGCGCATGTTCTGATAGGAACGATCTTCCTCTTCGTATGCCTGATGCGGGTGCTGCGCGGCCACTTTACCCCTGATAACCATATCGGTTTCGAGGCGGCAGCATGGTACTGGCACTTTGTTGACGTGGTCTGGCTGTTTCTGTTTGCCGCTGTCTACATCTGGGGCGGCTGACGATTATTCGACGAGAATCGTGCGCTTTTCCATTGGACGACGATCTCTGCCTGTCAGGAGCGCACGAGAGTATTTGAACAAAGAACAAGATGCGGAGGGCATGCCTTCCGCATCTTCTGTTTGAGGTGAGGGAACCGTGCAGAGGCGTATAGCAGTACCACTGGTCTTCGGGGTGATCGGGACAGCAATCCTGATAGGTCTGGGTTTGTGGCAGGTTCAGCGGCTGGATGAAAAAGAAACCGAGCTTGCCAGAATTGATGCGCGGATCGCGGATGCGCCGGTCGAATTGCCGCAGACGCCCAGTGAAACCGTGGACAAATATCGCGCGGTGAAGATGGAAGGCACGTTCCTGAGACCGGAACTGCATGTTTTGGTCGGGATCAAGGATATCGGCGCCGGGTATCGCGTGATCCAGCCTTATGAGACCGACGGGCGACGCATCTTGGTGGATCGCGGATTTATCAAGTTGGACGCCAAGGACGATGAACGCATGCCGGGTCCGGCGCAGGTCATCGGTAATCTGCACTGGCCCGACGAAGTTGACGGCTATACACCTGCCCCGGACGAGGCGCGCGCGATCTGGTTTGCACGAGACATCCCAGCGATGGCTGATGCGCTGGGAACCGAGCCGTTGCTGGTGGTCGCGCGGCAGGAAGCTTCGCCGATGGCGAGCCGCGTGAGGGCGTTGCCTGTAGATAGCGCAGGAATCCCGAATGACCACTTGCAATACGCGATTACCTGGTTCTCTTTGGCGGTGATCTGGGCAGGTATGACTGGCTATTTTCTATGGCGCACAGCGGGTACGACGCGTGCTGCGAAAGGTAAGGCGACATGAGATATGTATCGACGCGGGGGCAGGCCCCGGTTCTGAGTTTTGAAGAGGCAATGCTGACGGGGCTAGCGCGTGATGGCGGGCTCTACCTGCCCGAGGCGATTCCACACATGGCACCTGCCGAGATCGCGGCGTTGGCGGGCCTCAGCTATGAGGAAGCGGCCTTTCGCGTGATGCGGCCCTATATCGGCGATGCCTTTACCGATGCGGAATTCGAAGCAATCATCGCGCGTGCCTATGCCGGATTCACCCATGCCGCGCGCGCCCCGCTGGTGCAACTGGGGCCGAACCATCATCTGCTTGAACTGTTCCATGGGCCGACACTGGCGTTCAAGGATTTCGCGATGCAGCTGATCGGGCAACTGTTCGAGGCGGCGCTGAAACGCAATGGCAAGCGAGTTTGTATTGTCGGGGCGACGAGTGGTGACACCGGTTCCGCCGCGATCGAGGCGTTTCGCGGGCTGGAAGCCGTTGATGTCTTTATTCTCTACCCGCAGGGGCGCGTCAGCGAGGTACAGCGCCGGCAGATGTCGACACCCGCCGAGGATAATGTACATGCATTGGCGGTCGAAGGGCATTTCGACGATTGTCAGGCGCGCGTCAAAGACATGTTCAACGACTTCGAGTTCCGCGATGCGGTTGGCCTTGCCGGGGTGAACAGCATCAACTGGGCGCGGGTGCTGGCGCAGGTGGTGTATTATTTCACCTCTGCCGTTAGCTTGGGCGCGCCGCACCGCGAGGTGAGTTTCACCGTACCGACTGGTAATTTTGGTGACATTTTTGCGGGCTACATCGCCAAGCGCATGGGACTGCCGATCGCGCGGCTGGTGGTGGCGACCAATCAGAATGATATTCTGCACCGCTGTCTGTCAAATGCTGAGTACAGGCCGGATGGCGTGATCCCGTCAATCAGCCCGTCGATGGATATTCAGGTTAGTTCCAACTTTGAGCGGGCGCTGTTCGAGGCTTATGGCCGGGATGGCAGTGCAGTGGCGCAATTGATGGAAGAGCTAAAGGCAGGTGGTTTCACTGTCAGCCAAGGTGCGTTGCAGACGTTGCAGGAAAACTTTGACAGCGGACGTTGTGACGAGGATCAAACCCGCGCCGCGATCCGGCGGACATGGGATACAACTGGCGAATTGCTTTGCCCGCATAGTGCCATTGGTGTGCATGTGGCCGAGGAACATATGGTGCCTGTGGTGCCGATGATCACGCTGGCGACGGCGCATCCCGCCAAGTTCCCGGCGGCAGTGGAAGAGGCCAGCGGTCAGCATCCCCCCTTGCCCTCGCATATGGCGGACCTGTATGAGCGGTCGGAACGGATAACCGAGGTGGAAAACGACCTTGGCGCCATTGAGACCCTCATCAAGGAACGGACTGCCCATTGACCGTCAACCTCACGACTCTATCCAACGGATTTCGTATCGTCACCGAGCATATGCCGAGCCTGCAATCTGCTGCTATCGGCGTCTGGGTTCTGGCCGGAGCGCGTCACGAGACACCTGAACAAAACGGCATTGCGCATTTTCTGGAACATATGGCGTTCAAGGGCACCCAGAGCCGGAGTGCCTTGCAGATTGCCGAGGCGATCGAGGATGTGGGCGGCTATATCAACGCCTATACCAGCCGTGAGGTAACGGCCTATTACGCGCGGGTGCTGAAGGATGATGTGCCGCTGGCGCTTGACGTAGTGGCCGATTTCCTGCGTAACGCCATTTTTGATCCGACAGAAATCGAGATCGAGCGCGGCGTGATCCTGTCGGAGATCGGGCAGGCGCTGGATACGCCGGATGATATCATTTTCGACTGGTTGCAGGAGAAGGCCTATCCTGACCATCCTTTGGGTCGTGCGATTCTGGGCGGAGAAGATCGGGTGCGCAGCTTTTCTCGCGATGATCTTACGCGCTTCGTTGGACAGCACTATCGCCCCGGACAGATGATTCTATCGGCGGCAGGCGCGGTTGATCACGATGCGTTGGTGCGCAGCGCCGAGGCACTCTTTGGGGATATGGCACCGGCGGATGCACCAGCAGCCCCCGTTGCGCGGTTTGCAGGAGGCGAGAGCCGGACAGTCAAGGCGCTGGAACAGGCGCATTTCGCGATGGCGTTCGAGAGCCCGGATTATGGCGATCCACGCATTCACGCGGCGCAAATTTATGCCACTGCATTGGGCGGCAGCATGTCGAGCCGCCTGTTTCAGGAAATCCGCGAAAAACGCGGGCTATGCTACACGATCTATACTCAGGCCGGTGCCTATTCGGACACGGGCATGATGACTGTTTATGCTGGCACGTCGGGCGATCAGATGGCGGACCTAGCCGAGATCACCATCGACGAGATGAAGCGCGCAGCAGATGACATGCGCGCAGATGAGGTGGAGCGCGCCCGTGCGCAGATGAAAGCGGGCCTGCTAATGGGACTGGAAAGCCCCAGCAACCGGGCCGAGCGGCTGGCGCGCATGTTGCAGATATGGGGACGTATTCCTCCGCTGGACGAAGTGGTGTCGCGGATTGATGCGGTTTCGTTGGGGGATGTACGGACCTTAGCCGAAGAGATTGCAGCACGGGCACCTGCCGCGATGGCGCTTTACGGTCCGGTGGAAAATGCCCCGACGCTGGAGGCATTGCAGGAAAGGCGCGCCGCGTGATGTTCCTGCCACGTCGCAAGGTCCGTATCGAGACCGAGCGACTGACGTTGCGCCCGCCCGTTCTGACGGACTATCGCGCCTGGAGCAGTTTGCGACAATCCAGCGCCGAGTTTCTGGTTCCGTGGGAACCATTGTGGTCGGACGACCATCTGGCCCGCAAGGGGTTTACCAACCGGGTCTACTGGGCGCAGCGCGCGATACGCGACGGCGCAGCGTTGCCGTTGTTCCTATACCGTCGAGAAACAGAGACACTGGTCGGTGCCATCACGGTGGACAATATCCGCCGTGGCCCAGCGCAGGCAGGAACCGTGGGCTATTGGATCGGCGAGCACCATGCACGGCAGGGGTACATGCGAGAGGCGATCGAGGCGGTGACACATTACGCGTTTGAACGACTCGACATCAGCCGTCTGGAGGCAGCTTGCCTGCCGGAAAATGCGGCCTCGCGGGGGCTGTTAGAAAAATGCGGGTTCAAATATGAGGGCGTCGCGCAGAGCTATCTTCAGATCAACGGGCGCTGGCGGACACATGTGCTCTATGCGGCGATTCGTGCGGATCGTCGTGGTCGCACAGGCGCAGGTTAAAAATCTGACAAGGGATCGATTTGCGCTATCTTAACCCTAGGTCGGGAGTGCAAAGATGGTTCGCAGTCTGCTTCTTTTCATCTGCTTATGTGCATCGGGCGCCGCCGTGGCGCAGGATCGGCGGCCCAGTCATTGCATCGCCGTCGCGGAGGCCGCGCCGGGGGTGATCTATCTGCACAATGCATCGTTTCAAACCCCGGTCGCAGAACATTCAGTCCGATTGCGATACCTCGCGCACTCAGCTTTTTTGATCCAGACCAGCGAAGGGCTCTCGGCGGTAACCGATTTCACCGGGTTTGTCGGTAATGTCGATTTCACGCCTGATGTGGTGACCATGAACCATGCGCACGAGACGCATTGGACAGCTTTCCCCGACCCAGCCATCCCTCATGTCCTGCGCGGCTGGAGCGATGAACCGGGTGGGGCGGCTCATCATCTGGATCTAGGGAGCATGCTGATCCGCAATGTTCCGACGGATATTCGGAGCGCGTACCATGATGGAGTCGAACGCCACGGCAATTCGATTTTTGTTTTCGAGGTAGCGGGGCTGTGCATCGGACATCTAGGACATTTGCACCACATGCCTGATGACGCTCAATTCGCGGCGCTGGGGCGGATGGATGTGGTGATGGCGCCGGTTGATGGCGGCATGACGCTGGATCTGCCGACAATGATCGCTCTGTTGCAGCGGCTAAAGGCGAGTGTGGTGATACCGATGCACTGGTTTCATGACGGAACGCTCGGTGCATTTCTAGCGGGAATGGCAAGCGAGTTCGCTATTGAGAGCCACGGCGCGCATGATGTCACCCTATCACTGCGAACGCTACCGGAGCGACCGACTGTTATAGTGTTGCGGCCGAAATTTTTGACCAGAGGCGAGTAGTCCGAAGGGAGAGCTCGACGAATTGTTTCGTCAGATTTTTCGTTAAAACACCGCGACCGGTGAATGGAAGGTTTTGCCCGTCGATAAGGTTTCGTATGGTCAGGCATGCAATTGAATTCAGTTGATCAGAAATGTCTTGATGCGCTTGCGGCGGCTTTGCCCGAGGCCGCGTTGCGCGACGTGGCACCGAGGTATCTGGAAGAGCCACGCGGGCGTTGGCACGGGCAAGCAGGCGTGCTGGTGGCCCCGGCATCCGCCCGCGAAGTTGCGCAGGTTATTCAGATCGCCAATACGCAACGCGTGCCAGTTATTCCTTATTCCGGTGGAACTGGATTGGTCGGGGGGCAGGTCAGCCCGGCGGGGCCGCTGCCGATTTTGCTGAGCTTGGAACGGATGACGGCGGTGCGCGGACTCTACCCGGAAGAGAACGTCATGGTGGTTGAAGCCGGGGCGATCCTGTCTGACGTGCATGATGCGGCGGCGGCGGCAGAGCGGCTCTTCCCGCTAAGTATCGCGTCCAAGGGTTCTGCGCGGATTGGCGGGCTGCTGGCGACGAATGCGGGTGGGGTGAATGTGCTGCGCTATGGCAATGCGCGGGATCTTTGTCTGGGAATCGAGGCGGTTCTGCCAAATGGGGATCTCTGGAACGGGCTGAAGAGGCTGCGTAAGGACAATACCGGCTATGATCTGCGCAATCTACTGATCGGGTCCGAGGGCACATTGGGGGTGATCACCGCAGCCACACTTACGTTGGTTCCGCGCCCTGCGAGCGAAGGTACTGCATTGATGGTTGTGGACAGCCCGACGGCGGCGCTCGCTCTGCTGGCACTGGCAAAGGATCATGTAGGTGAGGGCGTGAGTGCGTTCGAGTTGATCCACGGTCAAGGATTGGCGTTTTTATCTGAGGCGCTGCCTGATCTGCGACAACCCTTTAACACGCAGCCAGAGTGGTGCGTGCTGATTGATCTGGGGATGGCACGCGGGCTGGATCCTGCGTCGGCACTGGAGCGGATATTTGAAGAGGCAGCTGAGGCTGGCCTAGTTAGCGACGGTGTGATCGCACAGTCAGAAGGCCAGCGGCAAAGTTTCTGGGAGTTGCGCGAGCAAATCCCAGAGGCGAACCGGCGTATCGGGTCAATCAGCTCGCATGATATATCGGTGCCGCTTGGGATGGTGCCTGAATTCATCGAAAAAGCCGCCGGGGTGATCGGCGCGCTGGGGCATTTCCGCATCAACTGTTTCGGGCATCTGGGCGATGGCAACCTGCACTATAATATCTTTCCCAAACACGGCGAAAGCCGGGCAGATTATGCCCATCTGAGCGATGATATCAAACGCGCCGTACATGATCTGGTCCACGAGATCGGCGGGTCGGTCAGTGCAGAGCACGGTATCGGTCGGCTAAAGGTGGATGATTTGGAACGCTACGGCGATCCGACCAAGCTGGAGGCGATGCGGGCGATCAAGGCTGCACTTGATCCGGCAGGTATTATGAACCCCGGAGCAGTGCTGCGCGCCTCTGTCTGATGTAGAACCAGACAATTCGCGAATTATCGGTGTACCCCAGAGCGCGAGACGCTCCGGGGTGTGGTCTGATTTTATTGCCAGCCGACCTGATTGAAGATCGCCTGCGCCTTGGCCGCATTGGCGCTGAAGGCGGCTGTAGGTGTGGCTGTGTCGGGAATGAAGAAGCCCAGACGCGCCGGGCCTTCACCAAGGCCGACACCGGGAACCGCAGGATATTCGTTGTTCTGATCCGCGAAATGCTGCTGCGCATACGCGCTGGTCAGAAACTCCAGCAGCGTTCTGGCCTGATCTGGGTTGGGTGAGGAAACGGTCATTGCTGCTGCTGTCAGGTTCAGGTGCGCGCCACGGTCCGATTGGTTCGGCCAGACCCAGCCGATATTGTCGATGCCGGAAGTCAGCCCTTCTACGTCTTTGTCGAAACCACGCAGGAAATAGTAATGGTTGGCGACGGCCACATCACATTCACCGGACACGAGGCCGCGCAACTGGTCAGTGTCACCGCCTTGTGGTGCACGCGCCATATTGTCGACCATGCCGGTGGCCCATTCGCGCGCACCTTCTTCGCCGTCAGCCTCAATGATCGAAGCCAACAGTGACTGGTTGTAGATGTTGCTGGACGAACGGATGCAAATCCGGCCCTTCCATTCGTCGTCGGTCAGGGCTTCGTAGGTCATAGGTGGGTTTTCGACCCGATCCTTGGCGTAAAAGATGATGCGCGCACGTTGGCTGACGCCGAACCACAGATCATCGGGATGGCGCAGGTGCGCAGGTACGGTGTTGGCGATGACATCAGACTGCAGCGGCTGGATCACACCGGCCTCTTCGGCGCGTCCCATACGGCCGATGTCAACGGTGATGAATACATCAGCCGGGCTGTTGTCGCCTTCGGCCTTGAGGCGCGCGATCAACTCGTCGGCTTTGCCCTCGATACGGTTGACGGTGATGCCCGTCTCATCGGTGAATTTCTCGTAGAGCGCATCATCACTGTCGTAGTGGCGCGAGGAATAGACGTTAACCTCGGCAGCCATGGCGGTGGCAGTCATCGCACTTAGCGATAGTGCGGCAATCGCGGTACGGGTGGCAAAACGGAACATCAGAAGGCCCTTCCTTATAGTCTGACGGAATTACTCGGGCATTCCTGTAATTTCCGACAAAAATAGTCAAGTCAAAATGTCGAGCGCCCAAATCCTTTACTGATGCCTCTTTGCCTTCAATGACCCTAGTAAACGCAGCGTAAAACTTGCGCATTGGCGCGCGGACACTCATTCTGCTTGAACGATGACGTCACGCGCTGGTGGAGCGGCGCGCAAATAGGGGAGGACGGGCCATGAGTTTTGCTGTGCGGCAGGATGTGCTGGATATTGAGAACGAAATTTCGTGGGAGGACCGCGAGCGGCCCAAAACACTCTATGCGATGCTACAGGAAACAGCAGTCGCTTTTCCTGACCGGCCCGCGATCAGCTATCAACTGTTTTCCGGCCCAACAGACAAGGCACAGACGCTGACATGGTCAGAGTTTCGTGATCAGACCTGCCAGGCCGCGAACCTGTTTCGCAAGCTTGGGGTTGGCGAGACGGATGTGGTGGCGCTGGTGTTGCCCAACTGTCTGGAAACGGCGACTGCGACGATTGGCGGTATGATTGCGGGGATCGTAAACCCGATCAACCCGCTGCTAGAGTCAGAGCAGATCAGTGCCATCCTGCGCGAAACGAACGCAAAGGTTGTCGTCACGCTCAAGGCCTTTCCCAAGACGGATATCGCGCAGAAAACCGCCCTTGCAGTCAAGGATGCGCCGAACGTCAAAACCGTGCTGGAGATTGACCTCAACCGTTATCTATCGCCACCGAAAAGCTGGCTGGTGCCGTTGCTGCGGCCCAAGGTGCCGACCTCCCACCATGCGGATGTAAGGGACTTCGTCAAAGAATCGGCGAAGCAACCGAAGGCTCTCGGCTTTGACGACGGGGGGCAGGACCGTGTCGGCGCCTATTTCCATACCGGCGGTACAACCGGAATGCCAAAGGTGGCACAACACCGCTATTCCGGCATGATCTATAATGGCTGGCTGGGCCATCGTCTGTTGTTCGATGAAAACGATGTGATCATGTGCCCGCTGCCGCTGTTTCACGTTTTTGCATGCCATGTGATCCTGATGGCGATGATCAAATCGGGGGCGCATGTGGTGTTCCCCACGCCTGCGGGCTATCGCGGCGACGGTGTTTTCGACAATTTCTGGAAACTGTGTGAACGCTGGAAAATCAGCTTTGTCATCACCGTGCCGACGGCTGTTTCTGCGTTGATGCAGCGTAAAGTCGATGCGGATGTTTCGACCGTCAAGAATGCGTTTTCGGGGTCCGCGCCGATGCCGCTGGAACTGTTCAACCGATTCGAGAGCGCGACTGGCATGACCGTGATCGAGGGCTATGGTCTGACCGAGGCCACCTGCCTTGTGTCGTGCAACCCGCCTGAAGGGGCCAAAAAGGTCGGATCGGTCGGTGTGCCGTTGCCTTATACCACCGTCAAAATTTTTAAGACGACCGAAAATGGCACGGTCGAGTGCGGAGCCGACGAAGTCGGCGAGATTTGCATCGACAATCCGGGCGTCTATCCGGGCCACACATATACAGAGGCCGCCAAGAACGCTGATCTGTATCATCAGGACAAATTTCTGCGCACCGGCGATCTCGGCCGGATCGACGCGGATGGGTACTTGTGGATTACCGGACGAGCCAAGGATCTGATCATTCGGGGTGGTCACAACATCGACCCCGCCGAGATCGAAGAGGCGCTGATGGGTCACCCCGAAGTGGCGATGGCTGGGGCGATCGGTCAGCCCGATGCGCATTCAGGTGAAATGCCCTGTGCCTATGTGGAACTGGTCGACGGCGGCAACGTCACCGCCGACGCGCTGCGTGATTTTTGCAAGGAACACGTCCACGAGCGGGCGGCGCAACCCAAATACATCGAGGTTCTGGACGAACTGCCGAAAACGGCCGTGGGCAAGGTGTTCAAGCCCGATCTGCGCAAACGTGCGATCACGCGCATCTACAGTGCGGAACTGGAAAAGGCAGGTGTAGCTGCACGGGTGAGCGAAGTCGTGGATGATAAAAAACGTGGTCTTGTCGCGAAACTGGAAAAGACAGGCGCAGTAGAAGATGCCAAAGTGTCCGAAGTGCTGGGGCAGTACGTACGGCCCTGGGAATGGGCCGACTGATCCTGCAACAGGAGGACGATATGAGCGAAAGCAACTTTGGCATTGATCCGAACCCCGAAATGGGGCCGTCGGATATCGCCGATGCCAGTGCCTTTACGTCAGATGACCAGACTGAGCTGAATCACACCCATTTCGCCACTCATGATGAAAGCATCACGGCGGGTACGTGGGAATGCGCGCCGACACGTGAGGTGATCGAGAGTTATCCGGTGCATGAGATGATGACGGTGGTATCGGGGGCGATCACCTTGACGCATAAGGACGGGCGCAAGGAAAGCTTCGGACCGGGTGATACATTCTTTATTGCCAAGGGGCAGTATGTGGTCTGGGAGATTACTGAGCGTCTGCGCAAGATCTACATGATCGTGGAGTAACGTCGTGACAGAGAAAATTCGACGAATTTTCTGAGGTTAAGATGTTTCGCAGAAAGTCTTGGCCCGGAGCAGCCTTTGCGTTGCTCCGGGCCGATTTGGTTCAGGTCAGATCTTTGTAGCTGACTTCGGCCACGTCGCCGCTTGACTTTTCACGGCGTACGCGCAGGCGATTGAGCGCGTGGATATAGGCGAGGGCAGAGGCTACGACTGTATCTGTATCGGCAGATTGGCCAGTGGCGATCAATCCGTCTTCTTCGAGGCGAACGCTGACTGTGGCCTGTGCATCAGTGCCTTCGGTCACAGCATTCACCTGATAGAGTTGCAGCCGGGCATCGTTGGGGTAAATCGCGCGCACCGCCTTGAACGTGGCATCCACGGGGCCATCACCATGGCATGTGGCGGATTTCTCTACGCCGGCCACGTCCATTTCCAGAACAGCCTCGGCAGGTGCAGTGCCGCAGATGACCTTGAGATTGATCAACTCCAGATAATCCTCGCCTTCCCCTGTGGTGCTGACCAATGCGAGTAAATCGTCGTCAAAGACTTCTTTCTTGCGATCGGCGAGGTCCTTGAACCGCACGAAGATATCCTTGAGTTGGTTATCACCGGCCTCAATTCCCAGATCCTTGAGCTTGGCGCGCAGTGCGGCACGACCGGAATGTTTGCCCAAAGGCAGCGACGTGCCCGAGATGCCCACATCCTCGGGGCGCATGATCTCGAACGTCTCGGCGTTCTTGAGCATACCATCCTGATGGATACCGCTTTCGTGGGCAAAGGCGTTCTTGCCCACGATCGCCTTGTTGAACTGCACGGCAAAGCCGCTGACAGCCGCGACCCGGCGCGAGATGTTCATGATCTTGCGGGTGTCGATACTGGTCGTATAGGGCATGATATCGCGGCGTACTTTCATCGCCATCACCACCTCTTCCAGCGCGGTGTTACCGGCGCGTTCGCCCAGACCGTTGATGGTGCATTCAATCTGCCGGGCACCGCCTTCGACAGCGGCGAGCGAGTTGGCAGTCGCCATCCCGAGATCGTTGTGGCAATGCGTCGCAAAGATCACGTCCTGCGCGCCGGGCACCTCTGCGATGAGACGACGGATGAGGTCGGCGCTCTCGACCGGCGCGGTGTAACCAACGGTATCGGGGATATTGATCGTGCTGGCCCCTGCCTTGATCGCAATCTCGACCACGCGGCAGAGGTAATCCCATTCGGTGCGTGTGGCATCCATTGGTGACCATTGCACGTTATCGCACAAGTTGCGGGCATGGGTCACGGTCTGGTGGATCCGGTCGGCCATTTCATCCTGGGTGAGATTGGGAATGGCGCGGTGCAGGGGTGAGGTGCCGATAAAGGTGTGAATGCGCGGCTGGCGCGCATGTTGCACTGCCTCCCAGCAGCGATCGATATCCCTGATTTGCGCGCGCGCAAGGCCGCATATTACCGCCCGTTGCGCGGTTCTGGCGATCTCGCTGACTGCGCTAAAGTCGCCCTCGGACGCGATCGGAAATCCGGCCTCGATGATATCGACGCCCATTTCATCCAAAAGACCTGCAATTTCCAGCTTTTCGGCATGGGTCATGGTTGCACCGGGTGATTGTTCGCCGTCGCGCAACGTGGTGTCAAAGATCACAACATGATCTTTGTTTGCCTTATGTGAAACGTCCTTTGCTGCCGCAGATGGCGCGCGGTTCTTGTCTGTCGTATTCATGATGGGTCTCTTTGTTCTGAAAATCCTAAGCCTGGTGGCGCGAGCAGGCACATCCTCTGAGCGGTCGCGCCGGAGGGCACGCTCAGAGGCGGCTTAGGTCTAGCAGTCGGGCAGGGGCGCACAGTCCGCCTAAGCGGTCCGCGTTCGTGATGATATGCCCATTGGTCAACATGCCCGCACCATAGGTGGGACGAAAAAAAATGAAAAGCCCCAATTGCGCGTCAGCCCTGCGCGATCATTTCGCGGTCGGTGCAGGCATGCTCTGCACATTCCAGTTCCAGCGTCGTGTGTGAGATCGCCAGTGTTTTTGTGCATAGTTCCTTGATCCGAGCCTTGATCGCGTCCGCATCGGACCAGCGACCGACGTCGATGACGACATGAGCATCCAGTGCTGCAGTATGTTCCTGCATCTGCCACAGGTGCAGGTGATGGACATCCGCGACACCGTCAACATTGCGCAGGATCGCGGCGACGGTCACAACATCCATGTCGGGTGGACTACCCAGCATCAGGATACGAATGACACCGCCGATTTCGCGAAACGATTGCCAAAGGATATAGCCGGCGATCAGCAAGGTCACGATCGGGTCGATCAGACGCCAATCATAGAGCAGAATCGCAACGCCCGCGACGATAACTGCCACAGAGCCGAGCGCATCCGCCACGTTGTGTAGAAATGCCGCACGGATGTTCATGCTGGATTTCGACATGGTAAAGGTTAGCGCAGCAGTAACTAGGTCAACGGTCAGAGCGATGCCCGCAATGATCACGATCAGCCAGCCATCAACCGGTTGCGGATCCGCAAAGCGCATGGCCGCTTCGTAAATGAGGTAAAGCCCTATGACGATCAAAGTCGTGTAATTGATCAAGGCGGCGACAATCTCGGCCCGGCCGTAGCCGAATGTCATGGTCGCATCCGCAGGACGGCGGGCGATCTTGCGCGCGACAAAGGCAATAATAAGAGAAATCGCGTCCGAAAAATTGTGCAACGCGTCCGCGATCAAGGCCAGACTGCCCGCCATGATGCCCCCGATAATCTGCGCGACCGTCAGTCCGAGGTTGACCAGAACAGCCAAGGCCACTCGCATGTCGCCAGCTTCGGGGTTCACGTGCTGGTGTCCATGGCCCATGCCGCGTTCCTTCGATATTCGGTTAGGCCGGTCGGTGGGGCGTCACTCGGCTGGTGCGGTCTCTTCAGAGGTGGCCGCGTCGTCGTCGCCTTGGGCTGCATCTGTGCTTTCGGGCGTATCCGAGGTCTCATCGCCACTGGTGTCAACCCCGGTGATTTCGGCGGTATCGGCCTTGAGCGCGCCGTCGATCCATTCGCCGCTGGCCTGACCGCCGCCAGCATAGCGCATCGTGCCATTACCTTGGCGTTTGCCGTCCTTGAACGTGCCTTCGTAGGTGTCGCCATTGGTGTAAGTAGCAATGCCCTGACCGCTGATTTCACCCTCTACCCATTCGCCTTCGTAGGTGAATCCATCGGGCATGACGATTTTACCGGTGCCGTGACGTTGACCGTCGTCGAACGCGCCCACATAGACGGTCCCATCCGGATAGGTGGCGGTGCCTTCGCCCTGCCGCTGGCCTTCAACCCAATCCCCCTCGTAGCGGTAACCGTCAGCGTAGGTCATGATCCCGCGCCCGTGGTTGCGCGCCGATTTGAACCCACCTTCATAGACCAGACCATTGGGATAGGTGGCACGACCCTGACCATCGATCACACCATCGACCCAGTTGCCCTGATAGGTTGAACCGTCCGGATATGTGATCAGCCCTTCGCCATTGGCCAGATCGTCGCGAAACTCACCTTCGTAAACCGAACCGTCGGGATAGGTGACGCTGCCGGTGCCCGCGATCTGGCCCGCGACCCAGCTGCCTTGATAAACATAACCGTCGGTGCCGGTAAACGTCCCCTGCCCATGCCGCTTGTCGTCCTCGAACGTGCCTTCGTAAATGTCGCCATTGGCGTAGATCACGCGACCTTCGCCCTCGCGGCGGCCACTGACCAGTGCGCCCTCATAGACGTCGCCGTTGGGTTGGGTCAGCTTGCCCTTGCCATCAATCTGGCCGTCTTTCCAAAGGCCCGCATAGATCAGCCCGTCTGGCATGGTCAGAGTGCCCTGACCGTGCCGGGCACCGCGCAGCACCTGACCCTCGTAGACAGCGCCATCCGGGTAAGTGATCGTGGCACGCCCGTCCTTGACGCCGTTCACCCAAGTGCCGTCATAGATGTAGCCACCGGGTGAGACCATTTTGCCGCGCCCGTGATGCATGGCGTTCAGAAACTCGCCCTCATAGCGCACGCCATTGGCATAAACTGCGATGCCGCGGCCCGTGATCTTGCCTGCTTTCCATGTGCCTTCGAATGTGCCGCCATCGGTAAAGACGATCTTTCCCACACCATTGGGTTTGCCTTCGGCAAATTCGCCTTCATAGATCGATCCGTTTGGAAAGCGCGCGACGCCCTGACCCTTGATCTCTCCGTCGACCCATTGGCCGGAGTATTCATATCCGTTGGGCAGGGTATAGGTGCCGGTGCCGTGTTGCAGTCCGTCCTTGAACGTGCCCTCGTAGACGCCACCATCGTCATATTGCTTGATCTGGACTTGCCCGTCCTGCGCCGCTGCCAACCCAGCCAGACATATGGCCACGCTCAGTAGAGTCCGTTTCGCCCATGTGAATGCCATGCCGTCGCCCCGATGCCCGAAGATGCCCAATGTCCCCGCATTCCCCGCGCGGGTGCAGGAAATCTAGAGGACGCGTGCCGCAGTGACAACGGCTTTTGCTCAATTCGGCTTTCCCTTGCGCACCGATCTGCTAAATCATCCCCCCATTGATCAGGAAAGGCAGCATCATGGCTGACCGGTTTCGCCTTACGCTTGCGCAACTGAACCCCACTGTGGGCGATATAAAAGGCAACGCTGTTTTGGCGCGTAACGCTTGGGCGGCTGCGCGCGAGGCAGGTGCGGACATGGTCGCGCTGCCTGAGATGTTCATCACCGGCTACAACACGCAAGATCTGGTGATGAAGCCGGTGTTCCATCAGGCCGCGATAGCTGCAATTCAACAGTTGGCTGTCGATTGTGCGGACGGTCCAGCCATCGGGATCGGCGGCCCGGCCTTGCGCGGGGCCAGTCTGCACAACGCCTATTATGTCCTCAAGAAGGGTACTGTAGGCGCGACGGTGCTAAAACATCATTTGCCCAATGAAACCGTGTTTGATGAGGTGCGCCTGTACGATTCAGCAGAGGTGGGCGGCCCCTACGTGGTGGACGGTGTGCGCATCGGCAGCCCGATCTGCGAGGACGCCTGGCACGAGGATGTTGCCGAAACGCTGGAAGAAACCGGCGCCGAGTTCCTGCTGGTGCCCAACGGATCGCCCTACTACCGCGAAAAAATGGGGGTGCGGCAGACGCTCATGGTGTCTCGGGTGGTCGAGACCGGTCTGCCGTTGATCTACCTCAACCTTGTCGGCGGGCAGGACGATCAGGTGTTTGATGGGGGCACATTCGTGCTGAACCCCGGCGGCGCGCTGGCGTTGCAGATGCCGGTTTTTCAGGAGGCGATTGCGCATCTTGATCTGGTGCGCGGACCCGATGGATGGCGGGCAGAGCAGGGTGATCTGGCGCATTTGCCGGACACGTATGAGCAGGATTATCACGCAATGGTTCTGAGCTTGCGGGACTATTTCCGCAAGACTGGCTTTAAGAAGGCGCTGCTGGGGCTGTCGGGGGGAATCGATTCGGCGATCGTTGCCACGATTGCCGCTGATGCGCTGGGGCCGGACAACGTGCGCTGTGTGATGTTACCCTCAGAGTACACGTCGCAGCATTCTCTGGACGATGCCAAGGCCGTCGCCGACAATCTGGGCTGTCGTTATGATTTTGTCCCCATCCGCGACGGTCGCGCGGCGATTACCGAAACGCTGGCACCGCTCTTTGAGGGGACAGAACCGGATGTCACCGAAGAAAACATCCAGTCGCGCCTGCGCGGGCTGCTGCTGATGGCGCTGAGTAACAAGTTTGGCGAGATGCTTCTGACCACGGGCAACAAGTCCGAGGTCGCGGTGGGCTACGCCACGATCTATGGCGACATGGCCGGCGGCTATAACCCGATCAAGGACATGTACAAAACCCGCGTGTTCGAGACATGCCGCTGGCGCAATGCCAACCACCGGGACTGGATGAAGGGCCCGGAGGGAGAGGTGATCCCCGTGCGTGTGATCGACAAACCACCCAGTGCCGAGTTGCGCGCGGACCAAAAAGACAGCGATTCTCTGCCCGACTATCCTGTGCTGGATGGCATACTGGAGATATTGGTCGATCAAGATGGCAGCATTGCAGATTGTATTGCCGCCGGGTACGACCGGGCAGATGCGAAAAAGGTCGAGCATTTGCTTTATATCAGTGAATATAAACGTTTCCAATCCGCGCCGGGCACCCGGTTGAGTAAGGCGGCGTTTTGGCTGGACCGGCGTTATCCGATCGCGAACCGCTGGCGGGACAACGGCGAAGCCTAGAGATTTTTGGCAAAAAACCACCGCGAACTGTGGCTCACTCCCACCATCGGTCGATCATGGCGATGTCATCATCGGACCAGCCGAAATGATGCGCGAATTCATGCACAGTAACGTGTGCAACGAGCTCATTGAGCGTGACGTCATTGCGGTCGTCCAATTCAATCAGAATTGGCCCGGCAAAGAGCCAGACCTGATCCGGGTAGGGTGCCGGATAGGAGACGGATTTTTCCGTCATTGGGATGCCTTCGTACAGGCCTGTCAATTCTGCCGGGTTCTTTAAACACAGATCGCGCAACATCTGCGGATGAGGCCACGCCTCCACCCGCAACAACACGCTCGCGGAGGCCGCGCGAAAGGTGGCGGGCAGTTCCGCAATCGTGGCCCGGGCGATGGTCTCGATGCGATCAATATCAGCGGCAGTGGGGTCCATGCCGCTGATATGGTGCGACGGCCAGGTAAAAGGAAGACCTGACCGATATCGTTGGGGCGATATTCAGAGCCGCAATTGATAGCTTTCCGGAATGTATCCGAATCCCTCGCCGCGGGTTTCAACAAAGCCGATGGCGGGGAAGGGCATATGATAGCCGATGAACGGAATGCGGTCGGCGGCAAGCATATCCAGCAGGCTGCGGCGTGTGGCGGCTGCGGCAGATTTGTCCATGTCGAATTTGACCTCCCAATCTGGGTAACCCAATGAGAACACGTAGTGGTTGGCAAAGTCGGCTGCCAACAGCAGGGATACCCCCTCGCTTTCAATCATGTAGGCCATATGTCCGGGCGTGTGACCGAAGGCGGCCATGGCGGTGATGCCGGGGGCGACGGTCTGACCCGGCATGATCATCGTTGTCTGATCTGCCAGCGGGCGCATCTTGCCATTGAATGCGTCGCTCTCCATCCCGGCCCACGCGTCGTACTCTTTTGCGCCGGTGACATAGCGTGCGTTGGGGAACGTGCTGGTGTCACCTTCGCGCAAACCGCCGATATGATCGCCGTGCATATGGGTGATTACCACCACGTCGACCTGATCCGGGGTGTACCCTGCTGCGGCCAGTGCGCTGGTGATCCCGGCCGCATTGAGACCGGTGTCGAACAACACCAGTTCGGCGCCGGTGTTGACGATGGTCGGGGTAAAGAAAAACTGCGCCTGATCAACTGGTAGCATTGCCGCCTCGGCGGCGCTTCGAAACGCTGCCTCATCGACGTTGAGGCCAAAGATGCTGTGCGGGTCGTCGCGCGTTGCGCTGGCTGCAAGCAGCGTTGTTACCTCGAAATTGCCGAGGATGAACCGGCGGTGCAGGGCGCTGGATGCGCCCAGTAACGGGGCACTCGCCTGTGCGGCGTGGGCCAATGGCAGCGCGGCTGCGGCGGACAAGAGGGTGCGGCGGGTCAGGTGGTGGGTCATGGTGTCTCTCCGTGTATGGGGCAGGGTCAAGCCTAGCGCAGAACAGTGATTGCGCCTACGCTCTCACACGAAAGTGAGATGAGACGGGGCCCCGAGCGATGAGCCAGAACAAGACGCAGCCCACCGCGCTATCGCCAGAGGATTTTCTGGATGGTGTTACACCAGAGGTGCGCCGGTCGGACGGCAAACGCTTGTTGAGTTTCTTTTCCGATGTCACTGGCTATGTTCCGCGTATGTGGGGAGAGTCGATCATCGGTTATGGTCGGTATCACTACGTCTACGACAGCGGTCGCGAGGGTGATTTTCTGGCAACCGGGTTTTCGCCGCGCAAGGCAAGCCTGTCGATCTACATTATGCCGGGATACCGTGATTACACTGATATCCTGAATCGTCTGGGCAAGCACAAGCGCGGGAAATCCTGTCTGTATGTCACTCGACTGAGCCAGATCGACCTGAATGTGCTGGCCGAATTGATCCGGGCCGGGCTATGCGATCTGGATGCTGTCTGGCCTGTGCATCCAGATTGACGAGGTTAGAAAATTCGCGAATTCTGTCGTTCTAGCTTTTTCGGTGAATAATCTGGATGTCGTGCATGAGGTGGGCGGAAACTGGACAATCGGCTGTGGCTGTGACACATCCCGCTCGACCTCAGGAGCGCCCCATATGACCACCACCCGATTTGCCCCATCGCCCACCGGATACATCCACGTCGGCAATCTGCGCACCGCGCTGATGAACTATATGATCGCGCGCAAAGCGGGCGGCACATTCATCCTGCGGATCGACGATACAGATCCCGAACGCAGCAAAGAGATATATGTCGACGCGCTGAAGGAAGATCTGGAATGGTTGGGCCTGACATGGGACCGGGTTGAGCGGCAGTCGCAGAGATTGGACCGTTACGAGGCTGCTGCGGAAAAGCTGCGTGAGATGGGGCGGTTCTACGAGGCGTTTGAGACCCCGACCGAACTGGACCTGAAGCGCAAGAAGCAACTGAACATGGGTCGGCCTCCGGTTTATGATCGCGCGGCACTGGACCTGAGTGACGCCCAGAAAGATGCGCTGCGCGCCGAGCGCGGACCGGGTGTGTGGCGGTTCAAACTGGATCAGGAGCGGATCGAATGGTCTGACGGCGTGCTGGGCGATATCAGCATTGATGCGGCCTCGGTCAGCGACCCGGTGCTGATCCGGGGCGATGGTCAGATACTGTATACGTTGGCGTCGGTCGTGGATGACACCGAAATGGGCGTCAGTCACGTCGTGCGCGGGTCCGATCACGTGACCAACACTGCGACCCAAATCCAGATCATCGAGGCGCTTGGCGGAACCGTGCCATCGTTTGCGCATCACTCTTTGCTGACTGGCCCGCAGGGCGAGTCGCTGTCGAAGCGTCTGGGCGTGCTGAGCCTGCGTGACCTCCGGGCGCAAGGGGTGGAACCGATGGCGTTGCTTAGCCTGATGGCGCGCCTGGGGTCTGCTGATCCTGTCGAGATGCGCAATGACATGTCGGAGTTGATCGAAGGGTTTAACATCGAACGATTTGGCTCGGCACCGACGAAGTTCGATGTGGCCGACCTCTTTCCGTTAACCGCGCGGCATTTGCAATCGTTGGATTTCTCCGCCGTAGCAGCAAAGATCGCAGAGATTGGCGTACCACAGGATCAGGCCGAGCAATTTTGGGCGGTAACGCGAGAGAACATCACCACGCTACATGACCTCACGGGGTGGTGGGAGATGTTCCGAGACGGCGCGGAGCCTGACATCGATGATGAAGATCGTGCATTTGTCGCCGAGGCGATGGAGCTGCTGCCCAAGGAACCGCTGGACGAAACCAGTTGGGGGACGTGGACAGCGGCGGTCAAGGAACAGACTGGGCGCAAGGGACGCGGCCTGTTCATGCCACTGCGTAAGGCGTTGACGGGGCGGGCACATGGGCCGGACATGGCGCAGGTTCTGCCGCTCTTGCAGGTGATCCGCGCCCGCGGATGATGTCCGTCGGGTAGTGTGCATCGACGCAGGGTGACCCCTGTCGCAATCGCAGCTTGGATTGTTTGCGCACATCTGATTTTCTGAGATGTAATTCTTCGGCAGTTCACTGGAAGCGTGCGCGTGTCTGGCATCCAAGCAAAATTTCTGAGCGGAAACCTCTTTCGCCACGTCAGCGTGATGTCCTTGACCGCGTCGGTCGGACTAATGGCGATCTTCTTTGTCGATTTTGTCGACATGATCTTTATCGCCATGCTGGGCAAGTCAGAGCTGGCGGCAGCCGTCGGTTATGCCGGTGCGATTTTGTTTTTTACCACGTCATTCGGTATCGGCATGGCGATCTCGGCGGGCGCATTAGTGGCGCGCGCACTGGGCGCTGGCAATGTAGATCTGGCACGCGACCGCGCGACCAATTCCTTGATCTACGGGGTTGTTTTCGGCGCAGTCTTCACTGCCGCCGTCTGGATATGGTTGCCAGAGTTGGTGGAGCTTCTGGGAGCGCGCGGCGAAACGGCAGGGCTGGCGGTGCATTACCTTCAGATCGTCATCCCCAGCCTGCCGCTGTTGATTATCGGGATGGTCGGCGGAGCGATCCTGCGGGCGCATGGTGATGCGCGTCGGGCGATGTATGCCACGCTATATGGTGGTACGCTGAATGCGGTGCTGGACCCAATCCTGATCTTCGGCCTTGATCTGGAACTGACCGGCGCGGCGATGGCGTCAGTTGCAGCGAGGGTGGCGATCGCAGCTACGTCATTGCTGCCGATTCTGAAACATTACGGTGGATTTACCCGCCCCACGGCGCAGGGTCTTACAAGGGATTTTCCGCCGGTTCTGGCCATCGCGGGACCTGCAATCCTTACTCAGTTGGCGACACCCATCGGCCAAGCCTACGTGACACGTGCAATGGCTGAATTCGGAGAGTTGGCCGTGGCGGGCATGGCCATCGTGGGTCGGCTGACGCCGCTCAGCTTTGGCGTGATCTTTGCCATGTCGGGGGCCGTTGGGCCGATCATCGGGCAGAATTTCGGTGCAGGAAACAGCGATCGGGTGCGCGGTGGATTTTATGCCGGGCTGGCGTTCACGGCACTGGTCGTGGGCGCCGTATCTGTTGTGCTGTTCGTACTGCGTGGGCCGATTGCCGATCTTTTTAGCGCGACGGGCCTGACGCGCGATTTGGTTTACCTTTTCTGCGGGCCACTGGCGTTATTGTTTTTCTTTAACGGAATGTTGTTCGTATCGAACGCGGCCTTCAACAATCTGGGGCGTCCATTCTATTCGACATGGGTAAACTGGGGGCGGCACACGGTGGGCACCATCCCGCTTGTGATGCTGGGGGCTGTGCTGTTTGGTGCGCCGGGCGTGCTGATCGGGCAGGCGCTGGGCGGGGTGATCTTTGGTCTGCTGGCCTTTGTGTTGGCACGCCGAGTGATGGCGCAGCGCGTGCCGCCGAGCGGTACAGAGCCATTTCAGCGTCAAGCGCGGCTGTTACAGATTTTTAATCTGCGCCGGTAGCGTTGCTAGACAGTCATCGACGAAGCTGCGTTCCTCGGGTGATAAGACGCAGTGGCGCGAATAGATCGGGTTGGCGCGGTCATTCAGGATCGGCACGTCCCACCCATCGGTAGTGTCAAAGAAACGTTGCGCCCCTGCCTGTCCGTATTCCTGCAGATACCCCTGCACAACCACGTCGATATAGCTGAGCAGCACCGGGTGGGCGTCCGTTGGGCGGCCATGTTTGCCCTCGGGGATCGTGTAGAGCGCGATCTGTGGCGTGTGTGAGAGGGTATGACAGACTTGATGTGCCGCATGGATACGGTCATATGCTCCTTCGCGTTCGTCCAGTGCCAGCCAGTCGTCCCCGGGCACGCCTGCAATCAACCCGTCGATCACGCTATCCGCGTCAGGCATTACGGTAAGATAGGCAATGCTGCGCAGATCGGTGTGACGCCAGACCCGTCGCCATCCTGTGAGAGTGGCAGGCTGCGGATCGGCATAACGATGCGTGGCACGGTTCACCAAGCTGCCGTAGCCAAAAAAATAGGCGTCATGCGGGGTCAATTGCGTTCTGTCCTTTTTCATCTGCTTGATCTGGGTCAATGGCGCGGCAACGTAATGCAGGCAGAATGACAAGAGCTCAAGCACGTCGGAGCCACAGGGGAGGCCGCTGATGCGTATCACCAAACGTAGCAATATCGCCATGCGTGTACTTATGTTTTGTGCGGTGCAGCCCGAGAAGCTGGTAACCAAGGCAGAAGTGGCTGCGCGGTGTAATGCCTCTGAGAGCCATCTGGCGCAGATCATTCACCAAATGGCACAGCTAGGATATCTGGAGACCCAACGCGGGCGCAATGGGGGCGTGATGCTGGGGCGCCCCGCGCGCGAGATCATTATCGGCGACGTGTTTCGCGACATAGAAGCGGAGTTTACGGCGTCGGAGTGTTTCGCAGATGTCGATAATACCTGTCCGTTGACGTCGGCGTGCCGGTTGCGTTGGGCGATTGGCGCGGCTGCTGAAGCGTTCTTTGCCTATCTTGACACGATAACGCTGGATACGCTCGTGTGCGATAATTTCGCACTGGAGCGGATATTGCTGCCGACAGGGTGCGGTGCGGTGGCGCGAGCGGTGCCGGGCTGAACCCTCGGACCTGCCTATTGGTATCGCGGGTATCGGTTGTATCAATCCATCCAAATCCCACTTGCCCGAGGAGCGGTCGCATACTACGGTGTACGTTATCCCGACCGGGAGAATCGGCGCAGAGCCGATGCCGAAGGAGCAACCGCCCCGGAAACTCTCAGGCGACAAGGACCGGTCGAGGACTACGGAACTCTGGAGAGAATCGGCGCATTTGTGCCGGGCGCCGAAGGGATAGCGATCTCAGGCGAAAGGACAGAGGGGGCATCGCGGTGCAGCCGGGACAGGTATGCACTATTGACGATGCCGCACCCATTCGGATCATATTGGTCGTGAACGGTCGGCGCCACGAGGGAGAGGCCGAATGAGCGATCTGCGTGTGACACCGCTGAATGCATTGCACAAGGAGCTGGGTGCCAAGATGGTGCCCTTTGCCGGGTATGAGATGCCTGTGCAATATCCGCTGGGAGTGATGAAGGAACATTTGCATTGTCGGGCCGAGGCGGGCCTGTTTGACGTAAGCCATATGGGGCAGGTCATCATCCGCGCTCCAGGCGGTTATGACGCGGCAGCAACCGCGTTCGAGACGTTGGTGCCGGTCAATGCGCTGGGGTTGGGCGAGGGCCGTCAACGCTATGCGATGTTCACCAACGACAAGGGCGGGATCGAGGATGATTTGATGATCGCGAACCGGGGCGATCATATGTTCGTCGTGGTCAACGCAGCCTGCAAGGAAGCGGACATCACCCGAATGACAACGGGCCTGCCGGAATGTGAAGTGACCGAAATCACTGATCGCGCGCTGTTGGCGTTACAAGGCCCCGGAGCCGAGGCGGCGCTAGAGGCGCTGGTGCCCGGTGTGGCGTCGATGACCTTCATGGATGTGGGCGTGATGGCGTCGGACTGGGGTGAGTTGTGGATATCCCGATCCGGATATACCGGTGAGGACGGGTACGAGATTTCTGTGCCAGAAGATCAATCAGAGGCGCTGGCGCGTGCGTTGATCGCACTTGATGCGGTCGAGCCGATTGGCCTCGGTGCCCGTGACAGTCTGCGGCTGGAAGCTGGGCTGTGTCTGTACGGCCACGATATCGACAGCGGAACGACGCCCGTCGAGGCCGCTCTGACATGGGCAATCCAGAAGGTGCGGCGCAATGGTGGTGCGCGGGCCGGCGGATTTCCCGGCGCCGATACCATTCTGGCGCAATTGGATGATGGTCCGACACGTCGGCGTGTGGGACTGCGACCTGAAGGTCGTGCACCGATGCGCGAGGGCACCGAGCTATACGCCGGGGCAGAGGGCGGTGATGTGATCGGCCATGTGACATCGGGCGCGTTCGGTCCTACGCTGGGCGGCCCGATGTCGATGGGTTATGTTACCGCCGGTTTTGCCGATGATGGAACGACGATCTACGGGGATGTGCGCGGCAAAAGGTTGCCTGCCACGATCACGGCGCTGCCGTTTGTCCCGGCCAACTTTAAACGCTGATCTTAGGGAGAGTACCAACATGAAATTCACAGAAGAACACGAATGGCTGCGCGTCGAAGATGATGTCGTGGTTGTGGGCATCACCGAACATGCCGCCGAACAACTGGGCGATATCGTTTTTGTCGAGCTGCCTTCGGTCGGTACCGAAGTGGTCAAGGACGACGAGGTTGTTGTGATCGAAAGCGTCAAAGCCGCGAGCGATATTCTGGCCCCGATCGATGGTGAGATCACGGAAGTGAACGATGTGCTGACCGACGAACCGAGCAAGGTGAACGACGACGCGATGGGCGATGGCTGGATGTTCAAGATGAAGGCCAGCGACGCGACCCAGATGGATGATTACATGGACGAGGCCGCGTACAAGAAGTTCGTCGGCTAACTGCGGGGATCGAGGCTTTGACGAAAAGCCTTGGCAAAACCTGTGAAGGTTTTTGTGCGCTCCGCGCAGAGGTATTTTGAGAAAGATGAAAGAGCGGGGCGGGCCGATTGTGTCCGCGCGCCATTCTTGAGGGGAGGCCGACATGGCTTTTGAACCAATCGACTATCTGCCATATGATTTTGCCAACCGGCGTCACATCGGGCCGTCGCCCGACGAAATGGCGGCGATGCTTGAAGTGCTTGGGGTCGACAGCCTTGATACGCTGATTGATCAGACGGTACCCAAATCCATTCGTCAGGAAAAGCCGCTCGATTTCGGCAAGGCGAAGTCCGAGCGCGAATTGCTGCACCACATGCGGGTGACGGCAAGCAAGAACAAGGTGCTGACATCGCTGATCGGGCAGGGCTATCACGGCACGGTGACGCCGCCTGCGATCCAGAGGAATATCTTTGAGAATCCGGCGTGGTACACCGCCTATACGCCCTATCAGCCCGAAATCAGCCAAGGTCGGCTGGAGGCGTTGCTGAACTTCCAGACGATGGTCAGCGACTTGACCGGACTGGAGATCGCCAATGCGTCGCTCTTGGATGAAAGCACGGCCTGCGCCGAGGCGATGACTATGGCGCAGCGGGTGGCCAAGTCGAAAAAGACCGCGTTCTTTGTCGACCGTGATTGTCATCCACAGAACATCGCGGTCATTCAGACCCGCGCCGCCCCGCTGGGGATCGAGGTGATTGTCGGCAACCCCGACAAGATGGACGCAAGCGCAGTCTTTGGTGCGATTTTTCAATATCCCGGCACCTACGGCCATGTGCGTGACTATACCGATCACATCGCGCGGCTGCACGAGGCCGACGCCATCGGTATCGTGAGCGCAGATCCGTTGTCGCTGACCCTGCTCAAGGAACCGGGCGCGATGAATGCGGATATCGCGGTGGGCAGCACTCAGCGTTTCGGCATTCCACTGGGCTATGGCGGCCCGCACGCGGCCTATATGGCCTGTCGTGATGCCTATAAACGTGCGATGCCGGGCCGGATCGTCGGGGTTAGCATCGACGCGCATGGCAACCGTGCCTACCGTTTGTCGCTACAAACCCGCGAACAGCACATTCGCCGCGAGAAAGCCACCAGCAACGTCTGTACTGCGCAGGCTCTGTTGGCAGTGATGGCATCAATGTATGCCGTGTTCCACGGACCCAAGGGCCTGAAGGCCATCGCGCAGCGCATCCACCGCAAGACGGTGCGTATGGCCAAGGGGCTGGAGAAGGCTGGTTTCAAAGTCGATCCGCAATCCTTTTTTGACACGATAACCGTGGATGTTGGGCCGTTGCAGGCGGCAGTGATGAAATCGGCCGTGGACGAAAAGATCAATCTGCGCAAAGTCGGCGAAACCCGCGTTGGCATCACCTTTGACGAATGCACCCGGCCCGAGAATGTCGAGGCAGTCTGGCGCGCATTTGGTATCACTGAGAAGGATGACAAGTTCGAGCCCGAATACCGGGTCCCCGAGAACATGCATCGCAAGACTGAGTACCTCACGCACCCGATCTTTCACATGAACCGGGCCGAGACCGAGATGATGCGCTATATGCGCCGCCTCGCGGATCGTGATCTGGCGCTGGATCGGGCAATGATTCCGCTGGGCAGTTGCACCATGAAGCTGAACGCCGCCGCCGAGATGATGCCGGTCAGCTGGCGGGAATTCTCGCGTCTGCATCCGTTCGTGCCCGCCGATCAGGCCGAAGGGTATGCAGAGTTGATCGCAGACCTCAGCGCCAAGCTGTGCGATATCACCGGCTATGCGGCGATATCGATGCAGCCTAACTCTGGTGCGCAGGGCGAATACGCGGGGTTGCTGACCATTGCGGCCTATCACCGCGCGCAGGATGAAGGGCATCGCAATGTCTGCCTGATTCCGGTCAGTGCGCATGGCACCAACCCCGCCAGCGCGCAGATGGTCGGCTGGAAGGTCGTCGTGGTCAAATCGGCCGAGAACGGCGATATCGACGTGGACGATTTCCGTGCCAAGGCGGAAAAACACGCCGAGAATCTGGCCGCCTGCATGATCACCTACCCCAGCACGCATGGCGTGTTCGAGGAAACAGTACGCGACGTGTGCAAAATCACCCATGAGCATGGCGGTCAGGTCTATATCGACGGGGCCAACATGAACGCGATGGTCGGCCTCAGTCGTCCCGGTGATCTGGGCGGAGATGTCAGCCACCTTAACCTGCACAAGACGTTCTGTATTCCGCATGGCGGCGGTGGTCCCGGCATGGGGCCAATCGGCGTGAAGTCGCATCTGGTCGAACACTTGCCGGGCCATCCCAGCACAGGTGGGGTGCAGGGCCCGGTCAGTGCGGCACCGTTCGGTTCGCCATCTCTGCTGCCGATCTCATGGGCGTATTGCCTGATGATGGGGGGCGAGGGTCTGACACAAGCGACCCGCGTGGCGATCCTGAATGCCAACTATATCGCCAAGCGGCTGGAGGGGGCGTATGACGTGCTCTATCGCGGCAGTGAGGGTCGGGTGGCGCATGAGTGCATCATCGATACGCGCCCCTATGCCGACAGTGCGCATGTGACGGTGGATGACATCGCCAAGCGGTTGGTCGATTGCGGGTTCCATGCCCCAACGATGAGCTGGCCGGTGTCGGGCACACTGATGATTGAGCCGACCGAGTCCGAAACCAAGGCAGAACTGGATCGGTTCTGTGATGCGATGCTGGCGATCCGCGAGGAAATTCGCGCCATCGAGGAAGGCAAGATCGACGCGGAGAATAACCCACTGAAGAATGCGCCGCACACGATGGAGGATTTGGTTACCGATTGGGACCGGCCATATAGCCGCGAACAGGGGTGTTTCCCGCCCGGTGCATTCCGCGTGGACAAATATTGGCCGCCGGTCAACCGCGTTGACAATGTCCACGGCGATCGACACCTGATCTGTACGTGTCCTCCGTTGGAGGATTATGCCGAAGCGGCCGAATAATCAGACCGGCGGCCCGGATTTTGTCCGCGGCCGCCGGTATCTATCGTCTCGGGGCATGTTTCATCGCAAGACTGCGTATTTCGCTGCCCCTGAACAGAGCTGCGAGATGGGTTTGAACGGCCACCCTATTCGCGCGAACGCAGAACCTGAGCCGGACGCGCGGCCAGCGGGCGCAAGGCAAACCCGAGAGCGGCCAGTAGCGTAACCCCGATACCGCCAGCGACGATGATCAGGGCAGATGGCCAGATCACGGCGAAGTCGGTTTCCATCACGTAGTAACTGACGGCCCAGCCACCGAGAATGCCCGCGCCAATGGCCACGATCCCGGCTGCCGCCCCCAATAGCGCAGCGCGCAGGGCGAGGCTGAGCAGGATGCGCCCTCGCGAGGCCCCCAACACCTTGAGCACGGCAGCCTCGAAGACACGCGCGCCCTGATCGGCGGCCGCTGCGCCGATGAGCACCAGAAACCCGGTCAGCAACGTTGCCGCTGCGCCCCATGATGTGGCTGCTGCCAGCCCGGCCAGCAACGCCGCCACCCGATCAACCGCATCGCGTACGCTGATCGCCGTCACGTTGGGATAGGTTGACGCAATGTCGCGCAGGATCGCTGTGTCTGAGGACGCATCGGCGTAAACGGTCGAGATGAAGCTGTGCGGCGCGCCTTGTAGTGCGGCGGGGTTCATCGACATGATAAATCCGATCCCGGCGGTGGAAAAATCCACTTCGCGCAGGCTGGTGATCTCTGCGGTGATGTCGCGGCCAAGGATGTTGACAGTGATGGTATCGCCGAGCGCCAGTCCCATTTCGGCCGCCTCTTCGGCGGCAAAGCTGATCTGAGGCGGGCCGCTATAATCAGATGGCCACCATTCGCCCGCGGTGAGGCGGGCACGCGGGGGCGGCGCGGCAGAATAGGTCAGACCGCGGTCGCCGCGCAGTACCCAATGATCGCCTGCGACCTCCGCTGCGGGGCGTCCGTTGATCTGGCTGATGATGCCGCGCAACATCGGTGCGCTGTCGATCCGGGTAACGCCGGGGTCACGGTCCAGACGGGCCCGGAACCCTTCCATCTGGTCCTTTTGCAGGTCGACAAAAAAGAATGAAGGTGCGCGCTCGTGCAGGTCGCCCTGAATTGCGCCGCGCAGGTTGCCGTCGATCTGGCCTACGGCGGCCAGCACTGACAGGCCCAGTCCCAACGACAGCACCACTGGCCCTGCTGTGGTACCCGGACCGCCAATGGATGCAAGCGCCCATCGGAGCGGTGGTCTGCCGCGTGCGGCGGGTCGCATTGCTTGGGCCAACACTCGTACACCTTGTGCTGACACGCTCAGCAAGAAGAGTGCGCCGATGATACCGCCTGCTGTCCACAGGGTCAGCCGCAGGTTGCCCGAAAACCAGACCGCTGCGTAGAGCAACCCGCCCAGCAGAAGGGCGGTGACCATCAGAAACGGCCATGACGGCAGGGTGCGGTGGTGTGCCTCGTCGCCACGAAAAAGGCTGGCGGCACGGATGTCCAGCACGCGCGCCAATGGCCATAGGGTAAAGAGAAGAGCAGTGAATGTGCCGTAAACTGCCGCCTCGATCATCGGGGCGGGGTAGAAGGCAAAGACCGCAGGCACCGGAAGCCTTGCATTGAGCAGGGGGGATAAAAGGACTGGCAACCCGGCGCCAAGCAGCACGCCCATCGCGATTCCCAACACTGCCAGCACGCCGATTTGCAGCAGGTAGCTGGCAAAGATCACCCCGCGTTCTGCACCCAATGTGCGCAGCGTGGCGATAACCCCGGTCTTGCGCGCGAGATACGCCCGGATAGCCGCAGAGATGCCAACACCACCGACAGCCAGCCCACTGAGACCCACCAGCACCAGAAATGCACCAAGACGCTGCACGAATTTTGCCACACCCGGTGCACC
This sequence comes from Pseudohalocynthiibacter aestuariivivens, assembly GCF_011040495.1. Lineage (GTDB taxonomy): Bacteria > Pseudomonadota > Alphaproteobacteria > Rhodobacterales > Rhodobacteraceae > Roseovarius > Roseovarius pelagicus. The sequence goes on along the minus strand of NZ_CP049037.1, from coordinate 1,789,279 downwards.
GTTACGCGCATCCCGCCAGCTTAGCCCGCTGGAGGCAAAGCTGGTTTCGGCATCGGATTGGACGGTAGCAAGATCCGTACCCGTTGGCAGAACCAACCGGTAGCGTGCGCTGAATAGCGTACCGGGCGCCAGTAGACCGGATGCCTGTAGCGCCGGCGTCGCCACGATAGTGCGTGGGCCGAGGCCGAAGCCAGACATTGCAGTGTCCGGTTCGTCCACCAATGCGGCCATCAGACGAAAATCCTGCGTCCCAAGTCGGAAGCTGTCACCGATGGTTAGCCCTAGCTGTGCGATGAGTGCCGGCGCCATGACGCCGCCGGGCAGGCCATCCTGCCCCCTAAGCGCATTGGAGAGCGGTATTTGCGGATCCAGCTCGACGTTGCCGATCAGGGGATAGGCGTTGTCAACGGCCTTGACCTGCGTGAGTGCGCGAGCGTCATCCGGGCCACGCGCAAGCGAGCGAAAGTCGACAATTTCCGAGATGCGATCGGCATTTCGCTCCATCCATGCCTTCTCGGCTTGCGTGGCGAAACGATAGGTCAACGCGATCTCTGCATCACCGCCCAAGAGTGCGGCACCGTCGCGGGCCAGCCCTGCAGTGATGCTCTCTCGGATCGTGCCGACGGCCGCGATGGCCGCAACGCCGAGGATGATACAGGCCAGCAGAATACGGAAACCCGCGAGGCCGCCGCGCAGCTCTCGTCGCGCCAATCGTGCGGCGAGAGCAATCCTCATGCGGCGTTTGCCGTATTGTCGATGCGCCCGTCACGCAGGCTGATCACTCGGTCGCAACGAGCCGCCAGATCGGCATCATGTGTGACCAGAACCAGCGTAGTGCCGTGCCGGTCGCGCAGATCAAAGAGCAGGTCAATGATCGTGGCACCGGTGCTGCCGTCAAGGTTGCCGGTAGGCTCATCTGCCAGCACGATATCGGGCTGGGGCGCGGCCGCGCGGGCCAAAGCGACACGTTGCTGTTCACCGCCTGACAGTTGCGAAGGATAGTGATCGGCGCGTCCGGCAAGGCCAACGGCAGCCAGTTCCGCGCGGGCGCGTTCAAAGGCATCGGCGCGCCCGGCCAGTTCTAGTGGGGTTGCGACGTTTTCCAGTGCGGTCATTGTCGGGATGAGGTGAAAAGATTGAAAGATAACTCCGAAATGGTCGCGGCGCAGTCGCGCCAGCGCATCTTCGGACATCACGGACAAATCGTGCCCCAGCGCCGTGACTGTTCCCGATGTGGCGCGTTCCAGCCCGCCCATCAGCATCAACAACGAAGATTTACCAGAGCCAGAGGGGCCGACCAGACCCAATGTCTCGCCGCTCTGGACTTCGAGAGTGATGCCGTGAAGTATCTCGACCAACCCCGCATTCGATCTAAGTGACAATGCGGCACCTGATAGAGATAGCGGAGGATGGGGCATGCGGACGCGCCTGTTTGTGAAGGTTTTTTTGACATATGGCCTCTGCGGCCTGAGGGGCAAGGCGTTGGCGGCGTTTCTTTTGCTTGCTGTCACGTTTGTTGGCCCCACTGCCCGCCCGGTCTATGCCGAAGATCCTGTAACGGTGTTGGCACTGGGTGACAGCCTGACGCAAGGGTACGGGCTGGTACAGGCGGACGGGTTTGTGCCGCAGTTGGGCCAATGGCTGACCCAACAGGGCACTGCCGCACGTTTAATCAATGGCGGGGTGTCGGGCGACACCACCCAAGGCGGCGCTGCGCGGGCGGCATGGAGCCTGACCGATGATGTCGACGCGATGATCGTGGCGCTGGGGGGCAATGACCTGCTGCGCGGAATTGATCCGACCGTGAGCCGTGCAAATCTGGAGACGATCCTGAAGGTTGCCGAGCAAAAGGATGTCCCGGTTCTGTTAATCGGGTTACGTGCACCGCGCAATTACGGCCCAGAGTACAAGACAGCGTTCGACGCCATCTATCCGGAGTTGGCCGAGACCCACGATGCGCTCTATCTGGAAAGTTTTTTTGCCGGCATCGAAGCGCAGGGTGGCGGTACGCAGCAGAAATATTTTCAGGCCGACGGCATCCACCCGAACAAGGCGGGCGTGGCGCTGATTGTCGAGGGGATTGGGCCGTCAGTCGTCGCTCTGATCGAACGGGCAGGGCAGAAATGACACGGTGCCAGACATGAAAAAGGGGCCCGTGGGCCCCAATCTCGACGTTTTAAAATGGCGCTTATGCCAAGGCGATATTGGTCGCCGATTCGCGGCCGTCGCGGCCTGCTTCGACGTCAAATGTCACTTTCTGGTCGTCGGCCAGACCGGTCAGACCGGCGCGTTCGACTGCAGAAATATGAACGAAAACGTCTTTGCCACCGGTTTCCGGTGCGATAAAGCCGAAGCCTTTGGTAGAGTTGAACCATTTTACGGTGCCATTAGCCATCCCGTTGGTCTCCTTCGATAAACGCTGCCCGCAGGGTGCGGCAGCCTGGCTAGTCGTGCAAGATCGAGTGACTGAGCCGTGAGGAGCAGGTGGTCGATAGTGGTAACGTCGCGACGAGAATATGCGCTGCCTTGGGCCATCGCGCAAGGGGAAAGGCATTTTTTTAGGCAAATGCCCGCCGGTTTGACGTATCAGGGGCGGCGTAGACTACGCCAGAGCGCGCCGGGCAGGCGGCGGGCCGTGAGCCGCATCAACTGCGGATATTCGACCTTGCCGGATAGCATCGACAGGTAAGCATGCTTGACTGTGGTCGAGTTGGCAAAGGCGCGTCGAAAGAATGGGCGCAGGCGAGATGCAAAGATCAGCGGGCGCAAGAAGCAAGCCAACCGGAGCGAACGCTGGATGGGCCGGACCAGACGCGCGTAATGACGCATCGCGCTGTCGGGTTGGCCGGTTCGAATCGCGTTTGCGGCGGCAATCGCAGCCATATGACCGCTTTGCAGGGCATAGGCGATGCCTTCGCCAGTGATCGGATCGACAAAGCCTGCCGCATCCCCGGCCAACAGGACTGCACCGCGTCCCGGCACGCGGCGATAGTTGCCGAAAGGCAGGAAATGCCCCTTTACCCGCGCTGGGCTGTCGTCACCCAGCCGAGCGCGATAGGTCGCAAGTCGGGCCTGAATGTCGGAGTTCTGGGACTGCAACCCGCCGATACCGATGGTGGTGCTGGCGCGTTTGGGAAACTGCCAGCCATACCCCCAACTGGCCGCGTCAAAGTCGATCCGCACCACGGCATTTTCGGCTTGCGGCGGGGCCTCCACTTCGAGCGCGAAACCGATTTTTGTCTTGTCAAAGGATTGCCCGAAGAGCGCGCGAGCAACCATGCTTTGCACCCCATCCGCGCCGATAAGCGACTGATACCAAAGCGTTGTGCCGCCATCCAGCACGACGCTACGTGCTGCAAGATCAAGCGCCGCCACGCGGTGGCCCGAGAAATCTGCCGCGCCTGCCTGCACCGCCAGATCAAACAGATGCGCATCCATATCCCACCGCATCGTCAGGTACAATGGCAGCGTGTCACTCGCGTCCCCCAGTGGCGTGCCATCCAGATAAAAGGCAATCTTTTCGCGCGGCTGAAACATCTGCGGATCAAGCGGCCGCTGAAAAATATCGCGGTAATATCCCTCTGCGCGCCCGGTAAAAAATCCACCGCAAAGCTTGGCGCGCGGAAACACGGCCTTGTCAATCACTGCGACGCTCAGACCAGCCTGCCGGGCCGTTACGGCGGCGGCGGAGCCGGCGGGGCCTGCACCGAGAATGATGAGGTCGAATGTGGGCATACGACTGGTCCGGAACTGAATATCTGGCCTGTCATAAAGACTGGGTGACGTGGCGAAAAGGGGGATCGGTATCACATCGGTATCACGTCGGTATCGGGTCAGTGCGGTCACATGACTGGCGGTTAATCCTTTGGGGTGATGTTGGCGCTCTGAAAACCGGAGGGAACGATGACCCGCATGACCAAGACTGAACGCATCGCCCGCGAGGGTCTGATGAAGAACCTGATCCAACTGATGCGCGACGACTGGATCCCGCTGCGGATTGAGACGGAGATCCCTGATGCGTGGCACACGCTGGAGGCGGATGTGGACGTGACTGAGCCAAAGGAAAAGGTGACGCTCTATCTGGATCGCTCGGTGGCGCGCTATTACCGCGCGATGGGGCAGGGGTATCAAGCGCGGATCAACCGGCTGCTGGCGACTTGGGCGCAAATGCATATCGCGCGCGAGGTGAAGCTGGAGAAGATGCTGAACGCGCGTCTGGCGCGCAACAATGAAACGGATTGTTAACCATGTCTTGGGCAGGATGGCGGGATGTCTTGCTACACTCGTCCCCGGGTCCCCGGCGCTTGCGTGTTCTTTACCGTCAATCTAGCGGTGCGGGGCAGTCGGCTGCTGGTGGATGAGATTGACCTGCTGCGCGGTGCAGTCGGGCTGACGCGCAAGACGCGACCGTTTCACGTGGACGCGTGGATGGTGTTGCCCGATCACATGCATTGCATCTGGACGCTGCCCGAGGGTGATGCGGATTATTCTACACGCTGGGGCGCGATCAAGGCACGGTTCACGCGCAGTTTGCGCGAAGACGGTTATGACGTGGGTAGGCCGGGCTTCAGCCCGGCGACCGGATTTCCGGGCGTGACGCCGGGAAGAAATGCCAACCGTAGGCCGGGCTTCAGCCCGGCAGTCGAATTGCCCGTCGTGTCATCCGGCAGATATGCCGGGCTGAAGCCCGGCCTACGGGTGAACAAGCGCGAATGCGCAGTCTGGCAGCGGCGGTTCTGGGAGCATCATGTGCGCGATGCGGCGGAATATGACGCACTGATGCGGTACTGTCGGGAGAATCCGGTGAAGCATGGGTTTGTCGAGCGGGCGGAGGATTGGCCGTATTCGTCGGTACATGGGCGGGTGCGGAATGCGTAGGCCGGGCTTCAGCCCGGCATTTGGAGAGGACTGTTCGCAGGGTGTGCCGGGCTGAAGCCCGGCCTACAGATGAGGGGCTGTCCACCGCCTAAGGCACGCGCCATTCAATTTGAATACAAATCACATTTGTATTTTCCGGGGGCGCACGTAATCGCTTTCGCGCACGGGTGAGGTTTGGCTAAAAGCCAAATCTCACCTTGCAAATTTCTTGTGCTTCATCCGCGTCGGCTCCAGCGCATCGGCACCTAGACGGCGTTTCTTGTCCTCTTCGTAATCCTCGAAGTTGCCTTCGAACCATTCCACATGCGCGTCGCCTTCAAACGCCAGCATGTGGGTGCAGATGCGGTCGAGGAAGAAGCGGTCGTGAGAGATGACCACGGCGCAGCCGGCGAAATCTACCAGAGCGTCTTCCAAGGCGCGCAGGGTTTCGACGTCGAGGTCGTTGGTGGGCTCATCGAGAAGCAGGACGTTGCCGCCCGAGCGCAGCAGGCGCGCCATGTGGACGCGGTTGCGCTCGCCGCCCGACAGTAACGAGACTTTCTTCTGCTGGTCGCCGCCCTTGAAGTTAAACGCTGAGCAATAGGCGCGGGCGTTAACTTCGGCATCGCCGAGCTTGATGATGTCCTGACCGTCGGCAATCGCCTCCCAGACGTTTTCATCCGCGTTGAGGTCATCGCGGGACTGATCCACGTAACTGAGGTCAACCGTGTCGCCATATTCAATCGTGCCGGCGTCGGGCTGTTCCTGCCCTGTGAGCATCTTGAACAGGGTTGATTTACCGGCGCCGTTGGGGCCGATCACGCCGACGATGCCGCCGGGGGGCAGGGAGAATGACAAATCTTCGATCAAGAGCTTGTCGCCCATCGCCTTTTTCAGGCCGGTCACCTCGATCACCTTGTCGCCAAGGCGCGGGCCGTTGGGGATGACGATCTGGGCGCGGGTCAGTTTTTCGCGTTCTGACTGACCGGCCATCTCGTTATAGGCGTTGATCCGCGCCTTGGATTTGGCCTGCCGGGCCTTTTGGCCCTGACGCATCCAGTCCAGCTCGCGCTCCAGCGTTTTCTGCTTGGATTTATCTTCGCGGGCCTCTTGGCTCAGGCGCTTAGCCTTTTGTTCAAGCCATGCGGAGTAGTTGCCCTCGTAGGGGATGCCGCGGCCGCGGTCCAGTTCGAGGATCCAGCTGGTGATGTCATCAAGGAAATAACGGTCGTGGGTGACGATCAGGATCGTGCCCTTGTAGTCGATCAGGTGTTGTTGCAGCCATGCGATGGTTTCGGCATCAAGGTGGTTGGTCGGCTCGTCCAGGAGCAGCATGTCGGGTGCTTCCAGCAGCAGTTTGCACAATGCCACGCGGCGGCGTTCCCCGCCCGAGAGCGAAGCCACGGCAGCGTCATCGGCAGGGCAGCGCAGGGCCTCCATGCTGACGTCGATCTGGGCGTCCAGATCCCACAGGTTTTCGGCGTCGATCTGATCCTGAAGTTCGGCCATCTCATCGGCGGTTTCGTCCGAGTAGTTCATCGCCAGCTCATTGAAACGGTCAAGCTTGGCCTTTTTCCCGGCAACGCCGAGCATGACGTTTTCGCGCACGGTGAGCGCCTCGTCGAGATGCGGTTCCTGCGGGAGGTAGCCGACAGTGGCACCCTCGGCGGCCCACGCCTCGCCGGTGAAATCGGTGTCAAGGCCGGTCATGATCTTCATCAAAGTGGATTTACCCGACCCGTTCACGCCAACGACGCCGATTTTCACCCCAGGCAAGAAGCTGAGATGGATGTTCTCGAAGCATTTCTTGCCGCCGGGATAGGTCTTGGAGACGCCCTGCATGTGATAGACATATTGATAGGCTGCCATGGGTGATGCTTTCTGATTGAGATCGGATGTTGGCCAGCATGTAACCGTCAGACGCGGCGATTTCAAACAGGGAGTTTGCGGCACATGGTCGAGAGAGCGCTATTGCCGGGCTTTGTGCGGTGCGGCGCTGGTCGGAACCGGGGCGTCCAGCACGAGCGGCGCGGGCAGCGGGGTGTTCGTGCGCAGCCAGTCGATCATGTCAGGCACCGGCATCGGGCGGGCAAGGCCGAAGCCCTGAATGAACGGGCATTTGGCGCGGCGCAGGATATCAAGCTGGCCTTGGGTTTCGACGCCTTCGGCGACGACGTCCATGCCCAAGAGCGCGCAGAGTCGGATGATTGAACGTGTGACGACGCGGTGGCGCGGTGCGCTCTCTAACCGGGAAATCATCGAATGGTCGAGTTTGATCGCGTCCACCTCAATCGTCGAGATGTGCGACAGGCCCGCGTAACCGGTGCCGAAATCATCCAGCGCGACGCGAACGCCGATGCGGCGCAACTGCGCTACCGCAGCCATCACGCGGATATTGTTGACGTCCAGCAGGCTGGTTTCCAGTATTTCCACACAAATGCTGGAATGCGGCAGGTTGCGCGATTGCAGGGCCCAGTCGAGGAGGTCGGGGTAGTTCACGTCGGACAGAATCGTGCTGGACACGTTCAGCGACAGTGTGAGATCGGAAAATCCCGCCTGTCGCATCTGCGTCAATGCGTCCAGCGCGTGGTTCATCGACAGGTAGTCGATATCGGGGAGCAACTGGATGGCCTCTGCCGCCGAGAGAAACGAGGCGGGTGCCAGCAGTCCGCGATGCGGGTGTTTCCATCGCAATAGCGCCTCGCATCCGGTGATCCGGTTGCCTGCCAGATCCAGCATTGGTTGCAGGAAAATGGTGAACTGATCCTGCTCCACGGCCTGTTTCAGATCGCGGTTCAGTTGTTGACGGGCGCGGTACCGTTGCCCCAGCTGATCGGTGTAATAGACAACCTGCCCACGCCCTGCATCCTTGGCGCTATATAGCGCATGATCGGCCTGTTGTATCAGCGCCTCGCCCGACGTGGTGCCGGAAGTGGACAGCGCGGCCCCGATGGAAATGCCGATGGTGATGGTCTGGTCCTTCCAGACAAGAGGGTGATTGATGGTACGCATAACCTGTTCGGCGCGCGCCATCAGCATGGTGCGGTTACTGGTTTCAGCGCAGAACAGCAGGAATTCATCCCCGCCGTTGCGACAGATCAAGTCATCTGGCCGGGCATGTTGGCGCAGCCCGTCCGCCACATGACACAACACCATGTCACCAGCGGCATGGCCGAGCGTATCGTTGATTTCCTTAAATTTATCGAGGTCGAGTTGGAGCAGGCCGATCCGACCGGCAGCGATCTGGGCGGTTACCCTGTTACTGTGCATGTATTGCGACAGTCTCTTGCGGTTGGCGAGGTTGGTCAGGTCGTCATGATAGGCGGCGTGTTCCAGATCGTCCTTGACCTGATGCAGCGCGGCCTGTGTCGTGACCTGATCCGAAACGTCGCGGCACGTGACCACAACCATCTTTTGTGAATCGTCGGGGCCGAGATTGATCAATGAATGGCTTTGCTGGTTCCAGAATCGGCTGCCGTCGCGGCGCAGATGTTGTGTGATGCGGTAGCCATCAAACAACGAGGTTGAAAAATCGTAGCGGAAGTTTTCGGTTTGCTTGCGTGTGCTGCGATGTTCAGGGGGCAGGATCAGATCCTGCGGGTTCGTTCCCCTGATGTCTGACAATGCCCAGCCGAGCATCGTTTCGCAGGCGGGGTTCATCCATTTCACCCGGCCATTGATATCCAGCAGGATGATGCCATCGCGCACATGATCCAGGATCAAGTCCGGCAAACCCGCATCCCGCCGGGCTGCCGTAGCCGTGCGGGGTGGTTTCCCGTCAGTTCGCGATTGTTTGCCCACTGCTTTACCCGGAATATGCCTTGTTGCGTTTTCGCAGCCTTGCAAGCGGGGCTTAATATTGGGTGGCTTTCCCAAGGGGTTCTGATTAAAAATCCTTAAAATTTAAGGAGCTTGCGGCGTTATGCCTGCCCTCACCTTGCCACTGTCGCGGCCCGGCCAGACCATAGGATTGCTGGGGGGATCGTTCGATCCACCGCACGCGGGCCATGCCCATATCACTCGCGAGGCGCTGAAGCGGTTCGGGCTGGACGCGGTGTGGTGGCTGGTCAGTCCCGGCAATCCGCTAAAGGCGCACGGGCCTGCGCCGATGGCGCAGCGGATGGAGGCATCGGCGCAGGTCATGCAGCATCCACGCGTTTTCATTTCGGATGCCGAGGCGCAGATCGGATCGCGCTACACGGCGCAGACATTGCGAATATTGCGTGCCGCACGTCCCGGTGTGCGGTTCGTTTGGCTGATGGGGGCCGATAATCTGGCGCAGTTTGATCAGTGGCAAGACTGGCAAGAAATCATGGAGACCGTGCCTGTGGGCGTGCTGGCACGCCCCGACGCCCGTACTGCGGCGCGTGGGTCCAAGGCGGCGCGCATCTACGCCGCGTGCCGTCTGCCGGGTCGTCAGAGCCAGCGGTTGGCACGATTGCAGGCCCCGGTGTGGTGTTTCGTCAATGTGCCGATGCTGGCGATCTCTTCGACGGCGTTGCGGGCCTCGGGGGTGTGGGCGGCTGCATCAGACGGCTGAGGCGGACTGTTGGCCGACCTAGGATGAGGCCTGCCAAACATGAGTGTCAGTTTATGTGCAGCGACAGATACAGTAAGCGCCCCGGACAGCGTATTGTTTCAGGCGAATGATCATATGCGGTCTAAACACCCAAGAACGTGACTGAAAAAGGCTAATTCGGCGTTGTCTGACGCGCGCGGCTGCGCTTTACTCCGCGGTATGATGCTGCCCTTTTCAAGACGTGCCTTTTTGACAGGATCAATCTCTGCGCTGGCCAGTGGCGCGGGGGTCCGCGCGGCGTGGGCGGGTGCGCCTGCCGTGTCGTTGCGACCGCAATTGCGCCCGGACGATCTGGCCACTACTGCGCGCAAACCACGCCCCAAGGCACCTGATGCGCAGACACTGATTGATCGTGCCAAGCTGGGTGGCAAGGTGGGATATGCGGTCGTCGACGTAAAAACCGGCGCGCTGCTGGAGACACGCAATGCCGATACCGGCTTTGCCCCTGCAAGCGTGACCAAGGCGGTGACGGCACTCTACGCGCTGGATGCCCTCGGCCCCGGCTATCGGTTTCGCACGCAGCTGATTGCGACGGGACCGATCGAGAATGGTGTGATCAAGGGAGATCTGGTTCTGGCGGGGGGCGGTGATCCGACGCTGGACACCGATGCGCTGGCGGGCATGGCCGCTAACCTCAAAGGGGCGGGCATCCGGGCCGTTACCGGGGCATTTCGCGTCTTTGACGGGGCGCTGCCCTATGTGCGGGTCATCGACGAAACCCAGCCCGATCATGTGGGGTACAATCCGTCGCTGTCGGGGCTGAACCTGAATTTCAACCGGGTACATTTTCAATGGGCGCGGGGGGCGGACGGCTATACCGTCACCATGGATGCGCGGTCGGCCAAATACCGTCCTGCCGTGCGGGTGGCCCGGATGCGCATCGCGAACCGCGCCGCGCCGGTCTATACCTACACCGATGCTGGTGATCATGATGAATGGACCGTTGCATCGCAGGCGCTGGGCAAGGGGGGGACCCGCTGGCTGCCAGTGCGTTATCCGGCGAGTTATGCGGGCGAAGTCTTTGCCACGTTTGCACGGTCGCACGGGATCAAGCTGGACAGTGCCAAACCACAGGGCGGTGCGCCGCGTGGGACGGCACTGGTAACCCATAACAGTGTCGCGCTGAGTACGATCCTGCGCGGTATGCTGAAATATTCCAACAACCTGACGGCGGAACTGGTCGGCATGACGGCCACCGTCGCCCGCCGTGGCAAGGTCACGACGCTGGCGGCCTCGGGGCGCGAGATGTCGGCTTGGGCACGCACGGAACTGGGGATGAAGGACGCATCACTGGTGGATCACTCGGGGTTGGGGTCCGAATCGCGGCTGAGCGCCGAGAGTCTGGCGAGGGCGATGGCCAAGGTCGCGGGGCAGGGGGCACTGGCACCGCTGTTGAAGCCGTTCGTGATGCGCCACGAAAATGGTCAGATCGACAAGGGGCACCCCGTCGAAGTGCTGGCCAAGACCGGCACCCTGTACTTCGTGAGCTCGCTGTCAGGCTATGCAACCGGGCCGGGGGGGCGGCAGCTGGCCTTTGCGATCCTGACCGGGAATCAGGCAAAGCGCCGTGGATTGGCAAAATCTGCCCAAGAGCGCCCCCCCGGATCGGCCGCATGGAATGCGCGATCAAAGCGGCTGCAACAGCAATTGATTGAGCGCTGGAATGCTGTCTATGGCAGTTAACGTCTCGTATATGGCTTGCGCGGACCGCTCGCCGCTGCAATGACGCTTGCACCGACCCGGACGATCCGCTAATCCGACGCAACCACACCCGGCGGCGAGTTGGCGGAGTGGTTACGCAGCGGATTGCAAATCCGTGTACACCGGTTCGATTCCGGTACTCGCCTCCAATACTTAGCAGAGTTCTGCCACACACTTTTCAGCACCCCGCCACACATTCACGTTCTGTTTTCATTCCGTTCCGGTTTCACCCGCAATGGCGGCGCAGTTCACGTCTCTAAGGTTGCCAATAATGAGCAACTCGATACCGAGATTCGGATTTCTTGACTTTGTGGCAGGTCGCAGGGCGAGCACACGCTTGTTCCCAGAGCACAGCTACAGCGCAAATGGCGGCTATGGCCGCAACTTGGGACGCTGGTGCAATGAGAGCTTTTTGCCAAAGCTGGATATCAAGCAACCGGGACTTGTTTTTCACAGTCTACGGCACAAAGTCGTTACGCGACTAGGCCAAGCCTGTGTGCCAGAACCGATCATCCAGTACATCGTCGGACATGCCCGGTCAGGCGTGACCCAAGAAGTATACTTGCGAGAGGGCTACACAATGGACCAACTCAAAGATGCCATTGACCGCTTGTACGCTGCCCCAAGCGGCTAGGATGTGTGCTGAGCGGGGCCATCCTGCATGGCCCCCTCCATAGCATAGGCCATGCGCCCTGCTTCAAGCCGGGTCGCGTTCAGTTTCTCAGAGGACATCGCTTCTATCGTGACTTCTGCTATCCACTCTGGATCGACTTGGTTCATGCGACCAAGGTTCTTAAGTTGGCCCACAATGAATGCCGCGCCCATCGTGTGCATATCAAGGTCCGATAGCTTTAAACCGAAAGCCTGTACCGTGCCGTCAAAGGCACCCAACGCGGCGGCTGCAAACTCATTGTCGTCAACTTCCCGACCAATAGCGCGCAAGTAGCCGACATGATGAAGGCCAGCGGCAAGCCGTGCATCCTCTAAGGTGTCGGACTGGGAAACAGAGGCAGCACCTTCACCAAGTTCGTCATTGGTGTGCGCAGTTGCCGTAAGAGCGCCTCGCCTAAGTGGCACAATGAAGTTGTCTTTCGCCTTGGGGTCCATTTCGCCTGCACAAAACGAGCTGACCACAAAGGCAACGCCAAGCGGCATGACGAAAGCCAATAACAGAAACCCAACGATAAGAAATAGCCACCACTGCGCTTTGAAGAACCGCATCGTGCCCGTGGCAACCAATAGGCGCATTTGCAAGTTCCACCAATACCGTCCAACAACGGCCAAACTGGCGGATGCTGCGGAAAAGCCATCAATAGCTGCGCCATACGCAACATGGTGGTCAGGCGTCTTATCGCTCAGGCTCATTCGGAACTCCCTGATACTGCCAAGACGCAAATCGTCTTTTGAATTTGTCGGCGGGCTACAGCGCCTACCGTATCTGAATTTTAGATACCCACTTTTGAGATATAGTCAACAAGCCCACTGCAACTGCATGGGGCTTTCATGCCAAAAACTCTTGGAGATCAACGGCATGACGGGCTAAGTCGCTTTCTCATTGAGAAGCGGGGCGAAGCAGGCTTGAAACAAGTGGAGCTTGCTGAGCGCATGAACGTATAACCGCTTGCAAGGTCGAGGCCATCCTTGATGCTTTCATAGGAGTTTGGCCAAAAGTTCCTTTGCCCGGAAGTCATGGCTCGGAAAGCCCAAAGGGTGAAAAGGCCTATCTCTGCCTTTCTGAACTGGCCGGGTCAATTTCCAGCGATAGCCCGGATGCCGCAATACCAGTTTTAAAACGTCTTATCTCGGACAACCGATATTCAGATATGCTTAAAGACCTAAAGTGCATACGGACTGAGCAGAATAAAAAAAGGCCCTTGCAGACTTTACACCACCGACACCGCAAGAGATTGTGGAGGCGCTAGATCGTCAAGCCAGCCGGGTACTGGTGACCATCTTACGACTGTCGGTATTCACTATCTCAGGCGGCACAAACTTGCGGATCGCCTCGTTCAGAGCTTCGCTACAGAAGTCGATCACCAGCGTGTTCGAGATGCGCCAAGAAAGGATCCTCGACGACGAACAATCCATGATCGCCACCAAGGCCGAAATGCTATCCGTTTCAAACTGTTTTATGACGGGCAAGCGTTGTTCAAAAGCTCATACCCATTTTAACGCCAACACTAATCGCATCGTTGTTGCTGAAGCTTGCGCGGGGGGTATTCGGAGGATTGGTGACAGGGAAAGCATCACCCAACCAAGTATACTTCACCCCGCCCGCAAGACTGAGTTGATCCGTTACTTGGTATTTGCCGCCCAATGTTAGCGATTGATTTCCGAAATTCGGTGCGAGCGGCGATACGAGATTGTTACCTTCCTCATCTTCATAACTGTAGGTCACGCTCGCCGAAAACTTGTCAGAGAAACGGTATCCAATTCCGATCTCATAAGTCCAGGCATCGACCATTGAAGCTAGGTTGGGAGCAGGGCTTGGCGGGTTCAATGTGAACACGCTCCATTCAGACCAACGTATGCTGCCGAAGAGCAAGGTGTTCTGGGCAACGCCGGACTGCACCTGAAGCTTTACGGATTGCGGTAAAGTCGATTTGGTGGATCCGGTTGCTGCGGGGGCACCGCCGGGGAAGGTCTCGGTGGTCTGCATGTTCAGTTCGACTTCGGAATGATAAGTCAACGCCGCTCGAAAAGCGATTTCCGGGATTTCGTATGCGGCGCCAAGCACATAGCCAAGTCCTTGGTCGCTCGAAAATCGGGCGTTGTATCCGTTCAACCCGCCATATGCGAGGCCCGACAAGGTGATGTTCCCATCCGCTCCGACGATCCGCGGGCCGCCATAGACGGCAATGCGATCCGTGATCCCATAACGGAACAGTATCTTCAGCTCATCGGACTCGGCTTTGGCCATGGTTCCACCGAGAAGGGTGGTCGCGGGATTGCCACCATATTCCAAGTCCACTCCGTAAGGTTGGTCATAAATTATCGCGAGTGAGAAATGGTCACTTAATTGCAGCTTCAAACCGGCGCCTATCGCACTTATGTCGGCTCCTACGTTTGAGATAGCGTTACCCAGACTATCGACCCCAGTCACGCTGGGCATGGCAAAACCAAATGACAGTTCCGCATAGCTGCCCTGCTCGAAAATTATGTCGATCGGCGTTTTCGTGCGGTCAAGGTTCCCTGCGTAAGCAGGGTTAAGGGTGAGGGCCAGCGCGAAGCTAGCTGTCAGCATCGAAGATTTCATCGCGGCATTCCATTTATCGAAAGCTACGAATTCATAGTTGGGCGCCTCGAAAAATTGCCCTGACCTTGCCGCTGCGGTATGACGGCCGGGGTGTTCCGCGGCTTGGGGTGTAACGATGACGCAGATGGGTTTCTTTGATCTTTCAGACCGCTACGCGAGTCTGGACGCTAAGAAGGACCCGCTGGTCGAGATCGACGCCGTCGTGCCCTGGGAAGAGTTTCGCCCGACCTTGGAGCGAGTCTGGCGCAAGCCCGATGCGGAGCGCAAGTCGCGCGCGGGACGCAAGCCCATGGATGCGGTGCTGATGTTCAAGACGCTGGTGCTGAGCGCGCTTTACAACCTGTCCGACGACCAGATCGAGTACCAGGTGCGCGACCGGCTCTCGTTCATGCGGTTTCTTGGGCTTGGCCTGCAGGATCGTGTGCCGGACGCCAAGACGGTGTGGCTGTATCGCGAGGCGTTGGCGCAGGCGGGCATGGTCGAGGCGCTGTTCAACCAGTTCGACGACTATCTGTCGCGGCAGGGCTATATCGCGCGGGGCGGCCAGATCCTGGATGCGTCCATCGTTCCGGTGCCTCGCAATCACAATACGCGCGATGAGAACAAGGCGATCAAGAACGGAGAGGTGCCCGAGGATTGGGCCGACAAGCCAGCGAAGCGCAGTCAGAAGGATGTGGATGCGCGCTGGACCAAGAAACATGGCAAGAGCCATTACGGCTACAAGAACCACGTGAATGTGGACCGCAAGCACAAGCTCGTGCGCCGCTACCACGTCAGCGATGCCGCCCTGCACGACAGCCAAGCGGTGGACCACCTGTTGACGCGGAACAATACCGGCGCCGGTGTCTGGGCGGATCCGGCCTATCGATCCGAGGAGATAGAGACCAAGCTGCGCGCCCTGAAATTGAAGAGCCACATCCACCGCAAGGGCAGACGCGGCAAGCCGTTGACCGAACAGGCCAAGGGCAGCAACAGGACGAAATCCGCGGTGCGCGCGCGGGTCGAGCATGTCTTCGGCGCGCAGGCCAACGACATGGGTGGCAAGCTGGTGCGCACGATTGGCATGGTGCGGGCCAAGGCGAAGATCGGGATGACGAACCTCGCCTACAATATGCGACGTCTCGGCCAGTTGCGACGCCTGAGCCCGTGCCCGGCGTGACCCCGGGGCGCGGAAATCAGGCCGCACGGCCGGAAAAGCAACACATCAAAGGCGGGGGGCCGTAGGCCTTGGGGCGCTCCAAGGCGACATCGGCTGACAACACGCGCGCCTCATGCGGCTGACAGCACAACACCCGAGCAGAAACAGTCAAAAATCGAGGTGCCCAGTTGTATGATACCCTGTAAATTGAAATGCATTTTTGCAATCAACCTAAAGGGTATCATCATGCGTGTTAAAATAGCATCAGATACTGCGCCTGCCCGACTTTCCCGTTGGTTTCCGTTTCCCTAACCCTTGCGCAGATTGCACTGCACGGGATTTTTGCGGAACGCCAAGTCGGGGCGGAGCCTGCGCAGATGCAGGTCGGAAACAGAGCCTCAAGTCATATTTTGTGGAAGTGTGAACCAGAATGTGGTCGGTTCTCCGTCGTTACTTTTGAAACCGATATCGCCGCCCATTTGTTCGACGATTTGCTTAGTGATGCTGAGGCCAAGACCGGTTCCACCACGCCTGCGTTTGGCAACGGGGGCCGCTTGGGTGAAGGGCAGAAACACTTTATCCTTGAACGACTCGGGAATGCCAGCGCCCTGATTACTGACCGACACACGGATATTATGTTTCTCTGCTTCGACTAGAATGTCGATTGTGCTACCTTCATCGGCAAATTTGGCTGCGTTAGACAGAAAATTCGAGAGGACTTGCTGAAACCGCTTGGGGTCGAAAAAGCCTGCCAGATTTCTTTCGCGGCAGGTGACGTTGAAATTCACGCCGAATTGTTCCGCAAACGGCAGATTGGCTAACACTGCGTCATCGATCAGGCTCGCGACTTCGTGCTGGGCTGCATTAATGCTCATTTGGCGGGCGGAGAATTTTTCAAAATCCAAGATATCGTTGATCAATGAACTTAGACGCTTCCCGTTTTCTTCCGCGATCGACACCAGCCTTTGCGCGCCATCCGATAAGTTGGCACCTTCCATCGCTGAAAATAGGGTCAATGATCCCAGCAGCGATGTCAGGGGGGTTCGCAGTTCGTGGCTCACTGTCGCGACAAACTCACTCTTTAATTCGTTCAGCCGTCTCTGATCGGTTATGTCCACGATCTGAGACACAAAATGTTCAGGTTGACCTTCGGCATCGGTAATCATCCCGACACTTAACAGCCCCCACAGCACGGTGCCGTCCGAACGTATGTATCGCTTCTCCCTTTTATAGGATGGGATCTTGCCTCTTTTGAGAAGATCGAACTGGTTAAGATCTAGCTCCAGATCCTCAGGGTGGGTGATTGACTGGAAATCCATTTTGCACAGATCGTCTTCTGAGTAGCCCAGAAGCTCGCAAAGTGATCGGTTTACCTTCAGGAACTGGCCGTCGACGCCGACCAAAGCTTTTCCAATGGTTGCAGCTTCGAATGATGATCTGAACTGTTCGGCGATCCTGTGATAGGTGCTTTCCACGGCCTTGCGCTCGGTGATGTCCGTTGCGGCGCCGACTACACAGCTTGTCTCGCCGCTCTTATCGCGCTTGGCTATCGCCAAATCTGTTCGCATCCAGCGCCAGCTTTCTCCATCTGTTGATCGCAGGCGATACTCGGAACTGGCACGTTCGTGACCTTCATCGACACAACGCCGGATGGGCTCCATCGCGATCTCGAGATCAGCCGGGTGAATTCTAGCCATCCATGCCATCCGGAGTTCTTTCGTCGGCGTCTGTTCTAGGCCCATCAATTCGCGCCAGAGATCGGAAACCAAGACTGACTGTGTTTTCACATCAAATTCGAAGACTCCGATTCTCGCTCCTTTGATCGCGCTATCCGCGCGCTTCATCTCTGCTTTTCTGACCCGATCAGCTTCCATCTCCTCTGCGATGTCGCGAAGGACAAGTGCATGCTGTATCGCTCCATTTTCGTCGGTCCATGCTGTTAAATGGATGGCGAGCAGCACCGAGGCTCCATCCTGCCGTCGCCCGATGATCCCTTTGATTATGGCGTCGAAATCACCGGGTGGGATGTAAGCGTTCAACTCTTTGACGGAATCGACGGGCAGAACATCGAAAATCATCTGCTTACTGAGGTTATCGTCGCTATAACCAAACAACTGACCCGCAGCTCTATTGCTATGAAGAATTGTGCCGCTTGGCTCCACGATCATTAACGGCACTTGCATATGCTTAAAGGCGTGAATTATAGCAGAATCTGCCGACTTCTGCTTGTGTGTGTCTGTGACCATGGAACTATGCCGCCTCTTCAAAGTAGTAAGGCATGGTTCATTTATATGTGCGGGAAAACTAGTCAAACCTTGCCTCATTGCTAAGCTCATTTACGCGAAAAGATAGAGCGACAGCCGCATTATTTTTGGTTTTGCAGAATATTCTATCTATCCTGTTCTGCTCGCTGGCTTGAATGCTCTAGACTGCGATCTTCCACGGCGTGTGTTCTTGGATGATGCCCTTGACCTGTTCGCCGAGCAGGAGAGGATCAAACGGTTTGCTGATAACATGCGCCGCGCCCAAGCTGAGAAGCTGATCGACATCGCTCTGTTGAGCGCGCGCTGTCATGAATACGACAGGCACATCGATCATGGCGGGGATTTTGCGAAGATGTCCTAGGGTTTCGGGACCGTTCATGCCGGGCATCATGACGTCAAGCAAGAGAACATCCGGCGTGTAACCTTGAGCTTGCCGAACCGCATCTTCGCCCGAAGGACACTGGACTACTCTAAATTCGCCAGACAACGACAACGCTATAAGGGCAATTTCCCTGATGTCGGCATCATCTTCGACGTGAAGAATTTCAATCATATCATACTCCGCTTTCAGTAAACTTCGAGTGTATCCAGCGCTCCGAATTGGTTAGTTATTTTTAATGATCATAGATGCTTATCATCAATCTAACCATGCTCTGACTGCTTCTTTACTTTGGCGATCTCAGCGATCAACCGGTCAATGATTGTAACGAGGTCTCCCGTGGGAATACGGGATGCCATATCCTTTTGGTCGATGTGATCATCGACCGCAGCTGCGACTTCTCCGAGATCGGGGTAACCCAAGGTCGCTGCCGTGCCAGCAATCTTGTGACTGATCTTTCCGATCTCAACGATGGCCTCCTGACAGGCCATATCGTTATTCATCTGTGCCCTCAGTTTTACCAACAGATCGTGTCTGTCCTGAGATTCTTCGGCAAAGCGCAACCGGATACGCGCGATGCCGCTGGATACACTATTGATCATAACGTCGCTCATCAAAAATTCCAGATTATCATGATGCAAACAAGCGTTGCAGCGGTCCAGGCAATGCTTCGCGTGTCGCAGCATGCGGATCTCTCGCTATCATCTCTGCATCCGACAGCGCCTGCACCAGAATTTTCGGGGCCTCCTGCGCCGATTTTAACTGGAAGCCCTTTGTGCCGCCGACAACGGGTAGGAGTGTCATTGGTCGACCGTCGCAATAATGTAGGTCCATTTCGCGGACAGTGTCGCATAGCTGCTTCTCAAACTCGATCGGATCGAAGGCACTTCCGTCTGTGAGTACGCAAACAAATTCACCGGCCCCCGCATGGGATGCGAAAAAGCCACGCGACTTCAGGCAATCCGAAATAGCTTCTGCAAAGTCCGTGATCGTGGCGTGATATTCGTACGCGCTACTTGCTTCATAAGCACGCGCCAATTCTGGAACGACGACGCCAAATGCGCGCATTCCAAAAAGAGATATGCGTGAAAACTGCAGCAGGTAGTTTTCGAGCGCCAGGTAATCGATGAAGCCAGTCACGTCTGATGGGGTGATGCGCGCGGCAAGTTCGGCCTGTGTGACAGTTCCAGCAGGATGTCCCGGTGTTGGGACCGGGTTACGGTCCTCCAACAGTTTGCGTTCAGCATCACGCTCACTGAACAGGCGCATACGGGCATGCACCTCTGCGATTTCAAATGGCTTGGTCACATAGTCAGTGGCACCCGCTGCGAATGCGTTATCAATATATGATCGGTCGGACATCGCTGTGATCATAAGGATCGGTGTCGAAACATACTCCGGCAATTTCCGGATCGCAGAGGTCAGCTGGATGCCGTCCATTTCCGGCATCTGGATATCGCAGAGAAAGCAATCAAAAGGCACTTCACTCTGAGTTATGGTCTCAATGGCTTCCTTAGCTGATTCACATATCGTGACGTCCGTGAAGCCAACAACCCGGAGAACTTCCGTGAGCAGTTCGAGAATTATTGGGTCGTCGTCGACAGCAAGAATTTTCATTGTTTCGTAGCCTTCTATCACTTCCCCGGTGCAACAACATCAGGGTATGCCCGCATAGCGTGTAAGTAGTTGTACAGAACAACCTGTCAAAAATAGGGCAGATGGCAAAAATTGATTAAAATTCTTCGTTTGATTGGAAGCATGGCAATTTGCTGAAAGAAAGGGATTTTCTGAGTGGATAGCAAGACTACAAGCCGTTGGCCTGATTGTGCCGCCCTATTTGCGCCCAGTTATTCGGGCTGCATTTCATGATGTTCATTGGAAAAAAGCACTCGTGCCTCTTCCGAGACGGATTCGTTGTCAGCGTCAACCAAAGGTAGATCCACGTAGAAGGTGGTTCCGACGCCCTCGTTTCGAAAGTAGTCCAGCACGCCAGAATGTGCGTTGATGATGCGTTTGGAGATGTTCATGCCAAGGCCAGTTCCGCCGACTTTTCGCCGGTCAGAGGAATCAAGTTGGCTGAATTCATCAAACACAATCTGACGGTCAGATTCGGATAAGCCTATTCCCCTGTCAATTATTGAAATTCGAACTGTGTCGCCTCTGTCTTGGCAAGTGACTGTAACAGCATCGCCGGGGTTCGAGAACTTGGCTGCATTTGACAGGATGTTGGACATCACCTGGTGCAGCCGTGCTTCGTCTACGTATATGAACAGATGTTGGGGTACATCCTCGAGAACGAAAGTTACGTTGAACTTGCTTGCGAACGGTTGGTTGGATGCAACAGCCTGAACCAAGAAATCCGCCAATCCAATAGTGCCAAACTGAAAGGACATGCGGCCGGCTTCTATTTTTTGCAGGTCCAAAAGGTCGTTGATCAGGGCGTTCAGTCGGCCGGCATTCCGCTGTGCAATCGACAGTGCTCCCTTCATCTTCTCGGGCACTTCGCCATAGGCACCGTAATCGACCAAGTCGAGCGTGCCTTTGATCGACGTCAGCGGCGTTCTCAATTCGTGACTGACTGTTGCCAGAAAATCCGATTTTGCTACGAAGGCGGATTTAGCCTTTTCGTGCTCCTGCCTGATTTCCTCCATCTGCACCAGAGTCTTGTCATACAGTCCGGTTGAGATGCGCGAGCAATCAACCAGAAAGAACATGACAAATATACTCGTCAGGAACTCCGCCCACAACTCAGAGGAGAATGGCGCGCTCGTGCTTATGATGTCCGACAGCGGGATGAAGAAAAATACCGCAAAATAGAAGCTGAGGCGGAGATGTAGGATCGGTTTCAACTGATGGTTGTTCATCGTCGCAAAGAGACCGGCTGCGAACAGGAAGAACAGTGGCATGAAGTGTGACGTTGGTCCTTGCAGGTGGGCGATAGCTGCTGTGAAGACCGCGATGTTTGCTGCGCTTACTGCCGTGGCAATCATCAGCAGTCTCATGTTCAAACGTGTGTCTGCTATGTCGCGCTTTTTCATCCGCAAAATCCTGCGGAATGTCAGCAGATCAAACAGTTCTGATAAGATTAAGAATCCGCCGCAGACTATGGCCACTAAGCTGCTGTAATAAAACCCAACTAGTGATAGCGCAGCGATGTAAATTGCCAGCCTCTGTGGCAGAAGGGCCACACCGGTTCGAGCATAATCCGTCATCTGAGCATTCAGACGAAACAGGTTTCGGTTGTTGCGAAGGCTTAGCTGATAGAATTTTTTAACTGACATTGTCCA
The DNA here is from genome assembly GCF_011040495.1 of Pseudohalocynthiibacter aestuariivivens. GTDB lineage: Bacteria > Pseudomonadota > Alphaproteobacteria > Rhodobacterales > Rhodobacteraceae > Roseovarius > Roseovarius pelagicus. Next base: position 1,767,818 of record NZ_CP049037.1, on the reverse strand, counting down.
CCCTGCAGAAGCAGATATTTGCTACAAACATGAGGCTTTTTGAGGTTACGCGCGAATCCAGAAGCCACACATGTAGGGTGCCTCAGCATGTGAACGCATTTTGCCTCTTGATCATGGCAGAAATAAGGCTACTTATTGCAACCATTGGTTTATTTATAGGAGATTTTTCAACGGGGGCAGGCATGGGTGTAGCGAGATACGCACTACGAAAATATCGGGGTCGATTGGAACTTCCCAATCACGTTGCACAACCACAAGCTGTAACTCTGGTTGGTTACGACGAAGTTCCGCATGGGCAAAACCAGTTTGGACAACCAATGTCCGATCTGACTCGCGAAGTACAGGGAACAACGCTTTCGTTTGCAAACATGCATCAATACGGAACGCTTTGCGCAAACTATCTTAGGGCGCGTAGGGAAGTTTTCATTGATCACAAGGGCTGGGAGCTGCCTCAGACTGAAGGCATGGAGTTTGACCAATATGACACGCCGCAATGTCGCTGGATCGTGATCCACGAGCACGGCCGCATTCTTGCGGGAATGCGGTTACTTCCCTCAACAGCCAAATGCGGTCAATACAGCTACATGCTGCGGGATGCGCAGAGGGGACTGCTTGAGAACATCCCGCGAGACATACTATTCCTAGATGCACCGGTTCGACCCGAGATATGGGAAGCGACACGGCTTTTTGTCTCGCCGACAGTTGGTTCTAAGCGGCGTCTGCTTATTCAGTCAATTCTGCTGAAGCAAATGGCTGCCGCAGCACGAGAGTTGGGGGCGAAGTCGGTCATCGGGATCGTGCCTGCTGTCTTTAGCCGCTGGATGAAGCGGATCGGGATGAGCGCCACCCCCGTAGGGGCGGCAATGAGCATCGACGGTGACAAGATCCAAGCCGCTCTGATGAATGTTGAAGAGCCGCATGAAAACAATTCGGAACGAGCGGCTATGACATATGTAGGTCAGGTTCAATCTCAAGTTAGCACATGACCACGTCCTATTCTCGGCGTGCTGTTCTGCGAAACAGGTATATTGGACCAGTACGGAACGCCGCAGTCACAAATCCTCAACTTGGGGTGCTTCCTTCTCGGCGGCTAGGGCTTTGGCAAAAATCTGATCTTCTATCATGTCTATCTCCGGGAGGGTTTCCTGAACGAATGAACTGACCATGCGGTATTCACTGCGAATCAGCGATACTATGGCGTCTCGTTGCAGAATGGTGCGCTCGGACAGAGCTTTGATTTCGAGGCTGTGGGGATCGCCATCGTCACGCCCAAGGTCCCGTATACGGTTCCCGATCGTAATCTGGTTCGAATTTTCGAACACTCCAGATACCCTCGTTTCACGCCCCATAACACAGCAGATAAACCGGCCGCGTCCAATATAGGAAAATAGCATTTTTCCAGATGAGGCCGCCTCTGAAATCTGAACGCTCGCTGAGTGCAACCTCGCCACCAGTTTCATAGGATCGGCCAGTTTGCTGATTTCCCGGAACCTTGCGATCCGGATGCGAAACACGCTCAACTGGTAATGCCCTTTGTCGAGCCGGAGCATGCGATTCTCAAGCTGGTAGTAATCAAGCATATTGGGTACGTCGGAAAAGCACACTTTCTCGTTTGGATCGATTACCTCCACATCGATTCCGCATGATACAAGCGCCTTCAACGCCTTTCGCGTGCGTTTTTCCCTGTTGGTCGCTTCCACCAAAAACATTGCTGTCTTGATTCGTCCGGCTATCTCGACTTCATTCAGGGGCTTTCTTAGGAAATCTGTCGCTCCGGCTGCGAATGCTGCGTCCATTGAATGCGAGGTTTGCTTGGATGTAATCATGATGATCGGCGTCGTGCGCGCCTCTATGCGTTGTCGCAATTGGCGGCAAAGCTCGATTCCATCCATTTCACCGAGCACTATGTCCAGTAGGTAGCAATCGAAGCTGTGCTGCTGCTGATCTACCAGCTCTAATGCCGCTTCTGCCGAAGACGCTACAGTAATCTGCGTGAAACCCTGCGCGGCAAGCTTTGCCGTAAATAGCTCGCTGAAGATCAGGTCGTCATCGACCAACAGAATTCGCATTTATTTGCTCCCAAGTTACGCGACTTGTACTCCTACTCACCCCTAGCGAGAGATCATGGCCATTTTTAGGTTTTGGTGAGGGTTCTCGAGTCGGCTTTGAAATCTCATAGATAATTGTAAATAAATGGTTTTTATCTATGAGCGAGTTTCCCGGCCAAGATTCCCGTCAAATTTCCGCCCCAATCTGATGTCGAGGAACCACACGTATGACGGGTTGGGCTGGGAAAAGTCTTTTATCCAAACGACATGCGCACTACGCAATGAAAATCAGAGCAGTTCATATTTTGGCCAACTTGCCCGGATAGAAGTTAGCAACCTAGTGGCTACCCGCGATGGACGAGATGCCAATAGTTTCTAAATCGACACAAAAGGAGAAACGTAATGAAAATAATGGCTGTCGATGATGATATACTTTCACTGGATTTGCTCGGTGAATGTCTCTCTGAAGGGGGATATGAGTGCGTGTCCCTTCTCTCATCTCCGAACGACGCAATTAAGAGACTAACCGAAACAGCCATTGCGTACGAATGCATCCTTCTGGATGTGGACATGCCCGAAAAAAACGGTATCGAACTCTGCGCTGAGATCCGGAGGCTGCCTAGATACGCCAGTACACCGATCATAATGATCACAAGGCACAAGGATCGCCGTGCAATTGAGAAATCATTCTCAAGAGGAGCTACTGACTACATTACCAAACCATACGAGTTCTTTGAAGTTCTGACACGCATCAGGATCGCCGAACGATTGGTTCAGGAACGTCAAGCGGCGATTGATAGCTACTTCGCTGCTCAGAATAGCGCCCGAGGGAAGCCGCTCTTGCCAGCCACATTGCGAGATAGGAGCGCCAGTAGCACGGTGATGGCGGATGATCCTGAAATCGTAAGTGAACAAATCATGTCGTTGTCGGTTTTCCAGAACTACCTAGAACAGGTCACGCGAACGGATGAGTGCACGATTGATCTGATCGCAATCAAAGTTCGTCGAATCGATGAGATATTCGCAAACACGAGCCCCGCAGATTTCGTCGGGTTCCTGAAAACTGTCGCAGGCGTCGTAGTCGAACACTTTGACTCGAAGAGAACGTTTTTGACCCATGTGGGCAACGGCACCTTTTTAAGCGCTGTAACTGGTGCTTGCAGTGCCACTTCAGCAGAATTGGAGGCGAGAATGCTGGGGCGCTTGCAAACGAGAAAATTGCCGCTTGTGTGTCTCCGGGAAATCCCTACGGCGTTAATCGTGGGAGAGCCGCTGACGTTAAAGACTGCGCCAAAGCTCAACTTCAGACGCGCAACAAAGGCGGCAATTGCCCGCGTGGAAAGCCGTGATAGCGAATTGTATGGTATGCGCCGCTCTCTGGACCGTTCCAACCTGATGACGAACGCCTGAAGCCTTTTCGTCGGCTCATTGGTGGTGGAGAACGTACACTACCAATGAACTTTCAGCTATGAACGCGCTTACAGGACATTTACTAAGCCGAGCACCATTGCAGTACAGCACCTTAAAATGCCGCCATCGGTAGGTAGCGCGGCGCGTGTTGGTCGTAGGTCATAAGGTCCAAGCGTTTGCACTCCGCGACCATGGCTTTTGACAAAGTTGTGTGTCTAAGACAGCTGGAAAGGGTTAGTTATTCAAGCCGACGATGGCCACCGCAGCGTTGGGAATGCCAGATCCGAAAACACGGTCTTTGCCCGGCTCGCCCAGATCAGTGGAACTGTTTTCCAGCATTGATCGAAGTATCGAATAGTCAGTCCCTGGATTTGCAGACAATATTAGCGCAGCAATTCCGCTAACATAGGCCGTTGCCATCGAAGTGCCCGATGAGGTCCGAAAGCCGGAGGAATTTCCCAAAACCAAGAGGCCTACACCGGGCGCGGATATGTCAACATGTTCCCCTATATTGGCTCTGGAGTATATCTTGTTTTCGCTATCGAGCGCAGTCACAGCAATCACCGCGTCATAACCGGCGGGAAATAGTGTTGCGGCCTCGGGCCCTTCATTCCCTGCCGCAGCAACGGGTAGAATGTTTTGTTTTTTGGCGCCATTCATCGCTTGTTCAAGCAATGGGTCGGCAGGGCCTGCAAAGCTCATGTTCAAAATATCGACACCCTGCTTGAGGGCCACATTCGTGGCTTCGAGAACTGTCCAGGTATTTCCGACGGTGTTGCCTGACGCATCCTTGGAGAAGGCGGCAATGCTGATAATCTCTGCCTCTGGCGTGACACCTGTCAGTTTTGCGTCTGCAGCCAATATACCTGCGATGGATGTGCCGTGCGGATCGACGTTGCCGCCATCATCGGTTACATCAAATGACGAGATGTTCGAGTTTGAAAATTCCGGATGCGTTCCATCAATCGCCGTGTCGATTATTGCGATGCGGATGTTGGCTCCTTTTGTCGTTGCATGAGCGTCGCTCAAATGCACCCTGTCATTGCCGAATTGGGGTAATTTATTGATGCTCTGATCCTGTTGAAGAAAATAAAGATAGTTCGGCTGGGCATTCACGACGGCAGCATTTGCCTCTAGTTGTGTGATGGCCTCCTGGACGCCGATGCCTGCGGGCAAACGGTAGCGATGCACCGTGACACCGGCCAAAAAGAACGTTCGCGCGTTCAGATGGGTCATGCCCAGACCGCGGATCGCCCGAAGTTGTGCACCGGGGGTCGACGAAAGCTGAAACCGGACGATCACTTCGTCAACGACAAACCGGGACTCACCGGCAGGTGGCTGCCCGCTCGGGCCGGATTCAACAATTCGCGGGGCTGGTTTTCGGCTTTGCCGCTTCGGTTTGGGTGAGGTGCTCACCTCGGTCTGCGCCGTGGCACTTTTCTTTTTGCCATAGGATATCGCAGGAGCCTGAGATGTTGAAGCACTCGTCGAAGGTTTGGAATGGAGGCTGGGTTCGGGGCCGCGCCCGCCGTCGGCATGCGCAGATGGCACCGGTATTGCAATCGCGTAGACGAACATCAGAATTCCAACATAACGGATGGATGAATGGACTAATCTATCAGGCATGTTTTTCTCCTCTTCCGGCGTGGCCTAGTTCGCAGGTAAAACGAATTCAAAAATACCGGTCTCAGTCGCCATTTTTTCGGCAAGCTTATCAGCCTTTTCAAACGCCAGCTCATAAAGTCCGTCCGGGGTCGGCCCCTTTACGATCTGGCCGCGATTCTCGCTTAGAAATGCGTCTATGTCAGTCCAAACGGCATCGGAATTGAATTTGACCAGCGTTCGCGTTTTCCCGAGGATGGTTTCCTCTTCTCCGGAAGCCGTTTGATATTGGCCCGTCTGATGATTTCCGACCACGATTGAGTATATCACAACCGCCGGTGCGAACAAAATAAACACAGCGGCGACAACAGCATAGGCGCGTGGTCTGGCCGGAAACAAAACGGAAATAATGCGATTTATCAGGCTCTCACCCGCTTCACGCGGTCTCGCGCTTGTTGCTGGTTCATCCTGTTCGGCATTCAGCGCCGCCTTGAACCGTTCAGCCATGGAAACGGGAACCTCTTCTTCGGAAACCAGCTCGACCACGGCCATCTGGTCTTCCAGTACAAGGTCAAATTCCCGGGCAAGCGCATCATCCTGAGCCAGCGCGGCCTCAACTTTGCGGCTGTCTTCGCTGTTCAGTGTTCCATTCGCATACCAAGGCAGCAGCAGTGACACTTCTTGTTTTTCTCTCTCGCTCAGAGTGCTCATGGCCACCCCCTATCAAGACCTTGGGCGTTCATTTCCGCAGACAGTTGCTTGCGCGCATGAAATGTCCGGGTCTTTACCGTGTTTTTCGGAATATCGAGTATCTCTGAAACTTCCTCGATAGATTTTTCATGGTAGTAAATCAGTTCCAGAACCACCCGATGATCGCGCGATAGCGTTCTCATACAACGCTTGATCGCTGTTCCCTTATCGCGCTTTTGAGAAACCATTTCCGGGTCATCTGCGTCATCTTCCAGTGTATCCAGTATCTCACCGGACTTTGAGTGAACTGGCTTTTTCTTGCGAACTTCTGATAGGGCTTTGTATCTGGCGACGCCCAGCAACCAGCTGGAAACTTTGGAACGGCCTTCATATGCCGAAGCCTTCTGCCAAACCTCTATAAAGACATCATTCGTGAGGTCCTCGGCGGCTCCAACGTCGCTGACATAACGTCGAACAAAGTGAAACACCCGTTTATGGTAACGTTGGTAGAGAAGGCCTATGGCCTGCCGGTCACCATTGGCGACTCTCTCAAGCTGGCGCTGATCATCATCCTCTGACATTCCCAACCCCGCCATTATCCACAGCATCACTTTAACCAAGTATGGTGTGCAGAGCAAAACAGGAGTGGGCGTCGCAGTCATCGCAGTCATGGTCTTCTCCTGAGGTGTCGTCGAAGGGAGCGCAGCCCCCTGCAAACACCGTGATCCCAAGCGCCGGCATGGAGCCTGAGGGCGGTGGGATCCTGATTGAAATCCGGGCCAAGATAACGCCCCTATTTCTACCGTTCGGTCATCAAGAACCTGATTTGGATCATCAGACCGAACGGTGAATGTGGGCGCGGGCATTACCGGTCAGCGCCAGTGATGGTGGTGCTTGTGCCGTCCGCGTTGTGCAGGGTGACGAACGCCTTGCCCGGCTTGCTGGGTTTTGTGACGGTGCGGCTGGTGCCGTCCGCGTTGTGGATGGTGACGAACGCTTTACCAGGCTTGCTGGGTTTCGTGATCGTGCGGCTGGTGCCGTCCGGGTTGTGGATGGTCACGAATGTTCCGCGATTTTTGTTAATGCGCTTCTTGTTGACGACCTTGCCGTTTTTGGTCCGCGTGAGGGTAAAGGTCTTGGCGGCGTTGCGCGACCGAATGCTGGTCTTGCTGCCGTCAGGATTGACCGTCGAGATGGTGCTGACCCGCTCGGCTGGATCACGGCCACCGCCACCACCGGCAAGTGCCGGGTTAATCGAGAAACTGGTTGCAACGACAGTTGCAGCAAGAGTGGAAAGAACGGTCTGTTTGAAGGTTGAGTTGAACATTTTCTGTCTCCGTTGATTGAGCCAATCGGCTTGTTTGCTTGAGTAACGGTGATAGGTCGTTTGAGGGCGCGAAAAGGTTCAAAGAAAGTTTGAAAAAAGACTCAATAAACGCATAACATACTGAATAAATACATTTTTATATGGCATTGCTGCGCGGAGCGCGCGGCGTTCTTGCCTCATGAACCCAATTGATGGTTATGGTGGCTGGGTTCTATGAGCAGGCGGCGTTGTCGCGTCAGCTACAAATGTCGCAGGGCTGCGTGCCGGCTCAATCACACCAAAGAGCCACAGTCTCCGACGCCCAAATCGCTGTGAGGTCCGATTTCGAATGAGGACGGGCACACGAAATAGTCATCATTGATCCGGGCGGGTTGCCCAAGACGTCCAGAGGGATATAAGAGCCACCAAATGCACAGACCCCAAGGCCTGTTGCGACAGTGCCGTTTCCACCCTGGATATCGACCCGCGCCGAATGGATGTTGCCCATGTTTATCACCAATGCCGTACTACGTCCGCTGATCCTGACATTCGCGTTGCTGGCCGGGGCAGGGGTTGCCATGGCCCAGCAGGGCGACCAACCTCCGCCCGCCGTGACCGTCGTTACCGTCACGCCGCAGGATGTGGAACTCAGTACAACACTGCCCGGTCGCATCGTTGCCTCTGCCGAAGCCGAAGTGCGGCCGCAGGTGGCAGGCATAATCACCGACCGGCAGTTCACCGAAGGTGGGCATGTCAACGAGGGTGATATCCTCTACCAGATCGATCCGGCGACCTATCTGGCGGCTGTGGCGCAGGCAGAGGCCGCCGTGGCGCAGGCCGAAGCAATGGTGGGCGCGACTTCCCGCGAGGCGGAGCGACTGACCACCCTGTCCACGCGCAATGTGGTCAGCGAACAGGCGCTGGATACCGCAATCACCGAACGCGATAGCGCCGCTGCGGGGCTGCAAGCCGCCAAGGCGCAGTTACAACTGGCCCGGATCGAACTGGACCGGACCAAGATACACGCCCGCCTGTCGGGCGAAATCGGCCGTTCGATCGTCAGTGCCGGGGCGCTGGTCACGGCCAGCCAGCAACAGCCGCTGGCGATCATTCGCAACATCGACCCGATCTACGTTGACGTGACCCAATCGGCGGCTGAATTGCTGGATTTCCGGCGCGGCAATACCGAGGCCCGGCTGGGGGATGCGTCACGCGACGTGACGCTGCGGCTGGCGGATGGCAGCCTGTTTGACCAGACCGGACAACTGACTGCCGCCGAGCCGACGGTGAATATGCTAACCGGGGTTGTTGTCCTGCGGCTGGAGTTTGCCAATCCGGACAAGCTGTTGTTGCCGGGGATGTATGTGCAGGTGCAGATGCCCAATGGCATTGCGAAGGGCGCGTTTCTGGTGCCTCAGGAGGGGATCAGCCGCAACCGGCGCGGTCAGCCCACGGCGTTGGTAGTGAATGCCGAGGGCGTGGTTGAGCAGAAAGTCGTCGAGGTGATTCAGGATCGCGGCACGGATTGGGTGGTGCGCAGCGGTTTGCAAAGTGGTGACCGTATCGTGGTGGAGGGGCTGCAACGGGCCTCGCCCGGTGCCACGGTGACCCCGCAGGAACGCAGCTCGAAACCCGAGGTCGCGGCGGAGTAGAGCCGCCACCGAGACAGTATTCAGACCGGAGCCCCCCCGTATGGCGCGTTTCTTTATCGACCGACCGATTTTTGCCTGGGTCATCTCGATCTTCATCATCGGGATTGGCGTTCTGTCGATCCTGATACTGCCAGTGGCGCAGTATCCACAGATTGCGCCGCCCACGGTGACCGTCTCTGCGACCTATCCGGGTGCCAGCGCCGAAACCGTGGCCAATACGGTGACGCAGGTGATCGAACAGCAGATGACCGGGCTGGACGGGTTGCGCTACATTTCGTCCAGTTCGACCAGTGCGGGCGGCACGTCGATTACTCTGACATTCGAGACCGGGACCGACCCCGATATCGCGCAGGTGCAGGTCCAGAACAAGTTGGCTCAGGCTACGCCGCTGTTGCCTGAGCCGGTGCAACGGCAGGGCGTTCCGGTGCAGAAATCATCGTCAGGGTTCCTGATGGTGATCGCGCTGATCGCCGAAAGCGGGACCTATGACGCGACTGATTTGGGTGACTATCTGAACACCTACATGGTGAACGAGTTGAGCCGCGTCGACGGTGTCGGCAATGTCCGGGTGTTTGGTGCGCGTTATGCGATGCGCATCTGGCTGGACCCGGCCAAGCTGGCCGCGTTCGAACTGACGCCGCAGGATGTGGTGACGGCGGTGCGTGCGCAGAATGCGCAGATTTCAGCGGGCGAGTTTGGTGCGCGCCCGGCGACCGACGGGCAGGTGTTGAACGCCACGATCACCGCGCAGTCGCTGCTAACCACGCCGGATGATTTCCGCCAGATCGTCATTCGCGCCGAAACCGACGGGGGGCTTGTGCTGGTGAACGATGTGGCGCGGGTCGAGATCGGCGCAGAGAATTACGGCACCATTTCCCGGTTCAAGCGCAATCCGTCCTCTGGGCTGGCGATCAGTCTGGCGCCCGGCGCCAACGCGCTGGACACGGCCGAGCTGGTCAAGGCGCGGGTGGCCGAACTGGCGGCGTTTTTCCCCGAAGGGGTCGAATATGTCATTCCCTACGACACGACGCCCTTTGTCAAAATCTCGATCAAAGAGGTGGTCAAAACGCTGATCGAGGCAATCATCCTCGTGTTTTTCGTGATGCTGTTGTTCCTGCAAAACCTGCGCGCGACGCTGATTCCGACGCTGGCGGTGCCGGTGGTTCTGATGGGGACGTTCGGGGTGATGGCGTTCTTCGGGTTTTCGATCAATACGCTGACGATGCTGGCCATGGTGCTGGCGATCGGCCTGTTGGTGGATGACGCGATCGTTGTGGTCGAAAACGTCGAACGGATCATGGAGCAGGAAGGGCTGAGCCCGCTGGAGGCAACGCGCAAGTCGATGGATCAGATTACTGGCGCGCTGATCGGTATCGCGGTCGTGCTGTCGGCGGTTCTGGTGCCGATGGCGTTCTTTCCCGGCTCAACCGGGGTGATCTATCAGCAGTTCTCGGTCACGATCATCTCGGCGATGGCGCTGTCGGTGGTGGTGGCGCTGACGCTGACACCGGCACTGTGTGCGACGATGCTCAAGGCCAAGCACGGCGAGAAAACCACAGGTTTCTTTGGGCTGTTCAATCGCGGCTTTGACAAGCTGTTGGGCGGGTATGCCGGTACGGTGGGTTACATCGTCAAGCGGCCCGTGCGGGTGGGGATCATCTATCTGATGATCGTGGCGCTGATGGTCAGCATGTTCATGCGCACGCCGCAAGGGTTCTTGCCGGACGAGGATCAGGGGATTCTGTTCACTCTAATTCAGGGTCCGACAGGCACCACGGCCGAACAGACGCTGGACGTGGTCAAGCAGGTCGAAAACTATTTCCTCGATCAGGAGGGCGAGATCGTCGAAAGCGTCTTCGGCATTGCCGGGTTCAGCTTTTCGGGGCGCGGGCAAAACATGGGATTGGCCTTTGTCCGGCTCAAGGACTGGGACAAACGCGAAGAGGCCGCGCAAAGTGTTCAGGCACTTGCGGGCCGGGCCTACGGGGCGTTCAGCCAAATTCAGGGCGCGATGGTGTTTCCCATCGTGCCACCATCGGTGATCGAACTGGGCAATGTCTCGGGCTTTGATTTCTACATTCAGGCGCGCGGCGGGCAGAGCCACGAGCAACTGCTGCAGGCGCGCAATCAGATGCTGGGCATGGCAGCGCAAAGCCCGCTGATTGCATCAGCCCGGCCCAGCGGGCTGGAGGACGCGGCGCAGTTCAATCTGGATATCGACTGGCGCAAGGCCGGAGCCATGGGGGTCAGCGCGACGGATGTGGGCAACCTGCTCGGCACCGCGTGGGCGGGCACCTATGTCAATGATTTTGTGGATGAGGGCCGGATCAAGCGGGTCTATGTGCAGGGTGAGGCACATGCCCGCAGCGTGCCGTCAGACATCGAGAAATGGCGTGTGCGCAACGCCAGTGGTGGTCTGGTGCCGTTCTCTAATTTTACCACTGCGCAATGGTCCTATGGGCCGCAAGGGGTGACGCGTTACAACGGTGTCCCGGCAATGCAAATTCAGGGCGCCCCCGCGCCTGGCGTCAGCACTGGCGAGGCGATTGCCGAACTGAAACGCCTCGCCGGTGATCTGCCGCCGGGGTTCCAGATCTCGCTAACTGGTCTGTCGCTGGAAGAGCAGGAGTCGGGCAATCAGGCACCGCTGCTCTATGCGCTGTCGTTGGCGGCGATTTTCCTCGCGTTGGCAGCATTGTACGAATCCTGGTCGATCCCGTTCGCGGTGATGCTGGCGATGCCCATCGGGGTGCTGGGCGCGCTGGTCGGTGCGTGGCTGGGCAGTTTCGATAATGGCGTGTTCTTTCAGGTCGGCCTGCTGACGGTGATCGGCCTGACCGGCAAGAACGCGATCCTGATCGTCGAGTTTGCGCGCGATAAACGCGCGGCGGGCGAAACTATTTTGGAGGCCGCAGTCGATGCCGCACGCCAGAGGTTCCGGCCGATCCTGATGACCTCAATGGCCTTTGGTCTGGGCGTGTTGCCACTGGTGCTGAGCACCGGGGCGGGGTCCGGTGGGCGCACTGCCATCGGCGCAGGTGTGCTGTCGGGCACGATCGCCGCGACGGTGCTGGGGGTACTCTTTGTGCCGCTGTTCTTTGCGGTGATCTCAAAGATGAGCGGCTCGCGCGGCAAGCCGGACTGATCCTCTGGACGGTTATCGCGCTGGGCAGCCAAAATATAGCCGTTTCCCAACGCGGCGGTTCAGACGACGGCGGGTCAGTGACTGATATATCCACGTTTACGCGGAGCTCGGCCTGCATGGCCTTTGTGCAGAGCGAAGTGCCACTAGATGCCATGTGATTTTATTATTGAAAATCAAATACTTTCAGCAGCATGAATTTTTCGGCCATGCCCCCGGAGTCAACAATGTCCATATTGATTGACGTGCAAAATGGGATGACGGAAGAGGGTAAATCTGATACATAAATCTTGTGTATCTAAGGGGGATCGCCTCGTGGATGGGCGGACGCACCAAAGACCCTATGGATGACCAAAAAACGTACCCAGATATGGCGAAGCACGAAACCCTGACCTGTTTCCGCACTGTCTTTGAAGCCGTCGGAACGCCTGACTTTGAAAAGGAGCTTGCCGATGCGATGGGCAATGTCCTTGACTTTGATTTCATCACGATGGCCCGTTATTCCACGCGTGAGATGCCACGTTTTCTGATCCATTCGCATACGTTTCCCTCGCACATGGCGGAACTCTATCTGTCAGAGTTTGCCGCGTCTGATCCATATCTTGACCATTGGCGTCGGACTAGGAAGGAAGGCGTTGTTTGGTTGCAGGACTTTGTACGAGATCACAATCGCTATAGCCACTACACCGGGGGTCTTATGCCGGAAATCGGTGTCACTGACGAAATCGGTGTTTTTCTGCCCGGCGTGGCCGACAGTTCGGTTGCGATCTTTTTCAACAAAAAGGATGCGCTGTTTTCGCTGGAGGTCATTCAGGCTTTGCGCGGCATTTTTGATGCTTGCGCTGCGCTCTATCGCTTGCATATCCGGTCGCTTTTGCGGGTCAGCCCGGAACATATCGACAATTCACCTTCGCTTGGCTACCCGCTGCGGATCACCAATAGCGCCGGCTCTACGATCTGGGTCACCAACGAATGGAGCAAACAAGAGGTGCCGGAGGCCGAGTTGGAGTGCTTTCCGCTGGAGGCCAGCTTTGGACTGCCCGAGCGGTTCTTATGGACATTGACGCCAAAGGATCTGTCGGATCAGCCCGCGGCCCAAACCTCGACGATCGAAAACTGGAGCAACCAGATGGGGCTGACGCCGCGCGAGAAGGATATCGTGCAGTTAATCTTTAAGGGCCACAGCAGTACGAATATTGCTCATATGCTTGATCTGTCGTTGGGGAATATCAAGAATCACAAGGGGCGAATCTATCGTAAACTGGGCATCACCAGCGAGCGGGAACTGTTCCTGATGTTCTTTGGTGCGATGGCTGAATAGGGGATCGGTGCCAAAGTGAGGTCAGGTATGGCTGTTGACGACGGCCTGTAGAATACGATCAAGGCTCATAGCGATAAGGGCCATGCCCAAGCCCGCAACAATACCCATTCCTGCATCAGCCCGGCCAAGCGCGACATAGATCGCCTGACCTAGCCCGGTGGTGCCAACCAGTGCCGCGATGACCAGCATTCCCAGTGAATAAAGCACGGTCTGATTCACCCCGATCAACATCTGTGGAATGGCTTGGGGCAGTCGTACAAGCCAGAAAAGTTGCCAACGCGAGCAGCCGCCCGACACGCCAACGTCGACCAGCGTTCCCGAAACGTTGCGCAGGCCGAATTCGGTGTAGCGGATCATGGGGACGATAGCATAGGCGATGATCGCCAGCAGTGCCGTGAACTCTCCGACGTGAAAGAGCATGAGAGCAGGGATCAGCAATACGAATTGTGGCAGGGTCTGGAGCACATCGTTGATTGAGCGGATGATACCCGACATCACGTCCGAGGCGGCGGCCCAAACTCCAATCAATCCGCCAAAGAGCACGCAAAGAAAGACCGATACAAAACATAGATAGACGGACAGCATTGCCTGCGACCAAAGCCCGTTGATGAGCAAGAACACGATTGTCCCACCTAAAAACAGGGCCAGACGCCGCCCGTCCACGGCGTAACCCAGCATGATCGACAGCAGCAGCACACTGGCCCATGGCAACCCGGTGGTGCCGAAATACAAAACGCCCATGACCACGATAATCGCAACGCTGGTTTTCCACCAACCGGAACCAAAGGCAGTGAGACAGCCAATTGCCGTCAGCGCCCAGTAGGCGGATTTTAACAGCGGGGTGAAGGTGAAGCCCCATGTGAAGGGCTGTATGACCTTCTCGAAGCCCATCTTCACGGGCAGGAGCAAATGATAGAGCACCCAGTTCTTAACGCTGGCCATCTGCGCGCCAAATCGGGTGGTAAAAGTCTCGACCGCATCGTTGATGTTTTGGGCGGGATAGACGACCCACCGATCCGGCCAGATGGTGAAGCCGGGCATAGAAACCGCCAGAACAGCTCCGATAGCTATGAGCGCTACAGCCCAAAGTGCGAACCGATCGCCTGACATTCCCACATGGCTGGCGGTTGGCAATTGTCGTGCGGCAAAAGCGGCCGTTACGCGGTCCAGCATGATTGCCAAAAGCACGATGACGACGCCGGAAAGCAGGCTTTGCCCAAACTGCGCTTTGCGCATGGACGAGAGAACCTCCCAGCCGATATCGTCGAAGCCGCCGATAATTGCTGCGATGATGATCATAGACAGTGCCGCCATTGTGGTCTGATTGACACCGATCAGCATTTGCGGCCAAGCGGTCGGTAATTCGGCCCAAAGAAATTTCTGGAACGGGGTGCAGCCCGACATGCGCGCGCTTTCGACAATGGCGGGTGGAATCCTCTGAAATCCGAGAATCGTATTGCGCACCATTGGCGGTACGGCGAACACGACGCTGGCAATCAAGCCGACCACCGGGCCAAAGCCAAACAGCAGTAGGATCGGGATCAGGTAGGCGAAAGCAGGGATCGTCTGCATCAGGTCAAGCGTCGGCAAGATTACCCTGAGCATCCGCCGAGAGCGAAACCCGACATACCCCATCAGAAACCCCAGCAACACCGACAGAGGCAGGGCGACGACCACCAGCGAGAGCGTGTTCATTGCTGCGATCCAATAGCCCGAGATCAGCGTATAAAGCAGTGCCAACACCGTTAACGCGGCCAGCCTGATCCCGCCGGCCTGCCACGCGATGAGCGCGACGAGTGAGAGGGTGATGATCCACGGAAAGCCCAGCAGAATATATTGCACGCCAACAAGGGCCAGTTGCAATGTGCTGCTGACTGCGCGGAACATCCATTGAAACTGTGGTACGAACCAATCCATGTAGTGATTAATCCAGTCGGCAATGGGCAGTGTCCACGCGTCTGGATAGTCAATGACGGCAGGCAAGGCCTTACGCACCATGATCAGCGCGGCGCTGATGGCGAGGATCAAGAGCCATGGCCACGCCGATCGGGCAGAGGCCGCCAAGGTATCGACGATGCGGGTCATGTCTGCGCTGTTGCCACGTCGTCGTGATAGAGTGATCGGATCACCTCCAACGGATGCAATGACCCAAGAACACGGCCATCATCGCCGATCACATCGACGGTTTCAGTGTTCTCGTCAAAGAGCTTGAGCGCCTCATCAAGGATCGAGTTATGGGCAACGGTGGGATGCGTTTTGCCATCGGCATAGGCCGCGCCCATCACATCCTTTGCGTGGATCACCTTGGCCAGCGGCACGTCGCCGATAAAGTCCTTTACGTAATCATTTGCCGGGCGCATCACGATTTCGGACGGAGAGCCAATCTGAACGATTTCTCCATCCTTCATAATGCAGATATTGTCTGCAAGTTTGAGGGCTTCGAGGAAATCATGGGTGACAAAGACGATGGTTTTGCGCAACTGCGTCTGAAGGCGCAGAAATTCGTCCTGCATCTGGGCGCGTATGAGGGGATCAAGGGCCGAGAATGGTTCGTCCAGAAACCAAATTTCCGGCTCTACTGCGAGCGACCGTGCGATGCCCACGCGCTGCTGTTGTCCACCTGACAGCTCGTGTGGATAGGACTGTTCCTTGCCTTTCAGTCCGACCAGTTCGATCATCTTACGCGCGTGAGCGCGGCGTTCGGCGCGCGGGCGACGTTGGGCCTTGAGTGGGAAGGCCACGTTCTGAACCACGTCAAGATGTGGCAGAAGCCCGAAATTCTGGAAAACCATCCCCATCTTGTGCCGACGGATTTCGATCATTTCGCGGACGCCGGCTTTTAACAGGTCATTGCCATCCAGAAAGACCTGCCCATATGTCGGCTTGATCAACCGCGATATGGCACGCAGCACGGTTGATTTGCCCGAGCCGGACAACCCCATGATGACAAAGATCTCGCCTTCAGAAATATCAAAGCTGACATCGGCAGCCGCCACAAAATGGTGATTTTCGCGTATATGCGCCAACCGCTCTTGGTGGCACATGGCAGGGAAATCTCTGGAAACCAATTTTTCTGGATTCGGGCCGTAGATTTTCCAGAGGTTCCGAACCGAGAGCTTTGCCGCTGCAGTCATGATGTACTTTCTTGAAAAAGACGCAGCAGCGCTGGACCGCTGCGCCGGGGATCGGAGGGGTTCACTTGCTTGCGGCGTCGATCCAGGGACCCCAGAGGTGTTGGTTCTCCGCGACCCAGGCGGCGACGACGTCCTCGACATCCCTGCCGTCCTGATCGATCGCCTTCATCATGATTTCCTGCTCTGCGGTATCCATTTGCAGCGCATCAAGCAGGGCATAGGCGGCGGGCCATTTTTCCTCGAATCCGGCCCAGGCGACTTTCATCGTGACCGGCGCCTCTACCCCGCAATCGCCTGTGGCGTTCGGGTTGGGTCCCCATGAGGGGTCTGTCAGGCAGGCGTCCTCAAACGCGGGCAATTCGACCCAACCGGCCTCGATCTCGGCAAAGATCCAGTGCGGTGCCCAAAACATCATGACCAGCGGTGTCTGCTGTGCTTCTGACGATTTCAGTTCTGCAACCAGCGCGCCTTCGGATCCTGCGGGCACGGCCTTGAAATCAATCCCGAGGCTTTCGATGATATCGGCAGATCGCGTGCCCCAGTCGGCAGGGTAGGCAAGGATTCGGCCCTGCGGAAAGGCGTCTGGCGTCACGAGTATATCCTTGCACGCGCTCAGAGCTTGCCAATCGGGCAAACCGGGGCACAGATCTTCCATGTGTTTGGGATACATCCACCCCTCGCGCGTGGTCAGACCCAGCGCGCCGATATCGACGATCTTTCCCGCTTCCTTCATCTTGGGGTAGATATCGCCGACGTTATTTGTCCAGATTTCCAACGAGGCATGCAAATCGCCATCGGCCAGTGCAGTATGCTGCGGATAGTTGCCAGCGGTCACATATTCCACGCTATAGCCCATCTTCTCGAGCAGATCGCCAGCGACATGCGTCGAGATGTGCTGGCCGGTCCATTCGTTGATCGCCAGTTTGATCGGCTCATCCGTCGCGCCCAGATCGGCGGCGGTTGCGGCGTTAGTGAACGTGGCCACCGTGAGAGAGGCCAGAAGGGCCATGGCGCAGTTGGTTGTGTTTATCATTCTTGTTTCTCCCTTTGGATTTTTTTACTGCGCACGGAGCGTTTTCCAGCCTTTGATGGCTGGTAAAGCAAGGCGACGGTTGGGGCCGGTCACCAAGCAAAAGCGCACCCGGTGCGGGCGTTCAGCTTCTAGTACGCATGCATTATGAAAAGCGGCCCACAGGGCGGATAGATGCCTTTAGGCACTATGTCGTGCGAGAGGAGGGGGCAGTGTCTAAAGGCATCATGACCGGGCCTCGTGGGTCGTACAATCTAGACCCAATGCGATCTCATCGCGCGATTCCCGGCAATGGAGGCCCCTTATGTACCCGATTATTGCGCTATGGTCGCACCCACGATCCATGTCGACGGCGACCGAACGTGTGATGCGCGAAAGGGCGGACCTGACCTGCTTTCACGAGCCGTTCATGTATGACTATTACATCAACCGCAAGGTTCGGAGGATGCCGCATTTCGAGGCGGAGAAGAACCATCCTATCACCTACGAAGATGTCCGGGATATGATCTTGGAAAAGGCGCAAAGCGGCCCGGTGTTTTTCAAGGACATGAGCTATTACGTCATGCCGCATGTGCTGGAGGACAAAGCGTTTTGCGACCGCTTGAGCAATTGTTTTTTGATCCGCGATCCGATCGCGTCGATCCCATCCTATTTCAAACTCGACGCGGAAGTAACTTGCGACGAGATCGGACTAGAGGCGCAATCACGCCATTATGACGGGTTATGTGCGCTATCAGATGAGGTGCCGGTGGTGATCCGCGCAGAGGATATCCGCGCTGATACCAGCAAGGCAATCGGCGCGTTGTGGAAGCAGATTGGCCTGCCGGCTGCTGATCATGCCTTCGAATGGCAAGACGAAAAGCCAGCAGACTGGAAACAGGTTGCAGGCTGGCACGGAGATGTGAGCGCCTCGAAAGGTATCCGCCCGATCACCCCCGAAGAAGTCGCCGAGCAAAAGGTCGCTTTTGAAACCATGTGCAGCGCGCACCCGAATATGCGCGTCTATCTCGATCATCATATGCCATATTACAAGGCGCTCGGGGCGCATGCGCTAAAGCCCTGAAAAACCGCGCACGTGATTGGTCATCGGCGGCTCACCATCTGCGAGCCGCCGGTTTCGTTTCATGTCTTGAGGTCGAAACCCGGCGCGCAAGCAATGAAATGCGGGTTCTCAAAACCGAGCTTGCCATAGGTGAGCGGGGTCAGGGTATCGGCGCGCAGGACTTGCCCACCCGCACCTTTGAGCACAGCCTGTCCCGCTGCGGTGTCCCATTCCATCGTGCGGCCCAGTCGTGGATAGAGGTCGGCCTCTGCACAGGCCACGAGGCAGAACTTCAGCGATGAACCGGCGCTGCGCATATCGGCCACGTGATACTGGGCGATATAGGCATCGGTAGCCGCGTCCCGGTGTGATTTAGAAGCCACCACAATCAGCGCGTCAGGATCGGGTTTTGACACGCTGAGCGGCCTTGTCTCCCCCACCTGATCCGCGGAGAGTGCGCCCAATTCCTCTACCGTAGTGCCGTTTTCGTCAGTGTAGAAAAGCCGGGCGCGTGCCGGGGCGTAAACCACTCCCAGCACAGGCTCGCCCGCCTCAACCCACGCGATATTGACGGTGAATTCGCCGCGTCGGTGAATAAATTCCTTGGTGCCGTCGAGGGGATCGACGATGAAAAAACTGCGGGCCGTTTCCGCATGGGTTGCGGCTTGTTCTTCGGTTACGATGGCGGTGTCGGGAAATGCCGTGCGCAGCCCATCATGGATCAGCCGATCCGCCAATTGATCAGCGAGTGTGACCGGGCTGTCGTCAGATTTGGTGCAGATGTCAAAATCGTCTCGCTCGTAGATCTGCATGATCTCGTGGCCGGCCAAAATGGCCAGCCGCCGCATCACCTGCACCTTGATGTCTGCTGGATTCGTCATCTGTTATTCCTTTCACATCTGCACCGGGTGCCTTTGTCATCCTTTAATGAGGCCCATTTGTTCCAGCTTCAGGATGACCTGATGTGCGCAGTTGTCGACTTCGACATTTTCGGTCTCGACGCTGAGTTCCGGGTTTTGCGGCGTGTCGTAGGGGTCTGAGATGCCGGTAAACTCTTTGATCTTGCCTTCGCGTGCCAGCTTGTACAGGCCCTTGCGATCGCGGCGTTCGCATTCCTCCAGCGTGGTGGCGACATGGACCTCCACGAAGGCACCAAAGGCCTCCACGTCCTCGCGCACGGCGCGGCGCGTGGTGGCATAGGGCGCGATGGGCGCGCAGATGGCGATGCCGCCGTTCTTGGTGATCTCGCTCGCGACATAGCCGATGCGGCGGATGTTCAGATCGCGGTGTTCCTTGCTGAAGCCCAGCTCGCTTGAGAGATTCTTGCGCACGATATCGCCATCCAGCAGCGTGACGGGACGCCCGCCCATCTCCATCAGCTTGACCATCAGCGCGTTGGCGATGGTCGATTTGCCCGACCCCGACAGGCCGGTGAAGAATACGGTGAACCCCTGGCTCGCGCGGGGCGGGCGGGTTTTGCGCAGCTCGGTCACAACCTCGGGAAAAGAGAACCATTCAGGGATTTCCAGCCCTTCGGACAGGCGGCGGCGCAGCTCGGTGCCCGAGATGTTCAGGATCGTCACGTCATCCTTGTCAGCGATCTCGTCCATCGGCTCGTATTGGGCGCGTTCCTGCACATAGACCATGTGTTTGAAATCGACCATCTCGACGCCGATCTCCTCTTGGTGCGCACGAAACAACTCCTGCGCATCATACGGCCCGTAGAAATCCTCGCCCTTGGAATTCTTGCCGGGACCGGCATGGTCGCGGCCAACGATGAAATGGGTGCAGCCATGGTTGGCGCGGATCAGCCCGTGCCAGACCGCCTCGCGCGGGCCGCCCATGCGCATCGCCAGATTGAGCAGGCTCATCGACGTGGTCGATCCGGGGTATTTGTCCAATACGGCCTCGTAACAGCGCACGCGGGTAAAGTGATCGACATCGCCGGGTTTGGTCATGCCCACGACCGGGTGGATCAGCAGGTTGGCCTGCGCCTCCTTGGCGGCACGGAACGTCAGTTCCTGATGCGCGCGGTGCAGCGGGTTGCGGGTCTGGAACGCCACGACCTTGCGCCAGCCGACCTTGCGGAAATAGGCGCGCAACTCGTTGGGTGTATCGCGCCGCGCGCGGAAATCGTAATGCACCGGCTGCTGGATTCCGGTGACCGGCCCGCCGAGGTAAACCGCACCGGCCGTGTTGTGCAGATAGTTCACCGCCGGGTGGGCGCTGTCGTCGGCACCGAACACCTTTTCGGCCTCGCGTGATTTGTCCGGCGTCCAGCGGTCGGTCACGGTCATGGTGCCGAGGATCACGCCCTCTTGGTCGCGCAGCGCGATATCCTGACCCAGTTCCAGCGCTTCGGCAAAATCGGCGCTGACATCCAGCGTGATCGGCATCGGCCAGAGCGTGCCATCGGCAAGCCGCATGTTGTCAACGACGCCGTTGTAGTCCTCTTCCGACAAAAACCCCTTGAGCGGATTGAACCCACCATTCATCAACAGTTCCAGATCACAAATCTGCCGCGGCGTCAGGTCATGACTGACCAGATCGGCCGCTTCCAGCTTCAGCTTCTGGGCACTGTCATAGCTGACATAAAGTTCCGGAATCGGGGTGAGGTTGTGGCGCCGCATGTGATGGTCTCCATGATTTTCCGGGGCGTAGATCGCCCGATATTGTCCATGGGCATAGGGAACAAGTATGGCCGGGTCATGGTGCTAAAGGGCACTATTGATGAAGTTTTTACGCTATGAAAAGCATGGCAATCGCAGATTACATCCCACGGACGCGGCTGCGGTAGGTGACGGAATTCGCATGCCACACGACCGTGCACTGGATGAAACATCCTGTGTGATCGGCGTGAAGATGATTATGAACAACGATTATTTGATGGTGTGAAGATGTCTGATCTATCTGGAAAATCGGCTATTGTTACCGGCGGGTTGTCGGGCATGGGGCTGGCAATTGCCACAGCCCTGACCAAGGCGGGCGCGGATGTGTCGGTGGGGTCTCGATCCGTTGGCGGAAGGGACGATGCGCGGTATGCGGATGAACTGAAACTGATCCGTGAGGCAGGACAGAAGGTGCACGCCGCACCGCTGGATGTGACCGATCAGACGAGCGTGGATGCCTTTGTGACAGGCGCGCGGGCGGCTATTGGTCCGATCGACATGCTCATCAACGCGGCCGGCATGACGAGCGAACACCCGGTTTGCGGCCATGACGACGCGCTTTGGAATGCCATACTCGACACCAATCTGACCGGTGCCTTTCGTATGATGCGTGCAGTCTTGCCGGCGATGATCGACAATGGGTTTGGCCGGATCGTCAATATCGGCTCGACTGCAGCCAGCGTCGGCTGGGCGGACAACCCGGCCTATTGCGCCTCTAAGGCCGGGCTGTTGGGATTGACCCGCTGCGTCGCTCTGGAGGGGGCAGCCCATGGTGTCACCTGCGTCATGGTCAGCCCGACATGGGTCGAGACCGATCTGATGCGGCGTGATGTCCAAGAGATCGTAAATCGCGAAGGCAACACGCGTACAGTCGATCAGGCGATGGCCGACATAGCTGCAGAAAACCCTCAGAAACGTATTATCAAGGCCGAGGAAATCGCAGACCTTGTGACCTATCTGTGCAGCGATGCGGCGCGTGGCCTGACGATGGAGAACCTACAGGTGACGGGTGGCGCGCTTTGGTAGGATGCTTTTGTGGCGTCGAACATCTGTCGTTCGAGCGGTTAGGACGGCGCGTTATCCCGCCGTCCTAACCCAAGGGATCAAGCCCCGGTGGTTCAGTTGTTAATGTTGCTAAAGGCCCGATCCAGCCCGTCGGCTACCTGATCCACGTCCTCAAGTGACAGGCACATCGGCGGCACCATCCGCAGGCAGGATTGATAGGCCCCGGATTTCGACAGGATCAGTCCGCTCTGGCGGCTTTGCTCGAAAACGGCTGACGTGGTCTGTGGGTCGGGCTCTTTGGTTTTATGATCCTTCACCATCTCGATCGCCAGCATCAGACCGCGCCCACGCACATCGCCGATGGCGGTATGTTTTTTCTTTAGAGCGTGCAGGCGCTCTAGCAGAGCCTTGCCAACGACGCGGGCATTCTCCTGAACCTTGTCTTCCTTGATGACCTGAAGCACAGCCCGGCCAGCGGCGCAGGCCGTGGGGTTCGCGCCATAAGTATGGAACATGAATTTGTCGGCCATCGGCGCGGCAATTTCTTTGCGGGTGACCACAGCGGCAAGAGGAAAGCCGTTGCCAATGCCCTTGGCCATCACCACGATATCGGGGATGACGCCATCCGCCTCGAAGCCCCACATATTGTCGCCGGTTCTGCCAAAGCCTGCCTGCACCTCGTCAGCGATCAGCAGCCCGCCCTTTGCGCGCACCCGTTCAGCCGCGCCGGTCATGTAGCCTTTGGGCATCTCGATGATGCCGCCGTACCCCTGCACGCTTTCGATAAAGATGCCGGCCACCTGCCCGGTGGTGGCGGTGTGGATGGTGCGCTCGATCTCGTCCAGATAGGGCTGTGCGCCGGCGTTCTGGCCAAAGATGCCGCGATATTGGTTTGGGTCGGCGACGAAGGCCACGTTGCCGGGCATGCCGGGATGACGCCACCCAGAGATCCCGGTGATGGACTGTGCTGCTGCTGTGGGTCCATGATAGGCGGATCGCAGGGCCAGCAGGTCAAGGTTGCCGGTGTAGCCGCGCGCAATGGTCATGGCGAGGTCCACCGCCTCGGAGCCGGAATTGGTGAAATGCACCACCCATTCGATATCGCCATTGGGGTTGGGCATGGTTGCGGCCAGTTCCTCGGCGAAATGTGCGGGCACCGGGTGATAGAACATGGTGGTGCAATGGGTCAGTTGCTGCGCCTGTTCCATCGCGGCGGCCACGACTTTTGGGTGGCTGTGGCCCACAGAGATACAGACATTCATACCTAGCAAGTCGATGTATTTTCGGTCATCGACGTCCCACAGATATTGCATCGAGCCTTTGCGAAAGACCATCGGGTCCTTAAAGGGGACGAATTTTTTCTGGCTTGCGGCATAGTAATTATCGCGCCGCTGGGCGGTTTTTTCCAAAGTCCAGTCGGTGGTGATGGTCATGTTTTTTCTCCTTCGATTTCACGGCTCCGCCGGATTATGAATTCATCCAGCGCTTCGCGGATGGCGAGATCCATTTCCGGCGGTTCATAGTCATCCAGTAGTTGCTTCACGCGGTCTGTTGCGCGTTGGTGCTGCCAGAGCCCGCCTTCGGCTGTCCATTGCTCAAACGTGCCATCATGGGACATGTTGCCCATCCAAAACGCGGTCTCAAAGTTGTCGTGGGTGTGTTGTGCCCCCAGAAAATGACCGCCCGGCCCGATCTCAAAGAAGGCATCCATCGCCTGCGCGGCTTCGCTAAAGTCGATACCCTGAGTGAAACGCTGCATGGCGGCGCAGCGGTCGGCGTCCATGACGATCTTTTCATAGCCTGTGGTCAGCAGTCCTTCGAGGCAGCCGGTGGCGTGGATGATAAAATTTACCCCCGCCATCGTCGCCCCCATCAGCTGCGCCTGACTTTCGTAACCTGCCTGCGCGTCGGGGACCTTGGACGAGGTCAGGCTGCCGACCGAGTGGAAGGGCAACCCGAGCCTGTCTGCCAATGTCTTGGCACACATCTGGAACTGTGTGCCTTCGGGCGTGCCAAAGGTGGGCGCACCAGACTTGAGACTGATAGGCGAGAAGAAAGTGCCGAAAACGGCCGGTGCGCCGGGTCGGATCAGTTGGATCAATGCAACTGACGCCATGACCTCTGCCAGCACTTGCGCAAGCGTGGCGGCAATCGAAACAGGCGACATTGCGCCGCCCAGCACGAAGGGCGATACGACCGTACATTGCCCGGCTCTGGCGTATTCCTTGAGCGCCCAAAGCATGGTCTCGTCCATCACCAGCGGGGCGTTTGTGTTGACCACAGAATAAAGCACGCAGTTGTTTTTGACAAAATCCTCCCCCATCGCGATCTTGCACATTTCGATGGTGTCGCGGGCACGTTCGGGAGCGGTCACCGCCCCCATGAAAGGTTTGTCATTCATGGTCAGGTGCGTGTGGGCCATGTGCAGGTGACGCAAAGGCACTGGGAGATCTACCGGCTCGACCACGACGCCGCCGGAATGATTAACGGCGCCAAGTTGGTGATGCAGCTTGGTGATGTTTTTGAAATCCTCGAGCGTTGCATAACGGCGGCCATTTTCCATGTCATGCACGAACGGGCTTCCAAAGCTTGGGGCAAAAACCTGCGCATCGCCACCGATCTGGATCGACCGTGCCCGGTTGCGAGCGTTTTGGGTAAAGACAGGGGGCGCGGTCTTGATCTTGTCGCGGCACCAGCCGGGGTCGAACCGAACCCGCTCGCCATCGACGCGCGCGCCATGTTTGCGAAAGAGTTCCAGCGTTTCAGGGTCGCCGCGAAAATCCATGCCGATCTTGTCCAGAATGCGATCTGCATTTCGCTCGATGATCGCTACGGATTCTTCGTTGATCAGGCTGACCGGCCCGATCTGGCGCATGGTATACGGGGCTGCAATGCTCTGGCGGGCTGTTCGGGCTGCCATCCTCTCGCGTCTGCCGCCTGATCGTCGGGACGTAATTTGAGCCATGTCGGCCCTCCCTTATGGTCTTGTTCAGGTCAAGACATCGCAAGGAATAGCCCGCAGGCACAGCAAAACTCGCTGCCATTACAAATATTAATAATGTGAATTAGACGAAATATATTATGTCGTCGGCCACGTCCGGCATCAAACGTTCAAAGCTTTGCCGCAGGAGATGTCCGCTCTCTTTTGCGATGCTGGCGGGGATATCGTCCAATTGACCTGTGCGTGAAATTGCAACGACCGACCGTTTAAACCCGGCAAACGGCAATGGCTCAATCCGCAAGTTCATGCCCTCGGCCACAGCGTCGATCAGTAGGGTCGGGGTGAGGATGGCAAAGCATTTCCCCGTCGCCACACCCGCCACGACCATTGACGCGCGGTCTGCTTCCATCAGGCGCGGTAGATCCAGACGGCACCTCTGAAGATGTTGATCTGTACGGCGCCCGACCGGCGCATCGGAGCCGAACCGAACCAATGAAAGCCGCTTGGAAACTTCGACGATATCATCGGCGGGTCCATCGTAACTCTTTGGCAAAACTAGGTAAAAAGGTTCTTCAATGATGGGGATGCAGTCATAATCTGTCACGTCAAACTGCGGGTCAGAGGTGATTGCGATATCAACGTTCCGGGCGTTCAAGGCAATCTGGTGGTCGGTTGATATACCTGCGGAAAGGCTGAGTTCAGGAATTTTCATATCCTTGCGCACAACATCCAGCAATCCGGGGGTTAGCGTGGTGGCGACCGAAGCCAGCAATGCAATCCTCAGGATCGGGATCGAGCTGGACTGGATATGACGCAATTCAGCGCGCAATTCCTCGACTTCGTTAAGAATGCGTAACGCCCTACGCCGCAATACGTCACCGGAATGGGTCAGTTCAATGGGTCGTTGGGTCCGGTTGAACAGGGGCGCGTGCAGTGCCCATTCCAGCTTTTTCAGTTGTTGCGACACCGCCGATTGCGTCATCCCGAGGCTGGCAGCCGCAGCGGTAACGTGCCGTGAATCGGACACGGCCATGAAAACCTCGAATGCGCGGATCAGGTTAACGTCCTTTTCTGACTGCTTTCTCTTCATTTTGCACTGCATCTAATAAGTGTTTCTAATTACAGCTCTGATTTCTTGATCGAATCCTTCTGTCAGTCAATCCTCCGGATGATTTTCACGAACAGCCCGACTGCGGGCCGCAGCAGAAGGTGAGCGTCAGATGAACATGCAAGTCCGACACAGGCCGGATCACGGCAACCAGATCCAGCCGTCCCGATGTGAAACGTCCGAGACAGCCGCGCAAACCGTGCTGATCGCGCTGTTACCGGAATTTCATCTGACCGAGCTATCCGCCTGTCTGGATATTTTTGCCACCGCGAATGAATGCGCGGGCCGCGCCATCTTTGAAACGCATGTTGTGTCCCCGGTCGGCGGGTGCATGACGTCTTCGTCGGGCCTCGGCGTGAGCGCCGAAGACATCGGAATGCTAAAGGCGCGCGCGGATTACATCATCATACCAGGCTGCGTCGTCGCCGGGGATACGATGGAAACGCTGCGGCGATTACTGCGGACATATCAGCAGTTTTCTCGCCACATTATCGCGCTTTCCAGCGTGGTGGACCTGTTGGTGCGGCTTCGGGTGTTGGAAGAGACTGATGTCAGCGCGCACTGGAACTTTAACCACCCCGCTCAGGATTACGCTGTACCGGCTAACCGTAAACTGTTTCACCGCTCGGGCCGTTATATCACTTCGGCAGGCTTTTTGGGGACCTATGACCTGCTCTTGCATTTGATCGCCAAGCAGCATGGCTGGTTTCTGGCTGGCGAGGTGTCCGACAGGATGATCAAGGGGGAAATCAGGTATGAAGACGCCCCGCAGCGTCGCCATATCAATCAGCGTATCCGTGCAAAACACAAAGGGCTGGCCGCTGCGATTGGTCTGATCGAGGAGAACCTTGAGAGCCCGGTCCCGATTTCGGATCTTGCCCGTGCGGCGGGCTACAGCGTGCGCCAATTGGAACGTGAATTTAGTAAATACTATGGCCTGCCGCCGGGGCGCTATTACAAGAATCGCCGCCTTGACCGGGCCAAGGCGCAGATCGAACAGACTGCAATGCCTGTCATTGAAATCGCTTTGGCCAACGGGTTCGAGTCGACTTCGCATTTCTCGAAATCGTTTTCACAACGCTATGGTCGCAGCCCGTATCGGTTGCGCAAAACGTGTCTTGGCACCCCGGTAGGGCATGATGACCATTAGCCGCCCTACTGAACAGCAGCAGAGTTTCTTACGGCTCTGGATACAGCTTGTGCCTGCCAACTCGCCCACAGCAAATGCCCTGATGGAGTGCATGGACGTATGAAGAATATCATCATTATCGGCGGCGGCGCGATTGGTCTGTCACTGGCCTATCATCTGGCCGGGCGGGCACATGTCACGCTGTTGGAACGCAACCAATTGACCAGCGGCACCAGTTGGCATGCGGCGGGCATTGTTGGTCCGCTGCGCGCCTCTGCGAATATGACAAAGCTTGCCATGTATGCGGGCGAGCTTTTTCCAAAGCTGGAAGAGGAAACCGGGCTGTCGACCGGCTATCGCCAGACCGGAGGATATTGGCTGGCGCGCGAGGATGCGCGGATGGACGAACTGCACCGGATCGCCGCACTGGGCCGTCATTTTGGGCTGGGCGCCAGCATAATTGCGCCTGATGACATCGGGCTGCCGTCTATGAACACCGACGGGTTGGTAGGTGCGCTGCGGGTCGAGCAAGATGCCAATGTCAATCCGGTTGACCTGTGTATGGCTTATGCCAAGGCGGCGCGTGCGAAAGGCGCCGTGATCCGTGAAGAGGTACGGGTTGCGAACCTGTTGATCGAAAACGGCACTGCCAAGGGCGTAACACTGGAGGACGGCACCGAGATGCTGGCCGACAGCGTGGCGCTATGTGCCGGTGCGTGGTCCAAAAAGCTGGCTGATGCTGCCGGTGTCGCGCTGCCTCTTCAGGCGGTCGAGCATATGTATGTCGTTACCGAACCCATGTCTGATCTGCCTGCGCCCTATCCTGTGTTGCGGGATCTGGACCGAGGTTTTTATGTGAAGGGCGACGCGGGGAAACTGGTGATTGGCGGGTTCGAACCGGATGCGAAAGTGTGGGATGCCTTTGGTCCCGAAGGTGATCGCCCCTTTTTGGAAATGCCCGAAGATTGGGATCAGTTCCTGCCTTTCATGGAAGGTGCGCTGGATTTGATCCCGGCGCTGGTCGACACCGGCATTCAGCATTTTATGAACGGGCCAGAGAGTTTTACCAACGACACCCGTCCCTATATTGGACAGACGCCAAATGTGGATGGGTTGTTTGTGGCTGCGGGGATGAACTCTGTCGGGGTCATGTCGTCTGCGGGAATTGGCGATGTTCTGTCTGACTGGATGGTGAATGACACAGCGCCGGTCGACCTGTGGGAGGTGGATGTGGCACGGGTTGATCCATTGACGGCTGCCGCGTCCCATATCGAGAGTCGCATGAAAGAGGCGGTTGCCGATTCCTTTAGCCTGCATTGGCCGTTTAAGCAGCCCAAGGCGGGCAGGGGGCTGCGCAAATCGGCGCTGCATGATCATTGGCGTGTCGCTGGTGCCCAGTTTGGCCTGACCGCGGGGTGGGAACGGGGGTTGTGGTACGCTCAAGACGAGGCTGAAATGGGTTTACCCTATTCGGTGGGCGATCAACCTTGGTATCCGATCATCCGGCGTGAGGCAGCCCAAATGAGCGACGGCGCGGCGCTGGTCGACCTGTCGCCCTTTGGCAAATACGAGATCGAGGGGCCCGATGCGCTGTCGCTGTTGCAATCGCTCGCTTGCGCCAACGTGGATGTGGAAAACGGTTGTGCTGTCTACACGCCGCTGCTGAACGCCAAGGGTGGGATCGAGGCGGATGTCACCATCGCCCGGATCACCGAGGCCCGATTTCGCATGACTTCGGCAGCGGCACTTCGGCAAAAAGACCTTGCTTGGCTTCGCCGTCACAGTGCCGGGTTGAATGTCAGCGTGACAGATCGCACCGAGGACGAAGTTGTGATCGGCGTCATGGGCGCGGGAGCGCGAGCAGCTCTGGCTGCGCTGTCAGAGGACGATTGGCACAACTTCCCGTTTTCCACCCGGAAGGACGTGACCGTGGCCGGCGTCGCAATGACGGCTTTGCGTGTCAGTTTTGTCGGTGAACTGGGTTGGGAGCTGTATATCAGCGCGGATCAGGGCGGCCCGGTTTTTGACGCGCTTTATGGCAATGGGGCACGCCCGTTAGGATTTTATGCGCTGGATGGGTGCCGCATCGAAAAGGGCTTTAAACATTGGGGCCATGATCTGAGCACGGATATTACACCGCTTGAGGCCGGGCTGGGATTCACGATTGACTGGACCAAGTCCTTTATCGGCAAAGAGGCACTGCTGGCGCAGAAAGCGCATGGGTTGATGCGCCGCCAAGTGATGTTCGATCTGCCAACGCATCCTCTTGTTTTGCATGACGAGCCGGTTTGGGAAAAGGGCCGTATCGTTGGTCTGACAACAAGTGGCGCGCGGGGGGCGCGTACCGGACGGACGCTGGCGCTGGCGATGATTGACATCGCACCCGGCGAGAAGCTGACCGAGAGCCAGACACGGCATTTTGAAATCGAAATTGCGGGGCAGCGCCATCCGGCCAATCTGCTGATGCGCCCGCCCTTTGATCCGACAGGGGAAAGGATGCGCGGATGAGCGCGACCAACGCACAGGTATTGATCATAGGCGGCGGCGCGATGGGCGTGTCGCTTATGTACCATCTGGTCAAGGCCGGATGGTCGGATGTGGTGCTGACCGAAAAGAACGATCTGACACATGGATCTACATGGCATGCGGCTGGGTTATGCACGCATTTCGCGCATAACCCCACTATTCAGGAGTTGCGCGCGACCTCTGTGCGGCTCTACCGCGATATTCTGCCCGAGGAAACCGGCGGAACCTGTGGTTTTCATCCGTCGGGCGCGATGCGGATCACCAGCAATCCCGATCGGATGGATGAATTCGCCCATGTGGCCGGGCTGAGCCGTTTCACTGGATATGACCTGCAGATGCTGACGCCGGATGATGTTGAGCGCCTGCATCCGCTGGCCCGTACTGACGGCCTCTTGGGGGGTATTTTCGAACCGGATGACGGCCACGTGGACCCAAGCCTGGCGACCAACGCAATGGCGCAGGTTGCCCGCAAGAACGGTGCGACGATTCTGCGGTATAACCCTGTGACGTCGATCCGGCGTGAGGACGGCATTTGGGTCGTTGAAACCGAAAAGACCACCATTCACGCCCGGCATATCGTCAATGCAGCAGGTACGTGGGGCTGGGAAATCGGTCACATGATGGGGCTTAATATTCCGTCAGTGCCGATGCTGCATCAATATCTGGTGACGGATACGGTGCAAGCTGTGTCAGACCGGATTGCGCAAGGCCAGCCCGAACTGCCGATGATCCGCGACCCCGAAGAAAGCTGGTATGTCCGTCAGGAGCGAGATGGGCTGATCCTTGGGCCGTATGAGAAAAACGCCGAGGCGTGGTCGATTGACGGCTGCCCGCCGGATTTTGGTGCCGACCTGATGCCGCCCGATCTGGATCGTGTGGAAGATATAATCTTGGCGGCAATGACGCGCATTCCGGCGTTGGCGACTGGTGGCGTCAAATCAGTCGTCAATGGCCCGATCACGTTTACCCCTGACGCCAATCCGCTGATCGGCCCGGCGCATGGGCTGGCGAATGCGTGGTTGCTGACCGGCTCTTCTATGGGCGTGATGGAGGGCGGTGGCGCGGGCTGGTTTCTGGCCCATTGGATGACCTACGGCGCGCCGCCGATGGATGCGCTCGCGGTGGACAGTCGCCGCTTTGGTAGCTGGGTTGATCGCGATTACCGGGTTAAGAAGGCCATCGAATGTTTCGGTTTGCAATTCGGTGTGCATTATCCGTACGAAGAACGCCCCGCCGCGCGTGACAAACGCCTGTCACCCATTCATGACCTGCTAGTTGAACGCGGTGCGGTGATGGGGGTCGCGTATGGTTGGGAACGGCCCAACTGGTTCTCAAACAAGCGCGGCGACGAGGCGATCCCCAGCTTTCGCCGGACCAACTGGTTTCAGCCGGTGGCACAAGAATGTGAATGCGTCACGAGCGCCGTAGGGTTGGCCGATATGTCGGTCTTTTCCAAGTTCGAGGTGACCGGGCCGGATGCACGCGCCTTTCTGGACAGTATCGGAGCCAACCGCGCACCAAAACCGGGGCGCATTGGTCTGACCCATGTGTTGAGCCCCGCAGGCGGTACAGAATCCGAATTCACGGTGGCCGCGATTGGCGAAACGCAATTTTATCTGACCAGCGCTGCCGCCGCCGAGGAACGCGATTACGATATTCTACGCGCGCGGGCCGATGGGTTCGACGTGACGATCACTCGGGTCACAGAGAGCTATGGTGTGCTGGGCTTGATGGGGCCCAATGCCCGCGCCTTGCTGGAGGATTTGTCCCAAGACGGGCTAGGCAAATGGTTGAGCGTCAGCCAGATCACTGTGTCGGGTATTTCCGTGCGTGCGATGCGCGTGTCCTATGTCGGAGAGTTGGGCTGGGAGTTGCATGTCGCGGCAGATCAGATGCGCGCGTTGTTTCTTGCCTTGGAGCAGGCGGGCAAAGCCTATGGGCTGGGCCTGTTTGGGGCCTATGCCATCAATGCCATGCGGCTGGAGAAAGGCTATCGTGGGTGGGGCACGGAATTCACGACCGAGCGCAGCCCGGCAGAAACCGGGGTGGGTCCACTGATCAAGATGGATCACGATTTCATCGGCAAAGCGGCGCTGGCTGACAGAATGGCCTCGGACGATCGTTGGGACATGGTGCTGCTTGAGATCGAGAGCGGTGATGTTGACCCGTTTTATGCCCACGCCGTGCTACAAGATGACCGGGTGGTTGGCGTGGTGACATCGGCGGCCTACGGTTATCGCACGGGCAAAACTCTGGCGCTGGCCTATTTGCGGGACCGCCACGCGCGCGACAACCTGACGATTAGCCTATTGGGCACGTCCCGAGCTGCCACCATTCTAGACACCCCGCCCTTTGACCCGAGCAATACACGGATGAAAGGGTGAGGTGGCGGTGCATTGGAAGCGGACGCAGATTTCGCCCTATCGTGCGTGTCGTAAGCGCCGCGTCGGGGGCTAAATCCGCGTTGATCCATGCCGGACAATTTTTGGGCGTGGCAAGCGTCACTTCTCCCAGTGGGGCACCCAATCGCCGTCCATCTGAAGTGACACGCCTGCGGCATCTTCTTCCAGCTTTACCACGTGCAATTCTCCCTTTTCCCCGCCATAGGCAAGCCGCGCCTTTTCGAACCGCTCTTGAACGAGACGTGTAAGGCTGGACTCGGTGCCTGCTGCATCGCAGGCACTAACGATAAGGCCCAAGTCTTTCTTGCACAGATCAAGCGTGAATGATGGATCATAATGCCCGGCAAAAACCGAAGGAGCATCATGATGCAGGCACCAGCTGTCAGAGGCGCCGAGGCTGAGTGCGGGCCACAAGTTAGATAGATCAACGCCCGATTTGACACCCATAACCAAGGCTTCGCCCATGGCAGTGGCATGGATGGCCCACAACTGATTTGAGCATAGTTTGGTGATTGCTCCTGTGCCGTTGCCACCCATGTGATAAACCGGCCCCATCAATTCCATCACCGGACGCGCCCGCTCTACCGCAGCCTCGTCTCCGCCAGCGAATTGGGTCATCTTTCCGGCGCGTGCGCCATCGACCGCGCCCGTCACGGGTGCGTCAATTGCAAATGCGCCCTTCGCTGCGACCGCGTCGGCCAAAGCCTTGCCGCCTTCTGGCGAATTGGTAGTCATATCGACCCAAATCTGATCCTTGCGAATTTCTTGGAGAATACCGTTTTCACCGCGCACAACGCTTTCGATCTCTTTGGGGCCAAATACCATCGTAAAGATGATGTCACATCCCTTGGTGGCATCTGCTGCAGTGTCCGCCCATGTCGCGCCCATGGCCAAATGTTCTGCGCCGCGACTTTTGTCGAGGTCGCATACCGTCAGGTCATGCCCGCCTTTTATCAAGTTCAGCGCGGCTGCACCGCCCATGGTTCCCAGTCCGATAAATCCGATTTTCATTCACAAAACTCCTGTGAGGATCCGCATTTAAAGCCGCCGATTTGGGCGCTTGATTGGTACTAACTGTTAATTGCATGATCATGCAACATGTGAATTGCACGATCATGCAATAAATGCTAGCAGTGCCTCAATCGCGGCGACAGGGCAGCCTATGCCAATCACCCAAGCGCAACAGGATATTGTGAAATGGAGTTTGATTACATCATCATCGGGGCCGGGTCCGCGGGTTGTGTTCTGGCGAACCGGTTAACTGAGGATGGCAAGTCTACCGTTCTGTTGTTGGAGGCAGGCGGGAAGGACAACTCGATTTTCATCAAGATGCCGGCTGCGTTGGCCTATCCTCTGAACGGTACAAAGTATAACTGGGCCTACTGGACGGAACCGGAACCGTATCTTGATGGGCGGATCATGTATTGCCCGCGCGGTCGCGTTTTAGGAGGCAGTTCATCGGTGAACGGGATGGCGTATGTGCGGGGACATGCCAAAGATTATGATCGCTGGGCCTCTTATGGTTTGGTGGGCTGGGACTATGCCAGCGTTCTTCCATATTTCAAGCGATCCGAAAATCGAGAACTGGGAGGGGATGACTTCCACGGGGAAGGCGGCCCGTTGAATGTACATCGCTTGCCGATGAAAAACCCATTGCATCAGGCTTGGCTCAAGGCGGGCGAGGAAGCTGGCATCGGCCGTACGGATGATCAAAATGGCTTTCGCCAATCCGGGACAGGGCCAATGGACAACACGATTAAAGGCGGCGAACGTCTGTCGACTGCTCGTGCTTTTCTGAAACCGGCAATGGGGCGTGAGAACCTTGAGGTAAAGATCAAGGCAGTCGTTTCAAACATTGATATTCAGGGTGGCCGCGCAGTCGCCGTGAATTTCAATATTGGCAATCAAGGCTATACCGCCCATGCGCGGCGCGAGATCATCGTATCAAGCGGCACGATCAATTCGCCCCAGCTATTGATGCAATCGGGCATTGGTCCTGCGGCGCATCTTCGTGAGATGGGGATTGATGTGAAGGTCAATGCGCCCGATGTCGGCGGCAACCTGCAAGACCATCTAGAGGTTTATGCGCAATATAAATGCATGCAACCCGTTTCAATCTATTCACTTACCAAGCCACTGGCGAAATTGCGCGTAGGTTTAGAGTGGCTGCTCACACGCAGCGGACCCGGCGCATCCTGCCAATTTGAAACCGGCGGCTTCGCAACAATTTCGGGCGGTCCGGGGCAACCGGATCTGCAATGGCATTTTCTGCCAATCGCGGTGGATTACGACGGCAAGAACCCGGTGCGAGAGCATGGCTTTCAAGCACATGTCGGCCCAATGCGCCCCAAAAGCCGCGGCCGGATTTCGCTGCGATCAGCGGACCCCACCGCAAGGCCCCGAATACAGTTCAACTATTTGGAGGCGGAAGACGACCGCGCAGAATTTCGCCACGGGTTGCGCCTGACGCGGAAGATCATCGGCCAACCGTCATTTGATCATTTGCGTGGGGACGAGATCCAACCGGGTGCGCATCTGACCAGCGATGAGGATCTGGATACGTTCGTGCGCTCGGCTGTCGAGAGCGCCTATCACCCTGTCGGAACATGCCGGATGGGGGGTGATCAAACGTCTGTCGTTGACGGAGCGGCAAGAGTGCGTGGTGTCGACGGTCTGCGCGTCGTAGATGCATCCATCATGCCGGATATCCCCAGCGGAAATACAAATGCCCCGACGATTATGATTGCAGAGAAACTGGCCGATGCCATTCGGGGAATTTCGCCTCTTTCCCCAACACGGGTCCAGATTTATTCTGCCGATCGGACCGCGCAACACGGTGTCAGTTGAAGGGTGTCGTCCCTTTCACCACGCAAGATTCCCATCTACAAAAGGTGAAAATCCAACGAGGGCGGTATGGCACGACCAAAATCCGATAAAAGCCAGCGGGAAACCATCGTTAACGCCACGTTGAACTGTTTTCACCAGTTTGGATATGAGGGAACAACGGTTGCCCGGATCTGCAAGGCGACAGGGCTGTCGGCGGGAAACATCCACTATCATTTTGGCGGAAAAAAGAACCTGCTGGAAGAAGCCATGCGGGTGCTATTGCGCGATGTGCGTGCCCGGATGGTTGATAGCCTGCGCAAGGCTGATAGCCCGGCCGACCGGATCACCGCGATCGTCGAAAGCAATTTGCATCCAGATCTATTCAATCAACCGATCTGCACCACCTGGCTGCATTTTTGGGCACAAGCACCGCACGCAGAAGAACTTTCGCGGCTTGAACGTGTGAACCGCGCCCGATTTCGACAAAACCTGCGCCATGAGTTTGGTCAGTTGTATCCACGCGAACGGACAGAGCTATTGATAACCCAATTGGTTGCCATGGTGGATGGTTTTTGGATCGAAAAGGCGCAGCCCGGAGCGACGATAGATTCACAGCAAGCGATTTACGCAGTGAAGGCCTTTTTGCAGGGGCAGCGATAGCCCAGGCCTGATAGCTGTAGTGCCTGTTTGTTAGGGCAAAACCGGGCAGCGACCAAGCGTGTTTGGCTGTTATAACGTGCCGGACAGTATATAACCAATGGTTATGAACTACGAATAAACTAGAATGAACGGTTTCTTGCGGCACATGTATAGATGATGTCGATACAATTCAGTGGTGACGGTGGAAATGGCGGACAACACGCGAAAAACGCAGCTGGGGGCGATGGCCAAACCGGTCATATGGGGCGCGATTGTAATCGTTTTGGCGGTGACATTTGCGACGGTCCCGTTTGTAACAGGCAACTTGTCGTTCATGTTTTACATGATGCTCTGGATGACGATGGCAACGGCGTTTAACTTTGTGGCGGGTTTGGCCGGATACATGCCGTTCGGGTATGTCGCGTTCTACGGTGTCGGTGCATATGCGACCGGAATTTTGTATAAAAGCGCAGGGTTGCCGATTGTTGTCGCGCTGATCGGGGCAGGGGCTGCGGGCATTGTCGTGGCGCTGATCATGGCGCCTACGTTGCGACTGCGCGGCGTCTATTTTGGGATTGTCAGCCTTGCCATGGCGCTGGCCGCAAAGCTGATCATCTCGCTTTTGCCGCCGAATATTACCGGCGGCAGCATGGGGTTAATCCTGTCCAGCGCCAATAACCCCATGGCGGCCTATTACACGATGTTCATCGTTCTGATGCTGGCTCTGGCTACAGGCACATGGCTGTTTTTCTCGCGTACGGGCACAGCTTTGCGGGCCATTCGCGATGATCAGGAAGCCGCCGAAGTGGTCGGCGTTAATGTGGTGCGTACCCGTCTAAAGGCTTGGGTGGCCGCGGCCGTTTTTCCTGCGTTCGCGGGTGGTATCGAGGCATGGTACACCAATGCGATTGATCTGGAATCATCCTTTAACCTGTTGGTGACAGCCAAGAGCATTGTCTACGCGATGGCGGGTGGACTGGGTTATCTGGTCGGTCCGATCGTTGGCAGTGGGCTGCTGTATGGCGTCGACCATCTGATCTGGCAGCAATTCCCGACATTGAACCTGTTGTTGCTGGGGATCGTCATCGTGGTGCTGATCCTGGCAATGCCGCGTGGTATCGTTGGTGCCTTTGCACAGCGGTTTTCGCGTCTGCGTAAATACATCCCATAACCCGCACGTAAGAGGACAGTTTTATGAACGAACTGCTACTTCAAGGATTGGTCAACGGAATCATTCTGGGAATGATTTATGCATTGATCGGTCTGGGCCTTAATGTTGTTTTCGGCGTGCTGCGGGTTGTGAATTTTGCGCATGGCGAGTTCATCATCCTGGGGGCTTATGCCGCCTATTTCCTACAGCGTTTGCTGGGTCTGTCCCCTTTTTTGGCGATGCCGTTGATTTTCGCCGGTTTCGGAGTGCTGGGGTATCTCATGTATTTCGTGCTGATCCGGCGGTTGGCGAAATCGGACGACCCCGAACATGCGTCCCTGTTGGTGATGTTTGGCGTTTCGATCGCACTTGGCGCACTGATGCTGCTGTTTTTCGAGGCGGATTCGCGATCGCTGGCCTATTCCTTTGACCCGCCGTTCCTGATGTTCGGTTCGGTCATCATTCCTACGACCAAACTGGTGGCACTTGGCGTGGTTCTGGCAATCACAGCGGTCCTAGCCTTCTTCCTGTACCGGACATTGCCGGGAAAGGCATTGCGCGCAATCATCATGAACCGCGACGCGGTGCAGATTGTTGGCGTTGACCTAGAGCAGTTGTCCGCCATGACGCTGGGGCTGGGACTGGGGCTCGCCGGTGTAACGGGTGTGCTGGTCGCGATGATCTTTCCCGCGTTCTCACCCTTTATCGGGCAAGATTACACGCTGATTGGGTTCATCGTGATTGTATTGGGCGGGCTGGGGCATCCGGTCGGGGCCATTGTCGGCGGGATCATCTTTGGTCTGACTGAACAGACGGCGCAAGTTTACATGAACGGATCAATTGCCAGCCTCATGGGATTCCTCTTGTTGATCGGGGTCATTCTGGTGCGTCCGACAGGTATTTTTGGACGGGAGGCAATGAAGTAAGCCGATGCTGAGAGTAGAAGGACTGATCAAGCAGTTTGGCGGATTGCGCGCGTTAGATGGGCTGGAGTTTGAGGTGCCCGAGCGCAGTATCCTAGGCGTTCTGGGCATGAATGGCTCAGGCAAGACGACGATGCTGAACTGTATCAACGGATTGTACCATGCGACCGAAGGGGCGATTAGCCTGAACGGAAATGACCTGATCGGACTGAACCCGGCACAGGTTTTCCGCATGGGTGTGGGCCGCACATTTCAGGTGCCGCGCGTTTTCTCTCGGATGACCCTGTGGGAGAACCTTGCCGTTCCACTGCTGTCGATCAAGATGACGCGGCGGGACAAAGATGCGTTGCGCACCAAGTGGCTGAAAAAGGTCGAACTATATGACCTGCGCCACAACTTTGCCGAGGAACTGTCCGGCGGTCAGCAAAAGCTGCTGGAACTGGCGCGCATCATGGTGTCAGAGCCGCGCCTTGTATTGCTGGACGAGCCTTTTGCCGGGGTGAACCCGTCGCTGGCGCGCCTACTGATCAACGTGATCCGCGAAATGCCCAAGGAAACCGGTTGCAGTGTCATTCTGGTCAGTCACGACCTGACCTCAATCTATGAATTGTCCGACGACATCATTGTCATGCACGAAGGTCGACTGCTGGCGCACGGTGATGCCGAAGCGGTGAAATCAAACCCCGATGTAATCGAAGCCTATCTGGGAGCCTAAGACATGGATGGTATACGCCTTTCGATGGAGGGAATCGAAGTCGCCTATAACGGTGACATCACGGTTCTGCGCGACATGGCCGTTACCGGCGAACCGGGGCAGGTCACTGGCATTATCGGACCGAACGGGGCAGGCAAGTCGACGGTGTTAAAGACGTTCTTTGGTCTGTTACGACCAAAGAAGGGCCGTATCATGCTAGGTGATCAGGACATCACGCGCCAAAAAGCACATCAGCGTGCGCTGGAAGGCATCGCATTTGTACCGCAACATCGCAGCACATTCGCGGATTTGTCGGTGCGCGATAACCTTCTGCTGGGATGCTGGCCTTTTCGGCGCGACAAGAAGCGCATGCACACTGCGGTAGAGAGGGTTCTGGATGAATTCCCAGTGCTGCGCGAACGTCCGGATGCGCCTGCTTCGTCGCTGAGTGGTGGCCAACAGCGGTTTCTTGAAATTGCACGCGCGCTGGTGATCGAGCCAAAGGTGATCCTGCTGGACGAGCCGACAGCGATGATTGCCCCAAAGATATCCAAAGAAATATATGCGCTGATCCGCACACTGGCAGATCGCGGCGCGACAATCCTGCTGGTGGACCAGAACGTTCGGTCCTGCGCGGCGGTTGCAGACAAACTTTATATTCTCGAACTCGGTCGAAACAAGGCCGAAGGGAGCCGGGATGATTTCGCGTCAGACGATCAACTGCGCGGAATGGTGTCGGAATGGATGGATTATAAAATCGACGCCTGACCAATCCACAACAAGGAGACTGAAATGGAAAATCAAAAGAAACGTAGTTTCATGAAAGGCTTGGCGTTTGCCGCGCTGGCCCTCAGTAGCACGGCCGCTTGGGCCGCCGATCCGATCCGCATCGGTATGACAGTTTCGTCGGCCGGTAACTACGCGCTGGCATCGCAATCAGGCGTGCGCGGCGTCGAGCTGTGGGCGAAGGAAGTGAATGCGGCTGGCGGACTAGAGGTCAACGGCGAAAAACGTCTGGTCGAATTGGTAATGCGCGATGACCGCAGCGACAAACAGATGGTTGCGCGTGTTTACGAAAGCCTGATCCTGAACGACGATGTTGATCTGCTTCTTGCGCCATTTGGGTCCACCCTGACTGCGGCGGCTGCCACAACAACCGAACGCCTGGACAAGTTCTTGGTGGTTTGGTCGGCGGCATCGGACGCATTGTATGACCAAGGCTTTAAGAACATGGTGTCGGCAACGCAGATGCCGGTATCGCGGATGCCGCTGGCCAGCATGGATTTGGCAGCGGATCGTGGCATCAAAAAGATTGCGATTGTCTCGGTGGATGAGCCCTTTCCTGCCGGTCTGGCCGAAGGTGCACGTGCTCTGGCCGAAGAGCGCGGCATTGAAGTGGTGATGAACGAAACCTACCCCAAAGGGACCAAGGACTTTAGCCTGCTATTGCAAAAGGCTCGCGTTGCTGGTGCAGACCTGTTTTATCCGACCTCCTATGAAGGGGATCTGATTTCGATGGTGCGTCAGATGCGCCAGATGAACGTATCGTTCCCGATGACGTTTATGGTCTATGCCTCGACACCGCAATTCATCGAGATTGGTGACGACGCGCAATACATCTTTAGCCACACCAATTTTCACCCGACGATCAACTGGGACATCACTGCTGGCATGACGCGGGACGAATTTCTCGCGGCATACGAAGCGGAGTTTCCCGATGTCAGCTATGAGCCAGATTTCCAGACTGTTCTGGCCTATGGCGCGGCTGTGATCGCTGGGGAAATCATCGAAAAGTCGGAATCGTTTGATGCCGCCGCGCTAAAGCAAGCGGCGATGGATTTGTCCGGTAACGTCACCGTTCTGGCAGGGCCCTATGAAATTGATGACACTGGCACGCAGTTGAACATGCCGTTTCCTGTGGTTCAATTGCAGCCCGGCAAAGGTCTGACAACGGTTTGGCCGCCAGAAGTTGCCGTCTCGGATCCGGTCCTGCCGATCCCTGCATGGGACGAACGCTGATCAATAGCAAACATCTGGGGCCTGTCCGTCTTTCGGCTGGGCCCCAAACAGCCTTTCGTTTTACCCTAGGACGGCAATTGTGGTGATCTCTGCTTTTTCTTCGCTGACGCAGCTTTCTGAGGCGCTGGCCGCTGGACAGACGACTTCGGTCGAAATTGTCACCAGCTATCTGGAACGCATCCGTCGCTATGACAGCACATTCGGAGCCTTTGCCGAGGTATATGACACTGCGGCGCTGACCGCTGCCGAAGCTGCCGACCGTCTGCGCGCGGCGGGCATGGTTCGGGGGCCTCTGCACGGTCTGCCCATCGCGTTAAAGGATCTGGTGGAATGGACCGGACACGGTTGCGAGTTCGGCAGCGTATCCCTGAAAGGGCGCGTCTCTCAAGAGACCGCGACAATTCTGGAGCGTCTGTTGGCGGCGGGAATGATCCCGATTGGGCGCACCGAAATGGTCGAGTTCGCCTTTGGCGGATGGGGCACGAACCCTTTGCGTGGCACCCCGCGCAACCCTTATGATTTAGACGAACATCGTTGCCCCGGAGGCTCTTCCAGTGGTTCGGGCGTCGCCGTGGCCGCTGGGCTTAGTCCTGCGGCAATCGGAAGCGATACCGGTGGTTCGGTCCGTATTCCCGCAACACTGACAGGAATTGTTGGCTTAAAGGCCACCTATGGCCGGTTAAGCCTTGCGGGATGTCTGTCGCTGTCGCGTACGTTGGATTCTATCGGACCGATGACACGCACAGTTGCCGATGCAGCGATGCTGTATCACGCGATGCATGGTCCCGATCCACGAGATCCGACAACGTTGATCGCCCCCCCAAGGGGCACCGATTTCAACGATATTGTGGTGGCAGGACGTCGCGTGGCCGTCATGTCGCCGCGTAGCTATCCAATCGGCCTAACGCGCGAGGTCGAAGTCGCGTTCGAGCAGTCGAAACAGGTTTTGTTATCGCTCGGCGTGAACCTTGTAGAGATTGACCTGCCGTTTGATTTCGCTGAGCTGACTGACCTGAACGGACGGTTGATCGCGACAGAAGCTTATCATGTTCACCGCGCTTCAATCCATGACGAGACAGCGTTGATCGGTGAGTTTGTGCGGGGGCGGGTTTTGAACGGCCAAGCGACATCCGCGACTGATTACCTGACGGCG
This sequence comes from Pseudohalocynthiibacter aestuariivivens, assembly GCF_011040495.1. GTDB lineage: Bacteria > Pseudomonadota > Alphaproteobacteria > Rhodobacterales > Rhodobacteraceae > Roseovarius > Roseovarius pelagicus. Next base: position 1,726,257 of record NZ_CP049037.1, on the reverse strand, counting down.
CTGGATACACACCGGGCCTATGTCGCGCGCTATCAGGATTTTATGAAGCCGTATGACGCGTTGCTGGCTCCGGCTGCACCATTCGCAGCTCCGTCGATCTCTGAGGTAGACGAATCCGCAGCACCTTTGGCCCAGTTTACCCGGCCAGCAAATTATCTGGGTGCTTGCGCCCTTGCGTTGCCGGTCGGCACCGACAGCGCTGGTTTGCCCTTGGGTACGCAGTTGATGGGGCGCGCCTACGGAGAAGAGATGATCCTTGCCATCGGTCAGGCGATGGAAGGGGCGATCGGGCCTGCTCTCGTGCCTGACCTTTCTCGTTTGTAACTTTAGCCACTTAAGGACTTTCCTATGCCCACCTGCGATCTCGTGATCAAAAATGCCACCTTGTTGGATGGTTTGGGCTCCGCGCCGGTATCTGGGGGTGTCGCAGTGGAGGCCGGCCGCATTGTCGCCGTTGGTGCGGTGGATGACTGGATCGGTGAGCAGATCATAAACGCGGAAGGTGCCTGTTTGGCTCCGGGTTTCATTGATGTGCATACGCATTATGATCAGGCCATTTTGGACCAACCCGATCTGCCCTTTGCGATCACACAGGGCGTCACCAGCATTATTGTGGGCAATTGCGGTATTTCACTGGCGCCGCTGGATCGGCCACGTGACCTGCCTGCACCATTGAGCCTGTTGGGGGCCAAGGAAAATTATCAATATCCGTCTTTCACCGAATACTTTGAAAAGCTGGTGCAGGCCCGTCCGGCATTGAACATTGGTGTTCTCGCAGGGCATGGCACCTTGCGCACTCGTGTCATGGCGGACACCGATCGCGCGGCGGATGAAACCGAAATTGAGCAGATATGCGTATTGCTCGATGAGGCGCTAGAGGCTGGGGTTCTGGGACTGAGCACAGGTCTGGCCTATCCCGTGGCCCGCAATGCCCCGACGCAAGAGGTGATCGCAATCGCCAGCCGGTTGGCGGCTTTTCCCGGCGCGCGTTACGTGACCCATATGCGCAACGAGCGCGACGAGGTTGTGGAAGCCGTCGAAGAGACATTGAAAATCGGCCGCGAAGCCGGAGTGCCCGTGGTTCTGTCGCATCATAAATGTATAGGACGGCAAAACTTTGGGCGGTCGCATGATACACTGGCGCTGATTGATCTGGCTCTGAAGGAGCAGGATGTCGCAATGGATCAATATCCCTACGATGCCAGCTCTACGGTTTTGATCCCCGAGATGGTTGGCCATGCAGATCGTGTTTTGATCGCTGTTTCGGAAACCATGCCCGAGATGGCGGGACGCGACCTGAGCGACGTCGCCGCAGAAATGGGGTGTGATATTCAAGAAGCGGCGCGGCGGCTTGCCCCCGGTGTGGGGGTATATTTCCAGATGTCCGAAGAGGACATCGAACGCATCATGGCGCATCCGCGTGTGATGATCGGATCAGACGGGATACCGGGGCCGAATGCACACCCCCGTCTGTGGGGCTCTTTTCCGAGGGTGTTAGGCCGCTATGTCCGCGAAAAGCGCGTTCTGTCGCTTCCCGAGGCGGTGCGGCGCATGACATCGCTGCCCGCGCAAGTGTTCGGCTTGGCCCGGCGGGGACGTTTGCAAACCGGGTTTCAGGCGGATCTGGTTCTGTTTGACCCCGATAAAGTGATCGATCGCGCCAGTTATGTCGCGCCGACCGAGCCATCCGAAGGTATTCTGGACGTATTTGTGAACGGTGAGCATAGCCTGCATAATGGGCAAAGCCTGAAGACGCGGGCGGGTCAGGTATTGCGCCGCGCGTGTGTCTGACCATTCTTGGGCAGGGTTTTGTTACGTTCGCGATAGACGCGTGTCATCAAGTCTATGAAGGCCGCCTCGGCGCGCGATTCAGCACGGCTTTCGGGTAAAAGCGCGACGATCTCAAAAGACTGCTCCGGCTCAAGTGGTTGTATGCTGAGGCCGGGCGTGGAATGGGCCGAGAACTCGTCAATAATTGCCGGGCCGACACCTTCCGCAGCGCAGGCGGCAGCAACTGAAAGGGTGTGGACAGAGATGCGGGGCGTGTAATCCTGCCCGACTTGCATAAATGCCTTTTCCAACGCTTTCCCGAGTGGGGCTTCTCGCTCCAGACCGACAAGAGATGTGGTGTCGATCTGCTCCAGCCGCATGGGCTTGTCTCTGTAGACGGGCATACCCGCGCGTTGAGGCTCGACATAGACCATGCGCATTTTGCCCACAGGAATGGTGCGAATGCCCGGCGGTGGTATCAAGAAAAGCGCCACACCCATATCGAGCCGGAAGGACAGCAGTCTTTCTATGATCTGGTCATAATGATGGGTGAATATTTCAAAGGACATCGTGTCCATATTCCGGGGCAGCCGCGCCAGAACACTTGGCGCAAATCCGCCCCCAAGGCTGGGCTGAAACCCCACCCTCAGCGTTCGTTGAGGCGTGTCGGCCAGATTGCGGGCTAGATTGTTGATCCTGTCCAGCGCGTCCTGCACCCGCTGGCTTTCTGCGAACAGGGCTTCGGCCTCGAAAGTGGGTATCAAGCGCTGCTTTACACGGTCAAACAGCTTGAACGTCAATTGGGACTCGGCATGTTTCAATGCCTTGCTTAGTGCGGGTTGCGAAATGCTTAGTTGGCGCGCTGCCGCACTGACGGAACCGGTGCTGCGTATCGCGCGAAAGATTTCGATTTGTCGTAAGTTCATACGTTTTCCGATCTGAATTCGGCGTGGGTCTTCGCAGTTTATTGTATCTGTTTTTGAGTGGAGCGATATAAATGTCGGTGCAAGGTCAGGCAGATGCTATGGCCCCTTTGCGGTACTTTGCCGGGCTGACACCATAGTGTCCGCGGAATTCGCGCTGAAAATGCGATGCGTCACAAAATCCTGAATCGGCGGCGATATCCGAGATAAGATCGGTCGAATGGATGAGCCGCCAAGCACCATACCGAATGCGCAGAAAACGGTAATATTGCGAGGGCGTCTGGTCGAGGCTGGCGGCAAAGCGCCGCGCCATTTGCCGCCCACTGATGCCCAGACGGGTTGCCAGCCGGTCTATCGAGATTGGATCGTTGAGGGTCTGTTCCATGATGACCACAGCGCGCCGCACGAGATCATCGTGAATGTCGCGAGCTTCCGGCGAAAACTGTGCTTGTGGGTAAGAGGCTTCGCGCTGGTCGTTCAGGACCATGTGCCGCAGGCTTTGTTGGGCGCGCTCTGGCCCGCAATGCCTGTCAATCAGATGCAGAGCAAGATCAGGTGCACCGGTAGAACCCGCGCAGGTGATGCGATTGCCGGTGTCGAGAAAGATACGGTCAGAAATGGCGCGGACCTTGGGAAATTGCGCGGCAAACTCCTGATGGACGTTCCAATGCAGGCAGGCTGTTACGCCTTGCATCAATCCGGCGCGTGCGATGTTGAATGTGCCGGTGCATAGGCCGATCAGGGGTATGCCCGCCGCTGCTGTTTCTTGCAAATAGGCGGTGACCCACGCGGGTTGCACGCGCTCGGCGTAATCATTACCCCCGACGACCGCCAGATAATCAAAGCGGGCAGGCGGCAGCGGCTCACTGTCCGGAGAAATGGCCAAGCCGCAGCTGGCGCGGACCATCCCTTTGCCCATGATGACCCAGCCACAATCAATTTGGCGACTGCGGCCACCGGTATCTGCGGCGAGGCGCAGGGCGTCGATGAATCCTGATAGCGCGTTCAGCGTAAAATTGTCGAGGAGGAGTAATCCGATACGCAGTTTTTGGCACCCGTCACCAAAGGCCATGAGCGTAGATTGCGGGTGTGGCATGATAAAACGGCCTTATCTGACTGCTGCGTTCTACTAAATGTCTGTAATATCCTATCACGAGCCGCGCCCTATCTCTACCGTATCTGGTCAATACGCATAATCATAAGGGAGTGACTGATATGAAGACATTTACAACACTGGCCGCGCTCGCGATGGGTGCTGTTTTCGGCACTGTAGGCGTGGCCCAGGAGACCAAGTTCCGCGCGAATATGCCGGGCAACGAAGAGTCGATTGCCTATAAATCGGTCGAGCGGTTTGACGAAGTTCTACAAGATCTGACAGACGGAAACGTGGCGCTGCGGTTGTTTGCCAACAGTGCGCTTGGCGATCAGGAAAGCTCTCTTGAGGCGCTGCAAACCGGGCTGCTGGATATGGCGACGGTTGAAACGCCGATCACCTCTGTTGTGCCTGAATTGGGTGCCACGGCGCTGCCGTATATCTTTTCCAGCCGCGAACATATCGCCGCCGCGATGGATGGTGAGGCCGGTGAGCGCATCCGCGAGATGCTGGCGGAAAAGGGTCTCTATGTTGTGGCCTTTCTCGAAGGTGGGTTCCGTCAGATCACCAACAATGTACGCCCGATTGTTACCCCTGCTGATCTGGACGGCGTGAAAATGCGGACCCCCGGCAGCGCGCTGCGGATCAAGATATTTAACCATTACGGCGCGAACGCATCGCCCCTGCCGTTCAGCGAGCTGTATTCAGCCCTGCAAACCGGAGTTTATGACGGGCAGGAAAATCCTGTGATCTGGGCCAAGTCGCAAAAATTCTACGAGGTGCAGGACTATCTGTCGCTGACGAACCACCTCTACACGGTCACTTATCTGTTGATCAGCAAGGACAAATTTGATGCCCTGTCCGAAGAGCAGCAGGCGGCGATGATAAAGGCCGGCGATGCGGCAGAAGCCTATTCCGTCGAGCTTGGCATGCAAGCCGATACCGAGATCGTCGATCACCTGAAAGACCAAGGCATGCAGGTGAACGAGGCAGACATTCCCGCCTTTACCGACGCATCGGGCGCGATCTGGACAGAATGGGCCGCCGAGCAGGGGGCCAAAGCGCAAGAGTTGATCGATCTGATCGTCGCAGCGCGGCCTGCCCAGTAAATTCACAAAGGTCAGCAAGGCATGATTAATCGTCTCCTAGAAGCTATCATCGCGTTCTTTCTGGTGGTGGCGGTCGGCGTGGCCTTTACGGCTGTGATCTACCGCTACGCATTAGGCTCGGCGCTAAGCTGGAGCTTTGAGGTATCACTGGCCTTGCTGACCTATATCACCTTTCTCGGGGCCTATCTGGCCTTGCGGCAAGGGGCCCATCTGAAGGTTGATCTGTTGGTCAAACGTCTGCCGCGCACGGGCAGGGGGCTGGCCTATCTGGTGACGCAGCTGATTATCGGAACCATTGGCTGGATCATGGCCTGGCATGGGGGACGGCAGGTTTTGCGCTTTGCCGACCAGACGACCAACGTGCTCGAAATTTCGACGGCCTGGTACTATGCGGCCGTTCCTGTGGCGGGTGCCCTGATGTTGATCGACGCTGTGATCAGCGCGGGCGGTGGGGTGCTGCGTCTGTCTCGCGGCGAAGAGGCCGATCCTCGCCCTGACACCTCTTTGGAGCTTTGATCCCATGACGCTGTTATTGGTACTTTGCATTTTGCTGGGATTGATCGGATTCGGTGTGCCCATTGCATTCGCGCTCGTATCCATCGCGGTTGGCATTTTCTGGTTTGCTGACGTTGACCAGTTGATTGTCGCGCAACGGCTGTACCGGGGTGTGCAAAGCTTTCCTTTGTTGGCGGTGCCTTTGTTTATTCTGGCGGGTCAAATCATGAGCCGCAGCGGCATCTCTGGTCATCTGGTGGAGTTTGCCAAAACATTGGTCGGACAGATGCGCGGTGGCTTGGCGGCGGTGAACGTGGTCACGTCCATGTTCTTTGCCGGGATGAGCGGCACATCCATGTCAGACACTGCCGCTGTTGGCGGCATGATCATCGAACCGATGGTCAAACGTGGCTATTCACGACCCTTTACAGCAGCCATCACTGCCGCGTCGTCGACGATCGGCATTATCATTCCCCCAAGCGTCCCCATGGTTATTCTGGGTGCCTATCTGGGCATTTCCACTGGAGCGCTTTTCGCGGCCGGGCTGATCTCGGGCCTTGTGCTGGGCGTCGGGCTGATCTTTGTGGCTTGGATCATCTCTATCAAAGCTGGCTATCCCGTCGAGGCGCCATTTTCTGCTGCGCGCACTGGCCGTGCCTTTATCAGCGCGTTGCCTGCGCTATTGATGCCCGCGATCATTCTGGGCGGAATACTGGGCGGCGTCTTTACCCCGACAGAGGCCTCTTCGGTCGCGGTGGTTTATGGCACGGCGATTGGCATGTTCTACTACCGAACGCTGACGCCGCGCATTTTGTACAAAACCCTGTGTGAGGCCGCTGTTTTGAGTGGCGCCGTGATGATGGTGACGGCTGCGGCGCATGTGATGGGCTTTGCCTTTACCTATGAACAACTGGCCGACAGCATTCTGAAGCCCTTGGCCGAACTCGATCTTTCACCGGTGCTGTTTCTGGTGCTGCTGAGCGCGATCATGATCATTGCCGGTACGTTTCTGGACGGGATTGCGATGATATTCATCATTGTGCCGCTGTTCTTTCCGGCGATCGAGCTGTTGGGCATTCATCCGGTGCATTTCGGCATGGTGGTGGTGCTGTGCTGGGGCATTGGCCAACAAACCCCACCCGTAGGCGCGGCGCTATTCATCACCTCTGCGATTGCGCGCGTCGATATCTTCTCGCTGACCCGCGCGAACCTTCCATTCATCGCCGTGATGCTGCTCATTCTGGCTGCGGTGATTTTGTTTCCTGAAACCTTGGTGCTGTCGGTCCCGAACGCACTTGGACTTTAAATCACAGACGAAAAAGGCTGACTTCTCATGATGACTCCGAACCGATTTGTAGATGTAATCTACACCCATACCGATGGCGAACCGACTTGCATCATTCCCGGCGGCATTCCGTATCCGCAGGGTCTGGACATCGTGGGCAAGCGCGACTTCATCCGCAAAAATTATGACTTTGTGCGTACTGGCCTGTTGCGTGAACCGCGCGGCCACCATGACATGGTGGGCGTGTTCGTCACGCCCCCGTCGAACGCTGATTACGATGCGGGAATGCTGTGGTGCGATGGCGACGATTTCATGGAGATGTGCGGCCACGGAACGATCGCGCTATCTATGGCGATGGTGTCGCATGGGCTTGTGCATCACGATGGCAGCAACGTGGCAACCATCCGGTTCGAGACACCTGCAGGTCCGGTGACATCCGAGGTCGGATACGAGAACAACCAAGTGGCGTGGACCCGGTTCCAGAACGTACCAGCCTTTGTTCTACATGCAGATGTCCCGGTCGAGTTGCCCGGTGTGGGCGAGGTGCTGTGTGATATCTGCTTTGGCGGTAATTTCTTTGCAGTGCTGAAATGGCCCTATTCGCAGACACCAATCGGCCCCGACAATGGCAAGATGCTGTCTGAGATGGGTGTTTTGGTAAAAGATCAAATTAACGCCAAGATGGACATCCAGCATCCGACCGAAACGCATATCCGTGGGTTGAACTTTACCACATTCTGGCAAGAACCCGACCGCGCGGACAGCCTGTATCGCAATGTGCATGTGTTCAGCGATGGCAAGCTGGATCGCAGCCCCGGCGGAACGGGCACGTCGATGATGATGGCTTATTTTGAACGTCGTGGCGAAATGGCTATTGGCGACACCATCTTTTCCGAGGGCCTGCTGGGGATGGGCCGGTTTGAAGGCAAACTGCTGAGTGAAACCAAGGTGGGCGACGTGCGCGCCGTGGTGCCTACAGTCAAAGGCACTGCCAAGGTGACGGGCTATGCCAAGTGGTTGATCGACGACAGCGACCCGGTTGGCCGCGGTTTTGTGGTTTCGGGATAAGCCGGGACACCTTGAGACTTCCGTGTAGGATGTATTCGAGGGCGCTGCTGTAGCGGTGCCCTCGATCATTTACGCGGATTATTCGCACGCGCCTCGGTCGCTACGGGAGGCCACGAATGGCGCAAACCCGTCCTGTTCAGCCCCTGACGAGGGTGGTGTTGTTGTCGGTAGCGAGGGAAGTGGGACGGCTAAGAAAAAACTACCGTACGCCCGAAGCAGCGGCGATAGGAACATCTACCGTTTCATCAAAGACGAACGGATAATCTGTGAGAACGCGTTCCATGCGAGACCAAAGTGCCTCAGGCGGGAAATACCCATTTTCCAAAGAGACTGAAAGCGCTACATATTTCTTGTGATCTTCTATTATCAGACATTGATCCAAAAGCGGTTTTAGCCAGTCGTCAATCTCTTGATCCATAACATCGCGGTTTAAGAATTCGGATGCTATCGTCTTGATTTTCTCATAACTTTTGATGCTATCACATTCTTCGTATATCAAACGCTGCGGACCCCTCAGAACCGTCACAGGATTTTCGGAAATTGATCGGAAATCGCAGATGATGAGTGCATCTTCCGACGCAAAATGGAACAGGGCGCTTGACGGTTCATTCCTCTGCCAAGCCTCGATTGCTTCTTCGACGCGGTCAGCGTATTCTCTCGCCTCTTCTTTACCTTTGAAATCGCCAACGAAATAATATGACAGGCTATGCAGGTCCTCTTCTTTCAGGTCGGGGTATAAATACCGATAAGCACTGAAAGGGCGAAGATTCGAAATGCCAAACTCTGAGGGATTGGAGTGATACGGACTAAATCTGTCGATCCTGATCCATTCCATCGTCGGGGAAGAAAGATGATGGAGCGCGTTGATAATGCTTGGTTGGTTTGCATAATTTTCTTTTGTCTCTCCGGGAATACCGATCAGATAATTCCAAACCGGCTTGACCCCGTATTCCCGACACCACTTTAACAACTGGATATTTTGAAGGGCGCTAACGCCTTTTCGCAGGCCTTTCAGAATATCTGTATTGAGGCTCTCAATTCCCGGCTGGATATACCGCAAACCTACGTCGCGATAGAGTTTTACCTGTTCCTTTGTAAGATTGGCCTTGGTTTCGTAGAACAGGCCGATACCGAGCCCCGCTTCTTTTAGTTGGGGCAAGAATGTGCGCAGATATTCGATAGGTAAAATATTGTCCACGACAGCGATCTGTCGTGTGTAATGCCCCCATTGAGCCATGATTTCAGTAAACTCAGCAAGAGCTCTGTCAGCTGACTTATGGGAGTATTTGAGAGTATCGCCATTCAAGCCACAAAAAGTGCAGTGATGCTTTTGCCCCCACCAACACCCGCGTGACGTTTCCAGCATTATGCACATCTTCTCCTGCTCCAGCGGGGTTGATTCGACACGCTGGAAAAAGAAGTCGCTAAAATCTGGAAAAGGTATTTTATCCATATTCGAGGTGGATACGTTCCTAGCAGTCGAAGGAATCGGTCGTTCCCGGTGATGTATATTAGGGTAGCTCGCGAGTGGCGCACCGTTCAGGACGTCTTTGCAAAACTTCGCAAAAAACTGATCTCCCATTCCTGTACATACGGAATCGACGAAAGGGAAATGTCGGAGAAGCGCTATTCCCATAGCCGCCTCGCAATTGGAGCCACCAAAAGATATGTGAAGGTGGGGCCATTTTTCTTTCAGTCGTTTTGCGAGGGCTAATGACGCGAAATGCTGCTGAAACATGGAGGTAAAGCCAACAAGTTTGTACTGCCCCCAGTCAATTTCATTCACGCAACGATCAAGGAACGCCTCAACGCAGTGCCTAGCATCCCGGAGATCATTTGCCATCTCCTTGGCCATGAATCGATTGACGTGATTTCTATGGTCAAGCGACCGATCCCCCAGGACATCTTCGAAGTAACCATCATGGTCTACGTTGCCTTGCCCCCAAAGGGCCTCGACAAAAAGAGATTCGCCAACAAGCTGCGCAGTCGGAAGCTCCTCAATCCTAGCAAGGATATCCAGTCCCACGACCTCTGCATACCAAATGTTCAAGTAATGAATATCAGAATCTATGCTGGCTTCTTGCAGCGCTGCCTTCAACAAACTTAAACCCAACGACGGCTGTTGTGTCGTTGACAGCGGCATGTTTACGAAAGCAACGTTCGTGTTTTTCATCAAGTCAATCAAATTTTGTCAGCGCCTAGGCGTGCGACAGGCAACTTTGGCCAACACGCTCTACTCAGCCGCGGCGGGTTCTGAACTGGTAGCTATCACCGAGCTGAAGCTTTTCACGAATAATCTGTAAATCTTGGAGATCAGACTCGGACAAGCTTCTCAATATATCCAGTTGTTCTGGTACCAAGTCTGTTTTCTCACCATACATGGCAATTGCTTCGTCCATATCACCCGTTGTAATCGCGTGATTAATCAATTCCTCAAGGGCACCGGTCTCCTCGGCGTGCACGAGGTCGGAAAGCGTGACATTGGTGATCCCAACGGCTGCCATTACAGCGCTGAACTTTGCGGCAATTCTTAGAAGTTTGCGACGATCTGGATTCGAGCTTTTTTCAGAAAGTTCTTTAAAATCAGACATAATACACTCCTTCAAAATATGGACAAACCCGGATTTCATCGCGGTTTCGACCGGTACTCTATAAGTGTTGCAACATACTTGCTGCGACTTTTCTTACATATCTTCTGGGCGTTTGCAACTTTGACACGCCATGGTCAGCGCCGGGGTCCGATGCTCGCGACGTGACCCGGCAGGCGACCGATCAGCACTGTCCGGCGGTCTGGAATGCGCCGGCACCGACATCTTCCGACTCGACAACGCAGGCAGGATTGTCGAGCATTGGGATGCGCTTCAGGACGTGCCTGAGACCAGCGCCAACACTAATAGCATGTTTCGAAAAGAAGTTCGGAACGTTCTTTGTGGCTAAGATGGTATGGCTGGGTGCGGAGACACGACCGAGGGAGATATGGCTATGGCGAAAGCTGACAAGCAGGTTCGGGCAATGATCGAGGGCAGAGCTGCCCTGATCGTGATCGACATCCAGAAGAGCACCTTTATCGACGACAGCGCAGTGCGCTCGATCGACAACATGTCTGGTTACAAAGACCGGATGCTGGCTGCGCGGGCTCTCGTCGATGCCGCGCATGCGCACGATGTGCCCGTGATCTTTGTTCAGGAGATACACCGCTCTGATCTTGTGGACTTCGGGCGCGAACTGGACGGTGACGAGGATATACATTGTCTTGACGGTGACCCGCGCACCGAGGTCGCGAAGGATGAGATGGGTTTTGTTGCCGGGGACTATATCGTTCTCAAGAGACGATACTCGGCCTTCTTCGGGACCGATTTGGAAATCCTGCTGCGCGGGTTACGAGCGGAAACGCTTATCCTGTGTGGTGGCCTGACTGATGTCTGCGTCCACTATACCTTTGTGGACGCCCACCAGTCTGACTATTTCTGCCGGGTCGTCGAGGATTGCGTTGCCGGCTCATCGGTCGAGGCACATGATGCCGCGCTCAGAGCGATGGAATATCTGCAAACCGGCGCGCGCCGTTCCCGTGCCGAGATCCTCAGCGCGTTCAGGGAAGGTTCGGACTGCTAAGGCGATTGACCTGACAGGACAAGACGGCGTGCGCACTCGTGTGCCGCTTTGGTCCACTTCAAGGGCGATCTTCCCGACCCGCCCTTTTCTTGGAAGCGGCGCTGGGCGTATGGGCCATTGCTGGCGCTAAATCATGTCGTTCTCCTGCAGAACCCTGCGTGCGGTTCTAAAGCATTCGAGCGCCTGAGGGACGCCGCAATAGATGCCGATGACGTGGATAATTGCGCGGATTTCGTCGGCTGTGACACCATTGGTGATCGCGCCACGGCAGTGGATTTCCCATTCATGCATTTTGCCAAGTGCGCCGATCATCGACAGGTTCATCATCGACCGGGTTTTTGCGTCGATCACGTCATCTCCCCAGCCAAAGCCCCAGCACCAAGCTGTCATCGCTTCCTGAAAGGGGCGCGTGAAATCGTCGGCGGCGGCGAGGTTCTTCTCGACATATTCCGCGCCAAGTGTTGCTTTCCGCTGCTCAAGCCCCTTGCGAAAGAGGTCTTCGTCAAATGCACTCATGTTTTGTCCCTTTAGCTTGTTCTCGATGTTCTTGATCTGCACATAATGCCACGACGCCTTGCGGGTCTTTTTCCAGCCACAGCGGGATGGGGTTACCCGCGACCCTTTCGGCCTGACTGCGGCAGTGCTGAAAACAGCCTGCGCGGTCATTGGCCCGCATCCTGTCAGTGCCGCCCTGCCAATTGTCCGTGATCAAAGCGTATTCCGATACTGATTGAGGTCGTCGGGTTGAACGATGCGCGTGTTATGCGCCATCAATGGCCTCGCGCATCCAGCGTTGCAAGTGCAGGACGGGGTGTTCTGAATTCACGCCGCCCTTGGGGTCGATCACCAGCGGATCGGGGCGATAGCCGCGCGATTGCAGGCCGCGCTGCACGGATTCGACCAAATGGATATCCTCCTCTACGGTCGTGGCGCGATCCTGTTGCGCCAGTTTGCGCACGGTTTCATTGTCTTCGCCGCCTACTGAATACCACCCTCGCCAGACGACCACATGGCTCGCGTCCACGGCGCGCCAGTGATAGGTGTCCAGTAAATTTCCGGGGTAGACCTGAAAACTGAACATGGGCCACAGGAACCAGCTGGAATATTCGTTCTGATGGTCAAAGCCGGATTGGATGTCATAGGTTTCGGGTTTGACCACGCCGTTGGAAAACGTCGGATGGTTGAGCGAGCAATGATAGCGTTCCGAGTAATTCTTGACCAAGAATTTCCAATTGCAGTTCTCGGGGATTTCGACCCATTCCAGTGGCTTCAGCTCTGCCCAGTTGGGCACCCATTCCTCTAGCTGCGCCCGTGCCTGTGCGAACCAGTCCTCCGTGGTCAGCCCATGTCAGATCATCCATCGGGTTTGAGCCCGCGCGGGGATTGCGTGGAATTGTGTCATGCCGGTAGAGGCTAGATATGTGAAATTGCGCGCGCTGGAATTGTTTACGTCCACGCCCAGCGTACAGACGTTCCGCAAGGCCCAAATCGCCTCGGCTGCGTTCTTGAATTGGTCTGCAGACATCAAAGCAAAGCTGTCTTCGATATTCTGCAAAGCCCCCTGAACCATATCGGCATACACCCCACCAAGGTCACCGGATTTACGAATACCCGGAAGCCAGCGAACGCGATCGCGGAAATCCGCATCGCCGCGCCGGATGGCATCACGAACCGGTTCGCGAAAATCGTCGTAGCGCTCAAAGCCGACTTGTCGTGCCATGCGTGCCACGGTGTTCGGTTTGACACGGGCGGCTTCGGCGATTTCCCGCACTGTTGAAATACCTACATCCCTGGGGTTCTCCAAGACGTCGGTCGCGGACTTGCGGGCCTCGGAGGGTGAGGTCTGCCAGTTCGTCCGGGAGGCGCTTCAGGATTTTTCTGACACATTTGTCGCAATATTGATTGACGGTGGTACATATGTTTTATTACCTTGTTGAGGAATTTTTCCTCGTCAGGCGCATCATGGTAGAGCAGCAGTTTTCGACCCAGGCTAGGGCTGTCATCGTTGGGAGCGGGGTCATGGGGTGCGGCCTTGCCTACCAATTGGCGCATGAGGGCTGGACCGATGTAATCTTGCTGGGGAAGCGCATGGAATATCGGATTACGGTTCTTTCGCGATGAATGTCATGCGTATGGAAAAAGCGTTCAAGGGGGCAGGCGAGTTGACCAACGAGGTGACGTTGCCAGAGGCGGACGTGATGCGGTTCGTGCGCACCGCCAAGGATTATCAGGGCAAGGAGCAGACGCTGGCCAGGGCGGATGATCTGCCGTGGGTCTGCGCCTATCTTGAGATTGAGCCAGACGGGATTGAGGATGGGCACGGCGGCGAAGCGGTGCTTTTGGATGGGGCGCTGGTCGGGTCGACGGCATCAGTGGTTTATGGGCATACGGTCGGCAAGATTCTGGCGTTTGCCTATATCAAACCCCATGCCACCACGCCCGGCACTGTGCTGGAAGTGATTGTCGCGGGACGGCCGCGGGCAGCATCTGTGCTGGACGAACCGGCCTATGATCCGCAAAGCGTACTATCCCGTATGGATCTGAACATGGAGGCGACACAATGACCCTGCCAGACACGATGCGCGCTATGGTCACGATGGGCCACGGCGGACTGGAACAGATGGTTATGCACGCGGACTGGCCGCGCCCTGAGCCGGTCGCCGGAGAGGTTCTGGTACGCGTTCGCGCCTGCGGGCTGAACAACACTGACGTGAACACGCGATCGGGCTGGTATTCCAAGACGGTCACCGATGCGACCACAGGCGGCGCGTTCGAGGAGGTGGGCGATGATGACCCCACCTGGGGCGGGGCGCCGATCACTTTCCCGCGCATTCAGGGGGCTGATGTCTGCGGCGAGATTGTCGGCGTGGGGGCGGGTGTCGATCCAGCCCGCATCGGCGTGCGGATCATCACCGATAACTGGCTGCGCGATCCCGACGATCCGACAGATAAGAACAAGACGGGCTATTTCGGGTCCGAGCGCGATGGCGGATTTGCCGAATACACCACCATGCCTTCTGTCAACGCGATCACGATACGATCAGAGTTGTCGGATGCGGAACTGGCGACGTTCTCATGTTCTTACTCTACCGCCGAGGGTATGCTGACCCGCGCCAATGTCACAGCCAAGGACACGGTTCTGGTGCCCGGCGCATCGGGCGGTGTTGGCGGCGCGTTGGTGCAACTGGCCAAACGGCGCGGCGCACGGGTCATCGCTTTGGCCTCTGAGGCCAAGCATTCGGATGTGACATCTCTCGGCGCGGACCGGGTATTGGCGCGCGCGCCGGACGATCTGCGCGCTGCATTGGGCGAGGGCAGGATTACCGTTGTCGCCGATGTCGTCGGTGGTCCGTATTGGCCGACATTGATCGACATTCTGGAACGCGGTGGACGCTATACCTGCTCGGGCGCGATTGCCGGGCCGATGGTGGATTTGGACCTGCGGACATTCTATCTGCGCGACCTGACATTCACCGGATCCACGGTGATTGATCCCGAGGTCACCAAAAACCTTGTTCGCTACATCGAGGCAGGGGATGTCAAACCGGCACTGGCCGCGACCTATCCACTGGATCAACTGCGCGAGGCGCAGGCGGCATTTATCGCGAAAAAACACACGGGCAATATCGTGGTGATGCCATGAAGATCACGCGTATCACTGTCTACCACGTCGATCTGCCGCTGAAGCATCCCTATTGGCTGTCCGGCGGACGGCTGAAGTTTGAAGTACTGGACGCCACGCTGGTCAAGGTGGAGACGGACGCGGGGCTAACCGGATGGGGCGAGGGCACGCCATGGGGGCATACCTATGTGTCGGCGCATGGTCCGGGCATCCGCGCGGGACTGGAGACGATGGCGCCGCTTTTGATCGGTCTGGATCCTCGCCGCGTTCTGGACGTAGAGCGCGCGATGGATTTGGCTTTGCCCGGACACCTGTATGCCAAGTCACCTATCGATATGGCGTGCTGGGACATCGCTGGGCAGGCGGCGGGCCTGCCGATTGCAGACATGATGGGTGGCGGATCGCGCACGCCCCGGCCCATTGCATCCTCGGTTGGCGCAAAAACCATTGAAGAAACGCGCAGTGTGATCGAGCGGTATCGCCAGCGCGGCTATGTCGCGCACTCGGTGAAGATCGGTGGAGATGTGGAGCGTGATATTGCCCGCATCCGCGATGTCGAGGGTATCCGCCGCCCCGCAGAGATCGTTCTGTATGACGTGAACCGCGGCTGGACGCGGCAGCAGGCGCTGCGCGTGATGCATGCAACCCAAGACTTGCAGGTGATGTTTGAACAACCTTGCGAGACGCTGGACGATATCGCCGCGATCAGCGGAAAACATGCGGCCCCGGTTTCTGTCGACGAAACTCTGGTGACCTTGCAGGACGCGGCGCGCATCGCGCGCGATGGTCTGGCCGAGGTGTTCGGCATCAAGCTGAACCGCGTCGGCGGTCTGACGAAGGCGGCCCGGATGCGCGACATCGCTCTGGCACACGGGATTGATATGTTCGTCATGGCCACCGGTGGGTCGGTTTTGGCGGATGCAGAGGCGCTTCATCTGGCGGCGACGATACCGGATGCGAATTGCCACACGGTCTGGGCCTGTCAGGATATGCTGGCGGTGGACATTGCCGGTGGTCGCGGTCCGCGCAATATGGACGGCCATCTGCACTTGCCAGAGGCACCGGGCCTTGGGGTGCACCCGGATGAGGGGGCGCTGGGCGATCCGGTGGGGATTTACGCATGAAAATCAATCGTCTGACTTTGTGGGTTGTCGACCTGACCAGCCATGAAACCTACTATATGGCTGGCGGAAAAACCTGCGCGACGGTTCAATCGCATGTCTTGCGCCTTGAAACCGACACGGGTTTGAAGGGCTGGGGTGAGGTCTGCCCGATCCCGCATTACCTGCCTGCCTTTGCAAAGGGCGTACCAAGTGCCGTCGCCGAGATGGCCCCGGAAATTCTGGGGATCGGACCGACCGGAATTGAGGCAGCGATGCGAAAACTTGACGGGTTCCTGCTGGGGCATATGCATGCGAAATCAATCGTTGATATGGCCTTGTGGGATCTGTTTGGCCAGGTTGTCGGTCTGCCGCTTCACGAATTGCTGGGCGGGCGTACGCGGCGGGATATGCCACTTTACCATTCGATTACCTGCATTGCGCCGGACGAAATGGTGCGGATCGCAGCTGAGGCGTACAAGAGCGGTATCAGGCAATTTCAGGTCAAGCTTGGGGTTGAAGGCGATTGGCAGGCAGATGCAGAACGTCTGACAAAGGTTCGGGAAGCGGTGGGGGAGGGGCTTTTGGTCTACGGCGACTGGAACGGCGGTGCATCCCGGTTGCAGGCCACCCGCACCGGGCGTGCGGTGGCACATCTGGATGTCATGCTGGAACAGCCCTGCAAAACGCTGGAGGATTGTGCTGCCGTGCGGCAGGCGACCGGCCTGCCGATAAAGATCGATGAGAATGCGTATGACATGGCCTCGCTGTTGCGCGCGCATGAACTGGGATGTCTGGACGCTGTTGCACTGAAGCTATCGAAACTCGGCGGGCTGGCCGCGATGCGCCGTGCGCGCGATCTGTGTGTTCATCTCGGTGCAGAGGTCTGTGCAGAATGTACGTGGGGTTCTGACATTGTTACCGCGGCGGCGTTACATTTCGCGGCCTCGACCCCGCAGGGCGTATTGCTCAACACTTGCGATCTCGCGTCTTACGTCGCGCCTCGGCTGTGCCCGGTTGCACCGACGCGCCACAACGGCCGTATTGCTCCGCCCGAAGGTGCCGGGCTGGGCGTGATGCCCGATCTAGATATTCTTGGACCTCCTATTCTTGAAATGGGCTGACACATGCAAAAACTAAACACCCAAGCCGAGTGGATGATGCGCGCGCAGGCCGTTCTGCCCGCAGGCGGGTTTGGCAATTTCGACCCCGGCATTATCATCGCAAAGGGTCAAGGCAGCCGCGTCTGGGACGAAGATGGCAATGAATATGTGGATTATCTGATCGGTTCCGGTCCGATGCTGCTGGGTCACGGCCACCCGGAGGTGATGGAAGCGGTTCTGGAGCAACTCCCGAAGGGAATGACGTTTTTTGCTAATAATACCAAAGGGATCGAACTGGCCGAGGCCATATGTGAGGCGGTGCCCTGCTGCGAGCAGGTGCGTTTCGTGGCATCGGGCGGCGAGGCTGACATGTATGCGATCCGGCTGGCCCGCGCCTATACAGGGCGCGATAAGATCCTGAAATTCGAAGGTGGATACCACGGCATGAGCGCCGAGGCGCAGATGAGTCTTGCTCCGGTAAAGCAGGTGAATTTCCCGCAAGCGGTGCCCGACAGTGCAGGCATCCCGCAGGGCGTGGCGGATCAGATGGTTATTGCGCCGTTCAACGATCTGGAGGCCGTCGCCACCCTGATGTCCGAAACCCCGGACATTGCGGCGATCATCGTGGAGCCGCTGCAACGCATCATCCCGGCAACGCCCGGATTTCTGCAAGGGCTGCGCGATCTTTGTGACAGGCATGGGGTGCTGTTGATCTTTGATGAAATCGTGACCGGGTTCCGCCTCGCCTATGGAGGCGCACAGGAAAAGTACGGCGTGGTGCCGGATATTTGCACCTTGGGCAAAATCATCGGCGGCGGCTTTCCCCTTGCGGCTCTGGGTGCCAGTGCAGAGATCATGCGGCATTTCGACAAGGATGCGATCGGTGACGACAAGTGGTTGATGCAACTGGGGACGCTTTCGGGCAATCCAGTCGCGGCGGCGGCGGGCTTGAAAACGATGGAGGTTCTGCGGCGTGCGGGGACCTATGACACGTTGCGTGCACATGGCGCGACCCTGCAAAAGATGCAGTCAGATGCGCTTGACCGCGCGGGCATAGCGCATCGTATATCCGGCGACGAAACCCTGTTTGACCTGTATTTTACGGATGCGGCGTGCCGAGACTACCGAACGGCCAAGCACGCGGATCCCCAGATGAATACCCGCTATAACACCAGCCTACGCCGCCATGGTGTCTTCAAGTCACCCGGCAAGCTCTACCCGTCACTGGCGCTGACCGATCAGGATTTCGAACTGACAAAAAATGCCGTGGAGGCCGCAGTGCTGGCGTTGACTGATGGAGGCAGTACCCGGCCTGATCAGGCCGGGGTTTGATCCGGGGCCGTATTTACCGCAGCCGGGTGCCGATCAGTTCGTCCGCAACCATATGCGGCGGCTGGCCGGTTTCTGCCGCACGTTCAAAGACCTGCTCCAGTGTCGTGGCCAGCCCCGAGATGCGGCTTTCGCGATAAGAGGGATCAGAGATCTTTAGGATTTCCATCGCTACGTTCACGATGCCGCCGCCGTTCACGATGTAATCGGGCGCATAAAGTATGCCTTTGTCCTGCAACCGCTGGCCGCAAGTGTCATCCGTCAGTTGGTTGTTCGCAGCGCCGACAACGTAACGGGCCTTGAGCACGTCAATCGCATCTGCGGTCAGCGCGCCGCCCATCGCGCAGGGCGCGAAAACGTCCGCCTGCTGATGCAGGATTTCATCGGGTGAAACCACGGTGGCACCAAAGTCAGCCTGCGCGATGCGCACGGCGTCATCATTGATGTCGCTGACAATCAGTTTGGCACCCGCATCGTGCAACATTCCTGCCAGACTCATGCCGACATGGCCCAGACCCTGAATAGCAATGGTTTTGTCTGTCAGGTCGTCCGAACCCAGACCACGCTTTAGCGTCTGCTTCAGGCAGAGGAACACCCCGCGCGCCGTGACCGGCGACGGATCGCCGCTGGCAAATTCACCACCGTCTAGACCGGCGACATATGACGTGGTTTCAGAGATATATGCCATATCCTGCGTCGACACGCCGACATCCTCGGCGGTGTAGTAATCGCCGGCCAGATATTCGATGAAGGCACCAAAGGCGCGCATCAGTTCGGGCGTCTTGAGGGTTTTCGGATTACCGATGATGACCGATTTTCCACCACCTAACGGCAGTTCAGCAGCAGCATTCTTGTAGGTCATGCCCTTTGACAAACGTTCGACATCATAAATCGCATCTTCGATTTTGGCATAGTTGAACATACGGCAACCACCCGCAGCAGGCCCGCGTTTCAGCGAGTGGATGGACACCAGCGCGTGCAGCCCGGTTTTCTCGTCCTTTGCCTCGACCAATCTTTCATACCCTTTGCCGGGTGTTAGGTCGCGGATTGTCAGGGTATGTGCGGCGGCGGCGTGGTTCATGTGATGACCCTCATGTAAAAGTCGGTTGGGTTCGAACTGGACCCGGTCGTGCACGTAAACGTATGCAATTGACCTGACGGCAGCATCGAACCTGACATTCAGGGTTTTACCGGCGTATTGTCAGAATGAGTGTTTGAATATAACTTCATCATGTCCAGATTCAAAATCTGGATTTGTCAAAGCTGGAAATATCGAAAGAAAATTCGTGAAACAGTTGGACCAGACAGATATTCGAATCCTTCGCACGCTGCAAAAAGAAGGTAATATTCCGAACACGCGGTTATCCGAGATCGTGGCGTTATCCACCAGCCAGTGTTGGCAGCGCGTACAGCGTCTGCAGCGTGATGGCTATATCATGGGTTACAATGCGGTCATCAACCACGAACTGCTTGGGTATTCGGATATTGTGTTGGTCGAAATTGCGGCGGCTCGCGATGAAGTGTCCCGCATTGCTCAGCTTTGTGATGAGCTTAGCAAGATACCCGAAGTGCTGGAGGTTCACCTGACGTCAGGCGAATTCGATTGTTTCATCAAGGTCGCTGTCGATGGGACCCGTGGTTATGAAAACTTCCTGAACCAGAAGCTCTATCGGATCAAAGGCATTCGCAATTCAAGGTCCTCGTTCTCTTTGAAGTGCTTCAAATCTGAAACCGGGTTTGTGCCAGATACGCTATAGCGCGTCAGCTAACTTTCCGAGTGCACAAAATCCTGTTCTGATTTGGCGGAAGAAATCAAAAAATTCTTTGGCTGTATGGTCTGATCGTCGCGAAGAACGAGCAGAAATTCGACGCGACGACCAATATTACTTTGGCAACGACAGTGCGCTGCGAATCTGCCGGGCGCACGACTGGAAGGGAAGGGAACGATGGTCTACGCTTTGCTTGATAGCCACGACTGCGGGGTTCACTGGCGCGTGCCAGTTTGCTGCGCCACGGATCGGCTCTTTGCCCTGCCGGTTCTGATTTCTGCCACCCCAGACGAATCGAGGACGCAATGACCGACACGCCCGCGCTTTCCCTCAACGTACCGCAGCCTGCCTGCCGACCCGGAGATACACCGGATTTTTCGAGCATTGATGTGCCTGCTGCCGGATCAGTTCGGCGGCCGCCGGTTGATGAACAGCCCGACGCGATGCGCGATCTGGCCTTTACCATCATTCGCGTACTGGATGACGAGGGGAACGCGGTTGGCGATTGGGCCGACAGCCTGACCGACGAAGAGGTGGCCCGCGGGTTGCGGGACATGATGACCCTGCGCATCTTTGACAACCGGATGATGACTGCACAGCGTCAGGGCAAAACATCGTTTTACATGCAGCATCTGGGTGAAGAGGCGGTGAGCTGTGCGTTTCAACGGGCCTTGAACAAAGGCGATATGAACTTTCCCACCTATCGTCAGGCCGGGTTGCTGATCGCCTCGGACTATCCGCTGGAAACCATGATGTGTCAGGTGTTCTCTAACGAGGCTGACCCGCTGCATGGGCGGCAGTTGCCGGTCATGTATTCGTCTAAGGAACACGGGTTCTTTACCATTTCGGGCAACCTTGCCACCCAGTACATTCAGGCTGTGGGCTGGAGCATGGCATCGGCGATCAAGGGCGATACCAAGATTGCGACCAGCTGGATCGGGGACGGTTCAACCTCGGAGAGCGATTTTCACGCCGCATTGGTGTTCGCATCGACCTACGCAGCCCCGGTTGTGCTGAATGTTGTTAATAACCAGTGGGCCATTTCCACGTTTCAAGGGCTGGCGCGGGGTGGATCACATACCTTTGCAGCGCGTGGTCACGGGTTCGGCATTCCGTCTCTGCGGGTGGATGGAAACGATTATCTGGCGGTCCATGCCGCCGCCAAATGGGCGACCGAGCGCGCGCGGCGCAATCTGGGCCCGACCCTGATCGAGCATGTGACGTACCGAGCTGGCGGGCATTCCACATCGGATGATCCCAGCGCCTATCGTCCGAAAGCGGAAAGCGAAGCCTGGCCGCTGGGTGATCCGATCGACCGGGTCAAGACATATCTGATCAACAAGGGGCTGTGGTCCGACGATCGTCACAAGCAGGCCGAAGCCGAGATCACCGATATGGTGATTGAATGCCAGAAACGCGCCGAGGCCATCGGCACGCTCAATTCCGGTCATGCGCCATCGCCGCGTGACATGTTCGAGGATGTCTATGCCGAAATGCCGGCGCATCTGGTGCGGCAACGTCACGAAGTGGGGTACTGACATGACACAGATGACGATGATCGGGGCGATTCAAAACGCCCATGACCTAGCAATGGAGCGCGATGAGAATGTCGTCGTGTTCGGCGAGGACGTTGGTTACTTTGGTGGCGTGTTTCGCTGCACCGCCGGGCTGCAACAGAAATACGGTGCCTCGCGTTGCTTTGATGCGCCGATCAGCGAGTTGGGGATTGTCGGTGCTGGCGTCGGCATGGCGGCCTATGGCCTGAAACCTGTCGTCGAGGTGCAATTCGCCGACTATATGTATCCGGCCTATGACCAGATCGTGTCTGAGGCCGCGCGCCTGCGCTATCGTTCGGGAGGCGAGTTTACCTGCCCGATGGTGGTGCGTATGCCCACCGGCGGCGGTATCTGGGGCGGACAGACCCACAGCCAGAGCCCTGAGGCACTGTTTACCCATGTTTCGGGCTTGAAAACGGTGATCCCGTCGAATCCACAGGACGCCAAGGGGCTGCTGCTGTCGGCAATCGCGGACCCCGATCCGGTGATTTTTCTCGAACCCAAGCGGCTGTATAATGGCCCGTTCGACGGCTATCACGACCGGCCCGTGCAGCCCTGGAAGAAACACCCCATGGGCGAGGTTGATCCGGGGTATTACGAGATCCCGTTGGGCAAGGCCGCCGTGGCGCGCGAGGGGCAAGACATGACTATCGTGACCTATGGCACGATGGTTCATGTGGCCATGGCCGCCGTCGAGGCCACAGGCATCAACGCCGAGGTGATTGATCTGCGCACATTGATCCCGCTGGACACCGAAACTGTAATGGCATCGGTCCAGAAAACCGGGCGCTGCATCGTGCTGCACGAGGCGACGTTGACCTCGGGCTTTGGCGCGGAACTGGCCGCACAGGTTCAGGCCGAGTGTTTCTATCACCTTGAGGCACCCGTGTTGCGGGTCGCGGGATGGGACACGCCCTATCCGCATGCACAGGAATGGGCGTATTTTCCGGGACCTGATCGGGTTGGGCGCAACATGAAAAATTTGATGGAGGCGTAAATGGGACTGTACACCATCAAGCTGCCCGATGTCGGCGAAGGCATCGCAGAGGCGGAATTGGGCGTCTGGCGTGTCGCAATCGGCGATATCGTCAAGGAGGACGATATCCTGACTGATGTGATGACCGACAAGGCTGCGGTCGAAATCCCGTCCTCCGTGTCGGGCAAGGTCGTCTGGCTGGGAGGGGACACGGGGGATGTCCTGTCCATCGGTGCCGACCTGATCCGGCTGGAAGTCGAGGGCGCGGGCAACACCGCCGAAACGGCGGCAGACGTCGACGCGTCCGCCGCGAAGCCAGCCGAAAATGCCCCTGAACAGGACCCTGCGCCAGTGCCGGAGCCAGCACAGTCTGACGCCGCGCCGTTGCTTGATCTCTTGATCGGGGATGGCAAGGGATTGCATGAAATCAAGGTGCCGGATGTGGGCGAGGGGATCGCTGAGGCCGAACTGACAGGGTGGAGCGTGGCCATTGGCGCGCAGGTTCAGGAAGACGACATCATCGCCGAGGTGATGACGGAGAAGGCAGCAGTCGAGATTCCATCGAATGTTTCTGGCAAGGTGCTCTATCTGGGCGGGAGCGTGGGCGATACGCTGGCCATCGGCGGGACGCTGCTGCTGTTGGAGGTAGACGGTGCGGGCAACACGACGGTTGATGCTGTTGCCAAGAAACTGGCATCCGCTGCCCCCGCATCTGCGACTCCAGTCAAATCCACAGCGCCCGTAGCCAAGGCCAAGCCTGCGGCACCAGCGCCGAAAGCCAAGCCCAAGGCACCCGCGGCTGCGCCGACACAGCGCCGGGCAGAGGGCGAGAAACCCCTGACGACCCCATCTGTGCGCATGCGTGCGCGTGATCTGGGGGTCGATCTGCGCCGGGTGACGGGCAGCGGACCTGCGGGACGGATCACTCACGAGGACCTGACCCATTTCCACCAGACCGGCGGGCAGGTCGCGGCGACCGGCGTTGCGAAACGCCCGCAGCGCACTGGCGAGACCGAGGAAAAAGTAATCGGTCTGCGTCGCAAGATCGCCGAGCGCATGGCGCTGTCGAAATCGCGTATCCCGCATATCACCATCGTCGAGGAAGTGGATGTCACCGATCTGGAGGATCTGCGCGGCCAGTTGAATAAGGCGCGGGCAGACAGCCGGGGTAAGCTGACCGTGCTCCCCTTTGTCATCCGTGCCATTGTCGATGCGGTGGCTGAGCAACCGAACCTGAATGCGCATTTCGAGGATGATCACAGCATCTTTCGCAAATATGAGGGTGTGCATGTGGGGATCGCGACCCAGACGCCCGGTGGCCTGATCGTTCCGGTCGTGCGCCATGCCGAGGCCATGAACCTGTGGGACAGCGCCACAGAGCTGGGTCGTCTGGCAACCGCCGCCCGCGATGGCAAGGCCAAGGCGGACGAGCTGAGCGGCTCGACCATAACCATCACGTCGCTGGGCCCACTTGGCGCGCTGGCGACAACGCCGATCATCAATTATCCGGAGGTGGCGATTGTCGGCATCAACAAGATGGAAGTGCGCCCGCATTGGGACGGCGCGGGCTTTGTGCCGCGCAAGAAGATGAACATCTCTTGCAGCTTTGATCATCGTGTCATCGACGGCTGGGATGCGGCGGTCTTTGTCCAGAAACTCAAGTCGCTGCTCGAAGCGCCCGCCCTGCTGCTGCTGGAGGATTGATCATGGAAGAACTGAATTGCAAATTGCTGGTGATCGGCTCCGGCCCCGGCGGCTATGTCTGCGCCATTCGTGCAGGCCAACTAGGTGTCGACACCATCATCGTCGAGGGCAAGGCGCATGGCGGCACTTGTCTGAACGTTGGCTGCATCCCATCCAAGGCGCTGATTCACGCGGCTGAGGAGTTTTCTCACGCCACCCAATTCAACGGCGATAACGTGCTGGGAATTTCGGTGCAAAAGCCCGAAATCGACCTCGCTAAAACAATCGCGTGGAAGGATGGCATTGTCGCGCGGCTGAATGGTGGCGTTGGTGCCTTGCTGAAGCGTGCCAAGGTGCGCGCAATCGTTGGCCACGCGCGGTTCCGCGATGGAAAATCGGTGATCGTCAAGACAGATCTGGGCGAGCAACTGATCCATGCGGAGAAAATCGTGATCGCAACCGGGTCCGTGCCGTTCGAGATCCCCGCGCTGCCGTTTGGCGGAGACGTCATCTCTTCGACGGGGGCGCTGGCGCTGACATCGGTGCCCAAACGGCTGATCGTGGTCGGCGGCGGCTATATCGGGCTGGAGATCGGCACCGCAATGGCCAAGCTGGGCGCAGAGGTGACGGTGGTCGAGTTTGCTGCGCGCATCCTGCCGCAATATGACAGCGAATTGACCAAACCCGTGGCTGATCGGCTTGCCGCGCTGGGCGTTACCGTGATGCTGAACGCCAAGGCCGAAGGTCTGAACGGTAAGAAAGACAAACTGCGGGTTACGCTGGACGGTGGCGAAACCTCTGAACTGCCCTTTGACAAGGTTATGGTCGCTGTCGGGCGCAAGGCGCGCACAGAGGATTGCGGCCTAGAGGAACTGGCGCTGAAGATGAACGGTCCGTTCATCAGTATCGACGACCGGTGCCAGACCTCGATGCGCGACGTTTATGCCATCGGTGACGTGACCGGAGAGCCGATGCTGGCGCATCGTGCAATTGCGCAAGGCGAGATGACCGCAGAAATCGTGGCGGGCGGACCGCACGCATGGGACAAGCAGTGTATCCCGGCCGTGTGTTTCACCGATCCCGAGATTGTCACCGTAGGTCTGTCGCCGGATCAGGCACGCGCGCTGGGGCATGACATCGTGTCACCGGGCTTCACGCCCGAGGAGGACACGGTTCTGAATCGCGAGATCATGATCGGCAAGTTTCCCTTTACCGCCAATGGGCGTGCCATGACGATGGAGAATGAAAACGGTTTCATCCGCGTCGTCGCCCGCGCCAGTGATCATGTGATCCTCGGTATTCAGGCGACGGGGGGCGGTATTTCAGAACTGGCGGCGGTGTTCGCGCTGGCCATCGAAATGGGCGCGCGACTGGAAGACATTGCAGGTACGATTCATGCCCATCCGACGCAAAGCGAAGGCTTTCAGGAAGCCGCGCTAAAGGCGCTGGGGCATGCCATTCACATCTGACACCACCATCTGAACGGACCGAAAGGCGGACGTCATGGATTTTGCACCAACAGAAGAACAGAATGCCATTTTCGAGATGGCGTATGAATTCGGGCAGCAGCATATTGCGCCCTTTGCTCTGGAGTGGGAAGAGCAGGGTACCATCCCCAAGGACCTGTGGCCTCGCGTTGCAGAATTGGGGCTGGGTGGTGTTTATGTCTCAGAAGAACACGGTGGTTCCGGTCTAACCCGACTGGATGCCACATTGGTGTTCGAGGCGCTCAGCATGGCCTGCCCGGCGGTTGCGTCGATGCTGTCGATTCACAACATGTGCGGTGGCATGATCGACAAG
Organism: Pseudohalocynthiibacter aestuariivivens; assembly: GCF_011040495.1. Classification (GTDB taxonomy): domain Bacteria; phylum Pseudomonadota; class Alphaproteobacteria; order Rhodobacterales; family Rhodobacteraceae; genus Roseovarius; species Roseovarius pelagicus. The sequence goes on along the minus strand of NZ_CP049037.1, from coordinate 1,699,964 downwards.
TTCGGGTCGGAAGAGACTAAGGCAGAATGGCTGCCGAAGCTGTGCAGCATGGACAAGGTGTTCTCTTATTGTCTGACAGAACCGGGATCGGGGTCAGACGCCGCCGCGCTGCGCACGCGGGCCGAGCGTACGAATGACGGCTACAAGCTGAACGGCACAAAGGCGTTTATATCCGGCGGCAGTTACTCGGACGTATACCTGACGATGGTTCGCACGGGAGATGCCGGACCGCGCGGCATTTCGGCAGTGTTGATCGAGGCAGGCACCAAGGGCCTTAGCTTTGGCGCGTTGGAGCGCAAGATGGGCTGGAAAGCACAGCCGACCGCGCAGGTACAGTTCGACGATTGTGTGATCCCCGCTGCCAATCTGGTGGGCGAAGAGGGCCGGGGGTTCACCTATGCCATGGCCGGGTTGGACGGCGGACGGCTGAACATCGCGGCCAGCGCTCTGGGCGGGGCGCAGGCGGCGCTAAAGGCGGCGCTGGACTACACGGGTGAGCGCAAGGCATTCGGCAAGACGATCGATCAGTTTCAGGCGCTGCAATTCCGGCTGGCGGCGATGGAGATCAAGCTGCAATCGGCCCGCGTATTCCTGCGGCAGGCCGCATGGAAGCTGGACCACAAGACCCCCGATGCCACGAAATACTGCGCGATGGCCAAGACATTTGTGACTGACGCGGCCTTTCAGGTCGCCAATGATGCGCTACAACTGCATGGTGGCTATGGCTATCTGGCCGATTACGGCATGGAAAAACTGGTACGTGATCTACGGGTGCATCAGATCCTTGAGGGCACCAATGAGATCATGCACCTGATTGTTTCGCGGCAATTGCTGGCCGAGCGCGGCTGAGCGGGAACATATCGAGGAAAAGGAGAAGACCGATGGATCAGGATATCCTGAAAAAGCTGTCCGAAACGATGCTCGAGGCGACCCGGTCGCACCCGGTTTTCAAGGGGATGGAACAGGGCGAACTGACCGATTTCGCCAAGGCTTGGTCCGATGCTGCGCAGATGATGATGGTGCCAAATGTCGATGCGTGGGGTGCGTGGGTCGACGCATGGTCCAGCTATCAGTCCGACATGACCAACCTCTGGCTGTCCGGTTTGCGTGGCGATGCGGTTGCGGAGCCTAGTAAGGACCGCCGCTTTGGCGATGAGGCGTGGAGTGTGGGGGCGTTTCCCCTGTTGCGCCAGTCCTACGAGCTGGCCGCCAAAGCGATGGTGGATATCGCTGACAAGGCTGGCCTGCCCGATCACGAGCAGCGCAAGCTGAGCTTTTACGCGCGTGTCACCGCTGACGGGCTATCGCCCTCCAATTTTGCGTTGACCAACCCGGAGGTGATGAAGCTGGCCAAGGACACCAATGGTCAAAGTCTGGTCGACGGGGTTCGCAACATGCTGGCCGACCTTGAAAAAGGTTATATCACCACCACCGACGAAACCACTTTTGCGCTGGGCGAGAATCTGGCCATGACCCCGGGTGCCGTCGTCTATCGCAACGAATTGATCGAGCTGATCCAGTACACACCGACCACGACCAAGGTGCGGACCACACCGATTCTGATCGTGCCGCCCTGCGTGAACAAATTTTACATCTTCGACATCAACGAAAGAAAGTCGATGGTGCGATATCTGCTGGAGCAGGGGAATTCGGTTTTTGTCATCTCGTGGCGCAATGCCGGGGCCGAAACGCGGGACTATGACTGGAACGATTACATCACCAAAGGCGTGATGACCGCGATGGATGCGACCGCCGACATCGCCGGGACCAAACAGATCGACCTTCTGTCATGGTGCAATGGCGGCACTTTGTTGCTGGCGGCATTGGCAGTGATGCCAAAGGCGCAGAAATCGCTGGTCGGTTCGGCCACGTTCCTGTCGTCGCTGCTGGATTTCAGCGACCCCGGCGAAGTCGAGGTGTTCATTGATCCGGCGCAGAACCAAGCCTACAAGCAGCGGCTTGCCACGGCGGGTGTGGCCCCGGGGCGCGATATTGCACGGGCGATGGCGATGTTGCATGTGAACGAAAGCATCTGGGGTTTCGTGGTCGGCAATTACCTGAAGGGCCAGACTCCACCGCCCTCTGATATCCTGTACTGGAATGCTGACACTTCGAACATGCCGGCCCCGTGGTATTCATTTTTTGTCGACGAGATGTATCAGGCCAACAAACTGAAAGAACCGGGCGCACTGACCCTGTTGGATCAACCTGTCGATTGCGCCAATATCGACGTGCCCTGCTGCTTTGTCGCCGCGACGGGCGATCATATCGTCCCGTGGAAAACCTCGTATTCATCGACCGGGCTATTGCCGAACGTGACCGAATTTATCCTGACCACGGGTGGCCACGTTTCCGGAACGGTCATCAACCACCCGGACCGAAACCGCCGGAATTTCCTGTCAGGGGGGGATCGTTCGGGCGATGCGGATACATGGCAGGCATCAGCAGAGCGCACTGAGGGAAGCTGGTGGCCGCATTGGCTAGCATGGCTGGAGCAGACGAGCGGCGCGGATCAGCGCAACGCACCGCGTGCGCTGGGTAACAAGAGCCATCCGGAACTGGCCCCGGCGCCCGGAACTTATGTGCTAGAAGACGTGCCTCAGGACGGATAAGCTAGCCCATAGACGCGACGCAGACCCGACGTTCGGAGGCCTATTACGTGCAAGATACCCATGAGGCGCCGAAAAACGGTCAATACCAATTGTTGCCTATCGGGGATGTGACCTTGCGGGTCTATCGCGCGGGGCTGGACTGTACGGGGGTGCCGCTGGTCATCTGCAACGGTCTGGGGCAGTCGGTCGAAATCCTGTACCCGTTGATGCATGAGTTCCCCGGTCGCCCGATCATTGCCTATGACGCAGCGGGCGTCGGTGAATCCACGGTTCCCGATGATGTGACGACAATCCCGCAACATGCCGTCATGCTGCGCAGGCTACTGGATAAGCTGGACGTTGCCGAATTCGATATACTGGGCATTTCATGGGGCGGTGCTGTGGCCCAGCAGATCAGCCATGATTTACCGGATCGTGTGCGCAAGCTGGTGCTGGCGATCACCTCTGCGGGAGGGCTGGGCAGTTGGTGGGGTTCACCTATCGCGCTGAGCGAAATCATGTTCCCGATGCGTTATCTGAACAAGGCCTATGGTAATGTTGTCGGCCCCTTTATGTATGGCGGCGAGGCGATCATGCACCCCGAGTTGTTTCGGGAATACTCCAAACATGCCATTCGTCCGACATATCAGGGGTACAGTGCGCAGGTACAGGCGATGTGTTCATGGACAAGCATCCCGTGGCTTGGCAGTCTGACCACACCGACGCAGATCATCGGCGGCGCGCTGGATACACTTATTCCGATTGCCAACCAGATGCTGTTGGCGACGTTGCTGCCGCGGGCCGACTTCAAGGTCTATAATGCCGGGCACCTGCTGATGTATTCGCGCCGCGCACAAGTCGGCGGCATGATCACAGAATTTCTGGACGGCTAGCGCTGTGACGAAACTGTTCTGCCAGTTGCGGTGCGCCAGCGGTCATTTGCACGCGTCTGCGGCATCCAACGCCAGTTTGACCAGACGGGGATAGGCTGCCACCCGCGCCTCTGCATGAAGTGAGGCTGCCGACCCGCGAGCGACCCGGCCCTTGATCCCATGAAAAATTGCCGCAAGCCGAAAGAAGTTGAAGGCGATATAGAAATCGTAGTTCGGGATATCGCCGCGACCGGTATTCTTGCAATATTCTGCGATATATTCTGCTTCGGTTGGCAGGCCTAACTCGGCTGGGTTCGCCCCACCCAGACCCGCCACGATGTCGGGCGGCATCCTGTACATCATCGAATGATAGGCAAAATCCGCGAGCGGATGGCCCAGCGTCGACAACTCCCAGTCGAGCACAGCCAGAATTCGTGGCTCATGTGGGTGGAAAATCAGATTGTCACAGCGAAAATCACCATGCACGATCGACACTTCGTCGCCCTGTGGTATCGCGTCTGGCAACCATTCGATCAACGCGTCCATGTCGGCATCTCGGCCTGCGTCCTTGTCCATATCATAGCTTTTGGTCCAGCGCCCGATCTGACGCTCGAAGTAGTTACCATGGTGGCCAAAGTCCCCAAGGCCGACGGCGCAGGGATCCAGACAGTGCAAGTTTGCTATCGTCGTGTTCATCGCCGAGAAATACGTCCTGCGGTCCGTCACCGGAACGGCGTTGAATGTTGCATCCCAGAAGATACGACCTTCGACCATACTCATGACGTAAAACCAGCTGCCCAGTACGGCATCATCAGTGCAGAGGCCATGCAGCTTGGCCACTGGAAAACCTGCCGGACCCAGCGCAGAAAGTATTCTGGCTTCGCGATCGACGGCATGCGCACCTTTTGCCAAGTGGCCGAGCGGCTTGCGGCGCAGAACATAGGAGGCGCTTGGCGTAACGATCTTATAGGTCGGGTTCGACTGACCGCCTTTGAACTGCAAGAGGTCAATCGGTCCCTCGAACCCGTCTACATTCTGCTGCATCCAGCGCGTCAGCGCCGCAGTATCGAGGGCAAACCCGTCGCGTACGTCCATGGTACCTTGGTTCGCTGCATCGGATACCGCATCGGGCATGGTCACATCTCCTGACTCGTCTTCCAATGGCGTTTGATCTTCTTCGCCAATGACCATTTATGCACTTCGGTAGGACCATCATAAATGCGAAAGGCGCGCACCTCGCGAAACACCTGCGCAACAATCGTGTCTGCTGTCACACCTTGCCCCCCCATGCATTGCACGCAGCGATCGGCCACGCGCATCAGCGCCTCGCTGACTGCGATCTTGGCCATCGAGCTTTGTGCCCCGCCGGGATCGCCGGAGTCGAGGATATCCGCGCACCAGTTAATCATCAGTTCGGCCTGTTTCAGGTCAATGAGGTTCTCGGCGAGCATGAAACCGACGCCTTCGTGATCAATCAGAAGCCGACCGAATGCCGAACGCTTGTTGGCATAGTTGGTGGCAATCTCATTCGCGCGGATACAGGTGCCCAGCCAGCGCATGCAATGCGTCAGGCGCGCAGGGGCCAGACGGATCTGCGCGTATTGAAACCCTTCGCCGCTTTGCCCCAGCATCTGGTCAGCCGATACGCGCAGATTGTCGATGGTGACAATGGCGTGGCCGCCGGGCATCGAGCTGTCGATCGTGTCGAGGATACGGTCGATCCTGATCGCGGGGTCGGGCAGGTCGACGATGAACATGCAGGCACCATCATCGGATTTGGCCATAACGATACCGACGCCCGCCCCTTCGGCACCGGTGATATAGGCCTTTTGACCGTTGATGACCCAATGGTTCCCGTCCGGCGCGCAGGTGGTCAGCATCATCGACGGGTCTGAACCCGCGCCGCCATCCTCTGCCGGTTCGGTCATAAAGAATGCCGACCGTTTTTCGCCTTTTACAATCGGATCAAGGAAGCGTTCCCTGATCTCAGGCGAGGCAATCTTGCCCAGCAGATACATGTTACCTTCGTCCGGGGCCGCAGTGTTGCAAGCCAGCGGTCCCAGCGGTGACAGGCCAGTTCGGATCAAGACGGCGGCGGTTTCGCGATGTGTCAGGTGGCTGCCGTCCGGCAGGATATGCGGCGTCAATACACCAGCCTTGCGGGCGAGGTTCTTTAGCTCGAGCGAAAGTTCGTCAGAGGGTCCGTGCGAATCGAGGCGCGGGTCATTCTCGTAGAGTGTGACTGTCTTGCGGACAAAGGTCTCTACCCTGATTGCGATTTCTTGCGTGCGTTCAGATAGATCTGTTTCATTCAGAAAAAGGTTCATCGCGGGGCCATTCGTATTGTGTCATCCAAGCGGTGCGTTTGACCGTTCAGCATCGGATTGTCGCGCATGTCGTCCGCGTCGACGATAGCAGTTTGCGCTTCAGTCCTCATCGCGTATCTCCCCTCTGTGTTTCTACCAATGACCGATCCGGCGCGACAATGAGTTCACTGCCTCAATCAGTTCTTGTCGCACGATCGCATAAGATACAAAAACTACGCGATTTTGTTCGAAGCTTTCACCACAATACCTGAAATCCCAGCAAGTTATTGTATTATAGGGGAAACAAATATCTCTCCTGCCAAAACCGATGCGTAAAGGGTGTTTTCGTTACCATTTCGATTTGGTCAGGATGGGATGTGTTGAAATCCGAAATAGTAATTCCCTATCAGGCGCTTAGGAAACTATCGGGATTTCCGTAGAAATGGTGCTGCTGGAGAGAATCGAACTCTCGACCTCTCCCTTACCAAGGGAGTGCTCTACCTCTGAGCTACAGCAGCACGCTGTGGCGGGTGAATTAGACGCTTCTCGACCTTGGCGCAAGCCTAATCTGGACCCCTCCGGACACCTCATGTAGAGAAGTGCCATGACCCGCAAGGACGCCCCGAAAAAGCCCGGCCAGACAGGCAATGCGCGCGAGGACAGGCTGAGCCGCGCGCTGAAAGCCAATCTGGCACGGCGCAAGGCCCAGAGCCGGGCGCGTAGCGTAGACAGCACCAATGCGGGTGACAAAAAAGAGCAGGACAAAGGGTAGCGCAGATGGATTCGATTTTGGTGACAGGCAATGGCCCTCTGAGCGGGACAATCCCGATCGCGGGGGCCAAGAATGCATGTCTCACGCTGATGCCCGCAACGCTCTTGAGCGATGAGCCGCTGACGCTGACCAACGCGCCACGATTGAGCGACATACGCACCATGACTGCACTGTTGGCGTCGCTCGGGGCCGAAGTGCAGGCGCTGCAGGGCGGTCAGGTTCTGGCAATGTCGAGCCATGATTTGACCAGCCAGCGCGCCGATTATGACATTGTGCGCAAGATGCGGGCGTCGATTCTTGTGCTGGGGCCGTTGCTGGCGCGGTTTGGGCAGGCTCAGGTTTCATTGCCCGGTGGCTGCGCCATTGGCGCACGCCCGGTCGATCTGCACCTGAAGGCGCTGGAGGCGATGGGCGCTGAGCTGGAGCTGCGCGACGGTTATGTGCATGCGCGCGCGCCCGGCGGGTTAAGGGGCGGTGTGGTAGATTTCCCGTTCGTGAGCGTGGGGGCGACGGAAAACGCGCTGATGGCGGCAACGCTGGCCAAGGGAACGACGGTTCTGAATCAGGCCGCGCGCGAGCCGGAAATCGTCGATCTGGCGGATTGTCTGCGCAAGATGGGCGCGCAGATCGACGGTGATGGCACCGACACGATCACCATTCAGGGGGTCGAGCGGCTGCATGGTGCGACGCATCCGGTCGTCACGGACCGGATCGAGCTGGGCACATATATGCTGGCCCCGGCGATCTGTGGCGGCGAGGTAGAATGCCTTGGCGGGAGGATTGATCTGGTCGGCGCGTTTTGTGAAAAGCTGGATGCAGCAGGGATCAGCGTCGAGGAAACGCCCACCGGGCTGAAGGTCGCACGCAAGAATGGTCGCATTCGCGCGGTTGATGTGGCGACAGAGCCGTTCCCCGGTTTTCCCACTGATTTGCAGGCGCAGTTCATGGCTTTGATGTGTACCGCCGAAGGGACGTCCGTTCTGGAGGAGAAGATTTTCGAGAACCGGTTCATGCATGCGCCCGAACTGATGCGCATGGGGGCCAAGATCGACGTGCATGGTGGTCATGCCACGGTCACGGGGGTTGAACGGCTGAAGGGGGCGCCAGTCATGGCGACTGATTTGCGGGCCAGTGTTTCGTTGATCCTCGCCGGATTGGCGGCGGAGGGCGAGACGATGGTGAACCGTGTCTATCATCTGGATCGTGGTTATGAGCGGGTCGAAGAGAAGCTGGGCAATGTCGGTGCCAAGATCGAGCGGGTAAAAGGCCAATGACCGGACGCGATGCGACATTCGAGGATGGGCGCGAGACGCCACTTAATCTGGGCGCTTTTGACCCTGAGGATCTGCAAATACTGTCGAGCCTGACGCAGGATGCCGTCTTTCCCATCACCGAGATGTCGTGGCGTCCGGGTGCGCGGCGCTTTGCGCTGTTGGTCAATCGATTCCGCTGGGAGGATGCAGGACGAGAACGCCACGAGGCCGAGCGCGTGCAATCGTTGCTGGTCGTGGACAATGTGCTAGGCGTGGCGAGCCAAGGTATAGACCGGGGTGATGCGGACATGATCCTGTCGCTGCTGTCGGTCACGTTCGAGCCGGGAGAAGAGGGCGCGGGGCATGTCCTGCTGACGCTGGCCGGTGATGGTGCGATCCGATTGGAGATCGAGGCGTTGGAGGTGACGCTGAAAGATGTCACGCGCCCCTACCGCGCGCCGTCTAAGAAGGCACCGAGCCACCCCGAGTGACCCTTTCCAAGGACTGAGAATGCCCAAGTTTCTAGATTACAGCGCGCCGGATTTCGAAGCTGCGTTTTCTGCACTCTTATCTGCCAAGCGCGAGGACAGCCCGGATGTCGATGCTGTTGTTGCCGGGATTATCGCGGATGTGCGGGCCCGTGGCGATGCGGCGCTGATCGAGTTGACCGAGAAATTTGACCGCGTGTCGCTGACGCCGGACACGATCCGACTGAGCGCCGAAGAGGTGGCGCAAGCCGCGGATAAAGTGCCCGCCGAGGTGCGCGAGGCGCTGGAACTGGCTGCTGCCCGTATCCGCGCCTACCACGCACGACAGCTGCCCGAAGATGTCAATTGGACCGACGATACCGGTGCGACGCTGGGCTGGCGGTGGACACCGGTCAGCGCAGCGGGGCTATATGTCCCCGGTGGATTGGCGACATATCCCTCGTCGGTATTGATGAATGCAATTCCGGCCAAAGTGGCGGGGGTCGGGCGTCTTGCGATGGTGGTTCCGACACCGGACGGTGCGCTGAACCCGGCCGTTCTGGCGGCGGCTCGGATCGCGGGGGTGGATGAGATTTACCGCATCGGTGGGGCGCAGGCGGTTGCGGCACTGGCCTATGGCACAGCGAGCATCGCGCCGGTGGACAAGATTACCGGGCCGGGCAACGCCTATGTGGCAGCAGCCAAGCGACGGGTCTTTGGCAAGGTTGGTATAGACATGATCGCGGGTCCGTCAGAGATATTGGTGATCGCGGATGCGCAGAATGATCCCGATTGGATCGCGCTGGATATGCTGAGCCAGGCCGAGCATGACGACAGCGCGCAGGCGATCCTGATCACGGATGATGCCGCGTTTGGGCGCGCGGTGGCGCAGGCTATCGAGGCACGGCTGGAGACGCTGGAGCGGCGCGCGATCGCAGCGGCCAGCTGGCGCGATTTTGGCGCGGTGATCACGGTGCCTGACCTGGCGATTGCGGCGGCGCTGTCGGACCGCATCGCGCCGGAACATCTGGAGCTTTGCGTCGCGGGCCCTGAGGGCCTGAGCGCGCAGATCACCCATGCCGGCGCGATTTTTCTAGGCCAGTGGACGCCCGAGGCGATTGGCGATTATGTCGGTGGGCCGAACCATGTCCTGCCCACGGCGCGATCGGCGCGATTTTCGTCCGGCCTGAGTGTGATGGATTTCCTCAAGCGCACGACGCTGGCGCACATGACACCCGCCGCATTACGCGCGATTGGTCCAGCCGCAGAGGCATTGGCGATTTCAGAGAGCCTAGAGGCGCATGGGCTGAGTGTGCGGGCACGGCTGGATAAGCTGAACGGGTAAAAGGCTGTCTGGCGCCGTTGCGTTCGTGGCACTTGGTTGACTGGCGCGGAATTGTGACAGGCGCAGACGACAAAGGCTGGTGCGCTATCTTGGCCGTTGACTTGGCCGCGTAAAGTCCCGACTGATAGCCCGCGTGCGGCGATGGACCGTCGCCGTGATCGAAATATCTGCAAGAAAGGTCCATAAGGCCATGAGCCGTATCAGCCATATCGCGCTCGATGATGCGAACCTGCCCCCGCCAACGCCCGAAATCGAGCAAGAGCGCAAGGTGGCGATGTTTGATCTGATGGAAGAGAACACCTTTGATCTGCCGAAGCGGGATGACCGGCAGGTACCGGATGGTCCATATCGCGTCGGCCTGTCGATACGTGAGAAGCGTCTGGTATTTGCCGTGGCGACGGAGAACGATGGCCCGGCGGCTGAGTTCCACCTCTCGCTCAGCCCGTTCCGGCAGGTGGTCAAGGACTATTGGGCGATTTGCGAAAGCTATTTCGACGCAGTAAAGAACATGCCGCCCAGCCAGATCGAGACGATTGATATGGCGCGCCGCGGCATCCACAACGAGGGCGCACGCATTCTGGAAGAACGTCTGGAAGGCAAGGCAATGATTGACAACGACACTGCACGGCGCCTGTTTACCCTGATCTGCGTGCTGCATTTCGGCGTTTGAGGGCATGGCGGCAGAGCTTCCTCAATCGGTTCTGTTCTGCTGCGATTACAACGCGGTTCGCTCGCCCATGGCCGAAGGGTTGATGAAGCAGCTTTATGGCACCGATACCTACGTTCAATCAGCAGGGGTGCGCAGCGAGCAGGACATCGACGGGTTCTCTATCGCGGTCTGCGAGGAAATTGGGATCGAGCTGTCGCGCCACCGGGTCCGCAGCTTTGACGAAATGGAGCAATGGGGCGACGACCTTAGCTCTTTTGATGTGGTTGTGGCGCTGAGCCCCGCGAGCCAGCGACGGGCGCTGGAACTGACACGGGTATTCCATCTGGAAGTGGTTTACTGGCCGATCATGGACCCCACCGGACTTGGCGAGACGCGCGAGGCTAAATTGAGTGCCTACCGTCAGAGCCGGGACCAGATCCGCGCCCATATGATCGAGCGGTGGGGACCGCCGAGAGGAGCAGCGGGATCAGATCCTGGTTTGACCTGAATGAGCGCCTGCGGCGCGCTGGTGAGTTGATTGGTGTCAAGAAAAGATCCTAGCGTTCAAAAATTTTCGTTTTCCGTGCCGGGCGGTTCCGCATGGATATTCATGGTCAAAAGGTACGGCAGATAGAGATTGCCTTCGACTGTTTGTGCCGTTGCTGGTCAGGGCCTTGAAGCCGACGGGGAGAGGCGGCTGGCAAAAGCTTCAATGACATGTGTGTTTTTGAACACAGCAGTCTCAGAGAGGCTTCCCAGCGTGATTCGTTTTTGCTAACCTGTCTCCAATAAAAAGAATAATGGGCAGGCAAAACAGGCATGAAAACGGGCTTTCGAGGCACGTTTGTCATCTCCTGGTCGCAGACGGAAGTGGACGGTTTTAAAACCGACGCAGTGCAGTCGATCTCGGTTGGGGCCACATGGTCCTGGCGCGGTGATGCTGTACGCGTGGATGGGCCATCCGAATTGCTGCGACTGGAGCAGGCAGACGGTGATAAAATCAGCTGCAAGGGTGCGGCACGTATGGTCAGGCGGCTGGTTGGGGCGGCTCTGAGCAATAGCAGAAACATCGATCAGATCGCAGTGGACGAACCACTGATGGATCGCAGCTTTGTCGTCACGGATGGCGCACAAAGCTATACGGTCACAGTGATCGAGGTGGGCGGTGGTGCGCCACCCTTGCTGATGTTCATCGACGAGTTCCCCCCAAGGGATACCGAGATGTGGGTGGTCCATCATACGCTGGAGGGGCCGCAGGCCGTCTCGACCGGGACGGCGGCGGGCGGTGTGATCTGTTTTACGCCGGGGACGCGGATTGAAACGCCAGAGGGGCCACGACTGGTCGAGGAACTGCGCGAAGGTGACCGGGTCCAGACCAAGGATTGCGGTGCCGAGGAAATTCAGTGGATCGGCAGCCGTCGGATGACCGGCGCGCGGCTCTTTGCGATGCCGGGATTGCGTCCGATCCGCATCCGCAGCGGCGCGTTGGGAGTAGAGCGACCGGACGAAGAGCTGTCGGTATCGCCCGAGCATCGGATGCTGGTACAAGGCGATGTGGCGCGGGCGCTGTTCAACACGTCCGAAGTTCTGGTGTCGGCCAAAGACCTGATCAACAACGGCACGATCAGCGTCGATTTGTCAGTTCGCGAAGTGACTTACATTCATCTCCTGTTGCCGCGGCATCAAATTCTCTGGGCCAATGGGGTGGAAACTGAGAGCTTTCATCCCGCGAGTGCGGCGCTGTCGACGCTTGATCAAGCGGACCGACTGCGCCTCTTGGCACGGTTCCCTGCGTTGGAGTTTGAACCGCACACTTATGGTAACTTTGCGCGCCGCAGCTTGAGCGGCCCAGAAGCGGCCATTCTGGCGTATGAGGCGGCCTGACGTGATTGCGCGATTTTAAATCGGAGTTCTCCCTCACCTTTCAGCCAGAAGGACCTGTCGCGCCTTCTGGCTGAAAATATCCTCGGCTAAGGCGTGAATCTCATTTACGCACGGGTTGTTCACAGGGCTGTTGACTCTGTAGCGCGGGCGCGTATAAGCGCGGCTTCATTGGTGTTGGTGGCCCCCGCAAGGGGAGGCCTGTCGGGAGCAATCCAAAGGACAACGCCCTTCATCGCCGCAAAGATGCCCCGACGGGTGGACGCGCGGCCCATATCGAAGGAATCCAGCCGTGACCAAACGCACGTCTGCCAAGTACAAGCTCGATCGCCGCATGGGCGAAAACATCTGGGGCCGCCCCAAATCGCCGGTCAATCGCCGCGAATATGGCCCCGGTCAGCACGGCCAGCGCCGCAAAGCCAAGATTTCCGATTTCGGTATCCAATTGCGCGCCAAGCAGAAGCTCAAGGGCTACTACGGCGATCTGACCGAAAAGCAATTCAAGCGCATTTACGCCGAAGCGGCGCGTGTGACCGGTGACACAGGCGAAAACCTGATCGGCCTGCTGGAGCGCCGTCTGGATGCTGTTGTTTACCGCGCCAAGTTCGTTGCGACCATCTTTGCTGCGCGTCAATTCGTGAACCACGGTCATGTCCGCGTCAACGGCACCCGCGTCAACATCCCCTCCTACCGCGTAAAAGAGGGTGATGTGATCGAAGTGCGTGACCGTTCCAAGCAAATGGCGGTTCTGCTGGAGGCCGTGCAATTGGCCGAGCGCGATGTTCCCGATTACATCGATGCGGATCATTCCAAGATGAAAGCCACGTTTGTGCGCACTCCGGGGCTGGGCGATGTGCCGTACCCGGTGATGATGGAACCGAACCTCGTCATCGAATTCTACGCGCAGAACTAAGCCAACCGCTTTTTCTGCCAAGAATGTATTTCAGGGCCGAGGCGGGAAACCGCCCCGGCCCTTTTGCTTGGTTCTGGTCAAGCGTGGGGCCCGAAGTTAAGAACCTCGGGCAGGGAGATTGCCGAATGACGAAGATAACACCGCAGCCGGGTATTCTGGATATCGCGCTCTACGAGGGCGGTGCCGCCCATATCGAGGGCATCCAGAATGTTGTGAAGCTCAGCTCGAACGAGAATCCCTATGGCCCAAGCGACGCCGCCAAGGAGGCGTTTCGCAAGGCGGCCTATGACCTGCACCGTTATCCGTCTTCGGACCACGCCGCGCTGCGTCACGCGATTGGCGAGGTGCATGCGCTGGATAATGAACGTGTCATCTGCGGCGCGGGTAGTGACGAAATCATTGCCTTTCTCTGTCAGGCCTATGCCGGACCGGGGGATGAGGTGATCCACACCGAACACGGGTTCGCGATGTACCGCATCAGCGCGATGGCCAATGGCGCGACCCCGGTCGAGGTGCCCGAACGCGAGCGTGTTACGGATGTGGACGCGATTTTGGCGGCATGTACGGCGCGGACACGGTTGGTTTTTATCGCGAATCCGAACAATCCTACCGGCACAATGGTTGGTGCATCAGAATTGGCGCGTCTTGCGGACAACCTGCCTGCGCATGTCCTGCTGGTGATCGACGGCGCCTATGCCGAATATGTCGAGGGCTATGATGGTGGGACGGCATTAGTCGATGCGCGCGAGAACGTGTTCATGACGCGCACCTTTTCCAAGCTCTATGGGTTGGGTGGGTTGCGTATCGGCTGGGGCTATGGCCCTCGGCATGTGATCGACGTGCTGAACCGCGTGCGAGGCCCATTCAACCTGAGTCAGGCAGGGTTGGCCGCCGCAGAGGCCGCTGTGCGCGATACGGCTTGGACCGAGAAATGCCGCGCGGATAACACCCGGATGCGAGCCTGGCTGGCCGAGGCGTTAGCCGAACATGGGGTTCCGTCAGATACGTCTACCGCGAATTTCATTCTTGCGCGCTTTGCCAGTCAAGCCGAGGCCGAGGCCTGCGACGAGCATCTGAAGGCGGATGGGCTGATCGTGCGGCGCGTGGCGGGTTACAATCTGCCCAATTGTCTGCGCATCACCGTAGGCGACGAAGCCAGCTGTCGCCGCATTGCCCATGCTGTGGGCCAGTTTATGAAGGTTGCCCGATGAGCGTGTTATATGATCGCGTGGCCCTGATCGGGCTGGGCCTGATCGCGGGCTCGATGTCGCTGGCGATGAAGCGTGCCGGACTGGCTGGCGAAATCGTTGGCTATGCTCGTTCCGCCGAGACGCGGGAAGTGGCGCGCGATATCGGATTGTGCGACCGTATCGAGGATACAGCAGCCGATGCGGTCAGGGGGGCGGATCTGGTGGTCTTGTGCGTGCCGGTGGGCGCGATGAACGCGGTTGCGGCAGAGATTGGACCAGCCTTGAAGTCCGGTGCGACAGTCAGCGATGTGGGCTCTGTGAAACGCGCGGTGATCGAGGCCGTTGCACCGCATATCCCCGAAGGCGTGCATTTCATTCCAGCGCACCCACTGGCGGGCACCGAACATTCGGGACCGCGCTCGGGGTTTGCCGAACTGTTCGACGAGCGTTGGTGTCTGATCGTTCCGGTCGATGGGGCGGATGAGGACGCAGTCGAACGGGTGGAAACGCTCTGGCGTGAGATGGGCTCAAACACTGATCGGATGGATGCGGATCACCATGATCTGGTTCTGGCGGTCACCAGCCATGCACCTCACCTGATTGCCTATACAATGGTGGGTGTGGCCGATGATCTGGGCCGTGTCACCGGCAGTGAGGTGATCAAATATTCCGCCGCCGGGTTTCGCGATTTTACCCGGATTGCCGCCAGCGACCCGACCATGTGGCGCGACGTGTTTTTGAACAACAAGGACGCGACGCTGGAGATTCTCGGGCGGTTCACCGAAGAGCTGTTTGCGTTGCAGAGGGCAATTCGCACCGGCGACGGGGAGCATCTGCATGATTATTTCACCCGCACCCGCGCGATCCGGCGTGGCATCATCGAGGCGAGGCAGGACACGGATGCCCCCGATTTCGGACGGGGTAAGCGGGTATGATGCGCGGTTTTGTCACGACGGGCACCATTGCTGGCCTGGTGCTTGTGGCCGGGCTGGCGCTGGCCAAGGCCCCCGATACGTCGTTGCGCCCTGTCGCGCGCCCGGGATCTGTTCAGGTAGAGCGGGCCGAGAGGGCACAATCGGTGCCACAATCCACGGCCAGTGCAACACGTCCGGAGACACGGCCGGAAACGGGCGCACAAACCGTGGCCAAGCGGCCAAAGTCGCGTCCTGCGCAATCTGCGGTTACGCGCCGCGACGAACGTGGGCATCCGGAGGCCCGAAAACCGCAGCGCGACCAAGAGCAGGTGATAGTCGTCGCCCAACCACAGCAGAGCACCGAGCGGCGCGGCCTGTTCCGGTCCTTGCGTCCGCTATTGCGCCCGCGCGCGGTGGGCAAGAAGGCGATCGCACGCAAGAACGAGTTGGCGCGCGGGGCGGTCTGCGGCGATGTGGCGATTCAGGGCGTCGAGATCGGATCCGTTCCGGGCAAGCTGAACGGATGCGGTGTGATCAAGGCCGTGAAAGTGCGCGAAGTCAGCGGTGTCGGACTAAGCCAGCAGGCGGTGATGGATTGCGTCACGGCCAAGGCGCTGAAGCATTGGATCAACAACGGCATGAAGCCCGCCGTTGGTAACCATGGTGGTGGAGTGGCCCGCATCCGCGTGGCGGCGCATTACGCCTGTCGGACCCGCAACAACCAACGCGGGGCAAAGATTTCAGAGCATGGCCGCGGTCGGGCGATTGATATTTCGGGCTTTACGCTGCGCGACGGTTCAACCATCACAGTGCTGACGGATTGGAACAAGGGCGGCAAGGGTAAAGCCCTGCGTAATATGCACAAATCTGCTTGTGGCGCTTTCGGTACGGTTCTGGGACCAGAGGCGAACCGCTATCATCTGGATCATTTTCATTTCGATACGGCACGGTATCGCAGCGGATCATATTGCAGATGACCGGCGTGCCGGGCTGAAGCCCGACCTACCTTCTGCGGATGGGTTCGCTTTCAGCGCAGGCGTAGCACGGGTGCCTTGGCGATAGGCACCGGACCGAGCCAGACGCGCCCCTTTGCAAATTCCAGCGGGATATCCAGTGTCTTGGGGTTGCCAGCCAACCGAGAGAGCAGGGTCAAGCCATCCTCCAGCGGGTCTGCGACCTGTGCTGGCACCGCGCCGGAACGGCGCGCCAGTTCCAGAATATCGCGCCAGTTCCGGGCCTTTATCGTCACGGCCCCGGTGGGAACCCCTGCCGCATCGACCGCGACTTCTCCCGCCGCCTGCAATGATAATTGCCCCCACGTCGCCTCGGCGAGGCGCAGCCGGATTTGCTGTGGCTGTGGGCGCGCAGCCTCGATGGCGCTGCGATCCCATGGCTTGTCGAAGCGGATCGTGAGATCGGCATGCAGCACGGTCAAGGTGTCGGGCAAGGTCCCATTCGGATCCACACGGGCGGCCCACGTGGTCGACGGGACCAGATCATCAGCACGCAGGCCGAGGTGATAATGTGCATCCGCATCGGCCGGCACCCGTTCTGCTGCCAGTGTCAGCCCGTCCACCGTGAGCGGCGCATTGTTGCCCTCAGGGACGACGGTCAGGTGTTGCGCGGTCAATGTCGCGCGATCCAGCGTAAGGCCGGTCGACGGCTCCAGCACCAAACTGGCGCGCATGTCGTCACTTGTCAGGCGATACTTTTCCAATGGAGTTGCGATCAGTTGCTCGCTCGGCCAGACCGCGATCACGTGGTTCGGTTTGTAACTGAGTGCGAGCAGTTGGAAAAAGGGCGCTTCCCACGCGAGGCCCGTACCGGGATCGGCCAAGGCCACATCGGTAAAGCTGGCATCGAACCGGTTGGGAAAGCCCCGCAGGTCGAGGTCGGCATATTCTGCGACCCAGCCTTCGGCGCGGCGGGCGTCGAACCAAGCATCGAATCCGGATTTGGCAGTCCCCGCCCCGATGAACCAGTAGCCGCCCCAGCCGAGGCTGGCGAGAATGATGATTCCTAGCAATGCCCGCATGGATTGCCCCCTTTTATGGCGTGCTGCGATGGTGTTTATAGGGCGAAATGCGCGGGGGAACAGCGAAATGACAATGTGGGTGTTCGGCTATGGATCACTGGTGTGGAATCCGGGCTTTGAAACCGAAGAACAGGTGATCGCAACGCTGCCGGGATACACGCGCAGTTTTTGCATGCGCAGTATCCATCATCGGGGCACGGATGCCAATCCCGGTCTGGTTCTGGCACTGGACGAGGGCCCCGAGGCAGCCTGTCAGGGGGTTGCTCTGTCTGTTCCGGGCGATCAGCAGGATGCCGTTCTGGCCTATTTGCGCGAACGCGAGTTGGTGTCGTCGGCCTATCTGGAGCGGATGCTGGATGTGCAACTGGCGGATGGGCGGCAGGTGACGGCTGTCGCCTATGTCGTGGATCGGGATCACGTACAGTATTGCGGTGGTTTGCCACTGGAGGAGCAGGCACAAATCATCGCCCGAGCGGTCGGCGGGCGCGGGCCAAATACCGAATACCTCTATAACACGGCCAGTCATTTGACCGCTCTGGGGATCGACGATGCCGATCTGTGCTGGCTCTCGGCGCGGGTCCGCGATATTGCGGCATAACCCCTTGGCTTAAAGGGGCTGAGCGCGTAGTCTGGCCCCGAGAAGAGCGCGCAGCAAGGCGCCAGTAGCAGTAACGTGTCGGGAGCGTCCAGATGGACCAGCCGGACCGCAAGGTCGAGCAGCAGTTTTCACATCCCGTTCGCCAGATCGTTCTGATGCTGGGAGTGCTGGTGTTGACAGGGGTTGGCTCTTTCGTGGCACTGCCACGGGTGCTGCCAGTTTTCGAGGCGAACCCCTATCTTAACGGGTTCATCATCTTTGTCTTTCTGATTGGTGTCGTGTCCTGTTTCTGGCAGGTTTTTCAGTTGATCGTCTCGGTCCGCTGGCTCGAAGGGTTCGCCGCCGAGAACGCCGGACACGAGATGACCAAGGCGCCGCAGCTGTTGGCGCCACTCGCCACGCTGTTGCGGCAACGTGGCAAGCGGATGCAGATCGCGCAAAGCTCTGCGCAGTCGATCTTGGATTCGGTGGTCCAACGGATCGACGAAGTGCGAGAGATCACGCGGTATATCGTCAACCTTCTGATTTTTCTGGGACTTTTAGGAACGTTCTATGGGTTGGCCACGACGGTGCCCGCCCTCGTGGACACCATTCGCAGCCTAGCCCCGCAAGAAGGTGAAGCCGGTGTTGTGGTCTTTAAGCGGCTGATGACCGGGCTTGAATCACAGCTGGGTGGCATGGGCGTCGCATTTGCGTCGTCTCTGCTGGGACTTGCTGGATCGCTGGTTGTCGGGTTAATGGAGCTTTTTGCCAGTCAGGCGCAGAACCGGTTCTACCGCGAGTTGGAAGAGTGGGTGTCCACTATTACCCGCGTTGGGTTTGCTGGGGCCGAGGGCGAAGGCTCGGCCGAGCAGAACCTGCTGGGCGGTGTGATCGACCACATGAGCGAGCAAATGGAATCACTGCAGATGATGCTGACGCAGTCGGATATCTCACGCTCTGCCGTGGATGAAAAGCTGGGTACATTGGCCGATGCGGTGGCGCGGCTCACCCACCGCATGGAAAGCGTCGGACAGACCAACGAAATTCTGATGCGGGTCGCCGAAGGGCAGGAACGTCTGATCGAACGGTTGGCCGTGCGACCCGAAAGCGGCCATGAGGGACTGGATGCCGAAAGTCGAATGCGCCTGCGGTCGATCGACGTGCAAATGTTGCGTATCCTCGAAGAGATCAGTGCAGGACGGCAGGAGACAATGACCGAGCTGCGCACTGATCTGGCCACATTGGTGCGGGCGCTTGGTCACAATCGCCCTGATGCAGCAGCACCCGCGCGACGCAGACGTGGCCCAATGCCGGAGCAGGAGGGCTAATCATGGCCCTATCGCGGCGCACCGGGCAGCGGTTTCAGGCCTCGATCTGGCCGGGCTTTGTCGATGCAATGACTGGCCTGCTGTTGGTGCTGATGTTCGTCCTGACCATTTTCATGGTGGTTCAGTTCGTCCTGCGCGAAACGATTACCGGACAAGAGACCAAACTGGATGCGTTGTCGGCGGAAGTGGCGGCTTTGGCGCGCGCGTTGGGGTTGGAACAGGACAAGAATGCGTCCCTGACTGAACGTGTTGGCGCGCTGACCACTACGCTGAGCGATGCGCGCAAACGGCAAGAAGAACAAACCGCGCTGATTGCGTCGCTGCGTGCGGAGCGTGACAGTCAGGCCGCAGCGTTAGGTGCGGCAGAGGCGCGCATCGCCAGCTTTGAAGAACAGGTTGCAGGGCTGTTGGCCGAAAGACGCGTCGATCGCGAGCAGATCGCAACGCTGGAAAGCGAACGCACAGAACTGTTGACAGAACAGCAAGCGATGCAGCTGGCGCTGGCCGGGCTGCGCGATGAGATCGACACACAGGCTGAGGCAGCGCGTCTGGCCGCAGCGCAGGCCGATGCGCTGGAGGCGATGATTGCTGAACTGAGGCGCGAGAATGCACAGGCGGCGGATGCGCAAACCGCGCTGAACACCCAAGTTGAAGATTTGCAGGCCGATCTGAGTGCCGAAGAGGCCGCGCGTTTGGCGCAGGCTGCGGCGGCACAGGCATTGCGGGAAAAACTGGAAGGCGCGCAAGCCGAACTGACGGCGATGACATTGGCGTTGGAAGAGCAACGCCGAGAGGCCGAAGAAACACTTACATTGCTGGCGGCGGCCCAAGACGCGGGTGAGGATCTGAATGATCAACTGGCCGCTGCGTTGCTGACTGGACAAGATAACAAGTCGCGCATTGACGAATTGCAGGCGGCGCTGGATGCGGCGCAGCGCAAGTTGGCAGAGCTGGAAGCTGCGCGCACGGATACAGTGGCAACACTGGCTGCCGAAAAAGCCGATCTGCAAGCTGCACTTCAGTCAGCTAAAGAGGAAATTTCCGAGCGTGAGGCCTCTATCGAAGCGTTGCGCACGCACCTTGCAGAGGTTGAATCTGCCTTGGCGAATGCCGAAGCGCAGGCAGAAGCGAACAGTGCCGCAATGAGCGCAGAGCGACAGGATTTGCAAGCACAGCTTGAGACAGCATTGGCCGACGCGCAGTCGCAAAGTGAGGAAGTGAACCAGTTGCGCCTGAGGCTGAGCGAGATCGAGGCGAGCATGGCCGACTTAGAGGGGGCCGCACGTCAGCAAGAGGCCGAACTGGCCGCAATGGTTGCCAACCTCGAAGAGCGTCTGGCGGCGGCGCTTAAGGAAATAGAGGGCAGGGATGCGGAATTGGATGCACTACGCCTATCGTTGGCAACGACCAAGGAAGAACTGACATCGGTCAAGACCCGGCTTGCCACACTGATGGCTACCACATCCGAACAGACGCTGACCGCCGAAGAAGTGCGCGAGAAGCTGGCCGCTGCCCTTGCCGCCAAGGTGGCAGCCGAGGCCGATGCCGCCAATCAACTCAGTGCTGCCGAAGAGCGTGCGGCATTGCTGGCGGAAGCACGCGCAGAACTGGCCCAGCAAGAAAGCGTGACTGAAGCGGCGCAACGCGAGCAGGCGTTGCTGAACCAGCAGGTCGCGGCACTGCGGTCACAGCTATCAGAACTTCAGGCATTGCTGGACGATGCACAGGTGCGCGATGCGGCAAATGATGTGCAATTGCAGATGCTGGGGCGTGATCTGAATGCGGCGCTGGCACGGGTCGCTGCCGAGGAACGCCGACGCCGGGAAGCGGAAGAAGAGAAGAACGCGCTGCTGGAGGCCGAAAAGGAACGCTTGGCCGCCGAGCGTGAGGATCTGGAAAAATATCGGTCCGAATTCTTTGGCAGGTTGCGGGATGTTCTGGGCGCGCAGGATGGTGTGCGGATCGAAGGTGATCGCTTTGTGTTTTCGTCCGAGGTATTGTTCCCGCCGGGGCAGGCGACGCTGTCGGAATCCGGACGTAGAGAAATCGCGAAGGTGGCTGAAATCCTGCGCAATGTGGCCGATGATATTCCCGAAAATATTGATTGGGTGATCCGTGTTGACGGGCACACCGACGACGTTCCCATTCGAAATTCTGCCGAATTCGCCGATAACTGGGAGCTTAGCCAAGCCCGTGCTCTCTCGGTAGTTCGGTACATGATCGACTTCCTCGGGTTGCCGCCAGATCGTCTGTCGGCCAACGGATTCGGTCAGTATCAGCCGGTGAACACAGCCGATACAAAAGAGGCGCGGGCGCAGAACCGGCGGATCGAACTGAAGTTTACGGAAAAGTAGAACGTCGGATCACTCGATATCCGTATGACCCTGCATACGGTCGATAACCTTTCCATCGCGGATCAGTTCAACCACCACCCTGTAACGTCCGACGGGCCATCCGGTGCCGCGCAGCCTGCGACCCGCGGCACGAAACAGTTGCGCCTGCGGCTTTTTCAGCAACGCGTCGTGATCGAACACACGCCCTTCGGGGCCGATGATGTCGATACGGACGATGTCCGCCTGTTCCCCGCCAAAGGCATAACCCCACGCGACCAGTGCGGGGGCAGTTGCGGGCAGTTGCGCGCTATGGGCATGACCTGCGCGGATAACCTCAAACTCAGGGACTTCAACGCCCAGACCAACAGCAAGCAGGCCACCGGGCTGATAGGCTGGCGGGTCGATCCAGAGTGTATCGGTCGAGGGGGCGCCACAGGTGATCGCGCCGTCCGGATCAAAGGGATCCACCACTGCGCCATCCTTGCGGACGCTGAGATGCAGATGTGGAAACTGGGTGCGCCCGGACAGGCCGATCTGGCCAAGCGGCGTGCCGCGTTTGACCTGATCACCGGCGCTGACAGTTACCGATCCTTTGGCCATGTGGCAATATTGGGTTTCCCAACCATCGCCGTGGTCGATAACGACGCCGTTGCCGCAGGCGCGCCCCTGTAGCCCTTCGGCCATATCGTCAGTATAGAGACGGTCCGGCATATCATCGCGGATACCGCGCACCGTGCCCGGCGCTGTGGCGATCACGTCGACGCCTGCATGCATATCGACATAGGATATCAGGCCGAAATCCGTACCCTTGTGACCATCGTAACTGAGGTTGCGGCACATGAAATCATGCTGCCCCGGACCGGGATCGTAATCTACGTATTGCTGGATATGACAGTTTTTGCCCAGTTCGCAATCAACAGGCAGACCGAGTTCGAGGCGTTCCGAGGTCAGGCCGGGTATGGCAATGAGGGCGGCGGCCAGCGCCGCCCAAGCCACGTCACGCATCAGTCGGCGGTCAACAATGGAGGCTTCTTGCCGGTCAGGCGCGGATGGTCCGGGCCCTCTACCTTGAGGTCGATCTTGCCATCCTTGATGCCAACCTTGACCACACCGCCCTTGGCCAGTTTTCCAAAGAGCAATTCTTCGGCCAGCGGCTTTTTGATATGCTCCTGAATCACGCGGCCCAGCGGGCGCGCGCCCATTTTGTCATCGTAGCCTTTTTCGGCCAGCCATTCTGCGGCCGGTTTGGTCAGCTCGATCGTGACATTGCGATCCATCAGCTGCGCTTCGAGTTGCAGCACGAATTTTTCGACCACTTGCAGGATGACGTCCTTGCCCAGCGGTGCAAAGCTAATCACCGCGTCCAGCCGGTTGCGGAATTCGGGCGTGAAGGTGCGTTCGATGGCGGCGGTATCCTCGCCCTCGCGACGATCACGGCCAAAGCCGATGGCCGATTTCGCCTGCTCGGCAGCGCCTGCATTGGATGTCATGATCAACACCACGTTGCGGAAATCAACAGTGCGGCCATTATGATCGGTGAGCGAGCCGTGATCCATAACCTGAAGCAGGATGTTGAATACATCCGGGTGCGCCTTTTCAATCTCGTCCAGCAAAAGCACACAATGAGGATGCTGATCGACGCCATCGGTCAAGAGCCCGCCCTGATCAAACCCGACATAGCCCGGAGGCGCGCCGATCAGGCGGCTTACTGCGTGTTTTTCCATGTATTCGGACATGTCAAAGCGCAACAATTCGACCCCGAGCGTATCAGCCAACTGCTTGGCAACCTCGGTCTTGCCAACGCCCGTGGGACCGGCAAAGAGATAGTTACCAATGGGTTTTTCCGGCTCGCGCAAACCTGCGCGCGACAGTTTGATTGCAGATGATAGCGCCTCAATCGCTGCGTTCTGTCCGAACACAACGCGCTTTAGCGATGCTTCGAGATCGCGCAGAACCTGCGCGTCGTCCTTGCTGACGTTCTTGGGCGGTATGCGCGCAATTTTGGCCACGACCGCCTCGATCTCCTTGGCGCCAATGGATTTGCGGCGCTTCGAAGCCGCGACTAGATGCTGTGCTGCGCCTGCCTCGTCGATCACGTCAATTGCCTTGTCGGGCAGCTTGCGATCATTGATATAGCGCGAACTCAGCTCGACAGCGGATTTGATCGCGTCATTGGTATATTTGACGCTGTGATGCTCTTCGAAATATGGCTTCAGCCCCTTGAGGATTTTTACCGCATCCTCGACCGAGGGTTCGACCACGTCGATTTTTTGGAACCGGCGGGCAAGCGCGCGATCCTTTTCAAAATGCTGGCGGAATTCCTTGAAGGTGGTGGACCCCATGCAACGCAGTTTGCCGCCCTGCAGCGCGGGTTTCAGCAGGTTGGATGCGTCCATTGCGCCACCCGAAGTGGCCCCGGCACCGATCACGGTATGAATTTCGTCGATGAAAAGGACTGCGTCAGGATGGCTTTCCAGTTCGGTCACGACGGCCTTGAGCCGTTCCTCGAAATCGCCGCGATAGCGTGTCCCGGCCAACAAAGCGCCCATATCGAGCGAAAAGATCGTTGTGCGGGCCAGCACTTCGGGTGTTTCGCCCGAGACGATCTTGCGCGCGAGTCCCTCGGCGATGGCGGTCTTGCCAACGCCGGGGTCACCGACCAGCAGGGGGTTATTTTTGCGGCGGCGGCAGAGTACCTGAATGCACCGCTCGACTTCGCTATCGCGACCGATCAGCGGATCCACATCGCCTTGGCGTGATTTCTCATTCAGATCGACACAGTATTTTGCCAGCGCAGATTCGCCCGCCTCGACGGCATCGCTGTCCATCTTGGCATTCTGTTCTTCTTCGTCAGCGCCAGAGACTGACCGGGCCTCGCCGAATGCGGGGTCCTTGGCGACTCCGTGGGCGATAAAGTTGACCGCATCATAGCGGGTCATTTCCTGCTCTTGCAGGAAGTAGGCGGCGTTGCTCTCGCGTTCGGCAAAGATGGCAACCAGCACGTTGGCACCGGTCACTTCGGTGCGACCCGACGACTGGACGTGGATCGCGGCGCGCTGGATGACGCGCTGGAAGGCGGCGGTAGGCACCGCTTCGGATCCTTCGATGTCGGTCACGAGGTTCGACAGATCGTCGTCGATGAAATCTACCAGTGTGGTGCGCAACTCCTCCGTTTCGACGCTGCATGCTTTCATAACGCGGGCCGCGTCGGGTTCGTCGATCAGAGCCAGCAGAAGATGTTCCAGCGTGGCGAACTCGTGCTGACGGGCATTGGCTAACGCCAGTGCCGCGTGAATGGACTGTTCAAGTGTTGTCGAGAATGAAGGCACGTCTGGTGCTCCTTCTTTTTCCGGCCCGGCGATTTGCCTGCGACCATGGCCTGATAACATTAAAGTTTGGTCGATACCGTCTCAGCTTCAAGGCTTTTCTGTCTGTTTCCGATCACTTTTGCCGGATTTTTCTGTGTCGTGCTGAATTTGACTCAGATTTCAGAAGCGATCCTTGCGGGTTCGGATCTCGGCAAAGACGTCCGCGTCGGAGGCATCGAGCATCCCAAGCCCGGCCCGGATGGCCGGATCTGAGGGGCGTAAAAAGGGGTTGGTGGCCAATTCTTCGGCCAAGTTGGAAGGAACAGTTGGCCGTCCCGCATCATGGGCAGCGGTAACAGCGGCTGCACGAGATATAAGTGCGGGATTGTCGGGGTCAATGCTGAGCGCGAACTTTGCGTTGGCGCGGGTGTATTCGTGGCCGGAGTAAATAGTCGTGTCGGTAGGGAGTGCTGCTAGTTTGCTCAGGCTGTTCCACATCTGATGAAACGTTCCCTCGAATACGCGCCCGCATCCCAGCGCCATAAGACTGTCGGCGGTAAAAGCCGCCTGCGCGTCGGGGATATGCACCGCGATATGACCAACGGTGTGACCGGAGACATCCATCACCTCACAGTCATGCCCGCCGAAAGTGAAGGTATCGCCATCGTTCACCGCCAGATCGAGCGGCGGCAGGCGATGCGCATCTGCGGCTGCGCCGATCACCTTTGCCGGGTGTGATGCAAGCAAGTCGGGCAGGTCCTGTACGTGATCGGCATGGTGATGGGTCAGCAGTACATGGCTCAATGTCCAGCCTCGATCCGCCAGTGCGGTCTTGATCGGGCCGGCTTCGGGTACGTCAACCACCATCGTGTCGCCGCTATCCGCATCATGGGCGATGAATGCGTAATTGTCGGCAAGGCAGGGGATGGTCAGAATTTCGAGAGGCATATGAGGTATCCGGGTCTATTGGCGGTTTTACCGCGATTGGGTTCGCGTTAACATCAGAGTGACGGAACAGGGACCGGTCTGCAATGCATCTCGACGTGCAGGAACTTCGTAATTTCTATTACCGCAGCGCATTGGGACGCGCGGCACAGAAAACCGTGCGCGAGCAACTGTTGGAATTCTGGCCTGAGGCCAAGGGTCAGACGGTCGTGGGGTTTGGCTTTGCCGTGCCGTTTCTGCGGCCCTATCTGGCAGATGCCCGGCGCGTGATCGCGCTGATGCCCGCACCGCAGGGCGTAATCGGCTGGCCTCAGGGTATGCCGAATGTCAGCGTGCTGTGCGACGAAACGCATTGGCCACTCGAAACCGGACATGTGGACAAGCTGCTGGTGATTCACGCGCTGGAGGCCAGCGACCGGCCATCGGAACTGTTGGAGGAATGCTGGCGCGTGCTGGGGCCGGGCGGATCGGCGATGTTCGTGGTGCCCAACCGTGCGGGCCTGTGGTCGCGCAGTGACGTCACGCCGTTTGGGTCTGGTCGCCCCTATTCGCAGACCCAGCTGGAGGCACAGCTGAAAGGGCACAATTTTCTGCCCGAGCGACATATCACCACGCTCTATCAGCCGCCCAGTGCGCGCCGGTTCTGGCGCAAGACCGCCGGCATGTGGGAACGGATGGGCGGCTCACTATCTATTATTGCAGCGGGCGGAGTATTGATGGTGGAGGCCACCAAGCGGGTGCAGGCCCCCAGTGGGCGACGACTGAAGGCAACCGTGCGCAAGCCGCTGGAAGTGCTGAAACCCGCGGCCAAGCCGGAGGTGAAACCGGTATAGCCGGGCCATCTGTTTCAGGGTGGTCTGCTCAAGGGGAAGGTGCATCTGGTGCTGTGACGTTTGTTGCTGTGATGTGTTGGGGCAGTCGTCGCTGCAAGCATTCGAATCCCCCTCCACTGTGGCGCGTCGAACCGGGTGGAGGTGCATTGAGAAAGGAAGCGACCGGCAGCGATGCGTGTGGTAGCGATAACAGTTCGCCTCGATTAATACGCAGCGTGGATGCAGGAATCGGGAAATGCCGACAAAAACATGAGTTTTTGTGTCTGAAAATATGGTTCAAACGGTCGCATGTTTGTTAAGTTATTGATAATTAATGATTAACAACCTTCTTGCTTCGCCGTATAGCAACTTGCCCGCGAATGAAGGCTCTGCTAGACCCACGCCGGATTACAGTGATATGAGTGCTCTGGTGCTTGCAAACGCCCCCGGAGACGCAAACCATGCGTCGGATACCGGGGCCTAACTGTCGGAAGGGTGGACGTGTCCGAACCAGCTTCGATTTCCTCTGGTATCGCCGAGCGTTATGCGACGGCGATTTTTGAGCTCTCTCAGGAGACCAAGAAACTCTCTGATCTTGAGGCCGGTGTCGATGACCTGGCTGCCGCAATGGATGACAGCGCCGATCTGCGCGAAGTCATTTCCAGCCCGGTGATCAGCCGCGATGATCAAGGCAAAGCCATTGCCGCCGTCGCGAAGAAGATGAAACTGTCTGCAGCACTGGCGCAGGGACTGGGCGTAATGGCTGAAAAGCGTCGCCTGTTCGTGTTGCCGCAGCTGATCGCGCAATTGCGCGCGCTCATAGCAGACCAAAAGGGCGAGATTTCCGCCGACGTCACCAGCGCCAAGGCGCTGACCAAGACACAAAGTGACAAACTGGCCAAGACGCTGAAGGCACGCGTCGGCAAGGATGTTAAAATCAATGCGACCGTTGATGAAAGCCTCATTGGCGGTCTTATCGTAAAGGTGGGCTCGAAGATGATCGACACGTCGATCCGATCCAAGCTCTCTTCCCTCCAGAATTCAATGAAAGAGGTCGGATAAATGGGTATCCAAGCGGCAGAGATTTCTGCAATCCTGAAGGACCAGATCAAGAACTTCGGCCAAGAAGCCGAAGTTTCCGAAGTTGGTCGGGTTCTGTCCGTCGGTGACGGTATTGCCCGTGTGCACGGTCTGGACAATGTGCAGGCTGGCGAGCTGGTCGAATTTCCCGGCTCGATCATGGGCATGGCCCTGAACCTCGAAGCTGACAACGTCGGCGTCGTGATCTTTGGTTCGGACCGTGACATTAAAGAAGGCGACACCGTCAAGCGGACCAAGTCGATCGTGGACGTGCCAATCGGCGACGGCCTGCTGGGTCGTGTTGTTGATGGTCTGGGTAACCCACTGGACGGCAAGGGCCCGATTGAAAGCACGACGCGCGGTTTGGCCGACGTTAAGGCACCGGGCATCATTCCGCGTAAATCGGTACACGAACCCATGGCAACCGGCCTGAAGGCCGTGGACAGCATGATCCCCGTTGGCCGTGGCCAGCGCGAGCTTATCATTGGCGACCGTCAGACCGGCAAGACCGCGATCGCGCTCGACACGATGCTGAACCAGAAATCGATCAATGACGCCGCTGGCGACGACGAATCGAAGAAACTCTACTGCGTTTACGTTGCGGTAGGCCAAAAGCGGTCGACTGTTGCGCAGCTGGTGAAGAAGCTGGAAGAAAACGGCGCGATGGAATACTCCATCATCGTCGCGGCCACCGCGTCCGATCCCGCACCGATGCAGTTCCTTGCGCCCTATTCGGCGACCGCGATGGCAGAGCATTTCCGCGACAACGGCCGCCACGCGTTGATCGTGTATGATGACCTGTCCAAACAGGCCGTCGCCTATCGCCAGATGTCGCTGCTGCTGCGTCGTCCGCCCGGACGTGAGGCCTATCCTGGTGACGTTTTCTATCTGCACTCTCGCCTGCTGGAGCGTTCGGCCAAGCTGAACGAAGACAATGGCGGCGGTTCGCTGACGGCTCTGCCGATCATCGAAACCCAAGGTGGTGACGTTTCGGCGTTTATTCCGACCAACGTGATTTCGATCACTGACGGTCAGATCTTCCTTGAAACCGATCTGTTCTTCCAAGGTATCCGCCCGGCTGTGAACACAGGTCTGTCGGTGTCTCGTGTGGGCTCGTCCGCTCAGACCAACGCGATGAAATCCGTCGCGGGCCCGGTTAAGCTGGAGCTGGCGCAGTATCGCGAGATGGCCGCCTTTGCTCAGTTCGGTTCCGATCTGGACGCCGCAACCCAGCAGTTGCTGAACCGTGGTGCGCGTCTGACCGAGCTGATGAAGCAACCGCAGTATTCGCCGCTGACCAACGCAGAAATCGTTTGCGTGATTTATGCCGGTACCAAAGGGTATCTGGACAAGATCAAGGTCAATGAGGTCGGTCGCTTTGAAGCTGGCCTGCTGAAGCACCTGCGCGGCAAGCACGCGGCACTGTTGGACATGATCACCAAGGAAGACCCGAAGATCAAAGGGGACGCCGAGGAAAAGATCAAAGCAGCGCTGGACGAATACGCCGCTGATTTCGCTTAAGGGAAAGGACAAGGGCACATGCCAAGTCTCAAGGACCTTAAAAGCCGGATCGAGTCGGTCAAATCGACCCGCAAGATCACCAAGGCCATGCAAATGGTTGCCGCGGCGAAACTGCGCCGCGCGCAGGAAGCTGCCGAAATGGCCCGTCCCTATACCGAGCGTTTCAACGCCGTTATGGGG
Source organism: Pseudohalocynthiibacter aestuariivivens (assembly GCF_011040495.1). Classification (GTDB taxonomy): domain Bacteria; phylum Pseudomonadota; class Alphaproteobacteria; order Rhodobacterales; family Rhodobacteraceae; genus Roseovarius; species Roseovarius pelagicus. Next base: position 1,670,689 of record NZ_CP049037.1, on the reverse strand, counting down.
CGGCTGTCGGCTGCGGTTGGCGATAATGAAAGCGCGCCCAAGCTGCTGGCTGGTACGGGTAAGCAAGAAACCTATCTGCTGATCGTGATGACCGCCGAACGCGGTCTTTGCGGTGGCTTCAACGCCAACATCGCCAAGCTAGCTAAGCAAGAGGCGAGCGATCTGCTGGCCAAAGGCAAGACAGTCAAGATCATCACGGTCGGCAAAAAGGGCCGTGACGCGATGAAGCGTGATTTTGGGAAGTATTTCGTGCATCACGTCGATTTCAGCGAAGTGAAACGCGTAAGCTACGGGGATGCACAAATCGTGGCAGCCGAAGTGCTCGACCGGTTTGATGCCGGCGAGTTCGACGTTGCGAAAATCTTCTTCTCACGCTTCGAGAACGTCGTCTCTCAGCACCCTACGGTGCAACAGATCATTCCGGCGGATTTCGATGCGCCAGAAGAGAGCGATGGTGGCACGTTCTACGATTACGAGCCCGACGAGCAGGCGATCCTTGCTGATCTTCTGCCGCGTGGCGTCGCGACCGCAATCTTTAGCGCATTGCTGGAGAATGGCGCGTCCGAGCAAGGTGCGCGTATGTCCGCAATGGACAACGCGACCCGCAACGCAGGCGAGATGATCGACAAGCTGACCATTCAGTACAACCGCTCGCGTCAGGCTGTGATCACGAACGAGCTGATTGAAATTATTTCGGGCGCGGAAGCGCTCTAAAGAACCGGAGACGAAACATGGCAAACGCAAAAGGCAAAATCACGCAGGTGATCGGCGCCGTGGTCGACGTTCAGTTCGGCGACCACCTGCCCGAGATTCTGAACGCGCTGAACACCGAGAACAACGGCAAGAAGCTGGTTCTCGAAGTGGCACAGCACTTGGGCGAAAACACTGTACGTACCATCGCGATGGACGCTACCGAAGGACTCGTTCGCGGTCAGGAAGTGACAGACACCGATGGTCCGATCACTGTGCCCGTCGGCAACGCGACGCTGGGCCGTATCCTGAACGTCGTGGGCGAGCCCGTGGACGAAGGTGGCCCCGTCGCCGCAACGGAAACCCGCTCGATCCACCAGGACGCGCCGACCTTTGCCGAACAGGCAACCAGCTCGGACATCCTTGTGACCGGGATCAAGGTCGTCGACCTGCTGGCTCCTTATGCCAAGGGTGGTAAAATTGGTCTCTTCGGCGGTGCTGGTGTGGGCAAGACGGTTCTGATCATGGAACTGATCAACAACATCGCCAAGGTTCACTCGGGCTTCTCGGTTTTTGCCGGTGTTGGCGAGCGGACGCGTGAAGGGAACGACCTCTATCACGAGATGATCGAATCCAACGTCATCAACCCCGATGATCTGGAGAAATCGCAGGTGGCACTGGTTTACGGCCAGATGAACGAGCCTCCGGGAGCGCGGATGCGTGTTGCTCTGACTGGCTTGACACTGGCCGAACAGTTCCGCGACCAGTCCGGGACCGACGTTCTGTTCTTCGTTGACAACATCTTCCGCTTTACCCAAGCGGGCTCCGAGGTGTCGGCGCTTCTGGGTCGTATCCCGTCTGCTGTGGGCTATCAGCCGACACTGGCGACCGACATGGGTGCGATGCAGGAACGCATCACCTCGACCAAGGCCGGTTCGATCACGTCCGTGCAGGCCGTTTACGTCCCTGCGGATGACCTTACCGACCCTGCGCCTGCAACGTCGTTTGCGCACCTTGACGCCACAACCGTTCTGTCGCGTGCGATCTCTGAGCTGGGTATTTACCCTGCTGTTGACCCGCTCGATTCAACGTCGCGTCTGATGGACCCCGCCGTTGTTGGCGAGGAGCATTATCAGGTTGCACGTGACGTTCAGGGTATCTTGCAACGTTACAAATCCTTGCAGGACATCATCGCCATTCTCGGCATGGACGAACTGAGCGAAGAGGACAAATTGACCGTGGCCCGCGCCCGGAAAATTCAACGCTTCCTGTCGCAACCTTTCGACGTCGCGAAAGTGTTCACCGGCTCGGATGGTGTGCAGGTTCCTCTGGAAGAAACCATCGCATCGTTCAAAGCCGTGGTTGCCGGTGAATACGATCACCTGCCCGAAGGCGCGTTTTACATGGTTGGCGGCATTGACGAAGTCAAAGCCAAAGCCGAGCGTATGGCAGCCGACGCCGCATAAGCAAGTGGTGGGCTGAAAGCCCACCCTACGGCAACGATCCAGATGTAGGGTGGGCTTTCAGCCCACCTTCCATCGCAAGAGGAGGCCAAGATGGCTGATAAAGTGCAATTCGATCTGGTGTCGCCCGAGCGTTTGCTGGCGTCCGTCGAAGCAACCGAGGTGCAAATCCCCGGTGCCGAAGGCGACATGACCGCGATGGCCGACCACGCCCCGCTGATCACCACACTGCGCCCCGGTATCGTGCGCGTAACGGGTGGCGATGGCGCTGGCGAATATATCGTGACTGGCGGCTTTGCTGAAATCAACGCAACCGGCGTGTCGGTTCTGGCCGAGCGTGCTGTGGCGCGTGCGGACGTTACGCAAGAAGACTATGATGTCATGGTCAGTGCTGCCAAGGCCGCGCTGAAAAAGGCCGAAGATACATTTGTGAACGAACCCGGTCCGGTCGACGATGCTGCCAAACTGCTGGCGGATATGGTCGCTCTGGGTGATGAGATCGGTCTATCGGCGAGCTTCTCGGCGTAAACCGACTTGCCTTGACGACTAGAGGGGCCTGCTGACGAGCGGGCCCTTTTCGTTGGTGGCCTGATGCGTTGCACAGTCGGGACGAAACTTCGGATCAAGGTGCCGTTACGATTGCATTTTCCGTCCCGGCATCACATTTTTGCCGAATTGGGCGGCTAGACCTCGCCCCGAGGGTAGCAGTGAAGACATAATGAAGCGATTTGACAACAAGCTGATTGGGATCGATCAGGGCGAGATAGTCCTGTTTTCAGATTATGAGAGTGACGGCGATATGTGGGTTGGCGAGGGTGATCGCACGCGCCTACATACGATCCGGTTCACCGAGCGGTTTCGCACGCCGCCGGTCGTGCATTGCGCTCTGTCGATGTGGGACATCGACAGCGGTACGAATGCCCGTATCGAAGTCAGCGCCGAAAATATTGCCGAAGAGGGATTCGAAGTCGTGTTTCGCACTTGGGCGGATACCCATGTCGCACGCGCGCGCGTGCGCTGGATGGCAATCGGCGAATTGCATCACGACGACGACTGGGAGCTTTACTGACGTCAGGCAGGGCAGGCTGAAGCCCGGCATTCGAACGGTCAGTTTCCGAACTGTCCCTCGTAAACTGGCTCCAGTGTCGGTGTGTCAAAGAGTGACGAAACCGATGTGCCGTTCCAGATATTCAGAATTGCCTGCGCAAAAACCGGCGCGGTGGGTATAATGCGGATGTTTGACGTCGCGCGCACGGCGTCGGTGGGCGCGATGGTGTCGGTGATGACCATGCTTTTCAGCACGGAATTGGTGATCCGTTCCACGGCCGGGCCGGACATAACCCCGTGCGTGGTGTAGGCGTGTACCTCTGACGCACCGTTTTCCAGCAACACTTCGGCGGCTTTGCAAAGCGTACCGGCGGTGTCACACATGTCATCGACGATGATACATTTTTTGCCCGTAACGTCGCCGATCACGGTCATTTCCGCCACTTCGCCCGCTTTCTCGCGGCGTTTGTCCACAATGCTAAGTGGCGCAGAGATCCGTTTGGCCAATTCACGGGCGCGGGCCACGCCGCCGACGTCAGGTGAGACGATCATCACGTCGTCGAGGCTACCTTTGAACTGCTTCATGATATCGAGGGCAAAAACCGGAGACGCATAGAGGTTATCAACCGGAATATCAAAGAATCCCTGAATCTGCGCTGCGTGCAGGTCCATCGTCAGTACACGTTCGATACCTGCCTCGACGATCATGTTCGCCACCAGCTTGGCCGAGATCGGCGTGCGTGCCTTGGACCGGCGATCCTGTCGTGCGTAGCCGAAATACGGGATCACCGCAGTGATCCGCTGGGCCGAGGAACGGCGCAGCGCATCGGCCATGATCAGGAGTTCCATCAGGTTGTCATTGGCCGGATTCGAGGTCGGCTGAATGATGAACATATCCTCGCCGCGCACATTCTCGAACACCTCGACGAAAATCTCGCCATCGTTGAACCGCTCAACTCTTGCATCGACCAGTCCGACATTCACCCCCCGATGCATCGACATGCGCCGCGCGATGGCCGTGGCGAGCGGCATGTTGGCATTGCCCGAAATCAGCTTCGGTTCTGGTGTGGCTGGCATGTGAGGTGTCCCCGTGCGGTGGCTGAATGACAGATTCGTGACGTTGACACCGCTTAGCATGCGCGTAGGGTCTGGCAAAGCAGCACAGCCGTGGAAGGAGCCGGAAAATGGCCCATATTGACTACTTTTTCTCTACGATTTCTCCGTTTACCTATCTGACGGGCACCGCTTTGGCAGAAATAGCCGAGCGCAATGGCGCCAGTGTAACCTATAAGCCGCTGGATATCATGGCGCTGTTTTCGCGCACCGGGGGCACACCGCCCAAGGATCGGCACCCATCGCGGCAGGCCTATCGGTTGCAGGACATGGAGCGGCGCGCCCGGCGGCTGGACAAGCCACTGAACCTGAAACCGGCGCACTGGCCGACAAATTCGGCGCCTTCCTCCTATGCGATCATTGCGGCCCAGAACGCGGGTGGGGGTGATCTCGCGGGGCTGGTGCATGCGTTCGGTCGTGCTGTCTGGGCAGAGGAACGCGATATCGCTGCGGATGACGTGGTGCGTGATTGCCTGACTTCTGCGGGTTTCGACGCTGGACTGGCCGATAGCGGGTTGCTCGAAGGGGCGGACACCTACGCCACGAACCTTGAGAGCGCGGTCAAAGAAGGAGCGTTCGGCGCACCGTTTTACATCGTGGACAGCGGCCAGTGTTTCTGGGGGCAGGATCGGCTGGAGGATCTGGATCTGCATCTGGCTGGCAAACTCTAGACGATGCCGCGCGGGCAAAAGGGCGGTTTTGACGTTTTTTGGACAACCTATGGGCAGGGACCGCGTCAGGCGGTTCTGATCCATTGTGCCCTCGCGCAATCGGCTGTCTGGGGTGGCATGGCGCGACATCTGTCCGGCGCGTTGACGATGACCGCGTTTGACATGCCTGGACACGGTCGCAGTGGGGCGTTGACGGCTACGCACGGCGAATATCAGGCCCTTACGGCTGGGATCGCTGCGGATTTTGCCCAGAACGGCCCTGTGGATGCGATCGGTCATTCCTTTGGCGCGACTGCTGCATTGCGAATGGCGGTTCTCTGGCCCGAGCGGGTTCGATCGCTGGTCCTGATAGAGCCGGTGTTCTTTGCCGCTGCGTATCGCGCCTATCCCGATGTCGGTCAGGCTCATCAGGCTTTGGAAGCCGAGATAAACACGGCGTTGTCTCAAGGGGATCTCAGGTATGCAGCAAAGTGCTTTCTGGCGATCTGGGGCAATGGTGTCTCGTGGGAGGATCTGGAAGAGGCGCAGCGTGTGGAATTGTCGGGGCAAATGGCGCTGATCGAAGCGACGCATCCCGCGCTCTACGAGGATGTGGGTGGGATGCTGGAGCCGGGTGTACTGGAGGGCCTGAATATACCGGTGCTGCTGATCGAAGGTAGTAAATCCCCAGCGATCATCGAGGCGATAAACGAAGTGCTCGCCTCACGGCTGCCCAATGCCAAGCGATCAATGATCGTTGGAGCGGGCCATATGGCCCCGCTCAGCCATCCAAGCCAGATCAGCACCGAAATTCTGCGGTTTTTGCGGCGCGCCGAGACCTAGACGGTTCCGCAAGGCAGGGTGAACCAAGGTCGCAAGAAAACGTGCTGTGTATGGCATCGGACAAATTGAAATGTGTTCGATTTCCTCGTGAGCAAATCGTCATATGCAATCTTGGGTTGATCGAAGTTTGACGAAATATTCTGAAAGAGCGACGCCTTACGCGGCGTCGAAGTTAGCTAGAGCGCTAACAAGATTGCGAAGGGTCTGAGTAGATGGGTGGTACGCCAGTTTCGTTGGCGGGTGATCCAGACAGCACAGCGACAATGCCTTGGGCGCTGGAAAAAGGGCATGAAACCCGAGCTGCTGCTGTTTCAGTTCTTCAACGTATGACAGGACGGCGAGATCAAATCAGAGATGAACGTGGCCGACGCGCTAGAACCACGGCATCTGGTTGTTGACTTCAAAGGCACCTACGCGTCCGTGGGCGGTGCCCCGCCTCCACTGCACGGTTCGAACCCGATTGCGGATAAGGGTCCGTATTTCCCAAAAAGTCTGCCCTTTGCCATGTCGATTATTTTGCCGCTGACAGCATCAATCGCCCATTTTCGTAACTCGCGGCAGGACCTGTGGGGTGAAACCAAGAATGATGGCCGGGGAAAACATGAATACAGACCGGAATTCTCTAAAAAATAGCAGAAGCTATGAACGCTTCCGAACCGGACAAGGAGGGTATCGAGATCGTCACACTGATTTCGGACCGCAATAAATGACAGGTGATGAAGCGGTAAGAGGGGTGCGAAGCTCTCTTTGGTCTGATGTGGTTATGTATCAAGGACGGCCGCGTTCAATGCGGCGCTTGCTTTGCGCGCAGGGTCGCGGCGAAAGTTGCAGGTCTCAAGGATGTGACCGACTACCGGGACAATACGTTTCCCGTTGTGTTGACCATAGTAGAGTTGGCACACCCTGACCGGATCAGTGAAAACGATGGGGGCATGTCGCAGCAAGCCCATTGGACCAATTAGTTACGCGATCGGTAGCCCTGCGGATATCACTCCTTGAGCAATGCCAAGAAGGTGTCGATCTGGTCGCGGGAAATGGACCAGTCGCAGACCAACCTCATTTTTTTGGGCTCTTCCGGGTCGCCATCAAGCGCCCCCCAGAGGCCGTAAACCGCGCCTGCGGCATGCAATCGTTTATGGGTCTTGCGGGGCAGGGTGGCAAAGATCATGTTGGCCTGCGGTTCTGCCACAAACGTTAGTTCGGGCACATCGCGCAACCCCGCGGCCAGATATGCCGCATTGGCATTGGCGGCCCTAGCAGCCTCTTGCCAAGCGTCGTCTTGCAGATAGCCCTGCATCTGTGCCGACAGATAGCGGTGCTTTGAGAACAGATGCGCACCTCGCTTGCGGCGCAGCTCGAACTCCCACGCGTGGGCGGGGTCAAAGAATATCACGGCCTCGACACCGGCGCAGCCGTTTTTGGTGCCACCAAAGCTGAGCGCGTGAATCCCTGCCTTCCATGTCATTTCGGCAGGCGAACAGCCGAGCGCGACCAGAGCGTTGGAAAAGCGCGCACCGTCCATGAAACACGGCAAGTCGTAATCGGCGGCTACTTGTGTCAACGCGCGCAGTTCGTTCAACGTATAGACACGACCCATCTCGGTCACTTGCGTCAGCGCAACCGGGCCGCGCTGCGAGGCATGCACGTCCCCTTTGGGCCAGTCTTCAATGGCGGTGCGCAACTGATCGGGCGTCATCTTGTCATCGTCGCCGACAAGCGTCAGCTTGGCGCCGCCGGTGTAGAATTCGGGTGCGTGACATTCATCCCGGTGGATATGGGCGAGTGGAGAGCAGAACACTGTCTGCCACGGTTTGGTCAGCGTCGCCAACGTCAGCGCGTTGGCTGCGGTGCCGGTGGCGGCCAGATAAATCGCGGCTTCGGGGGCCTCGAACATATCGCGCAGGCGGCTGCGAACCTCGTCCATGATCGCGTCATCGCCATAGGGGACGGCATGCCCTGTATCGGCGGCGATTAGCGCGGCGCGCACGGATGGATGCATCGGGCCTGCGTTGTCAGAGGCAAAAAACATCAGGTCGGTTCCTCGATTATGTGATCTTCCCAGTCGTCCTCGTCGATCGCGAACTCGGGGACTGTACGGCTTTGCATTGACACTCCGGCGGCATGAACCGTTTCGGGATCGCCCGAAATCAGGGGGTGCCAGTCAAATAGTGGCTTGCCCTGCCAGAGCAGTTTGTACGCGCAGGTATCGGGCATCCAATATAGGTTCGCGTCCATATTGGCGGGCTTTAGCACGATGCATTCGGGTACGAACTGGTGGCGGATCGGGTATTGGGCACAGCGGCATGTGGTGTCGTCAAACAGGCGGCACGCCACGCGGGTCAGCGCAACTTCGCCGGTGTCTTCGTCTTCCAGTTTGTTCATGCAGCATTTACCGCAGCCGTCGCAGAGTGCCTCCCATTCGGCGCGTGTCATGCGCTGGAGCGATACCGTTTCCCAGAAACGCGGGCGCAATGCGGTCATAGCCCCGCCAAAATCGTGCGGGCGCGCAGGCAATCGGCATCCATTTGCGCGATGAAAGTATCCAGCCCGTCAAATGTCTCTTCGGGACGAAGGTAATCCACCAGTGCGACCGACAGATCGGTGCCATAGAGGTCGCCCGAGAAATCAAAAAGGTAGGTTTCGAGGTTTGGGATCTCTCCGCCAAACATCGGTCGGACACCAAGAGAGGCCGCGCCGTGATATTGCCCCTGATGTGGACCATCCAGCACGTCAACCAGCACGGCATAGACACCAAAGCGTGGTTGATGCAGCCCTTCGATGGACATGTTCGCGGTGGGATATCCCAGCTCGCGCCCGCGCTGCTCGCCGCCCACAACAGTCCCTTCGATCCGGTGCCAGTGCCCCAGCATCGCTGCTGCGTCACGCGGGCGCCCATCAGTCAGGGCCTGACGGATCGCGGTCGAACTGACTTCGCCCTTTTCGCCCGCTAGCAGGCGGGCGATGCTGACGCCAAAGCCCATCTCGGCGCCGAACCGTTCCAGATCGGCCGCGTTACCCGCCCGCCCTTTGCCAAAGCAGAAATCGGCACCGACAACGACGTGACGGAGACCCAGCCCCTCGGCGAGCACGTCTCGGGCAAAGGATTCAGGCGGAAGCGCCGATAGGGCTGCGTTAAAATTCAGTTCATAGAGCCGTTCCACCCCCAGCTTGTGCAGTCGGTGGGCGCGGGCCGTGCGCCCCATGAGTCGAAAGGGTGGGGCGTCCGGGGCGAAATACTCACGAGGATGCGGCTCGAACGTCAGCACGCCCAGAGGCGCGCCGATTTTCTCGCCTGCCGCGCGGGCGATGTCGATCACCGACTGGTGGCCGATATGCACACCGTCAAAGTTGCCGATAGCCACGCTGGCGCCTCGGTCGGATCGGTCCACATAGGTATAATCGCGGATTATTCGCATTGCGCAGGGGTAGCGCGCGGCGATGAGCGGTGCAAGCGTCGATGGCGGCGTGGAACGGTGATTTTCAGCTCTGGCCCCGCAGTCGTCAGGTGGTCATCTCATCAATCTGTGTTTGTGTCTCGCGGGCCTGTTTCATCAGCCAGGTGACAAAGCATTGAACCTGTGGACGGCTCTCGGCACTGCTGCGCTGGTTCAGGCGGTAGGGGTGCGGAGCAGGGATGTGATGCGTTATGGCAAACGGCGTGACAACGCGTCCGCTATCAAGATCAGGTAGGGTCAGTGACAGGCCGCATATCAGGAAGCCCACATTCTGGCGCACAGCCTCTAGCGCGTGGCGCGCGTGTTTGTAATGCACACCGCGGTCAGGGCCGGACTCGCGATGCCCATATTGCGCAAACCATTCAGGCCATCCGGGACAGGATGGGTCGTCGCGCTGCAACTGAAGATGTAACAGCGGCATGCCTTCCATCTGCAGCACCGGGTCCCAATCGGCAATCCGGCGCGTGTTGTCCGGGCCGGTCACAGGCAGGAACACGTCACGAAAGAGAGGCGCACCATCACCGCCCCCATAAGTGATGCGCAAATCCGGTGTGCCCAGCCGGAGCGGGACATCGCCCGCGCCATTGATGCAAAACAGGATGTTTGGGTACTGGTCTCGAAACGCGGGCAGGCGCGGGGCGAGCCACAGTTCGCTCCAATCGGGGTCTGCGACGATGTGGATTTCGCTGACCCGCTGGAAATCGAGTGTTTCGGTCACCCGCTCAAGCGCTGAAAACGCATGGTGCAAATCGTCGAGCGCCTGTTCCAGTTGCGCGGTGGGACGCAACCCAGAGCGTGCGCGCAGCAGCAGATCAGAACCGAGGTAGTCCTCCAGCGCCCGAATTCGTTGCCCGACAGCAGCAGGTGTGATGCCCAGCCGTTGGGCGGCTGCTTTGAGCGAGCCTTCTCGGATTGCCAATTCGAGCGCCTGAAGCGATTTGAGATGCGTGACCGGTGGCATTTGATAAAGATTATCTTTAGTTGAGAAATAATCAAGCTTCTCAGAGAAAGCTTAGCTTTAAGTCGCTAAAGAAAATTGAATTTGGGTGTTGGTGAAACTGCCGCCATGCTTCTGCCATCACGACACCGATGTTGAAGGAGACGAAAATGAAACGCTACATGATCGAACGCGACATACCGGGGATTGGCGAGTTTTCCGTGACCGAACTTTGCGGCGCCGCACGGGCCTCTAACCAAGCATTGGCAACGATCGGCCCCGATATTCAGTGGGTTCATTCCTATGTCGCCGGGGAAAAGACGTTTTGTGTATATCTTGCGAAGAGTGATGACGAGATTAGGAAACACGCGGATATCAGCGGTATTCCCGTCTCGAAAATTACCGAGGTTTCGCAAATCATCGATCCGTTGACCGCAAATAACTAATGCCGAATGCTAAGGTGCAATAGAAAACAGCGCGGTGTGACACGCACCGCGCTGTCGAATGAAACGGCGATTGGATCAATTTCGCCGTCTGCCGTTCTAGTCGAATCTGCTCGAAGGCGCCAAAACCGTTGCCTCGCCAATCAGAACCTTCTTGCCGTTCACTGTGCAACGACAATCAAGCTGCACACGACGTTTGGCTGGGTCGATGCCGATCACTTCGACCTCGGCGCGGACCATATCACCGGGACGCACGGGACCGAGAAACTTCAGGCTTTGGCCCATGTAGACAGTGCCGTGACCGGGCAGTTGTTCGCCGATCACTGCTGAAATCAGGCCGGCGGTCAGCATGCCATGTGCGATGCGACCCTCGAAAATCGTGTCACGGGCATAATCATCATCCAGATGAACCGGGTTCCGGTCGGTGGAAACCTGCGCGAACATTTCGATGTCTTCGTCCGTCACCACCTTTTGCAGATGGCGGACCATACCCATTTCGATTTCTTCGATGGTGATGGTTCCGCGGGGCAGATTGTCCAACATTGGGCCCTCCCTTGGTTCTGCTGGGTAATATTCGGACGTAGATATGCCGATGGTTGGAACTTTATTACTTCGCAGATGCAGAAAATCAAGGCCTAATTTGTCAGCGCAGATGCCCGATCGCATAGGTTGGGTTAGACATTTCTTTTTCTAAATAATGGCTTAGGGCGTCAGGGTCAGGCTGTTCGACGGTTCGTGTCTCTTTCGCGGCGAGCCCGCCCGAGATGAAGAGCGAATCGATATCTTCGCCCATCGCACCGCGGATATCAGTCAGCGCCCCGTCACCGATGGCAAGAATCGCCGTATTGCCAACGTCCTTGCCTAGCTCGGTCAGACGGCGACGGGCCAGATCGTAAATCGGCGGATGCGGCTTGCCAAAATACAGGCTCTCGCCGCCCATTTCGGTGTAAAGGCGCGCCAATGCGCCGGCGCACCATTCGCGACGGTCGCCACGATCCACGACGATATCAGGGTTGGCGCAGAGCAGTTTGAGCCCCTTCTGCTTGGCGTAGAGAAAATCGGCGCGGTTTTCGGACGGGTCAGCCATCGGATCGAACGGGCCGCAGCAAACAATACCCTCGGCCTCGGTCAGCGGAACGCGGGTGATCGGGGCAGGATCACCCACGATGCCGATGGGCTCAAAGAACCCTGCATCACGGGTCCATTCTCCCATGAAGTAAACCGATGAACCCACGACGCCCCGGAACATGGCGGTGCGCGCAGAATCGCCAGAGGTGGCGATGGTGTCATAGGCGTCCTCTGGCACGCCAAACTGCACCAGTTGTTCTGCAACCCCGGCCCGCGGTTTGGGAGAGTTGGTGACCAGCACCACCTTGCCGCCCTTTGCTCGATAGGTTTGCATTGCCGCGACAGCATCCGGAAAGGCGGTGACGCCGTTGTGCAAACATCCCCAGAGATCGACGAAGAGCGCCTCGTAGCGGTCTGAAATCTCAGAGAGTGATTGGATGATCTGGGTCATTGGGGTCCCCCGGACATGTCTGTTTCGCACCCAGATATGGCAGGCGACGTGCGGCCTGACCAGAGCGGATCAGCGAAGTTCGCAGCGTATCACCGCCGCGGCCGGTATTCGCGGTCGCGGGCCGGGCTAATGCCCGACCCACCGATGCTACAACTTCAGATTGGGGATGATCTGTTTCTTGCGGCTCATGATGCCGGGCAGAACCACGGCGTCGCCGGACACGTCAGCAGCAAAAGATTTCTCGGCGATGGCTTTTACCATGTCGTTGGGGACCAGCAGCGTCGCTTCTTCGTTAAGGATATCCACGATGAAGAGCAGGACCTGATCGACGCCGTCCTCACGTGCGACATCGCCCATGGATGCCATCAGGCTGTCCTTGCGATCCAGTATGGTGGCTGGTGCAGTCGTTTCCAGTACCGAAACCCGGAATTTGGTGCCATCCAGATCAAACTCCTTGCTGTCCATTCGCAGTAATTCGGCGTCGGAGAATGCCGAAACGTCGGATTTCGCTGCAAACATCTGGGCGGCGTAGTCGCCGATGTTGATCCCCAGATCGTTGGCCAGTTGCTCAGCCACATGGCGGTCGTGGTCGGTGGTGGTCGGGCTGCGGAATTCCAGCGTGTCGCTGAGGATGCAGGTCAGCGCGGTGCCTTTGGCCCAATCCGGCATCTTCGTCGCGTCATCGCCCATCAGGTCAACCATGATCGTTGCAGTGCAGGCCAGCGGGCGCACTGTCATGTCGATCGGGCCTTTGGTCTCCAATCCGCCGACAATGCGGTGATGGTCGATAATTGCCCGAACGTCTGCGTCGTTGATCGACGCGGGCAACTCGGCCGGGTTGTTGGTGTCAACCACGACGCAAACCTGTCCTGCCTCTACGTCCTCGATGATCCGTGGTTTGGGCAGTTCCCAATGTTTCAGCAGGAAAGCAGCCTCGGTGTTTGGTTCGCCCAGCAGAACGGCCTCGGCATCCCCGCCTTTGATTTCGTTCAGATACCACGCCCACAGGATCGCCGATCCTGTGCTGTCGGTGTCAGGGGATTTGTGGCCAAAAACGAGCGTTGTCATATTGCGGTATCCTCAAGGGCAGAAGTCATGTTTGCGCGCGTTATAAAAGCCGCTGCCGGGCTTGTCACGCGCGCAGAGTGCGGCCAAATTGCCCGCTATGTCCAAACCTGCCGAAACTGATCTGTATGCCCCGGTCAAAGCGTTTCTTGAGGCGCAGGGATATCATGTGAAGGGCGAGGTCGGGGCCGCGGATGTGCTGGCGCGGCGCGCGGATGATCCGCCCCTGATTGTCGAGCTGAAGACCGGGTTTTCGCTGGTGTTGCTACAACAGGCGGTTGCGCGGCAATCGGTCACCGACACGGTTTATGTTGCTGTGCCACGTTGGTCAGGCAAATCGGGCTGGCGCGCGTTCAAAGGTAACATTGGCTTGTGCAAACGGCTGGGCATCGGGGTGATGTCGGTCCGCCTGAAAGATGGTGTCGTTCAGGTCCATTGTGAACCGGCACCGTTCCGGCCGCGCAAGTCCGCCCCCCGCCGAGCGGCCCTGCTAAAGGAATTTGATACGCGCGAAGGCGATCCTACCGAGGGCGGCACCAATGGAACGATCATGACGGCCTACCGGCAAGATGCGCTGCGATGTGCCGCGCATCTGGCGCAGGCAGGCATTGCGAAGGGGGCAGACGTGGCAAAGGCAACGGGCGTGTCCCGCGCAACGCGCATCATGGCGGACAATCATCATGGTTGGTTCTGCCGCGCCGCGCGCGGGCTTTATGCGCTTAGTGACACTGGCGCTGCCATGCTAGAACCCGAGATGAAAGATTGATGCTTCTTCTTGCTGAAAATATCCTGGGGGAGGTTGAATTTTTTCAAAATTCTACGGGGGGCAACGCCCCCGATGACAGCCCAAAGCAGAACACCAACGGTGCTATTGCTGAAACGGCAGCCGCGAAATGACAAAGCCGCGCTGTGCCAAAAGGTTCAGCACACCAAAGTCGCCGGGCAGGTGGGCGGCACCGGCGGCGACCAGAACATCTCCCTGCACTGCGTCGCTTGCCAGCAAGTCAGCCCAGGCAAGGTTTCGGTCGGTCAGCAGAACCTGTTCGGACAAGGCAAAGCTGGCTTCAGCCTCGGGGCCGCCACCCTCTAGCGAAATCAGGCGGGAATATTCCCAAATCAGCGCGATTTGCTGTGCCAGATACCGCTCGCGCAGGGTGTAGGCCACATCGTCGGGATCGACATTCCAGTGCAAAAACAGTCGGATCGCGTCCAGTTGGTCCTCCAGCGGGAATCCATCGAGCAGGGTCAGGACCGTCGCGGCATCTTCGAGCGATCTGGTCTCGTGTCCCAACTGCGTCGCATGTTCGCCGATCAACGAATCGATCCCCGCTGCCTCAAGCGCGCCCGAGCGGGCCTCGCAAGGACCAATACCCAGCATCATCGACGCCCAGATCGGCTTGAACTTTGCTGCAAGAAAAGATGGGAAGCCGCGTCGTGATAACTCATCCGACAGTGTCTGCCAGTCCTCGTCGCCCAGCAGATCGGGCAGCGTTGGACCCTCGGTGATGAACATCAAGGACGGATCCGAGGCCATCTGTCGTCCCAGCCGCTTTTCATCGGCTTTCGACATTTCCAGATAGACGAGGTCGGCGGCCTTGATCATGGGTTCGAGGGCGGCCAGATGGGTTTGTGTCTGGGCATGTTCAAAATGATAGGTGCCAAAGAGCGTGATGCGGGTATCGCCCCGGGTTGCGCGCCATAACAGACCTTCGGCATAGGGGGTGGCTTCTGCGGCCTGCTCCAGAGCAGCCCGCTGGCCATCGGATAGGGCATCGATCAGATCAGAACCCTTGCAGCGCGCTGCGGCCGGGAGGGGTAGCAACAGGAGGCAGGACAAGAGACAACAGGAAAGTTTCAAGACAGATAGCCCCGCATTTGGCGTGTGAACGACCCTCAAAATGTCGTGGTTCGCGCGCAGGATCAAGCGGGTTCGGTCAGGTTCCGGGGGCAGGCGGTGTTGCGTAGCTGCGCAGCCAACTGGTCATTTGCCAGCGGATGAGGAAATCGCGGGTTGTGCGCCGGTATTCAACCCCGGCTCGGCTCGCGGCTGCGGCGATGCGGGTCTCGTAGGGACCTATGCGCCCGTCACGATCTATCATCAGGATCACAGGTGTCTTGCCCGTCAAATCAGCGGCAAAGAGTGCCTGTTGGAGGCTGTCGAGGGAACTGCGCGAGTCAAGTCCGACCTCAATCACCTCTGTCGGTGTCTCGCAGTCGACGCGGATCATGTGCAGGTCATATCCAGCAGAATATCCATGCGGTACCTCAGTCTCTCCGCCCGCGATCAGCAGGCAATAGATGGCAGCCAGCGCCACTTCGTTCATTGCATCCTCCGTATGCCTGAATCACGAACCCCACAGCAATGCGCCATGCCGCAGCCTGTCGCGAGGGCGTTTGTTAATAAAGGTTAACGAAAAGTTAACGAAACGGAAGGATGTTTCGTCCGAGATGGCTGGGAAGTGCAAATTTTCACCAACGGGTTGTTGACTCGGGTCGAGGCATTCCTTAGCTAAGCGTCGTTAGCACTCACACAAGGCGAGTGCTAACGGCCCCACCAAACTATCTGGGGAGGGGCCAGTTGGAAGTAACTTTGAGCCAAGGAGCCTCAGAGATGGCATTTAAACCGCTACATGACCGCGTGCTTGTCCGCCGCGTTGAAGGCGAAGAAAAAACCAAAGGCGGGCTGATCATTCCCGACAGCGCCAAAGAAAAGCCCAGTGAAGGCGAAATCGTCGCTTGCGGCGACGGCGCGCGCAAGGACAGCGGCGAACTGATCGAGATGGCTGTTGCCGCTGGCGATCGCGTCCTGTTCGGCAAATGGTCCGGCACAGAAATCACCATCGACGGTGAAGAGCTGCTGATCATGAAAGAGAGCGACATTCTGGGCAAAATGGCCTGAGGCCACGTCCTGACGTTCTGAATGGTGGGTCTGACCCATCCTACGAAACACAAATTCAAAGGAAATCGAGATATGGCTGCTAAAGACGTCAAATTCGATACCGATGCCCGCAACAAAATGCTGCGCGGCGTGAACATCCTGGCCGACGCGGTCAAGGTTACACTGGGCCCCAAAGGCCGCAACGTGGTTCTGGACAAGTCGTTCGGCGCACCGCGCATCACCAAAGACGGTGTGTCGGTTGCCAAAGAGATCGAGCTGGAAGACAAGTTCGAGAACATGGGCGCGCAGATGGTCAAAGAAGTGGCCAGCCGCACCAATGACGAAGCCGGCGACGGCACCACGACCGCGACGGTTCTGGCTCAGGCCATCGTCAAGGAAGGCATGAAATCGGTTGCAGCGGGCATGAACCCGATGGACCTGAAGCGCGGTATTGATCTGGCGACGGCGAAAGTTGTCGAAGCGATCAAAGCTGCAGCACGTCCCGTTTCGGACAGCGCCGAAGTTGCCCAAGTTGGCACCATCTCGGCAAATGGCGAAGCAGAAATCGGTCAGCAAATCGCGGATGCGATGCAGAAAGTCGGCAACGAGGGTGTCATCACCGTCGAAGAAAACAAAGGTCTGGAAACAGAGACCGATGTTGTCGAAGGCATGCAGTTCGACCGTGGCTACCTGAGCCCCTATTTCGTGACCAACCCGGACAAGATGGTTGCAGACCTCGAAGACTGCATCATCCTGCTGCACGAGAAAAAACTCTCGTCGCTGCAGCCAATGGTTCCGCTGCTGGAGCAAGTCATCCAGTCGCAAAAACCTTTGCTGATCATTGCTGAAGACGTCGAAGGCGAAGCACTGGCCACTCTGGTCGTCAACAAGCTGCGTGGCGGCCTGAAAATCGCTGCTGTCAAAGCGCCTGGTTTCGGCGATCGCCGCAAAGCCATGCTGCAGGACATCGCAATTCTGACCGGCGGTCAGGTCATCAGCGAAGATCTGGGCATGAAGCTGGAGTCCGTCACGATGGACATGCTGGGTTCGGCTAAGAAAATCACCATCACCAAAGACGAAACAACCATCGTTGACGGTGCGGGCGAAAAAGCCGAGATCGAAGCGCGCGTCGCACAGATCCGCAACCAGATCGAAGAAACCACCAGCGACTATGACCGTGAGAAGCTGCAAGAACGCGTTGCCAAACTGGCAGGTGGTGTTGCTGTTATCCGCGTTGGCGGCATGACCGAAACCGAAGTCAAAGAGCGTAAAGACCGTGTCGATGACGCGCTGAACGCAACCCGCGCTGCCGTTCAAGAAGGTATCGTGGTTGGCGGCGGTGTTGCCCTCGTGCAAGCGGGCAAAACGCTCGAAGGCATGACCGGTGACAACAACGATCAGACTGTTGGTATTGGCATCGTCCGCAAGGCGCTGGAAGCGCCGCTGCGCCAGATCGCTGAAAACGCAGGTGTCGACGGTTCCGTTGTCGCAGGCAAAATCCGCGAAAGCAGCGACGCCAAGTTCGGCTTCAACGCGCAAACCGAAGAATATGGCGACATGTTCAAATTCGGTGTGATTGACCCTGCCAAAGTGGTGCGTCACGCGCTGCAGGATGCGGCCTCGATCGGTGGTCTTCTGATCACGACCGAAGCAATGGTTGCCGACAAGCCTGCCAAAGAAGGTGCCGGCGGTGCCGGTGGCGGCATGCCCGACATGGGCGGCATGGGCGGCATGATGTAAGCACCTCGTATTCGCATCAGCGAATTCGACGGGGCGGCAGGTGTACGGTATTGAGTCCGAACACCAAGGTCCGCAGACGCCAAAAACTTAAGGGGTCGCCTTCGGGCGGCCCCTTTTTCGTATCCGATGGGTCGCCTCAAAAGAGCTTTTGTGCCTTGGGCGGGGATATTTCCCGATCAGAAGATGCCCCGTCGCTTTCTAAGGAATTGTCTGCGTGTTAGGCCATGAGTGAATCCTGTTCTGAGGCACGTCATAATGTTGCAGACCCCTGAATTCAGCCGAGAGATGCGGCGTGGTGAAGAAGACGCGGTGGCAGAACTGCTGACTCTGGCGTTTGACGGCGATGCAGAGGCGCGGCTTGTGGCTGCATTGCGTAAATCAGGGGCGATGGCGGGCGAGGTCGTCTTGCCATACCAGGGCGGTATCGTTGGCTACTACGCGTTATCGCAGATGCGTGAGCCCACAGGCTGGCTGTGTCTCGCTCCGGTAGCGATCCATCCTGACTGGCAGGGACGCGGACATGGGCGGCGTATGATCGGGATGCTGACCGAGTGGGCGCGGCTGAGCAAGACGAGTGTTGTCGTGCTGGGTCAGGTGCCGTTCTATGAACGCGTGGGGTTCAGCGCGGCGCGCGCGCGCAAGCTTGTTTCGCCGTATCCGGTTGAACATACTTTGTTGGCTGGCGCAGGTGAGGACACCCCACATGGGAATTTGATCTATCCGCTCGCATTTGAAAAACTCTGATGCGCCTCGTTCTTCTCACCACGTTGACGATGGTTGCCTTCGCCGCAAACTCTGTCCTGAATCGAATGGCGTTGGCTGGTGGTCATATTGATGCGGTGAGCTTTGCCATGATCCGTCTGGCGGGCGGCGCGGTCGCGCTGACGTTGCTGGTTCTGCTCACGCGGGGGCGGTTGCGGTTCGGTGGGGCCGGGCGAATGCTGGGTGTCGTGTCACTCTTGATTTATCTCTTTGGGTTTTCAACGGCCTACACTGATCTGGATGCAGGTCTTGGGGCACTCGTCCTCTTTGGTGTGGTACAAATCACCATGTTCGTTGGGGGGCTGGTCGCCGGGGAATCCACGCCGCCACGGCGATGGGTCGGGGCGGCGCTGGCGTTTGGCGGGCTGATCTGGCTGCTATGGCCGGGGAACAGCGCGGAAATCAGCCTGACCCACGCCGCACAAATGGCGTTGGCCGGGGTCGGCTGGGGCCTATATTCGCTGGCTGGTCGAAAAAGCGGCGACGCATTGATGGGCACGGCCGCGAATTTTGTACTGGCTGCGCCAATCGGGTTGGCGATCGGACTGATGCTACCGGGCATGGTGGACGTATCGGCGGTGTCGAATTGGGGTGTCGCTCTGGCGATCATGTGCGGTGCAGTCACATCGGGTCTGGGCTACGCGCTATGGTACACAGTGTTGCCGCAACTGGCGTCATCCACTGCCGCCGTGGCGCAGCTGACGGTACCGGTGATTGCGATGGCGGGAGGGGCGGTCCTGTTGGGCGAGATGCTGACGGGGCAGTTTGTTATTGCGGCCTTGCTGGTACTGGGGGGCGTGATGGTCTCGGTATCGGGCGGGCGGCGGTAACCAGCGGACCGCGTGCCGGCACCGAAGCGCGATCTACCGCACAATGCGTTCGAGTGGATCGTAATGATACCTGTCCGAGAACGCGATTTGTGGCAAGCTGTCCGGTTTCAAGCGAATATTCTGCAACTCTGCCTGACTGAACCAGCGCCGCGTGTTCACCACCCCCTCGGGATCGATCCAGTCTGGGCTGAGCTGCCCCGCGATGGCATTACACCGGAAAAAGAGATCGACCTGATGAAACCCGCGATCGGGGTCGTGAAATTCATTGACCATACACGGATGCCCAACGCTGATGCGCAGCCCGGTTTCCTCATACACTTCGCGCGTCAGGTTATCGGGCAGCGAGGCGTGGGGATCCGCACCGCCGCCGGGCGCGCACCACAGGTCGCTCTGCCCGCCGGGGTACGCATTGACCAGCAACAGCCTAGCGTTTTCGACGATCACCGCACGCACAGCGAGGCGAATGGACATGATGGATCACTTTCATTGGACTTTCAGCCGCGTGCATTTGCGCATATCTGGAGGGGTATGAAAATGCTCGGCTTCCTTTTTGCGCTGCTCTGGCCTGCCTCGGCACTGGCCGATTGCGCGATTTTGCTGCATGGGCTGGCGCGCACAGATGCTTCTTTTCTGGTGATGCAGGAGGCGCTGGAGCGCGAAGGTTACCGCGTGGTCAGTCCCAGCTACCCGTCGACCGAGGCGCGCATCGCAGTGTTGGCAAACCAGACCTTGCCGCGTGCGGTCGCGACCTGTGGCGACGCGCCAATACATTTTGTCACCCATTCGATGGGCGGTATCTTGTTGCGGGTGTGGTTGCGGGATCATCGCCCGGAGCGGTTGGGTAGAGTGGTGATGCTGGGCCCGCCCAATCATGGCTCGGAAGTGGTGGATGAACTGGGCGGTCTGGAGCTGTTTGAATGGCTCAATGGCCCGGCTGGTATGCAGCTGGAGACCGGGCAGGACACGTTCACCGAAAGCCTGCCTCCCGTGGATTTCCCGCTGGGAGTGATCGCGGGGACACGGTCGCTGAACCCGTATTTCTCGCTTTTGATCGAGGGACCGGATGATGGCAAGGTATCGGTTGCCTCGACACGGGTGGCCGGTATGGCGGATCATATCCAGCTCCCGGTGACGCATACCTTTATGATGAACAATCCGATGGTGATCGCACAGGTTTCTGAATTTCTGACCCATGGCGCGTTCGATCACGATCTGGATATCACCGACCTCTTTTGGCGAGGTGTCCAATGACCGGACTGCATGTGCGTCTGACCGGTGCCGACGTGTTGACGCCGGACGGATTGCAGAAGGTGCCGCTGATACTGGATGCAGGACGCATTGCGGATGGCGAGGGGGCCGCGCGCGAGGTCGACTTGAGCGGCTACATTGTCCTACCGGGAATTGTTGACGTACACGGGGATGGGTTCGAGCGGCATCTGGCACCCCGACGCGGTGCGATGAAGGATATTGATCAGGGGCTGGTGACAGCCGAGGCAGAGCTGGCAGCGAACGGGATCACGACGGCTGTATTGGCGCAGTTCTATAGCTGGGAAGGTGGGATGCGCGGTCCCGAATTCGCAGAACGCGTGATGACAGGAGTGGCACAGGTCCGCGGTAACGTCGTCACGGACCTGCACACGCAACTGCGGTTCGAGACACCGATGCTGGACGACTATGGTGCTGCTCTGGAATTTATTGATCGGCACAGCGTCGCATACTGTGTCTTTAATGATCATCTACCCCATGTCGCGTTGGAAAAGGGTAAGCAACCCAAAGGGTTGATTGGAAAGTCGCTGCGCATCGGGCGCAACCCCGAGGTGCATCTGGCGATGATGCAGGAAATGCATGCGCGCCGTGCCGAAGTTCCTGCGGCAGTGGACGGATTGAGTGCGGCGTTGGCAGCACGTGGGGTTCGGATGGGCAGCCATGACGATCGCAGTGCCGAGGCCCGCGCGGAGTGGCGTGCAAGGGGCGCGACGCTGGCGGAGTTTCCCGAAACGCTGGAAGCGGCAGAGGCGGCGCGCGCCGGTGGCGATGCCGTGATCATGGGCGCGCCCAACGTAGTGCGTGGCGGCTCTCATAACGGCAACGTGAGTGCGGCGGATATGGTGATGATGGGGCTCGTTGACGCACTGGCTTCTGATTATCACTACCCGTCACTGCGCCGCGCGGCGTTTTTCCTGCTGGATGCCGGTGTTTGTGATCTGGCGACAGCATGGGGATTGATCTCGGCTGGGCCTGCGCGAATTTTGGGGCTGTCGGATCGGGGTGCTCTGGTGCCCGGTATGCGGGCCGATCTGTTAGTGTTGGAGATGCGCACGCGCCGGGTCGCGGCGACGCTGGCTGGTGGACGGATCAGTTATCTTCAGGGGGATGTCGCGCAGCGGTTCTTAGGCGGGTGACGCGCGCGCATCGACAGAAATCCGGCGGCGCAGATCATGCCGATGCCCACCGTCGTCATCATGTCGGGAATATCGGCGAAAAACACGATCCCCCAGAGCACCGCGAAACCCAGATAGGTGAAATCAAACACGCCGACCACTGCGGCTGGCCCATTCTGATAGGCGATTGCGGCACCGATGCTGCCAATCAGGATCGCGCCTCCCAAGGCGACCATCAGTTGCCATTCCTCCCGGCCCATCGGCGTCCACGGCCGGGTAAGAAAACCGTCTGCCGCCGGGGCGGTCCATTGCAGCCAGAGCAGGGCCGCGCCACCAGTAAGGATAAAGCCGGTGTTGAGACTGAACGCCAAAGCAAATGCGTGATCGTTCCGACAGCGCGCGCGGGTCAGGACCATGGCCAGCGCATACAGGATCGCCGCCAAGAGCGGCAGCAGACTGGCGGGACCGAAGGCATCTAACCCCGGACGCAAGATCACCAGAACACCGGCGAAACCGATCAGCACAGCCAGCCAGCCCCGCGCACCGATCCGCTCGCCTAGAAACAGCCCAGCGAACAAGGTGATCCATATCGGAGAGGTATAATAGACTGCGGCGGCGACAGGCAGATCAAGATGTGGCAGGCTGGCGTAATAGGCAATCCAGTTCGCCGTCAGCAGAGCCGAACGCAACGCGGCCCAGCCCGGCGTGTCCGGTACGACTGCACGTCGGCCCCATAGTACCAGTCCAACGGCCAGCAACACTGCCAGCACCAAGACGGAGCGTAACACGAATATCTGCCACAGGCCGAATCCTGCGCTGCTGGCCTTGATGGCGGCGTCGCCCAACGACAGGGCCAGCACAGAGATTACAATCGTGAAAATGGCCAAAGGCAGACGGTCGGGGGTCATTGTGGCTTCTGGTGATAGGTCAGGGCATGCGCGATCAGATGCGACAGCCGCTCGGGCTCTATCTGCTCAAGCGTGTCAAAAAGAACCGCACGATTTCCGTCAAGCCGGTCCCAGCCGGGAAATGCCTGCGCATAGGCGGTGATTACAGTGCTCTGGCAATGGCCAAAGAGAGCAAAGCACGCATCACGGTGCGGTCCAAGACGCAATGTCGTTCCACCTGTCCGGGGGCGGTAGGCCGGTTGACCCCATTTCAGCGTCTCATTGATGGTAACGTTTTGCGGCAGGTTTGCCGCCACGTCATAGATGAGTGCGCGCAGATGCGAAACGCCTGCGCGCACCTCCGGCGCATAGGCGTCGATGACACATGCAACGTCGGGTGGGACAGCATCAGTCATGCGGACCCGGCACGGTGCTGGTCAACTGACGAACACGCGCCATCGTCGGATCGTAAGACCGATCGAATCCGGACGGATTGGCATTGCCTGCAAATGTGCTGCGCCTGCGCATGGGAACGTTTCCTGTCTAAGCAGGAAAAACATAACACATCATTGGTGACAATTCTTGTCAGGACGTGCGACGATACTCGGGCCATGACCCGCACCCACCGCTTGTTCCAATTGATGCAAACACTCCGGACGGTGCCGCCGCCCGCGACAGCGGCTGCGCTGGCGGATGCGTTGGGTGTAACGCCGCGCACGGTCTATCGCGACATCGACACCCTGCGAGGGTTAGGTGCTGTGATCGACGGTGCGGCGGGGTTCGGCTATACGCTGATCGAGGATGCAGCATTGCCGCCGCTCAGCTTCGATGCAGAAGAACTGGAGGCGCTGGTTCTGGGCTTACGCGAAGTGCAGCAGGTCGGTGACCCCGCACTGGCCGAAGCAGCCGGGGCGGCATTGAGCAAGATGCGCGCGCGTCTGCCGCCGGGACAGGCGCACAGGTTACAACACGCCGTTCTGAGTGCGCACCGCTACGCGCCAATGCCGGAACCGGGCATTGATGTGCGCGTATTACGTCAGGCCGCTTGGGACGAACGAACCGTACGATTTGACTATTGCGATGTGGAGGGCCGTGCCACCACGCGCAATGTTGACCCGTTGTCGATTGTGTACATGCAGGCGTCGCACTGCCTGTTGGCATGGTGTCACCTGCGTCGCGCTTTCCGCGCCTTTCGGCTGGATCGGATGGATGGGCTGGAGGTGCTGGAAACCTCATTCAGACCGCGCCGCGTGCCGCTGCTGCGCGAATGTCTGGCCGAGATGGGATCGTGCCCGCCATCGGCACCATCCCGCACGGCATCCGTTTGATGCTTCCGATTCGGGCGATCTGCGGGTACACTCCACATTGAGGCAGATAAAAAGGGCGAGGGTATGCGTACAGGATTTCTGTGGGCTGTGACCGTTGGTTTGGCGGTTTTTCAAGGCTCCGCAACATATGCGACTGAGGTTGAAACATCCCTCAGGCCACAACTTAGGCCAGAGGGATTGGGCGAAATCGTCGCGCGTCAGGCCGTGTCTGAAACGGTTCTGGCTTCTGCTGTGCGGCCAGTGCTGCGTCCGGCGAACCTGAAAGAGACACCGATCGTTCAGGTTTCGACGTCGAACCGCGGGTTTGATCAGTGGATCAAGGGATTCCGGGGGCGGGCAGGCGCGGCTGGCATCCAGTCGGGCGTCTTTGATCGTGCGTTCCACGGTATTCAATATGACGCCAGTGTGGTCAAACTGGACCGTAATCAGTCCGAGTTTACCAAGCAGATTTGGGAATACCTCGACAGTGCCGTGTCACCGACGCGGATCACTAACGGCAAGCGAGAGCTGCGCCGCCAGCGCAAGACGTTGGATCGGATCGAGGCACATTTCGGCGTCGATAAGGAGATCGTAACCGCAATCTGGGGCATGGAGAGTGCTTATGGTGCGCGACGTGGCGACCGCCCATTGATCCAATCATTGGCCACGCTGGCTTATGACGGCAGACGCGGGCGGTTTTTCGAGGGTCAGTTGATCGCGGCGCTGAAGATTATTCAGGCGGGCGACGTGGCCCCGCGCAACATGACCGGGTCATGGGCCGGTGCCATGGGGCACACGCAGTTTATTCCGACGTCCTATCTGGCCTATGCAGTGGATTTCACGGGCGATGGCAAGCGTGACATCTGGTCCGACGACCCGACCGATGCACTGGCATCGACGGCGGCTTATCTCGCGCGTTTTGGCTGGAAGAAGAACCAACCGTGGGGCGTAGAGGTCAAACTGCCCGGTGGTTTTGACCCCGCGCGCGCACGCCGGTCGCTGAAACAGGCACCGTCGGCATGGGCGGCGGAGGGTATCCGCGATATGCGGGGTAAGCCGGTCCCGAATTATGGCGCAGCGTCGATTCTGCTGCCCGCAGGAACGCAAGGCGCGGCCTTTATGATCTTTCACAACTTTGGCGTGATCGAGAAGTATAACAAGGCTGACGCCTATGTGATCGGTGTCGGTCATCTGGCTGACCGACTAAAGGGCGGACCTGCGATTCAGGCCAGTTGGCCACGCCAGTACCAATCTACGACGATCAAACAGAAAAAAGAGATCCAGCGGCAGCTAAAGCGCAAGGGGTATAACGTGCAGGCGATTGACGGCAAGATCGGCCCCAAGACTATTGGCGCGATCCGCAAGTTTCAGAAGTCGCGTGGCCTGCCGCCTGATGGCTACCCGTCGCGGCAATTGCTGAAAGAACTGCGCGGCAGTTAGTGGACCGTGCCCCGCGGGCGCATCACTGCATGCCGGGAACGCATGCGCCACCAGCAAAGCACTGGCGCACGGTTTCCAGTGTTGCGCCCGTCGGTTCCGAAAAGGCATCACCACCACAAGGGCCGATGGTCAGGCTGTACCCGTCGTCCCCTGACTGCAGAAACCCAAGATACTGTTCGCCAGATACGGCACTGGCGCACCATGGTCCGGCGCATTGAATTTTCAGTGTAATATGCTGGTCGAAGGGTGTCTCGAATCCCTCAATGCTCAGTGAATGGCCGGTCAGACGAGCGGACAGCAGCGTTTCGGGCGGTGTGGTTTCCTGATGTTCCCAGTCAGTAGATGGCAGACGCTCTTCGTCAAAGACGAGCGTTCCGACAACGCCGATATAGATCTCTGGCGCTGCGTGAATCCGTTGGAACGTGGTGGCCGGATCATGCGGTGTGCAGGATAAGGCTGACGCTTCAATCGGGATCAGTGCGGTGATGAGGGCGAATACTGCTGCCGAACTGCGCATCATAACTTGTCCCTGAATTCTGCCAGCACTTGCCGATACACGTCGCGTTTGAATGGTACGATGTTGCCCTCCAGATCAGCGGCGGGCAACCAGCGCCATTCAGAGAATTCAGGATGTGTGGTGGCGATGTTGATCTGCTCGTCGTTCCCGGCAAAGCGCAGCAGGAACCATTTTTGCTCCTGCCCGCGATAACGCCCTTTCCAGATACGCGGCACCAGATCATGGGGCAGTTCATACCGCACCCAGCTGGTGGTTTCGGCCTCGACATGTACCAGATCGGGAGTGACGCCGATTTCCTCGCCCAATTCACGCAGCGCCGCTTCGCGCGGGCTCTCGCCGGGATCAATTCCGCCCTGCGGCATCTGCCAGGCGGGGGCATCATTGTCGATCCGCTGACCGACAAAGACTTCACCTGCGGGATTGGCCAGCATGACACCGACACAGGGGCGATAGGGCAGCACGGCGATCTGATCTGGGGTCATTGGTGTTTCCTTGCGGTTATCGGACCGGATGCAATTGGAATACTCGGTTGCGCTTATGCGATCCAGCCCAATGAAAAACCGCCCCGCTATTGAGCGGGGCGGTGTCAATTCCTCACTAACAAAGGTCCAGGTCGGCTGAGATCCTACTTCGCCCCGTTCAGCGTGCTCAAACCCTTGAGGATGTCGATCGCATAGGCCAGCTGATAGTCTTCTTCGCGCAGCTTGGCGACTTCTTCGGCGCGGGCGCGGTCCTCTTCGATCTGGCGGATTTCATCCTCTGTCAGGCTGTCATTGTCGAGGCTGCCGCGCAGTCCTGCCTCGGTCCGGGCAAAGCCTGTGGCCTCCTCTTCGCCTTCGTCGGCGCCGTCACGATCGCGGCGCGGCTGCTTGACCAGAATATCGGGCGATACACCCAAGGCCTGAATCGAGCGACCCGACGGGGTATAGTAGCGCGATGTGGTCAGACGCATCGCACCATCGCCGCGCAGTGGCATCACCGTCTGAACCGATCCTTTGCCAAAGCTCTTGGTGCCGACAATGATAGCGCGCCGGTGATCCTGCAATGCGCCTGCGACGATCTCGGACGCAGAGGCAGAGCCTCCGTTGATCAGCACGACAATCGGTTTGCCCATAGCCAGATCGCCGGGCGTTGCATTGAATCGGTCGCCATCAGCGGGGTTGCGCCCACGGGTCGAGACGATCTCGCCCTTATCGAGAAACGCGTCGGAAACCTTGATTGCCTGTGTCAGCAGACCACCCGGATTGTTGCGCAGGTCAAGCACGATACCGTTCACCTTATCCTGCCCGCCGGCCTCTTCGATTTGCTTCTTCAGGCCTTCTTCGAGATTGGGATAGGTCTGATCGTTGAATGTGGTCACACGCAAAACGACGGTTTGCTGTTCAGTCCGGGCGCGAACTGCAGTTAGTTTGATCGTGTCGCGGATGATCGACAGATCGAATGCATCGGCTTCGCCTTCGCGCACAACGGTAATCACGATTTCGCTGCCGACCGGCCCGCGCATCAGGTCAACCGCTTCATCCAAAGTCAGGCCGAGAACGCTTTCGCCGTCGACATGAGTGATGAAATCACCGGCCTCGACACCTGCGCTATCCGCGGGCGTGCCGTCGATGGGCGAGACGACTTTGACGAATCCTTCTTCCTGCGTGACCTCGATCCCGAGACCGCCGAATTCGCCACGGGTCTGCTCTTGCATCGCCTGAGCGTCGTCGGGGCTAAGGTAGCTGGAATGCGGGTCAAGCGAAGTGAGCATGCCGTTGATTGCCGCCTCGATCAGTTCCGCTTCGTCTACTTCTTCGACATATTGCGCGCGGATGCGTTCGAAAATATCGCCAAACAGGTCCAGTTGTTCATACACGCTGGTATTGCGCGTGGCCTCTTGCGCCAAAAGCGGGGCTGCAACCTGTGTCGTAACGACCACCCCGGCCAGCGTTCCGGCGGCGGCGGCCATCAGAAATTTCTTCATTGCTCAATCATCCTTGTCTGTCCTGAACCACAGCGCGGGATCTACCGGTGTGTTGTCTTGTCTAACCTCTATATAGAGGGTTTCTGTCCAATCGGAACCGGCGTCTTGTAGCCGGGCGGGCACAATCCCGTCATCACCCGGATCCAGTCCGCCCATCAACCCCACCGGGCTGTTCATGGGCAGAACCTGGCCGATTTCCCCATAAACCACGTCCATGCCCGCCAATACCAGCAGAATGCCGGATTGCGGTTCCAGAATGGCAACGGTGCCATAATCCAGCAATGGACCGCGATAGCGCAGTGTTGCAGCAGCGGGCGTCGTCACCAATGCGCGGGGCGGCGCGGCAACCAATATGCCGGGGCGGGTGATCCCTGCGGCGTCGGCCTCGCCTGCATCGCGCAAAATGCGACCCTGAACAGGCAATGGCAGCGTGCCCTTGCGATCCTCGATCCCCGGCAAAGGGACAGCCTGATCGTCAGTTGTGATCTGACTGAGGCCGCTGGCGAACCCTGTTAACGACTCGGTCGATGCGATGAGTAGCGCGGTTTTTACCGGGTCCTCGGTAAAGCGGCGGGGCAGGTCGGTGCGATCTGCAATGGCTTGGCTGAGTGCTGTACGCGCGGATTGCGCACCATTCAGGCCGTCCTGAAGCCGACCCGCCGCGCTTTGCTGTAACGCGCGCAGCACCGCCAGGTCGTCAAGCTTAGCGCGCAGCGCGCGGGCTTGTTCGTTAAGGGTTGGCGTTACATCGGCGAGGATCATGCCAGATCGTGCAGTCCCGACCGGTCCGGTGGGGTGCAGAAGAGTGATTGGCGTCGGTGTCTGGCCCATCGATTGCAGTACCCCTAGGAGCTGGGCAATCTCACCTTCGCTCGCGGCCAACTCTTGCTCCAGCGTCTGTTGGCGAATCGCCGCGCGGCGCAGTCCCTCTCTCATTGCGCGCAAACCGGCCTCGTAGGCCTGAACGGTTTGGGTGAGGGCCTTGACCCGGTCGCGCGCCTCGTGTGCTTCGTCAAGCGCGAGGGTTGCGGCCTCGAGCAATTCTGCGGCAGCTTCGGCATCTGCGGTGGGGTTTGTTTGCGCGTGGGCGATCATCGGCGCGACACTTAACCCCAGGCTGAGAAACAAAGTGCATAGGTGCGAGCCGTATTGCTTCATGCCAACAGGCTCTTGCCGGTCATCTGTGGCGGTTGTTCGAGGTCCATCAATGCCAGCAGTGTCGGCGCGAGATCGGCCAGACGGCCTTTTTGCAGCCCCGTGCCTTCGGGGCCGCCCACCAGAATGACCGGGACTGGATTGGTGGTATGGGCGGTATGCGGCTTGCCCGATACGGGATCGATCATCATTTCGCAGTTTCCATGATCTGCTGTCACGATCATAGCGCCGCCGGACGCCTTTAACGCGGTCAAGGCACGGCCCAAACCGCTGTCGACAGCTTCGCAGGCGGCGATGGCCGCAGTCAGATCGCCGGTATGTCCGACCATGTCAGGATTCGCGAAATTCACCACGATCAGATCGTAGCGTTTTTCTATCGCGTCAACCAGTTGCTCCGTGACCTCGGCTGCTGACATCTCGGGTTGCAGATCATACGTGGCGACGCGTGGTGACGCAGCCATATAGCGATCTTCACCCGGTTCCGGCGCTTCCTTGCCGCCGTTGAGGAAGAAAGTGACATGCGGATATTTTTCGGTTTCGGCCAGATGAAACTGGGTGCGTCCGTGCTGTGCGACCCACGCGCCGAGTGTGTTCACGGGTTGCTCGTCGGGAAAAATGCAGTCCATGTATTCCGCGTGGCGACGGGAATATTCGGTAAAGCCGCTGACGATCGCAAACGCAGGCCGTTTTCCGGTATCGAAATGATCAAATGTCGGATCAGCGAACGCGGCAAGGATTTCACGCGCGCGGTCGGCGCGGAAATTGAGGCACAAGATGCCGTCGCCATCCTGCATACCGCTATAGCTGCCCAGCACGCGAGGCTTGATAAATTCGTCGGTGCGCCCCTTGCCGTAAGCATGCTCAATCGCCTCGCCTGCCGTCTCGGCGGTATAGCCGCGCCCCTGTGCCAGCGCCTGATAGGCCAGTTCGACCCGCTCCCATCGGTTGTCGCGGTCCATGGCGTAATAGCGACCGGACACGGTGGCGATAAACGCACCGGCAGGCAGGGCGCTGCGCAACTCCTCGAGATAGGATTTGGCGGAAACCTGTGCGACATCGCGCCCATCGGTAAATGCGTGGATGGCCACCCGCAGACCATGTTGTGTCAGCGCCTTGGCGGCGGCGATCATATGGTCCAAATGGCTGTGAACACCGCCATCTGACAAAACGCCGAGAAGATGCGCTGTGCCACCGGTCTGGCGCAGTTTGTTTGCGAAACGCTGAATGCCCGGGAGATTGGCAAATGTACCTGTCTCAATGGCGCGATCAATCCGGCGCAAGTCCATCTCGACGACGCGACCGGCACCGATATTCATATGGCCAACCTCAGAGTTGCCCATTTGACCCGGGGGCAGGCCCACATCGGGGCCATGAGTGATCAGCGTCGCATTGGGGCAGGTGGCCATCAAGGCGTCAAAATGCGGAGTCTTGGCCAGCACGGGGGCATTGGCGGTGGTGTCATCAGAGAGGCCCCAGCCATCCAAAATGCATAGAACCACCGGTTTGGGTGTGCTCATCAATCTCTCCTGCCTACAGCCTTATGCGTCTGTCTCAACTCAGGATGAGCGGACAACGCCTTGCTTGTGGTCTTGTTATCCAATGTGGCCGGAAGGGGGAATGTTGTTTGCGATAACGGTGGGCGGGAAATCGCTGCGCGCCGGGGATTCAGGTATTTATAGAAAGATGAGAGGTTTGGGACGGGCGCATTCAGTTACGGTGATAGGGGGTGCCCGCGAGGATTGTTGCCGCGCGGTAAAGTTGTTCGGTCAGCATCACGCGAGCCAACATATGGGGCCAGACCATCTGCCCCAACGATACGGACATCTGTGCCGTTTCGCGCAAAGTCGGGTCAATTCCATCCGCGCCTCCAATGACAAAGGCGAGGTCAGAGGCTCCGTCGTCGCGCCATTCGGCAAGATGTCGGGCGAAACGCGGAGAGCTGAGCAACGTACCGCGTTCATCCAGCATTACGCGAATAGCGCCCTGCGGCAGAGCGCGTTCCAACAGGGCCGCTTCGGCGGGCATGCCGCCACCTTTGCGGTCCTCGACTTCATGTTCTGAGAGTGGACCGAGCGACAATGCGCGCCCGGTTCGCCCGAAGCGGGTAATGTAGTCATCAAGGAGCGCACGTTCGGGCCCTCGGCGCATCCGTCCGACAGCACAGATATGAACGCGCATTCAGCTGGGTTGGGAGGTGAACGCCTGTTGTCCGGCGGGCAACCACATCTTCTCCAGCTGGTAGAACTCTCGTACCTCGGGGCGGAACACATGCACAACCACGTCTCCGGTATCGATCAGCACCCAGTCGCCTGTTTCCTTGCCCTCGATGCGTGATGGGCGGTTCAGCTCTGTCTTGAGCTTGTCCATCAGTTTTTGGGCGATGGCCGAAACCTGGCGTGACGACCGGCCAGAGCAGATCACCATGTAGTCGCCAATAGCCGATTTGCCGCGCAGATCAATCTGCACGATATCTTCGGCCTTGTCTTCGGTCAGTGAGGATAGGATGCGCGCAAGCTGTTCATCGCTTGAAGCACTCGGTCCGCGGTGCGCATTTTGCGCCCCATGGTCAGCGGCCTGTGCCGCGTCAGTCGTTAAAGACAGGACAGTGTCCTCCTCTTCAGCGCACCGTCAAAGACCCCGGTGCCGGGTATGAGCTGAAGGTAACAGTGGCAGCGCGGCATTTCAACAATCTGCGACGCAGGCGGGCGGTAAAGTGCCGAAACCTGAGGCAATTTTATCAGTCTATGGTGTCGACCACCGCAGGTGGAACGGGATCGCCAGACGAAGCCGCGCCATCTGACGGAACATCTTCCAGCATGCGCACTTCCCGCTGCGGGAATGGGATCGAGATGTCATGGGCGCGAAACGCGTCCCATAGCGCCAAATAGACATTTCCGCGAATGTTGGTCAGCCCTGCCGTCGGGTCCCTGATCCAGAAACGCAGGATGTAATCCACCGAGCTGTCTCCGAAACCGACGATATGGCATACAGGAGCTTTCATCTTCAGCACGCGCTCGACCCCCGAGGCGGCCTCAATGGCGATTTTGCGCACCAGATGCGGGTCGTCGCCATAAGCCGTACCGAAATAGATATCGAGCCGTACGAATTCGTTGGAATGCGACCAGTTGACCACCTGCCCGGTGATCAGATCCTCGTTCGGGATCAGGTATTCCTTGCCATCGCGGGTGACGACAGAGGCGTATCGCGCGCCCAGCGTCTCGATCCAGCCGAAGGTCTCGCCCAAGCTGATGACGTCGCCGGGTTTTATGGACTTGTCCAACAGGATGATGATGCCAGAAACCAGATTCGAGACAACCTTTTGCAAGCCAAAGCCGAGGCCGACCCCGATCGCACCCGACAGGACCGCCAACCCGGTGAGGTCGAAGCCGACGGTTCTGAGGCCGATGAAGAACGCTGCGCCGAAAAAGGTGACTTGCAGAAACTTGACCGCCAACACCTGCATGGATGGCGAGATTTCCTTATTCTGACGTATTCGGCTGGTGGTTGTCTTGGATAACAGCCGGGCCACGAAGAACAGCGTGCTGAGAACGAACACGCCTTGAACGAGAAGCCACACGGAATACCGTGTTTCGCCAACTTCGATCGCAAGGGAATCGAGCAGTTGTTGCGCTTCGCCCGTCAGGCCGAGAATGATCAGTGTCGCCCAAATCCATCCTACGTATCGCACGAGTCCGCGCAGGAAACCGTTGACGATCAGACGTGTAATGATGGTGATAAGCAGCCATGCAAATGCGAGGCTGGCGACGATGCCGATGATATAGGATCGGCTGGGCCAGGTCGCCTCTTGCATGATCCAGTATGTTGGCCAACTGAGCAGAACGAAGAAGATCAAGCGCAGCCTTCTGTGGAACATCACGAGAAACCGCATCCGCCATTTCGGCCATCCTTCGCGGGTGCGCATCCATGCATGAATACGTGGCCCCAGAAGTGAGCGCAGAACATGCGCGCACAGGATCAGTCCGATGATGATGACAACCTGATAGGCGTTCCATGGTCTCAGAAGGCCAATGGCGAAATTATACGTCTGCTCCCAGAGGCTCAGCGCGATATCTTGAGCCTGTTGGGCCGGCGCTGCAGCCTGTTCTGCGCTGACCGCAGTATCTGTGACTTGGTCGGTTTCGTTTGCCATTCCTTTCAGCATGCCCTGCGTTGAGGCTACGGGCAAGGCTACACTGGACAGAGCGGCGCGTTTCGCGTCACATGCCGCGATCCCACGACAAGGACTGCGCCATGACGACTGCACTTCTGACCCATCCCGATTGCCTTAAGCACATCAATCCGGACGGCCACCCCGAACAGGTTGCACGGCTGGAGCACATTCTGGCGGTCCTGAGGGATAAAGAACTGACGCGGACCGATGCACCTCTGGCGGAGGATGCTCTATTGATGTTGGCGCACCCCAAGACGCATGTCGATGCGATCCGCGCGGCGGCTCCGACAGAGGGGCGCGTGCAGCTGGATGCCGATACCTCGATGTCGCCCGGATCCTTGAATGCGGCATTGCGCGGTGTGGGTGGCGCCGTGAAAGCGGTGGATATGATCATGGCGGGTGAGGTTCGCAACGCATTTGTCGCCTGTCGTCCTCCGGGGCACCACGCGGAACGGTCCACACCAATGGGGTTTTGCCTGTTTGGTACGGTTGCGATTGCTGCGAAACATGCGCTGGAGCATCACGGGCTAGCCCGCGTTGCTATTGTGGATTTCGACGTGCACCACGGGAACGGCACACAGGATTTGTGTCAGGACGACCCACGTATCCTGTTTTGTTCAACGCACCAAATGCCGCTTTATCCCGGCACCGGACATCCAAGTGAAACCGGCTGCGATGGCAACGTGCTAAACGTGGCACTGGCTGACGGTGCAGGCAGCGCGGCGTTTAGGCAGGCGATGGAGCGGCAGATTTTGCCTGCTGTGGCTGCATTTGCACCCGAGATGGTGTTTATTTCGGCGGGGTTTGATGCGCATCGGGCCGACCCGTTGGCGGGCCTCAACCTGATAGAGGATGATTTTGCTTGGGCAACAGAGAAGATTTGCGATCTGGCGGATGTCCTTGCGGGGGGGCGCATCGTTTCCAGCCTCGAAGGTGGTTATGATTTGAGGGCGCTTGCCACTAGCACCGCAACGCATGTCGATGTCCTGATCGCGCGTGGTGATTGATACCTTCTGGTGATCCTTTGCTTCAACGGTGCCAGCGCGCCTTCTAATTTTGCGGAGCTATTTTCATGCGTCTCGGTCTTATCCTGTTATGTCTGGCCTATGTGCTCAGCCAGTTTTTCCGGGCTTTTCTGGCCGTTCTGGGCAGCGTTCTGGCGCGTGATATCGGCACCACGCCCGAAGATCTGGCGTTTGCGTCGGGGATTTGGTTTCTCGCCTTTGCAGCGATGCAATTGCCCATCGGCTGGGCGTTGGACCGGATCGGGCCACGCAGGACAGCGGCAAGTTTGCTCTTCATTGGCGGGGGCGGCGGTGCCGCGCTCTTTGCGTTGGCCACGGGGCCGGCGCATGTAACGCTGGCAATGGCGTTGATCGGTATCGGTTGTTCGCCTGTGTTGATGGCGTCCTACTACATTTTTGCACGACAGTTTCCGGCGACGCAGTTCGCAACGCTCGCTGCGGTGATGCTGGGCGTGGGCTCACTGGGCAATCTGGTTGCGTCATATCCGATGGCACTGGCAGCCGAAACTTTCGGATGGCGTACATCACTTTGGGGGCTGGCAGCGGTTTCAGCAATCGTCGCAGGGGGGATCGCGCTGACTGTTAGAGATCCCGAAGCTGTGGTCGGGGGCGCCCGCGGCTCGGTCCTGGATTTGTTGAAAATGCGTGCGCTCTGGCCGATTTTTCCTCTGATGTTTGTGGCTTATGCGCCTGCGGCGGCGATCCGTGGGCTGTGGATCGGTCCCTACATGAGCGATGTTTTCGCGCTGGATACCGGGCAGGTCGGTCAAGCCAGTCTGGTGATGGGGGTTGCGATGATCGCCGGCACATTTCTGTACGGCCCTCTGGACCGAATGCTGGGCACGCAGAAATGGGTGTGCTTTGGTGGCAATCTGATCTGCGGTGCAGCGACAATAGCGTTGGCGCTGCTGGTTGGGCAGGGGGTCGGACTATCCATCGTACTCTGTGCCACCATCGGGCTGTTCGGAGCCAGTTTTCCGCTGATGGTGGCGCATGGGCGCAGCTTTTTCCCGCCGCATCTGGCCGGGCGCGGCGTGACGCTGATGAACCTTTTCGGGATCGGCGGTGTCGGGGTGATGCAGTTTGGATCGGGGCCCTTGCACGCGGCCGTCGCAACGCAGGCAGGAGCGCAGGCCGCCTATAGCGCGCTTTTTGCATTTTTCGGTTGTGCGATCCTTGTCGGATTGGTGATCTATCTGTTCAGCCGCGACCATAAACCCGAGTTGTAAGGCCTTTCCATAGGCGGGCTTTGGGTCTAAGAGGCCAGTTCCCTTTCAGTCCCATTTGGAGAGATATCATGGGCTATAAAGTCGTCGTCGTTGGTGCCACAGGTAACGTGGGCCGCGAAATGCTGAACATCCTGGCCGAGCGCCAGTTCCCGGTCGATGAGATCACGGCACTGGCATCGCGCCGGTCGCTGGGCACGGAAGTCAGCTTTGGCGACAAGACGCTCAAGACGAAGGACCTTGATACGTTCGATTTCACAGGTTGGGATATCGCACTTTTTGCCATCGGTTCCGACGCGACCAAGACATACGCCCCCAAGGCCGCCGCGGCCGGTTGCGTCGTGATCGACAACTCGTCGCTCTATCGCTATGACCCGGACATTCCGCTGGTCGTGCCCGAGGTGAACCCCGAGGCGGTCGAAGGCTATGCCAAGCGCAACATCATCGCCAATCCGAACTGTTCGACCGCGCAGATGGTCGTGGCGCTGAAGCCGCTGCATGACCGTGCCCGGATCAAGCGCGTGGTTGTGAGCACCTATCAATCGGTATCTGGCGCGGGCAAAGAGGGCATGGACGAGCTCTGGGAGCAAACCAAAGCCGTCTATAACCCGACCAAGGACGTGCCAGCGAAGAAGTTCCAGAAGGAAATCGCGTTCAACGTCATTCCGCATATCGATGTGTTCATGGAAGATGGTTCGACCAAGGAAGAGTGGAAGATGGTCGTCGAGACCAAGAAGATCGTCGATCCGTCGATCAAGGTAACGGCGACCTGTGTGAGGGTTCCGGTGTTTGTCGGCCATGCTGAATCGATCAATATCGAGTTCGAGGAATTCCTCGACGAAGACGAAGCGCGCGACATCTTGCGCGAAGCGCCCGGTATCATGGTGATCGACAAGCGCGAACCGGGCGGCTACGTCACGCCAAAGGAATGTGTTGGCGATTTTGCCACTTTCATCAGCCGTATTCGTCAGGATAGCACGATCGAGAACGGCCTGAACCTGTGGTGTGTCAGTGATAACCTGCGCAAGGGCGCGGCGCTGAATGCAGTGCAGATCGCTGAGACGCTCGGTAATCGTGTGCTGAAAAAGGGCTGAGTTCAGCTAAGCCACACGCGACAGACGGATGCTAGCGGGCGCGGCCAGAACAGGCGGCGCCCGATTTCACTTGGACCGCGACTAATCTTGTTTTCAGTCGCGCAAGCCTGCCGAGGCTGCATCAAAAAGCATTGCGAGATATAGCGTGAATCCGCGTATCAGATGCTCGGCGCTTGCAAATGCGTTCAAGCCGCCAAAGATAAAGACGATCTTGTTGGAGGAACCCCATGCGCACCCTGACCCTAGTTTTCGCTCTTTTACCCGTGGCCTTATGGGCCGAGGATATACCACTCTCCAGTGAGGTGAGTGCTGTTACGATTTATCCGCAGGGGGCCACAATCACCCGCGACGTGCCCTTTGCCGCGCCTGCCGGACAGCATACGCTGATCCTGACGGATTTGCCGTTGCGCACACCGCTGTCCAGCGTCCGCGTTCGGGTGGAAGGCGCAGAGATGGGTGGCGTGACCGCGCGCAATCGGTTCGTGCCGCCTCGCGATCCCGAAACCGACGCGGCTATCGAGGCGGCCGAAGCCGAGGTGGAGCGACTTCAGGATGCGCTGCGTGCGCAGCAGGGGGCGGTACGCGAGATCCGGCTCGAAGCGGAAGCGGCAGAAGCGCGGGTGGCGTTTTTAAAGCAAATCGGAGAAGGCAAGGAGGTGGCGACACTGGACGTGGTCGCATTGCGCGATCTGGTTGATCTGGTTGGCAAGGAAACCCTGTCGGCCAAACGCGAGGCACATGACGCGCTGATGCGCGCAGATGCAGCGTCGCGATCACTGAGCGATCTGAAGGAAGAATTGCAAAACGCCGAGAAGGCATTGGCCGCGCTGGTACCCGAGGCTGAAGCCCGTGCTATGCTGTCGGTTGCCATCGCGGGCGACGCCCCGATGGAGGGCACCATGACCGTGACCTACACCGTGCAGGATGCAGCATGGCGCCCGGTCTACGATCTGCATCTTGACCGTGCAAAGGGTGCCGTGACGTTGGAGCGCGGCGCGTTCGTGGCACAGGGGACGGGCGAAAACTGGCAGGATGTCGCGCTTCGTCTGTCGACTGTGCGCCCCTCGGAGCAGACCCAGCCGGGCGATATCTGGCCCGAGCAACGCTGGATCGTCAAGGAAGAGGATGAGGAACGGTATACCCTATCTGATGCGGCCCCCGCACCGATAGTGATGTCAGAGGAGTCGGTCGTTGGCGCGGCGATCAAACCCAGCCCGAAACGTCTGACAGCGGCGGCAGATTTCGACGGTTTGGCCGTAACCTACACCTATCCGACGCCGGTTGATATTGCGACGGGCGCCGACAACGTTCGCCTTGCTCTCGATACGCTGGATACCGAGGTAGAGTTGTTTGCTCAGGCTGTACCGATCGCGGATACAACCGCATTTTTGATGGCGAAATTTACCAATGACATGGGCGAATTGATCTTGCGCTCGAGCGAGGCGAATTTCTATCTGGACGGGACATATCAGGGGCAACGCGGGATTGGTATGATCGCCGCCGGCGCCGAAGAAACACTGTCCTTCGGTCCCATCGATGGTCTCCGCCTGACGCGCACCATTCTGGACCGCCAGCAGGGGGATCGGGGTGTGATCAGCCGGTCCAATGATCTGAGTGAGAAGGTCAAAATCGAGGTGGAAAATCTGACGCAGGAAACCTGGCCTGTGCGTTTGCTCGACCGTGTACCTTATTCAGAGCAAGAAGATCTGGAGATCGAATGGTCTGCCCAGCCGCAACCGGCAGAGACCGACGTAGATGGCAAGCGCGGTGTCCTGGCATGGACCTTTGATCTTGCGGCGGGAAAGACGCATGAAATCCGGCTCAACTCTGATCTGGAATGGCCGGATGGGATGGAGTTGCGCTGATTACCGGCCGATGCGCTCTGGCGGTCATGTCCGGAATCCGGCGTACCCAGCGGGCAATCGGTGATGCCAGATTGCCCGCAAACTGCGCCAGACTGAACGTTTAGATCGCGACGAATTTGTGCGCTTCGGGCACATATTGTTCGATGCCGCCGCCACCAATATCGTGCCATAGCCCGTGGAGCGTTATCCGCCCCTCTTCGAGTGCCTCGCTGACGAACGGAAAGTCGGCAAGGTTTTCGAGAGAAATCAGCACCGATTCTTTTTCAAGCGCGCGGGTACGCTCGGCGTCATCCTCGATATGGGCGACACGGTCATAACCGGGGCGCAGGATGTCCATCCAGCGACCGACAAAGCTGGATTTATCCTCTAACTCAGGCGCGCGACCGAGGCACATCTCGTGGCAACCGCTGACGCCGCCGCAGTTGGAGTGCCCCATGACGATCAGATGCGCGACGTGCAGGTTTTTCACCGCATATTCGATTGCCGCCGAGGTGCCGTGCTGTCCACCATCGTTTTCATACGGGGGCACAAGGTTCGCGATGTTGCGATGAATGAAAAATTCACCCTGATCCGCACCAAAAATCGACGTCACATGCACTCGGCTGTCGCAGCACGAGATGATCATCGCGCGGGGGCGTTGCCCTTCGTCGGCGAGCAGTCGATACCAAGGCTTGTTTTCGGCATATGTGGTTGCTTTCCAGCCGTGATAACGCTGGACCAGATATGGTGGCAGTGGGCGGGCGCGGTGCATGTCAGACCCTTCTTTTAGGCGTATTGGAATTGTTGAATAGCTGGAATTCACAGAGAATTCGAGAGAGAAATTCGCCGCCCTGAAACCTTTTGAGAAGGTTCATCCGTCACGGTGTAGCTGTCCGGTGGAGTGGGGTCCGTCCGGGCATCTGTAAAGACTCGGGGTGAGAAATTGGAACACGTGACATTGCTGAAACAGAACGAGGCTGCCCATCTTGATCCGGACAGACTGGAAGAATTATACGCTCAGTTAGGCGAAGCGGGTGCGGAAGAAGTCGTTTGCCGTGCGCTCGAGGAACTGGCGGTGCGCCTGTCGCATACTGAACGATGCTATCGCGAAGGCGCGGTGGCGGAGATGCGAAAATCCGCACGCAGCCTCTGCGCGATTGCCGATCAGATTGGAATGGCGATGCTCAGTCGGGTCGCCCGCGACGTGACCCACACCATCGACGGCGCTGACAGTGTCGCGTTGGCGGCGACGCTGGCGCGGCTGCTACGGATCGGTGAACGCAGTCTGAGCGAGATTTGGGATTTGCAGGATATGTCCATCTGACGGGACAATCTACCGGGCGGTCAGGGAACGCGGAGAGCAAATTGGCGGCATCATTTTGGTTCGAAAACGGCTTTCGCTTGCGGGCGCTGGTGGGGCGGCTAGGCTGGGCCCTATCTGTCCCAGCTTGAAAGTGCGCCACGTGACCTCTTCTGCCAACTTGAACCCTAATTCCCTGACATTCGCGGATGACGCAGAAAATGCGATTCCATTGCATGTGATTGCTGTTGATACGCTCGATACATGGGCGAAAGCGCAACCAGACCGCATTGCCAA
This sequence comes from Pseudohalocynthiibacter aestuariivivens, assembly GCF_011040495.1. GTDB lineage: Bacteria > Pseudomonadota > Alphaproteobacteria > Rhodobacterales > Rhodobacteraceae > Roseovarius > Roseovarius pelagicus. Next base: position 1,630,644 of record NZ_CP049037.1, on the reverse strand, counting down.
CTGGGTGCGCGCTGCCGGATTCAGCGGCGCTTTGGGTAGTACGTTGCTGGTTCCCGATGGCAATGGCGGCATTGAAATGGCGTTGGCCGGGTATGGCTCGGATGCGGCGCGCTGCCGCGGGCGGTTTCACCTTGCGGGGTGCGCTGCCGGTCTGCCCGAAGGCATATATGCCCTGAATGGTCTGGAACCGGAATACGCGACGCAAGAGGCGCTGGGCTGGTTGTTGGGGGGATACAGTTTCGATCGATACGCCGAGCAGCGCCCTGCAAAGGCGCGATTGGTGGCTCCCGAAGGGATCGACGCCGCCCGGATCGAGATTATCGCTGCCGGCGAGGCCCTGACTCGCGACCTGATCAACACGCCCGCAGGCGACATGGGGCCGACAGACCTTGAGGCGGCATGTGGTGCACTTGCGTCCGAACACGGTGCTACGATGGAGGTGATACGCGGCGAAGCGCTGCTGGCACAGAACTTTCCGATGATCCATGCCGTCGGGCGGGCCGCGGCCGATGGCCCGCGTCTGATCGATATGGCGTGGGGTGATAGCGGTCCCAGCCTGGCGCTGGTTGGTAAGGGCGTATGCTTTGACACTGGCGGGCTGAACCTGAAGCCGGGTGCCAGCATGGGGCTGATGAAAAAGGACATGGGCGGTGCTGCGACGGTTCTGGGGCTTGCGCATATGATCATGGCACTGGAACTGCCGATACGGCTGCGGGTGCTGATCCCGGCGGTCGAAAATGCAGTCGCGGGCAACGCGTTTCGGCCCGGTGACATCCTGACCGCGCGAAATGGAAAAACCGTCGAGATAAACAATACCGACGCCGAGGGGCGGTTGGTACTGGCTGATGCGCTCAGCCTTGGGGCCGAGGGCGCGCCCGACCTGATGATATCGATGGCCACGTTGACCGGCGCTGCTCGGGTGGCGGTCGGGCCGGACCTTGCGCCTTATTACGCCGATGACAGCGCATTGGCCAGCGCACTGGAGGACGCCGCGGCGCGGGTGGCTGACCCGGTCTGGCGCTTGCCCTTCCACGACCCCTATGAGGCGATGATCGAGCCGGGCATTGCTGATCTGGACAACGCACCAAAAGGTGGTTTTGCCGGGTCGATCACCGCTGCCCTGTTCTTGCGCCGCTTCGCAGTAGATACGACATACATGCATTTTGACATCTACGGCTGGAACCCTACCGCTGCGCCTGCACGGCCCAAGGGTGGTGTTGGCATGGGGGCGCGCGCACTGCTGGAAGCACTGCCGCGCATGCTGGGCCTATGACAGACCGTCGGTTTCTGGCTGCCAACAGTCGTGTGGCACATGAGAGTCTGAAAGATGATGTGCGCGCCCCTTCCTATGTCAGGGGCGAAATCCTGCGCTGCATCGTGCCATGGATCGACCTGTGCGGTACACCGGGCGGCGCGCGCGACAAGCAATTGTTGCAGGGTCAACCGCTTGAGCTGCTGGAGGTGCACGAAGGCTATGCCTTCGTTCGGGATGTCGTGGATGGGTATGTCGGGTATGCCCCCGAACACGCGATTGGCCCTACACCCAGTCCGACGCACCGTATCAGTTCGCGTATGGCGCATATCTACGCCGAGCCAGATATCAAGGCACCCGATACCGGGCTGCTCAGCTTTTTCAGTGAAGTTGCTGCTGAAGAGGACGAGAACGGCTTTCATGCAATTGCAGGCGGCGGGTACGTTGCGGCCCAACACCTCGTCCCTTTCAGGTGGCGTACGGACGATGCGGCCTCCATAGCCGAGATGTTTATGGGCACGCCTTATCTGTGGGGGGGCAACACCGGGGTCGGCGTGGACTGTTCGGGACTGATCCAGCTTGCGCTTTATGCGGCAGCCCGTAGCTGTCCGCGCGATAGCGATGTCCAACAACGGGAACTGGGCCGGGAAGTCGCGCCGGACGCGTCTCTGTTGCGCGGCGATCTGATTTTCTGGAAGGGGCATGTGGGAATCCTCACGGATCCTGAAACGCTGCTGCATGCCAACGCATTTCATATGCGTGTGGCGACCGAGCCGCTGCAAGACGCTATCGACAGAATCGGGGCCCGCGAATTTGGCGCGGTTACGGCAATCAGACGCATGGGCAGTTGATCGTGAGCGCTCTGCTTTTCGACCCGCCTTTCGGGTATCGGTTGCCGCGTCTGACGTATCGGGCGAACTCGGCTCGTGATGCATGGCGATCATATTCGAACTACTTTGCATAATGGTGGCAAACGATGGATGAAAAATTGGGTAACGCCAGTCAGGCGCAATATTGGTCCGACGGGCCGGGCCGCAAATGGGTGCAGCAGCGCGAGCCGCTTGACGCGCTGATGGCTCCGGTGCTGGATCTGGTACTGGAAGGCGCGGGGCTGACACCCGGTGCGCAGGTGCTTGATATTGGCTGTGGCACCGGCACCAGCACGATCGAGATCGCACAGGGCATTGCCCCGGGTGGGCGAGTGGTGGCAGTGGATATCGCCGCGTCGCTACTGGACGAGGCGCGAATCCGCGCCGATGGCGTGCCCGGCGCGCATTTTATTCTTGCAGACGCACAAACACATGCGTTCGAGTTGGGTGCCTTTGATATGGCGCTATCGCGGTTCGGTGTAATGTTCTTTTCCGATCCGGTGCAGGCGTTTCGTAACATCGCCAGCGCGCTCAAACCCGGATGTCCATTGATCTTTGCCGCATGGTGCGGTGTCGATGACAACCCTTGGTTCGGTATTCCCGCAAAGGCCGCAATGGACCGGTTGGGGTCTGTGCCACCATCCGACCCGCGCGCGCCGGGGCCGATGGCCTTTCAGGACGGCGAATACGTCACGGGGCTGTTGACTGACGCCGGCCTGCGGGAGGTTTCAGTCACCCGAGAGGAAATCTATCTGACGCCGGACGGCACCGCCGCAGAGGTCGCAGCATTGTCAACACGGATCGGCCCTGCCACGCGCGTGATCAAGGAACATAACGCGACGAAAGAGGATATCGCTGCGATTCAGGACGTTGTTTGCGCAAAAATCAGCGACTTCGAGACGCCAGAGGGGATAAGAGTTCCCGCCGCGATTCATATATGTACGGCCCACGCGCCGGGATGAAGGCGTTACAGGAGGGCTATTTTTGCGGCGACATGTCCTTGCTCGCTAGCAGGACTGCGGCTGCGATCATCAATGTGCCGCAAACCCGGTTGACCAACCCACCGGAAAATCGTTGCAGCGCCGACGCCGCCCGCAATCCGACCCAGCCCCAAATGACTAGGATGGTGCCATCGACGATAATGTATGTGGCGCCAAGAATCACTAGTTGCGGCAATACCGGTGCCGCCGGGTCGATGAATTGCGGAAACAACGCACCAAAGAAGACGACTGCAAAAGGATTGGCCATCGAGGTGAAAAAACCCTGTCGATATAGCCGTAACCGCGATGCAGATGCGCTGGCATTGACCTCCCCTTCTTTTTCGGGACTCAACATCAGTTGCAGTCCGATCCATGCCAGATAGGCCACCCCGATCCACTTGATCCATGCAAAGGCAGTCGCAGAACTGGCGATGATTGCAGCCAAACCAAAGGCGGCGGCGGTCATTTGCAGTGTATTGGCGCTGAGGTCGCCCAGAACCGTCCAAAGGCTGCGGCGCAATCCGTGGCGGATGCTGTTCGAGATGATCAGCAGTTGGCTGGTATCGGGGGGCGTGGCGAAAAAGACGCCAACAGCCATGAGATAAATCAAGTAGGTTTCCAGCGGCATGGCGTTTCCCTGACCTGTATTCGGCTATTCTACTGCGCGGATGAGCTTGCGCTCTAGAACCCGCAACACGGTTTTGAGGTCGCCGCCGCGTTTCAGTATCTGTCCGTCAGAGCCGATTACCGCATATTGTCCCTGCCGCCCGCGCAGGCGTGGACGTTTCTCGATCCGGTAAAGCGGATGTTCGGCCGTGCGGCGGAATACCGAAAAAACGGCAGCATCGCGCAAGCAGGAGATGCCGTAATCACGCCATTCACCAGCTGCGACCATGCGCCCGTAGAGCGACAGGATCACTGACAGCTCCGTGCGATGAAATGCCACCTGCGCAGTGTTGGCGCTTGTAGGGAAGGACGAGGAGGACTGGTAGCTCATCCTCTCAGAGTTGCCGCGAAGCGACCACAACGCAAGCAAAATCGCGGCGGTTCTGCTTTAACGCAAGCGCCTCACATTATCCTGATCTGGACTGTTGTTTGTATTAACCACACCAGACGCGTGTGATCACGCCTTGGTCGTCGACGTCAATGTTCAGTCGGTCAAGGCGATGATCCAGTGTCACGGCCGAATCCGGCGCGATAATCCGCAATGGGCGGTCGGGTCCGGAGAAGTCGTGATCAGAATGTGGTGTGCCAATCGCGGTTTCATACATCCTGGCCCCGCAGGTATCATCGGTGTCTTTTTCTTTCATCTGGCTCCACGCAAATGCCCCGAGGGCCGCGATTATCACGGCGCCGACTGTCATTCCCACAAATCGGTTCATGTTGCTCTCCTGATTGCTCGTACGCAGATTGTCAGGCAGGGCTGGAGATTCAACTCGTGGGTGCCAAATCGGTTGTAACTGCGCGGGGTTTCGCCCAAAGTCTGCGCCGTATCAGATTAAGGAGGACGCGCTATGCGCACCACAGCCGCCGTGGCCCTGCAAGCCGGCAAGCCGATGGAAATCATGGAAGTGAATCTGGATGGCCCGAAGGCCGGCGAGGTTCTGGTCGAGATCAAGGCTACAGGCCTGTGCCATACCGATGATTTCACCCTGTCCGGTGCCGACCCCGAAGGTGCGTTTCCCGCCATTCTCGGCCATGAGGGCGCGGGTGTGGTGGTCGAGGTTGGTCCCGGCGTGACCAGTCTGGAAGTCGGCGATCATGTCATTCCGCTATATACGCCCGAATGCCGGGAGTGCGACTATTGCCTCAACCCCAAAACCAACCTGTGCCAGAAAATTCGCACCACGCAGGGCGCGGGTGTGATGCCGGATGGCACCAGCCGTTTTTCAATGCTCGATGGGACGCCGATCCTGCATTACATGGGCTGTTCGACATTTTCGAACCATACGGTTCTGCCGGAAATCGCGCTGGCCAAGGTGCGCAAAGACGCGCCGTTTGACAAGATTTGCTACATTGGCTGCGGTGTTACCACGGGTATCGGTGCAGTTATCAACACCGCCAAGGTCGAAATCGGGTCTACCGCGATTGTGTTTGGACTAGGCGGGATTGGCCTGAACGTCATTCAGGGGCTGCGGCTGGCTGGCGCTGACATGATTGTTGGGGTCGACCTGAATGACGACAAGGAAACGATGGCCCGCCATTTCGGCATGACGCATTTTGTGAATCCCAAGAAAGTGCAGGGCGACATTGTCGGGCATTTGGTCGAACTGACCGGGGGCGGCGGCGACTACACATTTGACGCGACCGGCAATGTGACTGTCATGCGTCAGGCGCTGGAATCCGCGCATAAAGGGTGGGGCGAAAGCGTCATCATCGGTGTCGCGGGCGCGGGGCAAGAAATCTCGACTCGTCCGTTCCAGTTGGTCACAGGGCGGGTTTGGCGCGGTACGGCCTTTGGCGGGGCGTCTGGCCGCACAGATGTGCCCAAGATCGTCGACTGGTACATGGACGGCAAGATCGAGATTGATCCGATGATCACCCACACCCTGAAGCTGGAAGAGATCAACAAGGGCTTTGAGATGATGCACGCAGGCGAGAGCATTCGCAGCGTCGTCGTTTACTGAACCACGACGGCGGGGTTTCGACCCGTCCCACAGAATACAAATGAGGGGGCCGCACAACTGTTGTGCGGCCCTGCACCTTGCCTCGGGCTCGTCGCTTAATACGTATGCTTGCAAGGTCGACAAAAGGAACTCACACATGAGCAAAGATACCTACACCCCGCCCGAGGTCTGGACCTGGGACAAGGATAACGGTGGCAAATTCGCGTCAACCAACCGGCCCATCGCCGGAGCCACCCATGACAAGGCGCTGCCCGTCGGCAAGCACCCGTTTCAGTTGCATTCTTTGGCCACACCAAACGGTGTCAAGGCCACGATCCTGTTCGAAGAACTGCTGGAAGCCGGATATGATGCGGAGTATGACGCTTGGCTGATTGATATTGGCGAAGGCGATCAATTCGGCAGCGGCTTTGTCGAGATCAACCCGAACTCGAAAATCCCCGCGATGATAGACAACACAGGTGCCGAGCCACTGCGCGTCTTTGAAAGCGGGTCAATCCTGATCCATCTGGCTGAGAAGTTTGGGGCTTTCCTTCCCGCTTCGGGGCCGGAACGAACCGAAGTGCTCAACTGGCTGATGTGGCAGATGGGCAGTGCGCCTTTCCTCGGTGGTGGGTTCGGCCATTTCTATGCCTACGCTCCAGAGAAATTCCAGTATCCCATCGACCGCTACGCGATGGAGGCGAAGCGCCAGCTTGATGTGCTGGACCGAACGTTGTCCGAGCGTGAGTTTGTTGCTGGTGAAGAATACACTATCGCCGATATGGCAATCTGGCCGTGGTATGGTCAGTTGGTCCTCGGGCGGCTCTATGATGCGGCGACCTTCCTTGATGTTGAGAGCTACAACAATGTGATGCGCTGGGCCGAAACGATTGATGCCCGTCCCGCAGTACAGCGTGGTCGTATGGTGAACCGCGCATTTGGCGATCCGTCCATGCAGTTGCATGAACGTCATAGTGCCGGTGATTTCGATACCCAGACCCAAGACAAGATTGGCGATGCGTAAACCGCTATAGCAACGCGCCGCCACCAACGATTACCGCCATTCCGATCAGCATTGTTATCACAAGGTTGCCGGTCAGGATGGCGGTACTCAGCGCCACGGCAGCCGCAGCCCAGTAGAGCAATGACGCATCGGCAAGCGATGCGGCGACCAGTCCGACGATCAGACACCCCGGTAGGTCATGCAAAAGGGGCTTCAGGCGCGGATTGGCAGCCAGAGCCCGCCCGCCAAACAGACCAGCCAGACGCACCCCATAAGAGGCTGCGGCTAACAGGGCGATGAGAGTCCATTGTGATGAGGTCATGGCTGGGCCTTTCGGGTAATGGCCGCGCTGCGGGCTGCGGCAACCCCGGCTATTGCGCCGAAAAGGATCGCATAGGCAGCTCCGATGGACATCTGAACCAGCGCAAGTGTTGTGATGAATGTCACGGCCCAAGGCAGCACAGCCTCCCGGCCGCTCCACATGGCGCGCGCCATGGCGATGAACGCGGCAGTGAAGGCAAAGCCGAGCCCGTATCCTTCGAGGTTGGGAATCGTACTGCCAGTCACGGCGCCCAACATGGTTGAAAGGGTCCAAACCGATATCATCATCATGCCTGATCCCAACAGGAACGCCGCCCCGATGGCCGGATCCTCGGCGCGGCGGGCCATTGTCAGTGCCCAATTCTCGTCTCCGGTGACATGGATCGCAATCAACCGGATCCGAAGCGGTACGTCGTGTAGCACATCCGTCAGCGAGGCGATGATACCCAGATAGCGCAGGTTCAATGCAGCACCTGCCAGCACGGCCCCCAACACGAAACCATGCGAGCCGAATTGTTCGACCGCGACAATCTGCGATGATCCGGCATGCACACTCGCGCTCATCAAAGCGACACCCCACCAAGGAAAGCCAACCTGCGCTGCAAGCACGCCGAAGGCAAAGCCATAGAGTGCGGCACCGGCAGCTAAGGGAAGGATGGAGAGTAAACCCTGTTTCATAGCGACACTGTATGCGAGCAGGCTGATTGCATTTCGGCAATGATTGAGGAATTGTGAGATGATAGGATCAAAAAATACGAGATAGTGATGCAGAATATCGAAATCGACACGGTAGACATGCGTATTCTGGCGCAGCTACAACGCGATACACGTATCTCCATCGCGAGCCTGGCCGAACTGGCCGGGGCTTCAACGGCGTCAATCCAACGCCGGTTGAAACGACTGCGCAACAGTGGTGTGATCACGGCGGAGGTAGCGCAACTCGACGCTCAGGCTTTGGGTTTTGGGATCACTGCCGTGGTTTCGGTCGAGTTGGAGCGAGATCGGCTGGACCAGATTGATGCATTCAAACGCAAGGCACGCGCGGAACCTCATGTGCAGCACTTTTACTGCGTCGCGGGGGAATGTGACTTTTTTATCATCGTTGTGGCGCGTGACATGGCCGATTACGAGGCTTTCACGCACCGTTTCTTCTTTGCTGATCGAAATGTACGAAAGTTTCGTACGTCGATAGCGGTTGCTTGTGAAAAGGCGACGTTGGCCCTGCCGATATAATCGTTAAACGCTCCTGCGCTTTGCGCGGTTTGATGATGCGATCTGCTGGCAACTCGTGCGCATTTCCTGCACAACATCAGGACAAGGGAGAATTTTATGGCAGATGCTCAAACCCCATTGCTTGCCGTGCTGATCGACGCGGACAACACGTCGCCGAAATGGACGCAGGCAATCTTTGATGAAATTGCCGGGATGGGCGAGGCATCTGTGCGGCGCTGCTATGGGGATTTTTCGTCACAGCAAATGAGCGGTTGGAACAAGGTGCAAGCCGAATTCGGTCTTGTGCCACATCATCAGCCCGCCAACACCGTGGGTAAGAATGCCAGCGATATCGCGCTGGTGATTGATGCGATGGATTTGATGCATTCGGGGCGGTTCAATGGCTTCGTTTTGGTGTCGTCCGACAGCGATTTCACCCGGTTGGCCAGCCGTATCCGGGAACAGGGATTAGATGTATTTGGTATCGGTGCGCAGAAAACTCCCGAGGCATTCCGCAAAGCGTGCAAGCGTTTCATCTATCTGGAGAACCTGCAGGGCAGTGGTGTATCGAACACGCCCGTCAGTGCCAGCGGCAAGAACCTGATTGAAGCGCGCGATATGCTGTTCAAGGCGATGGACAGCATCGATCAGGACAGCGAATGGTACGCGCTGGGGCGTCTCGGACAACAGATGACGACTGCGAACCCCGATTTTGATACGCGTAGCTATGGACACAAGAAACTGAGTGACCTCATCAGTGCAATCAAGGTGCTGGAGACGCGACGCGAAGGCAATCAGTTGATGGTTCGTCGCGTCGACTGAAATCGTCGCTCTGGTGGATGGATGCGATTGGGTATTTCACCCAAGAAGAAAGTCGTTTGAACGTAGGAATGAGTGGGCACCCTACCGCTGAGCTAGACCTCAGGCCCAATAATCAACAAGCAGGGTGCGCCGTTTTCGTATTGAAACATACGCAGTCAGCCGATCGGCGTCGGATCGCTACGTTCGGATCAGTTCATCAACCCGGCGTGGCGTAACCCGTCATCAACCATCGCCTTGGTCTCATCCAGAAGCGAGGTCAGTGGCGAGCGGACTTCTTCACTGCACAGACCGAGGCGGGACATGCCGTATTTCACGCCAACCAGTCCCGGTTCGGTAAAGATCGCTTGGTGCAGCGGCATCAGGCGGTCCTGAATCTCCAGCGCCTTGCCATAATCTCCTGCCAGCGTTGCCTCTTGCAGTTGGGCGCAGAGCTTGGGTGCGACGTTTGCTGTGACAGAAATGCAACCGGTACCGCCCTGAGCGTTGAACCCATGGGCAGTGGCGTCTTCTCCCGACACCTGAATGAAATCGGTACCGCAGGTTATGCGCTGTTGGCAAACGCGAGCCAGATCACCGGTGGCGTCCTTGACACCGATGATGCGCGGCAGCTTTGCCAGTTCACCCATAGTGGCCGGGGACATGTCCACGACGGATCGACCGGGAATGTTATAGATGATGATCGGCAGGTCGCAGCAATCGTGCAATGCACGGAAATGTGCGATGAGGCCTCGTTGCGTCGGTTTGTTGTAATAGGGTGTGACCACGAGTGCGGCATCGGCGCCAACCTTGTGAGCATGCTGCATGAAGCGCATGGATTCGACAGTGTTGTTGCTACCTGCGCCCGCGACGACAGGAACGCGGCCATTGGCAGCGCGCACGACTTCCTCGACGACGGCTTCGTGCTCTTCATGCGTAAGTGTCGGGCTTTCGCCGGTTGTCCCGACAGGAACAAGACCGTTGCTGCCTTCGCCGATATGCCATTCCACCAGCTTCTTGAGCGTGTCGAAATCCACTGCGCCGTTCTTGAACGGCGTGACCAGGGCAGGCAAAGAACCTTTAATCATGTCGCGCTCCTTTCGGATCAGATGGGCGGTTGCGTCGCCCGTGGGATTAGAATGGCATAACCCGGCGATATGCTGCCCGGATCCGGGATTGCTCATGGACGACGGCACGGCACGCGCATAGGTTGGCGCTGTCTATCCTTTGCAATGGCAGGAAATGCAAGAGATGTTGCGCGCATTTACGGCGATTCTGGTGCTGATTTACCTCTCTGGCCCGAGTGTATCACAGCCCGTTGAGATGCGCCCACCCAGCGCGCTGGCCAGCGCGCTTGATGCCGCGGGCGGTGGGCGGTGGACGCGTGCCTCGGAACTGGCCGCGCGAGAGGGCGCTGCCGCAGAGGCGATCATTGAATGGACGCGCCTGAGGGCTGGGCGTGGAACGACGGCAGAGGTCCTGAGCTTTCTCGCGGCGAATCCGGACTGGCCGGGCCTCGACTATCTGCGCAAGCGAAGCGAGCCCGTATTTGAGGACGCAAGCAACTCAGATGTCATCACGTTCTACTCTGGGACGCAGCCGCAGACTGCCACAGGTGTGCTGCGCTACGCCAAGGCCCTGATCGCCCGCGGCGAAACCGGAGAAGCAGAGGCGACGGTAGTTCTGGCGTGGCGCACGATGGATCTCAGCACCTCTGAGCATGTTGCATTTCTCAACGCGCACGGGCCGCTGCTGGAGCCGCATCATCTGGCACGTCTGGAGATGACACTGTGGCGCGGTTTGAAAGATAGTGCGCAAATGCTGCCGCTTGTGTCCGAGGTCGATCGAGAAGTTGCCGAGGTGCGGCGCAAGATAGCGCGTGATGAAAGTGGGCTCGATGCGGCATTGGCCAAACTGCCCGCAGACCGTCGCGACGACGCCGGGATCGCCTATGAAAGGTTCAATCGCTACCTCAAACGCAACGAAAGTGAAAAGGCCATTGCGTTGCTGCAATCCCAGAGTCGTATTGCAGGCGGGTTGGGCGAGGCAGAACGCTGGTCCGGTTGGCGGCGCAGTTTGGCGCGGCGGATGATGCGCGACGAGCAATATGCGCTGGCCTATGATCTGGCGGCGCATCATCAGCTTAGCGACGGTGCGGCCTATGCCGATCTGGAATGGTTGGCCGGATATCTGGCGCTACGGTTTCTGGATGAGCCGGAACTAGCGCGCGATCATTTCCAGCGTTTACGTGCAGGAGTGGAGACACCAATCTCGCTGGGTCGGGCGGGGTACTGGATAGGGCGCGCCCAAGAGGCGCTGGGCGATACCGAGGCCGCGCAAATAGCCTATGCAGAGGGTGCAGAGCACCAGACCAGCTTTTACGGGCTGCTCGCTGCGGAAAAGGCTGGGCTGCCGTTTGATGTGGGCCTCGGCGCGGCGGATGTGCCGCCATGGCGGGACGCCGCTTTCGTGAGGGGGGTGTTGGCACAAGCGGGTGCTGCGGCATTGGCTGCAGGGCAACGGAGCCTGGCTGAACGGTTTACGCTCGCGCTGGCCGATACTGTGGATGAGACCGGGCTGCGGCAAATGGCGCAAATGCTGAACGATCTGGATCAACCGCATTTGCAGGTGATGCTGGGCAAGCACGCTGCCCGGCGACAGATCATCCTGCCAGAAGCATACTATGCGCTGCATCCGATGATCGAGATGGATCTGCCGGTGCCAATGGAAATGGCGCTGGCGATAGCCCGCCGAGAAAGCGAATTTGATCCGTCGGTGGCCAGCGGCGTAGGGGCGCAGGGGCTGATGCAGTTGATGCCGGGGACCGCCAGCGATGTGGCGCGAGACCTGAAGCTGGCGCACCAAGCATCCCGTGTGCTGCGCGATTGGGAGTATAACGCACGATTGGGATCCACCTATTTGGCGCAGCTATCGGATGAATTCGGTGCAAATGTCGTGATGATGTCGGCGGGGTACAATGCCGGGCCGCGTCGACCGGCGCAGTGGATTGAACGTTTTGGCGACCCGCGCGCGGATGGTATGGATGTGATCGACTGGATCGAGCATATCCCGTTCCGTGAAACGCGCAATTACGTCCAGCGTGTGGCAGAAAGTCTGCCGATTTACCGTGCGCGGCTGGGGCGTGATCCATTGCCCATTCCATTCAGCGCCGAGTTGATCGGTGCAACGCTGCCGTCGTCGCTCAAAACGGATTGACGCGATTGCGAACGTGGTCGCCCGGGCGTGTGGGGGTGGATCAGAGTCACCATTGCATTCGGTAAATGCAGGATTCTGCGGCCTTAGCGCATTGTTTTCAATCGTCCCGAAACCTTCAAACCCGCAACTATGAAGTCACGCGTTCGCGCCAGAGGGTGAACAGCCCGGCGGCCACAACGATCGTCACGCCGACGGCGACGTTGGTGCGGATCGCCTCGCCAAAGACAGAGACGCCGATAATACTGACAAAAACGAGTTGCAGATAGGCAAACGGTTGCACCGCGCTCGCTTCGGCGACTTCATAGCATTTGATCAGCGTGTAATGTCCGCTGGCACCCGTGATGCACAAAATAGCCATCCACCCCCAATCGGCTGTTGTCATGGGTTCCCAGAACCACATGCCAAAGATAGTCATGCCGATTGATCCTACGACCCCGGTCCAGAAAAAGCTGGTCGCGGCGCTGTCTTGTCGCGCGACGTATCGGGTGAGCAATCCGTAAAGCGCGAACATCAGCGCCGCGATCAACGGAACAATCGCCTCGGGCTGAAAGACGCCAATGCCTGGTTGTAGAATGATGAGGACCCCTATGAAGCCGATGCCAATCGCGGTCCAGCGCCGCCAACCCACCCGTTCGCCCAGCACCGGACCCGACAGGGCTGCGATCAGCAAGGGGTAACAGGCAAAGACTGCGTGGCTCTCAATCAGTCCGAGCAAAGTGAAAGCCAGTACCATCACGCAAATTTCGGTAACCAGCAGCAACGCGCGGAACGCCTGCAACAGAGGTTGGCGCGTGCGGGCGGCTGCACGCATTCCGCCCGCCTTGCGCCCTGCGATGGTGATCACAAAGGCCGCGAAAAACCAGTAGCGAACCATGATCACCATATAGACGTTGTATTCGCCTGCCAGATGTCTCGACAGTCCGTCCTGCACCGCAAAGATGAAGGTGGTCAGCAACATCATCCATATGCCGAGCTTCGTATTCTGTTCGGTCATTTTTTGCGTTCCGCAACTGTCATGTGTCGCTTGCGCCCGTATCCCGGCTGGCGTGATACGTCAAACCCTGCATTGGCTAATCCACGCCGGACAAAACCAGCGGCGGTATAGGTGGCAACAGTGCCAGAGGGGGCTGTGTGGTTGAAAACCGCCTGCATCAGGTCTGGCTGCCACAATTCAGGGTTCTTGGCTGGCGAGAACCCGTCGAGAAACCACGCATCTGCGGCGCCTTCCCATTGGGGCAATGTCTGGCGTGCATCACCGATTATCACCTCCAGCATGGCACCATCGCCTAGATCAATCCGGGGGGCATTGGCGGTCCATCCGGCGAGCAATGGCGCTGCGAGTGCCGCCAAAGGCGGATATCCCGCGAGCGCACGCCGCATGTCGTCCGCATGCATGGGAAAGGCCTCGAATGAGGTCAGGTGCAGATGCCCTGGCGCGCCAATGGCGCGCCAGGCAGCAAGCGTCGTAAGCATGTTTAGCCCGGTGCCAAAACCCAATTCTGCGATGCGAAATCCATCGCGGAATCGTGCGGGCAGCCCATTACCCTGTAAAAAGACATGCTCCGTTTCCGCCAGCCCGTTATCAAGGCTGAAATAAGGGTCGTCGAACCGGGTGGAGATCGGAACATCACCTGTTCGCCAGTCCAGTTCGGCCTGCTGGCCCTGCATGTTTTCTTCCTTTATCACCTGCGCCAAAGAGTTCCGGCGAACGGGGCGACCATGCAAGGGAGGGCGCGCTTTGACAATGGTCGATGTGACAGTAATGGGAGCTGGAATTTTCGGGCTGTCGGTTGCGTATTCTTGTGCGCGGCGTGGCGCGCGGGTGCAGGTGATTGATCCGGGCGGACCGGGGGCAGGAGCCTCTGGCGGGATCGTGGGGGCGTTGGCGCCGCATGTACCCGAGCACTGGAATGACAAGAAGGCGTTTCAGTTGGATAGCCTGCTGCTGGCGGACCGCTGGTGGAGCGACATCGCCCAAGCGTCGGGACACGATCCCGGCTATGCCCGATCCGGGCGGTTACAGCCAGTGGCGGACGATGCCGCGCGTGTGCTGGCCGAGGCGCGCGGCATCGGCGCGCGTGATCTCTGGCGTGGACAGGCCGATTGGCAGGTTGTCGCATCTGATGGCACTGAATGGACGCCCCTGACCCCGTCAGGTTTGCTGATCCGCGACACTCTGAGTGCGCGCGTTCACCCGCGCCGAGCGTGTGATGCGTTGGCGGCTGCAATCGTTGCGCATGGTGGCCATGTTGGATGCGCTGGCGAGCCACTTGGCGCCGTCGTGTGGGCTACGGGTGTCGCAGGGCTGGAGGAACTGACCACCGCACATTCCCGGCAGGTTGGAAACGGGATAAAGGGGCAGGCGGCATTGCTGGAATATGATGCGTCTGATCTGCCGCAAATCTTCGTCGATGGTGTTCACATTGTCCCACATAACGATGGAACCGTCGCCATTGGGTCGACTTCAGAGCGTGACTTTGACGATCCGACCAGCACCGATGCGCAACTCGACGTCGTCATCAGCCGCGCGCGCAATGCCGTGCCTGCGCTGCGGGATGTGCCGGTGATCGCGCGGTGGGCGGGAATACGTCCACGCAGCCGAAGCCGTGCGCCGATGCTGGGCGTGCATCCATTGCACGCGGGTCAATTCATCGCCAATGGCGGATTCAAGATCGGTTTTGGGATGGCACCGAAGGTTGGTGAAATCATGGCAGATATGGTGTTGGACGGTGTGGACCGCATACCGGGTGGCTTTCGCCCAGAAGCGTCTTACTGACGGCTCTTTCGCCCACTCGGACAATCGGGCAGAAAGGGCGCATGACACCTTTCGATCTTGTTCTTACACCCACCGGATTGCGCTATATGGGGCAGCGGTTCCCCTGCACGATAGGGCGCGGTGGATTGAGTGCGCAGAAACGCGAAGGTGACGGTGCCACACCTATCGGCACGCACCGGATTGTCGGGTTGTTGTACCGCCCCGATCGTCTGGCACGCCCTGCGCGTTGGGCGACCCCGATTCGGCCCGGTGATCTTTGGTCGGATGCGAGCGGTGCAGTCGATTACAATCAATTGGTACGGGAGCCCTATGCAGACAGCCATGAGACGTTGCGCCGGGCCGATCCACTCTATGATTTGATCGTGGTAACAGATTGGAATTGGCCGGATGCGCAGGCTGGTCGCGGGTCATGTATATTCATGCACCAATGGCGCAGGCCGGGTTTTCCGACCGAAGGTTGCATTGCATTGCGGCGTGACCATCTGCACCGGATCGTAAAAGAGATTGTTCCCGGTACCCGCCTGATCGTGCGCGACTGACTGCCAAAACGAATGGTCGGCATGGCTGAATTTTTCATTTTTCTGGTGATATTAGAAAAAACCATAATCCGACTGGTCGAACCGTAGCGCCGGCATCATGATTAGGTGTTCCCCCTATGGTGCACAACAAAAAATGCGACCGCAGTAAGTTGATTTTTGAATACTTATTGAAAGTCGAACTTATAGCTGCATTTTAAAACTTCGGATAGCGTCAGTGGGAAGTTCCGTGGGGTGGATGGAATATCATCCAATGGAAAAGGCGCATTCAAAGCATCAAAATCATATGATTGATCGTAACCTGATTACTACGAATGGTTGATGTGATTTGCTTTGCACAACTTCTTGCGACGGGCTAAATTAAACAATGCCTAGAACAAGAACGAATTAAGGATTGAAAATTCATGTCGCAAATTGACTTGAAGAAAATGAGTATGTCGGAACTCCGCGCGCTGGAGAAAAAAGTCGCGCGAGCAATTGTTTCGCGACAGAAGCAAGAGCGCAAAGATGCGTTGGCTGTGGTTGAAGCGAAAGCAAAACAATTAGGATATTCGCTCAACGAGCTTTTGGACAATGCAAAATCCGGCACAAAAGAAGCCGCCGCGAAATCTGCAAAGCGGGGTAAACCCGTTGCGCCCAAATACCGCAATCCAGAGGATCCCAGCCAGACCTGGACCGGTCGCGGTCGCCAGCCGAACTGGATCAAAGAGGCGGTTGCTTCGGGTACACCGATCGAGACCTTCGCAATAGGATCGTGAATTATCCGGGCTGGGGTATTACCTCAGCCCGTTTGACGTGCGCCGAAAATCGCGCTGCCAACGCGCACATGTGTGGCACCCAGCGCGATGGCGCTCTCGAAATCGCTGCTCATGCCCATCGATAATCCGGTCAGGTCGTTGCGCTTGGCGATCTTGGCAAGTAACGCGAAATGCAGGCTGGGTTCTTCCTCCACGGGAGGAATGCACATCAGCCCTTTAAGTGGTAAATCCAGATCGCGGCATTCGGCGATAAAGCCATCTGCATCAGCAGGTAGAACGCCTGCCTTTTGATCCTCTTCACCGGTGTTGACCTGTATGAAGAGATCCGGACAATGCCCTTCCTCCTGCGCGACACGAGCAATGGTACGGGCGAGCTTTGGACGGTCCACGGAATGGATGGATTGAAACAGATCAAGTGCCTGACGCACCTTGTTACTTTGGAGTGGACCGATCAGATGCAAGTCCACCCCGTCGAACGTTTTGCGGAATTCGGGCCACTTGCCGGCGGCCTCCTGCACGCGGTTCTCGCCGAAACACCTATGTCCTTCGGATAGCACGGCTTCTACCCGTGTGTCTGGTTGCACTTTGGATACTGCGATCAGCGTCACGGAATCGGCGGATCGGCCTGAGTCGATCGCGGCGGCGCGGACTCGGGTGGTGATATCGCTTAAGCTCATGAATCTGTCTCTCCGGTTTAACGCTGCGGCTATGGGGCAGGAGTAGATCAGGCACGGGACCGGATGCAAACTGTGAATTGGCATCCCGGCGCTGGTAAAGCTAAACCGCTTGCTCCGATGGCGCAGCTTGGATAGTAGAGAGGGGCAATTAATGTCGGGCGGTGGTATGATCTTTTCTTCTGCAAAGCGTGTATTCGGGATGCTGGCCTGTCTGGTCATCGTGGCCGCCTGCGGTAACGAGCCACCGAAGTTCGATCCCGATGCGGTCAAGGTCGAAGGCGGCAAAGAGGCGACCACAGGCGGCGTGACCAACGGCACCAGCATTTTTGATGCGTTCCGTGGCGATAAAACCGGTGTCAAGGTGAACCGCTTCTTGTGGACCGCATCGCTGGATGTGCTCGATTTTCTGCCGATCCAGTCTGCTGATCCCTTTACTGGCGTGATTTCTACCGGGTATGGCGTTCCACCGGGTGGCGGACGTGCCTACCGGGCGACGATCCTGATCAGTGATCCGGCGCTTGATGCGCGGTCGCTCAATGTGGCACTACAGTCCAAGGGTGGACCCGTTGCGGCAGGCACCCAGCGTGCGGTCGAGGACGCCATCCTGTCACGTGCGCGCCAGCTCCGAATCCAAGCGGGTAAGTTCTGATCCTCGAACCGTCTGTGCGCCTTTGGGGCATACAGTCGATTGAGGAAGAGGCTGACAGAGCGATAATCGAATCCTAGGCTGTGATGGTACCTTTGGGGTGTAATCTATGGATTACCCTGCTTCGAAGGATGGCTATTGAAAAGGGACGCATCGTGACTGCTGATATTCTGATTCGACCATTGAGCGAGGACGATCACGCCGACTGGCACCGTCTTTGGACGGCCTATCTGGAATTTTACGAGACAAAGCTGCCTGAAGAGGTATTCCAAACGGCGTTCTCGCGTTTGCTAAGCGGTCAGCCGGGAGAATATCAGGGGCTCATTGCCGAATTGGATGGCCGCCCTGTGGGCCTTGCCCATTTTCTTTTCCACCGCATTTTGTGGTCGGTCGAGGACACTTGTTACCTGATGGACCTTTATGCGGACCCTGCGATACGCGGCAAGGGCGTCGGGCGTGCATTGATCGAGGCGGTACATGCCACGGCCCAGTCGGCGGGTATACCGGGCATCTATTGGCAGACGCAGGAATTCAATTACAAAGGGCGTATGCTCTACGACAAGGTTGCAGAAAAAACGCCGTTTATTGTCTATGAGAAGAACAGCTAGTACACTTTGTTGATTTTCCGTCAGACAACCAGCGGCAGATCCATCAGTTCTGTCACCCATTTAATCTGACGCGGCAGACAGATCGTTTTAAGATCATATTGCGATTGCATGAGGGCGCGGGCATTGCGCCCCAGATCGGCGCGCGCCTCGGCATCCTCCAGCAGTTCGCAGACCTCATCCACCAGTGTTTCACCGTCAAAGAAATCGATCATGCGGCCCGTTTCATCATCGGTGATCACCTCGCGCACCGGGGCAGTGTCGCTGGCGACGATCGCAGCCTCGCAGGCCATCGCCTCCATAAGGCTCCAGCTGAGGACGAAGGGATAGGTCAGGTACACATGAACCCGGCTGAGTTGTAGAATGCGGGTGAAATCGGTGTGAGGAATGCGACCCAGAAAATGCACGCGCTTCCAGTTCTCTGCGCTGATCTGGCTTGCGACCTCTTCGCGAAATATCTGTTTCCAGGTTTTGTCACCGGGCGGTTGGGCACCGTAGCTGACTTCGTCGCCGCCGATGATGATGACCCTAGCGTTCGGGCGCTCCTTTAGCAGCCTTGGCAGCGCCCGCATAAAAACGTGATAGCCGCGGTAGGGTTCCAGATTGCGATTGACGAATGTGATGATCTCGTCGTCGCGCGTATATTCGGTGTGCCCTTTCAGCTTTAACCGCACGTTGGGTGCGGGTCTGGACATCGCGGTATCGATCCCGTCGTGGCAGATCGTGATCCTGTCGCGGAATTCCGCCGGGAAAGTGTCAGCCTGAAATCGCGTCGGACTGATCCCGGCCTCAGCCATTGGGAAATGCAAATGGTTGTTCAGGTTCTTCAATCGAATGCGCAGCGGCTGCGATTCAGGATCGTTCGAGGGAAACTCCGGGTCAAAATCCAGATGTGGATAACCCGGCTCGTGATAAAGTTCGCAATAAAGACCCAATCGCGCGCGAGGCCACAGATCACGCAGGAACATCGATTCGCCCCAGCCGGGATGTGCGAGAATGATATCGGGCTTGTAACCCTGATCGCGCAGCGCACGGGCGGCGCGATAGCATGCCTCGCCGCGCGTTACCTTGGTATCAAGGTCCAGCAGCCAGGGATGCAGTTTTTGGCCATCGCGCTTGGGCAACGTATATGGACGAACATCTACACCTTTCCAGTTCGTCGCATCCTTTACGCGTAAGGTCAGGGCGATGCAGTCATGCCCGGCTTCTGCCAGTGCCGGAGCCAGATGTTTGTATTGGCCGGGAAAATTCTGGTGAATGAATAGGATCTTCATATGCCTGCGCTGCCTGCTGCCCTTTTTGTCCCGTTATAGGCGGGGTGGGGCGGGCTGCATAGGGCGGCGTGCCCGTAATGTGAGCCAAACAGACCCAAACAGCGATGCTAATCTCCACCTGCCTCTGGACCCTGCGCCGCGCCCGGCCTATCACCGCTAACGACGCATTTTGACCAAAGAAGGGGCGCCGCCCATGTCGCGCTATTCCGCCGCCGAGATCGAAGCCAGATGGCAGGACGCCTGGGAAAAGGCATCTGTGTTCCGGGCTGCCCGCTCGGATGACAAGCCGAAATACTATGTGCTGGAAATGTTCCCGTATCCGTCGGGTCGTATCCATATGGGGCATGTCCGCAACTACACGATGGGTGACGTGATCGCGCGGCATAAGCTGGCGACCGGTCATAACGTGCTGCACCCGATGGGCTGGGACGCGTTCGGCATGCCAGCAGAGAACGCGGCCATGGCGATTGGCGGTCATCCAAAGGACTGGACCTATCAGAATATCGCCGACATGCGCGATCAAATGAAACCTCTGGGCCTGAGCATTGACTGGAGCCGCGAATTTGCTACCTGCGATCCAGAATACTATGGCCAGCAACAGGCGCTGTTCCTCGATATGTTGGAGGCCGGGCTGGTTTATCGCAAGAATGCGGTGGTCAACTGGGATCCGGTGGACATGACGGTGCTGGCCAATGAGCAGGTCATCGACGGCAAGGGGTGGCGTTCTGGCGCGGATGTTGAGCGGCGCGAGCTGACGCAGTGGTTCTTCAAGATTTCCGACATGGCCGAAGAATTGCTGGATGCACTTGATACCCTCGACGACTGGCCTGCCAAGGTGCGGCTGATGCAGGAAAACTGGATCGGCAAATCGCGCGGTTTGCAGTTCTCCTTTTCGCTGATTGACGGACCTGAAGGGTTCGACCGGGTCGAGGTCTATACCACGCGCCCTGACACGTTGCTGGGCGCGAGTTTTATCGGTGTGTCGCCCGATCACCCGCTGGCCAAGCAATTGGAGAAAAGCGATGAGGCGCTGGCGGCGTTCAGTGCAGAATGTCGCAAAGGTGGCACCACCGCCGAAGCATTGGAGACCGCGGAGAAGCGCGGCTATGACACTGGGTTCCGGGTCCGTCATCCATTCGATACATCGTGGGAATTGCCGGTTTATGTCGCCAATTTCATTCTGATGGATTACGGCACCGGCGCGATTTTCGGCTGTCCTGCGCATGACCAGCGGGATTTTGATTTCGCCCGCAAATACGACCTGCCGATCATCCCGACCTATCTGCCATCCGAGGATGCGTCGCCTGACCTGAACGAGGCTTATGTGCCGCCCAAAACCGAAACCGTTTTCTATAACAGCGGCTTTGCGGGCGAGGCCCATCAGACAGGGAACGAAGCTATCGACGCGGCCATCGACTTTTGCGAAGGGCAAGGCGTCGGGCAAGGCGTCACGAAATTCCGTCTGCGCGACTGGGGGCTTAGTCGGCAGCGGTATTGGGGATGCCCGATTCCGGTGGTGCATTGCGAGGCGTGCGGCGTCGTGCCCGAGGCCAAGGAAAACCTGCCCGTCCGCCTGCCCGATGATGTCAGTTTCGATGTTCCCGGCAACCCGCTGGATCGTCACCCGACGTGGCGGCAGACCAGTTGCCCGGCATGCGGCAGGGTCGCGCTGCGCGAGACCGACACGATGGACACGTTCGTGGACAGCTCTTGGTATTTTGCGCGCTTCACCGCGCCGCGTGCGGATACGCCGACCGATCTGGCCGAAGCGGCGTACTGGATGAACGTCGATCAGTATATCGGCGGCATCGAGCATGCGATTCTGCACCTGCTCTACAGCCGGTTTTTTGCCCGTGCGATGCACATTACCGGACACCTGCCGAAATCGGCGGTCGAGCCGTTCAATGCGTTGTTTACGCAAGGGATGGTCACACACGAGATTTACCAGACGCGCGATGACAATGCCCGGCCGGTATATCACCTGCCAGAGGACGTAACCGACGGAAAGCTGGCTAATGGCACACCCGTCGAAATCATCCCTTCGGCCAAGATGTCCAAGTCCAAGAAGAACGTCGTAGATCCTGTCAGTATCATATCCGCCTACGGCGCTGACACGGCGCGCTGGTTCGTTCTGAGTGACAGCCCACCGGAACGTGACGTGGAATGGACGGCTGCCGGGGCCGAGGCGGCGCACAAGCACCTCAGCCGGGTGTGGCGTATCGTGAATGAAATCGCGGCAGATACATCTGGCGATGGCTCGCCAGAGGCGGACGAGGCGCTCTTGCGTGAAATGCACAAGGCGATCCATGATGTGACGGGCGGGGTCGAAAGCTTTGGCTTCAACGCGGCCATTGCGCGGCTCTATGCCTTTACCAACACGTTGTCGAAATCCACTGCCGGGGCGGACGCCAAACGCCGCGCTGCTTCTGCTCTGGCACAGCTGATGTCGCCCATGACGCCGCATCTGGCCGAGGAGCTGTGGCAGATGTTGGGTGGCGAGGGCCTGATCGTGACGGCACCTTGGCCGGTTGCCGATGCGAGCATGCTGGTGGATGACACCATCACATTGCCGGTACAGGTCAACGGCAAACGCCGGGGCGAGATCAATGTTGCGCAGGATGCGCCCAAGGAAGAGGTTGAAAAAGTCGCGCTGGCACTGGATGCTGTGCAAAGAGCGATGGACGGTGCGCAGCCCAAGAAGGTGATTGTTGTCCCGGGGCGGATCGTGAATGTGGTTGTCTAGGGCGTTTCCGCTCGCGGCCACTATCTGATGGCCGTCCAAATGCCGCGCATGAATGCAACTGGTGATACGTTTTTGACATGATCGACACACGCCATTCCCGACGTCTCTTCTGCCTCGGTAGCCTTGCGGTACTCTGTGCCTGTGGGTTTACGCCTGTTTACGGACCCGGCGGAGG
Source organism: Pseudohalocynthiibacter aestuariivivens (assembly GCF_011040495.1). Lineage (GTDB taxonomy): Bacteria > Pseudomonadota > Alphaproteobacteria > Rhodobacterales > Rhodobacteraceae > Roseovarius > Roseovarius pelagicus. Next base: position 1,608,197 of record NZ_CP049037.1, on the reverse strand, counting down.
GGGGGCCGCGCTGCAAGACGCGGTGTTGACTGACGCGCCTAAAACACGGGATGCGTTTTTGCTGGTCCGAGAGATCGAGGAACGGCTGGGCCGTGGCAGCCCCGCCACTTATGGCCTGTCTTATGCGATCAAGGTCGACGAAGAAGCGATTGCCATCGACCAGAATGACGTGACGCAGCGCTATAACCTGCTGGGTGAAGTCACTTATGCCCTACGACATTTGCAGACAGGTGCCGTTGTGACGTCTGGCAAGGTCAACAACTTTACCGGATATTCCGCCTCGGGCTCTACCGTTGCGACGCAGGCGGCAGAGCGTGACGCGCGCGAGCGACTGATGTCGATTCTGGCAGATATGATGATCACGCGGTTGGTCGTCGCTGCTCCGACGTCTGCCACATGAAGCTCGGCCCGCGCGACGCGCCGGGCTATTTTGCGCGGCCCGATGCGACCCGTACCGGGTTGTTGATTTTTGGCAATGACGCGATGCGTGTCGCATTGCGGCGGCAAGAGGTGATCGCCGCCCTGATCGGCCCGCAAGGCGAAGAAGAAATGCGTCTGACGCGCATGCCTGCCGCTGACCTGCGCAAAGATCCCGCTCGGCTGATGGATGCGATCAAGGCGCAAGGGTTCTTTCCGGGCCCGCGCGTTGCATTTGTCGAGGACGCGACTGAGACGCTGGCCCCCCCGATCCTTGCGGCCTTGCAGGACTGGCAGCCGGGGGATGCTCAGGTTATCGTGACGGCGGGTGCGCTGAAACCTACCTCGAAATTACGCAAGGCGTTCGAGGCGCATGGAAATGCTTATGCAGCAGCTATCTATGATGATCCCCCCTCCCGAGGAGAGATCGAGACGATGCTGGGCAAGGCTGGCCTAACGGAAGTTTCACCCGAAGCGATGACCGACCTTGTGGCGCTGTCGCGCGCGCTGGATCCCGGCGATTTCCGACAGACATTGGAGAAGTTGTCGCTGTACATGCTGGGCAGCGATGCTGCGCTCAGTACTGACGATGTTGCGACCTGTGCGCCTGCCTCAACCGAGGCTGATCTTGATGATGTCCTAAACATCGTGGCCGAATCCCGATCGGGTGAGATCGGCCCGATTATGAAGCGTTTACGGGCGCAGGGTGTGCAGCCTGTCGGCCTGTGCATTGCGGCGATGCGTCACTTTCGTACGCTTTATACTGCGGCATCTGATCCGGGGGGGCCTTCGCAGGGGATCGCGCGAATGCGCCCACCTGTGTTTGGTCCGCGCCGGGATCGTATGACTCGTCAAGCACAACAATGGGGGGCGGATCGATTGGAGGCGGCGCTGGTGCTGTTGACCGATACCGACCTGCACCTTCGCTCGGCCGGGCAAACCGCACCACAGATGGCACTGGTGGAAAGGACGTTGATCCGACTTGCTATGATGGGAGCCACACGATGATCCGTTTTCTGTCCGCTCTGGCAACGCTGTTTTTGCTCTGCTTACCAAGCAATGCAGAAGATCTGGGCAATGATCCGCGCGAGCTGCAGCGCACCTATGAGGCCGCGCTTGTCTACGTTCCGGATGAAGTGCATGGCGCACGACGTATCGGAATCGGTTCGTTGGGTGATTATCTGGCCGCTCGGGATGGCCAGAAACTGGTGCTCTATATGCACGGGTGCACTGGCATCATCTCGATCGCGCATGACGCGGGAAGGATGTACGCGAATGCGGGATACATTTTTGTGGCACCGGACAGCTTTGCGCGTGAGGACAAGCCGGTGAGTTGTCGCGCCGATCCGCCAGAAGGCGGATTGCACCGGGCCGTGTTGGGATGGCGGCAGGCCGAGCTGGATCATGCCCGTGCGCAGTTATCCGCATTGCCCGGAATGGACGGTGCGCAGATGGTTCTCGCTGGCCATAGCGAGGGGGCCGTTACCACCGCGACATATGACGGTCATGGCTTTGCGGCGCGGGTGATCGAAGGATGGACCTGCAATGCTGGCTGGCCGGAATACATCGGTCTGAACGCGCCCAGCACAACGCCCGTGCTGTCACTGGTGGGCAAGCGTGACCCGTGGTTCCGCCTGCCCGTGTTGCGCGGCGATTGCGGAGAGTTCATGGATGGCAATGATCAGTCGTTGGTCTTTGGCCGCGATGACCCGCTCTATAAACAGCACTGGCTCTCAAAAGAGCCGCGCGTACAAAAGATCATCCTCGATTTCCTCGCCGCCAATCTTTGAACGCATCTACTCTTCAGCAGGTGGAGCAAACATCGCGAATACCTCGGCCCCCGTCATTGTCTTGGTTTCTTGGGCAAAACTGTAGCCATCAGGCTTTTCGTCGATAAATATTTCTTCGGTCAGGTCGATCCCATCTGGATTATCCAACGTCCCCAGAGCTACGTGATAGGTGCCCTGATGCGGCCCGGGGGCGGTCACGCGATAATAGAGCGAGCTCCCGCATTTGCTGCAAAATGCCCGTTCAGCCCATTCGGATGATGTGAACGTGGTGACTGCCTCTGCGCCGGTGATTGTCAGCCCATCGGGGGGTGTCTGAAGGCCGAGGTATACGCCGCCTGACCACTTGCGACACATGCTGCAATGGCATGCGCCGGTATGGGCGGGGCGAGCATTCATTACATAGCTCACGGTACCGCAGAGGCAGGATCCTGTTCTGGACATGGGATGGCTCCATTTTCGAGTTGTTAAACTGGTGAGAGAAATAACATGAATGAGATGACAGTTTTTGTCAGCATTCAGTCCCATTGCATTCCGCGTGAGACTGCGCCACTCCTTCGGCATACTTATCTTCAGGAGAACCCAGATGTACGAAGTGATTGGAACCCGCGCCAGCCGTGCTCTGCGTGTCCTTTGGATGCTCGAAGAGATGAACGTCCCATATACTCACACAGCTTGTGCTGCTCGCAGTGACGCGGCGTTCGCGGCGAACCCGTCGGGAAAAATTCCAGCGATGCGGGTAGATGCTGAGCTGATCACCGATTCGGTCGCGATTATGACTTTCCTCGGGGACAAGCATTCGATGTTCACCCATCCGGCGGGCACCGTGCAACGTGCGCGGCAGGACGCGCTGACGCTTCAGATTCTCGATGACATCGACGGGGTACTCTGGGCGACGGCGCGGCACACGTTCATTTTGCCCGAAGAGCACCGGATACCGGCCATCAAGATACCGATGAAATGGGAGTATGCCCGTAATCTCGCACGTCTTTCCGTTGCGATGCAGGGGCCGTTTCTGATGGGGGACGATATGACTATCCCCGACATGCTGCTGGCACATTGTATGCGGTGGGCAGAGGTTGCCAAGTTTCCTGATCCGGATGAAAAACTCGCTGATTTCAAAGCTAGGATGGAGGCCCGCGAGGCGTTTCAGCGCGCGGTGGCGATGCCGTGATCTGCTGTCCACCGGGCGGCGTGGCGTCCCGCCCATAGCCCTGTCGCCAGACAGGCCGTGATCAGGTAACCTCCAGTCGGTGCCTCCCAATCCAACATTTCGCCCGCCGCGAACGTACCGGGCCGGTCGCGTAGCATGAGCCCGTCATCGAGCGCATCCCAGCGCAGCCCGCCGGCGGTCGAGATCGCCTGATCCATCGGCATTGGCCCTGCGTGGCGGATTGGCAGAGCTTTGATCAATGGTGCAATGTCATCGGGCAGGGGGCGGGCGAACTCCATCAATAGCGCCTGTTTCTCTGGCGTCAGTTTCAGCGCTTTGCGTAAATGGTTTCCAAGGCTGATCTTGCCACGTGGACGGGTCAACCGGTCACGAACACTGTCCACAGTCACATCGGGCATCAAGTCAATGGACAGCGCGGCGCCGTCGCGTATCGCTCGTGACACTTCGTAAACGCCGCCGCCCTCAATGCCGTGTTTCGTCAGGACAAATTCACCACGAGACACCGTGTCTCCGGCGTGCAATGCGATCCCCTTGATCGCACGTCCCATATACGGGCGCATATGGTCTGACCAAGCGATCTGAAATCCCATGTTCGCTGGCTGAAATAGGCTGGTTTGCCCCGGCAGATGTGCTGCCCATGCGCCATTCGACCCAAGGCGCGCCCAACTGGCACCGCCGCAGGCCAACACGGTTACGACCGGGTTAAGCTGTACGAGGCCATTAGGGGTTTCTATCCGCACGTCCGCGCCGTCCCATCCATCCCAGCGCCAACGTCGATGCAATGTGACGCCCAGACCGTCGAGCCGGGCCAACCATGACCGCAGTAAAGGGGAGGCCTTCATCTTTTTGGGAAAGACCCGGCCGGTGGATCCGATAAAGAGTTCCTGATCTAGCCCCTCGGCCCAACCCTGCGTTTCCGCCGGACCGAACGCGCGCAACATCGGTTCCAGTGGGCCGGTATCCGCGCCAAAGGCCGCTAGGAATGTTTCAATTGGATCGGCTTTTGTCAGGTTCAGCCCGGACTTGCCCGCCATCAGGAATTTACGTGCTGGTGACGGTTTCGCCTCTGCAACCGTAACGCGCAGTCCAGCGCGGGCCATTGTTTCGGCTGCCATCAGGCCAGCTGGCCCGGCCCCGATAACGAGCGCGTCCATTATCCAGCTCCGGTGGGGGTAGGTGGCAGACCTTTGTGATGCACGACACGTTGCGGGAAAGGAATCTCGATACCCTCAGCCTTGAGCGCGTTCCAGATCAGAAAGAGCACGTCAGAGGTATACTTGTTCTTGCCGTCATCCAGGCCGTTCACCCAAAACTCAACCGCGAATTCTACGCCGCTGTCGCCAAAGGCGCGCAATTCGCAATCCGGCGGAAACGGTTCATCCAACACCTCGGGATGGGTGGATACGGCTTTTTCCACGATCTCGGGGATGATGTTGATGTCGACGTCATAGCTGACCGAAAAGGGTGCTTCGAACCGATTCGCACTGCCCTGATCGGAATAGTTAACGACACGGGTTGTGATGAAATCCTCGTTCGGGACTACGACCCAACGACCATCGAATGTCTCCAGAATCATCGCGCGGGCCGTGGTCTTGACGATGGTACCTGCCTCGCCGCCGTCCAACTCGACATAGTCCCCGACGGTCGCCTGACCTTCGAGCAATAAGATCACGCCAGAGATGAAATTCGCCGCGATTTTCTGTAGGCCGAACCCAAGGCCGACGCCGATGGCACCACCCAGCACAGCAAGGCTGGTGAGGCTGATGCCCATAATGTTCATCAAAACCAGAAACGCGACGCCAAAAATCGCGATCTCGGCAGCCTTGGCAGCCAATTGACGTGTGGCCGGGCGCATCTCTTCCTGACCCTGAATGAATTCGCTGGACTGATCATTCGACCAGCGCCCAAACCAAAAGACGACACCGCCGACGATGACACCCTGGATGAGCCACATCAGGTCGAATGACATGTTGCCCAATGGCACGACCGTCGCGCGCAGCTGTGCCGTTAAATCGTCCAAAAGGCCGACAGCATAGAGCGCCGCAACGGGAATCAGGATGAATTTACCCAAGAGGCGTAGAAACGGGTCGCGCAGAATATCGCGGACCAGAATGCGTATCGCGAGGAAGAGGAAAACGCGTTTGCCGAACGCGATCACTGCACCCGAACCAAAGAGTGAACGGGTGATGCTCTCGCCGATACCGGTAAAGGCATAAGCCAGCAGCGGCAGCACAAGCGGCACGAAGATCAGTATAAAACGCCGCGCACGGGCGAGGATGTTCTGCTGCGCATCGGCTGGCGTCAGCAGTCGCCGGATCAGCGGTTTCAATTTGCGGCTAACCAACATTGCGGCGAGGTAGGCAGCAATGAGCAACGCGAATTGTGACCATGCGGCAGGACTTAGCAGCCACCCTTCGGCCAATTCCCAACCTTGCGTAGCATAGGCGATTGCCCGATCCACGATCTCTGGCCGTTCGTCCATCACTTGCCTCTTGCCTGTGCGATCTGCGTGCTCATCTCTTGCCCGTTACCACCTCGGGGATCAAGAATTAGGCGCAGCGCAGCCCGACCTCCCCACTCAGTGGTTGCGCACCGCGTCGATCATCCGTTGCACATTATCAGGGTTGGCATCCGGTGTGATACCGTGACCGAGGTTGAAGATATGCGGCCCACCGCGCAGCGCGTCAACGATTCGGCGGGTTTCGCGAACCAGCGCATCACCCCCGGTGACCATATGCGATGAGGCCAGATTCCCCTGCACGCAGCCGTCGACCTGTACGTTTGCCGCGACCCATTCGGCACTCACTGAATTGTCGATGGCTACGCAGTCGGCACCTGTCTCATTGGCAAAGCCGACGTATTTATCACCCGCCTCGCGGGGGAAGGCGATGATGGGCGTATCCGGGTGGCGTGCCTTCAGGGCAGTGATGATCTCTTTGGCGGGTGCGATTGCGTACCGGTCGAAATCATTACCCTTGAGCGACCCGGCCCAACTGTCGAAGAGTTTCACCACTTCGGCACCGGCGTCTATCTGGGCCGAGAGGTATTCGATTGTGGCCTTGGTTAAACGGTCCATCAGCCCGTCGAATACTTCTGGCTGAGAATGTTTCAGGGCGTGCGCCGGTCCCTGATCCGGTGTGCCGCGACCGGCGAGCATGTAGGTTGCCACAGTCCATGGCGCACCGGCGAACCCGATCAATGTCGTCTCGGCGGGCAGCGCGCTCGTCAGGTTGCGCAACGTCTGATAGATCGGGCCGAGAGTTTTATGGATGTCATCCGGGCCGCGCAACTGTGCCAGATCGGCAGCGTTGTCGATCGTGGACAGACGCGGCCCCTCGCCGGTGACGAACCACAAGTCTAGCCCCAGTGCCTGCGGGATCAGCAGGATATCTGCAAAGAGGATGGCGGCGTCGAATCCGTAGCGCCGAATTGGCTGCAATGTGACTTCGGTTGCCAGATCGCTATTGTAACACAGCGACAGGAAATCGCCCGCTTGGGCACGCGTCGCACGATACTCTGGCAGGTAGCGACCTGCCTGACGCATCATCCAGATCGGTGGGGTTGGCAATGTCTCGCCCGCCAACGCGCGCAGGATCGTCTTGTCTTTGGCCATGGTGCGGTCCTCCTGCGGGGTTCGTCCCCCTGCGGGCGCTGGATGTCAACCCTGATGCTTGCACCGCCCGCGCGGTGCCACTAGACCGTTTGCATGAGATTGAAACTGCCCACACCTTCGGCCCCGATGAGATTGGGAACGCGCGGCTCTCCGCTCGCACTTGCGCAGGCGTATGAGACGCGTGCGCGGCTAAGTGCGGCGTTCGATGTTCCGAGTGAAGCGTTTGAAATCGTTGTGATAAAGACCACTGGCGACCGGATAGTCGATCGTCCTCTGAAGGAGCTTGGCGGGAAGGGGCTTTTTACCCGCGAAATCGAGCAGGCGCTGCTGCAAGGTGGCATTGATCTGGCCGTGCATTCGATGAAGGATATGCCGGTTTTGCAGCCCGGTGGGCTGCTATTGGACACCTATCTGCCGCGTGAGGACGTACGTGACGCATTTGTCGCACCCCATGCGACTGGGTTGGGCGATCTGGAGCCGGGCGCCAAAGTGGGCAGTTCATCGCTACGTCGCCGTGCACAGGTACTGGTGAAATATCCGCATCTGGAAGTAGTCGAGTTTCGCGGTAACGTACAAACCCGACTGAAGAAGCTGAACGACGAGGTTGCCGCTTGTACCTTTCTTGCTGTCGCGGGCCTGAACCGGCTGGGGCGCTCGGACGTTATCACGGCCGCGATTGAGCCAGAGGTGATGCTGCCTGCCGTGGCGCAAGGCGCGATCGGCATCGAACGACGCGAAGATGATCAACGCGCCGCTGCCATGCTGGAAGCGATCCACGATACGGCCACCGGACAACGGCTCGCGGCGGAACGCGCATTCCTGACCGCGCTTGACGGTTCGTGCGAGACGCCGATTGCCGGGCTGGCTGATCTGGAGGGCGGCACCTTGCGGTTGCGCGGTGAAGTTCTGCGCCCCGATGGATCAGAGAACCTGACGGATGACCGCACCGCACCTATTGAGGATGGTGCTGAACTGGGCCGTGAAATGGCGCATGACCTGCTGGATCGGGCCGGGCCGGGGTTCTTTGACTGGCGGAAGTAGCGCCAGCCGGGACCTGCCAATCGAGTATTTTGAGAATGTTGAAAGCAGCAAGGCAGTGCTGGACCGTGCGGCGCGCTTCGGCTAGTCGGGCGGGATGAGTAACGAATACACCCCGCCTGATGTGCCTTTGTCGGTCTTGCATGCCGATCACGAGATCGTCGTGCTGGACAAGCCTGAAGGCCTGTTGTCAGTGCCCGGAAAAGGCGAGCATCTGTCCGATTGTCTGCTCAGCCGGGTGCAGGATGCGTTTCCGACGGCTTTGTTGGTGCATCGGCTGGACAGGGATACTTCGGGGGTCATGGTTTTTGGTCTGACGCCCCATGCACAGCGGCATCTGGGGTTGCAGTTCGAGAAGCGCTATGTGCGCAAGAGTTATGTTGCGCGCGTGTTCGGACGGATGGAGCCCAAGACCGGCACGGTGGATTTGCCGTTGATCGTGGACTGGCCAAACCGGCCACGCCAGATGGTTTGCCATGAAACAGGACGCGCGGCGCAGACAGACTGGCGGGTGTTGCGCGCCAGTGAGGCAGAGACACGGGTACGTTTGATGCCCAAGACCGGGCGCAGCCACCAATTGCGTGTGCATATGCTGGCGATGGGGCATCCTATTCTGGGCGATCCATTCTATGCGAAGGGGTGCGCGCGTGCGCATCCGCGACTGATGTTGCATTCCGAAGAGCTGAGGCTGAAACATCCCGATGGAGGGCGCGGCATGAGTTTCCGTGCCAAGGCGCCGTTCTGAGCGTTACCGCGAACGGTCGGTCAGGTTGAGGCGACTGGCGATGATCGGTCGTAGCACGGTGGCGAGTTCAGAGTCGGCAGCTATCAACATTTGCAACTCGTCCAGACGGTTTGCGGCGATCAGATGCAGGACGTCCTCGCGGGGCGCGCCGTCCTTTGTACGTGGCAGAGTGGCGAGTGTCTGGATCAGTTCGGGCCGTGGGGAAGGGGCGAGTTCTGCGACGGCCTCTGTGCTGAGCGTCGTTTCGACGAAAGCGTAGAGGCCCACCCCTTTGGCCGGCAGCGCGTAGGTGGCCAGTGCCACGTCGGTGATCTGGGGATGGGCGAGCAGGGCGGCGCAGAGTGCCGGGCCATCACGGGTGATGCGGTCTTCGGTGCCCTCACCGTCGGACCAGTTCATCAGGCGGCGGGTAATGAAATTGTAGGCCGGTTTGGCTGTTGCCATCCAAATACGCGCTGGCAGTGCCTTTTGCGCCAGCATTGCATGTTCTGATGGGGTCAGCAGATCGGGCGCGTAGGCTCGTTTTTGTTTCAGCAGATGGCGCAGGTCCTCTCGGGCCATCACGCGAAAGAGACGTCCGCGACGGTGATGGACCGAAGCAAGCTGAAAGTCGATCACTGCCGCGCGCCCGTCCGGCGTCATCAGCCAGTTTTGCGGCTTGGCGATGTCGTTATGCGTCACTCCGGCGCGGCGCATTTCGCGCAAGAGACGCCGCGCGTCGCGATACCAAGCGGCGCTGGCTGGTTTGGCCAGATGCAGGGGTGTGCCGCGCGTCCAGCTACGCAACAGTCCGGTGCGGTCTACCCGGATCAGTACTGGCGTACCGTCGATCCCGTGCACGGCACGCAGCCCTTTGATCTCTTTGCGGGCCAGTGCCCAGGCAATGGGGCGCGCATATAACGGCACACCATCCAGTTTACGTAACACCACGGGAAAATCAGGAATGCCGGCTAGATGGCCCGAGATGGTCTCAGAAAAAATATCGCGCTTGTGCACGGTCTCGCTCACAAAGGGCGCATCGACTATATCAGGCGGCAGGTTCATGCGCTTCTCTTAATGTGTTTACGAACGGCGGCAAAGCATGCTTGGTCAGAGCCGCACCCATTCTGGCGGGCAGAGGTCGGGGTTGTGCAGCTTGTCCTTGGCGAACCATGCGGCGGGGGCAATGACTGTCTTGTTGGGCTGTGGATTTAGCCATGCGCCCCACCATGAAAAGGTTGAATTGGCGATGATGTTGTGAGTGCATCGCGCCATCAGGGCCATGTCGAAGTGACCCGTCGTTTCGTCGTTGAGATCGACAATCACCGTTTCTTGCCCAAGGTCGAGATTGTCGCGTGCCCAATCGGGATCGTTGGAAAAGACAAAGCATGTCAGGGGCTGGGCAGCATTTTCGGCGATGCAGGATACCGCGCGACGGTAGTAGTCGGGCGGACAGGCGGCGTAGCTATCGCCGGCAATGTAATCACCCCGACGCACATGTAGGGACACGGGCATGGCGGCTGTGGCAATCCGGGCGGCCATGTCGGTGTTTTTTGCGTCTAGCGATGAGGTGAACATAAGATCACGGCGTAGTTGTCCGGCGATGGGCGCAAAATATCGTGGCGATTGCCAATAACCATGCAGGTAGGTGCCGCGCGGCAGATCGAAAAATGATGGATCGAATCCGAGGCCACGTTCGCGGTAAAACCGGGGTGCCCGGCCAAACTTGCGCCAGAGCGCATAACGCAGGACGCCATCAGCTTTGACAGGTGGCAGGCGTATTTCGCGCGCGAACCGCGCCTGACCAAAATGCGCGAAACAGTCGCCCCGATCATGGCTACCCGCCACATAACGCGAGTCGATTGCCAGTTCGCAGCCTAGATGATCGGCCAGCGCCCGCCCGGCGGCATATTGAAAGAGCTGGTTGCCCGCCCCGCCGAACAGGCGGGTCGTAATCATGCGCCCCGGATCAGACTCATTCATCATATGATACTGGCGTAGGTGTCTTGCGCGAGATACGTCGCACGGCGGCGCGGTAGCGTGCGCGGGCAACTTCGCGCCGTGCCTTCTCCCACAGTGTTTTATCTGCGCTCTGGATGGTCGACCCGTCGAGCTGATCTGCAATCTCCAGCACGCCGGAGGGTGTGATCATTGCCGGTTTCAGCCCCGTGTGCCAGAAACTCTGGACATATGTATCGACGGGCCGATCGAATGGATCGGATCGCGCCAGCAATTGCGCCGCAGCAGTTCTGCTGACAACTTGAGCGGTGGTCCGCAGGCCAGCCACCTCTGGCAAAACCAGCGCACAAGGGCCGTTTTTGTCGATCAGGCGGCTGGGCCCGCGCGGCGCACGTGTTTGTAGTTGGATATAGCCAAGGTCATGGACGTGCTCGGTGGCCAGTGCCATCGCCTGCTGGAACAGCGGCAGATCCAATCCTGCATCATCTTCGATGATCAGGGCGGCGTCTTCGCTACGGTCCTGCATGTCGGCCCAGATTTGCCGGTGGCTGAGAAAGCAGCCGATCTCGCCTGTGCGTAGGGCAAAGGGGTAGGCGGGTTCACAGAGGTCTGCGCCATAGCTCTGGTTCAGATCCGTTGATGACATCGCGGCGCCATCGACGGCGGGCCAGATACTTCCGGCCACACCGCAGTTTCGGAGCAAATCGCGCGCGTTCTGGCGCCGTTTTTCGGCACGTAACAAGTGCAGAACGTAGACGCGCATCGCCATGGCAGATGCCTCAGGTCCAGCCCGAGATCGACTTGACCTCGGTAAAGTCCTCGATGCCCCACGTGCCGCCTTCGCGCCCATTGCCGGACTGCTTCATCCCGCCAAAGGGTGCGCCTGCGCCACGGCTTTTGCCGTTGATCTCGACCATGCCTGCACGCAAGGCGCGGGCCAGCCGGTTGGCGCGGGCCGGATCCTGGGTCTGGGCGTAGTTGGTCAGACCGTAGGGCGTATCGTTGGCGATCTCGATCCCTTCTTCTTCGGTATCAAAGGGGATGATCGACAGGACAGGACCAAAGATTTCTTCGCGGGCGATGACCATCTGATTGTTCACATCTGCAAAGACCGTCGGTTTGACGTAGAAGCCCCGGTTCAGACCATCCGGCCGTCCAGTGCCGCCTGCGACCAGACGTGCGCCTTCGTCGATGCCCTTCTGGATCAGGTCCTGAATTTTGTTGAACTGTACTTCGTTCACCACCGGACCGATGTGGCGGCCTTCTTCGTTGGCGGGTCCAACGGTGATGCTGTTGGCGACCTCAGCGGCGGTTTCCACGGCTTGGTCATAAATCTCGCGCTGCACCAGCATACGTGTCGGCGCGTTGCAGGACTGACCAGAGTTGTTCATGCAATGCAGAACGCCGCGTTTTACTGCCTTTTCGTCGGCATCGGCGAAAATCAGGTTCGCGCCCTTGCCGCCCAACTCAAGGCTGACGCGCTTCAATGTGTCTGCCGCTGCCTTCGAGATCAGCTTGCCTGCGCGGGATGATCCGGTAAAGCTGACCATGTCGACGTCCTCATGTACGGTCAGTTGGCTGCCTACGCCCACGCCATCGCCGTTCACCAGATTGAACACACCCGCCGGTAGACCGGCCTCATGCACCATGTCGGCAAAGACCATCGCCGACAAAGGCGATTCCTCTGACGGTTTCAGAACCATCGTACAGCCGGCGACCAGTGCTGCGATCACTTTCAGCGTGACTTGGTTCATCGGCCAGTTCCATGGCGTGATCAACGCGGTCACGCCGATCGGCTCATGCGCGATCATGCTGCCCGGTGTGCCGGGATCCATCTCATGCATGAATTTGAACTTCTTAGCCGTTTCGATGAAGGTGCTGATATGATAGCTGCCTGCACCCGCCTGCTGGTCGCGCGACATGTCAATGGGGGCGCCCATTTCCAGACTGATTGCCTGTGCCATATCTTCGCTGCGGCTGTTGTAGACTTCTAACAGCTTTTCGACATGGGCGATCCGCGTTGCGGGATCTGTCGCCGCCCACGCAGGAAAGGCTGCCTTTGCCGCGGCGACGGCTGCATCGGTATCGGCCTGCCCGCCAAGCGTGATGATCGCGCAGGGTTCTTCGGTGGTGGGGTTGATGACATTGCAATCATTCTTGGCGGCTGGATCGGTCCAGGCCCCGTTGATGTAGAACTGACGTTTTTCGATCATCTTTAACTCCGTGCGAAAAAAGGAAGGGCGCGCCGCCCGGCGAGCACCAGACAGCGTTGCTCGGCGCACCTTGTCACCCGGCGTGGCAAGGAGCAAGTGGGGTAGGGGTGCAATTTAAGATCATCAAGCCTATCTTGCGTCTGAGTCGAAACCAACTGTGAAGGAGAGCCGCTATGGGCCTGCGCATTAATGATACCGTTCCCGATTTTTCGGCGGAAACAGACCAAGGGTCAATTAAGTTTCACGACTGGATTGGCGATAGCTGGGCGATTCTGTTTTCGCACCCCAAGGACTTTACCCCGGTTTGCACGACGGAGTTCAGCGCTGTGGCGCGCCTGTCTGATGAATGGGAAAAACGCGGGACCAAGGTCATCGGCGTGTCGGTTGACGGTGTCGAGGATCACAAGAAATGGAAAGGCGATATTGAAACCGTCGCCAACACCAAGGCGGGTTTCCCGATCATCGCCGATGAAGGGCTGGCTGTGTCCAAGGCGTTCGATATGTTGCCGGCAGAGGCCTATATGCCCGATGGCCGCACACCGAATGACAGCGCGACCGTTCGCAGCGTTTTTATTATCGGCCCTGACAAGCAACTGAAGCTGTCGATGACCTATCCGATGAATGTTGGCCGCAACTTCAGCGAAGTGTTGCGTGCCCTGGACGGATTGCAGACGGCCGCCAAGGCCGGTGTCGCAACGCCAGCCGACTGGCAGGTGGGTGAGGATGTGATCATTCCGCCATCGGTCAGCGACGAACAAGCCAAGGAAAAATTCGGCGAGTTTGACGCGGTTCTGCCCTACTTGCGGAAAACAAAACTGCCGAGCTGACTCTGACCGCGGGTCACAGCATTTTAATGCCCCGATCGGTATCTGCCGGTCGGGTTTTCTTTTTCAAAGACCTGATTTTAATCGCATTCAATATAATCAGAATTTGCCTGACTTCATTCCGGAGGCTAAGGTGAATTCCAACAGGCTAGGATGGCCGGGACCAAATTCGACAGTTTACACGTGTGGTGCGTAGGGAGCACGTGGGGTGACGGAGGGTTTCGGCTTTGGCCTGAACCCTCCGTTTTTTTTGCACGCCTGATACCTGCCAATCCGCGTTGAGCCGTCCATATCGGAACGTTCAGAATGCTGTCAGTACGGCACCGATGACTGCACTGCCAAAAGTCGCGTATCCACCGTCAATCAGGGTTAGCCGTTTGGATCGTCCGGCAAAACCGTAGCAGGTCATCAGCCAAGGCAGTGCCAGAAACAGACCGATGCCGAGACCAGACACCAATCCCTCGCCAATCGTGTCTATCCCGCTAAGCGCAAAGATATGACGCATCATACCTGCTACCAGCAGCATCGCAACAAACCCGGCGATGTAGGGAACGGGATCAGAGCTGTTTGCGGGCTTGCCATCCGCGTTCACCGGGACGCCAGAGGCCGAGATCCACTGCTTTGCCAGAACTGAGTACCAGAATGCCCCGAAACCGAAACCTGCCACCGCCGCAATGATCACGCTGAGAAATGCCATCGGTTTGTCCTTTCACTTGCTGCTGTCTGACGCCAGAGTGCCAGCAAAGTCATAATCGGTCCAGTTTTCGGGAAGTCCACGAAAGAATGCGCCGCAGAGCGTGGCCTTTTCCATGTGATCAATCCGCTTGGTGTGGGTTAGTTGCCTTACAATTCGTCGGTTCATTTGCGCACTTCATAAACCGCATTTCGCGCACCGTGCTTGTCGACGACGTATGTGCATTGCACGCCGGGAAGGCGACCAGTTCCTTGGCCAATACAACGTCTGTGCCCTATGCGACCAGATCTAGGTCGCTCAGCGATTCATTCTTGGTGAAACCGAACTGAACGACTTCGCCAGCTTCGCTCTGGTAAGGGGCAAAGCACGACTTGCGGGTCGTGTTTTTGTGAATACTCCACGCGCTCGGATTTCGGAACAGGAGATGTCGTCTGCGCTTGCGGGCAGAACGTGGTCAGCTTCAAGCGCCGTCGCGTCGCTTGTACCTACAAACAGGGTCGCGCATGCAGGAGCGTACGCGGTGACAGTTGAAAGTACTTTGGCCATCGTCAATTTCGAGTAGATGTTTTTTGGCTCCCTGCCGCCTAGGATAGCACCGCTCACACTCAATGGAACATGACCTGAACAAAGAGTGTGACCACTTAAATCCGGCCATATTTGGCTGGATTATCCCGGCTTTGTCTTACCCATCTCACAGACGATTTCCCATTCTCTCTCTGTCACAGGCTGAACTGACAAACGAGAGTTCTTGACCAGAACCATGTCTGCAAGTCGAGAGTCGGCTTTGATCATGTCCAGTGTCACAGGCTGTGCGAAGGGACGGACCGCCCGGATGTCCACGCATTCCCAACGATCATCGTCTGCCGTGCTGTCGGGGTGCGATTCTGCGCAGATTTCGACAATACCCACCACGGCCTTCTCTGTCTGCGAATGGTAGAAAAAACCCCGGTCCCCAGCCGCCATTTTGCGCATGAAATTGCGCGCCTGATAGTTGCGTACGCCGTCCCACTCCTCGCCTGCATCTCCCTTGGCCACCTGATCGTCCCAACTCCAGGTCGCCGGTTCAGATTTAAAGAGCCAAAGCGCCATGTCAGATCACCTTTTTCCATGCAATCATTCTGACCTCGGAGAATAATCCGGCCCTGGCATAGGGATCATTTTCGGCCCATTGCTCTGCGGCGGCCATGTCTGGCACATCAAGGATGACCAATGAGCCGATCATCTCGCCACCTTCGTCCAGAAACGGCCCCGCCTGACTAACCACGCCGCTGTCCTTGAGATAGGCGATATGCGCATCGCGATTGTCGATCCGGGTCTGGAGCGCACCAGTATTGTCCTTGGCCATAAGAGCAATCAGCATTTTTCTTCCTTCAATGGACGTGAGAGCAAATTATTCATAGCCTGATCTACACGCAGTTGACCATTGGTCAATCCGCACACGGCGTCGGTGATTGGCATGTCGATCTGTAACGCCCGCGCGCGTGCTTGAACTGCCTGAGCCGTGGCCGCACCTTCAACGGTAACCGAAGCATCGAAATCCTCTCCGCGCCCGATGCTCAGACCAAACCGTGCGTTGCGCGATTGTTCCGAGGTACAGGTCAGCGTTAAATCGCCAAACCCCGATAGTCCCGAAAGTGTTTCAGCGCGTGCACCGACGGCCTGCGCCATGCGTTGCATTTCTGCGTATCCGCGCGTCATGAGTGCGGCGCGTGCGCTCTCACCCAATCCGGCACCCATGGCTGCCCCGCAGGCAATCGCCATGACGTTCTTGAGCGCGCCACCCAATTCCGATCCGATCGTGTCGGTGGTTCTGTATAGCCGCAGGTTGGCAGTGCTGAGCCTGTCCTGTAGCGCGCCACCTGCCAGTGCGTCGGCACAGGCCAGCGTCATGGCCGTGGGCAGACCTTTCGCGATGTCATGTGCAAAGCCGGGGCCGGTCAGGATCGCGGCCACCGCATCGGGCACTGTTTCGGTGATTACCTGTACTGGCCCCTGTAGGGTCTCTAACTCGACGCCCTTGCAGCAGGCGACCAGCGTCTTGCCCGCTAGGTTGGGGGCATACTCGGTCAAAACCGTGCGCAGTTTCTGCATGGGCACAGCGAGTAGCACAATGGTCGCGTGCTGCAACTCGTCAATATCGGCACTGAGGCGCAAGGTGTCGGGCAGAGCGGTGCCGGGCAGACGGCGCGCGTTTTCGCCCGCGATCCGCATCTCGTCGATATGAGTGCGATCCCGTGCCCAGAGTGTGACAGGGCCGTTCCCGGTTAGTGAGATGGCCAGCGCCGTGCCGAATGCTCCTGCGCCCATGACCCCGATCATGCCTTTGCCCCTTTCCTGCCCGATCCCAACATCGGCGCGCTGGAGCGATCCAGCGGCCACCGGGGGCGGGCGCTTAGGTCCATACCGTCGCGTTGGCCATCCATCAGCAGCAACCCGCCCGCGTAGGCGATCATCGCGGCGTTATCTGTGCAGTATCGCAATGGCGGTGCAACGAACCGGGTGTCGGATTTGGCGGCCACGCCTTCCAGAGCGGCGCGTATGCTCTTGTTTGCAGCCACACCGCCGGCGACGGCCAATGCGCTGAGCGCTATGCCACGTTTCGTACATTCGGCCAGCGCCCGCCGAGTCTTCTCGGCCAGCACATCGCACATCGCGGCCTGAAATCCGGCACAGAGATCGGCACGGTCGGTGCGTGTCAGGCCGCCACGTTCAGTCATGGTCGCGTCACGGGTGCGCAACAACGCGGTTTTCAACCCCGAGAACGACATGTCGCATCCCGGGCGATCCAGCAGCGGGCGGGGAAAGGCAAAGCGTACCGGATCACCGGACTTCGCGGCCTCTTCGACCTGCGGGCCACCGGGCTGAGGGAGAGCCAAGAGACGGGCAGTCTTGTCGAATGCCTCGCCGGGGGCGTCATCGATTGTCCCGCCGAGGCGCGTAAACTGGTCCGGTCCGTGGACGATCAGAAATTGACAGTGACCGCCAGAGACCAACAACATAAGGTATGGAAACGGTACATTTTCCTCCAACTGCGGGCTAAGAGCATGCCCGGCCAGATGATTTACGCCGACTAGCGGCTTGCCTGCGCCTATCGCCAAACCCTTGGCGCACATCACTCCGGAAATGACGCCGCCGATTAACCCGGGACCGGCTGTCACCGCGATTCCGTCGACAGCGTCCATCCCTAACCCGGCGACAGTCAGCGCATTGCTGACACAAAGATCAAGCTTCTCGGCGTGGGCGCGGGCGGCAATTTCGGGCACGACGCCGCCGAAATCCGCGTGCAGCGCCTCCTGACCTTCGGTAACGAGCGCTAGGATTTCAGGGCAATTGCGCGGGCCCATACGCAAGATTGCCGCGGACGTATCGTCGCAGCTACTCTCTAATCCCAGTATTGTCCACGGCTGTGTCATGGTTCTGCCCGTTGCGGTGCTACACTTAGGCAGGTAACACCGCAGGGCCATGCAAACAACTCCGCTCACATCTGCCGCACCCTTGGTGCTGATCACCCGGCCAGAACCGGGCGCAAGCCAGTTCGCGACCGCCATGAGTGAACGCTATGGCGGACGGATACATGCGCTTTGTTCACCGGTGATGGCTATTGTCCCTGCTGGTGCGGTGCCCGATCTGACGGGTGTCAGGACGCTGGTTTTCACGTCGCAGAATGGTGTGCTTGCCTATGCTGCAGGTACGGACCGCCGGGATATCCCGTGTTATGCGGTGGGGGATACCACCGCACAGGCCGCCGAAAGGGCTGGAATACAGGCGATTTCAGCCAAAGGGACGGCAGAAGACCTGCTGGCGATGATGCTCTCGGACGACCTGCGCGGGCCTGTACTGCATTTGCGCGGGGCGCATGCGGCGGCTGATGTGGCCGGTGCGTTACGTGATGCCGGGTACGAAGCGCATGATGCAGTGCTTTATGAACAAGAACCCCGTGGATTGACCGCTGCAGCACGAGAAGCCTTGCGCGGTACGGGCCCGGTGATCCTGCCGCTATTCTCGCCGCGTAGTGCACGACTGGTCATTGCTGATACTTATCCTACATGTCCGCTGGTGCCGTTGGCGATCAGTGACGCCGCTGCCTTGGCGTTGCCCGCACCGCTGGCGCAGGCGGCGATCGTGGCGCAGCGCCCGGATGGATGCGCGATGCTAGAGGCGATGGCGGATGCGCTGACCGCGGCCAAGCGGCTTGAGGGTGCAATAGGGCCGCAGTAAGGTTGTCGAACGCTCGGTTGCGGCAGATTCGAAAAGGGTTTTGAAAGTGGCGGAAAAAAAGAAATCTTCCAAAAGCGCACGAACCCGCAAGGATGACGCGGTCAAGGCGGATACCGCCACAGGTGCGGCCGGTGAGGATAATCTGGAAACGGCTCAGAAACCGGGCACTTCCACGGAAGAAAGCACAACCGAGAACGTGTCAGGCAAAGATGAAGCCGATGCCGCAACACCAAGCGACAAAGCGACACGGGCCGAGGATTTAGAATCCGGGTCCAATACGGCTGCACAGGGTGCGGTTACTGCTGCCGATACGCAGGACAGTTCAACGCAATCCGATGACGATGTCGTGCCCAACACGGATGCTGAGCCGACTGGCGACGATCGCGCGGCGGGAAACGC
This sequence comes from Pseudohalocynthiibacter aestuariivivens, assembly GCF_011040495.1. GTDB lineage: Bacteria > Pseudomonadota > Alphaproteobacteria > Rhodobacterales > Rhodobacteraceae > Roseovarius > Roseovarius pelagicus. The sequence continues at coordinate 1,589,137 of NZ_CP049037.1, read as the reverse complement.
ATCAGAGAATGAAACGGTAGCGACGCCCACCGGGACGGAGCCTCTAGACGATAGTGCTGCACCTGTGTTGGTGCCAGTCACGCCGACGTCTGAGTCGAAATCGGGATTCTGGCCTATGGTTCTGGGCGGGGTGATCGCGGCAGGCATCGGCGCTGGCGCCGCGTATTATGTTCTGCCGAAAATCGGCGTCTTGGGTGCACCCGAGGGTACTTTCAGAGATGACGTGACGGGCATACATGCCGCACAATCGCAGAAGATCGAAGAGCAGTCTGCCGAGATCGAAACGCTGCGCAACGAGATTGCAAAGGCACGAGAGGGGGCTGAGGCCGCCACCGGCGCGGGCGGTTCCCCGGATTTGACCGCGATTGAAGACACGCAAAGCGATCTCCAGACACAGTTGGCCGCGCTATCCGATCAGATTAACGGTTTGCAAACCAAGATGACGGCGCTCGAATCGCGACCGATATCTGGCGGATCTTCGGTGTCGCAGAGCGAGATTAACGACCTACAGCAGATGCTTGAAACCCAATCCGAGGCGCTGGCGATGCAGCAGACCGAGATTGCGGCCCTTAGCGCGGATGCAGCCGAACAAGAAGCCGCTGCTATGGCGTCGGCGTCTGCAGCGCTACGGCGTGCGGCCCTGACCCGAATTCGCACCGCGTTGGACACCGGGACGGGCTTTACCGGCGCACTGGATGATCTCGAAGCAACCGGGCAAGAGGTCCCCGACGCACTGCGTGCAGTGGCAGCGGAGGGGGTGCCGTCAATGGCCAGCCTACAGGATGCGTTCCCGCCTGCTGCGCGTCTCGCGCTTGCTGATGCGCGCAAGGAACTCGGTGAAAGCGGTCAGGGGCAAGGCGGAGTAATGGCCTTTCTCAGTGATCAGCTGGGCGCACGATCGCTGGAGCCGCGCGAAGGTGACGACCCCGATGCCGTGCTTTCGCGAGCCGAGTTTGCGCTCCACGAGGCGCGGCTGGGTGATGCGCTGGCTGAAATCGCAACATTGCCAGCCACCGGGCAGGCGGCTCTTGCCGGTTGGGTTGAAAATGCCCGTACGCGGATGAATGCGACCCGTGTCGTCGATGCGCTCAGCGCGGAAATCAACTGATCCCGAAAGGTTAACGCTTCATGCTATGGTCCATCATCAAGATCGTTGTTTTCCTCGGACTTGTCGTCGGGGCGACGTTCGGTGCCGCATACCTTCTCGAACTGGATGGCGGTGTTCGCATCGTCATGGCCGGGATCGAGCTGAACCTGACCCCGATGAAAGCAGTCATTGCCTTTATTTTACTGCTTCTGTTGGTTTGGTTGCTGCTCAAACTCGCCTCGCTGACCATCGCGGTGCTGAAGTTCATCAATGGGGACGAGACAGCGATTTCGCGCTATTTTGATCGTAACCGACAGGAAAAGGGGTATCGCGCCCTGACAGAAGGAATGATGGCGCTGGCCTCTGGTGATGGCAACACGGCGATGTCGCGCGCGGGCAAGGCAGAGCGTTATCTGAAAAAGCCGGAACTGACGACGTTGCTGACGGCGCAGGCCGCAGAGTTGTCGGGGAACCGCGCCAAGGCCGAGGAAGCCTATAAGCGTCTTGTGGCACACAAGGACACGCGCTTTGTCGGGGTGCGGGGCATTCTGCGGCAGAAGTTGGCGGATGGGGATACTGATACGGCACTGAAACTGGCCGAGACGGCCTTCGGGCTAAAGCCTGCGCATCCCGAAATTCAGGACACGCTGCTGCAATTGCAAACACAAAAAGCGGATTGGGTTGGCGCGCGCGCCACGCTCAATGCCAAGCTTAAACATGGCACATTGCCGCGTGACGTACATAAACGGCGCGATGCGGTTCTAGCACTGTCAGAGGCCCGCGAAGTGGCCGAAGAAGGGCGCGACATTGCCGCCCGCGAAACCGCGATCGAGGCAAATCGCCTGTCACCGCATCTGGTACCCGCCGCGGTCATGGCTGCGCGCAGCTATATCGATCAGGCGAACAAGCGTTACGCCACCCGCGTCATTCGCAAAGCATGGGACGCTCAACCGCATCCTGACCTCGCCGCTACATTTGCCGCCATCGAGCCGGATGAGAGCCCTGCTGCGCGGCTCAAGCGATTTGACAAATTGATCAAGGCCAAACCTGACCATCGCGAAGCCAGACTGCTGGAGGCGGAATTGTTTATCGCGAATGAGGATTTCCCGGCGGCGCGCCGTGCGCTTGGGGATCTGGCTGATCGTGACCCGGATGCCCGCGTGCTTACGGTCATGGCCGCAATCGAACGCGGCGAAGGTGCCCCTGATGCAGTCGTCAAAGGTTGGCTTGCGCGGGCGTTGACTGCGCCACGCGGTCCTCAGTGGATTTGTGACAAATGCCAGCATATTCATGCTGACTGGGTACCGGCCTGCGAGAACTGCCACGCTTTCGATACACTGGATTGGAAATCGCCACCTGCATCCGCCATCGCGGCACCGACTGGGGTCGAAATGTTGCCGCTGATTGTCGGCCAACTGGACGACCAACGTGCCGAAGCGGAGGACGCACCCGTTGAAACGACAACAGACGTTGAAGTGATTGACGCGGAAATTGTGGAAGACGCTGAGGGTGACGACACCGTGCGGTCAATGGATAGGTAGCACACCACCCGTTTCTCGTTCCGGGCGCTTGCGAAAAGTTACTACCACATTGGCGGTGGTCCGACGGTCGCGCGCCAACGCAGACTGGCCGGCAGAGCTATGGTTTTGTCGATATCGCCCTCGTCGACCATTTGCAGCAGTGCGGTTGCAGCTGCGCGTCCTATCTCGCGGTGCGGGATATGAACGGTGGTCAAAGCTGGGAATGTCGTTTGTGCTAGGTCGATGTCGCCGAAACCAGTGATCGAGACCCTTCCCGGAACATCGATCCCCATCGCACGGGCGCAGCCAAGCGCCCCGGCGGCCAGCACGTCATTGCTGCACAGCACTGCGGTGGGTGTAGGCCATTCCTGCATCAGGGCCTCGAACGCCGCGGCGCCGGTTCCTATGCTGTATGGAGTTTCAATAACCCGCAACATTGCCGGGTCCAGCCCGGCAATGAACATGGCGGCATGAATCCCTTCGATGCATTCGCGTGTGTGATCGTTCTGTGCGGGCGGGGCCGAGATCGTAGCGATCTGGCGATGGCCGATTGCGATCACTTCGGTTGCAAGCGCTTGCATAGCGGCGCGATTATCGACACCGACGGACGGGCACGGCAGAGTTGCATCGAGCGACTACGCCGCCAGCACGGGAACGGCCTGTCTGTGCAGGTAGTCATAGAGCGCGGCATCGTGCCTGTGCCCGACGAGCAATATGGCTTCTGCTCCGCGCGCGAGCAATGCGTGCGCCTGTTCGATCTCTGCGCTCGGGTCATACCCGGTGCTGGCAAGCAATAGTGCATAGCCCGCGTTTTGCAGGTCCACCTGAAAGGTGTGCAGGCCGCAAGCGTAGGCGGCGTCGTCCATCGTCGGTACGATCGCACCAATAGTTCTGGTTCGCCGAGAGGCCATCATCCGCGCGCCAAAATTGGGCGTATAGCCTAGGTCGTCGACAGCTTGCATCACCCGTGTGCGTGTTGGCCCTGACACGCTGCCGGGACTATTGAGGCACCGAGAAACTGTTGCGGTCGAAACCCCCGCGCGCGCGGCTACGTCACTTAGGGTTGGGGCACCGCGTTTGTCTGTCATCGAAAAATCCTGCGCCAGTCCGGTAAGATTGTAAAGCAGGGCGCAGCGCATGAAAGCGGTTGCACTCCCGGTGGGCGATCCCCCGGTGCAACGTAAAACCCCCCGCAGCGATTAGCTGGCGGGGGGCTCGAGGTCACCGCGCCGGAGGGACAGCCGCGCGGTGGGAGGTAACCTGTAAATCTATCAGTTCAGAACAGCAGGCCAGTTTTCATTTGCCCGCGATATATAGCCCGACGTGTCACGCTCCCAGATACGGCGCACGCTCTTGTCATAGTTAAGGTAGAGCCTGCCGTCGTGGACCGTCCAAGCATCGGGTTCGGTTTTGGCGGTGTATCCCTCGGACACGGCATAGGCACAGTAGCCGCCATATTGAGGGGCGTATTTTTCCGGGGTTTCCTCGAACATCGCCTTGTTCGCGGCACTGGCGAAATGCCATTCTGCGCCGTCCCAGCTCAGTGCATGGGCCGTATCACCCTTTACTGGTTTCATCTGAGTGAAATAGGCAACTGGATCATACCCACCAATAGCGGCACCGTCATGCGTGAAATACCGGTCTTTTCCTGCGAAAGCAGGCAAGAGGGGCAACACGATGCCCAGAGGCAGGCTCGCTGTTGTAGCCAAGAGGAAGCGACGGGTGAGCATGAACGAAATCCTGACATGGGTGACAGATCTATGCCACTCAACATGCCACTTTGGCCGCGTTTCCCCAAGTCCCGTCACGCTATCGTGATCCCTGCGCGTTGGCGCGGGTCAGAGCAATCAGGTGGCAAGGGGCGAGATTTTCCAATCCGCGATATCAGTCAACTCATTCGCTGGCCGTGCGAGGAATAGCTGCGCATGGAAATACCCGGTCGTTTCGAAACCCTCTGGATCGTGGCCGCGCGCAGCGGCATTGGCGATCGCGCGGGCCTGTTCGGCATCGTCCGCGAACCGTCGGTGGCGAAAGGGTGGTATTGGCAATGCCTCGACCGTTAGTCCGTGTTGCGCCATTACGTCCATCGCGGCGGCAGTATCATTGCCGCGGATCGGTGCGGTTATGACCCACGGTTTGCGTGTGGCAGCGCCGCGCAGCACGCGGTCCAGTGCTTGTGGCAGCATATGCGCGACGCTGCCGATTTCGACCACCAAATCGCAGCCCGACAGCCACTCAGTCAGCGCCTCGCTGGGCGCGTCGGATTGCAGGTCTTCGGCAAAAGCCGCGTCAAAGACGCCTATACGCTGGCCATAGGCCAATGCCTGATCAGCGATATCGAGGCCAGCATAGCTGTCTGCATTATCTTCGTCGCGCAAGGCCCGGAGCCACTCGTGATCATGCGCGCTCATCTCTGGGGTCGTAAGGCCCTCTACCGCAGGATCGCGGTAGTGGTTCAGCACAGCGTCCAACGAAATCTGGTGCCGCATCAGAAGTGCGGCGATGCCATAGCCGCTGGCAAAGTCGAGTACGCCCAGTGACGACAGATTACGCAACCGCATCAATTCAGCCCGTGCTGCGACAAAGGCGGCCGCGCCGTGGTGAGCGGTGCGAAAGCCGGCATGGTGCATCGCACGGAAGTAGTCGCGCGCATCGGGAAGGTTGTAGATATCGTCGTAAATCGTAACGATCCGCGTTGCGCGGTTACCCTCGGTTTCGATCATCACGCTCATCCTTTCGTACTGTTTCTCTGTCGTTTGCGCCGAGTTGACAGCTATCACAAGGGCATTCTGAGCCGCCCACGGGGCACTGGTTGTTTCAGAAATGCGCGCGCGCGTGAACAATATGGGGCCGATAGGTCGGGTTTGAAACAATGTTTCGGGTGGGCACCGCAACGTGATAGAGATGTGCGGCATACGGTCTTGTCCGCTGCCATGCGGTCTGCGCCAGATGGGGGCAAGCCAATGCAAAAGGACAATTCGATGAGCCACGCCGAAACCCATGAAGGCCGACAGGTTCCAAAGTTACTGCTTGGGGCGGGCCTCGTCTGGCTTGCTGTTTTTGTCTATGCCTCATCAAACTCTATCGTTGCCCTGCTCACCCAGATCGGACGCGATAATCCCGTGGACGGACGCAACGCAATCACCTTCTGCAATCTGCTTTTCCTCGGGTCGCTTCTGTCGCTCATTCCGATGGTGTTTATGTTCTGGCGCGACTGGACCCGAGAGAACCTGGCGAAACTGAGCCGCAAGGATTGGAGTGTTCTGACCGTCTCAGCGGTATTGTCGTCGGCGCTTACTCCGGCGCTGTTTTTCATCGCGCTTGACTACACCACCGTGACGAATGTCGTCCTGATCGGTCGGATTGAGCCGCCGCTGTTTTTGCTTGCGACGTATTTCATCCTCGGAGAGAAGCTGGATCCGTGGGCCTTTGCCGCGGGGCTGATTGCGCTGGTGGGGGCGGTCATCATTATTTCGCTCAAGGGCGATGGTGCTTCGTTCATGTTCGGCAAGGGTGAGATCGCGACTGTGGCTGCGACCATCAGCTTTATCGCGTCTACCTTGGTCGCTCGGGTTGGATTAAAGGGCGTGCCGCTGGGCATCTTTTCAATTTACCGAACGGTATTGGGCACGGCGATTTATTTCTTCTTCGCGATGTATCTCTATGGTCCGTTGCATTTTCAGGACGTGCTATCGCCAGTCGTATGGAAATGGGTCTGGGTCTATGCGGTGATCGTGATCGTGATTGGTCAGTTCGCGTGGAACATCGGGCTAAAGAATGCCCGTTCCTCTGATGTCTCGCTTGCCACGTCATTTTCGCCACTGGCAGCTTTGCTGATTGCGATGGTGCTGCTGGGTGAGGATCCGGGTCCGGGCCTCATCCCCGGCGGTGCGATCATCCTCGCGGCAATTGCGCTCGGGCAGTTTGGTCGCAAACGCACGATAATGGCCGAGGCCGAAGCCGAGGCGGCGAAAAAAGAGAAAGACGATCACGTTGATGAAGCATTGAAAGCGGAAGGCCGTATCAATTTCAAGGGGGCGTGATATCTGGCGCGCGCGCCGCAGAAACCGAATCCGCCAGCGTGATTAAGTTGAACTGGCTTTCGAGGAAGCGCGGGCGCAATCCAGAAAGAAACCCATGATCTCATGCGCCATGGCGCTATAGTGCGCGGGGCTCCGCCGATCGTTCTCGATCTGCCCGATATCGACCTCTGCCACGCCATGCCCGGCCCACGCCATGCGCAGCATCGCATCCAGATCAACGGCATAATTGCCGCGCAGCTCGGTATGAGCGATGCGGGATCGGTCCATCAGGTAAATTCCCGAATTGGGCGCGGTCAGTTCCGCCAGTGCGGGGCAGAGTGCGGCGACTGCGGGCTGTACCAATAGGCGCGTCATCGGCATGTCGTCTCCGGGGTCCTGCCACGCGCCTTTGACCAGCCCGATACCCGGCGCGCGCGCATTTGCAAGGCATGAGACGAGTCGCGGACCAAACCTCTCTAGGTCTGCGTCGACCTTCATGACCCAATCGTTCTGTGCTGCGGCGACGCCAGCCTTGAACGCGTGGCCCATTCCCTGTCGCGTTTCAGTGACGACACGTGCACCAGCGGTGGAGGCCACGCTAGCGGTGTTGTCGACGGAGTTATTGTCGACCACGATCACCTCGTTCACCTCGGGCGCGCGGATGAGGTAGGCAACGACGGATGCGATCGTCTCGCTCTCGTTAAAGGCGGGTACGACAGCGGTGATGGGATCGTGTGCCATGGTGTTCTCCGGGATTTTCAGACGGCCATCGTTGCCTGCACAGCACGTTTCCAGCGCGCGTATTTGGCATCACGTGTGGGGCGGTTCATTGCCGGGCTAAATGTGCGGTCCAACGCCCAACCGTTCGCAAACCCGTCCTGATCGGGATAAAGGCCGACATGCATCCCCGCCAGCCACGCCGCACCCAAGGCCGTGGTTTCCAGAACCTTGGGGCGGTCCACAGGTGCGTCCAGAATGTCAGCAAGGAATTGCATGGTCCAATCTGACGCGCTCATTCCTCCGTCGACACGCAGGGTCGGCGCGCCTGTGCTGGCCTGCCCGGCCCAGTCGGCGCGCATTGCCTCCAGTAAATCCCGAGTCTGATAACCGACGCTTTCCAGTGCTGCACGGCTCAATTCAGCCGGTCCGGAATTGCGGGTCAAACCATAGATCGCGCCCCGGCATTCTGCATCCCAATAGGGCGCCCCGAGGCCGGTAAAGGCAGGAACCAGCACCACGTCCTGACCCGGATCGGCGGCGTCGGCCAGTGCGTGTGTTTCGCCAGCCTCTTCAATGACACCCAATCCGTCGCGCAGCCATTGCACGACAGCACCGGCGACAAAGATTGACCCTTCGAGCGCATAGGTGGGTTTGCCGTTCAACTGATAGGCGATGGTCGTCAGCAATCGGTTCTGCGAGGTCACGGGCGCATCACCGGTATTCAGCAGCGCAAAGCAGCCGGTGCCGTAGGTTGATTTCATCATACCGGGTCGGAAACAGGCCTGCCCTACAGTCGCAGCCTGTTGATCCCCGGCAACGCCGCGTATCTTGATCGGTGCGCCAAAGTGATCGGCGTTGGTTTCGCCAAAGTCGTCAGCACTGTCGCGCACGTCTGGCAGCATCTGCATCGGAATATCGAGAAGTGCGCAAATTTCTTTGCTCCACTCACCTTCATGGATGTCATAGAGCAGCGTTCGCGCGGCATTGGTCGCGTCGGTGGCATGTACTACCCCTCCGGTGAGATGCCAGATCAAAAAGCAATCGACAGTTCCGAAGAGCAAGTTGCCCTGTGCGGCGCGGTCGCGTGCGCCGTCATGCTGATCGAGGATCCACTTCAGTTTTGTTCCTGAAAAATAGGGATCGAGCAACAGCCCGGTGCGCCGACTGACCATGGGGCCGTGCCCCGCTGCGCGCAACGCGCGGCAGGTTTCGGAGGTGCGGCGGTCCTGCCAGACGATGGCGTTGTGTAATGGCTCACCAGTGGTGGCGTCCCAGACAACAGTCGTTTCGCGCTGGTTCGTGATGCCGATGGCGGCAATATCTGCGGCGGATAGTTCGGCGTCTTTCAGGGCGGCGCGACACGTGGCAAGGGTGGTCGACCACAGATCGCCCGGATCATGCTCTACCCAGCCGGAGGCTGGAAAGTGCTGGGCGAATTCCTCTTGCGCCGTGGCGATCGGCTGCATCTGCGCATCAAAGACGATCGCCCGGCTGGAGGTGGTTCCCTGATCAATGGCGAGGATGTGGGTCATGGGAGTCCTCCGGACAAAAAGTGCGCGAACCAAGTTTACTGTGATGGGGTGGAATTCCGCAATGCTTGGCTTAGTGGTGCAAGGGGTCAAGCGCGCTGCGCACCAATCCAGTCATCTATCTCCGCGATCTGATCCGGCGTCAATTTTAACCCCAGACGGGTGCGCCGCCAGACCATATCCGCGGCAGTGCGGGCGTATTCGTGGCGCATCATCCAGCCCAATTCTCGCTCTGTCAGCGTTGCGCCGAAATTGCGCCCGAGGTCGGCGGCGGTTTTTGCTTCGCCCAGCATTTTGCGCGCTTCGGTGCCGTAGGCGCGAACAAGGCGCATGGCCCACTCAGCGGTGAGGAACGGATAATCCCTCGCCAATCCGGCGACCAGCACCGGCACGCCGTCGACCGCAAAATCGCCCCCCGGCAGTGCGACGCCTGCGGTCCACTTGCCAGTTGCATCGGGAAAGAACGGGGCGAGTTTGGCGAGTGCGCTTTCAGCCAAGCGCCGGTAGGTGGTGATCTTGCCGCCAAATACATTGAGCAGGGGGGCAGGGCCAGACTGGTCCAGTTTCAACACGTAGTCGCGCGTCGCGGCTGTGGCAGACGTCGCCCCATCATCATATAGCGGTCGAACGCCGGAATAGGTCCAGACGATATCCGCCTCTGTTACAGGACGTTTGAAATATTCAGAGGCAAAGCGGCACAGATACGCGACCTCTTCAGCCGAGCATTTTGCCGGCGTCGACGGATCAGGGTGATCGGCGTCCGTTGTGCCGATCAGGGTAAATTCGCCCTCATAGGGAATCGCAAAGATAATTCGTCCGTCGGTGCCCTGAAAGAAGTAGCATCGATCATGGTCAAACAGGCGCTTTGTTACGATGTGGCTGCCGCGCACCAGCCGCACGCCCTCTTGTGGTGACAGACCCAGATCGGTGCGGATGACATGCTCGACCCACGGACCTGCGGCGTTGACGAGCGCGCGCGTCAGGATGCTGCGGGTCGCACCAGTTTCGGTGTCTTGTATCCCGACCCTCCACAGATCGCCCTCGCGTTTGGCATGGATCACCTTGGTGCGCGTAAGGATCGTGGTGCCTCGAGCTTCGGCGTCGCGGGCATTCAGCACGACAAGCCGCGAATCTTCGACCCAGCAATCGGAGTACTCGAAGGCGCGGGCATATTTATCCTTGAGCGGGATGCCCGCCGGGTCGTGCGCCAGGTTGAGAGAGCGTGTTCCGGGCAGGATTTTCCGCCCACCGAGTGTATCATATAAAAAGAGGCCGAACCGGATGAGCCATGCGGGCCTGCGCCCGCGCATCCATGGCATGAACAACCCAAGAAGCCTTGACGTGGGCGTTCCTTTTTCGAACCGCATGTCACGGTGATAGGGCAGCACAAATCGCATCGGCCAGCTGATGTGAGGCATAGCGCGCAGCAGTGTTTCGCGCTCCTGCAACGCCTCACGTACCAAACGGAACTCAAAGAACTCCAGATATCGCAACCCACCATGAAACAGCTTGGTCGATGACGACGAGGTGGCAGAGGCCAGATCATTCATCTCTGCCAGTGTCACGCTCAGGCCGCGCCCGGCAGCATCCCGTGCGATGCCACAGCCGTTGATACCTCCGCCAATCACGAAAAGATCAACAGGCTGAGAAAGGTCAGGGCCGGGCATGACGAGTCCTTGGTTGCACTTGGCGTGCAAAACACGCGTAACGGGTGCGAGTCAATGCGGTAATGTTCGACTGTTTTCGGTTTTTGTTGTCCGCCGCGCCCAAGCCGCCAGACCTAGCTGGAAATTTCCACTGCAATAGGGTAACAATGATATTTTGATCACAAACGAAAACGCGCGCCAGATATGTCTACGACCTTTCGCCATCCCGATATCCTGGAGATTGCCCGCCGCGACGGTCGTGTGACTGTGGACGGGTTGGCCGAAAGGTTCGGGGTTACATCACAGACCATCCGGCGCGACCTGACCAACCTTACTCGCTCTGGGGTACTGGAGCGGGTTCACGGTGGGGCTGTTCTGGCCTCGGGTCTCACGAATATGGAGTACGAGGCGCGCAGACGGCTGAACGCGGCTGGAAAACAGGCGATCGGGCAGGCGGCAGCGGCGCACATTCCAGACGGTGCATCTGTGTTTCTGGATATTGGAACGACATCCGAGGCGGTGGCGCGGGCGCTCAGTGCGCATCGTGGCCTCTTGGTCGTGACCAACAATCTGCATGTGGCCGAGATTTTACGCGCCAGTGATTGTGGAAGTGTGATTGTTACCGGCGGCGCGTTACGTGCCGCGGACAATGGGCTGGTCGGTCCGTTGACAGTACAGAGCATCGACAATTTCCGTTTCGATTGCGCGGTACTTGCGTGCTCGGCAGTGGACGAGATGGGCGATCTCTTGGATTTTGATTTGCAAGAAGTGCAGGTAGGGCAGGCGTTGTTGCGTCGCGCGCACGAGGTCATTTTGGTGGCCGATCAGTCAAAATTCTGTCGCAGCGCACCGGTGCGCATTGCAGGATTGGCGGATGTCGGGCGCGTCATCAGCGATTCGCCGTTACCGGCGGCGTTGGCTTCTCTGTGCGCGCGCAGCGGGGCCATCATTGAGATTGTGGTGCCGAAATGACTGGGCTAGCAATCTTTCCCTTACGTCACCATAAGGGCGCAGGAATGCTGCGCTTGCAGTGTCCCGGGTTGATTGGGGGCTGGGAAACGCGCGATACTAATGAATTAGGTGAACCCGTTGTTTTTATGGGAAAAGGTGATTTTACCCTGACTCTTCTTTATGATCGGACCCAAAATTCTGGGTTGGTGGGAATTTGATATTGATAGATTTTTTTATGGATTATCCGCGTATTCTGCGTATTGGGCTGGCGAAGTTTCGAAAGATTGAGCAATGCTAGACATGAATCTGAACCGGTTGTTGCAACTGAATCGTACGCAAAAACGTGCCGTACAGCTCGGTGCTGATCTTGTCATAATTCTGGTCAGTTTTGTTTTGGCGATGATCCTGCGGTTGGAAGGCGTGGCCTTTCTGGCGGACGCCGGTGTGTGGCTCGCCATCTTGGCCACAATGCCAATTTCATTGCTGGCCTTCACATGGCTCGGCTTCTACCGCGCCGTTATCCGTTACATCTATATGTCGGAAAATGCGGCGGGTACGATCCTTGCTGGGGGCGCGATCTCGGCGCTGTCGCTGCTGGTCATATCTCAGATACTGGGCCTGCCCATTCCGCGCTCCGTTCCCGTGATATATGGCATACTGCTGTTCTTTTTGCTGGGGGCCATGCGCATGATCATGCGCGGCCTGTTTCTGCGACCGGTCGTGCGCCGGCGGGCGCCCGTGCTGATCTACGGTGCCGGGAGTGCCGGAAGGCAACTGCTGCGATCCCTTGAGCAAGGGCAGGAGTATCGGGTGGCCGCCTTCATCGACGATGCCTCGGAATTACAAGGTACGGATATTTGCGGCGTACGAGTATACCACCCGGATGATGTCGCCGGGCTGGTCGAGCGCAAGCAGCCCGAGATTATCCTGCTGGCCGTGCCCAGTGCGTCGCGAACACAACGCAAGGGGATTGTTGAGCGGCTCGAACGGCTGGCCGTACGGGTACAGACAATCCCGGGTATGGCCGATATTGTCACTGGCCGGGCAAAAGTGAACGAACTGCGCGAAGTCGCAATCGAAGAGTTGCTGGGGCGGGAGCCCGTCCCCGCCATGCCTGCGTTGATGGCAGGCAACATTCGCGGCAAGGTCGTGATGGTTACCGGCGCGGGCGGATCTATCGGTAGCGAGCTTTGCCGCCAGGTCATCCGCCAGGCCCCTAGCATGCTGCTTTTGTGGGAACTTTCAGAGCTTGCGCTCTATACACTTGACCTAGAGTTGCGGGACATTGTGAAGAATGAAGGGCTGGACGTGCCGATCATCCCGCTGATCGGGTCGGTCCAGAACCCGGGTCGAGTGTCTGCGGCGTTGAAACTTTATGGTGTCCAGACAATCTATCATGCCGCAGCTTACAAACACGTTCCTCTGGTCGAGCACAACGTTGTCGAGGGGCTGCGCAATAACGTATTTGGTACCAAGACCGTGGCAGATGCCGCTATCGATGCTGGTGTCGAGGCGTTTATCCTTGTTTCTACCGACAAGGCTGTTCGCCCGACCAACATTATGGGGGCATCCAAACGGTTGGCCGAATTGGTGTGTCAGGCGGCGGCAGAGCGCCAGAGCGACACGATTTTTACAATGGTACGGTTCGGCAATGTCCTTGGTTCTTCGGGTTCTGTCATCCCACGCTTTCGCAAACAGATTGCCGAAGGAGGACCGGTTACCGTTACCCATCCCGAGATTACCCGGTATTTTATGACAATTCCCGAGGCGGCTCAGCTCGTCATTCAAGCGGGCGCCATGGGCGAAGGCGGGGACGTCTTCGTGCTCGATATGGGGTGTCCGATCAGGATCGTCGATCTGGCTGAGCGCATTGTACGGCTCAGCGGGCTCACTTCGTATCGTTTGCCAGAGGGGCAAATGTGTGGGGGGGATGCCTCGGGCGACATTGCGATCGCCTTTAGCGGACTGCGTCCGGGCGAAAAGCTGTACGAGGAACTGCTGATCGGAGAACAGGCAGGCGAAACGCGGCATTCACGCATAATGACCGCAAAAGAAGCAAAACTTGCCCCTGAGGCGCTGGATACTTTGCTGGACCAGTTGCTCGTTGCCTGCCAGAAACAGGATGTCGTGACCCTGCGCAAATTGATCACAGAGGCCCCGACTGGCTACAAACCGGATGCGCAAATCGTCGATCTTCTGTGGAGCGAGGTGCTAGAGGCGGGTACGCCGGTGCTGCGTGCGGGCGAATAACCATCAGACCCACGTCTTTTCGACTGCCGTGTGATTCTGCGACCTCCTTTACTGTTTATGTGTTGTGCGCCGTTGCTGTGGTCGGTCATCTGTGGCAAAACATTTGTGAAAGTGCATCGCCCGAACCGAAGAGTTTAGCCAATGACCGATTTTGCCGCCCGGCGCACCATGATGGTGGATACGCAGATCCGCCCATCCGATGTGACAAAGTTCCCGATTATAGACGCGATGCTCAGTGTGCCGCGCGAGGCCTTTGTGCCGCGCCGTCTGCGCGAGGCGGCCTATATGGGGGAAAATGTTGATCTGGGCGGCGGGCGCGTGATCCTTGAGCCGCGCACCTTGGCCAAGATGTTGGACGCGCTCGAGATTCAGGGCGATGAGCTGGTGCTCGATGTGGGCAGTGCGATGGGCTATTCCGCTGCCGTCATGGCGCGGATGGCGCAGGTGGTCATCGCAGTCGAAGAGAATGCCGAACTTGCGTCAGAAGCACCGGCAGCCCTGATGGAGCATGCTGCCGACAACGTGGTGGTACACGAAGGCCCGTTGCGCGATGGCGCAGCAGAGCACGGCCCATACGATGTCATCGCGGTGCAGGGGGCGGTGGAACACCTGCCTGAATCGCTGATCGCTCAACTGAAGGATGGCGGTCGCATCGCCTGCCTCTTTATGGAAGGCGCGCTCGGTGTGGTGCGTATCGGTTACAAGATTGACGGACATATGACGTGGCGGTTCTCTTTTAACGCGGGTGCGCCTGTTCTCCCAGGTTTTGAGAAGCACGCAGCTTTTACGCTCTGACGGCAACGGTCGGAAACAGGGGCAGAGGATGACAGGTATGACACTTCGCATTTCTTCACCGGGCCGGTCAGGGGCATGGCTGCGTTTGCCTTTGAAACGACTGCGCCCCATGATTTACACGGCTGTTCTGGCTATCGCGTTCGCCCCGCAACAGACGGCACAGGCTGACACGTTGGCGGATGCGCTGGTCGGGGCCTACAATCACAGCGGGTTGCTGGATCAGAACCGCGCGTTGTTGCGCGCTGCGGACGAAGACGTGGCTGCAACCGTGGCGGGGCTGCGTCCGATCATCAATTGGTCCACTGATATCACGCGCAGCTTTTCCCGTACCCCTACGGTGCCGGGGCCGGGCAACACCAATTCCGCCGCGACCAACGCCAATGCGGGCATCACGGCCGAACTGTTGCTCTATGATTTCGGGCGGACCCCCTTGCAGATCAGCGTTGCAAAGGAAACGGTGCTGGCCACCCGTCAGACGCTGATCGGGATCGAACAGCAGGTGCTGCTACGTGCCGTACGGGCCTATATGAACGTCCAGCGCAATACGCGTTTCGTCGCGTTGCGCCAGAGCAACGTACGTGTGATCAGCCAGTCGTTACGTGCCGCGCGTGATCGGTTCGAAGTAGGTGAAGTGACCCGCACCGACGTTGCGCAGGCCGAGGCTCGCCTTTCATCCGCAGAAAGTGGATTGGCGGCCGCGCAAGGCGATCTGTTGCAGGCAATCGAGGAATACATTGCCGCTGTGGGGCACAAGCCCGGGCGTCTGACGCAACCGCCGCGCCTGCCAACGATTACCCGCTCCGTCGATTCGGCCAAGACAGTGGCTGTGCGCTATCATCCTGATGTTCTGAAGGTGCAGCATGATGTTGCTGCTGCCGAGTTAAGCATCCTCGTGGCCGATGCAGCGATGAAGCCGCGCGTCACGTTGAACGGAAGCCTTGGCGTGCGCGAAGAGCTTGGCGGTAGCAGTTTTTCTCGTCAGGGCAGCTTTGGCATTCAGGCAGCAGGACCGATCTATCAAGGCGGCGGGTTGAGCGCGGCAAGGCGACGCGCCATGGCAATTCGTGATGCTCAACGTGGTCTGTTGCACATCACGTCGCATGCCGTGCGGCAGAATGTCGGTAACGCTTATGCGATTCTGCGCGCGGCTCAGGCTGTCGCGACATCCAGCAACGACGAGGTCCGCGCTGCGCAGGTAGCGTTTAACGGTGTTCGTGAAGAGGCCAAGCTAGGCGCGCGCACGACACTGGATGTTTTGAACGCCGAGCAGGAGCTGCTGAATGCCAAGGCCAATCAGATTTCGGCGCAGGCAGATGTCTATATTGCCGCTTATTCGGTGCTTTCCTCGATGGGTCAGCTGACCGCCAAAGATCTGAATCTGGCGGTTCAAACCTATGACCCGAGTGCCTATTACAACCTTGTAAAAACGGCACCGGTCCCCAGCAGCAAACAGGGTAAACAATTGGATCGTGTACTGCGCTCGCTCGGAAAACAGTAAAACGCGCCCTATCTGTTGTGTGAATGCCGTCCGCCCGGTAAGCTGTGCTGAGGCAAGAGTGGTAAGAAAATGTCAGATCCCGTAACCAATGTGGAAATCGAGGACGTGCTTTCATCAATTAGAAGGCTGGTCTCGAACGAATCGCGCGTTGCTGATACCGACTCACACGGTGGTGTCAGCCGGCCCGTTGCCCGCAATAAGGGCGACGCTGAAACATCTGATGTTTCAAAACTGGTTCTGACACCGTCCTTTCGAGTCGATGAAACGCAACGAGAGGTTCCGCCCGAGCCCGAATCCGAACAGGCGGTGCCCGAGGCAGAAGAACTGCGCGCACCCGAGGAGCGCACTGAAGAGGTGCGCCAGAGCGATGAACCCGAGGCGGAGAGCCAACGAACCGATGACGGTCATGCCGATGACCACGATCATCTCGACGTTAATCAGGACGATGAAGAATTCGACACTGATGAGGATTTTGATCGGGCGGAAGAAGATCACAGCACCCGTCTGGATGATGACGAAGAATCCGATTTGGACGAACATGATCATACTGTCGCTGTAGAGAACACCGCGCCATCTGACGTTGCGAGCGCCCTGAAAAACCGCGTTGCTGAGTTAGAGCAGGCTGTAGCCGAACGTTCTGAGCAATGGGAGCCGGACGGTGCGTCAGATGATGACTACGCGGGCGCAGCCGTCGAGCCGCTGCCGTGGGAAGACTATGTGCCAAGCGACACTGGCGGTGACGCGGATGGGAACACCCAAAGCGACGCTGCGGCAAAACAATCCGACGCAGCAGAAAGCACCATGCGATCGCGAGGGGCATTCGAAGTCAGCGAAGAGGCGGCATCGACCACAACCAAGCCTTCTCAGGATAGTCTGAATAGCGATGACACCGATACCGCCGAGGATTTGGCAGATCAGGAACTGCCACTGCCGGAAGCGGCAGATACAGAAGATCGTTTGGAGGACGACACGGCCAGATTGCTTGGCCTTGATGAGGACTCTGATGCAATCCTTGATGAAGATGCGCTGCGCGAACTGGTGACTGAAATCGTCCGCCAAGAGCTGCAAGGCGGTCTGGGTGAGCGGATCACGCGTAACGTGCGCAAACTTGTCCGCCGAGAAATACATCGCGCGCTAGCCAGCCAAGAGCTGGAGTAGGCACGCAGAGCTGATCGCAGCGACTTGCGCTATTTACGGTTGAATTGACAAAGCGCCCCACATTGTTGCTGGGTTCACTCAATTCCCGACGGGGTTTGGATCCTGCGCGAGGCTAAGCAACAGGTCAATATCCATGTGCCGTTCCAAATGCGCGGCCAGAGCATCCAGGGTCTCTTCGACGCTGGTATCGTAGGCTGTATCAGAATCCGCCCCAAACCCGGCAAGGTAGGCTGCGCGGAACGGATCTGAAGCGAAAAGCCCGTGCAGGTAACAGCCGCGTATGTTTCCACTGGGGCTCGCGGCGCCCATGGGTTCTCCTGCCACATCCAGCCAAGCGCGTACGCAATCCGGCCCGTCGGTCTGACCGATGTGAATCTCATATCCCTCGACTGTCGCGCCGGTGGGTAGGTAAGTGGCGGATGTGCGTGCCAACCGCTTTTCGGGGCGCATTATCGTGGTGACATCTAGCAGTCCCAGTCCGGGCACACTGCCCGGCATCCCCTCAATTCCCTCCGGGTCAGCGATCTCTCGACCTAACATCTGATAGCCGCCGCAGATACCCAGAACATGCCCACCACGCCGGACGTGGGCGGTCAGGTCGACATCCCAACCGTGCATGCGGAACGCCGCAAGATCTGCAATCGTCGACTTGCTGCCGGGTATCAGGACCAGCGTTGCATCGCCGGGCAAGGGCTGTCCGGGCTTGATGATCTGGACACTGACGTTTGGTTCCGCACTGAGCGGGTCGAGGTCGTCAAAATTTGCAATCCGCCCGAGGTGCGGCACTGCGACCTTGATCGCGCCGCCGTGTGGCCCTGACGCGATGTCCATCACATCTTCGGCCGGTAGCCGCCACGCATCAGAAAACCATGGGATCACGCCCAGCGACGGCCATCCCGTGCGATCCACGATAGCGGTCAATCCGTCGTCGAAGAGCGCAGGATCGCCGCGAAATTTGTTGATGGCAAAGCCCTTTATCCGGTCAGCATCCAATGTCGGCAGAATGGCCTGTGTGCCGACGATTTGCGCGATCACACCTCCTCGATCAATATCTCCGACCAGCACGACAGGAACGCCAGCGGCCTCGGCAAAGCCCATGTTGGCGATGTCGCCTGCTCGCAGATTGATCTCTGCCGGGCTGCCTGCTCCTTCAATCAGGACCAGATCAGCCGTGCCGCACAGCCGATGAAAACTTTCCATCACTGGGGGGAGAAGCGAAGATTTGGCCTGACCATAATCGCGCGCCCGCAGCGTGGCAAAGCGTTGGCCCTGCACGACGATCTGCGCGCCGGTCTCGCTCTCTGGTTTCAGCAGAACAGGGTTCATGTCGGTATGCGGTGCGCGACGGCTCGCGAGTGCCTGAAGTGCCTGCGCGCGGCCGATTTCACCACCGTCTGCCGTCACGGCGGCGTTGTTTGACATGTTCTGGGGCTTGAACGGCGCGACGTCTAGCCCGCGGCGCACGCAGGCGCGTGCAAGCCCTGCCACGAGCATCGATTTGCCCACATTCGAGCCCGCGCCCTGAATCATGATAGCCCGTGCCATTGGGTGTCCTACGCTGCGTCCATAGCCGGGTGTACAAACTGCCTGTGCCTGATGGAACCCATGAACATGTCAGCCCGTCCGATTTTCCACGGCACCAAGGCGACAGGTGGCCGAACAACTGGCCGTATAGAATCCGGTTTATGAAAATTCAGCTCGCAATTGTGATCGTGCTCACTGCGGATCATTCGCTGCGCTGATGGAAATGGGCGCATGCGAGGTGGTGCCGGTCTTGCCGCTATCTCAGGTTCACCGACCTGCGGTCGTGAGCGTTGATTGATTTTGCCGGGATGATCCAGTTGTCGCCAGTCATTGTATTTTCAGGTCGCGACACCTGACGTAGCGTCAATCGGAGGGGCCTAAAAACAGCGAAAGCCCCGCTTGATGGCGGGGCTTCACGCATCCCTTTCCGGGATGGAAGTGGCTCAGGCGGCTTCGGCCTGAGCGGCGGCGGCGTTGCGGCGTTCGCTCTCTTCGCGCGACAGCGCGACAGAGGTGCGGACACCTTTGGAAACAAAGTCCATCAAGCCCGACACAACCCGCTCGTTGGGGTCGATCCCGGCGCAGGATAGCACTTCGCGCCCATCGCGCGAACGCGCCCAGCGTGCGATCTGATCGGGGCCGTTGCCGTATTTCTTATCGTCAGAAATGGCATCATCCAATGCGGCCAGTACGACAGCCGCGAAAAGTTTGCGTGCACGATTGCCTTGCTCGTTATTGAAGGCGGCACCGTCAACGAAATCCTTCATGATTCGTCCTTAGTTTATTGCTCTTGTCTTTTCGGCGTAGCGATGGTTATGACGTGTTTCGATCGATTCGGATAGAGCAGATTTGCATAACATCTATGCGCTAGCTGCATGACTTCTGCACCTGCAGCACGAGATTTCGTCTGCTTGCCCCCCGGACCAACCCAATATATAGGGTAGGGCCGAATTTAATCAAGTTTTGGACAAGGTTTTGCCACAATGCCCAAGATCAACGGAAACGAAATTCGCCCCGGCAATGTGCTGGAGCATAACGGAGGTCTGTGGTCTGCTGTAAAGGTCGATCATGTGAAGCCTGGCAAGGGCGGAGCCTTTGCCCAAGTCGAGATGCGCAACCTGCGAAACGGCTCGAAACTGAACGAGCGATTTCGAAGTGCCGACAAAGTCGAGCGTGTACGGCTGGAGCAAAAAGATCAGCAGTTTCTCTATGAAACCGATGGTATGCTGGTGTTTATGGATTCCGAGACCTACGAGCAAATCGAACTGCCTGCGGAAATTCTGGGGGAACGTCGGCCGTTTTTGCAGGACGGTATGACCATCGCAGTGGAATTCCACGAGGCCGAGGCGTTGAACGCAACCTTGCCGCAGAAAGTGACCTGCACCGTGGTTGAAACCGAGCCAGTCGTAAAGGGGCAGACCGCGGCCAACAGCTTTAAGCCCGCGATTCTGGACAATGGCGTTAAGGTGATGGTGCCGCCCTTTGTCGGTCAGGATGAGGCGATTGTGGTGAACACAGAAACAATGGAATATTCCGAGCGCGCGTGACGCGATATTTTTTTTCGGATGAAGGGGCTGCGTCCGCGGCCCCTTTTTTTGTGCCGATATTTTTATGCCGACGGGTATCTGACAGTGGCATCACTTGCCTGCATCGGACCTCGCGCCCGATCAAATCGCAGATAGGCGATAGCCCGCCCGCCTGATTGAGTGAACAGGGTACCTGCGGCTTTGCCTTCGGCGGAGATGTCTGACCCGACCGGGGCGCTGCCATTGATGTCGACAGTGGCAAACCCTTTGCGCAGTTCAGTCTTGTGTTTCATTCGCGCGGTCACTTCCTGCCCGACATAGCAGCCTTTGCGGAAATCGACGCCGTTCAATCGTTCGAAACCGGCTTCGAGGATGAACGTGTCAGGCGTCAGCTCGATCCCTGTCTCCGGCACGCACTGAGCAACGCGCAACGCGTCCCAATCGGTGCCGTCGTCACCTTCTGAATTACCATATAGTCGCCAACCCAACGTCGAATGGCGCGGGTCGTCAAACGCGCCTTCCGGGGCAGGCCCGGTGCCGCGAGTGACGAGCAGATCGCTGGGGGTGATCTGCACATTCGCGCGCAGACGGTACATGTTCAGCCGTTGGATTAAGCCGGGAGCGATGCCTGCATCAACATCAAGTAAGATCACATCATCACGTTGAAACAGAAAAAAATCCGCCAGATATTTGCCCTGCGGTGTCAGAATTGCCGCATAGACCAGACCATGTTCCAGCTTGGCAATGTCATTGGTGATCAGCCCTTGCAGAAAGGGCGCGGCGTCACTGCCTGTGATCTGATATATGGCGCGTGTCATCGGCACTCCTGTTTTCTGTCTCCCTGTCATATAGGATCATGGCGGTCCGGCAACAGGGGGTGGTGATGCGCGCGGTACTATCAATTGTGATCCCAACCTTGAACGCGCAGGAGGCACTGCCTGTTGTCCTGTCGTCATTGATGGAAGGCCTCGAAGCTGGTCTCGTCCGTGAGTTGATCGTGTCGGATGGCGGATCACGAGATGCGACGCGACAGATCGCTGATGACGTCGGTGCGATCGTAGTGGCAGGGTCGGCGTCGCGTGGTGGACAACTGCGGCGCGGGGCAGGGATAGCGCAAGGGGCGTGGCTGCTGTTTCTGCATGCGGATACGCAATTGCCCGAGGGTTGGTCGGCAACTGTCAAGGCGCAGATTGCACAAGGGCAGCCAGCGTATTTCGGGCTGCGCTTTGGCAGTGACCAGGTGGTGGCTCGGTTCGTGGCGGGGTGGGCCAATCTACGCTCGCGACTCTTTCATCTGCCTTACGGGGATCAGGGCCTGCTGATATCTCGAATTGACTATGACGCGGTGGGTGGTTTTCCGGATATCCCTTTGATGGAGGATGTGGCGATAGCGCGGTGCCTTGGCCGGCGACTGATGCGGATGCCGGGGCATGTGACGACCAGCGCGGCACGATTTGAGCGCGACGGTTGGCTGTTGCGCGGGGGGCGGAACCTGTTGCTGTTGGTGCGCTATCTTTGCGGGGCAAATCCGCATGATCTGCGACGACGCTACTGATGTCCGACAGCGTCTATGTGCCCTTTCGTAAGGAAGAAGCACACGGATTTGCGACATGAGGGCTTGACGGTTTTTGCCAGCACGAATAGCTAGAGGGTCGTTGAGCGGGTATGGTGAAATGGTATCATAAGAGCCTTCCAAGCTTAAGGTGCGGGTTCGATTCCCGCTACCCGCTCCAACGTCTCACATTTTACTGCGCACGCTTGCGGCCCTGCCGATTTTCAGACCAATCCACATAGCTGCGATACCACAGATTTGCGGCCTGCAAGAAATGGGGATTGCTGCTGGGGTGCAGCCAACTGGGCGCGAATGCTGTGTTAGAGTACGCCGTTTCGCCTCTTGGATCGCCAAGCGCCTGCCAAGCGGCCTTGGCCCCCAGATAAGGGGCCATGACAGTGCCGGATCCGGAAAACCCCATCGCGTAATGCACGCCATCATGGCATCCGACATGGGGCATGTGGGTGAAGCTGTAGCCAGTGTTGCCGGTCCAGACGTGACTGAGGCGTGTCTGTTCCAATTCGGGCCAGACTTCGCACATGGTGGCATGCAGACGCTCTGCGGCCGTTTGCAGGTCCACGTCGACCATTGCCGCCCGCCCGCCATACAGCAGGCGCGTACCATCGGGTGAAATCCGAAAGTAGCTGTGGCGCGCGCGGGTTTCGACCATCATCCGACCGCCCGGTACCAGGTGAGCAATCAGATCGGCCGGTAGTGGCTCGGTCGCGATGAGGTAACTGGGCAAGGCAAAGACACGGCGGATCTGCCAACGAAACGGCTTTGTTGTGTAGCCATTGGTCGCAAGCACGACCTTTCGCGCTTTGATTTTTCCTTTGGGCGTCGACGCGATATGACCTGCGTCGGTGCGGTCAACCTGTTGCACGCGCGCGTGGCCAGTGATGGGAATGCCACGGCGTCTGGCGGCAGCGATCAATCCTGCATGGTACTTGGCAGGGTGCAGTCCGCAATGCTCTGGAAAGACGATGCCACCGAAATACTGCTCTGTCGTGATCTCGGTCGAAAGGTCAGCGCGGTCCACAATCTGCACGTTGACCGTGCTCTTGTCCCGGATTGTCCGCGCAAGACGCTTTTGGTTTTCGAAATGAGACGCACTCCAGGCGAGTTGGATGCGCCCGGTCTGCTGTAGATCGCAGTTGATGGCTTCATCTGCGATCAATGCGCGGGCCCATGCCAATGCGTCAGGTGCCTCTGCAAAGATGTTGTCGGCGGTGGCTGCGTCAAAACGGCGGCGCAATTCGTCCCAGCCAAGACGGGGATGCGCGCCGAACATGCCGCCATTGCGTGTAGAGGCCCCGCGACCGGGGATGTCTGCATCGACCACTGCGACACGCGCGCCGCAATCATGTGCAGCGATGGCGGCTGACAGTCCGGTGTAGCCCGCCCCGATCACCAGAAGATCGCAGGATTCGGGTAACGGATCATCCGGTGCCGGATTTTCCAACGCATCCCACCAATACGGCGTGCCCGGCTTTGCCGTGTCTGTCCATCTGAGTGCCATCATGCCTCGCTTTCACGATGCATGGTGGCGCGCTCAGGCGGTGTTTTCAATCGACGTTTCAATGGCGTGTAAAAATGACTTGGCAGATGAGCTGGCCGAGAGCAGCAAGTAGGTATCGTCACCGGTGCGGGCGATGATCACGCCCAGATGCTCCATCACCGTTCGGGCGATGGCGTTCACCTTGAAGGCGTCCGGATGCAGATCAAGCAGACAGATACGTTCCAGTGCAGTGCGGCTGCCCGATCCGCTGATTTCCAGTGCACACCAGACGTCGGTCTGGTCCGTGGTGTAGGCAGCCCCCTTTAGCTTTTTGGCAATCCGTGGTTCGGCATCGGGCGTTTCGCAGGGGAAAATAACAAACGCCAGATCACTGCCCAAACGCATGACTGCGCTGGATTTATCCTTGGCGGCATCAGATATGCCGACGTCAGGCAAGTTGATGCCGAAGGCGGATTTTACCGCCTTTTCGGCCTCCGCCTCGCCACCTAATGGCAGGGCGATCGAGACAATAGCAAGGTTTTCCGGCGCCTTGAGTGATGTTGCGCCAAAGCTGCGGTTGTAGCCCGCCAGCGGCGGGGCGGCGGTAAGGGTAAAATCAGCCACGCAGACGCTCTCCTTCTGGGTCGATGAAATGCGGTGAAACGATCTCTACCCGCATCTCTGTCTTGTGTACGGGGCTGACGGCGCGAACCACTTCACCGATGCGCGTGTCCCCGGACTTGATGAAGCCCAGACCGATGGAATGGCCGAGGGTAGGCGAATAGGCAACTGAGGACATCCAGCCTTCGTCATTGTCCATCGTCGCATCCTTGCCCTGAGCGATGAAATGTGAACCGGCGATGAGTTTTTTCATCCGGTCCTCTGGACGAAAGCCCACCAATTTTACCGCATCCGATTGATTCATCTGGGGTCGCTGCGACAGGGTGTTGCCGATGCAATCCTTGGCGGCGCTTACCATCCGGCCAAGACCGAGGTTGAATGCCGTCGTGCGCCCGTCCAGTTCGTTGCCGGCTGCGTGCCCTTTTTCGATCCGCATCACACCGAGGGCCTCTGTGCCATAGGGCACAGCGCGGAATTCGCGGCCTGCCTCCATCAGCACACCCATCATGGCGTTGCCATAGCGGGCAGGCACTGCCACCTCGTAGGCCAGTTCGCCAGAGAACGAGATTCGAAATAGCCGGGCAGGGGTACCGCCACAGACAGTAACTTCGCCGCAGGCCATGAAGGGAAAGCCCTCGTTGGACAGGTCCTGTTCTGGGTCCACGACCTTTTGCAGCAGCTTGCGCGCGTCCGGGCCAGCGACTGCAAACTGTGCCCAGCCATCGGTGGTCGAAATCAGGTGAACGTCCATATCCGGCCAAAGGCATTGGCGCGCAAACTCCATCCGCCGATAGACCAGAACGGCATTGGCGGTGGTGGTGGTCATCACAAAGTGGTTCTCACCCATGCGCGCGGTGGTGCCGTCGTCGTAACAGATCCCATCCTCGCGTAGCATGATGCCGTAGCGCACCTTGCCAACGGCAAGCTTGGCAAAGCCGTTGGCGTAGACCTTGTTCAGAAACGCCGCTGCGTCCCGGCCCTGAACGTCGATCTTGCCCAGTGTGGTCACGTCGCAGATACCGACGGTTTGGCGAGTTTGCAGAGCTTCACGGTCGACGCTGTCGCGCCAGCCCTGCTCGCCGGGCTGAACGAACCATTGTGCGCGCAGCCAGTTGCCGACCTCAACGAAGGTGGCGCCATTGGCCTTGGCCCATTCATGGCTGGGTGTCAGACGGGTTGGGCGGAATTCCTTACCCCGTGCACGACCAGCCAGCGCGCCAAGGGGGACAGGCGTGTAGGGGGGGCGGAAAATGGTTGTGCCGGTCTCGGGGATCGATTTACCTGTGCACTCCGCCATGATCGCCAGTGCAGGGATGTTTGCTGTTTTTCCCTGATCGGTGGCCATACCGAGTGTCGTGTAGCGCTTCATATGCTCGACCGAGCGGAAGCCCTCGCGGTGGGATTGCTTGATGTCTTTGACGGTGACATCGTTCTGCAGATCAAGCCACGCCCGCTTCGCGCTCGCTCCGATGTGCCAGACTGGGGCGCCTTCATGCGGCTCGTCCTCAGCGTGCGGCGCAGGGTTGCGCGCAGGCGTGAAGCCGAGGTCCTTGATCTGTGCATTCGCTACCCTGCGACCCTCGTCGAGAGCCGTACCAAGTGTCAGCGCACCATTCGCGGCCCCAGCAACGCTCATGCCAGCGGGTAGGTTGCTGCCCGGTACGAAAGCCGAGAGGGCATCGTTCCAGTCAGGCCGCCCGCGCTGGTGGCAGGTCAAATGCACGTTGGGGTTCCATCCACCCGACACAGCGAGGCCATCGCAGGGGATGACCTGCCCATCGGTAAGGGTGATAGCGCGCAGCCCTTTGCGTCCGACAGTATCGATCACGCCCGCGCTGCGAATGTGGCGTGCGCCGGGTACATTGCAGACGGCAGGTGCGTCGCGGGTGTCGATGATCGCACGGACGTCGACACCTTTGGCCACTAGGTCATAGGCCGTGCGCCAGCCATCGTCATTATTGGTGAACACTGCCATGTTCTGACCGGGTGTGACGCCGTAGCGGTTCACATACGTGCGGACCGCGCCCGCCAGCATGATGCCGGGCCGGTCGTTATTGCCGAACGCGATGGGGCGTTCTGTTGCGCCCGCCGCCAGTACAGCGCGCTTGGAGTAGATCCGCCAGAGGATCTGGCGCGGTTTGCCGTTGGCGTGGGCGAGGTGGTCTGTGCACCGCTCCAGCGCGCCATAGGTGCCATGATCATAAGCACCATAAACGGTGGTGCGAGTCATCAGGCGTACATTGTCCATCGCGGTCAGCTCCGCGATGGCCTCGGCGGCCCAGTCGCAGCCCGACATTCCGTCCACTTCCAGTGTTTCGGCGTTGAGCCGCCCGCCGGGGGCGAAGTCTTCGTCTGCCAGAATTACGCGTGCGCCACTACGACCAGCAGCCAGCGCAGCACTCAGACCCGCGGGACCTGCTCCGATTACCAGCAGATCACAATGCAGATAGCCCTTGTCGTAGCTGTCCGGGTCATCTTGCATCGACAACCGACCAAGGCCAGCCGAGGCACGAATCGCGGGTTCGTAGAACTTTTCCCAAAACGCTTTGGGCCACATGAAGGTCTTGTAATAGAATCCGGCACTTAGGAACGGAGACAGAAAATCAGTCGCCGCCATCAGATCGTATTCCAGCGACCCGCGGTGGTTCTGGCTGGTCGCGCTTAGGCCATCGAACAGCTCGGCCACGGTGGCGCGTGTGTTCGGTTCCTGATGCGCCCCAGAGCGTAATTGAACGAGCGCATTAGGCTCCTCGGAACCAGCGGTGAAAATGCCGCGCGGGCGGTGGTATTTGAACGACCGACCGACAAGGCGCTGACCGTTCGCCAGCAATGCTGAGGCCAGCGTATCGCCGGGATGCCCCTGCATCTGCTTGCCGTTGAAAGTGAACTGAAGCGCTTGCGTGGTATCGACGAGTCCGCTGCTGATACGGTTGATCTGGGTCATGCGCTGCGCCCCCGGCTGCGTGCCACGTCGCGGGCAAGTTGCACTTCTGTGATCTCGTGGGTGAGTGTGTCGCGGGTGACCACTAGCCAGCTGCGGTCTCCTTGCTCATGATACCAAAGTTCCTGATGTCGACCCGCAGGATTGTCGCGCAGATAGCCATAGGCGTGGAACTGCTCGGCGGCATCCTTGGCCTGCCAATCGGGCCGGTCGATGAGGGCTGCATCGCCGAGATAGACGAACTCTGCCGCATCACGCGGACCAAGAAGGGGATGGTTGATGATCATGATATGGTCCTCTCGGGCGAGGTCGGAATTGGAGTATTTTTGCAAAGAAGAAGCATGAGGGCGCTCAGTGCAGGTTGGGCTGGTTGCCCATGCCCTTTTCGTCGATCATGTGACCACGTGCGAAGCGATCCAGCCGCATTTCGGCTGCCACCGGGTGCGGTGCGTCGCGGGCTAGCAGATGGGCGTAGCACCATCCCGAGGCTGGCGTTGCCTTGAACCCGCCATAGCACCAGCCGCCGTTGAAATAGAGGCCGTCGACATGTGTGCGGTCGATAAAGGGCGAGCCGTCCATCGACATATCCATGATGCCGCCCCAACTGCGAAGCAGTCGGGCACGCCCGATCATTGGCATGATTGCCATGCCGCCTTCGGCCACGTCCTCGACCACGGGCAGATTTCCGCGTTGTGCGTAAGAGTTGTAACCATCGATATCGCCGCCAAAGACCAGCCCGCCCTTGTCGGACTGGCTGACATAAAAGTGGCCCGCGCCAAAGGTAATGACGCCGGGGATCACCGGTTTCAGTCCTTCGGTGACAAAAGCCTGCAAAACGTGGGATTCGATCGGCAGGCGCATACCGGCCTGCGCGGCAACACGCCCCGATGACCCGGCGACACACATCGCCACCTTACGCGCACGGATCGGACCGCGAGAGGTCTCGACGCCGCGGCAGACGCCGCCTTCGATGTCAAAGCCGGTGACTTCGCAATTTTGGATGATATCGACACCGCGGCTGTCGGCACCACGGGCAAACCCCCATGCGACCGCGTCATGCCGGACAGTGCCGCCGCGCCGCTGGTAAAGCCCGCCTTTGATCGGAAACCGTGCGTTGTCGAAATTGAGAAACGGCAGTTCGGCGCGCAATTGGTCTGCATCGGCGTATTCGGCATCTGCCCCGGCCAGGAACATCGCGTTGCCGCGTCGGATGAACGCATCGCGCTGCCCGTCGGAATGAACGAGGTTCAGGATCGAACGTTGTGAGATCATCGCATTGTAGTTGAAGTCCTGCTCCAAACCTTCCCACAGCTTCAGCGACAGCTCGTAAAACGGCTCGTTGCCCGGCAGCAGGTAATTGGAGCGGATGATCGTCGTGTTACGCCCGACATTGCCGCCCCCGATCCAGCCCTTTTCGAGCACGGCGACATTGGTGATGCCGTACTCTTTGGCCAGATAATAAGCCGTCGCAAGCCCATGCCCGCCGCCCCCGATAATGACGACGTCATATTCACGCTTGGGTTCCGGCTCGCGCCAGACGGGTTTCCAGCCTTTGTTGCCGGTGAGGCCTTCTTTGAGAATACGAAGGGCAGAGTAGCGCATAGTGATGGTCCTGCTGGGATCAGTGTTCTCAAGCATGCGAACTTTCCAGGGAATAGACTTTCCTGAAAATGACATTTAGATATCCAAAATGGACAGCGAGCGGAAAAGTAACGTTACAAGGGTCGGATTGTTACCGATGCCGGATTTTGCCCTGATGTCCTATGCGGCAACAGCAGAACCGTTGCGCGCCGCCAACTTGCTGGCCGGCAGGCAACTCTATGACATCATCCCCGTAGGTATGGGAACCGGCGCTGTTTTTAGCTCGGGGGCCGCGTCAGTTACGGCACAGGCGCGGGTGGGTGACGATCTGGCGCTGGATTATCTGTTTGTCATCGCCGGGGGGGATCTGAGTGGAGTTTCTGACCCTGCATTGCTGCGGTGGTTGGCTCGCAAGGCGCGATCCGGAACAGTGATGGGCGGCGTATCAGGCGGGCCGGTCATTCTGGCGCAGGCCGGGCTGATGGCAGGACGGCGGATGACCCTACATTGGGAATATGCGCCCGCGCTGGCCGAGTTGTCGCCGGACTTGCAAATCGAGCGCACGCTATATGTCATCGACCGTGACAGGATGACCTGCGCGGGGGGAACCGCGCCGCTGGATATGATACATGCACTTATCGCCAGCCAGCACGGAAAAGGTTTTGCCCGCCAAGTCAGCGATTGGTTCATGCATACGGAAGTCCGCCCGCCCATTGGCCCGCAGCGTGCCGGTTTGGTTGAGCGGATCGGCAGTCATACACCGGCTGTTCTGGATGCTGTGTCCGCAATGGAGAGCCACGTCGCGGATCCGCTTGATCTGGCGCAGTTGGCGGTCATTTCCGGCGTGTCTCCGCGCCAGCTTGCCCGGCTTTTTAGAGCGCAGCTGGGTCAGCCTGTGATGCAGTATTATAGATCTCTGCGGTTGGAGCGCGCGCAGAGCCTGTTGCGCAACTCGGCCCTGCCGTTGACCGAGATTGCGCTTGCCACCGGGTTTGCGAATTCGGCACATTTCTCGCGCAGTTACGCAGCGCAGTACGGTCAGCCGCCCTCTGCCTATCGCTGAGAGTTTTGCACAGTCCGTAGCACTGGGATAGGTTGCGGCGAACACCAAAGGAGACCCTCGGATGTCACGCCCCATCATGATCGCCTGCCTACAGACGCGCGCACGCCCAACGTTTGAAACTGCGCTAGAGGAGGCCCTTCCGCTTGCTCGCAACGCGGTTGATGAGGGGGCGCAAATGATCTTTTTGCCGGAATATTGCAGTGGTCTGGCGACGGATGGCCCCACAGTAACGCCGCCCACCGCCGTCGAGGCTGACCACTCATTCCTGAAGGCGATGCAGGGCTTTGCAGCCGAACATGGTATCTGGGTCAATCTCGGGTCGATAGCCGTGGCTGGATCGGACGGGCGGATTATTAACCGCGGCCTGATGCTGGATCCGGATGGCCAAATTACCGGGCGCTATGACAAGATACATATGTTCGACGTTACGCTGTCTGCGGATGAGGTTTACCGCGAAAGTGCGACTGTCAGTGCAGGAAACTGCGCGGTCATCCACGACACAGCGTTGGCGCGTATCGGGCATACCATCTGTTATGATCTGCGGTTTGCGCAACTCTATCGGTCGCTGGCGCAGGCCGGGGCGGAAATCCTGTGTTGTCCGGCGGCGTTTACGGCGCTCACCGGCGCGGCACACTGGCATGTCCTGACCCGTGCCCGCGCGATCGAGACAACGCGGTTCGTGGTTTCGGCTGGCATGGTCGGTCCGGTGCCCGGCGGCGGCGAAACCTATGGCCATTCGCTGATTGTCGATCCTTGGGGCAGGGTGTTGGCCGATGGCGGCCGTGATCCGGGGGTGATTCTAGCCGAGATCGACCTCGATCTGGTGGCTGAGACGCAGTCGCGTGTGCCGAGCCTGAGGAATGACGCGCCATTTGCGGCACCGCGTGCGCTTCGGCCCGGCGCGGGTTCGGCGGGGACAACTCATTAGGCGTTTCCCCGTAACACAATGTATGCGGTACAATTTGTTGGTTGGCAGCATGGGGCGCGCTGCGATAGCGATGGTGCGACACGACACCGGAGGCCCCCATGTCCGATCGCCCGATCCGTATCGCCATCAATGGTTTTGGTCGTATTGGCCGCGCGTTGCTGCGCATTCTGCTACAGGGCCGCGATGGGTTCGAGCTGGTTCTGATCAACGAGATCGAACCATTGGAAACCTGTGCCTATCTCTTTCAATATGACAGTATTTACGGGCCTTGGCCGGGTACCGTGGACACCAGCGAAAATGCCCTCACCGTGGATGGTCGGCCTATCCCGTTTCATGCTGAGACCGACTTGCGTACGCTGGATTTGAGTGGTGTCGATCTGGTGTTGGAATGTACCGGAATGGCCGGGCGCCGAGCCGTGGCCGAGCGTGGGTTACAGGCTGGCGCGGGTGCGGTTCTGGTTTCGGGTCCCGCTGCCGAGGCCGACGTCACGCTGGTTCTGGGGGCAAACGAGGATGATATGGGCGATGCGCGCATTATCTCGAATGCGTCTTGTACCACCAACGCGCTGGCACCTTTGTTGAAGCGGCTGGATGAAAGCTTTGGTGTCATCGACGGGCAGATGACCACAGTACATTGTTATACCGGCAGTCAGCCCACCGTGGACAAACCGCGCGCAAACCCTGAACGCAGTCGCGCGGCGGCATTGTCGATGGTGCCCACGACGACAAGTGCGCAACATCAGACTTATCTGGTGTTGCCGCACCTCAAGGACCGGATCGAGGCGCGTGCGATCCGAGTGCCGACGGCAAGTGTTTCTTGTATCGACCTGACTGTGCAAACGGAAAAACCAGCGTCGGTGAACGCCGTAAACACGTTGTTGAAGGACGCGGCGGCATCGGGCGGTGTTTTTGGCTGGACAGAACAACCTCTGGTATCGTCCGACCTGCGCGGCAGACCGGAATCGATCATTATCTGCGGACGTGAAACCTCGGTGAGTGCGGGCGGTTTGCTGCGTGTCTTTGGTTGGTATGACAATGAATGGGGGTTCTCGTGCCGGATGCTCGATATGGCAGAGCGGATCGGACGGCGCGGGGTGGTGACCTAAAAGCGGGGTTTGAATTTGCTTTCAAACTCGGCTTGGACCGTTTCGTTCTCGTATTCGGTCTCTACCCAGTCCTCAAAGCTGATTGGCGCGCGTGCGTTGCGCGCCTCATAAAGATCAAGGATATAGTCAAGAACACCAGTGCGTGAACTCTTGATATGAAGGTATTTGAAGCTGAGCATCTTGCGCACTTCGGACACCGGCCTGCCTTCGATCACCAACAGGTAGATAGCCGAGGCGAATCCGGCGCGATCTGCCCCTGATTTGCAATGCATCACAAAGGGTTTTTCGATGCTGCGGAATGCAGCAATGACTGCCTGAATGTCGTGGCGCGGCGCTGCAAAGCGCGCGTGCAGCGTCACGTTTACCAAGTTGAGCCCTAGTTTCGCGCAGCTTTCCTCTTCGACCAGATAGTGCGCGGCACCCGCTGAACCGCGCAGATTGAGGATGCTGCGGATGCCCATTGCCTTGAGCTTTTCGAACCGGCGATGTGTTGGTTGGTTTGACCGGTAGACACCGGGCGCGACGGGATAGAAGTTCGTCCAGAAAATACGCAGTACTGCGTGATCGAACCAAAGGTTGTAGATTTCAGCACGGCGACGGTTCTCGGGTGTCGAGAGGTCGGTATTGTAGGATTGACGCAGATTGCGCTCCCACTCTGTGATCCGCTTGAAAAGGGTCATCTCTGCCTTGGCTTTGGGGTGCGCCGGGCAAACCGACGATGCGAAGCCCTCATGTAGGCGCAGCCCGGAGCCATGGCAAGCGGATGCATGGGCATTGACGCGACCTGCCGCCTCAGTAATGTCCGACGGACCTGTATCTCGGAGCGCAGAAAATGAGCCTTGCCAGCGGACATCCCTACCTTGCCATTCCCGGTCCGTCTGTCGTGCCCGACGAGGTGCTGCGAGCCATGCACCGGGGGGCGCCAAATATCTATGAAGGTGAGTTGATCGAGATGACGGCAAGCCTGCTGCCTGATCTGCGTCGTGTCGCGCGCACCAGCCATCATGTCGCGATATATATCGCCAACGGGCATGGCGCATGGGAGGCGGCGCTGGCAAATACTCTGGCACCAGGTGATGCGGTTATGGTGCTGACGACAGGTCGGTTTGGACATGGCTGGGCCGAAATGGCCGCGTCTTTGGGGGTGGTCGCAGAGATTATCGACTTTGGCAAGAAAAGTCCGATTGACCCTGCCCGTGTCGAGGACGTGCTACGCGCAGATACAGACCATCGGATCAAGGCAGTACTTGCCACACATGTCGACACCTCGACCGGTATCCTCAGCGATATGAAAGCGGTGCGGGCGGCAATCGACGCCGCAGGGCACCCGGCGCTGTTGATGGCCGATTGCATTGCCAGCCTTGGATGTGACCGTCTGGAGATGGATGATTGGGGCATTGATGTGACTGTGACCGCCAGTCAAAAAGGTCTGATGACACCGCCGGGCCTTGGGTTCGTGTTCTTCAATGATCGGGCGGCGGCGGTGCGGGCCAATCAGGAACGCGTCAGCCCCTATTGGGACTGGACCCGTCGCGCCACGCCTGAAATCTTTTATCAGTATTTCTGTGGGACGGCGCCGACGCATCATCTGTATGGTTTGAGGGCCGCGCTGGACCTGATCCATGCGGAAGGGATCGAGTCTGTCTGGGCGCGCCACGATACACTGTCCCGTGCGATATGGGCTGCGGCAGATGTCTGGGGCAGGGCGGGGGCATTGAGTCTGAATGTCGCTGATCCCGTGCATCGCAGCCGCGCGGTTTCTTCGCTATCGCTGCCTGCCCCACGCGCGACGGACTTGCGCCGTTGGGTCGAGGCCAATGCCGGTGTCACCCTCGGGATCGGACTTGGCATGGCCGAGAGTACCGACCCTGCGTGGCATGGATATTTTCGGATTGGTCATATGGGACATGTAAATGCGCATATGGTGTTGGGTATGCTGGGCGCGATCGAGGCTGGATTGGCTGCACTGGATATCCCGCATGAGGCTGGCGGTGTAAGTGCGGCGGCGCGTGTGATTTCCGTGGGTTGATATGTGCTGAACTGTCATCCACGCGCCAGTTCAATCGCGATGCTTGATCCGGTCAATCAGCAGGTTTAACCCATAACCCGTAGCCAGTACGATCGGTAGGCCAAAGGCCACCCAAAGAACAAAGAAAACCCACACCAGATTAACCAGCCCCATGATCAGGGCAGCGTTTGTGTAATTCGGGGCAGAGGGCATGTTTCCGCGTCGCATATCCAGATGATATAACGATCCAAAGAAAAGTCAGGTGTCAATATCGACCCTGTGCGATCATGCGCGCGCTTCCGCCAGCGCCTTTGGCAGTGCGGCGCGAAACAGGGCCAGATCCGCTTCGCGCCCGCAACTGATGCGGATGCAGCGATCATGGGGGGCAGCAAAGGGCATGCGTACGAACAGATCTTGGTCCACCAGAGATGCCAGTACCCGGCGCGCAAAGTCACCATCGGCGCCACAATCAATGGTCACGAAATTGGTGGCTGAAGGCAGGGCGATCAGACCGTTTTTTGCTGCGATATCTGCAATCTGCCTGCGTGATGCATCAACCCGATCAAGGGTTTGCGCCAACCAGTCCTGATCTTGTAATGCCGCCAATGCGCCCGCTTGGGCTGCGCGATTCAGGCCAAAATGGTTGCGGATCTTGTCAAAGCTGCGGATCAGATCGGGGGCACCGATGGCATAGCCGATACGTGCGCCCGCCATGCCGTAAGCCTTGGAAAATGTCCGCATGCGGATGACGCGGGGATCGTCTGCCGCGATCCGCGGCGCGGTCCCTTCGGGGGCGAATTCGACATAGGCCTCGTCCAGCAGTAGCAGACATCCCTCGGGCAGCATGTCGAGTGCGCGCAAGATTGTATCGCCTTCATGCCAACTGCCCATCGGGTTGTCGGGATTGGCCAGATAAACCAGCTTGGCATCCACCTCTGCCGCCTTGGCAAAGAGCGCGTCCGGGTCTTCGTGGTCGCCGTTATAGGGCAGCTTATGTAGTACCCCACCAAAACCGCTGACGTGGTAGTTGAACGTTGGATAGGCCCCGTCCGATGTTACCACGGCGTCGCCGGGCGCGATCAGCAGCCGTACCAGATACCCGAGCAGGCCGTCGATTCCTTCGCCGATAACGAGGTTTTCCGGGGTCACATCCAGATGTGCGCTCAGCGCCTCTTTCAGGTCGAAACTGGCGGAATCGCCGTATTGCCAGATACCCTCGAGCGCATCGCGCATGGCGGTGAGGGCGTGGGGCGAGGGGCCAAAGACATTTTCGTTCGCACCCAGCCGCGCGGCAAACGGTGCGCCGCGAGTGCGCTCTTGCACTTCGGGGCCGACAAACGGCACGGAGGCGGGCAGAGACAGGATCAGGTCGGTGTATCGTGGATGGCTCATTTCGCCAGATAACGCCATGCCGTGGTGTGGCGCAATCCCTTGTAATTGCGTGGGTGCGCCCATAGATGAGAATCACTCGCAACTAAGAAGGGCATCCAGATGCCAACATTCTCTCGCCGTGGGTTTATCGCGGCTACGCTCGCGGCCGGTGCTGTCCGTACTGTCCCGGCCATTGCCACGCGGACCGGCGGGCGTCGTATCCTGACACTGGTTTATGATAAATCACTGGGCGCGCTGCGCGCGGTGGAACGTTGGGTGCCGTAAGGTTCTTCTTGCGCGGGCCGCATCGCGCGGTTTTGCTGGCCGCAGTCGATAGGAGCCTGCCAATGTCCCGCGTTACCACTGAAATTACCGACCACATCGCCCATGTCCGGCTAAGCCGCCCGGAAAAACGCAACGCAGTCGATCCGGCAATGGCCGAGGCGATTGTCGCCGCCGGGCAGGCGCTGATGGATGCCGATATCCGTGCCGTGGTTCTGTCGGGCGAGGGCGAAGCATTTTGTGCGGGCCTCGACGTGATGAGTTTCGCGCAACTGGCGGCGGGTGATCCCGAAGCATTGGTAATGCCGCGCACCCATGGCAACGCTAACCTTTTTCAAGAAGTTGCGCTAATTTGGCGTAAACTTCCCGTTCCGGTCATCGCCGCATTGCAGGGGGCAGTCTATGGCGCCGGGTTTCAGCTGGCATTGGGGGCGGATGTTCGCATTGCCGCACCCGGCGCGAAATTGGCGATTATGGAGATGAAATGGGGCCTTGTCCCGGATATGGGCGGCATGGCCCTGTTGCCGCATCTGACGCGCAGCGATGTGATCCGGCAGATGACCTATTCGGCCACGCCGATCAGCGCGCAGCAAGCGGCAGATTGGGGGCTGGTGACAGAGATCGCTGATGATCCGCTGGCGGTGGCGCAGGCATTGGCGTCAGAGATTGCGGGCAACAGCCCGTCAGCGATGCGCGCGGCGAAGGCACTGATAGAATACGCTGAATCCGGTGCATCGTCGGATGATGTGCTGATTGCAGAGAGCCGTGCGCAGACCGATCTGATCGGCAAACCGGATCAGATGGAAGTGATCAGCGCCAACATGGCCGGGCGCGCACCGCGGTTCACGACACGCGGGTGAGCGGTGGCATTGCTGTCAGAAGTAGGCCGGGCTTTAGCCCGGCGCGTGCTATAGGCAAGGTGGGATTGAATCCGACCTTGCGATGGTTATGGAACTTTTCGTCGGTGCCGGGCTGAAGCCCGGCCTACGTTATCCGATCTCGTTCAGCCGCTCCAATGCCGTGCGCAACTGCGTTTCTTCCTCTTCGCGCAGGGCGAGGTTGGCGCGGGTTTCCTCGACCACCTCGTCGGGGGCGGAGGCCACGAATTTAGGGTTCCTGAGCCGTCCACGCAGACCGCCAAGTTCCTTTTCCAGCTTGCCCAGTGTCTTTTCCAGTCGTGCCTTTTCCTCATCAATATCAATGATATCCGCCAGAGGCAGGCCAAAGTTGCCACCCTCTACAGCGACGGTGATCGAGCCTTTGGGCAATGTCTCGACATGCGTCAGGCTCTCGACCCGTGTGAGCCGCATGATCATCGCTTCGTTGCGGTCCCATGCGGCCTGACCGGCCGTATCGAGTGCGGTCACGACCATCGGGATTTTCAGCCCCGCCGGTACGTGCATCTGGGCGCGCGCAGAGCGGACGGATTCGATCAGCGCGATCACCCAGTTCATTTCGCGATCGGCATTTTCATCAACCAGATCAGCGGGTTGATAGGTGGGCCAAGGGGTGTGCACCAGCATCTGGTCGCGATCCCCCAGCGTGCCCCACAGCTCTTCGGTGACGAAGGGCATGATCGGGTGCAGCAAGATCACGCATTGGTCGATGACCCATGCCATAACCTCTTGGGTTTCTTGCTTAACTTCGTCGGTGCCATCCATCAGCAGGGGTTTGGAAAACTCCACATACCAGTCGCAGACCTTGCCCCAGACAAAGGTATAAAGCGCGCTGGCGGCGTCGTTAAAACGGTATTGTTCCAGCGCGTGGTCAACGGCGGCGCGGACCTGTGCGGTCTCTCCGATGATCCATTTATTGACCGTCTGTTTTGCGTCGGTAAGACGTCGGTACTCCGTCGGTGCATTGGCGGTGGTCGCACCGTTCATCTCGGCGAAGCGCGCGGCGTTCCAAAGCTTGGTCCCGAAGTTGCGATAGCCTGCGATGCGCTGTGTGCTGAGCTTCAGATCGCGGCCCATGGCGGCCATCGCGGTGAGGGTAAAGCGCACGGCGTCGGCACCGTAGTCGTCAATCAGCTCGATCGGGTCGAGCACGTTGCCGAGCGATTTGGACATCTTCTTGCCCTTCTCGTCGCGGACGAGCGCGTGGACATAGACGTCCGAGAAGGGTTTCTGGCCCACAACGGCGTATTGCATCATCATCATCCGGGCGACCCAGAAGAAGATGATGTCGAACCCGGTGATCAGCGTCGAGGTCGGGAAGTATTTCTGCAGCGCCTCGTTTTGGGCGTCGGTGTCCGCGTCGCCGGTCCAGCCCAGCGTGCCGATGGGCCAGAGGCCGGAGGAAAACCATGTGTCGAGCACGTCGGGGTCGCGAGTGAGACGGATTGAGCTACTTTCATCAGCGCCCCGGATCTGGATCTCATGGCCGGAAACGGCACCGAGTGCTTCGTCTCCAACAAAAGGACGGGCATTGATACCCAAATGCTGACGATAGTAGGCCACCGCCTTTTCAAGTGCTTCTTCGGCACTTGGAGCGCAGAAATACTCGACCTGGCCGAGTTGCTGGGCTTTGCCTTCAAACTTCGGTCCATACCAAACCGGTATCTGATGCCCCCACCACAATTGCCGGGAAATGCACCACGGCTCGATATTTTCCAGCCAGTGGAAATAGACCTTGCGGTCGCTCTCGGGCATGATCCGCACGTCGCCATTGCGCACCGCATCGAGCGCGGGATCGACGATCTTGGACGTGTCGACGAACCACTGATCCGTCAGCATCGGCTCAATCACCACTTTGGAGCGGTCGCCGAAGGGCTGCATGATCGGTTTGCTTTCGACGAAAGGCACGTAGGCCGGGCTTGAGCCCGGCTCTGCGCTGTCGGCAGCGTCTTCGTCGGGTGCCGGGCTGAAGCCCGGCCTACCTTCAGCCTCGACCATCACGGCCAGGCCCTCGGCGGTGATATCCGCCACGACCCGTGCGCGCGCCTCGAACCGGTCCAGCCCGCGATATTCATCCGGGACAAGGTTCATCGCGGCGATCATCGCCTCGTCGAATTCCTGTTCACCATTGGCGATGGCCTGCGCAACAGTGGCCTCTTCGGCGTAGGGTTTGCCATCGGCACGCATATTCGCCTTGGTGTCCATGAGGTTGTACATCGGGATATTCCCGCGCTTGGCCACCTCGTAGTCGTTGAAATCATGCGCGCCAGTGATCTTGACCGCGCCCGAGCCGAAGGTGGGATCGGGGTATTCATCGGTGATGATCGGGATCATCCGGCGGTGTTCTTTGGGGCCAACGGGGATTTCGCACAGCTTGCCCACGATGGGCGCGTAGCGTTCGTCCGATGGGTGCACCGCGACCGCACCATCGCCGAGCATCGTCTCTGGCCGAGTGGTGGCAATCGAGATGTAATCGCGGATCTCTGTCAGGGTAACGTTACCGTCCTCGTCCTTCTCGACATATTCATAGGTCTCGCCACCCGCGAGTGGGTATTTGAAGTGCCACATGTGACCGGCTACTTCGATATTTTCGACTTCCAG
Organism: Pseudohalocynthiibacter aestuariivivens; assembly: GCF_011040495.1. Taxonomy (GTDB): domain Bacteria; phylum Pseudomonadota; class Alphaproteobacteria; order Rhodobacterales; family Rhodobacteraceae; genus Roseovarius; species Roseovarius pelagicus. Next base: position 1,550,463 of record NZ_CP049037.1, on the reverse strand, counting down.
ATCGGAAATCGCGGTCTCGAAATGCGGGTCCCAGTTGACCAGCCGCTTGCCGCGATAGATCAGGCCCTTGTTGTACATGTCGACAAAGACTTTGATGACCGCGTCGTGGAAATTGGCGCTGCCTTCGTGGCCGACCTTCGTATCGCCTGCCGCACCGGCCATCGTGAACGCCGTACGCGACCAGTCGCATGACGCGCCGAGGCGTTTGAGCTGTCCGACGATGGTGCCGCCGGATTTCTCTTTCCATTCCCAGACTTTTTCGAGAAACGCCTCGCGGCCCATCTCTGCCCGACTGGGCAGCTGGTTTTCGGCCAGCATCCGCTCCACGACCATCTGCGTGGCGATGCCCGCGTGATCGGTGCCCGGCTGCCAGAGCGTGTCGTAGCCCTGCATCCGCTTCCAACGGATCAGGATGTCCTGCAACGTGTTGTTGAATGCATGGCCCATATGCAGCACGCCAGTCACGTTGGGCGGCGGGATCATGATGCTGAATGGCTCCGCTCCGTCGGCGGCGTTGGCCCCGGCGGCAAAGCTGCCTGCGTCCTCCCAAGCGTCATAAATGCGCTTTTCGGCCTCGGCGGCGTCGAATGTCTTGTCCAGTCCCATCGGGTGTCTCCGCTCGTTTGCGTGGTTGAGAGTTGGCTTACCCAATGCGCGGGCCAAGGGGAAGGTGCACGGGGGGAATTTCACGGTCTCCGGTGCGTGTTGCAGAGAAGTGTTGTGGAATTTGCTTGGCGTGTTCTACTGCCACGGGAAATATGGAGGGGCTGCATCAATGAACGAAAGATTTGCTCTGATGCTGGACGGCGCTGGCGGGGCGGTGTCGGTTGATCTGGATGGTCCGATACCCGCGCCAGCCGAAGGGGCATTTCTCTGGGTGCATGTGATGCAGGCGGCCGGCACTTCGGCTGAATGGCTGGCGGCGCTGGGTGGGGATGGCTTGGTCGAGGCCGCGCTGATGGCCGAAGAGACACGCCCGCGCTGCACCGTTCTGGACGAGACAGTGCTGATGAATCTGCGCGGGGTGAACCTGAATCCCGGCGCGCAGCCCGAGGATATGGTCAGCATGCGGATATGGGCAGGCGCGCGGCAGATCGTGACTGTGACGCGTCGACAGGTGCAGGCGCTGGGCGACCTGCGAACGCGCAGCGAAGCAGGTAAGGCACCTGCCAGCCCGGCAGAGCTGATTGCGCGGCTGGCGCTGCGTCTGGCCGACCGGGCAGAGCCGGTGGTGGCAGAGCTGAACGAGCGGATTGATGATCTAGAAGAACAGGTGGCGGCGGGCCATACGATGCCGCTGCGAACGGCACTGGCCGATATTCGGCGGGTATCGATCGTGCTGCGCCGTTACATGTTTCCGCAACGCGATGCGCTGAGTACGCTGGAGATCGAGGAACTGCCGTGGATCGGACGGGCCGAACGCAGCAGCCTGCGCGAGGCGACAGAGCGGGTCACGCGACTGGCAGAGGAACTGGACGCGATTCGCGACCGGGCGCAGGTGGTGCATGATCACATGATGGATGCCCGCGCCGAACAGATGAACCGACAGATGCTGCTCTTATCGGTGGTGGCGGCGATCTTCCTGCCACTCGGTCTGATCACCGGGTTGCTGGGGATCAATGTCGGCGGGATGCCCGGTGCGACGTCGCCGCATGCGTTCTGGATCGTCAGCGGGGGGCTGTTGGCTGTCGGTGCATTTCTGCTGTTTCTCTTTGCGCGTTTGGGATGGCTACGGTCGCGCTGAGGAACGACTGCTGTGCATTGGGTATTTTTACCAAGAAAAAGCACTGAATCTGGTTTTTTCTTGGTAAAAATACCCAAGTTCCGACAGAGGCATCAAGCGCGCGGGGTGCCGGTTAGCGGGATACGCGTGCCCGGCTGGATGACATCAGGATCGTAGGGTTTTCGCGCGAATACTTCCTCGACCATCGGCGCAAAGAATTCCAGCGGCAGGGTGTCGTAGGCGGGGTCAAAGCTGGCCTGATCCCAGCGTTCGCAAAACTCGGCGCAGTCGTCGAAATAGGCATGTCCGCGATGGCGCTCGCGCTTGTTCTCGTCGAACCCGTCCAGGTGGTGACCGTAATAGAGCATCTGAAAGTCGCCATGCGTGGCCACGACCCATGTGCATTGCTCGCGCACGAAGGGTTTGAGGATCGTGGCGGCGTATTCGTCGTGATTGTAGGGCGCGTAGATATCGCCGATGTCGTGCAGGAGGGCGGCCACGATCCAATCGGTATCCGCGCCGTCGTGCCATGCGCGGGTGGCGGACTGGATCGAGTGGCCGAGGCGCGTGATTTGGTAGCCTGACAGACCTTCGTCCAGTTCCACCAGCGCTTTGAGCAGGCGTTGCGCGGTATGTTTGGTGTGGTCAATCTCGTGCGCGGTCAGGAATTCATAATCTTCCTTGGTGCCGTCTTTCATCTGGGTAAAGCTGACGCGTTCCATAGTCGGTGGCTCCTCAGGTCGTGGTGTGCTTAGCAAACCGTATTTTCCATATCCTGCGCAAGGCTCTCTGTGTGATCGGTGCGGATTCTTGCGGCGGTTTGGCTTGCGCATTTAAACGGTGTTGGCAGTATCTCAACGTAGGATCTGGACATTCAGTGAACGAGTATCAGGTACTTGTACAATACGATCCCCTTTCGGCCACGCGGCCACATGGGCGACCAAGACGAAAGGCATTGCGATGAGTTGGCGCCGGTGGGCCAAAGCCATCACCGAGATTTTCCTGCCGGGTATTCGGCGCGGGCAAAGCGTGCATGGCGTTCGAACGCGCGGGTCAGTTACCCATGTGCTGATCCTTGACGGAACTATGTCGTCGTTGTCACCGGGGAGCGAAAGCAACGCGGGGCTGGCCTATCGGCTGATTGCCGAGCAGGCGGGGCCTGCTGTGTCGGTGTTCTATGAGGCCGGGCTGCAATGGCAGGACTGGCGATCTGGGGCTGGAGTGATGATGGGGCGCGGGATCAATCGGCAGATACGGCGCGCTTATGGGTATCTGGCCAGCCGGTATTGCACTGGTGATCAGATCATTTTGCTGGGCTATTCACGAGGTGCCTATGCGGTGCGGTCGCTGGCAGGTGCGATCGAGCGGGTGGGTTTGCTAAAGGCGGAACATGCGACCGAACGCAATGTGCGGCTGGCGTATCGTCATTATGAGAGCCACAATGTAGGTCCGGCGGTCGAAGCCTTTCGGACGGCCTATTGTCACGAGGCGACGCCGATTGCGATGGTCGGCGTCTGGGACACGGTCAAGGCGCTGGGCCTGCATGTGCCGGTTTTGTGGCGACTGACGGCGCATCGCTATGCATTCCATTCGGATGCGCTGGGCGCGTCGGTGCTGCACGGGTACCACGCGCTGGCATTGGATGAGACGCGGCGCGCGTTCGCGCCCGTGATGTGGGACAGTCGCGCGGCCCCGCAAACACAGGTGACACAGATGTGGTTTCGCGGGGCGCATGGCGATATCGGTGGTCAGCTGGGCGGGTTCGATGCTGCGCGCGGATTGTCGAACATCCCGCTGGTCTGGATGTTGGAGCGGGCCGAAGAGGCCGGGCTGTTGTTGCCGGAGGACTGGCAGGCGCGGTTTCCATGCGATCCGGATGCTCCGTCGGTCGGCACATGGCGGGGCTGGGGCAAGCTGTTTTTGTTGCGGAGCCGTCGTCGGATTGGAGCAGATCCGTCGGAGCGGTTGCATCCAACGGCAGGTGTGCGCGATCTGCCGCTGGCTGTGGCATCGCATACTGTCCGGGGTGGGCAGGTGTGATTAGTCGCGGTCGGGCGCAACCATGATCATACAGGTGGTCGAGCCGGAGGCGTAGAGGCGGCCATCGTCGCGCCCGCGAATTTCGCCGGTTGCAACCGCCGTAGAGCGGCCCGCGTGGCTGACCAGCCCTTCGGCGATGACATCTGTGCCGAGTGGGATCGCGCGGGTCAGGTTCACCTTGTATTCCAGCGTGGTGTAGAAGCTGCCGCGCGGAACATGGGTCATCACGGCGCAGGCCATGCAGCTGTCCAGAATCGCCCCGTACCAGCCGCCATGCACGCCGCGCATTGGGTTGGTGACTGCAAACTGCGGCGTGCCCGCAAAGGTTACGCGTCCTTGCTCGACGGTCGCAATGGTAAAGCCCAGCGTTGCACCAATGGGCGGGCCAGAGATGTTTCCGGCAAGGATGTCTTGCATGAATTCAAGACCCGAGCGCGCCAGTAGCGCGTCAATGTCGGGCAGGTCGTCGAGAGAGCGGGCTGTGTGGGGTGTGTTGGTCATGCGCTGTTTCTGGCACAGGTGTAGGGCAGGGACCAGTCCCCCAATGGCGGTCATGGGACAAGCAGTGCGCGCCGGAGTGTTTCAGCCTGTCGCGATGAATGGGTGCCGCCCGGCGGCGTCATACGCCATAAAGCCGGGCATGTGTTGCACCTGTCATCCAGTCATCACGCCACGTCGCGCAGCTCTACCCGGGGTGTTACGCCAAGAGCATGGCAGATGTCGCGCGTCAGTTCGGGGCGGTTCAGTGTGTAGAAATGCAGGTTCTCGACACCTTCGTCGATCAGCTTGCTGCACAGTTCGGTCGCCACGGCGGTTGCCAACAGTTCGCACCGGTCGTCGCGCTCTGCGGTGGTGAAAGCACTGTCGAGCCAGTCGGGGATGCCGGCACCGCAAGCAGCGGCAAAGCGGCGGGTCGATTTCCAGTTCTCGATCGGCAGGATGCCGGGCAGGATGGGTTTGTCGATGCCTGCCTTGGCGCAACGATCACGGAACCGCAGGAATGTGTCCGCGTCAAAGAAGAACTGCGTGATTGCTTCGTCCGCGCCTGCGTCGAATTTGCGTTTGAGCCAGTCCACGTCGGCCTGATCACCTGCGGCCTCGGGGTGTGGCTCCGGGTAGGCGCCAACGCGGATTTTGAAATCGCCGCGGTCTGCCAATGCCTCGATCAGCGCGCAGCTGTCGGTAAACCCGTCCGGGTGTGCCGTGAACCCTGTCGCGCCTTTGGGCGGGTCGCCGCGCAGGGCCACGATCTCTTGGACGCCAGCGGCGGCGAATTCATCGGCAATCGCCATCGTCTCTGCACGGGTGGCGTCAACGCAGGTCAGGTGGGCAGCAACATTCAGGCCGGTCGCCTGATGCAATGTGCCGACCGCCTCGCGGGTCAGCGCGCGGGTGGTTCCGCCTGCGCCATAGGTGACCGAGACAAAGCGTGGCGCAAGTGGAGCCAGCGTATGAACCGTATCCCAGAGGCGAAACGACGCCTCAAGCGACTTGGGTGGGAAGAACTCGAAAGAGACGGAAGGCGTGGTCATTGTGCAAATCCTTTGCGAAAGGCTTGTCTCCTTGTCGGCGCAAAGTGTAATAGAGGCAAATTCATAATATTCACAAAGATTATGAGGCTACCCGCAGTATGCATATCGAGTTTCGCCACCTTCGCACGATCCGCGCCATTCATCAGGCGGGTGGTTTGGCGCGTGCGGCCGAGATGCTGCACATCACCCAATCTGCGTTAAGCCATCAGATCAAGGGGTTAGAGGATCAGGCGGGTGTACAACTGTTCGTGCGTCGGTCAAAGCCGATGAAACTGTCGGCGGCTGGGCACCGCCTGCTGCGTCTGGCGGAAAAGGTGCTGCCCGAGATTGAGGCGCTTGAGGCGGAATTCAGCGGCGTGCGGGACGGTAGCGCGGGGCGAATGCATATCGCGATTGAATGTCATGCCTGTTTCGAATGGCTGTTTCCGGTGTTGGAGCAGTTTCGCAAGAACTGGGGCGAGGTGGATGTGGATATCCGCCCCGGTCTGGCCTTTGACGCGCTGCCGGCGCTGCAAAAGGAAGAGGTCGATCTGGTGGTGTCGTCCGACCCCGAGAACCTGCCCGGGATCACGTTCAAGCCGCTGTTTGATTACGAGCCGGTCTTTTTGGCGTCCAGCGTACATCCGTTGGCGCAAAAGAATTATGTCGAGGCCGAAGATTTTCGCGGTGAGACACTGATCACCTATCCGGTGGATCGGTCCCGGCTGGATGTATTCACCGAATTGCTGACCCCTGCCAAGGTAGAGCCTGCCGCGACGCGGCAGGTGGAGCTGACGGCGGTGATATTGCTGTTGGTTGCGTCAAATCGCGGGGTGGCCGTGCTGCCCGACTGGGTCGTGAGAGAGCAACGCACCAATGGCGATTACGTGACCCTGCCTGTCACCCAAGCAGGGTTGACCAAGCGCCTTTATGCGGCGATCCGCGACGAGGATGCACAAAAACCTTATATGGCGCATCTGTTGCGGTTGGCGCGCGAAATTCCGGTGCGCTTGCAACGCCGGGCATAGCGGCCACCTTAATCCTATCAAAACTTCTGTGGCTTAGACAGGCGGGCAGTTTTGTGCGTTTTGATGGGGGCACAGGTATGCCGACGACATTCAATGTTATATCGCTTGGCCAGTTGGCGGATATGGACACGACCGAAGGTAATGCGGTGGCCGAAAATGCCTCGGCATTGGTCGGTCAGAGTTTTGGGGGACCGGGGGCGCCATTGGTGGATGAATTTGCCTCATTCAGCCGGGTTGGCGCGGCAGATACAACATTTGATCAGGATAGTGATGCCGACACGGACTATTTTTCGATCGATGGTGGCCCGGCGCAAACCTTTGACAGTGTGGCCGTCTACAACGCCACGATCACCTATACCGACGGATCGACCGGTAGTATTTCCGCCGTGGTGTTTCAGGATGTGAACGGTCACAGCTACCTTGCGCCCGAATTTTCCGCCAATGCCGATATGGCCGCGCTGGAGGGCGGTGCGATACGGTCGATCAGCCTCGATAGCCTGATTGGCAATGAATATTCGGGGCTAACGGCGTCGCGTGAGGCATGGAATTTCGTGACCTGTTTCGTGCGTGGTACTGAAATTCACACTGCCGCGGGCCCGGTCCCGATCGAGCGATTGGTACCCGGTGATATGATCTGGACGGTGGATCGCGGGATGCAACCGCTGCGCTGGATCGGGCGGCGGCGCGTGGCGGCGCGTGGGGCGCTGGCACCGATTCTGATCCGAGCGGGGGCCTTGGGCAACAGTTGCGATCTGCGGGTGTCACCTCAGCACCGTATTCTGCTGACAGGTTGGCGCGCAGAAATGTATCTGGGCGCGCGCGAGGCGCTGGCGCCAGCCAAGCATCTGGTCAACGGGCATGACATCGTGCGCGAGCCGGGCGGGATGGTGGAGTATCTCCATATCATGTTCGACCAACACGAGCTGGTTCACGCGGGGGGGATCGCCTCGGAAAGCTTTCATCCCGGTGCGATGGCGTGGGATGGGATGGGGGCGGATGCGCGAGGCGAAATATTGGCGATTTTCCCAGAACTGCGTAAAGGTGGGCCGGAGGGCTATGGCCCGCCGGTGCGCGTGTCGCTAAAGGCGCATGAGGCGCGGCTTCTCGTAGGTTGAAAACGCGACCCCTATTGCCCGAACGGATGTCGATCTGCGCGCAAACTCTGCCCAGGTGCCGGAAGGGGTGATTATCTGGCAGTTGGATGCGCAAGGCTTGTTTATTGAGTAGCGAAGCGACTTGTGTCTGTGACGCAGACGATCATCCCGCCGACATTGTCCCCCAGACCGGTATCGTTCATACGGAAATCCACCTGATTGGCATGGGTCGGATAGCGGGTTGCAACGCGTTTTTCTCGTAGATGCGCCAGCTTGATATTCGCACTAGGGGTCAAGAGAGCGCCGAAGGGGAGATCGACAGAAAGCTTGTACCCTTCAAATGGTTCGAGAGCCGCCGCATCCGCGCCGGTATGGGCTTTGGGACCAACCCTGTCGTAACGCGCGGCATCGACGCTCCATTGATAGTCAACGCGAACGGAGTTTAGATCAGACAGCGAAACGTGATCGGTGCCGAGGCACGTAAACAACCGGTTTCGACAGATGCCGCGTGTCCATGCTCTGCCAACCGAGTTGTGCGTCAATCGCAGCGCATGCGTCGTGTTGAGGGACGAACGCCAGCGTGGGAATGAGGCGCGCCGACACCGCGTCCGAGGCCTGAAGCATGGCGGGCTACAGGGCCAGCCCCGCGACGAGTGCGGTTGTCAATTTGGCCATCTGCCGTCCTGCCGATGAGCGCCAATTTGGATCGGGTACCGTCATTTGGCAACAGCCCTTGGCAAGGGTTGTCCTTGCGCGTATACGCGCGAACTTAAATCCAAGGAGCGTGGCGATGGCCGTTAGTGCAAACCTCAACGTAATGATGAAGGCCGCCCGCAAGGCGGGGCGCGCTTTGGCGAAGGATTTTCGCGAGGTGGAGAACCTTCAGGTCAGCATGAAAGGCGCGGGTGATTTCGTAAGCCGTGCCGATATCAACGCGGAGCAGATCATCAAATCCGAGCTGATGAACGCGCGCCCGACCTATGGCTGGATCGCCGAAGAGGGCGGCGAGGAGCCGGGTAAGGATCCGACCCGCCGCTGGATCGTTGACCCGCTGGACGGAACCACGAATTTTCTGCACGGGTTGCCGCACTGGGCTGTCAGCATCGCGCTGGAGCACAAGGGGCAGATCGTATCGGGCGTCGTTTATGACGCTGCCAAGGACGAGATGTTTTGGGCTGAAAAAGGCGAAGGTGCCTGGATGAACGAGAGCCGCCTGCGGGTGTCCGGGCGGGCCAAGATGATCGAGAGCATCTTTGCCACCGGTGTGCCCTTTGGCGGGCGGCGTGATTTGCCGCAGACATTGCAGGATCTGGCGCGGCTGATGCCGGCCTGTGCAGGCGTGCGGCGCTGGGGCGCTGCCGCGCTCGACATGGCCTATGTGGCCGCAGGGCGCTATGACGGGTTCTGGGAACGGCGCCTGAATCCATGGGACATCGCGGCGGGGATCGTGATCGTGCGCGAGGCGGGCGGGCTGGTAGAGCCGCTTGATCCGGGCCGGGATATGCTGGAGACCGGGGCGGTGATCTGCTCTAACGAGCCTATCTTTGATAAATTCGCCAAGGTGATCCGCGACGCGTGATCACCCGGTCGGGCCGGTCGGGTGGCGTTATGTGTCGGACGGGTGTTCGCGGCCATTGACCCAAGGAATATCGCCCAGATCGCGTAGATTCACACCGTGGAGCGCGCCCAGATTGACGCCCATTTCATTGGGATTCGAGCGCCGCCGGTGATGCGTGTAGATGCCGCAAACCGAGCAGAAGAAATGCCGCGCCGTTTTGGTCCCCCACTGATATTCGGTCAGCTTGTCGGCCCCCTTGACCACTTCGATCCCATCCAGCGGCGCTGTTACTGCCGCCGCCCCGCGCCGCACGCAAAAGCTGCAATCGCAGCGACGGGCCGTGTTCAGCCCGTCAGAGAGGCGCACGCGCATTTCGACGGCACCGCAGTGGCAGGTAGCGGTTATTGTTTCGGTCATTTACGCCTCACTTTGGGGATGCGGGAGCGGGCCAGTTCGTAACGTGCCTCGGGATGTGGCGGGTGGCCGTGGGTACGGGCCCAAAAGCGCGGACCGCCAAGACGCAAGAAAACCGGCAGGGTCATCACGATTCCGGCGACAAAGCCACCGGCATGCGCCCAATAGGCCACGCCGCCGCTGCCCTGCACCGCGTTAAAGCCACCAAAAATCTGCATGGCCAGCCAGACGCTGAGCACGATCCACGCGGGGATCGGCAGGATGCGAAAGATGATGACGATGATGATGAGGATATCAACCTTTGCCTTGGGAAAGAGCAGAAGATACCCGCCCATGACGCCTGCGATGGCCCCGGATGCCCCAACCGTGGGCACGCCCGACAGCGGGGCGGCGACCACTTCGGCAAGGGAGGCTGCGACGCCTGCGGCAAGGTAGAAGACCAGATAGCCGACATGACCCATCTCATCCTCGAGGTTGTCACCAAAGACCCATAGAAACAGCATGTTACCGGCCAGATGCATCCATCCGCCATGTAGAAACATTGAGGTGACAAGGCTATAGTATTCGCGGCCATTGCTGACAGAGATCGGGTGCATGGCCCAATCCCGAAAGAAGGCATTTAGCGTGCGCGGATCGTCGAACAGCGGCCAGTAGGAGACGAAGACAACGATGTTGATCGCGATCAGCGCGTAGGTCACATAGGGTGTGCGCCCCGAAGGGTTATGATCGCGGATCGGGAACATGGGGCATTAGTTGCCCCATGTTCCGCCGAGGTCAACCCAGACTGGTCGCGGCGCTACCCAAAAGCGCGGCGTTGCCACCCGCCGCTGTCGTATCGACACAGACGTGACGTTCGTGCAGCGCGTGGCCGGTGTCCGGCAGGCCGGTGATCAGTGGCAGGATCGGGCCCGACCGGTTGGCCAGTGCCAGCGCAAATTCGCGTGCGGCCTTGGTTTCGCCCCACCAGAGCGCCCCGGAGAATCCGGTAAGCGTGCTGAGTGCGACCGGATCGACATATCCGGTCACGATGGTGGCCACACCGCCGAGGTCGGTCACGGATTTCGCTTGCGCTTCTGCCGCGTCCTTGCCCGGGCCCATGCACAGCAGGGGCGCGCGGTGGTGTGTTGTCAGTCGGTTGGATTCACCGGTCGGGCCGGGCAGCACGAGGGCCTCGCGCGGGGTGCGCGGGTGGGTCGCGGTCTTGTCCAGCGCCTTTTGCACGTCGCTCGTTGGCATGGCACTGGGCCATTCGCCGTCGGCCTTTGGCGCAGGCCGCGCGGTGAAGCGGGGCAGATAATTCGGCCCGCCTGCCTTGGGGCCGGTGCCTGACAGCCCCTCGCCGCCAAAGGGCTGCGACCCAACGATGGCGCCGATCTGGTTGCGGTTGACGTAAAGGTTGCCAGCCTGCACGCGTTCGGTGACATACTGCACGCGATCGTCGATGCGGGTCATCAGGCCGAAGGTCAGCCCGTATCCGGTGGCGTTGATTGCGTCGATCACCTTGTCCAGTTCGGTCGCACCAAAGGTGGTGAGATGCAGCACGGGGCCGAAAATTTCGCGCTTCATGTCGGCAATGCTGTCCACGCGGATCAATGTCGGGGCAATGTAGGTGCCGGAATTGGGTGTTTTCAATTCGTGCATCAGACGCCCCTCGGCGCGGGCGGTCTGGATGTGGTCGGCGATACCCTTGCGGGCGGTTTCGTCAATCACTGGGCCGCAATCGGTCGAAAGGTCCCAGGGCAGGCCGATCACCAGCGCGTCCATCGCGCCCTTGAGCATCTTGATGAAATCCTCGGCAATGTCCTCTTGGACATAGAGACAACGCAGCGCGGAGCATCGTTGACCTGCGGATTGGAACGCGCTTTCAACAATTGCCTGCACGGCCTGTTCGGGCAGGGCGGTGCTGTCCACGATCATCGCGTTCATGCCGCCAGTTTCTGCGATCAGTGGCGCGCCGGGGGCGAGGTTTTCGGCCATCGTCGCCTTGATCTTCATGGCGGTCGCAGTCGAGCCGGTGAAGGCCACGCCACCGACACGCGCATCAGAGGTAAGCGCTGCGCCGACATCGCCACCACCGGGCAAGAGTTGTAATGCAGATTTCGGCACACCGGCCTCATGCATCAACGAAATGGCGAAATGCGCCATGATCGGCGTTTGTTCGGCAGGTTTGGACAGCACGGCGTTACCGGCTGCCAGTGCCGCCGCGATCTGGCCAGAGAAAATGGCCAGAGGGAAGTTCCACGGGCTGATGCAGGTGAATACACCAACGGCGGGGGTTTCGGGGGCATTGACACCGTAGTAGCGCAGGAAGTCCACGGCTTCGCGCAGCTCTGCCACCGCATCCATCTGACTTTTGCCAGCTTCACGGGCGAGAATCGCGAACAGTTCGCCAAAGTTTTCCTCATAGAGGTCCGCCACGCGGTTCAGCACCCCTTTGCGCTGGGCCGGGGTTGCATCCCACGGTTTGGCATTGGCCAATGCAGTTTCTATGTCGGCGGCACTGGCGGCGGCCACGGTGCCGGGGCTGTCAGAGGGATCGGCCGGATTGGTGACGGGTTGCGCCTTGTTCGGTTTTGCCTTGCCCGCGAGCAGAGGGACCGCCGCCCATTGGTGGGTGGCAAAGGGCGCGCGCGCGACTTCGATTTTGTCGAGCGTCGGTTGGTGTTTCAGGTCGAAACCCTTGGAGTTGATACGCTCGGGCTGAAACAGCTCTGGTCCTGTCGGCAGGTGGGCGCGCACGGTTTCGTAGACCTCGAAGGGGTCACGGGCGACCTCTTCGGGGGCCACTTCTTCGTCGACGATCTGGTTGACGAAACTGGAGTTCGCGCCGTTTTCCAGCAGGCGACGCACCAGATAGGCCAGCAGGTCACGGTGTGCACCGACGGGCGCATAGATGCGGCAGCGTGTGCCTTCGGCAGTCAGCACGATGTTATGCAGTGCCTCGCCCATGCCATGCAGACGCTGGAATTCGAATTTGTCTTTGGCGTCGGGCAGGTGGGCGGCCATGTCGAGAATGGCGGCGACAGTGTGGGCGTTATGCGTGGCGAACTGCGGATAGATGCGATCGGTCATCGACAGCAGTTTGCGCGCGTTGGCGATATAACTGATGTCGGTCGCGGATTTGTGGGTGAAGACCGGGAAACCGTCGATCCCCTCGACCTGCGCCTGTTTGATCTCGGTGTCCCAATAGGCCCCCTTGACCAACCGGACCATGATCTTGCGATCCAGCCGCGTGGCCAGATCGTGAAGGAAATCGAGCGCATGGCTGGCGCGTTGGCCATAGGCCTGTACCACCACGCCAAAGCCATCCCAGCCCGCCAGCGCCGGTTCGCTGAGCACGGTTTCGATCACGTCAAGCGACAGGGCAAGGCGGTCGGCCTCTTCGGCGTCGATATTGAGGCCCATGCCGGCGGATTTTGCGAGCAAGGCGAGTGAGCGCAGGCGAGGCACCAGCACCTCCATCACCTGCTCGCGCTGGGCGACCTCGTAGCGGGCGTGCAATGCGGAAAGTTTGACCGAGATGCCGGGGTTCTTGGCAATTTCGTCATGGGTGCAGGCCTGCGCGATGGCGGAAATCGCACGGGAATAGCTGAGGTGATAGCGGGTTGCATCCTTGTCGGTTCGCGCGGCCTCGCCAAGCATGTCGTAAGAATAGGTATACCCCTTCTTCTCCATCCCGGCGGCGCGTTTCATCGCGGACTGGATGTCCTCGCCCAGTACGAACTGACGGCCCATTTCCTTCATTGCGCGGGCGACGGCGGTACGAATGACTGGCTCGCCGAGGCGTTTGACCGCGCCGCGCAGGTGGCCGACGGGGCCCTTGCGGTCCTCTTTCAGCACCTTGCCTGTCAGCATCAAGGCCCATGTCGACGCGTTGACCAACGACGACGTGGAATGGCCCATATGCTTGCCCCAGTCGCTGGGTGCGATCTTGTCCTCGATCAGTGCGTCGATGGTTTCGGCGTCGGGTACACGCAGCAGCGCCTCGGCCAGACACATCAGGGCGATCCCCTCATCCGTGGACAGACCGTATTCGGCCAGAAAGACCTCCATCAGGCCGGGATCAGAGGCCCCGCGAATGTCCCGGACCAACTGGGCACCACGGGCGCTGATACGTTTGCGATCTTCGACGCTGAGCGCGGCGGTGGCGGTCAGCCTTTGGATCGTTTCGGTCTCATTGGCATAGGTGTCCAGATCAATGGCGCGGCGCAGGTCTGTGTCGTATGGCATTGGGGCTACTCCAGGGTGAATTGATCTAAGTTATCACGGGGGAATAAGTTGTTTTTCCTGATAGATCGGGTTTTATAGGCAAATGGACTGAATTATAGGGAATCGACGATGCAAAGTGATCAGTTTGTGCTGGATCGGTTCGACCGGGCGATTCTAAGAGCGTTGACCAGCGATGGCCGGATCAGCATCACGGATCTGGCGCGTGAAATCGGTCTGTCGAAATCGCCCACCCAAGCGCGGCTGCGGCGGTTGGAAAAGGCGGGTGTGATCACCGGGTATCGTGCGCTGATCGACCCGATATTGCTGGGGCTGGATCATGTCAGTTTCGTCGAGGTGCGTCTGACGGATACCCGCGAGGCGGCGCTGTCGGCGTTCAACGCCGCAGTTGCGCGCACCCCCGAGATCGAGCAAGCGCATATGATCGCGGGAAATTTTGATTACCTGCTCAAAGTTCGAACGCAGAATATGTCGGATTACCGCCGTGTGCTGGCCGAGCGGATTTCAACATTGCCGAATGTGTCGGGCACATCGACCTATGTGGCGATGCAGGCGGTCAAGGAAAACAGTCTGCTGGATGTAGGTGGTTCGATTGTGATCTGACCCGCGCCAATGTCGCATCAGTGTTGACTGGTTGATGCGACAGTTTAGATTCTGCGCGTGAAAGCTGATACTTGATACACGGGCTATATCAGACTGTCGCAGTACAATTGTGAGGTTGAGCATATGGACAGCAAAATTTCGGGTGGTCTTGTCCACGAATTACCTGCCGACTTGATCGGTGCGCTGACGGACACAAAAGAAACGGTCGACCTATGGGAAGGCTTGACGCCGATCGCCCGCAACGAATTTATTTGTTGGGTTGAAGATGCAAAACAGGAAAAGACTCGGATACGGCGGATAAAGCGAACCGTAGAGGAACTGCATGAAGGTAAAAAACGCCCATGCTGTTGGGCGGGCTGCATTCATCGAACCGACAAGAAGCCAAGCAAATGGCAGCAAGATGTGTTAATCGACAAGAAACCGAAAAAGTAAATATCAAAGGCAATCGTATGACGGCGCGGCGAGAACCCTCCATGATGAGACACGCCTGCTTGAGCCTGTTATTTTGCATGGTTGCCGCGCTACCCGCGCAGGCCGATACCTGTCCCGCTGCGCCTGACCATACCGAGGAGTTGCGCGCGCTGGTTGTCGCCGCGCAAGCCGCACCGGATCAGCAGACCGGGCGCGAGATTTCGAATGCGATGTGGGAATATTGGACCATTGCACCGGATACTTATGCGCAGGAGTTGCTGGATACCGGCATGGAACGGCGCGAAAGCTATGATTATCTCGGAGCTTTGAAGGCGTTCGAGGCGCTGGTGGACTATTGCCCTGACTATGCCGAAGGCTACAACCAGCGCGCCTTTGTGCATTTTCTTCGCGAAGAATACGAGGCTGCGCTGCCCGATCTGGAGCATGCGATCACGTTAGTGCCGCAGCATGTGGCGGCGCGCACCGGGCTGGCGCTGACTTTGATGCGTCTGGGGCGAACCGGCGAGGCGACGCTGGCGTTGCGCGCAGCACTGGAGATGAACCCGTGGCTGGGCGAACGCAGCCTGCTGCCGGTGTTAGAGGCGATGGAGCAAGAACTGTGATTTGCACCTCTGGCGTACTTTACACGGCGGGCCGAGTGGCTATTGTCGCGCTCTGATGCGGGCGTGATGGAATGGTAGACATACCAGACTTAAAATCTGTTGGGCCTTGTGCCCGTGTGGGTTCGAGTCCCACCGCCCGCACCAGTCCTGTTTGTGCCACCGCGCGGAACGCTGCTTGAGCACAGGTTCGGTTCGAGGTTTGTCCCTGATCCTGCATTTTCTTTCATCGGGATTGTATCAGCTTGGGTCACCAGATCCTTGTTTGCACACCGCGGGATGGCTAGTCTGACATCTGGTCAGGATGCACCGGTCTGTGCAGGTTTCGCACCTTTCGCGCCTTGCAAAACCCTACGCCGGACCATAGGTTCCCCAAAAATTGCGGGAGGCTCCCGCCGGACACGAAGGAACACCCCATGGAAGGCGGAAACGCATTGGCGCAATTTGTCCCCCTAATTCTGATATTCGCGATCATGTACTTCCTGCTGATCCGTCCCCAGCAAAAGAAACTGAAGTCGCATCAGGCGATGGTTTCTGCTCTGCGCCGGGGGGATCAAGTGATCACGCAAGGCGGGATCATCGGCAAAGTTGTCAAGGTCAAGGATGACGACGAAATCGAAGTTGAAGTGGCAACCGGCGTGAAAATCCGCGTGGTCAAATCGACTGTTGCGCAGGTTTTGTCCAAAACCGAGCCTGCCGAGGGCTGATTGCCCCCGACCCAAACCTGTCTGCTACGCTGAAAAGGCATCATCATGCTTCAGATTGACCTGTGGAAACGTCTCTGCATCTGGGGTGTGGTGGCCCTTGGCCTGTTGTTGGCCGTGCCCAACGGATTTTATCCGCGGGTCGAGGCGCATAACGACGCTGTTACTGCCGTAGAGGCGGGGACAGATCCTTCCGAAGTCGCGGCTGATCTGTCGCTCTGGCCCAGTTGGATGCCATCGGGGTTGGTCAATCTGGGCCTTGATCTGCGCGGTGGCGCACATCTGCTGGCCGAGGTGAAGGTCGCAGAGGTCTATCAATCCCGACTGGAAGGCATGTGGCCTGAAGTGCGCGATTTGCTGCGCGACGAACGCGACAGTGTCGGTACCATCCGCCTGCAACCCACCAAGGGCGAAGAACTGGTGGTGCGCCTGAACGAGCGGCCCGGACAGGTCAGCGAGGCCGCCACGCTGGTGCGCGGTCTGGCGCGCCCGGTGACCAGCCTGACAGGGGCCGGTGCCAGCGATATAGAGGTAACGACGCGCGGCGATAGCATTGTTGTCCGTCTGAGCGAAGCTGAGAAGCGCGCGACGGATGAGCGCACTGTGCGGCAGGCGCTGGAAATCATCCGCCGCCGTATTGATGAGGTCGGCACACGCGAACCGACGATTCAGCGGCAAGGCAGCGACCGTATTCTGATCCAAGTGCCCGGTATCGGTAGTGCGGCAGAGCTGAAGGCGATCATCGGCACGACGGCGCAGTTGACCTTTCAGCCGGTCGTCAGCCGCACGTCGAACAAGGACGAGCGCGCAGGTGCGGGCAATGAGGTGCTGCCATCGCTGGATGACGAGGGCGTTTACTATATCCTCGAAACTGCCCCAGTCGTGACGGGCGAAGAGCTGGTCGATGCGCAACCCGATTTCGACCAGAACGGTCGGCCAGCGGTATCATTCCGCTTTAACCCGACGGGCGCGCGCAGTTTTGGTGATTACACGGCCGAGAATATCGGCAATCCGTTTGCCATCGTGCTGGATGATGAAGTGATCAGCGCCCCGGTGATCCAAAGCCATATCCCCGGTGGATCGGGCATCATCACCGGCAATTTCAGCGTTGAAGAAAGCACCAATCTGGCCGTTTTGCTGCGTGCAGGTGCGTTGCCGGCTGGGCTGGAGTTTCTGGAGGAACGCACTGTCGGGCCGGAACTGGGCGCGGATAGCATTGAGGCGGGTGAACTGGCCTGCATCGTCGCCTTTGTGTTGGTGCTGGCCTACATGTTCCTCAGCTATGGTATATTCGGGATTTTTGCCAACATTGCGCTGGTCATCAATGTGGGCCTGATCTTTGGCCTGCTCAGCCTGATTGGAGCGACCCTGACATTGCCGGGGATTGCCGGGATCGTGCTGACCATCGGGATGGCGGTGGACGCCAACGTGCTGGTGTTCGAGCGTATCCGCGAAGAGATGAAGACCGCCAAGGGACCGGCGCGGGCGATTGAACTGGGCTACGAGAAGGCGCTGAGCGCCATCACCGACGCCAACATTACCACCTTTATCACCGCGCTGATCCTGTTCGCGATGGGCTCTGGCCCGGTGCGTGGCTTTGCCATTACGCTGGGTCTGGGTATCCTGACCTCTGTCTTTACCGCGATTTTCGTCACCCGCCTGATTGTGGTGATGTGGTTTGAACGCAAGCGTCCCAAATCCGTGCTTCAGGGCCGCGCATTGCGCTTGGTACCGCAAGAGACCAATTGGGATTTCTTTCGCCGGTGGAAGCTGTCGCTGGGCCTGTCGGCGGTGTTGATCGTGATTGCCGCCGGATCGTTCGGGGTGCAGGGCCTCAACTACGGCATTGATTTCAAGGGAGGCACGACGATCCGCACGCAGAGCGAACAGAGTGTCGATATCGGCCAGTACCGCGATGCGATCACCCCGTTGGAACTGGGCGATGTGTCGATTACCGAGGTGTTCGATCCGACCTTTGCCGACGATGAAAACGTCGCGATGATCCGCATTCAGGCGCAGGAAGGCCAAGAAGCCGTCACGCCGGAGGTCATCGTGCAGGTCGAAGAGGCGTTGCAGGACGCAGTGCCGGATATTGAATTCACTTCTGTCGAAAGTGTCGGGCCGAAAGTGTCAGGCGAGTTGATCACCACGGCGGCCATTGCGGTCGTTCTGGCGATTGGGGCGGTGCTGATCTACATCTGGCTGCGCTTTGAATGGCAGTTCGCCGTGGGGGCTGTGGCCGCCTTGGTGCATGACGTGGTGCTGACCATCGGCGTGTTCTCTGAATTACAGATCCAGTTCGATCTGGCGATCATCGCGGCATTGCTGACGATTGTGGGCTATTCGCTGAACGATACGGTGGTTGTGTTTGACCGGGTGCGCGAGAACCTGAGAAAATACAAGAAGCTGCAACTGAGCGAAGTGTTGAACCTGTCGATCAACGAGACATTGAGCCGGACAATGATGACATCCGTGACCACATTGTTGGCGCTGCTGGCGCTGTACGTGCTGGGGGGGGATGTGATCCGCGGCTTTGTCTTTGCGATGATCTGGGGCGTGATCGTGGGCACGTACAGCTCGATCTTTGTGGCGTCGACGATTCTGCTGTGGCTGGGGGTCAAACGCGACTGGTCCAAGCCGGACGCCAACACCGGCAACCAGTTCGCAAACGTAGATGCCTGATGGGCTAATCGCCGCAATCAGCCTACCGGGATTCTGGTGGCTGGTGGCGACGATATCGGTGGCAGGTATTGTGCGCGGTTTTACCGGGTTTGGAACGGCGTTGGTTTTTGTTCCCGTCGCGGGGCTGTTCCTGCCGCCTGCAATGGTCGTTGCGACGATTACCCTGACAGGGGTTGCCAGCTCTGCGGCGTTGTTGCCGCGCGCGTGGCGCCAAGGCGACCGGCGCGAAGTCGCCCTGCTGGCGCTTGCTGCGCTGCCGACCATTCCGCTGGGGCTGTTTATCATGGACCGGCTAGATGCGTTGACGATCCGCTGGGTCGTGGCTTTTATTGCCGGTGGCACGCTGATTGCCCTGGTCTCGGGCTGGCGCTATTCCGGCCAGCTTGCATTGCCCGGCTTACTGGCCATTGGTGCCGCAGCGGGGCTGATGGGTGGTCTCACGGGGCTGACCGGACCGGTGGTGATCCTGTTCTATCTGGCAGGGCAGGCGGTGGCACAATCAGTGCGTGCCAATACGATCCTGTTTCTGGCGGCGCTGGATGTTGCAATTGTTGTTAACCTGTTGACGCGCGGGTTTGCCGGGTGGGAAGTGGTCTGGTTGGCGGGATTGCTGGCGATCCCCTACTTCGTCACGACAATGATCGGTCAGGCGCTGTTTGCTCCCACGCGCGAGCGGCTCTATCGTTATGCAGCCTTTTCAGTCATCGCGTTGGCCGTCATCAGCGGTTTGCCGGTCTGGGGTTAGGCGTCTCAGCCCGGACGCGAAACGAATTGGGAGAAGTTTATGCAGATGCACGAGATTTCCTTTGGTCAGGCGACCCCGATTGATGGCTATGGTCCGGGGTTCTTTCGGGTCGGGGGCACAGTGCTTCAGGGGCCGATCTGCATCACGGAAACCGGCGCGCGCAGCTGGGGCGGGATGGACGATCATGCACCGTTGCTGGCGCTGGCGGATCAGGTCGATGTGATTTTCCTCGGTACCGGGGCCGAGATAGCGCATATTCCCGCCGCGTTGCGCAGCACGCTGGAGGACGCGGGCATCGGCGTCGAAACGATGAGTTCACCCGCAGCCTGCCGGACGTTTAACGTGCTGTTGTCTGAAGGGCGGCGTGTGGCGGCTGCATTGCTGCCGGTCTGAGCTTTCCTCGGTTATGTGGTTTAAGCTAGGCTTTTGATATGACATTGCGCGTATCTGATTTGACCATTGCCCGAGGGGGCATCGCCGTTCTGGAGAACGTCAGCTTTGACCTGAATGCAGGTGAGGCGCTGATTTTGCGCGGTCCCAATGGGGCGGGCAAGACAACGCTGTTGCGTACGGTGGCCGGATTGCAACCGCCCCTGCGCGGGCGGGTCGAGGCAGATTACGATACACTGGTCTATGCCGGGCACGCCGACGGGATCAAGCCGACGCTGAGCGTGGCAGAAAACCTGATATTCTGGGCGCGGGTATTTGGCCGCAGGAATATCTCGCATGCGTTGGCCGCCTTTGAATTGACGCCGCTGGCAGACCGGCCGGCGGGCGCGCTGTCGGCAGGGCAGAAGCGTCGGCTGGGGCTGGCGCGGTTGCTGGTAACCGGGCGCGAGATCTGGCTGCTGGACGAACCGACCGTATCGCTGGACATGCAGGCGACGGCGCTCTTTGCCACGGTGGTGCGCGATCATCTGGTGGCGGGCGGGTCAGCGTTGATTGCCACGCATATCCATCTGGGTCTGGACGAGGCGGACGTACTGGATGTGACACCCCATCGCGCCAAGGCGCCCGCGTTGGGTGATTTTGACGGGGCTTTCCTATGATCGCGCTATTGATGCGTGACCTAAAGCTTGGGGTGCGGGCCGGAGGGGGCTTTGGCCTTGGGCTTGCGTTTTTCCTGATCGTTGTGACGCTGGTGCCCTTTGGTGTCGGCCCCCGTCCGGACCTGCATGCCAGTATCGCACCGGGTATTCTGTGGCTGGGTGCGCTGCTGGCCTGTTTGCTGTCGCTGGATCGGATATTTGCGCTTGATTGGGAGGACGGATCGCTGGACCTGCTGGCGACCGCGCCGTTGCCGATGGAAGCACTGGTGAGCATCAAGGCGCTGGCGCATTGGCTGACCACGGGGCTACCGCTGGTTCTGGTGGCTCCGGTGCTGGGTATCTTGCTGAATCTGTCCGCCTCGGGCTATCTGCCGCTCACACTGTCGTTACTGCTGGGCACGCCCGCGCTGAGTGTGATTGGTACGTTCGGGGCAGCGCTGACCGTGGGGATCAAACGCGGTGGGCTGCTGCTGAGCCTGCTGGTGTTGCCGCTCTATGTGCCGATACTGATTTTTGGAGCAGAGGCGGCGCGGCGCGGGGCCGAAGGGCTGCCGTACACCACGCCGCTGGTCATGTTGGCGGGGATCACCTGCGGCACTATCGCCCTCTTGCCCTTCGCTTCTGCTTCGGTACTAAGGGTCAATCTACGTTAAGCCATCAGAAGGGACCGAACCCCACCATGAGTTCGCTCTGGGAATACGCCAATCCGCGAAAGTTTATCGCGACGTCCGACCGGGTTCTGCCCTGGGTGGCGGGGTTGTCGTTGCTGACATTGACGGCGGGTTTGGTCTGGGGGTTCTGGTTCACGCCCGAAGAGGCGCGGCAAGGCGCGAGCGTCAAGATCATCTTTTTGCATGTACCCGCTGCGCTGATGGCCATCAACGCGTGGCTGATGATGCTGGTCGCGTCATTAATCTGGATCGTGCGACGGCACCACGTTAGCGCGTTGGCCGCCCGAGCTGCGGCCCCGGTTGGCGCGGTGATGACGGTGATCGCACTGGCGACCGGCGCATTGTGGGGGCAACCGATCTGGGGAACATGGTGGGTGTGGGACCCGCGCCTGACGTCGTTTCTGATCCTGTTCCTGTTTTACCTTGGGTACATCGCGCTGTGGTCCGCGATCGAGGATGACGATACGGCCGCCGACCTGACCAGCGTGTTGTGCCTTGTCGGATCGGTCTTTGCCGTGCTCAGCCGCTATGCGGTGAATTTTTGGAATCAGGGGCTGCATCAGCCTGCATCGCTGAGCCTTGACCGGGAGGAGAACGTGGCAAACGTGTTTTACCACCCGCTGCTGCTGAGCATTGCAGGGTTTGTCCTGCTCTTTATCGCGCTGGTGTTGCTACGGACCCAGACCGAAATTCGCGCGCGGCGGATGCGCGCCTTGCTGGCACGGGAGCGGATGGGATGATACCTGAGCTGGGGAAATATACCGTTGCAGTGATGGGGTCGTATGTTGTTTCGATCGGGTTGCTGGGTGTTTTGGTCGGGTTGAGTCTACAGCGCGCGCGGCGCATCAAGACGCAGTTGCGCGCGGTCGAGCAGAGGATTCGCGGCAATGGCTAAGCTTTCCCCCCTAATGGCCGCGCCGCCGCTGATTTTTGCGGGTCTTGCGGCGCTGTTTTTCGTCGGCATGCAGCGCGGCGATCCTGATGCATTGCCGTCTGTATTTATCGGCAAACCTGCACCGGAGGTTCCGGTCGGAACACTGGAATTGCGCACGCCGCTAACGGATGCCGACCTGCGCAGTGGAGAGGTGACGGTGGTTAATTTCTGGGCCAGCTGGTGCCCGCCCTGCCGTGCCGAACACCCCAACCTGCACGCATTGAACGAAGAGGGCGTGCGGGTTGCAGGGATCAATTTCAAGGATGCCGCGGATCAGGCCAACAGCTACCTTGACGATTCGGGCGATCCGTTCTTTGCGATAGGGTTTGATCCGCAGGGGCGTGCCGCGATCAATTGGGGTGTCACGGCCCCGCCCGAGACCTTCATCGTCGATGGCGATGGAACGGTTCTGTTCAAGTTCATCGGCCCGCTGGTGGGCAGTGACTATGAACAACGTTTTCGCCCCGAGTTGAAAAAGGCATTGGAACGCTAAAGGCAGACGTTATTGCGAAGCAATCCCAGAGGGCAATTTATATACAGGCCGCGCCTCTGTTCATGTCATTTTTCAACTATAGAGCGTAGCTATGCACAGGGCAGGATGATCGGTCAGGGCACGAGTTCCGCCAAGGTCTGTGAAGCTATAAGGGGCAGCCCGGTGTTCTGTATCTGCCTGCGGAACTGGCGCAGGTGCGTGCCGTTGGCGGGGATCAATCTGGCGGGCTGATATTGCTCTGCCAAACTGCCACCATCTGACTGCCGGGCAAGGATCGCCTTGATTTCGTCCCGCGCAGTCGGCGGCAGTAATGCCATTGCCTGCGGGCCGGGCAGCAGGGTTTCTGATGGCGCGCCCTCGGCAAAGACGATGTGGTGGGCGTCCAAGAGCAGATGAAAATACTGTAGGTCGCGCGAGGTCCGCTCGATGCTAATCCCGGCCAGTCCGACCAGCTTGATTGCGGGGATCAGCACTTGCTGACACCCAAACACCTTCAGGGCGGCGGGGCCAGAGATCAGCATCCTGTGCTGTCGCGACACCAACAGGTCGCGCCGTGGCAGGCCTTGTCCCAGTGCGCCTGCGGCAATGCGGATCGGGCGGAGCTTTTTGTCGTTTCGGAGTGCGTCGGCGGATGCGTCCTGCCGACCGACCCAGCGCAAGGGTTGCAACCCCCGGTCAAGCGTGTGGATGCGGTCGCCAACCCGAAGGCATTCGACCCTGCGCAATCCTTGCGCGGTTTCGATCTGACTGCCGGCAGCGAAACAGACCACACCGGAAATCGTGATGGTGATATTCTGCGTATCGGACTGGCCGTCGGCGTCGAGCATGTACACCGTAAATACATCCGTCAGCGTGTCGCCCGGATCGAGTGCATGAACCACAGGGTGGCTGTCGTTCAGATCATAGCTCCAGACGCCGGTGGTGGGGTTGATTGTGGCGGTTCCATAGGTCGCAGAACTGGAGATTGACCATGTGTCATCATTGTTG
This sequence comes from Pseudohalocynthiibacter aestuariivivens, assembly GCF_011040495.1. Lineage (GTDB taxonomy): Bacteria > Pseudomonadota > Alphaproteobacteria > Rhodobacterales > Rhodobacteraceae > Roseovarius > Roseovarius pelagicus. The sequence goes on along the minus strand of NZ_CP049037.1, from coordinate 1,526,969 downwards.
CCGGCCAACAGACCGACATCGTCGAGATTGCCGGAAATGATGATACCCGAATTCTCGGTCACGGCCCCGGTCGTTTGACCGCCTATGGTTGGCGTGCCCATGGATCAGACCGCTTCCAGATGACGGGCGAACTGTCCAACACCAAAGGAGCGCACGCCGATAGGCGCGCCGGGGGCGGGACGTGCCCATTCGATGATGCGATAGCGCGTGCCCTTGGCATTGTGCCACAGGGTGCGCACGCGGGATTCATTCGGATTGCTGGCCAGAACCCTGAGGATTTCGCGGGTGTGGCCAAAGGGTGCGACAAAGTCGATCATCCATTTTGACGGTCCACTGTTCCAGTGGCGCGGCATCAACGGCTTGTGATGGAGTGCAAAGCGCCGTTCTGCCCCGTCAGCCAGCCCGGCCCATGTGACAAAACCGCGTGGAAAGCCGCCCGAGCGGAAAATGCGGTATTGCCCCAACCGCAAGGCCACCTCGAGATGTGCGGTGGCCTCGGACAGAGGCATGGTCGCGTGGTAGGAGCTAAGGCTGAGAAGGTATGTCATGGCACCCAAGTCCGCCAATGCGTCCTGAGGCAGATCGAACCAATCATCGGGGTAGGGGGGCGCATCCGACGCCGGTCCGGGGCGCACATGATCAAGCGCGGCCAGATGGCGCATGGACGCCCTGACAAATGGTTGGTGATCAACGCTTGTAATTTGCGTCATTGCCCTATGGGCAGTCTGCCACACCCTGCGCGCGGCAGAGTTGCCTGCCGGTTCGGTGTCGGGGCGACAGAATTGCCTGTCCTCATGCTCAGCCTTGGCACTGTTATCCGTGCCGTTGCGTCAGCTTAGCGCATTGTCCTAGGAAAGCAACGAGTAAACCCGGAATGGTTGAGCGGAACCATGCCTAAACGCAAAGCGCCCCAGAGAATTTCCGGGGCGCTTTTTAGTGTTAAAGAGGTCTATCCGGCCGATTTTGCGAGGTTGCGCAGCACGTAATGCAGCACGCCGCCATGCTCAATGTATTCGATCTCGATCGCGGTATCGATCCGGCATTTGAGCGTGATTTCCTTCACGCTGCCATCGGACATCTTGATCTCGCAGGGCACCTCTTGCAGAGGTTTGATCGTGTCCAGCCCTTTGATCGAAACAGTCTCGTCCCCGGTCAGACCCAGTGACTTGCGCGTGTCGCCATTGGTGAACTCGAGCGGGATCACACCCATGCCAACGAGGTTCGAGCGGTGGATGCGCTCAAAATTCTCGGCGATCACGGCCTTGACGCCCAAGAGCGCAGTGCCCTTGGCAGCCCAGTCACGGCTGGAGCCAGCGCCATATTGTTCACCACCGAAGATGACCAGTGGTGTGCCTGCTTCCTGATAGGCCATCGCGGCGTCAAAGATCGCGGTCTGCTTGCCATCGGGGCCTTTGGTATAACCGCCCTCGACCCCATCGAGCATCTCGTTGCGGATGCGGATGTTGGCGAAGGTGCCGCGCATCATCACCTCATGGTTGCCACGGCGCGATCCGTAAGAGTTGAACTCGCGCACGGGCACCTGACGTTCGCGCAGGTACTGACCGGCTGGTGTGCTTTCCTTGAAGCTGCCCGCCGGGCTGATGTGGTCGGTTGTGACCATGTCGCCGAGGACGGCCAGAATGCTGGCATCAGTTATGTTGCTGATTGTGCCCGGCTCGGCCCCCATGCCCTGAAAGTAGGGTGGGTTCTGAACGTAGGTCGATTGTGGTGGCCAGTCATATGTCTGGCCTTCAGACGTTTCGACCGCCTGCCATTTTTCGTCGCCTTTGAATACGTCGGCGTATTTCGACTGGAATGCCTCGCGGGTGACGGTTTTCTGGACCAGATCGGCGATTTCCTTAGTCGAGGGCCAGATGTCCTTGAGGTAGACGTCGTTGCCGTCCTTGTCCTGCCCCAGAGAGTCGCGGGTGATGTCTACATTCATGTCACCGGCGAGGGCATAGGCCACGACGAGCGGCGGAGAGGCCAGATAGTTGGCACGCACATCGGGGCTGATGCGGCCCTCGAAGTTACGGTTGCCGCTGAGGACGCTGACGCCGATCAGATCGTAGTCATTGATGCATTTGCTGATTTCGGGCGCCAGCGGACCCGAGTTGCCGATGCAGGTCGTGCAGCCATAACCCACAAGGTTGAAACCGATGGCATCCAGATCATCCTGCAATCCGGCAGCTTCTAGGTATTCACTAACAACCTGAGACCCGGGAGCAAGAGAGGTCTTGACCCACGGTTTCCGGTTCAGGCCCAGTTCGCGCGCCTTGCGGGCAACGAGGCCTGCGCCGATCATCACGTAAGGGTTGCTGGTGTTCGTGCAGGATGTGATTGATGCGATGACGATCGAGCCGTCATGCAGCTGATAGTTGCCATCGTCCGTTGCCACATAACCGCGTGCATGATGGCCTTCGTCGCCGGGAATGTCGCGCGGTTCGGGCTGACCGCCTTCGCCTTCCCAGCGGATTTCAGAGGTCTCGCTTGTGTCGCGGCCTTCACGGAAGCCACGTACGTAATCCTTGAACGTTGGTGCCGCGACGTCGAGCGCGATGTGGTCCTGCGGGCGTTTCGGGCCCGAGATCGCGGGAACGACGGTGCCCATATCCAAGCTGAGTGTGTCGGTATAGATCGGATCGTAGTCTGCCCCGCGCCACATGCCGTTTTCTTTGGCGTAGGCCTCGACCAGTGCGATGCGATCCTTGTCGCGACCGGTCAGCTCAAGATAACGCAGCGTTTCGCCGTCAATCGGGAAGAACCCGCAAGTCGCGCCGTATTCGGGCGCCATGTTGCCGATGGTCGCGCGGTCTGCCAGCGGAAGATTGTCGAGGCCGGGACCGTAGAATTCGACAAACTTTCCGACCACACCCTTTTCGCGCAGCATTTCAACGACGCGCAGAACGAGGTCCGTGGCGGTCGTGCCTTCGACCATCTGACCGGTCAGTTTGAAACCGACCACTTCGGGAATCAGCATCGAGATCGGCTGACCCAGCATCGCGGCTTCGGCCTCGATCCCGCCAACGCCCCAACCCAGAACGGCGGCGCCGTTAACCATCGTGGTGTGGCTGTCAGTGCCGACGAGCGTATCGGGGTAGGCGACTTCTTCGCCGTTCTGATCTTTGTCGGTCCAGACGGTCTGTGCCAGATATTCGAGGTTCACCTGATGGCAGATGCCGGTGCCGGGTGGGACCACGCGAAAGTTGTTAAACGCGCCCTGACCCCATTTCAGGAACTGGTAGCGTTCGATATTGCGCTCATACTCGCGATCCACGTTCATCTGGAACGCGCGTGGATTGCCGAATTCGTCGATCATCACGGAGTGGTCGATGACCAGATCGACAGGGTTCAACGGGTTGATCTGTTCGGCTTTGCCGCCCAGTGCCACGATGCCATCCCGCATCGCCGCAAGGTCGACGACCGCCGGAACGCCGGTGAAATCCTGCATCAGCACGCGGGCGGGACGATAGGCGATCTCGCGCGGGTTCTTGCCGCCCTTGGTCGCCCATTCCGAGAATGCCTTGATGTCGTCCGTGGTGACGGTCTTGCCATCCTCGAACCGCAGCATGTTTTCCAGCACCACCTTAAGCGCGGCAGGCAGTCGACTGAAATCGCCCAACCCGGCCTTTTCGGCGGCGGCGATGGAGTAATAAGCGACGGATTGGTCGCCTGAGGTCAGGGTTTGGCGGGCTTTGGCGGTGTCATGTCCGACATTGATCGGCATTGGCGCGTCCTTTCGTCTGGCAATAAAGCTGGCTTGAACTGGTTTTCGCCCATTTGGATAAGGGCGGCAAGGTGATTCACCTGTTGTCGGTATACTATTGCACACAATTCATATTGTCCAGCCAACACACAAGGCCATCGCGAAACATTGATTGGTTTTTCGGGGGCTGCGTGGCTAGATGGGACCATAACACGCCTGATCCTGTCCAAAGAGCACATTAAATGCGGTTTTTGACCTTCCTGATACTCGCGCCTTTTCTCTGGGCCAATCCATCAAGTGCCGGGGATCGCCCCGTGCTGGTCGAGCTTTATACCTCGCAGGGGTGTTCGTCTTGTCCGCCCGCTGACAAGCTGTTGCACGAATTGGTGGCGCGCGATGACGTGATCGCGCTGGCACTGCATGTGGATTACTGGGATTACATCGGATGGAAGGACGTGTTTGGCAATGCCGCCAATACCAAACGTCAGCGTGGCTACGCCAAGGCGGGTGACAGACGCATGGTTTATACCCCGCAGATGATCATAGATGGCACCGATCACGTTGTCGGAAACCGGCCCAAGGATGTGAACGCGCTGATCCGCCGCCATGGGGCCGTGCCAGACAGCGTTGCGATGAAAGTGATCCGCAAAGGCAATCAGGTGCTGATAGAAGCGCGAGCGACCAAGCCCATCGGGACGCCGCTGGTGGTGCAGATTGCGAAATACACCCCGCAACGTACCGTGGCCATTGAGCGTGGCGAGAATGCCGGGCGCACATTGAGCTATGCGAATGTGGTAACGGAGCTGACGGAACTGACCCGCTGGAACACCAGCAGCCCGCTGGCGTTGAAAACCAAGGTCAGCCCTGACCAACCCGTTGTCGTGATCCTGCAACGTCCGGGCTATGGGGCGGTAGAGGCGGTGGCGCAACTGCAATAAGGTCGTTCAGTCGTCGTTCTGCATCTCGGCGATCCGCTCAGCGCCGCGCTCGGCCATGACGCCTGTACCGTCCTTCCAACGGCGGTGAATCCAAAACCACTGATCCATATGCGCGCGCACTTGCACCTCTAGCCGGTCATTGAATTCCTGAGTCATTGTGACGGGATCAGAAGGCGGAATCGGTGCTTCGACATGGACATCGAAATCCAGTCCATTTTCGCGCCGGATACCCCAGACGGGCACCAGTGGAGCATCGAATTTCAGCGCCAGTTCGGCCGTGACCAACGAGGTTAGTGCTGGTTTTCCAAAGAAATCCAATGGTACGCCCCAATGGGCATTCAGGTCGGTCAGGATCGCCAGCGTGCCGCCTGCGCGCAGATGCTTGGTCATCTGGACCATGCCACGTTTGCTCTGTTCGAACATCGGCTGGCTGAGTGCTGTCATCGCGCGGCTGTAATGCGCGTTGAAATATCGGTTCTTGAGTGGGCGGTAGAAGCCGCCCAGATCGATCCCTTGTTCCACCATGGCAACCCGCGCGGCGTTGAAGCTGCCGAAATGGCCGGTCACGAAAATCAGCGGTCGGCCCGCTGCCTTGGCTTCACGAACCGCCTGCATGCCGGGGCCTTCAACAGGTGAGTGACGGGCGTGGGCAGTGAAATCACGTGTCGAATACATCTCAATCATGCCGCGCCCGGCATTGTCGGGGACCGCGCGCATCAGGCGGCGCACCTCTGCCTCTGGCAGGTCGGGGCAGACATGGGCAAGGTTGTCGCGTACGCGGGCAGAGTACCCCGCCAGCGGGGCGACGATCTGCGATGTGATCCAGCCCATCGCCGGGACGCGCCATCGATAGGGCATCAGCCCTGTCAGTCCGATCAACCCGCGCAGGATCAGATTGACGATGTATTCGCCCGCGCGGATGTGGAAGGGATCTGTTGGGGTGTTCATCTGCGCCGTCACTTGTGGAACCGCCGCCAGACATAGAGCCGGGCGCGACGGGGTACAAGCGCGGCTAGGGGGTGCGCGCCAATCCTGCACCGATCATTGAATCGCGGGTGACCAGAGCGGCCAACGCATCGGCGTCCATGCCATCGGTCCCCTTAGGGCGCGCAGGTAGCACGATATAGCGCATGTCGGCAGTGCTGTCGTGGACGCGGACGCGGATGCCGTCGGGCAGATCAACGCCGAATTCACGCAACACGCTGCGCGGTTCGCGCACAGCGCGAGAACGGTAGGCGCGGGTTTTGTACCAATCGGGGGGTAACCCCAGCAGATTGCGCGGGTAGCAGGAGCAAAGCGTGCAGACGATGAGATTATGCACCTCGTCCGTGTTTTCGACTGCGATCAGTTCCAGCGGACCAATGTCGAACCCCATCTCGCGGCTGGCGTCACCGGCGTCAGCCAACAGTCGCGTCTTGAATTCCGGGTCGGTCCACGCGCGGGCGACCACGGCGGCACCGTTCGCGGGGCTGCGCGAATCCATGTCGTTGACTTGTGTGGCGATCTCGGCTGCCGTTGTGTGGCCCTTTTCGATCAGGAGTTCGCGCACGGCGATCTCCATCTGTTGCCAATAGGTGAGGGGACCATCATTGTCGGCGCGGTAGGGATGGCCGGACGGGCTAAGATGGTCGTGGTCGGTGTGATCATGGGGCATCGTGCATCAGATCCTTTCGAGCCAGTGTTCGTAGATTTCCGCGTCGAGCGTATCCTCTGGGCGTTCCGCGTCAGCCCCCCACAGTTCCGCCATGGTAAAGCGCACACGAAAGAGCCGTTTTTGCTCGGCTTTCAGTGCGTAGGCGAGTTGTTCGGGATTGGCGAAGCACTCTAATGCGCGCTCGACCTCTCCGGTTTTGCCGCGCAGGTAAGCAGGTGCGCGGACATGACCCGGCGGATAGAGCGATCTGACGCGGACCCGCTCAGCCATCTGTCGCCTCTCCGTAGGTGCCGCCGCGTGCGGCAACATCGGCCATGCGTGTGCCCAGTTCTTCTAGGGTGTAGACGCCGTGTTCGACGAGGTTCTGGTTAATCGCGGCGATCCAGCGGTCATAATAGCTGTATTTCTCAAACGCCTCTTCGCCCATGTCCTCTAGCACGCGGCGCAGCCCGTGGACCGACAGCAGGCCCTTGCTGCCGCACAGCACCATCAGCGCGTCAACGCGTTTCTCCCACAGGGCAAAGTCATGCCCGTCCATCGGAACGGGACCAGCAGAGGCACCGCCCATGTCATGCCAGCGACGTGCGGCAGGGTCATTTGGTTTCTCGGTCATGGAATGAGGATAGAGCCGCAGATGAGCCTGAGTCCAGCGTTCACCACGATATGCCGCTCAGGCGGCTTCTTCCTGATCCTCGGGGGTGGCAAGGGTCACCCCGCCTGACGCCTCTAACCTGCGAATGGCGTTGACGATTTCGGTCATGGCCTCTTCGCCCGGTCCCTGTTTCACGGCACCGCGATCTTCCATCTCTTCGCGGATCGCATCGGCCATACGCCGCGACATGTTTTCAAGGAGGAAGTCGACGACGTTATCCAGCCCTGCGGATTTCGCTGCGGCGAGCCCGGTGATGAGTGCGGATTGTTCAATCTCGCGGATAACTTGAGGGACGTCGGTGCGGCCCAAACGATCGGGGATATGTTGAAAGGTAAAGATTGCGCGCCGGACCTGATTGGCAAAGTCACCGTCGTTTTCCTCTAACCCTGACAGGACATCATCGCGCAAGGCAGAGCTGGATGAATTCAGGATCGCGCCGACGCGTTGCACAGGTTCGTCGTCGAAGGCCACAGGCGGGCAGTCATCAAGCTGTGCTGCCAGCGCGAATCCGATCCGGTCCACAGCGTCGGGCGTCACCCGGCCCGTGCGCGAAATGGCAAAGGTGATACGCCGCGCTTCGTCACCGGGCAGTTTGCTGAGCAGTTTCGCCGCGAAGGTAACGTCGAGCTTTGACAGGACCACTGCTGCGACCTCTGTGCTTTCGGCCAGAATGATCGGTACAAGAGTGTCAATATCTGTGCGCTGGACCTGTTCCCACGGATCGCCGATCTGGCGCACGCCAGCCTCTTTTCGCAGGCGGGCGGCGGTTTGTGGGCTGATCCGCCCGTCAAGCGCCGTGATTGCGCCTGCCACGCCGTGCGGAAACGTCAGGCCCATGCCCTCAAGCTCGGTTGCGAATTCGGAGACCACGGTCACCAGTGTCGCGCGGTCGACATAGCGCATGGTGCCCATCTGGGTTGTGAGGGTGGCCTGTAGCGCATCGGGCAGGTCAGATAGCGGCACATCGGCCCCTTCGTTCAGTAGGAACCGGACAATGATTGCCGCCTTTTGCCGTCGTGTCAGCCGCGCGGCTGTGTGACCTGCCGACTGACCCTGCGAAACCTGGGCAAGCGGACTGCGTAGACTCATTCTGTGCCCTCCTACTGTCAGCCTGACCATAGGTCACAGAGGGTGAAGAAAAGCCTAAAGGCCGTCGTTTCAGTAGTCGTAGGCGGTGCCGGTTTCAATCGCGCTGCGCAGCGATGTCTCGGCCCAAGTTCCCGCGCCGCCATGTGATCGGATCTGCCGGAGTTGGGTCAGCGCGCCCACCAGATCGCCTTCAATCACCAGCGCCTGACCCATGTAGGACCGTGCGAGGATGTTGGCGGGATTCCGTACCAGAGCCTTGCGGTAATAGACCATACCGCCTGCCGTATCGCCCATCTTTCGGGTGGTGAAGCCCCAATAGGTCAGCACGCGATCATCGTTCTGATCCGGTATCGCGCGTAGCGCGCGTTGGGCATCGTCGTATTGACCGACGTAGGCAAATTCACGCACCGCACCGATCAGTTCGTCGGTATCAAGGCGGCTGTCCTGCGGATTGACGCATGACGCGCTGCCCGTGTCCCACACCTGGCCATTGGTACAGGTACCCGTGGTCTCAGTCGTGGTGGGTTTGGTTTCATCCCCGGCGGCTAAGGCGAGGCCGGGAACCATGAAAGCGGCGAAAAGAATCGGTCTGAGCATAAAAAGGGTCCTGAAATTTAGCAGTCTAGAGCCATCATATGGCGCAAACCGTGCGCCCGCCCAGCATTTTCGCATCTGGGAAGTGGTGGACGACTGTAAATTGACTATTCTCGGCTCGGCAGCTTTCGGGCTAGTGTCTGGTCACAGTTTGAAATTTTTCCTGAAAGAGTATTATGAGACAGTTATATTTTTCTGCCTTGGCGATCATCGTTTTGTCACTGCCAATTGGCGCGCATGCCTGTTCGGAGGCGATGGATCGCGCGTACCAAGAGGAAAACGAGGGAATTGAGGCCTATAACAGCGCCTATGAAATCTATGATGCTGGGCGTGACATCTTTCAAACGGACAAGGTGCGCGCCTGCGGACTGATAAAAAAGGCGGCGGCGCGGATGCGGCGCGCACGAATGGGATTCCGCCGTGCATCGCGGGCTTACAGTGATGCAGCCAGTGATTGCCGATTTTATCAACGCTACTCTGATGAAAAGCAGGTGAACAAAATCATACGCGAGGTAAACGACGATTGGGATGCCGCCGAAACGGCGGCGGACTCCATGAAGCAGGTGCACGCCGACCACTGCCAGTAAAGGCATTTGGCGGTCGGCATGCATGCCTAGGTGTCAATCCTTGCCGAACACACGGGCAAAGATCGTGTCGACATGCTTGGTATGGTAACCGAGGTCGAATTTTTCCTCGATCTCTTCCGCACTCAAGGCAGCCAGAACGTCGGTGTCAGCCAGAAGCTCAGTTTTGAAATCCTTGCCCTGTTCCCAGACCTTCATCGCATTGCGCTGCACCAGCTTATAGGCGTCTTCGCGGCTGACTCCGGCCTGTGTCAGTGCCAGAAGCACCCGCTGCGACATGACCAGGCCACGAAATTTATTCATGTTGGCCAGCATGTTGTCGGGATAGATCACCAGCTTGTCCACAACCTGCGTCAGGCGAGCGAGAGCAAAGTCGAGCGTGATTGTGGTGTCCGGGCCGATGTTACGCTCGACAGACGAATGTGAAATATCGCGCTCGTGCCAGAGGGCTACGTTCTCCATCGCGGGCACGACGGCCATGCGCACCAGACGAGCGAGGCCAGTCAGGTTCTCGGTCAGAACCGGATTACGCTTGTGCGGCATGGCGCTGCTGCCCTTTTGGCCGGCCGAGAAGAATTCTTCGGCTTCCAGCACTTCGGTGCGCTGCATGTGGCGGATCTCGGTTGCGATGTTTTCGATGCTGCTGCCGACCACGCCAAGCGCGGCAAAGAACGCCGCATGCCGGTCGCGCGGGATGACTTGAGTGCTGATCGGCTCGGGTTCCAGCCCCAGCTTGGCGCAGACATGTTCCTCGACCGCCGGGTCGATATTGGCAAAAGTACCAACCGCGCCGGAGATGGCCCCGGTCGCGATCTCGTACCGGGCTTTCTCCAGCCGGTTCAGGTTGCGATCCATTTCGGCGTAGAAACGCGCAAAGGTCAGACCCATCGTCGTCGGTTCGGCATGGATGCCATGGCTGCGGCCGATGCGAACGGTATCCTTATGCTCGAACGCGCGACGTTTGAGGGCTGCCAGCAGGCCTTTCATATCCTCGATGAGGATGTCTGTAGCGCGCACCAACTGGACGTTAAAGCAAGTGTCGAGCACATCCGAGGACGTCATGCCCTGATGCACGAACCGGGCCTCGTCGCTGCCGACGTGTTCCGCCAGATGGGTCAAGAAAGCGATCACATCATGCTTGGTCACCGCTTCGATCTCGTCAATGCGGGCGACGTCGAATTCCACATCTTTGGCCTTCCACACGGCATCGGCATTCGCACGCGGAATCACGCCCAGATCGGCCATCGCGTCGCAGGCATGCGCCTCGATCTCGTACCAGATGCGGAACTTGGTCTCGGGCGACCAGATGGCGACCATGTCAGGGCGGGAATAGCGGGGAATCATGTGTGCGGGCCTTTGGTTGAGGGAATGGCTGTTGCGCGCGGTTTAAACCGCGCACGCCGCAGCGGCAAGTCGGGCACAGCGAAACGCTGCATGACACCTTCACCTCACATTGATGAAAGACCCCACCATGGGTTAATCTGCCAGAACGGTTTCAATACGCGAGCTGGCCTCCAATGTGCGATGCACCGGGCATTTGTCGGCGATTTCCAGCAATCGCGCGCGTTGGTCGTCGCTGAGATCTCCGTTCAGAAATACGGTGCGTTTGAACATGTCGGCCTTGGCGTCCTGACCTGTAGCGGCGTCCTGTGCATGTACCTTGTCGTGGCAGACTTCGACGCGGATGTTGTCCAGCGGCCAGCCCTTGCGGCGGGCATACATGCGGATCGTCATCGAGGTACACGCCCCCAGACCAGCGGCGAGGAAGCCGTAGGGTGACATGCCCTTATCTGTGCCGCCATAGGCCGCAGGCTCGTCGGCGAGTGTGTGGTGGTGCGGTCCGGCGTTGACGTCCTGCAAAAAACCATCCGGGTCGGCCTCGGTCACGCGCACGATACCCTCGGGCGCGCCGGGCGGCGGGGCCGGGCTCGTGATCCCCAGATAACGTGTCGCCCATGCGGCGATCACCTCTGCCGCATATTCAGCATCTTCGGGGCGGGTGATCAGGTGGTCGGCCTCATCGAGAGTGACAAAACTCTTGGGATGTTTGGCGGCATCAAAGATTTGCGCGGCATTTTCGATCCCGACCACGGCATCGCGCGGGGCGTGCAGCACCAGCAGAGCGCGGTGGAGGTTTGCAATCTCGGGTTGGAGGGTTTCAGCCTTCACATTCTCCACGAACTCTTTGCCGATGCGGATAGAGCGGCCACCCAAACTGACCGCGGCTGTGCCGACTTCGTTGATCTCGGACAGAGCATCGCCAAAGTTGTGGGTTACATGTTCGGGGTCAAACGGCGCACCGATCGTGACCACGGCGCGGACACTGTCAATCTTGCGCGCGGTCGCCAGCACTGCCGCACCGCCAAGCGAATGGCCGATCAGCAGGGAGGGCGCTGTGCCTCGGTCTGCCAGTGACTGGGCTGCCAGTTCAAGATCGGCGATGTTGGAGGTGAATGTCGTGTTTTCAAACTCGCCGCCCGAATGGCCCAATCCGGTGAAGTCGAAGCGCAAAACGGCGATGCCCGCACCGGCCAGCCGGGCAGAGATTCGGCGCGCGGCGGGGATGTCCTTGGAGCAGGTAAAGCAATGCGCAAAAAGTGCAGTAGCCAGATGCGGTCCGTCGGGCAGGTCAAGCCGCGCGGCCAGTTCAGAGCCGTCATGGCCGGTAAATGTCAGGCGTTCGGTGGGCATGGTGTGGTCCTTCTCTGGCGTGCGTTCCAAGAGTAGGGCCGCATCCGCGACGTTGTCAGCCATGTGTCAGCGCGTCACACGAAGGTGAGGTTTCGCGTGGGAATGTTAGGTGCTGATGTGCCGATAGAGCCGGTCGTCGCCCAGATTGCCCAGCAGGCTGTATCCCATATCCCGCAGCAATGTCTCCGCGCTGGCGGTACCTTCGTGGCCGCGGAATGCATTTTCGCGCCATTCCAGATAGATCAGTTTCGGCCGCACCGCGCCCATGCTGCGCAGGACTGACAACTCGGCCCCTTCGATATCCATGTGCAGCAGGTCGATTTTGTCGATGTTCGCCTCGGTGCAGAAGGTGTCAAAACGCTTGCCGTCGACTTTGATTGGTTCTTCGGATTGCTGCACGAACGTGAACCGTTTTTGGTAGGCGTCACTGTGTTGATAAAGCGAGCCTTGGGCGTTGGTTTCACCGTTGATGGTGGCAGTGTACCATTCCACGGGGCCGTTCTGATCACACGCGGCGAAGTTATGGATTTCGACTTCCGACGCTGCGAGGGCGGCGCGCACGATCCCGATCCGGTCAGGATCGGCCTCGACAGTGACGACACGCGCGTTCGGAAAGGTCTGTTTCATCCGCCACGCATCACCGCCATCGAATGACCCCAAATCTACGATCACCGTCGGTGTGATGCCGGCCTCCGGCAGCCAGTTCATGTTAAAGCGGGAATGCTGCACATCATGGGGCGTGCCGTTTACGTCGATCCGATACATCCGCTCGCGCAAGGCGGGGGATTTCAGGCCGTTCAGCCGCATTTTCAGACGGGAGACGAGACGGTTCAACATGGCAGGCGCTCCGGAGGGGCAGACCCTATTCGCGTAGACAATCAGGGGGCAGAGATCAAGGGAGAGGGTGAAGACTATGGTTCTGCGTTGGCGAGCCGTGTTCATGCCGACGTCGGGCGAAACTGTGTGCTGTCTGGTCGCAGATACGCATGTGGGCCACGCATCACAAGTTGTGATATAACATCTAACATCAATTCATTTTACGAATGTTTCCGGCGGACATAAGTCTGTGTTGTCGACATGACAGTATCGGAAGGAAAACCCAGATGTCCCAATCTATGAGTATCGAAACCGCGGCTACCGTGCCGCATGGAAGTCCCCGCATGTTGTTGTTGATAGCAGCACTGCTTGTTGGTTTGGCCGTTGCGCTTGTCTCAACTGGCGGCGGGGACGCAACTGTGTCGCAGGGTAGCGACAGCCAGCAGATCGAAACCGCGCCAGCAGAAGACTGGCACGGCAATGTTAAGCGCTCCCACTGGTCGCGATAAAACAGGCCGGGGCGGGCGCTATGCCTGCCCCATCAACGCCGGATCGAACGGGTATTTTGTCAGGTTTTCATAGCCGCCTTCGGTGATCAGCACCTGATCCTCGAGCTTGATCGAGAAATTGCCGCCTTCGGCGCCGACGAGTGCCTCGACGCACAGGACCATGCCGGCCTCTAGCGGGTAATCGAAGGAACCGGCGACGGCCTGATCCGGGTAAGCGACCAAAGGCCATTCATCGCACAGACCTACACCGTGCATGAGGCAGCCGTATTTCTGTTTCTGGAATTGGGCATCCAGAACATGGGTGTTTGCGCTTAGTTCAGGGATCATTACGCCGGGTTTCAGCATCTCCATGTTGGTCTGAATATGTTCTACCGCGTGCTGCATGGCATAGATCATGTCGGCGGGTGGTTTCTGATCGCCGATCCACCAGCTGCGCGAAATATCGACGCAGATGCCATAGCTGCCGATGAGGTCGGTATCAAAGCTGATGATCTCGTTCATGCGGGCGATACGCGGGCCGCATTCCTGAAACCACGGGTTCGTGCGCGGACCCGAGGCCAGCAGCCGGGTTTCGATCCATTCGCCACCTCGCCGGATGTTTTCAGAGTGCAGGACGGCCCAGATGTCATCTTCGGACATGTTGCCCTGAGGGACGCCGTCGCGGGCTGCGTCCTCCATTGCCTTGACCGCAATTTCGCAAGAGAGTGACGCGCACCGCATTGCCAGAATTTCGTCGGGTCCTTTGACCGAACGCGATTTTTCGGTGACTTCCTCACCTTCCATGATCTCAAAGCCCTGTGCCTCAAGGGCGCGCAATCCGTGAATCATCGGCTTATCGACTGCGAGGCGCATGTTGCCGGGGGCGTGTTCGGCCATCAACGCGCGCACCTCGTTTGAGAACGTGTCGGCAGCGATGTCGATTTTATCACCCCGGTCAAAGTAGAACAGGTCTGCACCGGAACGCTGTTCGCGCACCAGTGGGTTGAAAGTGCTGAGAAAGGGTGAGTTTTTGTAATCCCAGATCAGCATATAGCCGTCGGCGCAAAGCAGTACGGCGCGGAACGGATTGTGGGTGTTCCAAAGCTGCATATTGGTGCTGTCGGTGGCGTAGCGAATGTTAAGTGGGTCGAACATCAACAGGCCGCCATAGCCGCGATCGACGACATGTTTGGTCAGGCGTTCCCAACGGTACCGGCGCATCGCCTGCAAGTCGGGCAGCGTCAGACCGGCGGCCTGCCACTCGGCAAAGGCCAGCCGGGTTGGGCCGATCTCGATCCGGTCGGCATCGTTTGGAGTGTTATCGCCGAGGCGTTCGCCTCGTGTCGGGTCAATCTTGCGGGTGTCGCGGTAGTGCTCGTTCATGGTGAATTCCGAAGTGCCGATTACCGTCGATACTGCGGGGCTGGAACGCGTCTGTCGGGTCTGATTGCGACATCGAAATGGTCATTTTGTTGGTGGACCATACGGCGTCGATAGCGCAAAAACGCAAACCCATGGGGGCGCAAAGTCATTTTGCTGTGCAAAATGAAGCCTACTGCCGTGCGCGAGTGCGGCGTAAATGCGCTTGAATTAGTGGAGCGGCCTGTCGTCTTTTCGCAATCAGAGCGCGATTGATGTGATCAACTGAACAGTATCAGCTGTTGCACCTGCACTGTTCAAACCAACGAATAACCCCGTAATCGCGGCGGTCTGTGCTGCCAGCCGGACACTTTCGCCCTTGAGCAGTGTCGTCAGAATCAGAGCGGTGCCGACGGGTAGGGCGATCACGGATACCGTCAGCGCCATCGCCCATGCGGTCAATCTCTGCGGGACTTCTTCGACGATATCGGGATCAGGCAGATCCCAGTGTATTTCGGTTTGCTCGGTGGTGGACGCGTCTACATCGCGTGCGGTCATGCCAATGCTATCCAGACGCGCGCTCAGTTGATCGCAGGTGTCTTCGATCTTGGGCAGGGTGCGATTGCCCGCTCCGGCGGATGGTTTTTCTGCGGCTGCCAATGGCGTGTCTTGTTCGGTGATGCGTTCGACACGTGGGCGTTGCCCGGCGGCGACCGCCTCACGGAAACCGTCAATCGGTAGCCAAGCCGTATGTTTGTCCCACTGCACCTGTTCTGCCGGCAGGGTGCAGATCAATTGCGCGAGGAACGCGCCGACCTCGCCTAGCCCGGCTTCGGGGTTGATCGGATGGATTACCATCCGCAGAACCGGAGCGGTGGCAGAGCCGTCGGATCGTTTACCGACCCCCTGTGTGATCCAGAGCACATGGTTCGGTGTCACAAGGCAGGCAGAGCGATCTGTCAGGACTCTGCCCTGACAAAATCCGGGATCAAGATCTTCGGAGTTGCAAGTCACCTGATGGAGCGCATCCGCGATAGACACGTTGTATGTCTCTGGGAGAATAAGCCACGCGGTTATTATCTCATGGTTCTGGGTCATGCTTCCTGCATTTCTTTTGCTGCCTCAATCGGAAGTTGATGGAAAAAATTGTTTCCAGTAGGACCGAAACATGACGGGTTTAGGGCAATTGTTGACTGTTTGATTTTGGGAGTAGGGGCGGCGCCAGAACGAGAAAGGGCGCCCGTTTCCGGACGCCCTTTGTTCGTGACGCTGAACGAATTCAGCAGCTGTAATACATGCCGAATTCAACCGGGTGTGGTGTGTGCTCGTAGGTCTGAATCTCTTCCATCTTCAGCGCAATATAGCCGTCGATCTGGCTTTTGGTGAAAACATCACCGGCCAGAAGATAGTCATGATCGTTTTGCAGCTCTTCCATTGCTTCGCGTAGGCTGCCGCATACGGTGGGAATGCCTTCCAGTTCTTCAGCAGGCAGATCATAGAGGTTCTTGTCCATCGCCTCGCCGGGGTCGATCTTGGACTTGATACCGTCCAGACCGGCCATCAGCAGGGCGGCAAAGCACAGATAGGGGTTCGCCGCCGGATCGGGGAAGCGGGCCTCGACACGTTTCGCCTTGGGCGACTCCGTCCATGGGATACGTACACAGCCCGAACGGTTGCGTGCGGAATATGCGCGCAGGACAGGAGCCTCAAAGCCCGGGATCAGACGCTTGTAGCTGTTGGTCGCCGGGTTGGTGAAGGCGTTCAGCGACTTGGCGTGCTTGAGAATGCCGCCGATGAAATACAGCGCCTCTTGGCTAAGGTCGGCGTATTTGTCACCTGCGAACAAAGGCTTGCCGTCTTTCCAGATCGACATGTTCACGTGCATGCCGCTGCCGTTGTCGCCATAGATCGGCTTGGGCATGAATGTGGCCGTTTTGCCATATGCCTGAGCGACGTTGTGGATGACATATTTGTATTTTTGCAGTTCGTCCGCCTGATGAGTCAGCGTGCCAAAAATAAGGCCCAGCTCGTGCTGGCAGGACGCGACCTCGTGGTGGTGTTTGTCCACTTTCATGCCGAGACGCTTCATCGTGCTCAGCATTTCCGCGCGGATGTCATGCGCGTCATCGGTCGGGTTTACCGGGAAATACCCGCCCTTGAGGCCCGGGCGATGGCCCATGTTGCCCATCTCGTATTCAGTATCGGTGTTCCACGATGCATCCTGTGCATCGACCTCGTACGAGACTTTGTTGATGCTGTTGGAGAACCGCACATCGTCAAAGAGGAAAAATTCTGCTTCGGGGCCCATATAGGCCGTGTCGCCGATGCCTGATGCTTTCAGGTATGCTTCGGCCTTTTCCGCAGTGCCGCGCGGGTCGCGGTCATAGGATTCGCCGGTGTCGGGCTCGACCACAGTGCAATGCACGCAGAGGGTTTTTTCAGCATAGAAGGGATCGATATAGGCGCTGTCTGTATCGAGCATCAGTTTCATGTCCGAAGCTTCGATCGACTTCCAGCCTGCGATGCTTGATCCATCAAACATGAAGCCTTCTTCGATAAAATCCTGGTCGACGAGGTCAGAAACCAGAGTGACGTGCTGCAGTTTGCCGCGCGGATCGGTGAAACGGATGTCGACGTATTCGCAGTCTTCATCCTTGATTAGCTTGAGCAGGTCTTGTGCGCTCATGTCTGATATTCCCTTCTTTTCCTTGAAAGATATGCTTTACAGCGCGTCCGAGCCGGTCTCGCCGGTGCGGATGCGGATGGCTTGTTCGACGGGGCTGACAAAGATTTTGCCGTCGCCGATCTTGTCCGTTTTGGCGGCATTGGTGATTGCCTCGATGGCGGCATCAACCTGATCGTCGTCCAACACCACGTCAATTTTGACCTTTGGCAGGAAATCCACCACGTATTCGGCGCCGCGGTATAGTTCGGTATGGCCCTTCTGCCGACCAAACCCTTTGACCTCGATTACGCTAAGACCCTGAATGCCTGCGTCTTGCAGCGCCTCTTTGACCTCATCCAGTTTGAACGGTTTGATGATCGCTTCGATCTTTTTCATCTGGTAACTCCATGGCGCTTGCTTCGCGCCTGTCAGAGCACTTCTCTTGGGCGGCCTCAATCGGATAGGCTGCATCGGGCAAGGATGGGCAGGGTGTGGATTTATGAATGCCTAAAATTTAGGCATGTTGATGCCTGAATGGGCGAAAGTGAATCGTGGAGCAGGGGTGAATGACCGAATTACTGACCGGCGCCCAGATGCGGGCCATTGAAATGGCGGCAATAGAGTCGGGCGAAGTGACCGGGCTGGACCTGATGGAGCGCGCCGGGCGTGGTGTTGTCGAGGCGGTTTTCGAGGAGTGGCCAGCACTGGCGGCGACGTCGCACCGGGCTGTCGTGCTGTGCGGACCGGGCAACAATGGCGGTGACGGATTTGTTGTTGCGCGATTGTTGCGCGACTGGGGCTGGGAGGTGGAGGTGTTCCTCTTTGGCGACGTCGAACGGCTGCCGCCGGATTCCCGGGTGAACTACGAAAGGTGGATGGCCGGGGGCGGCACGATCTGCCCGCTTGACGATGTTTGCGGGGGGCTGGGCACGCGCACGGTAGCGCTGGTGGTTGATGCGCTTTTTGGCACAGGTTTGGGCCGTCCGCTGGACTGGGAGGTAGAACAGCCGCTGTCGGATGTGGAGTGTTGGAAGCACCGGCACGAGAAATGGCCTGCGACCGTGGCAATCGACCTGCCCAGTGGTCTTTGCGCTGACAGTGGGCAGGATTTGGGCGCGCGATTGCCTTGTGACCTGACGGTTACGTTTCATACGGCCAAACCCGGACATTTTCTTGGGGAGGGCCCACAATATTGTGGGGCAGTCCGCATTGTTGATATCGGCCTGCCTGAACGCCCAACTGGGTCGCGCCGACCGGATGATGTTGTCGGGCGGGGCGGCTCTCCGTTGGGACTGTTCAAGAACGGCGCGCATAAGTTCGCGCACGGCCATGCCCTTGTTCTGTCCGGTGGATCCGGTACGACCGGCGCTGCCCGGCTTGCCGCGCGTGGTGCGTTGCGGATCGGGGCGGGGCTGGTCACGCTAGGGGTGCCGCCCTCGGCCCAGATGGAAGTGGCAAGCCAGATCACGGCCGTGATGCTGAAGCGGGTGTTGGATGCCGCGGCGCTGGCCGACATCCTGCGGGACGCCCGCATTAATGCGCTCTGTCTCGGGCCGGGGATGGGTGTCGCATGGGCGTCGGATATGCTCGGCGCCCTGCGCGGGGAAGGGGATGTAGAACCCCGCCCGACAGTGCTGGATGCGGATGCGCTGACAGCACTGGCAGAGGATGAGGCATTGTTCGCGGCACTGCATCCGGCTTGTGTTCTCACGCCGCACCAAGGCGAATTTGCCCGGCTTTTCCCTGATATCGCGCAGAGACTCCGCGAGGAGCCAAAGAGCGGGCCGGCCTATTCCAAGACTGATGCCGTGCGCGCCGCTGCGGCGCGGGCGGGGTGCGTTGTGTTGCTCAAGGGGCCGGATACGGTGATTTCGGATCCCAAGGGACGATGTTCAGTGCATTCCGCGCAATATGATCGCGCCGCGCCGTGGCTGGCCACCGCAGGATCAGGCGATGTTCTGGCCGGGTTTATCACGGGGCTGCTGGCGCGCGGATTTACCCCGATGCAGGCGGCGGAGGCGGCTGCGTGGCTGCATACCGAATGCGCGCGTAGTTTTGGCGCCGGTTTGATTGCTGAGGATATCCCAGAGGAATTGCCGCGAGTGCTCCGCGCGCTGGGGATCTGAGGAGCCGGGGCCAGTATCAGGCAGCGTTTGATTGCGGTGTCGACGAAAGCTGCGCGGCTAACTCCAGACCATCCACATAGATGACATGCGGTGCGTCAAAACACAGTTGATAGAGCGTGAGGGTGCGCACACCGTCATGGGTGATGAATTCGCCATCCACAAGCGACCGCACCGGCACCATCGCCTGAGCCGCGCCAAAGAGCGCCTGCGCACGCCAGTCTCGCACCAGAAGTTCCTGCTCGGCGGGCATGACCACGTCGCGATCAGGGCGGGTGTCGCCCAGCGATCCGGCAAGGATACGCACGGTATGCGTGGTTACATGGTGTTTTCGGATATTGTCCACGGCGACCAGCCCGCAATCGCGGGTAATGATGCGATCCCCCGGTACGATATCTTCGACCAGCGTTTCACCGGATTGCGTCAATAGGATGCTGCCGGGGCCAACCCCGGCGCAGATGGATTGCGCCTGCACGGGCCATTGCCCGCCGCTGCGCCCGACCGTTTTCGGTTTCATGGCGACCTGCTTTTTTGTTTTCTGCTCGTTATTGTCGGCGATCATATGCCAATTTTTGGTAAATGTCCTGTCTTTTCACACAACCTGCTGAGGCACTCAGTTTTAGCTCGCATCCCGGCGCGGGCTTTGCTAGGAGACGCGTCAGGTTGCGGTCCCTAAGGCCGGACCATGTGCGGGTGTGGCGGAATTGGTAGACGCACCAGATTTAGGTTCTGGCGCCTTTGGCGTGGGGGTTCGAGTCCCTTCACCCGCACCATCAACTTAGGTTGAACTCCTTTATTTCATTGGCTAACAAGCACTTGCGTTGTTGTTCCGGGACACATTCTGGGACACTTCGAGGATACTTGCATGGCTGTGACAATGAAGCTGAGTTATATCGACGATTTGGGCGGAGGCCGGAAAAGGTTCCGCAGACGCTGGCCGACGGACGTTATCAAGGTCAGAGGAGAAGAGCATTTCCAGAAGCCCCTCAAGGCTCGCTCAGGCCTCGCTATGGTTACCGAGCGGGAAACAATCTTGGCAGAATTCGAGGCCATTGTAGCGGCACACAGGCGCTCTCAGGAGGAGCGCGAGAGCATGTCACCTCGGGCCCGCTGGAAGGAAGCCCAGCAGGAAGCAGATCGGTTGCTAAAAGGTTCCCGTGGAGGGGATGAGGTTGTTCGCCAAGTCTTGGCGGAGGACATCGCCCAGCGCCAAGGCGACCCCATGCTTTACCGGGCGGTCGTTCAGCCCGACGCGGCACCGCCAGCATACACCCTCGCAGATGCCTTCGAGTTCTATAAGCGGGAAAAGATCGACGAAAACCAAGGGCGAGGCCCGAAGAACCGGCTGACGCGGGTGAGGAAGAAGACCGAGGAGGCGCTGGGCAAGTTGTCCAAACTGCCGATGGCAGACCTTCGCAGGCAGCATGGCAGGAAGCTCCTCGACCATCTCCAAAGCTCCAAGACTTCCACCGGCAGGCCATTGTCAGTAGGGACCATACGGCGGGAACTCGATCTGGTGAGGGCTTTGACCGAGTTTGCTCTAGTCGAGTTCGATCTGATCAATGAGGTCAATAATCCATTCAGGAAGCTGGAAGTCAGGCAGACCGGGGATGAAGCGCCTACGGTTGACCGTAATGCCCGCCTGCCGTTGCCCGAAGAGGTCGTCGCTAAGGTGCGCGAGAGGCTTTCCCGTAGCAAGCGCCCTGAGTTGTTGCTGATCTGGCGTCTGCTAGAGGGCACCGGCTGTCGCTCAAGTGAAATCTCTGGGCTGAGGCTGGAGGATGTGAAGGTCGACCACCCGACACCCCACATCCACGTCACATGGCACGAAGACAGACGCATCAAAACCAAAGCCAGTCACCGTTTGGTCCCCCTCGCAGGGGACGCCCTGAAAGCCGCGCAGGAGGCCGTTAAGCTGGCCGAAGGTGAAGCTCTTCTGTTTCGCCACTACGCCGGTGAGGGAGGCGCTGAGCGGCTCTCTGCGGCTCTGAACAAGCATGTGAGGGCGGTGACGGATGATCGGCGGCATGTGGTCTACAGCCTCCGCCACAACTTCAAGGACAAGCTCATCGAAGCTGGGGCAGACCCCCGGATTGAACACCGCATCATGGGCCATGCTGCGGGCAATCTTGGTGACCGGGTGTACGGGTCCGAGGACGCTTGGTTGAAAGTGGCTGCGGAGGTGGTTCGGGACGCGGTACAGGCCCCCTAACGCCCCCCGGCAGGGTTCATCACCGGGGAAGCAATTCATATCGCCCAGCGCATTTACCGTGGGCGCACCGATGGCCTTGTGGTTCTGGGCGATGATCACGAGCCTAGCCGCCGTCGAGCAGAGACGTGGCTCGCCTGTAAAGCGGGCCTCTCGCACTGATTTACACCCACCTCTGGGGTCCCTTCGGGGGCCTCAGAAAAGGATACTTACATATCAAGGACTTAGGTAATTAACCCACACAGGAATTGTCGATTAACCCACCCCATAGGATAGGGGTGGAAGAAGGTTATATAAAGGTTACATGAGGGGATGATGAGAGGAGGAGGTAAGACTTCCTATTCTTACACCCCCACATACCCTTTAAGGTGCCCGCTAGGGTCCACCTCTAGGTCCCTGCTAGGTTTTAGCAGAAGGTGCCCCCGAGGGTGCATCCCTCCTCCTCCATCTCCCCCTCCATACCCCTCTAAGGTTCACCTGAACGACCCCGACACAGTGCATGTGTATGGGTACCCCGAAGGGTGCCTTGCATGCGACAGCCTCAAGGCTCTGCTGATCGACCACAGCATCTCATTCACCTTCCATCCACAAGACGGGCACCTACACCATGCCCGGAGCGAAAAAGGTTAACGAGGCATCGAAGGGGCAAATCAACATATAGTGGTTACCCTCCGAAATCTGGCATTAACCCACACCATAGGACGAAGAAGACGACGAAAGGACACCGCCGAGCTGCTGGCGGGCGACGACAAGCAGCCACGCAGAAGCCCAGTCACTCACGCGACCACCGCGTCACACTGGCATGGTATGAGATCGGGAAGGTGACGGCCCCGATATGGCGGCCCTGCGGAGCCGTTGTTAACGGTTCATGTTAAGGTGACCAATACGGTTCATGTTAACAGTTGATCCTCATACTCATCTTCATAAATCACTTTCACATAACAGTTCACCTGAAGCTTTATAGGCGGCTGTCGCCGCTGGTGGATTGAGAGATTTGATGAGGATGATCTGACCTTTTGAGGTCTTCATAGCGCGTGAGCGCGCCCCTTCTGGTCCCCCAGAACATGGCCCTTAACGGGCCTGCGCAGTTTCATCTCCTCCACCTCGACTAAACTCCACCCCTCCCTCGACATCAATGAGCAGTTTGCCGTGATCGGCATCCTGCTGGTCACAGGTCTTTCGGGCCGTGATCGGTGAGCTGTTCTTTCGTGTCGAGTGATCGACCGACCCATGAAAACTCAAACCGAAAGATACGACCATGAACGCAATCACCAAGATTATCTCCGAAACCCAATCCTTCGACTTCAACGCCAAACAGGTCCGCGTGGTGAACCGTGACGGTTCCCCGTGGTTTGTTGCGAAAGATGTCTGCGATGTGCTGGGGCTGACCAATTCCCGCAAGACTGTTGCCGCACTCGATGAGGATGAACGTGACATCCTTACATCTTCTAACGTAACTGCTGGTTACATTAGTGCCCCGAACCGAGGGCTGAACATCATCTCCGAAAGCGGTCTTTACTCCCTCATCTTCCAGAGCCGCAAAGCAGAAGCCAAGGCATTCCGCAAATGGGTGACCTCCACGGTCCTGCCAGCTATCCGCAAGACAGGCTCCTACGTTGCCGGTGAGGAACACCTTGACCCCACCGCCCCGGACTACATGGAACGCCTGCATGAGCTGTTGCTTGAAGCGAAGGAACGCAAGATTGCAGCACAGGCTGCCGAGATCGAAGCCCTGACGCCCAAGGCCGATGACCACGACAAACGCTTTGAGCGTGTCGATCTGGTCGGACTGACTGAATATGCCAAGCAGGTGGGCCTGCGCCCGAACAAGTTCTGCAAGGTTCTGCGCCAGATGGGTTATCTCTACTCCCGTGGTCGGGCGGCGAACATGCCCAGCGCCCATTATGCCGACAAGTTCTTTGAGCGCCGCGATACTGTGGCAGGCTTTGGTCAAACGATGCTGACCGAAGAGGGTGTTATCCACTTCAATGGACTGCTTAACGCTGGAGTATTTGACGGCATCAAGACCAAGGCGATTGCAGCATGAGCATGAACGTTGAAAACCATCCCCGCCGAAAAACCATCAACGTCCCTGAGCATTGGCTCTACAGTAAACGCTGGCGTGACCCGTCTTACGGGAACCGTAGCTCCAATGCTGGCAGGCGCAAGGCGCGGAAGGAATACCCCCCCCCGCTGTTCCCCAATCACACCCCGGCCAAATGGAACGGGACGCTGACCCTCAAATGACCCAGCAGGGGCCTTCACTGGCCCCGATCACGCTGCCTTGCGTTCAACCGCTATTCTGGACTCTCTGATGACGCCGCTGATAGCTCCGTTAACGATGTGATATCCCGCATATAATCCGCTACAAGCGCTTCTCTCAAAGCTGGTTTAAGTGAGGGTGTCGGCCCGTTGCGGACGTTCGTAGCCCACGCAGCGAAGGGCCAGATTGAGCCCACTTTACCGAAATTCTGCAATGCGACGAATGACTGCTAATATGTGCGGTGCAAAAATCTTCAACAACTGCTTTGGTTTTGAAAGGGGTTTGTGGAGCGCTCAATCTGGGCAGCTGGTGCCTGTTCCAAAAGCGAGTGTAGCTGGCACTCAGGCAGGCATCAGGTCGGCCAAGCGCTGCTGTTGCTGCCCTTCGCCAGCCATGTTCTCGGATGAAAGCCACTTCTCGAACCCGATCTTGAGACGTGGCCAGTCGGTATCAAGGATCGAATACCACGCCGTATCCCTGTTTCGACCTTTGTAGACGAGCGCCTGACGAAACAACCCGTCATAGGTAAAGCCGAGCCGTTTGGCGGCCTTGTGTGACGGCGCATTAAGATCGTCCAGCTTCCATTCATATCGGCGATAGCCGAGATCCTCGAAAACATGCTTCATCATCAGATACATCGCTTCAGTCGCAATTGGGGTCCTTTGGAGCAGCGGTGAAAACGCAATGTAGCCAACTTCGATCACACCCGGTTCGGGTGCGATCCGCAGATAGCTTGCAAACCCGACAGCCTTGCCGGTGCGGTTATCCAGAATGGCTGCGAACAACGGGTCTTTACTCGCGCAGGCCCATTCCATCCATTCCGCGAACTGCTGTTTGTCGGCAAAAGGGCCGACTGGCATGTAGGTCCAGATTCTGCCCGTTGTGTCTACCGAGATGGCCTCGAACAGATCGTCCAGATGGGTCGATTTCGATAACGGTTCGAGCTTCGCGTAAGTCCCTGCCATTGACAGGTCGGCGATAGGCTGCGCACCGGTCCAGTTGGCGACCTCGTCACCGATGGGCTGTTGCAGATCATTCAGACGGCGGGTGGTTTGTTGGTTCATATCAGAATCCAGAAGCAAGTTCAGTTTTTGGTTAAGCGCAGGCCATCGCATCAGTCTTCGGGCGCGAACCCCGGCCCATCAACGTTGACCACGGACTCACCCGAGCCAATCCGGACAAAGACGTAGCGGCAGTTGTCGGGGGCGTCGATGATCTGCGCATGGTGGATCACTTTGCGCCCGAAAAAGCCGTAGTCGCCCGGTCCCATCTCGAAACTTTTCTCACCATATTCGCCCCAGTCCACGCGGATACGACCTTCGATCATATACATGATGCTGTCGTAGTCCTTGTGGTGGTGCCACTGGCTGGGCTGGTCCCGTGCCGTGACTTCGCACTGACCAATCCAAAGACCGTCCTCGGAATAGGCTGTCTGACGGTTCTGGCCCGGCGTGTTGGGGCCGTCCTGTAGATCGGCCTGAGTCAGGTGAATGATCTCGCGGCCAAAGATGCCGGAAGGCTTGGATGTCTCGGGTGCCATTTGACTGATCTCCGTTGATTGTTTCACCGATCACTGTAACATGGCCGTATGAGGACACTCGGACAATTTTTGTCTCCAACCAGACAAATGGAGATCGCCCCGGTTGAGACGGCGGCGCGGCCTGTTGTCGGCTATGCCAAGGATTATCCCGCCGGCCTGCTGGCGGAAGCACACGCACATCCCAAGGCGCAGGTGATCTATGCGGTTTCGGGCGTGATGCAGGTAGAGACGCAGGAGGCAAGCTATACGATTCCGCCGAGCACGGCGCTTTTCATGCCCTCAGACATGGTCCACTCGATATACATGGATGGTCCGGTGGCGATGCGGTGCCTGTTCATGCGCGACGGGGTTGCGACCCGGATGCAAAACACTTGCAAAGTGATCTCGGTCACGCCGCTCTTGCGGGAACTGATCGTTGCTGCCTGTCTGGAACCGCTGGACTGGGATCTCAAGGGGCGGGGCCACTACATAACCTCACTGGCGCTGGACGAGATCGACCGATCCGATGTGCTGGCGCTGAGTTTGCCGCTGCCCTCGGACGTCCGGCTGCGCCGGGTGATTGATGCTATCCGTCAGATGCCAAGCAGCCAGCGATCGCTCGGAGAGTGGGCTGACATTGCAGGTGCCTCGGAGCGGACCCTCGCGAGGCTGTTCCGTAAAGACACCGGTCTGACGTTCCGACAATGGCGGCAGCATGCCAGAATGACGGCGGCAATGTGTGCCTTGTCGGTCGGTGAAAGTCTCACGGCCGCCGCGAACCTCGCAGGTTTTCAAAGCCAACCCGCTTTCGGTGCGGCATTCCGCAAGATCTTCGGGATCACGCCAGGACAGGTAAAGGCAATGGGCGGTGGCGGATTGAATAACGGTCTTTGATTTTCTACCTGGAACGAAAGATATCGGTGAAAAACTCCATAGAACTTTGATCTCGCCGCAGGAGGTGAACGAGCGTTCTGCTACCGAGCCTTCTTATCTGGAAAACCGCCATATCTAACAATCCAGCAGGACAGATTTCTCGTAAAATGAGCTGCAAAGTCACATGGTCGAGTTTTTCACCGATATTGACAGCTTTAGGCGGAAGAGATTTGGCAATTTCTTGAAAGCCGTCATTGGTGACTTCACAGCGAATTCACCCTTTGTCCCGCTGAGCAGCCCGCTATGCACCATGCAACGAAAGTCCGGTTCCCGCCCTTTTGATGTTAGCAAGTGAACTCCGTCGGGGGTAGACCCGAACGGCAGGATACCACCAAATATTTCTGCGAAAAAATTCGTGTGGATGAGATCACTGTATAAGCCGCGCAAATTCCCCCGGTGGGGAGGGGGTCTTCTCACGCACACGCGCTCGAAGGCACCTTCGCATGCTCGCTGGCAGGCCCGTTGTCCTATCCGCTGAGCTGGCGCAACCGCTCCCCTTATTGTAACACTCACAAAGACCGTTGACATTTGCAACGGTTCTGCCTATCTGCTCGGTCGAGCAGACGGAGTTAGGCAGAATGAAACGCTATGTGATCTATCGCCGGGTGTCGACTGATGAGCAGGGCAAGTCCGGGCTGGGCCTTGAGGCGCAGGACAGGGACATCCGCTTGTATCTGGAGGGCTACAGCGATCAGCCGTTTGAGGTGGTCGCGGAGTTCACTGAGGTTGCCTCTGGTGCCGATGACCGCAGGCCGGAGTTGACCAAGGCCCTCGACGTGGCCCGTAAGCATGGCGCTGAGCTACTTGTTGCCAAGCTCGACCGCCTGTCCCGCAAGGTGTCCTTTATCGCTTCCCTTCTGGATGACCGGAAGGTGCAGCTTCGCGTGGCTGCAATGCCGCAGGCTGACAAGTTCCAGCTCCACATCTACGCTGCATTGGCTGAACAAGAGCGGGAGTTTATCTCGATCAGGACCAAGGCTGCGCTCAAGGAAGCCAAGGCCCGTGGCGTGAAGCTTGGCGGTGCCCGTGACAAGACCTTGAAGCGGAACCAAGAGGTGCAGCGTAAGGCCACTGAACGCGCCCAGAGCGTGGCTGGCTTAGTTCAGCCGCTTCGGGAAGCCGGAAAGAGCCTCAGGGAGATTGCTGCGGAGTTGAACCGAGCGGGGGTGCGAACGGCCCGTGGCGGTGAATGGCAGGCCTCACAGGTGAAGAGGACCATAGAGCGGCTAGAGCGGGCGTGAATGATAAAGGTCAGTATTGCTGATATATATTTCGTGCGCTCGGGTTCGCTGGGGTGTATCAGTTGTTTTTCGGGGGTTGTCCTTCGCATATTCATGGTCCCGTATAGTGGTAAAAGCTCGCTATTAGGGAAGACCTAGTTGAAACCAGTTGTTGAGAGTATTCTGAAGAAGGCTGAGGAGGCGGGGTTTAGCGACATCCTTGAGGCTTCGGAGCGGGATGTTGAAAAGCTCTGTAAAGATTATTGTTTTGATCTGAAAGACTTAGCTAGACGCTTGCGCTTGAACAATCACGCCACCCGGCTTCTTACTGCTCACTTGGCCCTAGATCATACCCTTAGCGTGTTTCTCTCGCAGCAGTTTGTGGCCCACGCTGCTATTGACGTTGACAGGTGGGCATTTGCCCAAAAAGTGGACCTTCTGTATTCGCTAGGTTTGATCGACAAGGGCTTGTTGGACGCGCTTCTCCAAATAAACAAGCTACGGAACAAGGCCGCCCATAAACTTAATTTCAAAGTAAGTTCTAAGGATGTTGACGCAGTCATCCGCCATTGCCGTGCTACAGACGGCGAAATAACCGGAAGGCTTAGGTTCGCGGAGGCCTTATTGACGACCCTACTGCATTTGGACGGCGCACGCTCTTATGACGTCTACAGGCAAACGATGGCTTTCCGTGCAAAGCTCAATGCGCGTCGCGTCTTGGCTGAAACCGCCCAAGGCTCTGATTGAAGAAGAAAGGCTGTCTTGCCTTTTGCGTCGGTTTGTGGGACACATTCAGGGCACTTTCTGGGACACCTACGCAAGGCGTTCTGCTGTATGCCATTGAAGTTAAACGGATTTATGATGCGGAAAGTTCGATTTATTGCGCTTCACCCGCACCAACAATCACTTCTGATGCAGAGGTGACAGGCGTCTTGAACAATTTTACTTTGGGCCGCAGTCGTTTTGAGATTGCGATAGACAGCTAACGGCGGTTGACGTCTGTCTTCCGGGTTTCGGCTACGTTTGGCTGGCTTTGAAAGCCTCGTACCGGGCTTTGTTTTCGGCGTTCGGGGGATAAAGACCGGGCAAGGATTCGCCCGCTTCTACCTGCGACATGATCCAGCCTTCCAGACGCTCTTGTTCGACCGCCGATGCCGTGACCTCTTCTACCAGCCCTGCGGGGATGAGAACGGCGCCGTCGTCATCGGCCACAATCACGTCTCCCGGAATGACAGCGACACCGCCGCAGGCGATGGGTTCCTGCCAATTTACGAAGGTCAGCCCGGCCACGGAGGGTGGGGCGGAAACACCATGACACCAGACTGGCAGCTGGGTGGCGCGAACGCCGGCAACATCACGCACGACCCCATCTGAAATCAGCGCGGCCACTCCGCGTTTCTGCATGCGCGCGCACAGGATGTCGCCAAAGATTCCCGCGTCGTCCACCCCCATCGCGTCCACGACGGCGATACAGCCCGATGGCATTGCTTCGATGGCGGCGCGCGTCGACGTTGGTGAGGACCAACTCTCAGTTGTGGCGAGGTCTTCGCGAGCGGGAATGAAACGCAAGGTGAAGGCGCGGCCGACCTCGCGGGCCTGACCGCTATCGAGTGGCATGGAGCCACGCAGCCAGACATTGCGCAGACCCTTCTTTAACAAAACCGTGGTAAGGGTTGCTGTCGTGACCTGTTTCAAGGCTTCAAACAAGGCGGCGTCATTGGACGTGTCGATGGACATCGGAAAAACTCCCCAAGATCAAATGCTGGCGATAAAGCCACCATCCACGCGGATGGTGCTGCCGGTGATATAGGCCGCGCGGGTACTGGCCAGAAATGCGACGGCGTCGCCATATTCCTCGGGTTTGCCGTAACGTCCGACCGGAATGGAGGCCATGCTTTCGGCTGACACGTCGGCGACGTCGCGATTCTCGCGTTTGGCCTTTTGTTCATCCAGAAACGTAATCCGAGGCGTTGCGATGCGGCCGGGCAGGATGATGTTGGATGTGATGCCGTCGCGCCCAACCTCACGGGCAAGGGTCTTGGACCAGCCCACCAGAGACACGCGCAGGGCATTTGACAATCCAAGATTGGGAATTGGCGCGACCACACCCGACGAGGTCGATGTAATGATGCGCCCCCATTTCCGTTCTTTCATTCCGGGCAAAACGCGATCGGTCACCGCGATGACAGACAGCACCATGCTCTCAAAGTTGTTTCTCCAATCTTCTGGCGTCTGTCCGGACACCGTGCTGGGCTTTGGGCCGCCGGTGTTGTTGACGAGGATATCAACCGGGCCAAGCTCCTGCTCGATCCGTGCCACGTTTGGCTCGATCTGATCCAACTGTCCCAAGTCCCACTCCAGAGCGATGGCCGTGCCACCTGTCGAACGGATACTCTGGGCAGTCGCTTCAACAGAGCTGAGAGTTCTGCCGCCCAATGCAAGTTTCACGCCTTCCATGGCGAGTGCGTGGGCAATTGCGCTGCCCAATCCGCCCCCGGCTCCGAGCACGATGGCTGTTTTGTTGTTGAGTCCCAAATCCATGATGTCGGTCCTTTCGAAGGATGCTGTCGTTTGGCGGGGCGGATGCTTGCATCCGGCCTCTGGCTGCGTTGCGTCAGGTTAGCTTTGCGCAGGCTGTCGCCATGCGATCACATGCCTGTTCAAGGTTCTCGGTGGATGTTGCGAAGGAAAGCCTGAAGAATGGTGCAAGGCCGAAGGCGCTGCCCGGAACTGTGGCGACGCCCGCTTCTTCGAGAAGATACATGACCACGTCCGTGTCTGTCGTGATCCGCTTCCCGTCTGGACGTGTTCGACCGATCAATCCCTCGCAGGAGGGGAACAGGTAGAATGCACCATTTGGTGTCACGCAATCCAGCCCGTCTATGGCGCGGATGCGTTCCAGGCAGAGATCGCGCCTCTGCTCGAACACAGCGCCACGATCCACAAGGAAATCCTGTGGCCCATCCAGTGCGGCAACGGCTGCGGCCTGACTGATGGCGCTAGGGTTCGAGGTGCTTTGCGATTGAAGTGTTGCCATCGCACGAATGATGTCCACAGGTCCGCCAGCGTATCCGATACGCCATCCGGTCATGGCATAGGCTTTCGAGACGCCATTCACCGTCAGAACGCGATCCATGAGTTTCGGCTCGACCGCTGCGATTGTGGCAAACTCCCAGCCATCGAAGCGCAGGTGTTCATACATGTCGTCTGTCATTACCATGACATGCGGGTGCTCCAGCAGCACATCAGCGAGCGCCTTGAGGTGTGCCGCGGAATAGCCTGCGCCCGTCGGGTTCGATGGAGAGTTGAGGATGAGCCATTTGGTGCGCGGTGTGATGGCGTCGCGCAGGGCGTTGGCGGTAATCAGGAAACGATCCTCGGCCGGGCAGGGCACATGCACCGGCACTCCCCCGGCCAGTCGCACCATGTCAGGATAACTGACCCAGTAGGGGGCCGGTATGATAACCTCGTCGTCGTCGTTCAGGGTCGCAAGCAAGGCGTTGCAGAGGACTTGTTTGCCGCCGGTTCCTACGCTGATCTGATCGAGGCGGTAGGAAAGCCCGTTTTCGCGTAGAAATTTGACTACGATCGCCTTTTTCAGATCGGTCGTGCCATCCACGTTGGTGTAACGGGTTTTGCCATTGTCGATGGCGGCCTTCGCGGCGCGACAGATGTTCTCAGGAGTGTCAAAGTCAGGTTCTCCGCTGGATAGATCAATGATGCTTCTACCTTCGGCTCGCAGAAGATTTGCGGTCTGGCTCATGGCGATGGTGGGTGAGGGCAGCACTGCTTGCATCCGTGTCGAAAGACGCCCGGAAATTGTGGTCATCTGCGAAGCCTCCTGATTGTGTGGCCGCTACCCATTGTCACGCCAGCAAATCGGGTTCGGTGCGCACTGCCGATACCTATGCTGCTGTGCGCGAGGTATTGGCCGGAGGCGAAATTGGTGTCCCGGCTGAAAAGTTTGGTTTCGATGGACACTGCTTTCCTCGCTTACCCGCGCACAAGCGTTCAGAGGACAATAGATGGGGGCATAATGTAAGAAAACATTGGTTTTGAAAGCTTTATAAGATAGAAAATCTATCTTTATGAACACTCGATTCCTAGAGAGCTTTGTCGCTGTCGCTGAATGCGGTTCCATTGCCGAAGCGTCACGGCGACTGAACCTGACCCCTGCCGCATTGGCGCAAAGATTGCGCGCGCTGGAGCAAGAACTGGGGCATGAATTGGTCAGCCGGGTCGGCAGAACGGTGAAGCCCACCGCATCCGGATTGGCCGTCCTGAACCATGCCAGATCGCTGATTGAGGGTGTGCGCGATCTGAGGGCGATTGCGGGCAATGATGAACCGACGGGGCGTTTACGCTTGGGGGCCACATCAACCGCGATGACAGGTCTTTTGCCTGATATTCTGGCGGGGCTGCGGCCACGGTATCCGCAGATCGAGTTTTTTCTGTGCCCTGACACCTCGATCAACTTGTATCACGGCGTTTTGGCGGGCGATCTGGACGCCGCCGTTATCGTGCGACCACATTTTCAGGTCCCCAAGTCGATGGATTGGCTGACCTTGCGTCAGGAGCCATTGGTCCTGATTGCTCCGGATGGAGTGAACATGGACGATCCGCATGCGGTAATTTCCGATCAGGCTTTTATCCGGTATGACCGCAACCAATGGGGCGGCCAGATTGTCGAGCGCTACTTGCGGCAAAACGCTCTCAGGGTTCGGGAATGGTTGGAGATCGACGCGCTTGATGCGATTGCGGCTCTGGTCAGCCGTGGGCTGGGTGTGGCCATCGTGCCGGATTGGGCTCCGCCCTGGCCCCGCGACCTGTCTTTGCAAAAGACAATATTGCCGACCGGGGGAATTCGCCAGACCGGGGTTTTGTGGAACCGGTCGACTGTGCGGATCACCGCAGTGCGGGCCTTTGTTGATTTTTGCGCGCAGATATTTTGCCCCGACACCGCAAAAGCGACAGCAGCCGTTGCCGATAGGGTAAGGGACAGATAGGCGCCAGTTTTGGCCGCATTATTCGGCCCTAGTAACCGCGCGCAATATCGACGATTTCGGGCATCGTCCCATTTGCGCGAAAAGCCTTTAGATTACCGGCGACGATCTGGGTTGCCGTCCGCATGTCTGTCGGTGCTGACACATGTGGTAGCACGGTAACGTGTGGATGTATCCAGAGCGGGCTATCTGCGGGCAGCGGTTCGCAGTCAAAAACGTCAAGGACTGCATGCCCGAGATGTCTGTCATCTAACGCTTTCATCAGGGCGACAACGTCGAGGCTGGGCCCGCGGCCAAAGTTGATGATGGATGCACCGTGCGGCATTGTCCGCAATTGCGTGTCGGACAGCAAACCGTGGGTTTCAGGCGTCAGGGGCAGGAGGCAGACGAGGATATCCGTACTGGCCAGAGTTCTTTGCAGCCCGTTTTCGCCAGCAAGGCATGTAACGCCGGGAATATCTTTTTGGGTCCGGCTCCAACCGGTCACTTGAAACCCAGAGGCGTGGAGACGGGTTGCAGCGGCCTGTCCGAGATTGCCAAGCCCGAGAACCGAAACCCGGACGTCCTGCGGGCGCCGATATGGAATGGGTGCCCATTTTTTGCGGGCTTGCTGTCTTTGATAGGCAGGCATGTCGCGAAACAGGTAGAGTGTCCATGCCAGAACGGACTCAGCCATCGTGCGAGCAAGTTCGGGATCGACCAATCTGGCGATCGGCACGGCCTGCCCGGCCAGATCGCGAACAAGCCGCTCCACACCCGCCCACAGGCTGTGAATCAATTTGAGGTCAGGTAAAGTCAGCAGTTCTGCCGGGTCGGGATTGGCAACGATCGCGATTTCAATGCCTGATCGATGGTTGGGTGGGATGTCACGCACAGGCCGAATATTCTCCTGCGGGAGCGCCGCGTGCAGGGCATCCAGCCATGCGCGTTCGTCAGTTTCCGTCATGCGGGTGGACAATGCGATGGATGTGCGTGTCATGGTGATCGTCCTGCTGGATAAGAGGTGCGGTTTTGCGTCCCAGAGCCTGCCATTGTGTCGGCGGCCGCTTGCCTTGGGCACGCTTCTTGACTGAACCCCGGTGCGATTGTGGCTGTTGCGGGGTCAGCCGCGCCCAAATGGGGCAATCGTGATCCCTTGCTCTTCAAGTGAAGCGCGTAGCGCGCGGCAGATGTCGACCGCGCCGGGAGTGTCACCATGCACGCACAATGTTTCCGGCTCTACAGGAAGCCGTTTCCCACTGGTGGTGGGTATGTGCCCCTCGAGCACCATTTCGAGAACCTGTGCAACACTTTGCTTGGGGTCGTGGATCACGGCACCCGCCTCGCTGCGCGGCGTCAATTCTCCTTTGTCGGTATAGGTCCGGTCGGCGTAGATCTCGCACGCAACCTGAATCCCGGCCTTTTCGGCAGCCTTGTAGGTCTCTGAGTAGGGCAATGTCACGAAAATCAGATTGGAGTCCACGGCCTTTACCGCACGCACGCAAAGCGCAGCGAGTTCGGGGTCGCTCGCTGCCATGTTGCCGATGGCACCATGTGTTTTCACATGCGTCATTGGATGATCCTCCAGCCCGCACATGCCCCGCATCGAAAGGATCTGAAATATGAGTTGGGTTTCAAGATCCTCCGGCTTTTCTCCGCTAATCCGACGTCGGCCAAAACCGTAGAGATCTGCAAACGACGGATGCGCACCCACATTGACACCGAGATCGCGCGCCATTCGGATCGTTTTTCGCATAACCACCGGATCGCCAGCGTGAAATCCGCATGCGACATTTGCCGAGGTCACAAGTTTCATCATCGCGGCGTCATCACCGATCGTGTAGGCGCCAAAACTTTCGCCCATATCGCAGTTAAGGTCAATTTTTCTCATTATACCAATGCTTTGCCTGTGTTGTTTTGCGCAGGAAATCGCGCCGCAGTTTGAAAAATAGACATCCTTGCGGAATATGGTTCCATTCTTTACCAATGGGGATACATTTGGTATACCATTATTTCAACTACAGTTTAATGCGCGCTGGTTTCGGCAATGTGTGCCGCAGTCGTCATGGGTGATTGCAGAGCAGGAGTTCAGTTGAGCAGGGCAATTTGTGACTTTTCCTATCGAAGTAACTGTGCGTATACCGCACAATTCCCCGCCGCCATTGCGCCCGAATACTTGAAACAAAAAGATGGATAGCCGCGTGTCCCCAACCGAGAGTTTGACTGATAGTGCCTTTCTGCGGATGCGCGACATGATTCTCAGCGGCGAATTGCCATCAGGCACGCAGTTGCAGGAACGGGCCTTTGCAGAGCGTCTGGGCGTCTCCCGCACCCCGGTTCGTGAAGCGATTGCACGATTGATGAGTGAGGGGCTGGTGATAAGGGCGCATCGTGGCGTGCCGACAGTCAATCGCATTTCCATTTCCGAAATCATGGAGATCCTGCACATACGGCGGCTATTGGAATGCGAAGCGGCAAAGCAGGCGGCGCGGGTTTCTTCGAATCCAGAAATCTGGCTGAACTTCAAATCGACACTTGCCGGATATTTGAATGGGTATCACCCCGGAGCCGTCGAGCATGCCGATTTCGATTTCGCGTTTCACATGCAGATTGCCAATACCGCCGGTTCGTCCTTGCTGGCCGAGATGATTGGCGGGCTAAAATTAAAGACCCGGATTTTCGATCAGGGCCAGATACCAGACCGACTGGATCCCGGTACGCGCGAACATATCGCCATCGCGGATGCAATTCTGGCGCGCGACCCGGACGCGGCTGAAATGGCGATGCGCGAGCACATCAACAATGCCCGCGAAGCTATCCTGAGTCACCTCCACAGACTTTCCTAACGTCCAAGCCTCTGCTTTTGGCGGAGGTAGAAGCATGTTGACATATATAAAATACCCTAGGTATACCAAAAGTATGTATGAGGAGCCATTATGAGCCGTTTGACCGAAGATGCGCGCGGCGTCTACGTGATCGCCGCCACACCGTTCCAAGAGGATGGGACACTTGATTTCGACAGCACAGATCGAATGGTGGACACCTATCTGGAAAAAGGCGCGGCAGGCTTAACCGTTCTGGGCATGATGGGAGAAGCCACCAAGCTGACACCCGATGAGGCGCGCCGTTTCGTACAGCATTTTCTGACCCGTGTGGATGGGCGCGTTCCCGTCGTGGTCGGGGTGTCTTCGCCGGGCTTTGCGCAGATGCAGGAGCTGACCAAGACCGTGATGGGCGACGGCGCGGGGGGGGTGATGATCGCACCACCGTCAACCCTCAAGACCGACGACCAAATCGTGAACTATTACAGCCAAGCCGTTGAATTCATCGGGGACACGCCGTTTGTCTTGCAGGACTTTCCGCTCGTCACGAATAT
Source organism: Pseudohalocynthiibacter aestuariivivens (assembly GCF_011040495.1). Lineage (GTDB taxonomy): Bacteria > Pseudomonadota > Alphaproteobacteria > Rhodobacterales > Rhodobacteraceae > Roseovarius > Roseovarius pelagicus. The sequence goes on along the minus strand of NZ_CP049037.1, from coordinate 1,491,108 downwards.
TCACATGTCGGTTTCGGTTATCGCGCGGATTATTCGATCATTGCCCAGCTGCGTTTGCCTGAAACACGAAGATTGGCCCGGTTTGGAGAAGATTAGCACGCTGCGAGAGCAAGGCGTGCTCGACCGTCGAATTTCGATTTTGTGCGGAAATGGTGGTTTGTTCTTGCCCGAGGAAATGGCGCGCGGGGCGGATGGGGCGATGACCGGATTCTGCTGCCCCGAGATGATGTTCGATGTCGTCCGCGAGATGGAAGCCGGAAACACCGAGCGCGCATATGATGTCCTCAACGCCTACCTGCCACTGATGCGTTACGAGCAGCAACCGGGTCTCGGGCTAGCAGTCCGAAAGTATGTGATGGCCAAGCGCGGCGTCATAGCCAGCGATACATTGCGCCAGCCCGGCGCACGATTGGGAGCGACGGCCAGAACAGAGATTGATCTACTCTTGCGGCGGCAAGACGAGCGACTGGCAGAGTTGGGCTAATTGTTATCGGCACGCAGGGGCGATCTGCGTGGAAATGATTTCCTAGGATGAAGGGGGGTATGCAAGGTGCATCTGCAATCAGAATTCCAGTGGTTTACTTTTGGTATACCAAATGCTAGATTTACGCCGCTACGCACCTTATGAAGTTCGTTTTCTGCACTGAATTACCAGCCAGTTTCGGGGCTGCCCCGGTGTAGCAGGGGCAGTGGCTGTGGTTTCCCGAACAATAACTTTTGTCCAACAGCGAGAAAGGAACGAAACAATGGCAATGAACCGTCGTAGATTTCTAAAGACAACGGGAGCCACAACTCTGGCGTTGTCGGCGCCTTATGTGGCGCGGGCGCAGTCCAAGGGTAAGGTCACCGTGTGTTCGTGGGGTGGGGCCTTTATGGATGCGCAGCGGGCGGCATTCTTTAAGCCCTTTTCTGACGCGACAGGTATCGAAGTTGTCGAAACGACGACCCCAGAGTTCGCCAAGATCAGGGCGATGGTTGAAAGCGGCAATACTGAATGGGACGTGGTGAACATTGTCCCGAGCGATTATCTGGCTCTCACCGAACTCGATATGCTGGAAAAATTCGATTACAATATGATCGATTCCAAAATTCTCGATGGTGTCGATCCGGCGGTCATCTTTGACTACGGCATCGGAAATGACTTCTATTCCGAAGCCATTGCATATTCCAAGAAAGCATTTCCAAATGAAGCCCCCAAGAGTTGGGTGGATGTATGGGATACCGAAAAATTCCCCGGACCCCGTATGCTTTATTCGGCTGAATGGGTAATTCGACCGAACGAAGGGGCAATCATGGGCAGCGGCGTTCCTGCTGATGGTGTCTACCCGCTGAATCTGGATGCGTCCTATGACGCACTGGGTAACATTCGCGAGAACGTAGCGAAATGGGCCACCTCTGCTGCAATGCCAGTTCAGGCGCTCGTTGATGGTGAGGCGGTGATCGCACAGGCGCCGGCGAACCGGATCCAGAATATCAAAGAGCAAGGCGCGGAAGTTGACTACATCTGGAATCAGGCCCTGACCCAGTACGATCTCTGGTCGATCCCGAAAAACGCGCCGAACTATGAGAACGCGATGAAGTTCATCGAGTATTGCAGCCGGCCGGAGGCAGGCGCTGCTTTGGCAATGATCCAGCCGGTTGGGCCGGTCACCGCTGCTTCGTTTGATCTGCTTCCACCCGAACGTGCGGCCATTCTGCCACGTAGTCCGGAGAACGCCGACAAGCTGGTCATCATCGATTCGGCATGGTGGGCGCAGAAAGGCGATGACGGAAAAACCAACATCGAGAAGAACGTCGAAATGTGGAACCGTTTCGTTCTGCTCTGATCTACGCTGAGCTTGCGCTGTCCTTTGTCGTCCGACGGCGGCAAAGGGCAGCGGAGTCGTCTACCGCTGGGAGGTTGGCAAATTGACGTCGCGTAAGAAAGTGCCCGGATGGCTGCGTCGGCATGCGGGCATGCTAAGTCTTCTGCTGCTTCCCATGGCGCTGCTGTTGCTCGTTTATGTCATACCCCTCAGCAAAATCGTCTGGCTGAGCATTGGTGGCTGGGACATGACGCTGGAGCATTTTCAACGGTTGTTTCAGGATGACCTATTTCGGATCATCTTCATGCGCACCGTCTGGATCGCCATGGTTGTGACCATCCTCAGCCTGATCATCGGGTATCCGGTGGCTCTTCTTATCGCACATGTCCCGCCACGGACCGCCAGTCTGCTGCTGATGCTGGTCATCATTCCGATGTGGACATCCATATTGGTGCGCTCTTATTCATGGATGGTCATTCTCGGTCGGCAGGGAATTGTGAATTCCAGCTTGCAGGAACTGGGCCTGACCGACCAACCGCTCAAGCTTCTTTACACTAGGTTTACGGTCTATGTGGGCATGTTGCATATCATGCTGCCGTTCATGGTTTTGCCGATCCTGAACACAATGCGTCAGATTCCGCCCCTGTTAGGTAACGCTGCATTGACGCTTGGGGCGGGGCCGTTGCGAACCTTTTGGCTGGTCTATTTCCCTCTAAGCCTGCCGGGTGTCGTCGCTGGCTGCACACTGGTCGCGATTCTGTCGCTTGGGTTCTTTGTCACGCCTGCATTGCTTGGCGGAGCCAAGGATACGACATTTGTGCTGTTGATCGACCGCTACGTGAGGGCTATCCGAGATTGGGAAATGGCATCGGCGATGTCCATTGCATTGCTGATGGCAGTGCTGGCATTGGTGTTGTTTACCCAGTTCAAGCCCGCCGGACAGACCTCGGGGCAGGCCAGCCCCGGCAAGCTGACGCGGTTGGTGCTGAAGCTGGCGAGATTTTGTGCAACCCCACGCAATCCAGTGGCAGATGCGCCATCCCCGGCGGGTGGTCAGCACGTGAAACGATCGGGTGGCTCGCGCGAACAACGTAGGGGCGCCGGGTTCTGGTCGAGCCTGCTGGGGATCGGCGGCCTTCTGTTCCTGAGCTTGCCGCTGGTGATCATCATAGTGCTTGCCTTTAGCGACTCTCCGTTCCTGAAGTTTCCCCCGACCGGTTTTTCCCTGCGCTGGTTCGAGAATTTTCTGAACCGCCCCGATTGGATTAATGCCGCCTGGACCAGTTTGCGGGTGGGGCTGATGACGATGGTCGTCGCGACCTTCTGTGGATCTCTGGCCGCAATCGCACTGGAAAGGGGCAGGTTCAAAGGGCGGGGCGTTCTGTACGGGATACTGATTTCACCGCTCGTGGTGCCAGTGATCGTGCTGGCCATTGCGGTCTATTTCGTGTTTGCGCCTCTCGGTCTTGTGGGGACGCAATTGGGTCTGGTTCTGGCGCATAGTATCCTTGCCATGCCATTTGTTATTATCGTCGTGACTGGTGCGCTTAAGGATTCCAACATCATGCTGGAGAATGCGGCGCGCACGTTGGGGGCGTCCCCGATCAAGGCCTTTCTCAAAGTAACGCTTCCGACAATCCGCCCAGGTGTCGCGGCGGCTGCATTGTTCGCGTTTCTCGCGTCCTTTGATGAGTTGGTGATCGCGCTTTTTATCGCAGGAACCGGTTCGCGCACGCTCCCAAAGCGGATGTGGGAAGGCATTCGCGAAGAGATTGACCCGACGATTGCAGCGGTGGCCGCGATCCTGATCGCACTTACCCTCGTGCTAATTGCAGCCGCAGAACTGATAAGGAACCGTTCCAGATGACTTCTCAACCTGACGGCAATCTTGCCAGAAACACCGCAGCACACCCCGAGACCGATCAGAAAATCGGCCGCAGTATTTTGTTGAATGGTGTGACCAAAACTTATGGAAACTTCCGGGCGGTAGACAGTCTTGATCTGAGCATCCCCGAGGGCGAGCTTGTCACGTTGCTCGGCCCGAGCGGGTCAGGGAAATCCACGACACTGATGATGATCGCGGGCTTTACGACACCCGATGATGGCGAGATCTGGGTCGGGGACCGTCAGGTGACGCAACTGCCCGCACATCGTCGCGGGATCGGCGTCGTGTTCCAACAATATGCGCTTTTTCCTCATATGACAGTGGCGGAAAATGTCGCCTTCCCACTTCAAATGCGCGGAATGGGGCGCTCTGACTGTCAAGACCGGGTTCGGCGTGTTCTCGATCTGGTCGAGTTGCCGCAGCTTGCAGACAGATACCCGACCGAACTCAGTGGAGGGCAACAGCAACGTGTGGCGTTTGCACGCGCGATTGTTTTTGATCCACCCGTTCTGTTGCTCGATGAACCTCTGGGAGCACTGGATAAGAAACTGCGTGAAACGCTCCAGCTGGAGATCAAATTGCTGCATGCCCGCCTTGGGCTGACCATGATCTATGTGACCCATGATCAGGGCGAGGCGCTTGCGATTTCTGATCGGGTGGCTGTGATGAATCATGGCAAGCTAGAGCAAATAGGGAAACCCGACACGCTGTATGAAGAACCCAATTCCCGGTTTGTTGCGGATTTTATCGGTGACGCTAATTTCCTTCGCGGCGTGATCACGGAGCGCGGCGAACGGACGGCAAAGCTACGCCTTCGGGATGGCGCCACCGTAGATGTACTGGTGGGTGACACGGTATCGGAAGGCAGCGAAATCGAGGTCATGCTTCGCCCGGAGCGTGTCGGTTTGGTTTCCGATGACATTTCTGGCGCATCGGAGTCCGCCAACCGGATCGAAGGTGAGCTGACGGATGTCTCCTATATCGGCGAATCCAGCAAACTTCAGATTGGTATCGGTGATGGTATGTCTTTGACTGCGCGTGTTCAAAATCAAGGTCGCAAAGTTGCGGAGTACCGCATCGGGCAGAAGCTAGCGGTTAGCTGGGATGTCAACGACGGTATCGTGTTTCCCGTTGCCGATTATGATGGTGGGGGGACATAGGCATCGTGCCCCATGCGAATGTTCTTAGCATAATCGAAAACGTCCGGCTGCTGGACGTGGGCGATATGTCGTACCGGGACGACCGGCATATCGTGATCGAAAACCAGCGCATACGAGAGATCAGCGATGCGCCGGTCAGACTGCCTGATGCTCGTCGGATCGACGCAGTTGGCCGTGTCGTGATGCCCGGTCTGATCGACGCGCATGTTCATGCGATGGCCTATACCAGCGATTTTGTCGGCCTCGCGCATCAGTCCCCCTACTACGTGGCCGCGCGTGCAGGTGCCGTGCTGCGGGATATGCTTATGCGCGGGTTCACGACTGTTCGTGATGCTGGCGGCGCGGATGCTGGGCTAAAGAAGGCGTTGGATCAGAACATCCTGACTGGCCCGCGTTTGCTGATCTGTGACCTAGGTCTGGCGCAGGCCGGGGGGCAGGGGGATTTTCGCGTGGCCGATGCGGCGCAGATCGGTTGCGCATCCTGCCACGGTCGACGAAGCATCACGAAGGTGGTCGATGGTACGGACGACGTTCGCCGCGCAGTGCGCGAGATTATCCGAAACGGTGCGGACCATATCAAGGTGATGGCCTCGGGTGGGGTGGCGTCGGGTATCCCGATTGATCGTCTTCAGTTTGGGGGCGATGAATTGAGGGTCATGGTGGAAGAGGCCGAGCGGGTAGGTCTCTATGTCATGGCACATGCCTACAAGGATGACGCAGTGCGTCATTGTCTCGATGCGGGCGTTCGGTCAATCGAACATGCCAGCCATTTGTCCGATGGCACACTGGAGGCGGTGATTGCGGCGGGGGCGGCCATCGTTCCGACGTTGAGCGTTTATCAGGCGCAGATCGAGGCCGGATCGGCCGCCGCGGGGTTGTTTCAGGAAATGCGCGCTGCGTCGCTGTCGACGATCGAGCGCGCGCAGCGGCAAGGGGTGAGCATCGGGTTTGGAACGGATCTGTCCGGGGCAGAACATGCCCACCAGTCGGGTGAATTCCGGCTGCGGGCGGAAAGTCAGGATAACGCGGCAATCATCGCTTCTGCGACGAAGGTCAATGCAACCATCTGCGGCCAGCAGGGACAGATCGGAGAAATCAGGCCCGGTGCTTTTGCGGATCTGTTGATAGTCGACGGGGATCCGCTGGCCGATATCGGCTGCGTTGCTGAGCCCGAAGATCACCTCTGCCTCATCATGAAGGGCGGCACTGTTTACAAGAATACACTTTGAACAACACCACACCAAAGGGCACAAAATGATAAGTTTTGACTTTCCCCGCAAGGGCGGGAAGCATGAGGTTCTGCTAACTGGTATTGGCGGAAGTATTGGTAACGCTATTCTCCAAACGCTGGAGGAGGTCGGCAGTTCGATCACGACGATCAGCAACGATCCGAATGAAGCGCAGTCGATCATCGCCGATTTCAGCGATGACGCGGCACTGCGCGCAGCGGTGGAGAAGGCTCCGGCGCATCTGGATGCTTTGGTTCTGGCGCATGGGTTTCTACAGCGCGGTCCCGTCGATTCCGTATCTCCCGCCGACTGGAGGCATTTGCTGGATATCAACCTGAACAGTATTTACACACTGATCCACGCATCGCTTGACCGGCTGCATGACAAGAGCAGCATCGTTATCATATCGTCGACGGCGGGTCTTGATCACAGCCCGATCGGGGGGCCGCATTATACAGTCAGTAAATGGGGTTTGAACGGCCTTGTGCGCCACCTGTGTGATGATTTGGGGCCACGGGGAATCCGGATCAATTCGATATGTCCGGGGCTCGTGGACAATCCGATGGGGCGCGCCTTTATGTCGGATGCGCAATACGAGGCGTGTTTCGACGATATTCCAATGCGTCGCGCCGCCGCTCCGGCAGAAATCGCCAGCGCCGTCGGCTTTCTGCTCAGCGATGGCGCGAGCTTTATTTCCGGCGCAAATATCCCGGTGTCCGGCGGGTTTCAGTAGGCTGGCGATCCCGCCCCGCGCCAAGGCTGCGGGGCGGATGACCTTAGCGTATGTAGAGGTCGCTGCTGATATCCGAGAAGACTTCGGGTGCGCCGTTCTCGCGAATACAGAAGGTCTGCCCAATCCCCGCGGCTATTCCTGTGCGTGTATCGGGGATCATAATGTGCACGAAAAAGACCATGCCCGGCTCCATGATCAGGCTGTTACCGGAATAGATCATTGGCGGCACGTCCATCCAAGTCGGGCGAAACGTACAGCCTAGGGCATAGCCGCACGCGGCAAACCGAACGGATTCGAACCCGGCCTTGTCCAGAACCTGCCTGTGGATGTCGTCGAGTGTTCCCAGCTCGGCACCGGGGCGGGCTGCCTCCTTTACCTTGTACAACGCCTCGTTGGCGACCTTCATCATGTCGACCTGCACAGGGTTGGTCGGGCCGACAGAAATCGTGGACTCAATACACACATTGTAGCGACAGAATGACGCCGACAGTTCCACGATCACCTGATCGTCGGGACGAATTTCGCGTGGTCCGCTGATCGCGCGACCAAAAAGCGCCCGTTCACCAGAGTTCACCAATGGCCCGCCGGGGGGGACTTCTCCGCCGCCACTCATCATCGCGGCCAGTGCGGCACCGTTCAATTCCCCTTCGTTTATGCCGGGGCGGGTTACACCTACCGCAGCCTCGACAGCAGCATCTGCCAGCTTGCCTGCTTGGCGTACATAGTCCAGCTCGGCCTCCGATTTCACCAGACGCTGGGTTCGCACGATATCCGAGCCGTCGTCAAAGTTGCAGAATCCGTTCAGCGATGCCTCTACCAAACGGCCGTTTGCAGCAGTCAGTCCGTATGTCGCGAACTCGATGGCAATTTTGCCGCCCTCCAGTCCCAACTCTGCAAGAATATCGCGCAGATCTTTGGACGGATCTGCCCCTTCGGTGTTTTTCCAGATTCGCACCTCTTCGTAGAGCGAGGCCGTTTCTGCCTGCCGCTGGTCCGGGCGGCGGGTCAATAGAATGGTGGGGCGCTCATCCGCTGTGATAATACCGGCCTGAAAAAATACGTATCCGGCGGTATCATAGCCAGTGAGGTAGTAGTGGCTTTCTTGTGCGAACACGATCAGCGCATCATATCCACGCTGCCGCAGCGCGGCGCGAGTGGTGGCCAGCCGGCTGTGATGTTCATCTGCCGGAAACCGCAGAGATACCTGGCGACCGCTGCCTGTTTGAGCCGAGTATTCCTTGAAATCGGTAGTCATATAATTACTCCGTAGTTTAGCGCCGCATGTGCGCGGCGAGGGCCAATAATTCTGCCATTACCGTTGCTGCCAATAGGGCGGTGATTTTTCCCGGGCCGTCATAAAGGGGGTTTGTCTCGACCACGTCGCATCCGACAAGATTGATCCCTTTCAGCTGTCGCAGGAGGCGCAGGATTTCAAAGGAACTGGGCCCGCCGACTTCGGGAGTTTGCACCCCGGGCGCAAAGGCTGGATCGGCGACATCCATATCAAAAGACAAAAATACCGGAGCATCGCCCACGCGCGCCGCAATTCGATCCGCCAGAGCGTCGACAGAACTGAGGAGCAGTTCATCCGCATCGACGACTTCAAAGCCAAGATCACGCGACTGGCTGATATCAGTGGGAGAAAACAATGATCCGCGCAACCCGATCTGAATTGACTTGGACGGATCGACCAGATTTTCCTCTGCTGCGCGGCGGAACGGGGTACCCGCGCTGTCACGTCTTTCGCCAAAATAGGTGTCCCAAGTGTCAGAGTGGGCGTCGAAATGGATCAGTGCGACGGTGCCGCGCGCGCGGGCAACAGCACGCAAATGGGGCAGGCTGACAGAATGATCGCCGCCGAACGCGCAAGAGAGAACTTCGGCATCAGCGATGTTGCTGGCAAACCGCTCGATCGCGGTAAACGTTTCTTCCAGATAGCCGGGCACGACCGGGGTATCCCCCAGATCGGCGACTCGCAAATGGTCAAAGACATTCAGCATGTCGCGATAAGGGTTGATTGGTCGCAGCATGACGGACATCTCGCGAATGGCATTCGGTCCGAACCGCGCGCCAGTTCGGTAGGGCGCCCCGGAATCGGACGGGATACCGAAGATGGCTGCATCCAGTCCGTCAGTGCCGGTCGCCTGGGGGAGGCGCATGAATGTCGGAATTCCGCAGAACCGCGGCAGTTCCATGGAATCTGTCGGGTTTGCTGTCATGCTGTGCTCTCTTTCGCTTCGGGGGTGTCCAAGATTTCGACGAGCAAATCGCTTGGAATGCAATCTTTGCCGTTGATTGGAGTGATGTCCTGAGGGCATGCCGATATCACGACAATCAGGTCCATGTCGGCCTCAAGACATACGTGATCGCCCGGTTTGCAGGGCGGCGGAAGTCGCGTAAGACTACCATCCGTTGCGACGGGCACGTTCATGAAGAGATTGAACGATGCAGGTGTGCAGGGGCATGACAGGCCACGCTTGGCCAGTGCTTCGTGCAGGTTGGCGGTGCAGCTGCGGTGGTTCACCTCGCCGAATTCGTCGTACAGTTCCGGAGAGCAGGGACAAAGAAGTGTGTCATGGTGCATTGCTGCGCTGTCGACGGTCATGCGCAACATGGTTCGGCGGCGTGTTGACACCAGCCTGCACCCTGTTGCCACATGCAGCAGGCTGTTAATTGAGCGAGTGTGCTCCATTGACATGTATTCACTCATATCGTCGGGGTTGAACGCCCAGATATCCGCCACCTGATTTCCGGTCTCGGTCGCGACTTTCAGCGTCTGCCCCTTTCGAAGCGCCATTGCGTCGCTGAAACGGCCCTTGATGCGTATCATTCAGCTTCTCCTTTTCTCTCGGCGCTTTATGAGCTGCCTGTTTGGGATGCACCGCCAACGATATTTCACGACGGATGATGGAATTTTATTCAATGAATTGGGCGGTAAATTCCGCTCATGGATCAGTTGTTGACAGCTATGATGAGGGTGGCTAGCTTGTGGTCTACACTGGGTATACCATCTGTGTACCCTTAGGCAAACAGAACTTATCCGAAGGCTGTGGTTGATGTCAGAAGAGCAAAGTCCGCACAAAGCGCCGCTGAATGTGGACCCAATTCTTGAGCTAACCGACATCCGGAAAAAATTTGGCGCGCTTGAAGTGCTCAAGGGCGTGTCCCTGTCGGTATCTCCCGGTGAATCCCTTTCGATTATCGGTGCAAGTGGCTCTGGCAAGAGTACCTTGCTGCGTTGTGTAAACCTCTTCGAGAAACCCACGTCGGGTCGCATCCGCTTCGATGGTAAGGACGTCGAATACGGCGATAACCTGTGGTTTATGAAGCGTGAACGGATACTGCGGAACCTTCGCCGCGAGGTTGGTATGGTGTTCCAGAGCTACAATTTGTGGCCGCACATGACGGTGCTGGAAAACGTCATCGAATCGCCGATACAGGCCGGGCTGGGGCGTCGTGCCGAGATCATCGAACTGGCTGATGGTTTACTTGACAAGATTGGCATGCGTGAAAAGCGCAACGAATACCCCAGTCGATTATCCGGTGGGCAGCAACAGCGCGTCGCGATCATTCGTGCATTGGCCATGTCCCCGAAAATCCTGTTGCTGGACGAAGTGACCTCTGCGCTCGATCCCGAGCTTGTGGGGGAAGTGCTGGAGTTGATCGCGCAACTGGCTGCCGAGGGTGTGACGATGCTTGTGGTGACGCATGAGATTGCCTTTGCGCGGGATGTCAGCGATCGGACGATCTTTTTACACAAGGGTGTCATCGAAGAAGAAGGGCCATCAGCAGAAGTCCTCGGAGCGCCGACCAGCGAACATGCGCAAAAGTTCCTGCGGCGGGTGCTGCATCCCAACCTGAAACAAGCGGTGGGTGATACGAAATGAGGTTTGATGTCATCAGTGACTGGTGGGAAGTGGTGGCGCCATACGCGCCCTTGATGCTCGATGCAGCCTTCTTTGTGCTACAGATCACGGTTTGTGTCGTGCTGCTGTCTTGGGTTGTCGGGCTGGTTGTTGCCCTGTGCCGTGCGTCCAATTTCAAGCTTCTGCAATGGCCGGCCCGGTTCTTTATCTGGTTTATCCGTGGCACACCGGCGCTGGTGCAAATCTTCATCGTTTATTTCGGGTTACCGCAGTTCGGGATTTCCATGTCGCCATTTGTGGCGGGTACGCTCGCTCTTGCGCTCAATGGTGGGTCCTACGTGGCCGAAATCATCCGGGGTGGATTGATCGGCATACCAAAAGGCCAGCGTGAATCTGCCTTGGCGCTGGGACTAAGCCGTGCAACCGCCATGCGGCGGGTGATCCTGCCTCAGGTCGTGCGGGTTATCATCCCGCCCATTTCCAATGAAATCGCATCTTCACTGAAGAATACGTCATTGCTCTCGACCATCACGTTGATGGAGTTGACGCTGCAGACTGAGGTAATCGTCGCCAGCACGTTCCGTCCTTTCGAGTTCTACATCTTCACGGCTCTAATCTACCTGTTGATGACAACAACCTGCATCTACGGGCTTCAAATCATGGAGCGTCGATATGCCGTGAGGTACTGAAACCTCTGCTTTTCAGTTCCTAAATCGCTCCACCTTGCAACATGGGAGAAGACATTGAAAATGTTTCATAAACTGAAAATAGCGACGGGTCTGATCGCCGTTCTGGCCGCTGTGCCAGCTTTGGCTGACGGAGATCTGGAGGTCGCTGAACCCGGTGTGCTGACCTGTGGCGCGGACGGGGGGTACCCACCGTTCTCGTTGACCAACACAAAGGGTGAGTTTGACGGCCTTGCAGTGCGCGTTATGAAGGAAATGGCCACACGGGCAGGGCTTGAATACAGTCCCGTCATCGTCAAGTGGGACTCCGCGCTTGTCGGGGTTCTGAGTGGCAAGTTCGACATGCTCTGTAATGCGATGGACATTACGGCGGCCCGTCAGGAACAGGTCCGTTTCATCGACGGGTGGCTGGAATCCGGCGGTAGGTTGCTGGTTCATGAGGACTCGGATGTCTCGACGCCCAATGAGTTCGACGGCGTGATCGGTGTTCTGGCCAGCTCGACCTGGGCGGAACTGGCCAAGGAACTCAACGCATCTGACACCAAATACTACAAGGTCGAAGTAGATGCGATGCGAGATCTGGCCAATGGCAATATCGACGGCATGATCACTGATGCGATTGCGGCCGCATGGGCGATTGAACAGTCGAACCTCCCGATCAAGCTGACCGAAGGTTCGTTGAGTTCGATCCAGAAGGGCTTTGCCCTGCACAAGGACAAGGTCAATTTGGCCAAGGCTTTGAACAAGGCGCTGGCCAGTATGGTCGAAGACGGCACCTATGCGGAGTTGACCAGCGATCTTATCGGTTTCTCGCCGGCTCCTGAGGAGCCGATCCGAAGCCAGTTCTGATCAAGCGTCGGGCGCGCGATCCTGCGCGCCCGACTCATCTTGTCGGTACGATCGGATCGCCGCGCCAATGCGCGGTGCTGTATGTCGACCTATTCGTAGCCATTTCTGCCGAGTGATTGAAATATGACCTTAGAGAAACTCCTGAAGCGGATCGACGACGACCGCGATGAGCTCGTCGCCCTTTTTCAGGCGCTGGTCCGCGCACCCAGCCCAAATCCACCGGGGAATACTCTTGATGCAGCCGAGGTTGTTTCTGATTTCCTAAAGTCCAAAGGGCTGAGCGTGGAGGTGATTGAACCGCTTGAAAACGCACCTAATCTGATTTCTTCGTTCACGTGCAAAGACGACGGGCGGCATTTGGTTCTGAATGGCCATCTCGATACCTATCCCTGCGATGACGCAGATCGGTGGCAATACGATCCGTACGGTGGGACAATGGCGAACGGTGCCGTTTATGGCCGTGGTGCCAGCGACATGAAGGCCGGAACCGCCGCGATTGCCGCGGTCCATGCATATTTGTACACGCTTCGGCGCGAGCTCAAAGGCAAGCTGACATTCACCGCCGTTTCTGACGAGGAAACAGGAGGGAAGTGGGGTGCTCAATATCTCTTGGAACATCACGATGTTCGGGGCGATTGTCTGCTCAACAGCGAACCGGGTGGCCCGACGACGGTTCGTTTCGGCGAAAAAGGATCACTGAAGCTGCGCTTTAAAGTCAGGACGACGGGATGCCACGGCGCCTACACACACAAGAGCCGAAGCGCGACCAAGATTGCCGCCTCTGTGGTGCGCGCCCTTCCAGCGATCACCGAGCTTCCGGTGGAAACCAGCGACAACCTCGGGCCGATGCTGACGGGATCCGAGGCCGAGTTTGATCGGATTCATCTGCCCGGCGCGGCGGAGGTTCTGCGCAAGTATACCGTGAATGTGGGGCTCATACGGGGCGGGGTAAAAATGAACATGCTGCCCGCCAACTGTGATTGCGATGTCGATATCCGCATCCCGATTGGCGGCACTGCCGCTGCGGCATTGCAGGCTGCAGAGGAGATCGTTGCGCAACACGACGACGTCACGCTTGAAGTGTTGTCGACGGACGAGCCCAGCTGGTCCGATCCGGGCCATCCCATGGTGGCCGCAGTACAATCTGCGGCGGCCGAGGTGCTGGGTACGCCCATTCACACGGTCACAAGCCTTGGTGCGACCGATGCTCGTTTCTGGCGTGAGGCCGGGGTGCCAGCTGTAACCTATGGGACCACCGCCACCCATGTTGCGATGGTCGACGAACACACTGACATCGACGAGTGGATCAACGTCATCAAGGTCCACGCTTTAGCCGCTTACAACTACCTGAGGACCACCGCATGAGTACGCTGTCGAAACTCAAACAAGAGCTTGTCGATCAGGTTGATCGTGACCGGGATCTTCTGGTCGAATTCCTCAGCAAATTCGTGCGCGCCAAAAGCCCCAATCCGCCCGGCGATACACGCGATGCAGCGCGCTGTGTGACCGAGTTCCTCAAGGCACGGGATCTGGAACACCGGATCGTTTCGCCGCACGAGGAAATGCCGAATGTGATTGCCTCGTTTGATTGTGGTGCACCTGGACGACATCTGGTGTTGAACGGGCATATGGATGTTTTCCCACTTCCGACCAAGGACGGCTGGAGCCGTGACCCATGGGGGGGTGAGGTGTCCGATGGCAAGGTCTGGGGCGTAGGGTCCTGCGACATGAAGCAGGGCACGACGTCGATCCTGTTCGCCTATGCCTACTTGCACCAGATACGCGACAAGCTGAAGGGTCGCCTCACTTTGACGGCGGTATCCGACGAGGAAACCTTTGGGCCATGGGGCGCCGTCTATCTGATGGAAAACTGCCCCGAGATACATGGCGATTGCTGTTTCAATGCAGAACCGGGCGCGCCGACAACCGTGCGGATCGGCGAAAAAGCCCCGCTATGGATGACCTGTACAGTGGAATCGCCCGGCGCGCATGCGGCCTATACGCATAAGGCGCACAACCCTGTTGAGATTGCGTCTGCATTCATCGCGGACCTCGAGGCAGTCGAGGATCTTGAGGTCAATCTTCCGGGGCCGGTTGCCGATGCTCTTGCCGTTGCGCGCGATGAAATTGACCGGGTTCACCTGAAGGGCGCGGCAGATGTCATGCAGAGCTTCTCGCTCAACATTGGTCAGTTCAATGCGGGCAGTATCATCAATACCATCCCGACCAAATGCACGTTTGATGTCGATATCCGGCTGCCATTCGGAATGACAAAAGAACCGGTGATGGCCTTCATGGCCGACTTGCTGGAGAAATACCCGCAGGTGAAGATGGAAGTGGTTATGGACACAGCCACGCCGGCATGGTCTGACCCAAGCCACGAGCTGGTTGGCTATGTTCAACAGAATGCAAAGGAAGTGGCCGGTCTGGATGTCTTGCCGATCACAAGCCTTGCCGGGACGGATGCCCGTCTATGGCGCTATGCCGGGATCCCCGCATTCAGCTATGGCACCACTGCGACGAATGTTGCGATGCCGGACGAACATGTTGATATTGAAGAGTGGATCGGCGTGGTTAAAACGCATCTGCTGACGATCTTTGACTATCTCAACGCTGAATAGACCGGGGAACGGTGGTGATCGGCCTGAGCGGGGGTTACCGATTTTACCTTATGGCTTTGGATCGGTGGGGCCTGTGATTGGGGCATTTGTCGGGGGTGCTATGTGATAGGAGGGTGCAAATGCGAAAACCCGACATCACCATCGAGAAGAGTTACGGATGACACCCAGCTTTCTTCCTGTAGGTGACCGCGCGCTGTTGCTGCAAGTCAGCGAGATAATTGACGCGGCAGCCAACAAACGGATCATCGCCTTTGCCGAGATGCTGAGGACCAAATGCCCCGCAGGTATCACGGAAATCGTCCCGACCTATGGCTCGCTGCTGGTTTGCTACGATCCCGAAGTGATCCGCGGTGCGGCTTTGGAGGCGCAATTGCGCGGGCTCTGGCATAGCTACGCGGACGAGGGTGCCATCGGGCGGCTGTGGCATGTGCCCTGTCTCTATGGTGGCGAGGTCGGACAGGATCTACAGGAGCTTGCCGATCTGAAGGGCTGCTCCGCTGACGACCTGATCACCATGCATTGCGGCGCAGAGTACCGCGTCTACATGATCGGGTTTGCACCCGGCTTTGCCTATCTGGGAGGGCTGCCAAAGCCGCTGCATACCCCACGGCTTCGCGTGCCGCGACAGTATATTCCGGCTGGTGCTATCGGCATCGGTGGTCAACAGGCCAGCATCAATTCGGTCGCGGGCCCGTCTGGCTGGCGCTTTATCGGGTGGACGCCATGGCGCAATTTCGATCCCTCTCGATCCCCGCCATTTCTGTTTCACGCCGGCGATCGGATTCGTTTCCGTCCCGTTGGTGCGGACGAAGCGCGTGATATCGCGGATCAGGTAGCGTCAGGCGCGTTGTCGCCCGAGCCGGAAGAAGGGGACACCGCATGAGCGTCGACATCCTGTCTGCGGGTCCGATGCTGAGTGTGCAGGATGCTGGACGCAACGGGCTGAGGCATTTTGGGGTGTCGTCTGCTGGCCCCATTGATGCAAATGCGATGGCACTGGCCAATGCGCTTTGCGGCAATCCGGGTTCGACCGCGGCACTGGAATTCGCGGGGTACGGGGGCAGATTCAGGGCCAGCCGTTCGGTACGCTTTGCGGTCACTGGTGGCCCTTGCGAGATACGTGTCGAAAACCGCTTGGTTGCGGTTGGAGAAAGCCACTGGCTCGCACCCGGTGAAACGCTAAGCGTGGGGGCTCTGCGGGCCGTGGTCTGGGGATACATCGCGTTTTCTGGCGGGATCGAGACTGAACCCGTTTTGGGATCGCGTGCAACCCATCTGCGCAGCGGCCTGGGTGGTGTCGACGGACGAGGCCTGCGCACGGGTGATGGTGTTCGGCTGGGGCATGAGTGTGGCGGCGATTGTTTGCGCATGGCGACCCCGCTTTCGGGGACCAGATCCCCGCTATTCGCTAGTGGCCCGATCCGTATGATACTTGGGCCGCAGAGCAACCTGTTTGCACCGGATATTCTGACTAGATTGACGTCGGAAACGTTCGTGGTGACGCCACAGCGCGACCGCATGGCGATGACACTGGGCGGGGTAGAACTGCCTGCGTTGGGTGGGCATGATATCGTGTCGGATGGCACTGTGCCCGGATCGGTGCAGGTGCCGGGATCAGGTGTGCCGTTGGTTCTGCTTGCCGAAAGCCAGACCACGGGTGGGTACCCCAAGATTGCGACCATTGCATCGGTTGACCTGCCACGTCTGGCCCAGCTGCCGGTCGGCGCGTCGGTGCGTTTTGCCACGATTTCGCGCGAAGAGGGCGAAGATTTGTGGGTGGCGCAGCGTCGGGATGTACGCGCGATGCTAGATGGCTTGGTACCAAAGCCGGATGGTGTCCTCAGCTCAGAGTATCTGTTGTCATGCGATCTGGTCGGTGGCGTGACAGCGCCGGACGAAATTGCCGGAATGGATCTGGACGGGTAAGTGAGGTGAGATCGACATGAAATGCCTGATCATACAGCCGATCCATCAAGCCGGGCTTGAACGGCTCCGACAGAGTGGGATCACGCCCGTCATTTGCCCTGCACCAGATATGGAAACCGTCGCGCGGCACGTTCCAGATTGTGATGCGGCGATCACGCGGGATGCAGGGTTTGATGCAGGTGCCTTCGCCGCTGCCGACAAGCTACGCGTGGTGGCGGTGCATGGGGCCGGGCATGATCCGGTTGACAAGCAGGCAGCGGCCAAGGCTGGCGTGCTGATCACAAATACTCCGGGAACGAATGCGCGCTCGGTGGCAGAGCTGGCGCTGGGGCTTGCGCTGGGGGTGGCGCGCCGCATACCGGCGGCAGATGGAGCAATGCGCTTGGGGCAGGCCGGTTTCCGCGAGTCTGCATCGTTCAGAGAACTGTCGGATGGCACGGCCTTGATTGTCGGCTGGGGCGCCACCGGCAGCAGTTTGGGCGGAATGCTGCATGACGCATTTGGCATGCGTGTTCTCGCCCATACACCGAGGCGACCTGCAGAGCAGTGGGTGACGCATGCGCCGGATCTGCACACCGCTCTGGCCGAGGCGGACCTGATTTCGTTGAATGCACCGCTACGTCCGGAAACCCGCAATCTGATCGACGCGAGCGCGTTTACGGCGATGAAACCGGGCGCGATCCTGATCAACGTTGCTAGGGCCGGTCTGATCGATGAACCCGCGTTACAGGACGCGCTGACCGCAGGCAAGCTGGGCGGTGCAGGGCTTGATATGGTTTCCGCACACGCGGCACAGGGGCTGCTAGCGACATTTCCCAACGTAATTTTTACGCCTCACATTGGTGGTACGACCGAAGCCGCGCTGCGACGGACTGCCGAAGCCGCAGCGTCGCAAGTAATCGAAGCGTTGTCGGGGCGGTTGCCAACCATGACGATTAATCCCGAAGTCTGGAGAAATAAGGTATGACGCCAAGCCGCAGCGCCACCACGACTGATCCGAGTGATGCCGAGCGAGTGATCAGAGAAACGATCAGCCGTGTCATTGCCGGGGTAAACACGCTGTCCGACAGCGGGCCGGGCTGGACGCGTCCATCCTACAGTGATCTGGAAAGCAAGGCTCATGCGCTGATCGAAAAAGAGGCACTCGCCCTTGGACTGGAGGTCAGTCGTGATGCGGCGGGAAACCTGTTTGCGCGCCTTGCGGGGCAGGACCGCACCGCGCCTGCACTGTTCACCGGATCACATTTGGACACCGTCAGTCAGGGCGGGGCCTATGATGGACAGGCAGGGGTGGCCGGGGCGATGGCCCTGATTGCTGCGTTTCGGGCGGGCAACGTGCTACCGCCGATGGACATCGTGCTGACCGTGACGCGAGCAGAGGAAAGCGTATGGTTTCCGGTCTCCTATATCGGGTCGCGCGCGTATCTTGGAAAGCTGACCGCAGAGGAACTGGACGCAAAGCGTGTTGATACGGGTCAGAGCCTCGCTGCGCATATGTGCTCGCAAGGGTACGATCCAGAGGCCGTGATCGCGACCAAAGCGCCCGATCCGGCGCAGTTTCTGGAGTTTCACATCGAACAAGGGCCGGTTTTGCATGCTGCTGGTGAGGCTTATGGACTGGTGACCGCCATTCGCGGTGGGTTGCGGTATCGTAGCGCCCGGATCACCGGGCAATGGGCCCATTCCGGGGGAACGCCACGTGCGGATCGTGCCGACGCTGTGGTTGCGTTTTCAGATCTGGTTCTGGCGATGGATCGGATCTGGGGCGAAATGCAGGAGGCGGGTGATGATCTGACCGTTACATTCGGTCGTGTCGATGCCGCGACTTCTGCACACGCAATGGCAAAGGTTGCGGGCGAGTTGGAGTTCTGCCTTGATCTGCGATCAACAGATTTGTCTGTACTCGAACGTGCAGATTCGCACCTGAAAACCGAGATCGCGCGGATCGAGTCAGAACGCTCGGGCATCGCGTTCTCGCTGGGGGCGCAGAGCCGGAGCCGACCTGCAACGCTGTCACGGTCTATGGCGGAGCGGATTGCGCGCGGAGCAGCGCGTTTAGGTGACGCGCCCCGGCGCATGTCTTCGGGCGGTGGCCACGATGCGGCGGCCTTTGCCGTTGCCGGGTGGGATAGCGTGATGGTTTTCGTGAGAAACTGGAATGGCAGTCATTGTCCGGAAGAAGGCATGAACGAAGCTGACTTGGTTCGCGCTGTGATGGCCGTGCATGCGGCGCTGGATAATGATTGGCAGCCTTAGTCTTTGAACTTTCGCTGTGGTGCCATGATCTTGATCCACTCAGGTGGCAGGCAAAGGCGGCAGAGAGGGGTTTGCCCTCCTGATTGTGTTTAGTTTGTACTAAACAATTAAATTGACATGATTACCGCACGCTGTATCTCTATTGCGAGCTTTCCGGATCTGGGACGGCTTCGTTTTGGAAAAGGATGGTCGATGCCGGAAAACACGAAACGTGCAGCAGGCGATGTACAAATCAAAGGCAATCGCACGTATTTTCCGTTGATACTCGCGGCGGCTCTGGTTGTTGGTCCACATCCGGCATGGACCGAAAACGCGACCGCAACGCCGCAAAAGGCGGTGACGATCGCCTCTGTCACAGTCGCCGCGGTGGTTGAGGCCAAAATGATTGGCCGGGTTCCGGTGTCGGGGACGCTGGTGCCGCGCGAAGAAGTGCTGGTCTTTCCGGAGGTGAATGGGTCGCCGATTGACACATTGCAGGCCGATGTTGGCGATCTGGTAAAGGCGGGCGATGTTCTGGCTACGCTGAATGCGCGAACCCTGACTGCAGAACTGGCGCGATCCAAGGCGGAGTTTGCCCGAGCCAAATCCAGTGTCGGGCAGGCCAAAAGCCAAATCGTGTCGGCAAAGGCGACAGCAACACGGACGACGGCGGCGCTCGACCGGGCAAAGCGTCTGATGGAGGCAGGGACGACAACCCAGACAGTGCTGGATCAGGCGCTGGCTGACTCGCAAACCGCTGATGCGGCTGTTGCATCTGCCACCGATGGTCTGGCAGTGGCCGAGGCGCAGTTACAGCAGGCGCAGGCGCAGCTGGATATTGCCGAACTTAATCTAGAGAGAACAACCCTGCGGGCGCCGGTCGATGGTTTGATCTCTGCACGCAACGGCCAGATCGGGGCGATTGCCGCATCCGGTGGAGAGCCGATTTTCCGCATGATTGAAAACGGCATTGTCGAAGTCGAGGCAGAGGTGATCGAGACCGCGCTGGGGCAGATCACCAAGGGGGATGCCGTCAACCTGTCAGTGGCGGGGGTGGGCGACGTGTCCGGCGTCGTCAGGCGCATTTCACCGACGGTTGATCCAGTCAATCGGTTGGGAACGATCCGCATTGAGACGGACACTCAGAATGATCTGAGGTCCGGTGTGTTCGTCAGCGGTTGGGTGATCACGGATCAGAGAACGTCGCCGGCAGTCCCGACATCCGCCGTTTTGACTGACAGCGCGGGTACTTTTGTCCTCGTTGTCGCGGACGGTGTTTTGGAAAAACGCAGTGTCGTTGCCGGATTGATCTGGAATGACCTGCGCGAGATCGTGAAGGGCCTGACCAAGGGCGAAGTTGTCGTGGCCAAGGCTGGTTCTTTCTTTGGCGATGGCGACAAGATCAACCCGATCTTTCCCAAAACGACCACAGCAGAGGCTGACTCCGAATGAACATGTCCACATGGGCCATTCGCAAGCCGGTGCCATCGCTGGCGTTGTTCCTGGTTCTGGTGATTGTTGGGATGGTCAGCTTTTTCCGACTGCCGGTGACGCAGTTTCCCAACATCGACATTCCGATCGTGACAGTGGGGATCGCACAGCCCGGTGCGGCACCATCGGAAATCGCCAACCAGATCGTCAAGCCGGTTGAAAGCGCTGTCTCGGATGTCACGGGGGTGAGCCATGTGTCGGCAACGGCGACCGACGGATATGCCACCGTGACGATCGAATTCGATCTGGAGGTTGATACCGACCGGGCACTGAACGACGTCAAGGACGCAGTGGCGGGGATCGTCAGTGATCTGCCTGACAGTATCATGGAGCCAAACATTCAGCGCGTCGACGTCACGGGGATGCCAATCCTGACCTACGCCGTGTCTGACCCCACGCGCACCATCGAGGATCTGTCATATTTCGTGGACGAGATCGTTGCACGCGAACTGACTGCCGAGGATGGCGTTGGCAAGGTCGATCGGATCGGGGGCGGTGATGAGGCCATTCAGGTCGAACTTGACCCGGACCGTATGCTGGCCCTTGGGCTGACGGCGGCGGATATCAACAGCCAACTTATGCAGAACAACATCGATCTGGGCGGTGGATCGGGTGATCTGGCGGGGCAAGAGTTTTCTATCCGTGCGCTGGGCAGTGCTGCGACCGTTGCAGAACTGGCGTCGACACCGATCACACTTGGATCGGGCCGGACCGTGCGACTGGATCAGATGGGCACGGTCGCCTTTGGTGCGACCGAGACGGAGACCTTTGCCATGTTCAACGGCCAGCCGGTCGTCGCGTTCGGTGTATTCCGCTCGACCGGGGCCAGCGATCTGGCAGCGGGGGACAATGCCAAGGCCAGGCTGGCCGTATTGGAGGAAGCATATCCGAATGCCAGCTTTTCGCTGATTGATGATGCAACGCATTACACCGAGGGAAATTATCATTCCGCGATGGAGACGCTCTATGAGGGGGCGGCGCTGGCCATCATCGTGGTTTTCCTGTTCCTCAAGAATTGGCGCGCGACGATCATCACGGCGGTAGCATTGCCACTGTCGATCATTCCCACCTTCATCGTGATGAGTTATCTGGGCTTCTCGCTCAACACTGTATCGCTGTTGGGGATCACATTGGTAACGGGAATTCTGGTGGATGATGCGATTGTCGAGATCGAGAATATCGTTCGACATATCCAGATGGGTAAACCAGCCTATGAAGCGTCGGAAGAGGCGGCGTCAGAGATCGGCATGACGGTCATCGCAATCAGCTTTACCATCGTGGCAGTGTTTGCGCCGGTTAGCTTCATGTCCGGAATCGCGGGTCAGTATTTCAAACAGTTCGGCCTGACCGTCGCTGTTGCGGTGTTGTTCTCGCTACTGGTTGCGCGCCTGATCACACCGATGATGGCCGCGTATCTTCTACGTGACGGGATCGCGCCGGAGGAAGAGAAAGACGGATGGATCATGCGCGCCTACATGCGCATTCTGGGATGGACGTTGCACAACCGGGTGATCACGCTGACATTGGGGCTGGCTATTTTCGCTGCGTCCATTTTCTCGGCCACATTGCTGCCCACAGAGTTCGTGCCCCCCTCTGATACGGGACGTGCCAGTGTATCGATCGAATTGCCGCCGGGATCGCTGATGGAGGAAACGCGCGCAGTCTCGCGCCGTGTCACCGAAGCAATCCGCACAGTGCCCGAAGTTGAAACGGTGTTCGTGGACGGTCAGGATACGACGGCGACGATACGCATCGGCTTCGGTTCAAAAGCGGATCGCGAACGCACCTCATTCGAGATCATCGACCAACTGGAAGTTCTGCTGGCCCCGATACCGGATGTCCGTCTCTTTGTTCTGTCCGAGAGTGGAACCCGTGATTTGTCGATCAGTGTTCTGGGGGACGCAGTCGATACGACCGCCGTTGCGGCTGCGGCTCTGGCCAAGGAAATGAACAAGCTGCCCGAAATCGTCGGCGCGGCGAGCGCGGCATCCTTGCTGCGGCCCGAGATCCAGATAACGCCGAAATCAGAGCTGGCGGCGGAAATGGGTATCACATCTGCGGCGCTGGCCTCGACCGTGCGAATTGCGACCATTGGTGAATCCGGCGGCAATGTCGCCAAGTTTAATACCGGCGAGCGGCAGATACCGATCCTCGTGCGGTTGGAAGAAGACGCGCGAAACGACCTGTTTCGCATGTCCGGGTTGCGTATTCCCAGCACAACGGGCGCACCTGTGCCGCTGAGCGTGGTGGCCGACATGGCACTGTCCACGGGGCCGACGTCGATAGAACGTTATGACCGCCAATACCGTACCACGGTCGAGGCGGACGTGGCCGACGGGTATCTTCTGGGACCGGCCACTGCTGCGGTCAACGCGCTGCCCATTGCTATGGATATGCCAGAGGGCACATCTATTCAGGCGGGTGGTGATGCCGAAGTGATGGAAGAAATCTTTACCCAGTTCGGGCTGGCAATGGGGGCGGGTATCTTGCTGGTCTATGTAGTTCTCGTGCTGCTCTTTGCCAGTTTCGTCACGCCGATCACAATCCTGATGTCGCTGCCGCTGGCGATCGGTGGCGCGATCTTCGGCCTGTATGTCTATGGTGCGGGCATCGGTCTGTCGGTGGTTATCGGCTTCCTGATGTTGATGGGCATCGTGACCAAGAACGCCATCATGCTGGTCGAATTTGCACTGGAGGCCATGAAAGACGGCGTGGAGAAAGACGCAGCGATGATGGATGCCGGTCACAAACGGGCGCGACCGATCATTATGACCACGATTGCGATGACTGCCGGCATGGTGCCGAGCGCGCTTGCCCTCGGCGAAGGCGGTGAATTTCGCGCACCGATGGCGGTGGCCGTGATCGGGGGCTTGTTGCTATCTACCGTGCTTTCACTGCTGTTTGTACCGTCGCTCTTTAGTATGATCGACGGGATGAAAACGCGCATTCGACGTGGGTTGGTGACTACCTTTGGTACAAACAAACCGAGAGACGCGTGATGCAAAACGTGCAGGGAAAGAGATCCAGCAGATGACCAAGGACATGCAACAGACACGCATTGAGTTCATTGAGAAGATCGGCCTGATCGCGCAGGGCGATGGCTTGCCTCGGATCGCCGGGCGCGTTCTGGGCTTACTGGTGTGGGGCGGTGATGCTGTGGCGTTCGGTGATATTGCCAGCCAACTACAGGTCAGTCGCGGCAGCGTCAGCACGGCCACGCGGATTCTGGAAGATCGTTGCCTAGTGCGGCGTGTCACCAAGCCGGGGCAGAGGCAGGATTTTTTCCAGCTGTCCGACAATCCCTATGCCAGCATGATGGAAGGTGTGGCGACAGGCCTTGCGCGTGCGCAGCATGAAATTGATAATACGTTGGCCGACATTCCGGATGAGGCAACCGATGTTAAGGCGCGCGTGGCAGCCTATGCGAATTTCTACCAAAGCCTGAACAAGGCCGTTCGTGGGATCATCGATGATATTGGATAAGTAGCCCTTTTCGGTCGGTGTCCCCGACAGGTGAAGGGCAGCAATATGGTACAGCGGCGCGGCAAGGGGTAACATGGGGCCATGACCAAGCTCTTGATTGTCTATCATTCGAAAACCGGCGGTAGTCGACAAATGGCCAAGGCTGCGGCGGACGCTGCGCGTGATGAGGCAGAGACGATACTGAAACGTGCCGATCAGGCTGGCCCGAATGATTTGCTGGAGGCTGACGGGTATATCTTTTGCGGGCCAGAGAACCTTGCCGCGATTGCAGGGGTGATGAAGGATTTCTTTGATCGTTGTTATTATCCGGTTTTGGGCAAGATCGAGGCGCGGCCCTATGCGCAGATGGTCTGTGCTGGGTCGGACGGCGAAAATGCTGTACGTCAGGTTGCGCGGATCGCGCAGGGATGGCGCCTGCGTCAAGTGCAGGATCCGCTGATCGTCTGCACCCACGCCCAGACGCCAGAGGAAATTCTGGCCGAAAAAACAATACCCGAAGCCGAACTGGATACATGCCGCGAGCTGGGCATGGCGCTGGCGGCAGGGCTGAGCATGGGCGTGTTCTGATCTGCGCTATGTCGCGATTTGGCCTTCCTCAATCAGTGCGGTGCTGAGCGTACTCACTGCCGTGTCGATATGATAGGTTAGCAGACTTACGGCGTGATCAGCATCCCGCGCCCGGCAGGCGCCCAAGATCGCGTGATGTTCGGCATGCGACGTCCCGGCATAGTCCAGTTTTTCGACCGTACGCCGCAGGTAGCGTTCTGCCAGCAGACCAAGCGCGTCGATATGTGCCAGCAGACGCGGGCGTGCTGCGGGCATGTATAACTGACGGTGAAAATCGGCGTTGAGTTGTGCAAACTCAGCGGGTGGTGCTGCCTCCAGCCGGGTCTGGATCGCCTCTGCCTCGTCAATGTGCGCATCGCTGAGGTTGGGCACCGCGCGGCGCAGCGCCAGTGTTTCGGCGGCAATCCGCATCTCACTTAGCTCGATCAGATCAGCAATGCGCAGTGGCGTTACCCGTGCGCTGGTGTTTGGCACGATGCTGACCAGCCCATCATGCTCCAGCCGTCGCAAGGCCTCGCGTACGGGAATGCGGCTGACCGCAAATCGCGCGGCGATCTCTTGTTGTCCCAGCGGCGCGTTTGGAGGCAGCGCGCCTGACAAAATGTCGGCGCGCAGGCCGGTTACGATCTGTTCGGCCTGATCGCCGCGTGTGTGAGGAGGCGTATGCATGGCAGCCCTTCATTGACTTCATTTTATATTGTATCCAAAAATTTGAATTGGATACAATCAGGGAATCGCTATGCGCATTTCAATCGTCATTTCCGCACTGGTGGCTGTATTGGTCGGCTTTGGTGGCTCCGTCGCGATCATCCTCGCTGCCGCCGATGCGCTGGGGGCAACCGAGGGGCAGAAGGCGACATGGATCACGGTTCTGTGCCTGTCGATGATGATCACAACCGGATATCTCAGCCTGCGCCACCGCCTGCCGATTGTCACCGCATGGTCCACGCCAGGTGCGGCACTGTTGGCGGGTGTCAGCGGCACGTCGCTGGAAGTGGCGGCCGGGGCGTTCGTGCTGGCCGCGTTGCTGTTGATCGCGACAGGGTTGGTGCCGATGCTGGAACGGGCGGTGTCACGCATCCCCGGCGCGGTGGCCTCTGCGATGTTGGCTGGGGTGCTCTTTACCTTCGTTGCGGATGCGTTTCGCGCCGTGCCGGGGGCAGAGGCGCTGGTGTTGCCGCTGCTTGCGCTGTTTTTCCTAGTGCGATTGTTCTCGCCCATTTGGGCGGTGCTGACCGTGTTGGCGGTCGGGGTGCCGTTGGCGATGTGGCTAGGACTGGCCGCGCCCGTCTGGCAGGGTGGCCTGCCGCCGATGGAGATGATCGTGCCGGTGTTCGATCCGGGCGCTGTTCTGGGGATCGCGGTGCCGCTCTATCTGGTGACGATGGCATCGCAGAACCTGCCGGGATTTGCCGTGCTACGTGCTGCGGGATATCCGGTGCCGGGGCGGTCGATCCTGTTGGTCACAGGGGCCGCGTCTGCGGTGTCGGCGCTCTGGGGTGCGCATTCCAGCAATCTAGCCGCGATCACCGCGTCGATCTGTACAGGACCGGACGCGCATCCCGACCCGGAGAAACGCTGGCTGACCGGACCCGTCTATGCGGTGGGCTATGCCGTGATTGCGCTTGTGGCGATGCCCTTGGTGCTGCTCTTTGCCAGCTTTCCGCCTGCCCTGATAGCGGTGGTGGCAGGCGTGGCATTGCTGGGGCCGTTTATCGGGTCATTGGGCGGGGCACTGGCGACGTCGGCGCATGCGGCATCTGCGGCTGTCACCTTTGTCGTGACTGCCTCGGGCCTGAGTATGATGGGCATTGGCGCGGCATTCTGGGGACTGGCGGCGGGGCTGGTGCTGGTTGCACTGGAATGGGCGGCAGCGACTGTGCGGCGCTGAGCTGGTACGTGATCGCCCTGCGCAAAGACTCTGCTTGCGCCTGCACCCGGCCAGCCCTAGAAAGCCTCTGATTTTGACCGCTGCGGACGCCTCCGCGGCCCGATGCAATGGATGAGGACGAACAATGCAGGTCACCGAGACCCAAAATGAGGGGCTGAAACGCGCCTACACGATGCTGCTCACGGCGCAAGAGCTGGATGACAAGGTCATCGAAAAGCTGAAAGAAGCGCAACCCGATGTCGAAATGAAGGGCTTTCGCAAAGGCAAAGTGCCGCTGGCCCTGATGAAAAAGAACTTTGGCCCCCGCGTGATGGGCGAGGCCATGCAAGAGGCCGTCGACAATGCGATGAAGGCCCATTTCGAGGCCACTGGTGACCGTCCTGCGGGCGAGCCAGCAGTCAAGATGGCCAATGAAGATTGGAAAGAGGGTGACGACGTTCAGGTCGAAATGTCCTATGAGGCACTGCCCGAAATCCCCGATCTGGACATGAAAAAAGTCAAGCTGGAGCGGATGAAAGTCACGCCTGATGATGCGGCCGTGGACGAAGCTCTGGCGAGCCTTGCGGAAAGTGCTCAGGATTTTGATGATCGCAAGAAGGGCAGCAAGGCCAAAGATGGCGATCAGATCACGATGGATTTCGTCGGCAAGGTTGACGGCGAGGCATTCGAGGGTGGCTCGGCAGAGGATTATCCGCTGGTTCTGGGTTCCAACAGCTTTATCCCCGGATTCGAGGAACAGCTGGTTGGCGTGAAAGCGGACGAAGAAAAAGACGTGACCGTCAATTTCCCCGACGATTATCAGGCAGAGCATCTGGCCGGTAAAGAAGCCGTGTTCAGCTGCACGATCAAAGCGGTCAAGGCGCCCAAGGCGGCGGAAATCGACGACGAGTTGGCCAAGAAGTTTGGTGCCGAGGACCTTGATGGTCTGAAAGGGCAGATCCGCGAGCGGCTGGAAGCCGAATACGCCGGTGCCGCCCGCGCGGTGATGAAGCGCGCGCTGCTGGATCAACTGGATGAGATGGTCGATTTTGATCTGCCGCCGTCGATGGTCGACTCTGAGGCAGGCCAGATCGCGCACCAGTTGTGGCACGACGAGAACCCCGATGTTCAGGGCCACGACCATCCTGAAGTCGAGCCGACCGAAGAACATATCAAGCTGGCCAAGCGCCGTGTGCGTCTGGGTCTGCTACTCGCCGATCTGGGGCAGCGCGCCGAAGTTCAGGTGTCGGATGCGGAGATGACCCAAGCGATCATGGAGCAGGCCCGTCAGTACCCCGGTCAGGAACGCCAGTTCTTCGAGTATGTGCAGCAGAACCAGCAGATGCAGCAGCAGATGCGCGCGCCGATCTTCGAGGAAAAGGTCGTCGATTATGTGGTCGAGCTGTCCGACGTGACCGAAAAGGAAGTGTCCAAGGATGAGCTGCAAAAGCAAATCGAGGCGCTTGACGAAGAGTGACCTAGGCGGCGTAAGCCACGCTGAAAGTTGGAACGGGAGGCATTATGCCTCCCGTTTTTTGTTTCTGACGTGAGTTGGGTTTGCTGTGGATAGCTATGCCGAATGACGGAAATATGTATTTCCTAGCTCGTTTCTTGTGCAGAAAGTGCTCTGCACCGTTGAGAATGTCACTTTATCGGCAATGCCGGGCAATCTCGCGTTCCAGCAAACCAGTCTCGACCAGCTGACAACGATCACGGGCCTCATAGTAGTAGCCGCGCGCGTACCACATCACCGCCTCATCCATGTCACCATCCGATACCAGCCACGCGCCGCGCAGGTACTTCACCGCCCAGCGTAGATTGGTTTCTGCATCCAACAGGTCATTGGGTTGCCCGCGAAAGCCCATGCCGCGCGCCGTGGCGGGCAGGATTTGCATCATACCGTAATAGGGACCGTTACGGGCCGCTGGCCGGTAGTCGCTCTCGCGCTGGATGACCTTGTGAACCAGTGGGCGGGGCACGTCGTAATGGTCTGCGTATTGGTTGACGAGCAGGCGGATTTGCGGCGTTTCCCCCGGATAGAGGGCGGGGCCGACAACGGTTTCTGGGGCTTTCGTCGACCCGCAGGCACCTAGGAGCAGCAGGACGGCGGGGATGCAGAGGCGTGCGAACATTTGCGGTCACGTGTCCCGTGAGGATTGATCGCCGCACAAAGGCCGCAGAACCACGCGAAAATCAAGAGCGACCGATGAGGCTTGGCAGCTTTCCGCCAGTGCGGGCAAGCGGTTGATTAGTCTCGGGTGCCGGAAAACCGCGCTTGCCATTCCTCGCGTTGCTCATCGGTAATCTTGGCAAAGAGCACCTCCGGCACGGTAAAGGCATGGCCGGGTTTCAACGCCTCAAGCGCTGCGGGGACATCGTCGGGCCAGCTGTCATCATCCGTCTGCATGCCAGCCAACATCGCTGCGGCGGCATCGGGGATGAACGGCGCGCTGAGCACCGCATAGACGCGGATCAGGTTTAGTGCCAACCGGATCTGCGCGGCGGCGCGGTCGGGGTCGGTCTTGAACGTGGACCATGGTGCGACGGTTTGCAGATACTCGTTGCCTGCGACCCATATGGCGCGCAACTCGGCGGCTGATTTGCGTACTTCCATCGCTTCCATATGCGCCTCGTAGGCGCGGATGCGGGTGGTCAGTGTTTCAATCAGCGTCGTTTCTTCGGGTCCGAATGTGCCGCTCTCGGGTACGCTTTCGTCAAACTTTGAGCGGCAGAACTTGGTCACGCGGCTTACGAAATTTCCCAGAACATCAGCCAGGTCCTTGTTCGTCGCGCTTTGGAAATTCTCCCAGGTAAACTCAGAATCGCTCGACTCTGGCGCATGGCTGAGCAGCCACCAGCGCCAATAATCCGCTGGCAGGATGTCCAGCGCCTGATCCATAAACACACCACGACCTTGTGACGTGCTGAACTGGCCGCCGTCATAGTTGAGGTAGTTGAATGATTTGATGTAATCGACCAGCTTCCAAGGCTCGCCGCTGCCCAGAATGGTGGCTGGAAAGCTGAGGGTGTGAAACGGCACGTTATCCTTGCCCATGAACTGGGTGTAGCGCACGTCATCCGCGCCCATATCGGTGCGCCACCAGCGTTGCCAGTCGGAATCTGTCAGGTCGTTGGCCTGCGCCCATTCTCCGGCGCAGGCGATGTATTCGATCGGCGCGTCAAACCAGACGTAAAAGACCTTGCCCTCCATGCCCGGCCAGTCCTCGGTTCCCTTGCGGACGGGAATACCCCAATCCAGATCGCGGGTGATGCCGCGGTCGCGCAGACCATCGCCATCATTCAGCCACTTGCGCGCGATGGATGTTGTCAGGATGGGCCAGTCTGCTTTGCTGTCGATCCAGTCGTTTAACTGGCCGCGCATCCCTGATTGTTTGAGGTAGAGGTGTTTTGTCTCACGCACTTCCAGATCGGTAGAGCCGGAAATGGCGCTGCGGGGTTCAATCAGGTCTGTCGGGTCGAGCTGTTTGGTGCAGTTCTCGCACTGGTCGCCGCGCGCTTTGTCGTAGCCGCAGTTGGGGCACGTGCCCTCGATGTAGCGGTCGGGAAGGAAACGACCATCAGCGTTAGAATAAACCTGCTTTTCACTGACTTCGCGGATCAGGTCCTGATCGGCCAGACGGCCTGCGAAATGCTGGGTCAGCGCGTGGTTCTGCGGACTGGATGATCGCCCGAAATGATCAAAGCTAAGGCGGAAGCCACGCGCGATGTCGGCTTGAACAATGTGCATTTCGGCGCAGTAGTCCGCGACGGGTTTGCCAGCTTTGGCTGCGGCCAGTTCGGCGGGTGTGCCGTGTTCGTCCGTCGCGCAGAGGAATAGAACTTCGTGCCCGCGCTGGCGCAGATAACGGGCATATAGGTCTGCGGGCAGCTGGCTGCCGATGAGGTTGCCCAGATGCTTGATCCCGTTGATGTAGGGGATCGCCGAAGTAATCAGATGCCGTGCCATAATGTGCCTGTTCCTGCGTCGCGCAGCCATCCTTTAACGCAGCTTGGGCAGGGGGGCCAGAGGCGGGTTAGTCCTGATCGCGGCTTTGGCGTGTGAGCCGGCCGATGATGAAACTGGTTCGCGGTGACCAGACATAGCGCGTGCGATCCGCGCGGGTCGGGCGGGCACGCATCCGGGTGAGGCCAAAGAGGATGAGCACTGCATGACCGATGGCGATCATCACGAACATCGCCGAGGGGCCGAATGCTGCGATCAGCTTTGAGGCGACCAAGGGGGCGGCGATGGCGCCAAGTGCATAGAAGAACATCAGTGCGGCCGATAGTTCGACCCGCTGATCGTTTCTGGCAAAGTCATTGGCATGCGCTGCCGAGACGGAAAAGATCGGAAACGACGTGAGGCCAAAGAAGAACGCGGTCCACATGACGCCGGTTTGGCTCAGGTTGGGAACGAGTGCGGTAACGATGCAGGTCACAATCGCTGCTAAGGACAATCCGATCAGCACATGCCGCCGGTCGAATTTATCCGCCAACCAGCCAACGGGATATTGCGCCAATGCCCCGCCGAGGACGCAAGCGGCGAGGAAATAGGCGATCTGATCAACCGCAAGCCCGACCTGTTGTCCATAGAGCGGGCCGACCATGCGGAACGTCGCGCTGGACAGCGCCGCAACGACCACCCCAAGGGCCGCGAGCGGTGAACAGGCAATGGCAAGGCTGGGGCGCAGCCGCGGGGCGACAGGCGTTTCTGGTTCGCGCATCTTGGTCAGTGTCAACGGCAACAGCGCGGCACAGCAAAACAGCGCCAGAATGTTGTAGGAAACATAAGAGGCTGGTGCGAGTACCGAAATCAACATCTGCGCCAGCAGCGAAGCGCCCATGTCGACCAGACGGTAGACGCCCATGGTGCGGCCGCGCGATTCGTTGGTAACCTTGGCTTGCAGCCAAGCCTCAATCACCGTGTAGCATCCTGCGACGCAGATGCCTGTCGCCACCCGCATCAATGCCCAGGCGTAGGGATCGATGACCAGCATGTGAGACATCAGCCCAATTGTGCCAGCAGCCGTCAGCGCGGCAAAGGCACGGCTGTGCCCGACGCTGCCCATCAGGCGTGGTGCCCACCAGCAACCGATGAAAAAGCCCAGGAAATGCGCCGATCCCAGCAGGCCGATCTGCGCGGTGGTGAAATCAAGTGCCAACCCGCTGAGTGCATCAAGTGGACCGACGCCGCCCGACGAAAATTGCAGGAAAATCACGGACAAGAAGAGAGCAGCAAAGGAAATGATCATACGCATAATGCGGCCAGACTGTCACGAAGTGCGGTGCGCGCACCATGTGTATTCGACATCAGGTGGTCGTTTTTGGTCTATTCACTCAACGCAGAGTCATTTCTCGATTTGCGCGACAATACGAAGGCCAATCCGGTCACCTACAAAGCCCGGATATCCACCCGCGCCAAAGGCGTCACGGCTGATCGTCCCTGATAGCAGCACGGTCAGCTTGTCTCGGTTGGATGCGTCTGTGCCGCGTTGGCGAAAGACGCCTGCTTTCAAAGTTACGGGATGGGTGACGCCGCGAATCGTCAGGTTGCCTGTTACGCTGGCGCCTTGCAAATCGCCGATGATACGCGTTGACTGAAAATGGATCTCCGGAAAATTGGCAGTATCCAGTACTTCTGGTCCCTTCATCATGCCGGTGACAAAGGCCACACCGGTTTGTGCTGCCTGCGCATCAAGTGTCACGTGGACAGTGCTGCGTTGCACATTTTCTAGGTCGATCATCATTCGGGCAGTCTTGATTGGCATCGTTCCGGACTGTGCCGTCCCGTCCATATCCAGTTCGAAGTCGACCTGACTACGCGCCGTGTCGAGGCGATAGAGTTCGGGGGCGGCGTGTGGGGCGGTGGCAACACCGACCAACAGGCCGAGCGCGAGGGTCATCGAGCGGAGCAACATGAATGTACCTTTCTACGATGCCTTGGTCTTTATACCTGATGCGGGATGGTTGAGCGATAGGTATTAAAAAGCGCGCTTTTGCAACGGGTTGATGTGTTGCAATGAGGGCTGTGCCAGCCAACAGACCAGAAGCAACCAATCGGGTCTACAGCTTCGATGCAAAAGGCATTAATGTTTCGCCTGACGGAAAAAGCTGTGACAGGATTGCGTGATGAAGATGAACCCGCTGGGCCGCACCGGGCTGATGGTGAGTGAGTTGTGCTTAGGCTCGATGACATGGGGCACCCAGAACACCCAAGATGAAGGACATGCACAGATTGACCGCGCTCTGGAGCGCGGGATCAACATCATAGACACTGCCGAGATGTATCCCGTGAATCCAAAGGGGCCTGAAACGCAGGGTCGCACCGAAGAGATCATCGGCGCATGGTTCGCAAAAAGCGGTCGACGTGACGAGGTAATCCTCGGGACCAAAGTTTCGGGCGAAGGTTACGGCGCGGTACGCGACGGCGCGCCGATATCTTCGGCCACGATACGCGAGGCCGTCGAGGGATCGCTGAAACGTTTGCAGACTGATTACATCGACCTTTATCAACTGCACTGGCCCAATCGCGGTAGTTACATGTTTCGGCAGAACTGGACTTTTGACCCGTCAGGCCAGAACACTGCCGAAGTTTTGGACCATATGGAGGACGTGTTGGGTGCTCTTGCCGGCGAAGTGGAACGCGGCACCATACGTCATGTCGGCCTGTCGAACGAAAGCGCGTGGGGCACGGCGCAATGGCTACGTCTGGCCGAGGCCGGTCATGGGCCGCGCATGGCGTCGATCCAGAACGAATATTCGCTGCTCTGCCGTCTCTTCGACACTGATTTGGCGGAACTGAGCATGCATGAGGATGTCGGGCTGCTGTCGTTCACGCCATTGGCGGCGGGGCTGCTGACCGGCAAGTATCAGGGCGGTGCAGTGCCGGACGGGTCGCGCATGTCAATCGTTTCCGACCTCGGCGGGCGGATCACAGACCGGGTGCCGGCGGCGGTGCAGGCCTATCTGGACATAGGGGAACGGCATGATCTGGATCCGGTTCATTTAGCGCTGGCGTGGGCTGCGCAGCGTCCGTTCATGGCTTCTGTCATCTTTGGCGCAACCAGCGTGTCACAACTGGACCGGGCGCTGGATGCCAGCGAAATCGTGCTAAGCGAGGCCGTGTTAAAGGAAATCGACGCGGCACACCGGGCGCATCCCATGCCCTACTGATCACTACGGTCCATTTCAGTCGCGATCTGTTCAAGGTGGTCGGGCATTTCGCGGGCTGCAACCGCCGCTTCGCGCACGAGATGGTCGAAATGCTCGGTCATGGCGCGTACGCGTTCTGTGTCGCGAAAGGCCATGTAATTTCGCCCGATATAGATCACCGCCAATAACGGGCCAAAGATCGTGACAGGGGCAGAATATACCCGCCGAGCGTCAAAGAGGTAAAGCCGCAGGCGTGGATAGAGTTGCTGTGTCATCTCTGTCATATGGGCGATCTGGGCACGCCGAATGTCGTGGGGCAGTCCGCGATAATACCCTTCGCCCCGTGCGCAACTGTGCAATTCGGATATTGGCAAGGCGATTTCATAGTCCGATTGCGCGCTGCGCATCCATGTCAGGCGATCTTCTGACGCACCGATAACCTGATCGGTGCTGCGGCCCAGATGGGGGGTGTACTCCCATTCCAGCATAGCGCGGGTTTTCAACATGTCAGGCAGACCTGCGGGGACGTGGCGAATTTTGTAACCTGCCGCCTCCTTGTGCCATTGAAAGATTTGCTCATCCACCAGTGCGCGCGGTGCCTCGGTCAGCGACAACGAGTTGGCAAGGATGTCGGCGGCGGTCTCTGGTCGGTCGGTGAGGCCCAAGAGCCAGTCAGCCGAAATGCCCAGCACACGCGCACATTCCCCGACCACCTGAGCGTTGGGAAGGCGTGGGCTGTCACCGGATAAAAGTTGAGAAATGGTCGAGCGGTCCACACCGATGGCGCGGGCCAGCGCGCTCTGGCTGATGCGCTTGCGTTGCATCGCCTCGGCCAAACGCCCGCGAAAGAGCAATGATCGGATACGTTTGTCTGTTTTTTCTAGCATATCGTGAATTTAATCACAGATGCGGAAGAATGTTAACTACATACGGAATGCCCTCCTGTCATTTCCTGACGTAACGCTTTTGTTAGGGCCGCTTTTGAGGTCCGGAAGCAGGAGGATTTATGGAACGGCCCAAGCGAACCTTGATCAAGGCGGTTATCTGGAACTTGATGGGGTTGATCATCATGGCATTGGTGGGTTTGGCTATGACTGGCTCCGCCACGGTGGGCGGGGCAATGGCGTTGATCAACACGGCGATCGGGCTGACCACATATATCATCTACGAGCGTATCTGGTCGCGTATCCGCTGGGGCACACAGCATGGATAGTCGCTCCACGGAATGGCCGACTCTGGTGTTGCTGGTGCTGGTCTATGCGATCTGGGGCCTGTCGATCACATGGGCTGCGGCGTTATGGCTGCCGCTGGGGATGGTGCTGGCGACGCTGACCATTGCACAACATTCATCGCTGACGCATGAAGTGTTGCATGGTCATCCGTTTCATAACCAACGCCTGA
This sequence comes from Pseudohalocynthiibacter aestuariivivens, assembly GCF_011040495.1. Classification (GTDB taxonomy): domain Bacteria; phylum Pseudomonadota; class Alphaproteobacteria; order Rhodobacterales; family Rhodobacteraceae; genus Roseovarius; species Roseovarius pelagicus. The sequence continues at coordinate 1,456,149 of NZ_CP049037.1, read as the reverse complement.
ACGAAGCACTGGTGTTTCCGTGCCTCGGTCTGCTGGTGCCCTACCTACGATTCCGCGATTTGCATCTGGACCATCACCGAGACTCGTTGCTGACCGATCCTTATGACGACCCGGAATCAAACTATCTGGATCCGGAAGTCTGGTGCCGGCTGCCGCGCTGGTGGCGTCGCGTGCTCATGTTTAACAACACGTTGCTGGGTCGGCTGGTCGTGGGACCGCTGGTGGGTCAACTGATGTTCATGCACGCCGATTGGCGGGCGATCCGGGTTGGCGACACCGCCGCGCTGCGCGGCTGGCTATGGCACATCCCGGCGGCGGGTCTGGTGCTGTGGGCGCTGAGTTACGCCACGATGCCACTCTGGGCCTATCTGATATGCGCCTATGCCGGGTTGTCGATCCTGAAAATTCGGACATTTTTGGAACATCGCGCGCATGAACGATGCAGTGGGCGGACCGTGGTGATTGAAGACCGTGGGCCGCTGGCACTGATTTTCCTCAACAATAACTACCACGTCGTTCATCACATGCACCCCAAGGAGCCGTGGTATCGTCTGCCCGGCCTCTATGTTCGCAATCGCGCGCACTATCTGAATCGCAATGATAACTACGTGTACATGAGCTATGCACATATTTTCAGGCGGTATTTTCTGCATGCCAAGGACACTGTGCCGCATCCGCTCTGGCCTAAGTCCTGAATTCGGTGCATTCCGGGCCGATGGAAGCCTGGATCATTCTCGCCATCGCCGCCGCCGCGTTCCAGACGTTGCGCTTCATGCTGCAAAAAACACTGGCGACCGGTACATTGTCTGCGGGCGGCGCGACCTTCGCGCGATTCTTTTACTCCATGCCTTTCGTCATTTCGCTGGCGGCTGGGTATCTGGTTCTGACAGATACGGCGCTGCCGGGGTATTCCGCCCGGTTCTGGATGTTTGCGCTCTGTGGTGGCTTGGCACAGGTTTTGGCGACGTGGTGCGTTGTTGCCCTCTTTGCGCAACGCAACTTTGCGGTCGGCATCACGTTCAAGAAAACCGAAGTCGTGCAGACGGCAATTGTCGGCCTTGTCGTGTTGGGCGATCGGATCAGCATGGTTGGCCTCGCCGCGATCATTTTGGGACTGGTCGGGGTGCTGATCCTGTCGGACACACCCGAAATGACCGGGCGCTGGCACCGGCGTATCGTCAATCGGGCGGCGGGTCTGGGGCTACTGTCCGGCGCGCTTTTTGCCGTATCGGCGGTGGGGTATCGTGGTGCTACGCTGGAGATCGCGAGCGACGATGCGCTGCTGCGCGCGTTGGTCACACTGGCGGTCGTGACCACATCGCAGACCGTCGGGATGGCCGCGTGGTTGGCATGGCGCGAGCGGGGACAAATCACAAGCGTGATCGCCGCGAGGCGCACTGCCATCTGGATGGGACTGACTGGCATGTGTGGCAGCCTGTGCTGGTTCACTGCCTTTACCTTGCAGAATGCCGCGTATGTTTTTGCCGTGGGGCAGGTCGAGGTGATTTTCTCGCTTGTCGCATCGGTGTTGTTCTTTGGTGAAAAGATAACGGCCCGCGAGGGCACAGGTATCGCGCTGATCACTCTGAGTGTGATGGCTGTGGGGGTCTTCCTTTGAGCCGCAGGAACAGGCTGGCTTCGTCGTCGTTGCGAAAGAACGGAACCGATGCAGGCGGTTCGGGGTCGCCCGCCCGCGCAGCAATCTCGGCCAGAACGACCTCGGTTATGAATGGCAGGTCAAAGCGGCGCGCGTCCTTGAGCGGCACCCATTGCAAATGGGACAGTTCCTCGCAGGCGGCGCTGAAATCATCCAGATCGGTGGCCACGTGGGCGGCATTGGCCAGAAAAAAACGCGCATCAAAACGTCGTGGCCGACCCGGCGGCGTGATTGCCCGAAACACGAATTGCAGCGCCGACGCGTCGGGCCGATGGCCGGTCGTGGCGTAGCTCTGCCAATCCGTGGGAATATCGCCTGACCAATCGCCGCGTTGGCCAAGGATCAGCCCGGTTTCTTCCCACAACTCGCGGATCGCAGCCACTGCCAACGCGTGGCTGATGTTCTGCGCGCTGTCCTCTGCCAGACGTTCGGCGCATAGCGCCGGCAGCGGGGCTGCCAACGATATGTCTGCATCCTCTGCGTCGACAGCACCGCCGGGGAAAACGAACTTGTTCGGCATAAAGGCGGCCTGCGCACCGCGCTGTCCCATCAGGACATGCGGTGCCGTCGTGGGGTCACGCAGAACGATCACCGTCGCTGCATCGCGCAACTGAGATTTATCGACAGTCATGCAGGCCCTTTCCCCATTTCTAGCGGAGTGTCAGGCTTTTTTGCCGAACCCGTGCATTTGCCGGGCCCACTGAAACGCCACAACACACCCCTTTAGTCTGGGCAGAAGGTAGAGTGACAGGCTGACGCAGCCAATAGCGAATATCGTGAAGAGTACCAGTGGTTCCGGGCGGAAGCGCACGAAAACGATATGCAGCAACGGCGCCATGAGGTGCCCCACGATCAGGATTGTCAGATAGGCTGGCCCATCATCTGCGCGATTTTGCGAAAGGTCCTCGCGGCAAACCGTGCAGGTGTCGCGCACCTTGAGATAGCTTTTCATCAGCGGACCTGACCCGCAATTGGGGCATTTGCGGCGAAACCCCTTGCGCAGCGCAGGCCAGAGCTCGCGCTCTGCTTCAGGCGCATCAACGATTTCAGCAGTATTATCGGACATTCGGGGCCTCATTCTAACTTGGGTGGAAAATGAGGGATCAGGCCAACGAATGAAAGGGGTAGCAGGCCGTTGCGTCGTGATGTCGCGCGTTGGCGGGCCAGTTCACGCATCCGTGAACGAGAATATGTCGTTACGGGCGACGGAATGCTGAGGCCCGTGCGTATCAGTCTGCAGAAGCCGGCGAACAGCGGGCTTTGCACAGAAACGCTAAAGGAGATTGAAGATATGGAAAATACAGGCAAAATCATCTGCCTCGGCGTCGCGATCATGCTGGGAACAGTCAGTGTCGGTGCGGCAGATACCGACAAGGGCGAGCGTATGCATGGTCCACGGCACAGCTTTGAGGAGATCGACACCAATGCAGATGGGCAAATCACCCGCGAAGAGATTGCAGCGCATCGTGCGGATCGCTTTGCAGCGGTGGACACCGATGGCGATGGTGCCCTTTCCGAGGCTGAACTGACGGCTCAGGCCGAGGCCCGTACTGCCCGTCGTGTGGCCCGCATGATCAAGCGGCATGATGCCAATGGGGATGGTGTGCTTAGCCAGGAAGAGATGGAATCGCGTCACAAGCGCGACCATTTCAAACGCATGGACACCGACGGTGACGGCGCTATCTCGGCCGAAGAGTTCGCGGAGTTTAAACCTCATCGTGGCCACGGCAAAGGTCATGGCAAGAACAAGAAGAGCGCGGACTGATAGCATCGTCCTGACCGGGGTTCTGATCTGGAATCCCGGTCTTGTACGATTGCGGGCACAAACGGGGCAGGATACGGCTTGGGTGATGGAGATGCCGCTAGACGCAATGGATGAAGCGCCGGACGATGTGCTGTTGGTGCGCTTTGCCCAAGGGGACGCGAGCGCCGCACGGGTTTTAACGCTGCGGATGACGCCGCGTGTTTTCGCGCATGCGGTGCGGATGCTGGGCAACCGCGCCGAAGCCGAGGATGTAGCGCAGGAGGCAATGCTGCGGCTGTGGCGTGTGGCCTCTGACTGGCGCGCAGGCGAGGCAAAGGTGACGACCTGGCTTTATCGGGTGACGGCCAATCTATGCCTCGACCGGTTGCGGCGCGGTGATGGCATTGCGCAGGAAATGACCGAAGAACCGGTTGATCCGGCACCGGGGCCGGGCGCTGCGATGCAAGAGCAAAGCCGCACTGACGCTTTGCAGGCAGCATTGGCGCGGTTGCCGGAGCGGCAGCGGCAAGCGGTGGTGCTGCGGCATCTGGATGGGCTGGGGAATATTCAGATCGCCGAGATCATGGGAATTAGTGCTGAGGCGGTCGAGAGCCTGACCGCACGCGGAAAACGGGCCCTGTCAGCCGATCTGGCGGGCAGGCAAGCCGAACTGGGGTATCGCGATGAGTGACCACGAGGACAAAATGCTGGAAGACTGCTTTGCCGCCGCGCGGCAGGCTGTGCCGGAACCAGATTCGGCATTGCTGGCGCGGGTGATGGCGGATGCGCGGCAGGTGCAGAGCCGCTCGCAGCGCGCGCCGCGTCGGGTTGGTCTATGGGCGAGGCTGCGGCTGGAACTGGGCGGGTGGCCTGCGGTTGCCGGGCTGAGTGCTGCCGCACTGACCGGTCTCTGGATCGGGATCAGCCCGCCCGACGGCGTTCTGACTGCGGCCGAAGGATATCTGGGGGCGGGAACCGGATCGGATTATGTCGTCGATCTGAGCGCAAGCGCCGGGTTCGATTTTGAGGAAGGAATGCTCTGATGGCGGAAGAACAACATGTACGCCCACGGATGAGCGGTCGGTTGCGCCTCTTGCTGACGCTGTCGCTGGGACTGAACCTGCTGGTTGTCGGGGTGGTTGCGGGCGCGGCGATCAACACGCACAAATGGCGCGATCACGGAGGTCGCCACGAGATGATGGGCGGGCCATTGACCCGTGCACTGAGTGACGAGGACCGGCGTGCGATCGGCCGCGCGATGCGGGCAGCAAGGCCTGACAAGAGCGAGACGAGGGCGGAACGTGGCGCGGCCATGACCGCGCTTCTGTCCGAGTTGCGCAGGGTGCCGTTTGATCCTGTTGCGCTGGCCGCGAAAATGGAGGCAAGTCACGCTAAGATGCGAGATCGGGTCGCACAGGGGCAGGCGCTGTTGCTGGACCGGCTGACGGCCATGACCGATGAGGAGCGCGCGGCCTATGCGGACCGGGTTGAAACGCATCGGCGGCACCGTCGTTAAGGCGGTTCTGGCCAGTCCTGTCAGGCTGCGGACATGGCGCTGTAGGTGACCGTGTTACGCCCGCGGGCCTTGGCTGCATAGAGCGCACGGTCGGCCTCGCTCAGTACCGTGTCCAAACTAAGTGGACCAGGTGCGCGTGCGTCATGTACAAGTGTCACGCCGATGCTGATTGTCACACGGGTAGGAGTTCCTCCATCGGGGAGCGCGATCGCAGCGTCCCTGATCAGCTGACACAGCCTGTCGGCTGTTCCTCGCGCCACGGCGCAAGGGGTGTCAGGGAGTACGATCAGGAATTCCTCGCCGCCGATCCGGGCAATCATGTCGGCGTCTTGCAGGTTGCCCTGCAAGAGCGTGGCGACCTGCCGCAGCACTGCATCGCCTGAGGCATGACCGAGCGTGTCATTGACCCGCTTGAAGTGGTCCAGGTCGGCAACCATTACGGCAAAGGGGCGGGAATGTTCATTCGGTGCTTCGATCAATTGTTGCAAGAATGGCAGAGCAAAGCGCCGATTGTAGAGTCCGGTCAAAGGATCAATCATTGCATCACGCAAGCCGTCTTGCATACGGCACCTCAGGTGATCGACTACTTGCTTACGCAATATCTGGTTATTCAGCCGCAATGCCAGTTCTTGTGTGTCGGCGACGTCGGTCATGATGTCGTTCGCGCCAAGATCAAGTAATGTTGCAACCATCTGCGGCGCTGCATCCTGCACAACCGCCATGATATGACTGTGACGGGTGTCGGGGGACGCGCGTAATTCCGCCATGACCTTTTGCCCGGTGTCATGGTTGTTCTGGTCGGTCATGATCACAAAGATGTCCGGTGCCCGTGCGCCGATCTGCGCGGTCATAGGCTGATCCGCAGTGATGATCGTCAGATGATGAGCCGAGCAGCGTGACAGTCGTGTGCGCAGGGCCATGGCCGATGCTCGGTCGGCGGCGACAATGGCAATCTGCCCGCGTACGGCAAAACGGCTTTGTGCATCGGCAAAACCGCTGATGTTGTCAGGACTTGTATTGAGGCGCAAATCCTGCAAACTGTGGTGTTGTCGCAGAAGGCTACGGATGCGCGCCATCAGCGTCCGTTCGTCCAGCGGCTGGCTCACAACGTCATCGGCACCGGCTCGCAATGCGGCCGTTCGTCCGGTCCAGTCACCAGGGCTCAGCAAGGCAACAACAGGTGTCGCGGCAAGGCTACGACGCGCGCGCAGTTGGTCGATAAACCCCGCGATGTCCGCATCGGGCAACGGCGTCCCGACAATGATCATGTCAGGTGGCGTCGCGCTGGCACAGCGCAAGGCGTCGGCCGCGTTGGCGGCTTGGCTGACGCTGAAATGCGCCGACGTCAGTTTGACCTTCAGGACGATCCTGTTGGTCGCGACGGCATCGACGATCAGAATGTTCCCTGACATGGGCGGTTGCCTTTCTGACTTGCCCTTTTTTCTAGTCCGACTATCCATGTCAGAAGTTAAGAAAACCTTTCCGGGACAGTTAAGAATGACCCAAACGCGGGAAGCCGCCGAAACAATCGGCCTGAAATGCTTGGCATGGTTGATCGGCAACGAAGATCTGCTGCCTGTCTTCATGGGGGCGACGGGCGCATCCGAGGCTGATCTGCGCTCTGGTGCGCATGAGCCTGCCTTTCTCGGGGCTGTGCTGGATTTCGTCTTGATGGACGATGTCTGGATTATCGCGTTTTGCGAGGCAGAAGGGATGAAATACGAGACGCTGCGCCATGCGCGCGCGGCGCTACCAGGCGGGCAAGAGGTCAGTTGGACATGAAAAGCACACGCGATATTGGCGGGATCGTCTTTGACAAGGATGGCACGCTGTTTGATTTTCACACGACCTGGGCCGGTTGGACGATGCGGTTGATGCGATCGCTTTCCGATGCGCACGGCGTTCCGATCCAGCGTCTTGCCGATGCGGCCGATTTTGATCTTGGCAGTGAGCGTATCAATCCCACCAGCGCGCTGATCGCAGCAACAAATCGCGAATGCGCCGAGGCGTTGGCCACAGCCATTCCGGGTATTGATATCGACGTGCTTGAGCATGAGATGATGATCAGTTCGGCGGACGTACCGCTGGCGCCATCTGTGCCGTTGGAGCCTTATTTAAATGGGTTACGGTCGCGCGGTCTGCGCTTGGGGGTGATGACCAACGATACCGAATATGGCGCCCGCGCACATCTGAGCAGCGCCGGCGTTCTCGAACGGTTCGATTTCGTCGCAGGCTTCGATTCGGGCCACGGGGCCAAGCCCGCGCCGGGTCCATTGCTGGCGTTTGCAAATGCCGTTGGGATCGCGCCGGAAACTGCGGTGATGGTAGGCGACAGCACCCATGACCTGATCGCGGGACGGCGCGCCGGGATGCATACGATCGGTGTTCTGACCGGGATCGCCGAACGAGAAGACCTGCTGCCCCACGCCGATGTTGTTTTGCCCGATATCGGCCATATTCCCGCTTGGCTGGACGGGTGAGGCAGCATCCACTCTTTGGGCTGGCGCTAGCACTCTTTGGCGCGTTGGTGCTGACGCCCGATGCGATGCTAATGCGCCTGTCGCAGATGGATGGCGTACAAATGATGGGCTGGCGCGGGCTGTGCATGGGCGGGGTGATGATCACCGGGTGGGCGCTGCTGAGTAACGCGCGGCGTGCGGACCTTGCGGCGGTGACGAACCGTTTCGGGGCGCTGATAATTCTGTGCCAATGTCTGAATTCCGCACTATTCAGCCTTGGGATCGCCAACGCACCGGCTGCAGTCGTTCTTATCGGTGTCGCCACGGTGCCCGTATTTTCTGCGTTGTTGGCCTGGGGAGTGCTGGGAGAGCGGGCGCGTCCGGCGACATGGCTGGCAATTGCGGCGGTAATGTCAGGTATCGGCATTGCGGTTTTCGGTGATCACTCAGGCGAGATCGGCTTTGATTGGGCCGCTCTGCTGGGGGCTGTTGCTGGCCTTGGCGTCGCGTCGGTGCTGGCATTGAACTTTGTCGTGCTGCGGGCGCGGCCGGATCTGCCCATCGCCCTGCTGATCGGCATGGGAGCGTTATGCAGCGGGGTGATTGGCACGATGCTGACCGGCCCCAGCGCCATGCCCGATGGGCAGATATGGGCAATGGCGCTGACCGGGGCTGTGGTGCTGCCGATCTCGTTTTTCTCATTGTCGCTGGCCGCGCGGTACACGCCTGCGTCAAATGTCAGCCTGCTGTTGTTGCTCGAAACCGTGCTGGGACCATTTTGGGTGTGGCTAGCGATGGATGAGGCTGCCAGCCCGGCGATGTTGCTGGGGGGTGCGATCGTCGTTTTGAGCCTCGCGATCTACTTGCTCAACGAACGCCGCTTGCTTCTCCGTCAACGTCATCATGCAGGCTGAGCTTACCCTGACAGGGGCCAGAATACGCTGATCTCTGCGCCACTAGTTAAAAGCGACACGTTCGGTCGCAAAGTGTCAAACTGCGGCGCGATCCTCGTGCTTGTCTCAAAACAGAGACCAGATGAGGAGATATTTCATGGCCGATGTCCCCAAGCGTAGAAAACGCGGAGGTGGTCGCGCGGGGAACGCGGACCGTCGTGGTCGTGCTGTGATTGATCAGATGCCATGGGCACCGCCGATCAACCTCGACCGCCCGACCGAACCGCTGAACGAGGCGGGGGTGCTGGCGATCCACGACGGTGCCATGCGCATTCTCGAAGAAATCGGAATGCAGATCCTCAATCCCGAAGCATTGGAGATTTTCCGCGCCTCAGGAGGCTGTACCATAGAGGGCGAGAAAGTCCGCATGGGCCGTGACTTCGTGATGGAGCATGTGGCCAAAGCTCCGCCCGAATGGACGATCACGCCGCGCAATCCGGAGCGCGCGATCACGATGGGAGGCCGACACCTCAACTTTGGCAACGTATCCTCGCCACCCAGCTATTGGGATATGGAAATCGGCAAGAAAGTGACCGGCACGCGCGAGATGTGCGCCAATCTGTTGAAACTCAGTCAGTATTTCAACTGCGTGCATTTCGTTGGCGGTTACCCGGTGGAGCCGCAGGACATCCATGCCAGCATCCGTCATCTTGATGTGCTCTATGACAAGCTGACGCTGACGGACAAGGTGGCACATGCCTACTGTCTGGGTAAGGAACGGGTCGAGGACGTGATGGAGATGGTGCGCATCGCGGGCGGACACACACATGAGGAGTTCGAGAGCGGTCCCAAGATGTACACCAACATCAATTCCACCTCGCCTCTGAAGCATGATTACCCGATGCTGGATGGCTGGATGCGGCTGGCGCGGCGTAACCAAGGTCTTGTTGTTACACCATTTACTCTGGCCGGTGCGATGGCGCCGGTGACGATGTCAGGGGCGGTGGCACAGTCTCTGGCCGAAGGGCTGGTGGCGGTAGTGCTGGCACAATTGATCCGGCCGGGGGCATGCTGTGCGATTGGGACATTCACCAGTAATGTGGACATGAAATCGGGGGCACCGGCCTTTGGCACGCCGGAATACATGCGCGCCACCCAGATGACCGGGCAACTGGCACGGTTCTATAAATTGCCGATGCGCGCCAGCGGGGTTTGCGCGGCAAATGTGCCGGATGGGCAGGCGATGTGGGAGACATCCAACAGCCTGTGGTCGGCGGTGCAATCCGGCGCGCATATGGTTTATCATGCGGCGGGCTGGCTGGAAGGCGGGCTGATCGCCAGCCCGGAAAAATTCGTGATGGATTGCGAAATACTACAGCATATTCAACGATATATGGACCCAATTCTGACAGCGACCGGCCCAGACGAGATCGCCCTCAACGCCATACGAGAGGTCGGTGGCGAGGGGCACTATTTTGGCATTCAGCATACGCAGGACCGCTATACCACCGCATTTTATCAGCCCTATCTCAGCGACTGGCGCAATTTTGAGGCATGGGAGGCGGCGGGCGGTGTCTGGACAGCACAGCGCGCGCATCAGGTATATCGAGACATTATTGCCAGTTATGAAGAACCGCCGATGGAGGACAGCATCCGAGAAGAACTTGGCGCATTCGTGGAGCGGCGGAAATCCGAGGGCGGGGCGCCAACGGATTTCTGATCAATGGATGAAGAACGGCGTCGGTTTTACGTCGGTATCCTGTCGGTATCACGTCGGTGACGATTGCATGGAGCGACGTGCCGGGCGTGAGTGTTTTCTGAGCGATGAAAGCAGGGTGAACGTCTGGGGTTTCAATGTCCCAGAAATATTCAAACCCCGCCATCGCCCTCGCGAGTTCGGTCAAGGGTGGCGCGGCAGGCCCGATCCACCGCAGCATGCAGCAGTACTGTAAAGATGGCCAGCACGATGAGCGCCGCGAACATCAGGTCTGTCTTGGCACGACCGTTCGCCAGCAGCATGAGATAGCCCAGCCCCTTGGACGCGCCGACCCATTCGCCGATGATCGCACCGATGGGTGCATACACGGCGGCAAGGCGCAGACCAGAGGCAAGTCCGGGCAGGGCGCTGGGCACCCGAATGCGCCACATGATGCGCGAGGGAGATGCCCCCATGATCCGGGCCATGTCGAGCCACGGTTGCGGCGTGCGCATCAGCGCGTCGAAGAAGGCTGACGTGACCGGAAAGTAGATGATCAGCAGGGCCATCGCGATCTTCGACCCCATCCCGTAGCCGAACCAGAGTGTCAGGATCGGGGCCAACGCGAACACCGGGACCGTCTGACTGAACACCAGCATCGGGCGCACTAGCTGGCGGGCGATGGAGGACGCCGCGAGGCCGATGGCAGTGGCACCGCCCAGCACACCGCCCAGAACCAGACCGGCCAGCACCTCGGCCATCGTGACCCAAGCGTTGTCTATGATGATCGCCCGGCTGGTCCAGAGCGTTTCGGCCACGCGCAGGGGGGCGGGCAGGATAAAGGGCGGCATCTCCCCGAGGCTGACCACAGCCTGCCAGAGTGCCAGCGCGAGGCAGGTTGACGCAAGAATGGCGATGTTCCGGCTCATGGTGATTCTCGCAATCGGGCCAGAAGCCGCCCCTGAATTTGCAGGGTTTCAGCGTCGTCCACATGGCGCGGGATGCTGGTGGATGGCGCCGGGTGATCCTCGATCCCGGTTGCCGACAGAATAGCGATCCGGTCGCCCAGACGTGCGGCCTCTGCCGGGTCGTGGGTGACCATCATCACAGTGCAGCCCTGTAGCCGGTCCGCAGTCATTTCCTGCATCATCAGGCGTGTGCGCGCGTCGAGTGCCGAGAATGGCTCGTCGAGCAGGACAATGGGCCGATCCTCCATCAATGTCCGGGCGAGCGCGGCGCGTTGACGTTGGCCGCCTGACAGGGTGGTGGGACGTTTCGCGGCGTGTTCGGAAAGGCCCACGGAGGCCAGCACCTTGGCTGCGCGGTCCGGTTCGGCACGGTCGCCGCGCAATCGGCTGCCCAACATGACATTGTCGGTGACGCTGAGCCACGGCATCAGCAACGGATCCTGCGCCATCATAGCGACACGTCCAGCGAGCGGCGCGCCGTCGGTGGCGGTGATCTGCCCGGTGAGCGTGGCCTCGTCCGCGACACCTGCGATCAGGCGCAACAATGTAGATTTGCCCACGCCCGAGGGCCCGAGCAGGCAGGTCCAGCGCCCGGCGGGCACATTGAACCGGATCGGCGCAAGCACCGGCACGTCACCGATGCGTGCCGATCCGTCGATGAGGAGGCCGGGCGCAGTCATTTTACGGCGTAAGCCCCATGTCCCAGAACCGCACTTCGAGCCGGGTGGCTGTGGTGAACCGGTTTTGAATGTTTGCCCAACGGGGGCTGGTTTGTGGACGCGGGCCAAGGCGGCGCAGGACGGCACCGTCGATGAGGGCACCGACCTCTTGGCAGACGCGCTGATTATCGGCCCCCGCATAGGTGTCGATCCATTCCCGATACGGCGTTTCGCCTGCCTCGCGGCCCAGACGCGCACCAATTTCGCCATAGCCCATGACGCAGGGCGCGAGCGCCGCCAGCAGATCAAGAAAATCGCCGGAGTGACCCGCGTCCAGCACATAGCGGGTATAGGCGAGGTTTTCCTCGCGCTCGGCGGCGGCGAACACGTCGTCTTCGCTCAGACCCTCGCGGGCACAGGTGGCGACATGCAACGCGATCTCGTCATTCAGTAGGGAATCGAGTGTGCGGGCGGCAAAGCGCATTTCCTCGGGTGTTTCGGCTTTGGTCACTGCCAGCGCCCATGCGCGCGAGAAGTGGATGAGGAAGCTGTAATCCTGCACCAGATAATGCAGATAGGCCGCTCGCGGCAGCGTGCCGTCACCCAGTCCCTCGACAAAGGGGTGATGGGTGTAGGCGCGCCAGTGCCCTTCGGCTCCGGCGCGCCATGCGGCAAAAGTCTGGCCGTAGCTGCTCATTCTGCACCTAGGTCGACAGCCAGTTCCGAGACGGGGCGCACGGTGTCGATCAAGCCGGCAGTGGCAAGGAATGCCTCGAACCCGGAGTAGCGCGCGGAATCGACAGCCGAGGGGCGCAGGGCAAAGCGCGGCAGAGTGTCGGCCCATGCGCGTTTGTTCAGCTCGTCGTCCAGTTCCTCGGACGTGGATTTGAAGATTTCCCAGCTCTCGTCGGGGTGGTTGACGATGAATTGCGTCGCCACTTCGGTGGCGCGCAGGAAGCGCAGGATTGCGTCGTCGTTGCGGGTGTCCGCATTGGCGACATAGATCAGCTCGTCATAGGGTGGCACGCCTTCTTCTTCGACAAAGAAGCAACGACCCGGCGCGCCTTCGATGTCCATCTGGTTCAGTTCGAAGTTACGGTAGGCCCCGAGCACAGCATCGACCTGACCGGACATCACGGACGGCCCAAGCGACCAATTGACATTGATCATCTCGACATCGTCCAGCCCGAAACCGTGGCGCTGGAAGATCGCAGCCAGAAGTGCCTCTTCGACGCCGGCGACGGAGAAGCCGATCTTGGAGCCTTTTAGTTCGGCGACCGATTTGATTGGGCTGCTGTCGAGTACGAGCAGGCAGTTCAGCGGGCTGGCAACCAGTGTGCCGACGCGGATCAGGGGCAGGCCTTCGGCGACCTGCAAATGCAGCTGCGGCTGATAAGAGACGGCCAGATCGGCCTGCCCGGCGGCGACCATTTTGGGCGGGGCAGAGGGATCGGCGGGGGCGATAACCTCGACTTCGAGCCCCTGTTCGGCGAACAGGCCGCGTTCCTGCGCGATTACGATGGGGCCGTGATTGGGGTTCACGAACCAGTCCAGAATGATGGTCAGCTTGTCCTGTGCGTGGGCCGGTGCGGCGGCCAGCAGGGTCAGTGTCAGGGCGAGTAGTCTCATGGCAGGGTCTCCATAGGGATTAGGATGCAAAAGGCCGGGTCGGGGTGATGGCGCGCTCGACGATGCGACGAATGGGCAGGAAGGCGGCAAGGTTCATCATCGTCTCCACGCTTGGGTCACGGGCGAAAAGACGGAAAATATGCGGCAGCCGGATTTGGGCCATGCATGCTCCGTTCCCTCCGCCGGTATTGACCGGATCAGGTTCGGTGGGTTGGCGCGATGCCTCTCAGCCCTGCATTGCAGCAGAGCACCCCAACGGATGCAACGGGGTCTAGCAAGTGGCGCAGGCGGGGGCAAGACCTGCATCGCGGGATGGTGTGAATGCAGGCTGCCCCTGTTCAAGACGCCGCGCGCTTGGCATAGATGCAGGAATAGAACGCAGGGTCGGCGGGAGAGTGACGATGGCGGAACAAACCAACAGCGCGGTGGCGCGCGGTTCTCTGGCACTGATAGGAGCGATGGCGGGGCTGTCCTTGTGGGCGCTCTATGATCTGGTTCCCGACATGGTGACGAACGCCCGACTGGTCCTGTTTCTGGTGGCGGGCGGGTCGGCGTTGTTTGGTGTCCTGCTGGCGTTGCTGGGACCAGTGCGATTGCCGCGTGCGGTGCTGGCCGCGGGTGTGCTGAGCCTGTTGGCCGTTCTGTTACTGATCTGGGCCAGCTTTCGCTATGACCTGACCGAGTCGTTTCTGGACACCGAACATCATGTGTTGGCCTTTATCTACATGCTGGTCATTGCGGTGCCCTTTGTGGCGGCAGGATTGCAAGAGCAGGACGGCTGGCGGGATTACCGGCTGCTGTTTGACGCGGCCTGGACCATTGTCGTGCGTTATGCGGCTGCGCTGCTTTTCGTGGCGGTCGTCTGGGGTGTGGTGATGCTGTCGGATTCGTTGCTGGGTCTGGTGGGCATCAACATAATCGACAGGCTGCTGGATATTGACCCGGTGCCATTTCTGCTGAGTGGGCTGGCGCTGGGGCTGGGGCTGGCCATCGTACATGAGTTGAGCGAGTTCGTCTCGCCGTTTCTGATTATCCAGTTGCTCAGGGTATTGCTGCCCGTGCTGCTGGTAGTGTTGAGCATTTTCATTCTGGCCTTGCCGATGCGCGGTTTGAGTGGACTTTTTGGTGGGTTCTCGGCAGCGGCGACGTTGATTGCGGTCAGTTGTGCGGCGATCACGTTGATCACCACAGCGGTACACCGTGATGACGATCAGGCGGTCGTGGGCCACATGGTCACCGCGACCAAGCTGCTGGCAATCCTGACACCAGTGCCTGCGATGCTGGCTGTCGTTGCCGTGTGGATGCGGGTGGCGCAATACGGGCTGACGCCGGATCGGGTGGCCGCGCTGGTCGCGGCGGTGGTGGTGTTGATCTATGCTCTGGCCTATGCGGTGGCGGTGTTCCGCCGTGCGGGCTGGGCGGCGCGGTTGCGGCAGGCGAACCGCTGGATGGCGCTGGGCACGATCCTGATTGCCGCATTATGGTTATCACCGGTGCTGAATGCCGAACGCCTGTCGGTGAGCAGTCAGGTGGCACGCGCAGAATCGGGGGTGGCCCCCGACCAGCTGGCGTTGTGGGAGATGTCGCATGAATGGGGCCGGGCAGGCAGCGCCGGGTTGGTGCGGATACTGGAACTGACGCAACGCGAGGATCACGAGATTCTGGTCAAGGCTGTGGCCGATGCGCAGAATGCCAAGACGCGCTGGGCGTTCGAACGCGGGATGAACAATCCGCAGATCGAGACTCTGAATGGGATCGTCCCGCTGCGGCCAGAGGGGGCCAGTCTGCCACCCGGCGCATTTGATCAGTTGAGCGAACGCGACCGCAGACAATTGCATCAAGCATGTGCGCGCACCCTGCCCGGTGGGCACCCTGCCTGTGTTATGGTCGTGACGGAGTTTGATCCGCTGCGCGCGCACCCGCAGGCGATTGCCCTTTTTTCCGCCAGCGAAGACAGGGTGCGGATGCTGTCGCTGGATCTGCGCGGTGATATCCTCGTGGCGCGCGGTGGGCCGGTTCAGCCGGGAGGGAGCGGAATGCCCCTGTTGGAGCCGTCCGCGATCATTGATGTGCTGGAAGGGCGGTTCGAAATCACGCCGGTTCCGCGCAACGTACTGGATATTGGTGGGATCAGGCTGGTGCCGCAAAACTGACCCATCTGCGATGGTGTTGAGAGGATGTTAAGCCTCTGCTGTGATCTTGTCCTGTGTCTAATACGGAGCGAGATATGCACGGGCTGATCAATCGGGCCATCGAACGGTTCGTTCGCGATACCTATGGGCGGGACACATGGCAGCAGGTGATGCGCCGCGGCGCGCTGGACTATAACGAGTTCGAGGCGATGCTGACCTATGATGACCATGTCACGGTGGATGTGCTGGTGGCGGCCCAGAATGTTCTGGACAGGCCCGTGGCGGATATTCTGGAGGATATCGGCACCTATCTGGTGTCGCACCCGAAGGTCGAGGCGCTGCGACGCCTGCTGCGGTTTGGCGGCAGCACGTTCACCGAATTCCTGCATTCTCTGGATGACCTGCCAGCCCGCGCGCGTTTGGCGGTGTCGGATCTGGATCTGCCACAACTGGAGCTGCGCGAACATGCGGCAGATAGTTTCAGCCTGATTTGCCAATCGCGACACGCTGGCTTTGGTCATGTGATTGTGGGGTTGTTGCGGGCGTTGGCAGATGATTATGGCGCGTTGGTCCTGCTGGAACACAAGGGCGGAGGTGCAGGCCGCGAGATCATCGAGATTCAGCTGCTCAGCATGGTTTACGCCAGCGGCCGACAGTTCGATCTGGGTGCGAGGGCGGAATAGATGCACGGAGCCGAGCCGGAATTCATCGGATTGCTGGACATGCTGTGCCCTATGAATGTGGTTTTGGACGCGACGGGCCATATTGTCCATGCGGGACCGACCCTGCGCAAGCTGGGGCCGGATGTTGTGGCGCTGGGCCCCCGGTTTTCAGAGCGGTTCGAGATACGCCGACCGCGCATTGACGGGTCCATGGACGCGCTGCGCGCCCATGCGGGCGAGAAACTGCATCTGCAACTGCGGGGACCGACGCGCACCGACCTCAAGGGGGTCTTGATGCCGCTGCCCGAAACCGATGGTGCGCAGGGCAGCGGCATGGGGCCGCCGGGCGGGGCGGTCGTGAACCTGTCGTTTGGCATCTCGGTGGTCGAGGCGGTGCGGGCGTTCAACCTGACCAGTGCCGATTTTGCCGCGACCGATCTGACCATCGAAATGCTCTATCTGATGGAGGCCAAGACCGCGGCGATGGAAGCGTCGCAGACGCTGAACCTGCGGTTGCAGGGGGCGATGATCGCGGCAGAAGAAAAAGCCTACACCGATCAGCTGACGGGACTGAAAAACCGCCGCGCTGCTGATTATCTGCTGGAGCAACTGGTCGACAGCGAACAGGAGTTTGCGCTGATGCATCTCGACCTCGATTTTTTCAAGGCGGTCAACGACACGATGGGACATGCGGCGGGTGATCATGTTCTGCGCGAGGTGGCGCGGATCATGGTCGCGGAAACCCGCAATGAGGATACTGTCGCGCGGGTCGGAGGTGATGAATTCCTCCTGATATTCGCGCGTCTGACCGATCCGGAACGGGTGCGCGACATCGCGGCACGGCTCATTTCGTTGCTCGAGGTGCCGATGGCTTTCAATGGCCAGACGTGCCGCATCTCAGCCAGCGCTGGGTCGGTGCTAAGCTGTGATTACGCCTATCCGACGCTAACGCGGATGATGGAGGATGCCGACATTGCTCTCTATGCGGCCAAGGAGAATGGCCGGGGGCGGCACATGGCGTTTGAGGCGGATATGCGGGCAGGTAATCCGATGGCGCGGCCGGCCACGCCGGAATAGCGCATCAAGAGGTAGCGGCGATGTGACCGATTGCAAGGCAGGTAGATGAAGCGCAGGAAGCATCGTAGGAGCTGCTTCCTAGGGGCAGTCAGGGGCGTGAAAATAGCGCGAGGCGGAAGTTCTGGGTGAAACGCCGCGACCTTTAGGCTACCAGATTTGCTATCTTAGAGAATCGCGACCGGAACAGTATGAAGATCAGCATCATTATCCCGACACGCGAGCGCGCTGATTATCTGCCCTTCGCGATCCGGACTGCGCTGGAGATCGACGATGACGATATCGAAATCGTCGTGTGCGATAATTTCAGCCAGGACCATACCGGCGAGGTGCTGAGCGAGATCACCGATCCTCGGGTCAGATGCATCAATACCGGCGCGCGCATCTCGATGCGTGAAAACTTCAACCATGCACTGATGGCCAGTACGGGCTCGTATGTTTTGTTCTTTGGCGATGATGACGGGATCGTGCCTGGGCAGTTCCGGTACCTGCGCCACCTCTTGGAACGCCACCGGCCCGACGGCATGTCATGGGCGCGGGCGACCTATGGCTGGCCAGTGGGTGGCTATGGCAAGAAGACCGGCGGTCTGAGGTTTTATCGGCACAGTACTTTCGGCGGCTGCATCCAATACGACCCGAAAGAGCGAAATCTGGGGGCGCTGCGCCGGTGCGAGTTGAGCGCCATCGCCCCGGTCACGCCGAATGTTTATCACGGGTGCGTTTCGCGCGGGTTTCTGGAGCGGTTGGCTCCGGCTCCGGGTGTGTTCTTTGACAGTGCGATCCCGGATGTGAATTTCGAGTATCGCACCACCCTGACCGGCGGGGCGTTCCTGCATGCCGATCATCCATTCACGATCAGCGGCCACAGCCCGGTCAGCACTGGTGGCGCGCATCATGGCGGACGGACGGACGCTGAGGGCGGCAATGCGGGGCGCGCCTTTACCGCCGAGAACAAGGCCGATCCGCTGGAGGACGCCTTTGATCACGCGTTGACGATACCGCTGGCGTTCTTTGCCACGCTAGAGACGGTGATCGCGCGGATGGGGCATACGGCGTGCCGACCTGATCTTGCGCGGTGGTATCGCTATGGGTTGAGTGCGGAGCCGGGCAACCCGGAGGCGACGGCGCGGATCGACGCGATTCTGCACAAATATGCCGAACAGACGGGCACGACGGAAGAATTCGCAGCGGCCAAACTGATGCCACCAAAGCCCAAGCGCAGTGCGCGCGAACGCATCATGCGGTTGCGTAACCAGATACATAGCTTTCGCGTGCTGGCCGCGAAGGATGGCGAGAATACCATCCTGACGGCTGCGCAGGTTTGCGATGGTATTCTGGGTGATGAATTCGGTGCCGTGATCGAGGGCCAGATGACGCGGGGGGCCGCATGGTCGGCGGCGCGGCATCGATCAAAGGCTTATCACCGCCAGCTATGAGGCGGCATGGTGCCGCGTCCCTAGCCGATGCGTTTGAGAAACCCGTCATGGGCGACGGTGATCAGCAGCTTGTCTGCCACGGATTTGTCGATCTCGAATTCGGGATGTGACTTGAGATAATCCCATACGGCGGTTTTTGGGTTGTCGCCCGGACCCCAAGGGCGGTCGGGATATTCGTCGGCTGGCATGTCCTCGATCAGCGTATCAAAGACCACGCAATAGCTGCCAAGAGAGGTGAGCGGCGCATAAAGCTCCAACTCGGACCGGACGTGATCATGCGTGTGGTTGCTGTCAAGGCAGACCAAAACACGGTCGTATCCGGCGGCGACGTCACGGACCTGTGCGATTACATCATCGGCGATGCTTGATCCTTGGATCATCTGTATGCGCGAGGCCATTGGATGTGCCTCGATGGCGGTGCGGTTATGCGCACGGATGTCGATATCAATGCCCAGAACCTTGCGTCGGGAGATCGCAGGGTCGAGGGGCTGACCGGCTTCGATTGCGTCATTCATGTCAAGCATGGCCAGAATTGACGCGCTAAAGATCAGCGATCCACCATGAGCAATGCCCGTCTCGATGATCAGGTCTGGCTTTACCCCCCAGATCAGTTCCTGCATCGCGACGATGTCCTGAGGGTACTGGATGATCGGACGGCCCTGCCATGCAAAGTTGTAGCAGTATTTGGGCTGTGTTGATGCCCGAAGGAAGGCGGCGGCAGTTGTGACCATTTCCGTTTCGTTGGGATAGGTGGCGATGCGGTCTCTTACTTCTTTGGGGAAATCAGTCATTCGGGTTCATCCAATCGTTTGGGCCACGCGGAATGGCGCAGCCCCAATTTCAAGTATTCAGGGTCGCGATGACCGGGGTCCAGCCCATCGCATCCACCATCTTGGTGATCTCGTCGAGGTAGTTCGGGTTCATCACGATAATGCTCTGCACCCCGATTTTCTGTGCCTGTACGGGGCTGACGACTGGTGCGCCACTGACGGGCAGGTAACAGCCTTGCTTGGCCCGGTTCAGGTCTATGGCGCAGGTGATGTTTGCGCCGGCGTCCTGCAACTGGGCCAGCAACAGGGAAAAGGTGACACCCTTGGAGGCGGCCCCCCAGATGGCAACGGGGCCGTTGCGAGTGTTACGCGCGACGAAATCCGCCCAGCGACGGATCAGTTCGGTGCTGTCTTTTGCGTAGCGGTGCGCAAGGGTGTCATCCGGGGGAATGTCGGGCCGATCGGTCACGGGCACATGCTGTGCCTCCGTCCACATATACTGACCGCCATAGACGGATGTGGTTTGGGCACTCAGGCCGTACTGCCCCAGAATGCGGGCCATGCAGGCGGGTGTGAAGATCGAGCAATGCTCGTAAAAGAAGTCCTGAAACGCAGTATTGCGCAATATCCAGTCGGCATCCGGCGTCTCGATAAACAAGCGGCGTGCGGGGTCTTGCATGGGGGCGCAGAGGGCGCTGACAAAGGCATGAACATCGGGAACGTGTTCAATCGTGTGACGCGAACATATGACATTCGTGGCTACGGGGATCTGCGGCAATTGGTCGGGGCCAAAGAAGGATCGGTGAACGATCGCGCCCTCGGGCAGGGGGGTATGGCCTGCATAGGAAGGGTCGAACCCGGTCGCCGAGACGCATCTGCCGCGCGCGCGCTGGACCACCAGCCGCAGGAAATCGGCCTCGCCGCAGCCGACCTCGACATAGTGGATCGGCTGGTCAGCCGGGACCGCAGCGATGATGCGATCTGCCATCGCCTCGAGATGGGCAACATAGTAGCCGGAATAGGTAACGTCGTTATTGTAGGCCGCATCATAGGTGATCCGGGCCGGATCAAAAGCCGCGTTCCAGACAAAGCTGCATCCGGCGCATCGCGTCATTGTCAGAACGCCGGTGGGGAATTCCAGCGCTGCCGATCGGCTGGCGAGGGTCACATTCTGTAACGTAGGGATGTGGGTGCGGTGATCCAGAGGGATATTGCCGACCCGGTTGGCGCATATGGGGCAGGGCGCGGTGTGCTGGTGTTTCATACGCTTTTGCCCTGAACAGTATTGCCGCCATCCGGTGAGGTCGATGGCAGGGGAATATCCGATTGTCCTATGACACATCAACTGAAACTTGAAATTCACTTACGGAGTGCTAATAGTGCGCTTTCCGCCTTCTCTTTGCGCATTTCGCTTCCTTTGGAGGAACCTCATGGTCAAAGCTGTTATTCTCGCCGGGGGGTTGGGCACGCGCATCAGCGAAGAGAGTCATCTGACGCCAAAGCCGATGATTGAAATCGGCGGGCGGCCGATCCTGTGGCATATTATGAAGATCTACAGCCATTTCGGAGTGAATGATTTCGTGATCTGCTGCGGCTATCGTGGGTATCAGATCAAGGAATATTTCGCCAACTACTTCCTGCATATGTCGGACGTGACCTTTGATCTGGCCAACAACAAAATGGAGGTGCATCGCCAGCGCGCCGAGCCGTGGTGCGTGACGTTGGTCGATACCGGGGAACTGACTCAAACAGGGGGGCGGATCAAGCGGATCGCGGAGCATCTGGATGACACGTTTTGCCTGACCTATGGCGACGGGGTCAGCAACATTGATATTTCTGCATTGATCGCGTTTCACCGCGCAGAGGGGCGCGACGCGACCGTTTCGGCCGTGCAACCGGCGGGCCGATTTGGTGCGCTGGATATCGAGGGCAGTGCTGTGCGCCAGTTTCTGGAAAAACCCAAGGGGGATGGACAGTGGATCAGTGGGGGATTCATGGTCTGCGAGCCGTCCGTTGTGAACCGGATCGAGGGCGATGACACCATTTTCGAGGGGGCGCCCCTGATGGGGCTGGCCAAGGATGGTCAGTTATCCGTACGCAAGCATGACGGGTTCTGGGCGGCGATGGATACGTTGCGCGACCGGAATTATCTGGAAGGTTTGTGGGCTGCGGACAAGGCACCGTGGAAAATCTGGTCTTGAGCGGGTTCTGGACGGGCAAGCGGGTTCTGTTGACCGGGCATACCGGGTTCAAGGGCAGTTGGATGGCCCTATGGCTTAACATGCTGGGCGCAGAGGTTTATGGCTACGCGCTGGAGCCTGACACGACGCCTGCATTGTTTGAGCAGTTGACGCTGGGCAACAAGATCCATCACCGGATTGATGATGTGACCGACATGGCCGCGATGCAGGCCTATGTGGCCGAAGTGCGCCCAGATGTGGTGTTTCATCTGGCTGCGCAATCGCTGGTGTTGCGCAGCTATGTCCGCACGTTGGAGACCTGGAACACCAATGTCATGGGCACGGCGACCTTGTTGGAAGCACTGCGCAAAGTCGGCGCGCCCTGCACCGTAGTCGTTGTGACGACGGACAAGGTGTATCACAACCGCGAAACGCATCACGCCTATGTCGAGGCTGATCGTCTGGGCGGGATTGATCCCTATAGCGCCAGCAAAGCGGGGACAGAGCTGGTTTTGGGCAGCTATCGGTCGCTCTATGCGCAGGAGGGGCTGCCGCTGCGACTGGCGTCGGCACGCGCCGGTAATGTGATCGGAGGCGGCGACTGGTGCGAGAACCGGCTGGTGCCGGATATTGCGCGCGCGCTGTCAGAGGGGCGGTCGATCGAGACGCGCAACCCCGGCGCGGTGCGGCCGTGGCAGCATGTGCTGGAACCGCTGTCGGGCTACATGATGCTGGCCGAGCGGCTGAGTGCCGATGAGACGCTGGCGGATGCGTTCAATTTCGGGCCGGATGCGGGTGACAACCGTACGGTCGAGGAAGTCATTCAGGCGGCGCTGAAATCATGGCCGGGCTGCTATCACGCCAATGTCGATCCATCTGCGCCGCACGAGGCCGGACTGCTGAAACTGTCCATCGACAAGGCACGGAGCGTGCTGGGGTGGCAACCAAGGTGGAATTTTGATGCGGCGGTGGCGCGCACGATGGAATGGTATCGGTCGGTCGATGAAGGGGCTGCGCCGCTGGACGTGACGCTGGATCAGATCCGCGCCTATAGTGCGACATGAAGTTCACCGCACTGGACATTGAGGGTGCTTATCAGATCACGCCAGAGCGGCGTGGCGACAGTCGGGGTGCGTTCGCGCGGGTCTATTGTGCCGATGAATTCGCAACGCGGGACCTGAACACGAACTGGGTGCAGATGAATACCTCTATCAGCGCCACCAAAGGGACCGTGCGCGGACTGCATTTCCAGCATCCGCCCTTTGCCGAAATCAAGCTGGTGCGCTGTGTCCGGGGGCGGGTTCTGGATGTGTTCGTGGACCTGCGCGCGGGGTCGCTGAGTTTTGGCCGGACCTGCGCCGTGACGCTGGACGGGCACGCGCTTGAAAGCGTTTACATTCCGGCGGGCTGCGCCCACGGGTTTCAGACGCTGACAGACGATGTAGAACTGCACTACTGCCATTCGCAACCCTACGCGCCAGCGGCGGAAGGGGCGATTTCGGCCAGTGATCCGACCCTTGCGATCGCGTGGCCCCTGCCGATCACGGTGATGTCAGAGCGCGATGCCAATCACCCGCCATTTACCTCAATAGAGCCGATAGACCTATGAAATGCCGTCACTGCACCGCTGAGCTGGATATTGAATTTCTCGATCTGGGACATGCGCCGCCGTCGAATGCCTATCTGCGGGCCGAAGACCTGAGCAAACCCGAGGTGACATATCCGTTGCGGGTGCTGGCATGTGCGTCCTGCTGGTTGGTGCAAACCGAGGATTATGCGGATGCGGGCGCGCTTTTCAGCGCGGATTACGCCTATTTCTCGTCCACCTCAAAGGGATGGCTGACCCACGCGGCGACCTATTGCAAGATGATTACGCAACGGTTGGGGTTGGACGCGTCCAGTCTGGTGGTCGAGTTGGCCTCGAATGATGGCTACCTTTTGCGCAATTTTGTGGCGGCGGGTGTGCCCTGTCTGGGGATTGAGCCGACGCGCAGCACCGCAGAGGCGGCAGAGGTACGAGGGATTCCAGTGCGGCAGGAGTTCTTTGGCGCCGATGTGGGACGGCGGATGGCCGATGCAGGCGAACGCGCCGATCTGGTGATCGGCAACAACGTCTACGCGCATGTGCCAGACATTAACGGCTTTACCCAAGGGGTTGCGGCGCTGCTGAAGGATGACGGGGTTGTCACCTTCGAGTTTCCGCATTTGTTGCGGCTGATTCAAGAGACACAGTTCGACACGGTTTATCACGAGCATTTCTCTTATCTTTCGCTGGGCGCGGTTGCGGCGATTTTTTCTGCGGCGGGATTGCGGGTGTTCGATGTTGAGGAATTGCCGACACATGGCGGCAGTCTGCGGGTTTATGGCTGTCGGCAGGGGGCGGGCCACGAGGCGACGGAGGCGGTGCACCGCGTTCTACAGGCCGAGATCGCAGGCGGGCTGCAACAAGCCGATACCTACCGGTCGTTTCAGGCGCGCGCCAACCGGGTCAAGGATGATCTGGTGCGGTTCCTGCTGGACGCCAAGACAACGGGCAAATCTGTCGCCGGGTACGGGGCTGCGGCCAAGGGCAATACGTTGATGAACTATGCCGGTATCCGGCCCGACCTGATGCCGTTTGTGTGCGATGCGGCACCGGCGAAGATCGGGCAATACCTGCCCGGCAGCCACATCCCGATCCTGCCACCATCGGCCCTGACCGAGCAACGTCCTGACTATCTGGTGATTCTGCCGTGGAATATCGCGGAAGAAGTGATGAAACAGAACGCGGCGCTGGCCGAACTGGGTACGCGGTTCGTCGTGGCGGTGCCCGAAATCAGGGTGCTGTGATGGCGATCCTGTTGACCGGGGCGACGGGATTTGTCGGGCGGCATATTCTGGCGCAGCTGCAACGCCGGGGACATGGCGTGACGATTGTGGCGCGGCCTGGCTGGCAGGAACGGATCGCGTTTGAACCTGAATTGACGCAGGCGGTGGAAACCGACGATGTTTTTGCGCAGGATGCGGACTGGTGGCGCGGCGTGCTGGCCGAAGGGGATCTGGTCATCCACGCGGCGTGGTATGCAGAGCCGGGCGCCTATCTGACATCCGGGAAGAACCTCGATTGCCTGAGCGGGACACTGGCGCTGGCCAAGGGGGCGACGGCCGCAGGGGTGGGCCGGGTTGTGGGGCTGGGCACCTGCATCGAGTATGAGATGGCGGAACATCCATTGTCGAGCGATGCGCCACTGACCCCGACAACGCCCTATGCGGCGGCCAAGCTGTCAGCGTTTCACACATTGCAGCAATGGTTCGGGCAGGAAGGTGTGTCATTCCTGTGGTGCCGATTGTTCCACCTGTACGGACCAGGTGAACATGCCAAGCGGCTGGTGCCGTTCTTGCATGACAGGCTAAAGGCGGGTGCGGCGGTGGAACTGACCAGCGGCACGCAAATCCGCGATTTCATTGACGTGGAAACGGCGGCGCGGCGGATCGTCGATGGCGCGTTGAGTGACGTGCAAGGTGCTGCGAATATATGCACCGGGCAGGGGAGGACAGTGCGCGCGCTGGCCGAGGAGATCGCCGATCAGTATGGGCGGCGCGATCTGCTGCGGTTCGGCGCGCGGGCGGACAATCTGGTTGATCCGCCCTGTATCGTCGGCGTGCCGACGGCGTTCGGCGCGGATTAACCCGCCATGGCATCCTGACGCGCCAGCCACAGCAGGAAATCGCGTACCGTGCCCTCGTAATCGTCACCGGCCAGCGGCCCGCCCGAGGCATGTACCGACCTGAGCGCGCGTTGCATCGCCTCCAGCTTCTCGCGGTCCTCGCGGTTGACTTCTTCCCACAGGTTAACGCGCTGCCTGATCGTTTCATCGTCCAGTTCGTCGCCGTAGACCGACATTGTCCAGCGGACCTCGATCGAGGTGGCGGTCAGCGGCAGGATGCTGAGCGACACCAGCAATGATGCGGCGACACTGGCCACCTGACAGGGGAAGGCGGCAAAGAGACTGGAGCGATTGCGCGCGGCGTCATCCAGCCCCGGTGCCCCGGCCCCGCGCGATGGGATGTTGGTGGGATAGTTGGCGAAATAGCTGGTATAGCCCAGCCCGTTCGGACCTTTGCGGCTGAGGCCCGTGGGGGTGTAGCCGTGCAGCGTGACGGGATGCACGACCGACAGGTGGTAACCTTCCATGAAGTTTTCGACCAGACATTTCCAGTTGCAGTGCCAGACCTCTTGCGCGGCGTGCACGATGCGGTAATTTTCGGGCTGGTAGGGTCCAATCATGTCCGAGAGGCCGCTGAGTTCGGCGTCAATATCGGGAGCCTGATCCGCGAGACAGACATAGATGAACCCGAACCGCTGAGCGCAGTGAAATTCGGGCAGTTTGCAGGTTTTGGCGTCAAAGCCAGCGTTCTGCATACGTGGCGCGCGCAGCAGCGCCCCGTCGGTACCGTAGGTCCATGCGTGGTAGCGACAGACGAAACGTTTGGTGTTGCCACTGCCCTCGACCAGCGGCATGCCGCGATGGCGACAGACATTGGACAATGCCCGGATCGTGGTATCGTCACGCACGACGACGACGGGTTCATCCAGTAGGTTCAACGTCAGGTAGTCGCCTTGTTCGGGCAGTTCGTCCGCCCGTCCGACGCAGTGCCAGCCGCGCCGCAGCACGGTGGCGCATTCATGGGCAAAGAAGCCGGGATCGACATAGGCCTGTCCGGGCAGGCCACGCGGCGCGTCGGGCGGTGCGGCTGCGCAGGCGGCAAGTTCGTGCCGCAGGCTGACAGTCGATGTGCGATCCGAAATCATGTCAGTCATCTCCGGGTACTCCGTAGGAGGGGGCAGCGCTGGGGTCCAGAGCGCGTTGGATATAGGCGTCAAGCTGGGGTTTGTAGATGTCCCATGCGGTGGCGATGTTCTGAATCGGGCAGTCATCAGCCCAGTCGCAGCGCAGATCGGCCACGGGCCATGCGACACGGTCGACGATCATCATGCCGGCGGAATGTACCGGCCCGGCCTCGCCACCCGCGGCCAACCCGGCGCGCATGGCGGCAATCAGGCGGTCGCCGATATGACCGGAGGTGCGCAGGAACTCGTCGACGATGGCCTGTGGCACGGTGTCATTGGCCAGAAGGTTGCCGCCAGATGCGACGTTTTCGGTCTGTGCCTGTGTCCAGATACCCAGCGAGTTTGGTCCTGAATGGATGGCGGTGCGCCCCTGACTGTCGACTGCCAGAACCTGACGGTATTCGGTGAATTTACTGCGCTGCTGCATTTCGGCGATCGCTTCGGGGGCGGTCATGCCAGCCTGCATCAGGTCGAGCGTGAGCGGGCCGAGCGTCGGGTCAGTCACGTTCTGTGATGCGACCGCGCCGACGCCTGCGCGGGCAAAGGCGCACCGCGCGGCGACCGCTGGGGACGACGACGAGATGGCGATGCCGAACATGCCGGTCTCAGCGCAACGGGCGACAAGTGAAAAGGTCATTCAGGGATCACCGCCGTGCCGTCGATCTCGACCAGCCAATCGGGCCGCGCGAGCGCCTGCACCACCAGCCCGGTCGAGACCGGGTGCACGTCCTTGATGTATTCGCCCATGGTCCGATAGACCGCCTCGCGGTGACGGACATCGGTGATGTAGACGACAACCTTGACCAGATGCTCCATGCTGCCGCCAGCCTCTTCGATCAGTTGGCGGATGTTCTGCATGACCTTGTGAGTTTGTTCGACCGGGTCATGGCTGTCGATGTTTTGCGCATCATCAAGGTTCTGCGGACATTGCCCGCGCAGCCAGACAGTCCTGCCGCCAGTTGTGACGACCGCCTGACACAGATCATTGTCGAGGTTTTGCTCTGGGTAGGTGTCGGAGGTGTTGAATTTGCGGATGCGGGTATGTGCCATGAACGTGGTCCTGTCAGTCAGCGCGCGAGACGCGGCCGTGGATATATTGGGCAAAGTCGTAGTTTGGGCGTTCCAGATGCGACAGATGACCGGGTTTTGCCAGTTGCGAGGAGAGGCCCGCGAATACCTTTTCGGTACAACCGCGATCCTCGATGTTCACATCGTCGAGCAGCGCCTTGAGATCGGCAAAGTTCTGTTGCGCATCCGGGTCGTTGGCATAGTCATCAGACATGCCGCCGCCAAAGCGGATATGCACCTGACCAGGCCCCTTTGGATGCAGTGACAGATACCAGAAATATCCCGGCGTCAGCGTGATCAGCAGGCTGGGGTAGATCGCCAGCAGGAATGTCGTGCGACGCTCATCCCCCTTGAGACGGTCGTTGCTGGGATGCGCCATTGCTATGCGCAGCGTGTCGTCCTTTAGGATCGTGTGATAATTGAACGCGGGGCTGCCGGGCACGCAAACCATCTCTTCGAGTTTGCTCAACCCGCCGATGGTGCCAGCATGGCAGACCGGCAGATGGTAGCTTTCCATGAAGTTTTCGGCGAGCACCTTCCAATTGGTATCCCAGACGTGTTCTTCGAAAAACGCCTCGGTGTAGTTGGTCATGTCGTAGCCCGCGACCAGTGCTTCGACCTCGGCCAGTTGCGTGGCGACCGGGGGCGCATCGGGGTTGAGCGAAACAAAGACCCAACCCAGCCATTCCTCGCAACGCAGTTGCGGCAAGCGGTAGCCGTCTTTGCAGAACCCTTCATTCAGGGTCATCGCCGGGGCACCGCGCAGGGAGCCGTCAAGGTTGTAGGTCCATGCGTGATAGGGGCAGACGATGGACCGCGCCCGTCCGCGTCCCTCCAGCAGGGTGGACATGCGGTGCAGGCAGACGTTGGATTGCGCCTTGATCGCGCCGTCCTTGTCGCGCAGCACCATGATCGGCTGTCCGGCAAGGGTGCATGTCACATAGTCGCCGGACTCTGGCAAGGCGCTGGCGCGCCCGATGCAATACCAGTCCTCGCGAAAGATGTGCTCCAGTTCCAGATCCGCAAACTCGGGCGAGGTATAGACCTCGGGCGGCATCGCGCGGGCGCTCTCGAACGGTACGCCTGCGGCTTCGCGCAGCGCGTCTGCGGCGGCGGGTCCTGCAATATCCTTGGCCATCGTTCTCTCCTGTAAAACGGGTGCCCGCGCACGGGTCTCTTGCGCGAACGCTTTCATGTTTCGGCGTGGGGCGAAAAGCACAGAGTCCCTCAGCTTGGCTTAGCCCCAGCCTAAGCCGATTGCGGATGCGTCGGGTTAAACGGACCCATGGGTCTTTCGACCCGCTGTGTCCCGGTCACGCTGGGCGATTATCATGCCGCGCAGGCAAGAGTATCTGGCCCGTCATCAGAGCAGGGCCAACAACTGTCTGCCCAAGATCACACTTGGCCACAGAATGACCCGCGTATACAGAATTTACCAAACCCCAAGTGCAATTTGCACCATAAGTTCAGCTAGAAATATAAAAACGAGCAAAAATACAGGAACAGGAGATACTCATGCGCATTGCGATGATCGGCACCGGCTATGTTGGCCTTGTGTCGGGCGTATGTTTTTCCGATTTTGGCCATGACGTGGTTTGCGTCGATCGTGACCCCGCCAAGATCGAGATGCTGGAGGCCGGGCATGTCCCGATCTATGAGCCGGGGCTGGAAGATTTGATGGTCCGCAACGTAGAGGCCGGGCGGCTGTCATTCACCGGCGATCTGAAAGCGGCAGTTGCAGGGGCGGATGCGGTGTTCATCGCCGTGGGCACGCCGACGCGGCGTGGTGACGGGCATGCAGATCTGACCTATGTCTATGCGGCGGCTGAAGAGATTGCCGCCGCGCTGACTGGCTACGCGGTCATCGTTACCAAATCCACGGTGCCGGTGGGCACCAACCGGGCGGTGCATGATATTATCGCGCGGGTGAAGAGGGCGGATGAATTCGGCGTGGCGTCGAACCCGGAATTCCTGCGAGAAGGGGCTGCGATCGACGATTTTATGCGTCCTGACCGGATCGTGGTCGGAGTAGAGAGTGACCGCGCGGCAGCGGTGATGGAAGCGGTGTACCGTCCGCTCTATCTACGTGATTTTCCCATCGTGCGGACCGATCTGGAAAGCGCGGAGATGATCAAATACGCGGCCAATGCGTTTCTGGCGACCAAGATCACCTTTATCAACGAGATTGCGGCGTTGTGCGAACGGGTCGGTGCGGATGTAAAATCTGTGTCCAAGGGCATGGGCATGGACAAGCGCATCGGGGACAAATTCCTGCACGCAGGACCCGGCTATGGTGGGTCGTGTTTTCCTAAAGATACCAAAGCATTGGCCCGGATCGGGCAGGAACACGCTTCGCCACAGAGCATCGTTGAAACGGTGATCGCGGTGAATGATGGGGTGAAGCGGCGGATGCTGGACAAGGTGCTGGACCTGTGCGGTGACAGTTTCAATGGCAAGACCGTGGCGGTTCTGGGGGTCACGTTCAAACCCAATACCGACGACATGCGCGATGCACCCAGCCTGACGATCGTCCCGTCGATGGTCGGGGGGGGGGCGAAGGTGCGCGTGGTTGACCCACAGGGCCGTAAAGAGGGAGAGGCATTGTTGCCGGGGGTGGAATGGTGCGACGACGCCTATTGTGCTGCCAAAGATGCCGATGCGGTGGTGATCCTGACCGAATGGAACGAGTTTCGGGCGCTGGACCTGAGCCGTCTGGCCAAGGGGATGCGTACCCCTTGCATGGCCGATCTGCGCAACATCTATCACCGTCGAGACGTCGAGGCTGCCGGTTTTGAACGCTATGAGGCCGTCGGACGCTAGCAAGGCAGATTGCGCGCGAACGGGGTCCCCATGCGGCGTTTTTCATATGCGCGGCATGGGCCAGCGTTGCTGCCGAAACAACTGTGTCGATTTCTCAGAATACGGGCATTCTGCTCAGGCCACAGGAGAATTGGACCAAGGGCCGCATACCGGTTCGATGGATTGAATGGCATTCTTGGACGACAAGTGTCGGCGAGAATCAACCTATGTTGGTAGAGTGTCTTCGTTCTGACGCGAAATGAGGCTATAAGCGGCGCGCGTAGACAAATACTGAGTCTTCAATTATCAAAAAAGAGCTTTTTGCCATGAACCTCAGCGATTGCAAGGCTTTGCCACGATCCGTGAAGCGGGCCATCTTCTTCGTGACCGATACGGCGCTTGTTCCGATTGGCCTGTATGCGGCATTTGGCCTTCGGTATGGCACCCTTGCGCCACTGGATCGAGTACATGACGCGTTCGTGCTCTTTGTGTTGATGACGATGCTGGGAGCATTGGTCATCTGGAAGTGCCGTCTGCCGCAGATCAAGCTGAACGCCTTTGAGATGCGTGCCGCGACCAAGATCGGCGTGGTGGCTGCGGCGTTGGCAGTGTTGGCCATCAGCCTCAGTTACATTCTAAAGCTTTCGGGGCCGCGATCTGTTCCGCTGATTTTTGGGACGCTTTTCTTTCTGTCCTCTGTCGGGGTGCGCATTGCCGGGCAGACCCTGCTGACGTGGTTGGAGGATCGCGAGGGGACGCGTCAGCGCGTGGCGATCTATGGGGCCGGGGCAGGCGGCATCCAGATGGCGGCAGCCTTGCGTCAGTCATCCGAGGCGCGGCCGGTACTGTTTGTGGACGATAATCCCAACCTGCACGGGCTGATGGCGGCAGGGCTGCCGGTCTATGCGCCCGGCAAGCTGGAACAACTTGTAAGACGGCACCGCATTGAGCGCGTTTTGCTGGCAATGCCTTCGATTTCTGAAGAACGCCGCCGTAACCTGATCGACGATCTATCAGGCCTTGGTGTCGAGATGCAGATTTTGCCCTCTTACATCGACATGATGAGTGGCAAGCAGCCGGATCATCAGATGCAGCCGGTCAGCCCGGATGCGTTACTGGGCCGCGACAAGGTTGATCTGGATACGCCCGAGATTGCCAAAGCCTATGCCGGGCGCGTGGTCATGGTTACTGGCGCGGGAGGGTCAATCGGATCGGAGTTGTGCCGTCAGTTGATCAACCGCAACCCGGCGCGCATCGTTCTGTTCGAACAAAGCGAATATGCGCTCTATGCGATTGATCGGGACATCCGCGCGCGCGCGGATGCGGCAGGTATCCCGATCGTGGCGCGGCTGGGGTCGGTCGCTGATAAATCGCGCGTCACCAGTGTTATGGAGCAGGAAGGGGTAGAAATCGTACTGCACGCTGCCGCCTATAAGCACGTCCCATTGGTCGAAGAAAACGAGCTGGAAGGGGCGCGCAACAATGTATTGGGCACACGTATCGTCGCCGAAGCGGCCGCAGCGGCAGGGGTTGAGCGGTTCATTCTGGTCTCTACCGATAAGGCCGTGCGCCCGACCAATATCATGGGGGCGACCAAACGCATGGCCGAACTCGTGGTTCAGGATCTTCAGACCCGCAACCCGCGGACGCGTCTGGCCATGGTGCGGTTCGGCAATGTTCTGGGTTCATCAGGATCGGTTCTGCCGTTGTTTGAAAAGCAGATAGAGCAGGGCGGTCCCGTGACTGTCACGCACAAAGACGTTACGCGCTTTTTTATGACAATCCCAGAAGCCGCCCGGCTGGTGCTGCTGGCGGGAGCCTATGCCGAGGGCGGCGATGTGTTCGTTCTCGATATGGGAGAACCGCAAAAAATCATCGATATTGCCCGCCGCATGATCGAGTTGTCTGGCCGTACAGTGAAAAACCCCAAGACAGGTCAAGGCGATGTCGCCATCAAGATTACCGGCCTCCGCCCCGGCGAGAAACTCTATGAAGAGTTGTTGATTGACGATGCGAGCCTGCGTCGGACACCCCACGCGAAAATTCTGCGCGCCCAAGAGAGCATGTTCAGTCAGATCGAGGTCGCTGCGATGCTACGCGAGTTGGAGATGGCGTTGGCAGAGGCAGACAGCGACAGGTTGCGTGGGTTGATCGCCCGCAAGGTGGAAGGATACCACATTCAGGAAGCGGTTGGCTGAGATTGCCTGCGCGCGCCGCTGATGAGCGGGGGTGCCCATATCGGGTGGTATCCTCTTCAGGGGGGCCGAAATGCCGCAGCGTTCTGATGGGGTACTATCAACCGCCCGCTTGTGAGTTTGACGTGTAACGCATATCTTTGCTCGGATTGCCCGAGCCTGATCTATGTCTCTAAGAATGGGAGGCGGCTCTTCTGACAAAAAGGTTTCGTCTTACTCCGTGCGAAAATTTCTAAATCAGTTCCTTCCGTCCCGTTCTGCGCCGAATGTGGTGCCCCAGTCCGACATGCCGGCGTTCGCGCCTGACAGGCCGCTTTACGTTATCGGCGATGTGCATGGTCGTGCCGACCTTATCGAGCCATTGCTGCAAAGCATTGATGCGGATGTAAGCGCGCATGGCCACACCGCACCGTTGCTGGTTTTCCTCGGGGACTATGTAGACCGTGGCGAGCACTCGGACGAGGTGCTGGTGCATTTGCAGGAACTGTCCACAGCCATGCCGGATGAAGTGGTTTGTCTGATGGGCAACCATGAGCAGATGATGCTGGACTTTCTCGACGACCCTGCGGGGCGTGGTGCGCGCTGGCTGGTCAATGGTGGTCTACAGACGCTGGCAAGCTTCCGTATCGGCGGGCTGGGGCTGAACTCTCCTGTCGAGGATATGGCGGATGCAGGCGATGCACTGCTGGCCGCGATGCCTGCGGGCATGCTGGACTGGCTGCGCACCCTGCCGAGGTGGCGTCAGAGCGGCAACGTGGTTTGCGTTCATGCGGCCATGAACCCCGCGCGCGCGCCGATTGATCAGGATGAGCGCGCGATGCTGTGGGGGCATCGGGATTTCACCACAACCCGGCGCGAAGATGGTCTGTGGGTTGTTCACGGTCACACGATCGTCAAGGAACCGGAAATGCACAACGGTCGTATCGCTATCGACACCGGTGCGTATCATTCGAACCGGCTGACCGCGGCGGCGATCACGTCCGAGGGCTGTTCGTTCCTGCAAACGTCGTAGGACGCGGGTCGTTATTGGGTCTAGGGCCGCTGTTCAGATGGTTGCGGCCTCTGGGCTTGTCGACCGCTTGCAGCCATGGCCCCAGAGAACGAGCAGATCATCATATCTGGTAGTGGCTGCGATACCAGTCGACGGTCTGACGCACGCCCTCTTGGAAATCGGTCTGTGGACGATAGCCCGTCAGGCGATGCAGCAAATCCGCATTGGCCCATGTGGCGGGCACGTCACCGGGCTGCATCGGCATATAGTTGCGGATTGCCTTGCGACCGGTGGCATTTTCCAGAGCTTCGATGAAATCCAGCAGGCGGACCTTGTCCGAATTGCCGATGTTGACAATCCTGTGGGGCGCGACCGGCGACAGGCTGTCGCCCGGGTCAATCGCCTCGGGGGTCGCCGGGCGACGGGGAGGGGTGTCGATCAACAGGCTGATGCCGCGCACCAGATCGCCCACATAGGTGAAATCGCGCCACATTTCGCCATTGTTGTAGATATCGATTGTGGTGCCTTCCAGTATCCGCTTGGTGAATTTGAACGGTGCCATGTCGGGACGTCCCCAAGGACCGTAGACGGTAAAGAAGCGAAACATCGTGGTCGGCAGGTCCCAGAGGTGAGCATAGGAATGGCCCATCGCTTCGTTCGCTTTCTTGGTCGCGGCATAGATGGTGAGCGGCAGATCGGCCTTGTGTGTTTCGGCATAGGGCATGACGGTGTTGGCACCATAGACCGAAGAGGTCGAGGCCATCAGCAGATGCTGCACCTTGTGACGGCGGGCCAGTTCCATCACGTTGAAAGTGCCGACAACGTTGCTCTCGATATAGGCGCGCGGGTTCTCTAAGGAATAGCGCACTCCGGCCTGTGCGGCCAGATGTACAATCACCTGAGGCGAGAAGGCGTCACCGGCGGCGTCCAGTGTCGCGCACTCTTCGAGCATGGCAATGGTGTCTGAATAGGTCTCGTATTTCAGCAGGATGTCGCGGCGGGCCTGTTTGAGGGTTACATCGTAGTAGTCGGTCATGGCGTCGTAACCGTGTACTTCGTGCCCTTGCTCCAGCAACAGCCGCGCCAGATGGAAGCCGATGAAACCAGCTGTGCCTGAAATGAAGATGCGCGCCATATGTGTCCTCTGGCTGTGGTGATCGCGTGCCAAGCGAAAGACCGGGGTAAGCCTGACAACACTGGTATCGGTTGTCTGATCCGTGGGCAAGTCGGGCAAAGCGAGCACAAGATCGTGGGGTCAGCGGGTTGAAGGGCCGAAATCATGCCTAAAGATTGCGTCGCTGAAGGAGCAAGGAAGAGTGGTGGCAGGAATTGCCGGATTGTAGATATAGGTTCGAGTGGCCAGAACAGATGGTTGGAGGCATATGGCGATAGAATATCTGTCGCATATCCGCGCCAATGTTCCTAAGGTTGAAGATTGACCGGACGACGTCACCTGA
Source organism: Pseudohalocynthiibacter aestuariivivens (assembly GCF_011040495.1). Lineage (GTDB taxonomy): Bacteria > Pseudomonadota > Alphaproteobacteria > Rhodobacterales > Rhodobacteraceae > Roseovarius > Roseovarius pelagicus. Next base: position 1,421,333 of record NZ_CP049037.1, on the reverse strand, counting down.
ATTGGAGAACCATATGAAACGTCTCATCAATTCTGATTTGTGTTTCGCGACGCGTGCGCCGGTGGCCGTTCTGGATGGTGCGCAGAGTGATTTCACCCGCAAACGGGTGAGCGCACTCACCGGCGTAAGGCGGGAGGTGCGTCTGATGCGATGGAGTGCCGCCATGTTGATGAAATCACTCGGATCGGCTAGCGCCATTGCGTCGTTTGGCGTGGGGACGGCTGGATGAGAGCCATGGGTTTGACGGGTAAGGTCGCGGTCGTTACCGGGGCGTCTTCTGGGCTGGGGGCGCATTTTGCGCGGGTTCTGGGTGAGGCGGGTGCCCAAGTGTGCCTGATCGCGCGCAGCGAAGATAAGATGGCAAAGGTTTCGCAGGAATTGTTGGGGGATGGGATCAAGGTCGACAGCCATCCCGCAGACGTCGTCGACCGTGAAGGTCTGGAGCGCGCCTTTGCTGCTTTTGCCGAGCGGCACGGTAGCGTTGATATCTTGATCAACAACGCGGGGATCGCGCGGACTGCGCCGTTTCTGGAGATGCAAGAGGCAGACTGGGCCGCAGTGACCGAGACCGATCTGGGCGGTGTGTGGCGCGCGGCGCAGATCGCAGCGCGGATCATGGTGGAAGGTGGTAACGGCGGCTCGATCATCAACATCTCGTCCATTCTGGGCCAAGTGGTACAGCCGACACAGACGAACTATGCTGCGGCCAAGGCAGGCGTCCTGCACCTGACGCGGGCGATGGCACGCGAATTGGGGCGGTATGGCGTTCGGGTGAATGCCATCGCGCCCGGTTACTTTGCCACGGACATCAACGCCGATTTTTTCGACAGCGATGCCGGGAAAAAGATGATTGCCAAATTATTCCCGCGCCGTCTTGGGCGTATGTCGGAATTGGATGGTCCGCTGCTCTTGCTCGCCTCAGACGCGGGCAGCTTTATGACGGGTACCACGCTGACCGTTGACGGAGGTGCCACACTTTCAGCGGTCTGACGTCAGGGGGTTGTCAGGATCGACTGCCGGGCCGATCGCGTCGTCGCAACGGTCAGTGGCGGCAACGGGATTGGTGTCTGGAGTGACTTTTGCGCGTCTGCCCCGAATGGTCTTGGGGGGTGACTACCGCGATTTCCGACTGCTGGACGATGCCAAGTCAGGGACACCCATGGCGACAGTTGAACCTATTTCTGTTTGATCCCACCCAGAGCGACACCAGATCGGGGTGATGAGGGGCGCATTCAGGCGACATCATCTGCGTAAATCCGGTTCAATGCATCCTGCACCTGTAGGCGGACCTCATCAGCCGACCGTTGCAGGTGATGTCGCAGTAGCGCGATGGCGTTGTCGATATCGCGTCGACGGATCGCATCGATCAGGTCGGAATGTTCTTCTATTCCACCCACGCGCCTTGGGCCTGTATCAAGATTGATCCGGCGGACAAAGCGAATCCGGTAATTGATGTTTTCGAGATATTTGAGGCGTGCGGTGTTCTGCGCAAGGCTGGACATGTCCAGATGAAACGCCTCGTCGAGAGAAACCAGTTCGTCCAGAGTAAAGGTGTCCGCATCTGCATGTTTCTGCTGCCACGTTGTGGCAAACCTGTCGAGCGCAGCGTCGTCTGCTGCTGCAAGGGCGGCGTTGAGAGCGCCGGATTCCAGATCAAAGCGCAATTCATAGAGTTCGTTGACTTCGCTGACACTGAGCCGTCGGCAGAAAAACCCGCGTCCCGGTTCAAAGCTGACCAGCCCATCTGCAATCAAGCGGCTCAAGGCTTCGCGAACAGGGGCGCGACTCATCGACAGTTCGGTTGCGATTTCGGATTCGTTCAGACGGCTGCCGGGTTTGAATCCGAACGTCACCAGCCGATCTCGTAGCTGCTCATATGCGGTGTCGACAGTTGCTTTGGAGCTGCGAGTCATGGGGTCTCCTACCGATCAATGCCGCGAGCTTGACATATCAAGGCGGGCGCGTCAATTTTGTCGGCAGGATTGTCGACAGATACGTAGACAGAGAGGACGCCAAAAATGAATATGCAGACCGACGTGCCCGAGGCCCGTTTGAGTGACGCCGAACTCGCACAATACAACGAGAAGGGCTGGATCGTTCCGAAGTGGGAGATTCCGCAAGATATCATCGCCGACATGCGCGAGGAGTATGAACGTCTGTTGGCGGCCAACCCTGATCTGGGTTCTGACCTGATCATGGCACCGCATCAGGAAAACGGCGGGTCGATGAATATAAAAGGCGGCTCGCGCAAATGGCTAGATTTCGCCACCCAGCCCGCATTGATGGAAATCGCCCGGCAATTGATGGGGGATGACATTATTTTGTGGGGCACGACGCTGTTCGGCAAACCGCCACATAATGGCAAGGAGACGCCGTGGCATCAGGATGGCGACTATTATCCGATCCGCCCGCTGGAAACGCTGACGATGTGGATTCCGCTGGATGACGTGACACCCGAAAACGGACCCATGTCCTTTATTCCCGGCTCTCACAAGCCGCATAAGCTGTTCAAGCATTCTTGGCAGGATAACCCGGAAGCGACGATCAACCTGGTGACGGATCAGGAGTATTTCGACGAGGCGGATGCCGTGCCACTGGTGATCCGCGCCGGGCAGGTATCGTTCCACGACATTTACATGATCCATGGGTCATCCGCGAACCGGACAGACAAGCGGCGCGCTGCTTTCATCGTGCGGTTGATGCCCGCATCATCCTTTTACGATCATGCACTGGGGGCCGAAACTGGCAAGAAACACCCCGCACAGGGCTATGGTGTGCGGCCGCTCTATCTGGTCAGTGGTCAGGACCGGGCCGGGAACAACTTTCAGATCGGGCACGAGACGTCAGAACCGGCCTGACGGGGCAGGGTCGATGTCATTTGCCGCGCAGCCTGCCAAGCACGAGGTCGCAGGCACTGCGCCATGCCTCCGGCACGGCATTGCTCTCAAGGTGGTCCAACCCTGCGGCGGTGATGCCGCCGGGGGTGCACAGGCTGGCGAGGATATCGTGCATCGGCGCGTCTTGTTCGGCCTGCATCCGGCCTGCCGCGACAAAGGTACGCGCGGCCAGTTCGCGCGCAGTCTGCGGATTCAACCCCTGAGCTGCACTCCAATCAGCGCCCGCGATAATAAGCTGTTGGGCCCATCCATAGATCGCGGCACTCACAGTGGCGGCCTCAAACTGATCCTCGCTGTCCAGTTCGATGGCAGAGCCGAGCGCATCGAGAAACGGCAGCGCGGCCTCGGTCCGGGGATAGACAAGTGTCGGGCTGGCCCCGAGTTCGGAGGCGGTGATCGGCATGATACGGACAATATGCGCAGGGGCGGCGGCCCCGATCGCGGCGCGCGATACGCCGGCGCAGGCGTTCATCAGGACCTGACCCTCGCGCCAGCCCAGCCCGTCGACCGTCGTCGCGGCATCCATAGGACGTACGGCCAGCAGTACCAGATCGCAGCGCCGGACGAGGTCAGCATTATCCTTGGCCAGCGCATACCCACCCCTGCGGGCAAGGTCCGGCCCGTGCCCGCGTGGCGACAGGCAGATGTCGGCAGGGTTCCACCCCGATCGCGCCAACCCTTTCAGGATCGATGTCGCCAGATGCCCCACGCCGATGATACCCAGTTTCATACTACACTCCTCGTTTTACACGCCCAACCTGACGACCATTGCCAAAAGCGCAAGGGCTGATACCCATGATGGAGCACCTCGGAGAGCGAACCATGAGCATGACGATTTCGTTGACCGCCCCGGATATGCGGCCCGGCCGCGCCCTGTTGGACGATGGCGCGGCGATGGCGGACGATTGGCAGCTGGGAAGCAACGCGTTCCTTCAGGGCGAGGGTGTCGTGTCGGAGGCCGCTTACAAACGCCGCGAGGCTGCGAACGGGCGGATCATGCAGCACGCGCATATCGGGTTTCGCAGTATCGACCGGACGGTTGGGGCGATGGCGGAGTTGCACGCCGCCGCCGAGGGACAGGGAGTGCGGATCGACCGGTTTGGCATCACGCTGGACTGGACGATGGGCTATCCGCCGGAACGGCGACAGGGGGCCATGCGCGGGACTGGGATCGTTCTGACCGGGCCAGAGGATTTCATCCGTATCACCAATGCTTGCCCGGCGGCGGCGCATTTCGGTGATTTCATGCTGGGCTTGCCCGGAGCATTGCACAACACGCAGGCCGCCATCGCCGCCGGGGCCACGGCGATTGGCAATCTGGGTCAGTATTTTACCTTTCGGTTGCCCTATTGGGACGATGACGTAGCCACCACGGAGGCCACGGTCACGGCGCTGGGTCTGATTGCCGCGCAGGAGGCTGATATCCTTGTGCATTCCAATCTCGACGACGGTTTTGCCGGGCTGTTTCTGGATATGGCCTCGGCGCTGGGCATGGTGGTAATCGAGAAGCACATCATTGAGGATTTGATTGGGGCGCAGGCGTCGTTTTGTTTCGGACATCACTTCTCGGACCCGCTGAGCCGGGCCGCATTCCACGCGGCATTGGCGCAGGTGACGACCACGCCGGGCACTATGTTGTTTGGCAATACGGTTGCCTATCGCGGGGCACCTGCGGCCAATTATGCCAGTCTGGCCAGTTACCTGCTGGCTGATATTGCGGCGCTGGGGCGCAGGCACACGGGGCATGCGATCAATCCCGTGCCGGTGACGGAGAACCAACGTATCCCCGACACTGATGAAATTCTTGATGCGCAACTCTTTGCCGCGCGGCTGACAGAACATGCGCCGGCGCATGGCGCGCTGATGGATCAGGCGATGATCGACGCACTGGCATCAAAGCTGTTGGACGGCGGGCGGGCCTTTGCCATCAGAGCATTGGACGGGCTCGCCGAAAGAGGCGTGGACGTGTCGGACCCCGCGGCGTTGATGCTGGCGATCCGACGATTGGGCGCGCAGCGAATGGAGCGGCTGTTTTCTGCAACACTCAAAGGCGATCGCCCAGTGCCCTTGGTGCCTGCCGATTGGGCTCAGGAACTGGATGATATGGCCAGCACATGGGTCGCCGCGCAGCAGGAAATCCCTGCCGGGCTATCCTGTCTGAGGGTCATTCTGGGCACGACGGATGTGCACGAGCATGGCGCCTATCTGGTCCGTGCAGCCCTAGAAGGGCTGGGGCCGAAGGTCGTGGATGCGGGGACGGCGGTCGATGCCGAGGTTCTGGTGGAGATGGCGGTAAGCGAAGGTGCGGATGTAATCGCGGTCAGCACCTATAACGGCATGGGATTGAGCTATACCCGCGCAGTGATCGCGGCGCTGGAGGAGAAAGGCGTGGTTTTGCCAGTGCTGGTGGGCGGCAAGTTGAATGAGGTGCCCGCAGACTCGAATTCCAGCCTGCCTGTCGATGTCTCTGACGAGATCCGCAGCAGCGGTGCGCATCCCTGCACGGGGTTGGATGATATGCTGGCGGCTCTGTTGGACAGTGTGGCACAGAGGACTGGTAGAGCCGAACGTGACGCACCCGCGACATAACGCGCGCAGGTGAAGGCGCCTTTGGATGCTATGCGGTCTCGGTCTGTTCAACATACAGGGCGAAGGCGATGAAAACGCAAGACGGGCAATGGATCGATCAGTTTGAGGGGCTGAAGCGTCTGCCAAACGACCTGCGCGCGGCTCTGATAACCGGCAGTCAACTGGTGGACGTGCCTGAAGGCACCGCCGTTTTCGAGCCGGGTCAATCGGCTGACAACCTGCTGTTGCTGCTGGACGGTACGGTCCGGGTTCAACAGAAATCCGATACTGGACGCGAGGTGTTTCTTTACCGGGTCCATGCCGGGGAAAGTTGTGTGCTGACCACCGCCTGCATGCTGGCATTCGAGGATTACGCTGCCGATGGGGTGGCCGAGACCGATGTGCGCGCCGTCGCCATCCCTCGCGCCACCTTTGACGATCTGGCTGGCCGGTCGCCGGTGTTCCGGGAATTCATTTTCAAGGCTTATTCGCGACGCATTACCGATCTCTTTACCCTGATCGACGACATCGTTTTTCGCCGTATGGACGTGCGGCTGGCGGCGCGGCTTCTGGAACTGGCTGACGGGGATGTGGTTTACGCGACCCATCAGGTGTTAGGGACCGAACTGGGCACGGCGCGCGAGGTGATTTCACGCACCTTGTCGGAATTTCAACGCCGTGGCTGGATCGAGCAGCGCCGGGGTGAGGTCAGGCTGACAGGGCGTGCTGCACTGGATCGTCTGGCACGCTCGGCCGGAGAACGGTGACGAAGTCACCGAGAGATCCCGCATCCATATGTCAAAGTGTCGTGGGGACTGATTCCTGAAAGGCGAATGGCTATGACAAAGAATATGGGGCGTATTGATCGCGGGTTTCGGATGGTCACGGGGATTGCGTTGCTGATCGCGGCCTTTGCGACGAATCTGGGCGCAGGTGGGTGGCTACACTGGGCGATGATCGTGGTTGGCGCCACTTTTGCAGTGACGGCGGCAATCGGTAGTTGCCCGCTCTACGCGATCTTTGGTATCTGCGCCGGCCAGAGGTGAATGCAATGGAAACCGTTTTTACGCCTTGGCAGTCCTTGGCTGGAGGGAGCCTGATCGGGCTTGCCGCAACCCTGCTGATGCTCAGTCTAGGGCGGATATTTGGCGCGACGGGCATCCTGAGCGGGCTGATCGCGTTCGTGCCTTCTGAGGATCGGGCGTGGCGGGTGGCGTTGCTGCTGGGAATGGTCAGCGGTCCGCTGGTGGTGATGTTGCTCAGCGGGCAGATGCCAGTCGTGCAGGTCCCGACGTCAGCCCCGATGCTAGTGATCGGGGGACTGGCGGTGGGCGTCGGCGTTACCTTTGGATCGGGTTGCACGTCCGGTCATGGGGTTTGCGGGATGGCGCGGCTGTCGCGGCGATCATTCGCTGCGGTTCTGACCTTTATGATCACCACAGCCATCACCGTGTATATCCTGCGCCACGGCATCGGAGTGTAACCAATGAGATTGTTTGCCACCTATCTGATCGGAATGATCTTTGGCGTCGGCATTTCGATTTCCGGAATGGCCAACCCTGCCAAGGTTCTGAATTTCTTTGACGTTGCAGGAGCATGGGACCCATCTTTGGCATTCGTCATGGGCGGGGCCGTGGTCGTGACCTTCATCGGCTACCGTCTGGTGCTGTTACGCCATGGCCCGGTCTATGGGACGCGGTTTCAACTGCCTTTGAGCCGCACCATCGATCGGCGGTTGATCGGTGGTTCTGCCCTGTTCGGCGTAGGCTGGGGCATCGCGGGGTTCTGTCCGGGGGGCGCGTTGCCTGCGCTGGGCACTGGCCGCTGGGAGGTGTTGCTGTTTGTCGGGGCGATGCTGGTGGGTATCTGGCTCGCCAAGTATCTTCGAACCTTTGGTTCCACGTCTCCTGCGGACGTAAATTGAACAGCCGGTACTGAATAGCAATGGCCGATCATGCGGCCACCGGAATGTCCCCGGGGCACACATGCCGGTTGGATAAATTCAGTGATAAAACCAAGAAGCTGGCATGCGGCATCGGTGAACGCGAGCTATGGCTGCAGGTGTCGTCATATCAAGTGTCACGTAATAGGCTGATTTTTAAAGGTAAAATATATAAATTGAGCGGGTGAAGGAAGGCGTTGAGTTGAAATCGACTGATTGAAGCCACCTTGGTGGGGGACATCATTCAGCGTTGAACTGTGCGGTTACGCTATTGTTCGGTGTCGAAAATGTATGGTGCCGACGATGCAAGGCGTTTGAGTACCGGAAGACATGGTGAATCCGCGCCGTTTGATATCAAGACTACGGCTGCTGGCAAGGCCATGAACCGCCGGATCGAATTCAGGCGGGCCGATGGCTTGGTTCGTCGGTCGCTGCGTAGCGGGCAGGGTAATGATCAACATGCACCCCGTGATGAGGTGTCGTGAACAGACCGGATCGGCAGGTTTTGTCGTACGGTTTGCGCAGTTTGAGCTGTCTTCGCCATTCTTCGTCCATTATGCGGGCGAGGGTGCCGATGACTGACAGCAGCATCGTCAACACTGACGCTCGGGTAAATAGACCGTCAACCCATCCATCGCGTCGGTCAGCGAAATCTGGCAGGTCAGCCGCGAGCGCATCTCGTCGGGCTCGTAAGCGAAATCCAGCATGTCGGCCTCCATCGCCTCTTTGACGGGCAATTTTTCCACCCAATCGGCATCGACATAGACATGGCAGGTCGAACAGGCGCACGCGCCGCCGCAGTCGGCGTCGATGCCGGGCAGGCCGTAATCGCGGGCAGCCTCCATGACAGTTGATCCAGTCGAAACCTCGACGTCGTGGCGTACGCCATCTGGCGTGATGAATGTGACTGTGGGCATTTCTCTGCCTCCTTGCTCTGGTTTTTGGTCTCTACGCCAGCAGGGACCGGATGTTGTCCTCTAACGCCGCAGTGAAACCTGTGTCATTTCCCGGATTAGCGGCGCAGTGGCCCCATGGTGATGTATAGGGGCGGAATTCTGCGTTTGGCATCAGGGCAGCTTCGGCGGCGTTATCTTCGGGCGGGAAGTACAGATCCTGCGTGCAGGGCATCAGGATTGCACGGGCACGGATCGCGCCCAATGCGGCGGCCAGATTGCCGCCATAGGCCGGGTTGGCGGAGATATCGCCACCTTGCCAGGTGCTCAGCTTGGCCAGCAGGTCGTTGGCGTCCCAGTTCCGGGCGTGATCGGTACCCCAGTCGGTCAACAAATCCTCGATCGTTTTGTATCCCAAGTGCCGATACAGCCCTTCGCGGTAGAAGGTTTGCGAAAAGGCCCAGCCGGCATAGACCCGGCCAAAGGCTCGCAGCCCACGGACGGGAGGGCTGTCATAATCCCCATCTTTCCAGTCCTGATCAGCGCAGAGGGCTGCCTTGACACCTTCGAGAAACACAAAGTTATGGGGAGATGTGCGGGCAGATGCACAAAATGGCAGGATCGCATCGACCATGTCAGGGTATTGCGCGCCCCAATGGTAGGCCTGACAGCCTGCCATGGACCAGCCCATCACCAGTGCGATGCGTTCGATTCCCAACACTTCGGTCAGCAGTCGGTGTTGGCAGGCGACGTTGTCATAGAATGACACCGCCGGAAATCGCGGGCCATCGCAGGGCGGCGCGCTGTTGCTGGGTGACGATGACAGCCCATTACCGATCAGGTTGACGGAGATCACATAGTGGCGGGCCGGGTCGATAGCCCGCCCCGGCCCAAAGAAACCTTCGTTTCGGTTGTGGGTGCCAGTGTAGAACGTCGGCAACAGAACGGTGCCGCGCGTGGCGTTGGCCCGATCTCCGTAGGTTTTGTAGGTCAGCCGCGCGTTGTGGAGTGTTGCGCCGCTTTGCAGTGCAACATCCCCCATTTCGAAGGTTTCATAATCCGATGTCATCGCGGCCTCCCCGGCTTAATACAGACGCAGGTATTCTTTGACTTCCCAATCGGTGACGGCCTGATGATACCGCTCCCACTCGTCGTTTTTGTAGGCGAGGTAGGATTTGCGCATCACCGGACCCATCACATGCTCTGCCATGTCGTCGTGGCGCAATGCCTCGATTGCGTTGTAGAGGGTGCGTGGCAGGCGGCGGATGCCCAGTTCTTCCAGTTCGGCCTCGGTCTTGGCATAGAGGTCGAAATCGGTGGGTTGACCGGGGTCTGCCTTGTTTTTGATCCCATCCACTGCGCAGCTGAGATGCATGGCCAGCGCGAGATAACCGTTCATCGTCATGTCGCAGGCGCGGTTCTCCAGACAATACCGGCTTTGGGGCAGGCGGAACTGGGCGGATCGGTTGTTGAACCCGTAGGTGATGTTGGTCGGTGCCCACGTCACGGTGCCACCTTCGAACCCGCCAACGCGGGGGACGAGGCCATTGTAGGAATTGACCGTCGGGCAGGTAATCGCTGTGATCGCCTCAGCGTGCTTCATCATCCCGGCAACGGCGTGCCGCGACTCGGCGCTCCAACCATCCTTGTCCTTGAAGATGTTCTCTCCGGGGCGGCTTTCGTGTTGCAGCGACATGTTGATATGCGCACCCGAACGCCAGTCGCCGACGGTGGGTTTCGGCATGAAGGTTACGAACAACCCGTGCGTTTTCGCGACTTCTTTTAGCACGATCCGCAAGAAGGCCAGCCGGTCAGCCATTTCGAGCAGGTTGGTATAGTGGAAATCCAGCTCGAACTGCGAATAAGCGCCCTCGCAGACCACATCATGCAGATTCCAGCCCAGCCCCTCGATCGTGTCGATCATATCCTTGAGGAAGGGCATCGAATCGATCGAGTATTCCACGTCATAGCCAAATGCCTGACGGCGCGGGCGCAGACCCTCGGCAGGGTCGTCGTCGAACGCTTTGACAGGTTGGCCGGTCTCATCATAAGCCATCACGATAAATTCCGGCTCGATCCCGGCAAAGCCGGTATAGCCTTCGTCGGCGGCCTCTTGCATGGCGCGTTTCAGGGCCTGCCGGGGGCAGACATTATATGGCGCGCCCTCCCAATAGAGATCGGAGAAGATCAGCGCCAAAGAATTATCCCACGGGCAGACATAAACCGCGTCCAGATCCGGCACGACGACCTGATCACTGTCTGCCGGGCTGAGTTCGGGTACGAAAGAGATCGAGTGTACGGCGAATTGCGGTCCTTTGCCGACGCATAGATCCTCGAAATCGCTCATCGGGACTGGCTTGGTCTTGGGGATGCCATGAAGGTCGATCCAAGCGGCCATGACATATTTGACGCCCGCCTTTTCCAAGCGTTGCTTTACCTCGGCGATTCTCGGTCGGTTGCGTTCAACCGCTGCGTCGAAAGACGTGATGTAGATATCTGACATGGGTTTTCCTTCCTTGTTTAGACGTGCCTGGACTGTGGTGCCGCGTCGCCGCCGCACCAGAGTGGAGTTCGCTCCGCTGATTGCGAATTTCGAAAATTTGGTTAGGTGCCGGAGAACGTATGGCGGCGATGACGGCTGTCACAGGCGCTGGTGCTCCGTGCGGGGCAGATTTTGGCTAATATGCTCGCGTTAAACACCAATTCTCCCCAGATGGTCGGCGAGAGAGCCGGTGTCGATGCGTGTCTTTACGGGTGTTTCATGTGGGTCTCCGAATTTCGAAATAATTTACGTATTGCGTAATTTCTAATTTGCGAATACGGTATCGTCAAGAATAATAAGTCCAAACAACGTTTTTCGTAATTTTTGTCAGATCGGCAGTGAATTGCGAAGGGGAGGACGCAAGTGACATCAGATACCGCCACGCCCGCCGCGTCGGGCAGCCGCCCATCTCGCGATCCGCTCCTGACGTTTAAGGCACCGATATCGACCTCCCTGAGCCTTGGCCTGGGCGTGCTTGCCTGGGCCACTTTTTTCGCCATCTGGGAGGGCGCGGTTCTACTGGAGTTGGGTAATCCGATCCTGTTCCCCGGACCCGGTCAGGTACTGTCCGCGCTATACGAGTTGCTGACGGAACGCGGATTGTTGTGGGATATCTGGGTAAGCGTCCTGCGTGTCATGGTCAGCTTTGGCGGGGCATGTCTGGTGGCGATTCCACTGGGTATTCTGATGGGTTCTTTTCGCGCGGTTGAAGCGTTCTTTAATCCGGTCGTATCTGCATGGCGCTACCTGCCGGCCCCGGCCTTTATCCCGCTGCTGCTGATGTGGTTCGGCGCCAGCGAAGAGCAGAAGTTTGCGTTGCTGTTTCTGGGGGTGATCTGGTTTCTGGTGACGCTGATCATGGATCATACGCGTGAAATCAGTGCTGATCTGATCAATACCGGGATCACGCTGGGCGGAAATCGCTGGCAAATCCTGTGGACCGTGGTGATACCGGCCAGCCTGCCGGGCATCGTCACTGCCATGCGGCAGATGCTGGCAGTCAGCTGGACCTATCTGGTCATCGCCGAAATCGTCGCTGCCGATAACGGTATCGGCGCGATGATGATGCGCGCCAAGCGGTTCGTGCATGTCGACGAGATCATGGCGGGGATCGTCGTGATCGGGGTGCTTGGCCTGACCTTCGATTTTGCGCTGCGGCAGGCCCGCAAGCTGCTGTTTCCCTATCTCGATGATGAGGACTGAACACCCCAATAACCCGACCCGCCATCAAGAGCGGGCAATCCCAACTGGAGGAATCACAATGACATTTTGCAACAACGGTTCGAATTCGAAACGAGGCATGCTGGCAGGGCTGGCGTTATCCTTTCTTGGCGCGACGGGCGCGCAGGCTGCTGAAGAAGTCCGTATTTCCGGTCTGACATGGCCCGGTTACGGGTTCTGGTACATCGCCATGGAAAAGGACCTCGCGCCTGATCTGGACCTGTCTTATCAGCGGATTGAGGACCCATTCGAAAGCTTCAACCTTGTCACGGCGGGTCAGATGGACGTGGTGTCCAACACGGCCGAATTTACGCCCGTCGGCGTGGCGAGGGGCATGCCGATTCGGCTGGTCGCCTTGGCAAACCTGTCGAACGGCGCGGACAAGATCGTGCTGTCTCCGGGGTATGAGACTGCCGAAGACCTGAAAGGTGCCGAAGTCGCCGTGCTGGAAGGTGGGCTGGCGCAGATATTCGTGGCGATGTGGCTGGAACAACAGGGCGTCGCCTATGACGCGGTGACCTACAAGAACATCATCGCCGATGACGCATTCGCCGCACAAGTCGGCGGGTCGGTCGCGGCGTCCGAATACTGGGAGCCATATGGCTCGAACGTGCTAAAGACAGTCCCCGGATCCAGCATGGCCGCTGATTCCGCCGATCCTTATTGGCTGAAGCAGGCGGTGGTGGCTGACGGGCTGTATTTCGGCGCAGAGTTCATCGCCGAGCGTCCCGATACCGCCCGCAAGACGCTGAAGGCCATGTATGACGCCATCAGCTGGTGGAAAAACAACCCTGCCGAGGGCAATCAGATCATCGCGGATCGCATGAAGATGAGCCTTGAGGATGTCGAAATGGTGCTGGGCACCGAGGGTACATTTCTGGACGGCGGGCTTTATGTCTATGACTTCATGGAGGCCGCGCGGTTTTGCGGTTCGGCCCCCGGTGAAGCACCGTTCGGGCAGAGCAATGGGCAGATTGCCGACCACTGGCAACTGGTCAGCGAATGGTGGGTCAAATTCGGCCTGATCGAGCGCACCTCCCCCGCCTCGACTGGTGTCGAATGCAAGTTGCACGCCGATCTCTACGCAGACGGCTATCGCGGCTGACCCATCACACCGGGCTGGCTGGATCGCGACTGGCCAGCCCCATTACCATCCCCATATTCGGAAGGTCCGCCAATGCCCTCGACCAAACTCGCCGTTCACGGCATATCCAAAATATTCGCCCCACGCGGCAAGCCGCCGGTGCAGGCCTTGTCCGACGCCAGTCTCAGCGTGTCTGAAAACGAGCTTGTCGTGCTGCTGGGGCCATCAGGCTGCGGCAAGTCCACGCTGTTGCAGATCGCCGCCGGATTGGTAAAGCCGACCTCTGGCCGCGTGGTTCTGGATGGTGAAGAAATCCATCGCCCCGGGCGCAAGCTGGGCATGGTGTTTCAGGGATATACGTCGTTTCCGTGGCTGACAGTGCAGCAAAATGTCGAATATGGCATGCGTCTGAATGGTGTTTCTGCCGCTGATCGACGCACCCGCGCGAATGAGTTCATCGATCTGGTGCGTCTGACGCCCTTTGCCGATGCGTATCCCAAGCAGCTGTCCGGCGGCATGAAGCAACGGGTCGCCATTGCCCGCACCTTGGCCAATGATCCCGCGATCCTGCTGATGGACGAACCGTTTGGTGCGCTGGATGCCGAAACCCGGTGGCATATGCAGGAATTGTTGCTGGATATTCTGGCCAGTTCGAACACCACCATCGTTCTGGTCACGCATGATATCTCCGAGGCGATCTTTCTCGCTGATCGGATCTATTTCATGTCCAGCCATCCGGGCCGCATCCGCGAGGAGCTGGTCCCGGCGTTCAAAAAGGGCCAGCGGATCGCCAGCAAGGAAGACATGGTCAGCATGCCCGGTTACGCCGAAATGGAGGCGCAGATACTGCACATGATGCGCGAAGAGTCTGCCACCGGGCCTGCGCATGTTTGACAATCCTCCCACGGGGCCGCGCGCGGCATCCGATCATAACAGAGATACAGCAATGACCCATCAGGACAGCCCGGCTGTGATCGAATGTCACGGTCTATGGAAGATTTTTGGCCGACAGGCTGACAAGGCCATGAAAGCCATACATCGCGACAACCTGACCAAAGCCGAGGTGTTGGAGCAATATAACTGTGTGATTGGCGTTCAGGATGCGTCGTTCTCGGTGGCAGCGGGCGAGATATTTTGCATCATGGGCCTGTCCGGGTCTGGCAAGTCGACGCTGATCCGGCATGTTAACCGACTGATTGAGCCGACCGCCGGGGCCGTTCGGATTGAAGGGATCGACATCGGCGCGCTCGACCGGGCGGGGCTGCGCGAAATGCGCGCGTCTCGGATCGGCATGGTGTTTCAGAACATGGCGCTGATGCCGCACCGCACGGTGCGCGACAATGTTGCATTTTCGCTAGAGGTGCGTGGCCGCGACCGCAAGACTCGTCATGCCGTCGCAGACAAAGCCATTGCGACTGTCGATTTGACCGGGTGGGGGGATCGTTACCCGGACGAACTGTCGGGTGGGATGCAGCAACGGGTTGGGTTGGCACGTGCCCTTGCGGCTGATCCGCATATCCTGCTGATGGACGAGCCGTTCTCGGCGCTTGACCCGTTGATCCGGCGGCAGTTGCAGGATGAATTCAAGTCGCTGGCCACAGGAATGAACAAGACAACCTTGTTCATCACACATGATCTGGACGAAGCGATTCGCATTGGCGACCGCATTGCCGTGATGAAGGACGGCGTGCTGGTTCAGATCGGAACGCCTGAGGAAATCGTCACCAATCCCGTTGACGATTATGTGCGTGAATTCGTTGCTGGAATTTCCAAGCTGAATCTAGTGACGGCAGCCCGCGTGATGGAGCCGCTGGCCGCGTTCGAGGCCCGTGAAGGGCAGTTTGACCTGACCGCTGCATTGCGCGCCCGGCCTGACGACGATCTGGACCGGTTGGCGGATCTGTCAATCGACACCGATACCCCCCTCGCTATCGAGGACAACGGGCAGGTCGTCGGGATTGTCACCAAAAAATCCCTGATCCGCGGCATTCAAGGCCGTTGGAAAAACCAGAACGGAGCCTGAGACAATGACTGATCAACCGCGTTTTAACCTGCTTGACCCATTCGCGAACATTGATCTGGGCATTGCTGACCGGGCCGACGGGATCAAGGACTGGGCCACAGCCAACCGGGCTGCGATCCAGCCATTCAAACGTACCGTGACGGAAATTATCCAAGGGTTCGAGGCTGCGTTGCAGTCCGTGCCATCCGGTCTGATGGTTCTGATGCTGGCGTTACTCGCATGGCAAGCGGCTGGGCGACGTACCGGGATTCTGGTGTTTGTGGCCCTGCTGGCGCTGGGGTTTCTGGGGCCCAATGCGTGGCCGCTGGCGATGACCACACTGGCCATTGTTCTGAGTGCGGTGTTGATCTGCGCCGTGATTGGCCTGCCGCTGGGAATTCTGGCGGCGAAATCCGACCGGTTTGAACGGGCCATCCGTCCGGTACTGGACACGATGCAGACCATTCCGGCGTTTGTCTATCTGGTGCCGGTGGTGATGTTGGTGGGCATTGGCAACGTATCGGGTGTGATCGTGACAATCGTGTTCGCTTTGCCGCCCTTGATCCGGTTGACCGCGCTTGGCATCCGGCAGGTCGATACCAGTGTGGTTGAGGCTGCCCGCGCGTTCGGTGCCGGACCGCTGCAAATTCTGTTCAAGGTCGAATTGCCCCTCGCGACGTCGACGATCATGGCCGGACTGAACCAAACGATCATGCTGTCGCTGTCGATGGTGGTCATCGCCTCGATGATCGCGGTCAAGGGGTTGGGTAACGAAGTGCTGCGCGCGATGGGCCGGCTTGATGCTGGACAGGCCATTGTCGGCGGGCTGGGCATCGTCATCCTCGCCGTTGTGCTGGACCGCATCACCCAAGGGCTGGGCCAGTCGGGTCGACACCGTGGCCACCGCCATTGGTGGCAGGGTGGTCCGCTGGGGCTGGTTCTGCGTGTGCTCAGCTATCCATTGCGCCGTTCGCCGGTGGCAGAGATTTCCAACACCCGGCGCAACTAGGCCCCACCGCCGGACCCGACCACACAATAACATGGGCCATTCCTCCAACAGTAAAGGTGCAAAGAAAATGAAACTGACCACATATATTTTCAGTTTTGCAATGACTGCCGCGACGGCATCATCCAGCTGGGCTGTCGATGGCCCCGGCAATGGTGTTACCGTCCGCCCGATCGAAGGTACTGTCCTCGAAGAACGGTTTCAGAACCAGATTATCTATAGCGCGCTGTCCGAACTGGGCTACGAGATTGGCGATCCGCAATCGGTGGAGTACCAGACCATCCACCTGGCGATCGGGGCAGGAGATGGTGACTTTACGACGGTGCACTACGATCCGTTGCATCAGGCGTTCTTTGAAGAATCCGGTGGTGAAGATGCGATGCGCCGGGTCGGTCATCTTATCCGTGGGGCTGTGCAGGGCTATCTGGTGGATAAGGGGTCGTATGATGCGGGCATCACCAATCTGGAGGATCTGAAAGACCCCGAAATTGCCGCCCGCTTTGACGCGAACGATGATGGCACGGCTGATCTGGCCGGGTGCCCGCCGGGCTGGGGTTGTGAGCGAGTGATCGAACATCATCTGACCGAGTTCGGCATGCGCGACACTGTCACCCATAATCAAGGCGCCTATAACGCCGTCATCGCAGACACGATTGCACGTCAGTCAGACGGTAGCGCCGTCATCTATTACACTTGGACGCCCTACTGGGTATCGGGTGTGATGGTGCCGGGACAGGATGTGGAATGGCTCGAAGTGCCTTATTCCTCGCTGCCGGATGGCCGGTCTGGTGACACCACTTTTGATGGTCGCGAACTGGGCTTTGCCGTGAACGAATTGCGCATTCTGGCCAACGCCGATTTTCTAGATGCCAATCCGGCGGCGGAAAAACTGTTTGAACTGGCAGAAATCCCGATCAATGATGTGTCTGCGCAGAATTACAAAATGCAGCAGGGCGAGGATTCGATCGAGCAGATCGACGCGCATGTTGCTGAATGGATCGCAGCGCATCAGCAGGAATTTGATGGTTGGATTGCTGCCGCCCGCGCCGCGGCCGAGTAGCAGGATACTGATATCGGGCGGTGCGTCTCGTGCTGCCCGATATCCATGATCAACTGCTGCTTTGGTCCGGCCAGTCATGTTTTAGCAGGAACTGGTTTTTCAGGTTCTTCAGCCCGACCATTACATCCGCCTTGGCAATGCCGGGATTGGGGTAAATCTTTTCTTCCAGAAAATCCTTCAGAACTTCGTGGTCGTCGCTGACGATTTCGACCACCAGATCGAAGGTGCCCGCCACCCACAGAATAAACACCACGCGGTAGTCGTCCTGAAGCTGTGCGGCAATCTCTGCCGGGGTCACACCGGGGGCGACGTTGACGCCGATAATCGCGTCGGTTGAATATTCATTCACCACCGGATCTGCCAGCGCCACGATGTGCAGCATGTTGTTGTCGCGCAGCCCACTGACGCGGTTGCGGATGGTGCCCTCGGACACGTCCAGAAGCTGTGCGATCTCGGAAAACGCCATGCGCCCGTCCTGTTGCAGCAGCCGGATGATTTTCTGGTTCAGATCATCTCCGGGAGAGCGGATACCCTTGTGAGGGCCATTTTTGACGGGTCGGACTATCGGATTATCTTTCAATGGTTTGGCTAAATCCCCGCCGCAGCAGAGCTAGGCAGATGAGAGGAATTCCCACCTGCCTATATTATAGACGCAACCATTCGTATCTTCAAATACACACTCGTTAGTCAGCTGCTTTTGATGCGCCGATTTCATGGTTTGCCATCAGCTCCAGCACTTGTACCAGTCCTGAATGATCATCATTGTCATGGCCGTGGGCATGGGCGGCACTGAACAGGGTTTGGCAATTGGCGGTTCCGGGCAAGCTGACGCCCAGATCGCGCGCCGCCTCAAGCGCGAGGTTCAGGTCCTTTTGATGCAGTCGGATGCGGAAGCCCGGCGCGAATGTGCGGTTGATCATCCGTTCGCCGTGGACCTCGAGTATTTTCGAGCTGGCAAAACCGCCCATCAGTGCCTGACGGACCACTGCGGGATCGCAACCTGCCCGCGACGCAAAGACCAACGCCTCGCTGACTGCTTCGATATTCAGTGCGACGATGATCTGATTGGCGATCTTGCAGGTCTGCCCGGCGCCGTTATGCGTCCCGATATGGGTGATATTCTTGCCCATGATCTCGAACAGTGGCAGGGCGCGGTCGAATGCGTCTTGCGGGCCGCCGACCATGATCGTCAGACTTTGTGCCTTGGCTCCAACCTCTCCGCCCGAGACTGGTGCATCCAGATATAGCGCACCCTTCGCCTCGACCGCTTGGGCAAGCTCAGCGGTGATGATCGGGCTGATCGAGCTCATATCAATCACCAAGGTATCCGCGCGCAGCCCATCGAGCAGGCCGGCCTTGCCGCGTACCACCCGCTCGACATCCGGCGTGTCGGGGACCATGACGATCACGACCTCTGACAGCCGAGCCACGTCGGCGGGGGTATCAACCACCTGAATTCCCTGTTCTGCCAGACCCTCTGGCACGGGGGATCTGTTCACGCAGCTAATCAACTGGTGTCCCGCTGCCGCCAGGTGCCCCGCCATCGGCGCACCCATTACCCCTAGTCCAATAAACCCAATGTTCATGGCCTTCCTTTCATGCAATCGGTCGTCGTTTCGCCTTAGTATCCCAGTTCTGGTCGTACCGGGTTCAGCAGTGGCTGATCGTCCAGAAACAGGCGCATGTTCCGAAAGAACAATCCCAGCGTCATCGGCACGTAGGCATCGCCGTCATCAGCCGAGACGTGCGGGGTGATGATCAGGTTCGGAGTGGCCCATAGCCGCGAGTCCGCAGCGATTGGCTCTGGGTCGAACACATCGAGGATTGCTCCGCCAAGGCTGCCATCCTGCAATTTGTCGCACAGGGCGTCGTAGTCCATCACGGCCTCGCGGCCGATGTTGATGATACCAGCGCCGGGTTTCATCAGATCCAGCCGCCGCCGGTCCATCAGGCCGCGGGTCTGCGGGGTGTCGGGCGTTGCGATCAGCAGGTAATCGGCGCGCGGCAATACCTCATCCAGATGATCTGTCGTTACCACCTCGTCGCAGCCGTCGACTGGTTGGCCAGATCGATTTACCCCAATCACGTGTACGCCCAGCTTTTGCACCGCTTGGGCACCAGCGCCGCCCAAACTACCTGTGCCCAGCACCACCAACGTGCGTCCGGCGATGGGCGAGGCGTAGAGCGAGTCATAAACCTCGTTGCGCTGGTTGGTGACGATTGCTGGCATTTTTGAGTGCAACATCAAGACCGCCATCAGCCCGAATTCACCTGCCTTAGCTGCATGTACGCCTTTGTTGTTGGTCAGGACGACGCCTTTGGGCAGCCAATCGCTGATCGGCAGCATGTGTTCGACGCCGGCGCCGATGCAGTGAATCCATTTCAGCCGTGGTGCAACCGTGGCCAGATCCGCCATCGGCAGGTCCCATGTCAGCAGGACGTCGGCATCCCGCATGGAACTGGCAAAATTGTCGGTGTCCCAATCCACGACATAGTCGGCCCGGCCTTTCAGATCGGGATATTCCGCCAGCGCATCATCCAGTCTGGCCCGCGTGATGGTGAATACCTCCTCTCCTTCGGGCGTGTTGGGAAATGACCCCGGCTTCCAGCGGTTGTTCTTGACGTGAACCTTCATCAAACCTCTCCTTCTGCTTCGAATTCCTTCAGCAGGCGGATGATCTCTTGGTCGCGGACGTCGTCTCCCAATGCCTCGGTGGAAAACTGGATCTGCATCACCGCATCGCCGATTTTCTCCAGATAGGCGTCATCGGCATCATCGCCGCGCGGCGGGCGGGTTAGCACGGTGTCCTGCCCATAGGTGCGCACTGTTTCCCCGCCGGTTCGCACAGGCTGTGGCGGCTCGATCCCCTCGACCAGATCGCGGATATGTTTGCGTATACGGCGGCGATAAAGTGAAATACCCCGGTCGGTTGGCATCAGGTTTTCGCCCTTGTGGGTCGAAATCGGTCCCATGCCTTCGACCGCTTCGGAATCCGCCGGATAGCGTTTCTTCTCCTCTGGCGTGCGGTCCAGCACTTCGCCCTGTTCGATCATCTCGTGACCTTCGCGGGTGTTGTATTCGTGCGGATCCCAGCGATCGCCAAAGTTGGCCCAGGCGTAAACGATCGAATTCTCGTCATCGACGGGCACGACCCAACGGGTAAAGCAGGAGCGCCCAAAATACCGCTGCTCGGTTCCGTCGGCAGCATAGGCGGATCCGGCCTGCGTAAAGTTCGGCAGGATCAGTTCATTCACCCGTACCCACGCGTTGTCACCGATGCGCCGCGTCGATGATCCGAGAAACTGGTTCTCGTTGCGCTCGTAGAATTTCAGCACACCGTCCTCTTTCATTCCGTCAGAGAACTGTGGGTGGCTGTTCTGGCTGTGCAGATAGGTGGTGTGCGTCGGATCGAGGATCGCATCGAGTACCTGAATCCAGTTGCAGGTATAGGGTGCCTTGTAGGTGGCGCTGGTCATCCCGTCATAGAGATAGGCGTCGTAGATCGGGAATTCGGGCTGCTTTTCGGGGGGACCCATATAAGCAAAGATCAATCCGCGACATTCGATCACCGGGTAGGCGCCCAGACGAGTCCGCTCGCGCACCATGTCGGCGGCCTTGGAATCCTCGGCCGGGGTTTCCAAGATCTCTCCGTCAGGGGCGAACAGCCAGCCGTGATAGCAGCAACGAATGCCCCGATCCTCGCATTTGCCGTATTCCAAGGATGCGCGCCGGTGCGGACAGTATTTATGCACCAGCCCCAGTTTGCCGTCACCGTAGCGGAAGAGAACCAGCTCCTCGCCCAGTATCTTGATTGCTTCGGGCAACTCGCCCAGATCCTCGGTGATGTAGATCGGATGCCAGAAGCGGCGGATGTATTCGCCACCAGCGGTTCCCGGTCCGATCCGAGCGATCTCTTCATCCGCTTGGGCGGGTGCTGATTGATGATACCCCCGAAAATTCCCCGCGCCAGATTGAAGTCCTGTGACAGCTTTTACGTCGCTCATTGTGTGCCCTCCGGTGAATTGCGAAACCTTTATGTATTTGCAGTAATATCCTGCGTATTTCGTATGTCAAATGTTCTTTATCTAATTATTTCGTATTTTGATGAGGGGGTATTCTGGATTAACGTAGGTCGCGGGCTGTCTGCGGCTGCTGGGCAGAACTGCCCGGCTGTCGGTTGATCGGCGGTTGATGAGGTCGGAAACTCGGGTCATAATCAAAGTGCCATAGATGAAAGCCCATATGCCCAACGATCAGCACACTCCCGACACTGGCGTGCCACTCAGGAAGCTCTCTCAGGAGAGTGCCAATTTGCTGGACGACACGCTGAATGCCAGCATCATCCGCATGCTACGCGCGGATGGCCGCGCGTCTTTTTCCGAGATCGCGCAAAGCCTTGGTGTTTCCGAAGGCACCATTCGCAACCGAGTCAACGGTATGAAGTCAGCGGGTGTTCTGCGTATTACGGCTGTCACGGATGTCTCTGCTGCCGAGTACCGAACAGAGGCGATGCTGGGTGTTAAGCTGCATGCCGGGGTCAGCCCGGATGTCGTTGCGAAATCCCTGAGCGAGCTGGATGACGTGGTCTATGTGGCGTGGGTCAGTGGCCGATTTGATCTGTTGGTCGAGGTCATCACCAGCGGCAGCCAGCACTCTTATGTCGATGTCCTGACCAAGAGTATCTATGGGCGTGAGGGCATTGACTCGATCGAAATCATGACCAGCCTGAAAAATTTCAAAAACCAGTTCCTGTTGAAGTGATCGGCGTTCCCCCGTGCTGAGGGTGTATTGGCGTTCTCTCAGCGGGGGTCTTTGGCTGGATGGCTCGATCACTTCATCGCGCGATATTTATTTACGGTGCGGTAATTTCTCTGAGGTGTAACTGTGCGATACATCGCAACAGCCGCGCAATCGTGCAGGGATAGGGATGCACGGTCATTGGATATGGGGTATAGACCTGCCGGAACAGCCCGATGGGAATTAGTCGATATGAGAAAACGCAAGGGTATCATTCTGGCGGGGGGGACCGGGTCGCGGCTCTTTCCGGCAACGGCGGCCGTATCAAAACAACTGATGCCGATCTATGACAAGCCGATGATCTATTTCCCGCTATCGGTGTTGATGCTGACCGGTATCCGCGAGATCGCGATTATCACCACCCCGGAAGATCAGTCGCAGTATCAGCGCCTCATGGGCGACGGATCACAATGGGGGCTGCAACTGAGCTATATCCAGCAGCCTTCTCCGGATGGATTGGCGCAGGCCTATTTGCTGGCCGAAGAATTCCTGAACGGTGCCGCGTCTGCGATGGTGTTGGGCGACAACATATTTTTCGGGCATGGTTTGCCGGAACTGCTGACTGCGGCCGACCGACAGGTAGAGGGCGGCACGGTTTTTGGATACCGGGTGGCAGATCCGAAACGCTACGGTGTGGTGGCGATGGATGCGGCGGGGCAGGTGACGGATATCGTCGAGAAACCCGAGGTGCCACCGTCGAATTACGCCGTGACGGGGCTTTATTTTCTCGATGCAACCGCCTCTGAGCGCGCCCGCACGATTACCCCATCTGCGCGGGGCGAACTAGAAATCACATCGTTGCTGCAAACCTATCTGACCGACGGCAATCTCTCGGTGCAGCAAATGGGGCGCGGTTATGCATGGCTGGACACGGGCACCCATACCAGCCTGCTGGAGGCTGGAAATTTCGTGCAAACGCTTCAATCGCGTCAAGGGTTACAGGCCGGTTGCCCCGAGGAAATCGCGTATCAGCAGCGTTGGATTGACGATGCGGCGTTGCGAAAGCTGGGTGAATACTATGGCAAGACCCAATACGGGTCCTATTTGCTAAGGTTGCTAAGCGAAGGTCGGAACTAGTCCGGCGGATTGGAGCACCGACCCTGCCGGTGAAACCGCCCGACGCGTAGTCCATTGTTGCGCTTCATGCACATTAGACGCTGTTCGAAGTCGAGCCGTCACACGCCAGAAACAGGGCGTTACTGATGGCGCTCTTCAGGACGCAAGGTCAGTCAGAACAGCGTGCAATCCCATCCGCCAATCAGGTGGCGAAATGCCGAAGTCACGGGTGATCGCGTGGCAATCGAGCCGTGAGTTCAGTGGCCGTTGGGCAGGAGTTGGATAATCGGCACTGGGAATGTCTTCGACTGTAATCTTGCGGCCCGTTTGTGCAAAGATCGCACGCGCGAAATCGGCCCAGTTGGTGCTGGGCTGGCCGGCAAAATGATACGTCCCGCCGGATGCGCCGTGCTCTAATGCGCTGCACATGCGCAAAAGTGCATCGGCGATATCGGCCGCTGGGGTCGGGCCGCCCCATTGGTCGGCCACAATGCGCAGATTGTCGTGGGTTTCAGCGAGACGTAGCATGGTTTTCACGAAATTGCTGCCGAATGCCGAAAACACCCATGCAGTCCGCAATATCACATGGTGCGCCCC
Organism: Pseudohalocynthiibacter aestuariivivens; assembly: GCF_011040495.1. Classification (GTDB taxonomy): domain Bacteria; phylum Pseudomonadota; class Alphaproteobacteria; order Rhodobacterales; family Rhodobacteraceae; genus Roseovarius; species Roseovarius pelagicus. The sequence continues at coordinate 1,397,667 of NZ_CP049037.1, read as the reverse complement.
GGCAGCGCGTACGGCGTCTTCGCCAGCCAGCTTGCTGCGCCCGTAAGCCCCGAGGGGCGAGGGCGTGTCGCTCTCACGCCAGGGTTCGGTGCCGGTGCCATCGAAAACGTAATCTGTAGAAATGTGTAGAAACGGTATGCCGCGCAGGGCACACACCTGCGCCATGACGCCGGGTGCATGGGCATTGACGGCGGTTGCCGTGGCTTCATCAGTTTCGGCGGCATCGGCAGCGGTGTATGCGGCGGCATTGATCACAGCATGCGGCGCGTGCGCCTCAATCGCGGTCCGAATGGCCTGTGTCTCTGTCAGATCGACATCATCGCGACCAAGCGTCTGAAGGTTGCTCTGTCGTTGCAATTCGCGCGCGACCTGACCGGTTCTACCGAAGACCAGAATCGTCATTACGCCGTTCCTTTCGTGTTTCGATCAACGGTCGTCCGACCCTTGGCGACGCGGCATCAACCCAATCCGAGGCGCTCGCCGATTTCACCGCGCGCCAGAATGGCCTGCCACCAGTTTTCATTCTTCAGATACCATTCGACTGTGCGCTTCAGTCCTTCGGTCACTGTGACCGATGGCCGCCAGCCAAGTTCGGTGCGGATGCGCGTGGGGTCGATCGCATAGCGTGCATCGTGACCGGGACGGTCTGCGACGAAGCTGATGAGCCGGTCGTGCGGGGCGCCGTCGGGGTGTTCTTCGTCCAGTATCGCACAGAGGCTCTGCACCAGATCGAGGTTGCTCAGTTCGTTTTCGCCACCGATATTGTAACTGCGCGCAACCGTGCCACGATCCAGAACATGCAGCAGCGCATCAGCGTGATCCTCGACATAGAGCCAGTCGCGCACATTCGCACCATCGCCATAGATCGGGATCGGTTGACCTGCCAGCGCCTTGAGGATGACCACAGGGATCAGCTTTTCTGGAAAATGGTGGGGACCGTAATTGTTAGAGCAGTTGGTCAGCAGCGTTGGCAAGCCATAGGTTTCGTGCCACGCCCGGACGAGATGATCCGAGGCCGCCTTGGACGCGGAATACGGGGAGTTGGGCGCATATGGTGTTTCTTCTGTGAACGCTCCAGTCGGCCCGAGTGAACCATAGACTTCATCCGTGGAAACATGGTGAAACCGGAAAGCTTCGGGTTGACCCTGTGCCCGCCAGTAGGCGCGCGCCGCCTCCAGCAGGTTATAGGTGCCGGTCACGTTGGTCTCTATGAAAGCACCGGGGCCGTCAATCGAACGGTCGACATGGCTCTCGGCGGCCAGATGCATCACCGCGTCGGGCGCGTGATCGGTGAAAATCCGATCCAATGCTGCGCGATCGCATATATTGGCGTGCTCGAAACTATAGAGAGGATCGCCCGCAACTTCGGCGACGTTTGCAAGGCAGGAGGCATAGGTCAATGCATCGAGGTTGACGACGTGATGTCCGCGCGCCACTGCAAGCCGTACAACTGCCGATCCGATGAAACCGGCCCCGCCGGTGATGAGCAGTTTCATGGGTGCGCCTCATAAACGAACGGTGTGTCGAGTTCAGCAAGCCGGGGGGCTGCCGCGTCCTTGGCCGAGAGCACAGCGGAGTCCGGAGAAACGCCCCAGTCGATGCCGATTTCCGGGTCGTCATATGCCAGAGCGCGATCACAGTCCGGGGCATAATAGTCAGTACATTTGTAACAGATTTCAGTATCTTTCTCGCGGGTGACGAAACCATGAGCAAAGCCGGCGGGCACCAGCAATTGGCGGCCGTTTTCAAAACTAAGCTCAACTCCGACCCATTGCCCGTAGGTCGGACTGCCAGCCCGGATATCGACCGCCACATCGTAGAGCCGCCCGCGCCCGCAGCGCACAAGCTTGTCCTGAGCGCGCGGTGGCGTCTGAAAATGCAATCCCCGGATTGTGCCGACCTGCTGTGACAGCGAATGGTTGTCCTGAACGAAATCCATATCGATCCCGGCGTCGGCCAGCCGCTGACGGTTCCAGCTTTCGCTGAAAAACCCACGGGAGTCGCCATGCCGGGCAGGCGTTATGATCACCACCCCGTCTAACGCTGTCTTTTCAATTTCCATCGCTTTCGTCCTGTCGTCGGTTTTGGCTGTGGTCTGAATCCCAAGCGGGTCTTTGCATTCCCTTTATCGTATCTGGCGCGATTGGCACACTCCTCGTTTCATGTGTGATGAATGGTCCGGACTGTAGGGCAATGGGTATATTGCTGCTGCAATTCTGCTGGTAATTTCGGAATTTCGGTTCAGAACGTCATGTGAAATTTTGAAGCATTCTGCGAGATCAAAGTGACCTGTGTTTAAAGTACAGGTAGCACTGCGCGTCCTCAGGCACCTGTTTTTGACTGCACGGTTCCACTGCAGGCTGGACGTGGATCGTCTCAGACGGTATTCCGCCCACATCTGGGGGCGCCGCCTCCTTTGACTGACCCTTAGAAAGCGACCGCAAGACAATGCTTAACAACCTCACCCCGATTCCGGAACTTTATGTCAGCTATGACAGTGCCCAGAAGCTGAAGCTGGAAGCGGCCGATCTGGTCAGTCATGACCTGACGCCGCGGCAGATTTGTGATCTGGAACTGTTGATGAATGGTGGGTTCAATCCGCTCAAGGGGTTTTTGTCGGAAGAGGACTACAACGGCGTCGTTGACAACATGCGGCTTGCCGATGGCACGCTCTGGCCGATGCCGATCACGCTGGATGTCAGCGCCGATTTTGCCGAAGCGCTGGAACTGGGTCAGGATATCGCGCTGCGCGACCAAGAGGGCGTGATCCTCGGCACCATGACCGTGACCGACCGCTGGACGCCGGACAAATCACGCGAGGCCGAAAAGGTGTTCGGTGCCGATGACAGCGCCCACCCGGCGGTGAACTATCTGCACAACACGGCCGGTGCGGTTTACCTCGGCGGGCCGGTCACCGGAATCCAGCAGCCGGTGCATTACGATTTCCGCGCGCGGCGCGATACACCCAACGAGTTGCGCGCCTATTTCCGCAAGGTCGGCTGGCGCAAGGTCGTGGCGTTCCAGACCCGCAACCCGCTGCACCGCGCGCATCAGGAACTGACCTTTCGCGCCGCCAAGGAGGCGCAGGCCAACCTGCTGATCCACCCGGTCGTGGGCATGACCAAACCCGGCGATGTCGATCACTTTACCCGCGTGCGCTGTTACGAGGCCGTATTGGACAAATACCCCGGATCGACCACGTCGATGAGCCTGCTCAATCTGGCGATGCGCATGGGCGGCCCGCGCGAGGCGGTCTGGCACGGGCTGATCCGCGCCAACCATGGCTGCACCCATTTCATCGTTGGCCGCGACCATGCCGGTCCCGGCAAGAATTCCAAGGGCGAGGATTTCTACGGGCCGTATGATGCGCAGGAGTTGTTTCGTGCGCACCAAGAGGAGATCGGCGTCGAGATGGTCGATTTCAAACACATGGTCTATGTGCAGGAACGCGCCCAATACGAGCCGATGGACGAGATCGCTGACAAGGATGACGTGACGATCCTGAACATCTCGGGCACCGAGCTGCGCCGCCGCCTGTCCGAAGGGCTGGAAATCCCTGAATGGTTCTCTTTTCCCGAGGTTGTGACCGAGCTGCGCAAAACCCGCCCGCCCCGCGCGAGCCAGGGGTTCACCGTATTCTTCACCGGCCTGTCGGGGTCGGGCAAATCGACCATCGCCAACGCGCTGATGGTCAAGCTGATGGAGATGGGCGGGCGTCCCGTCACGCTGCTGGATGGCGATATCGTGCGCAAGAATCTCTCAAGCGAGCTGGGCTTCAGCAAGGAACACCGCGATCTGAACATCCGCCGCATCGGCTATGTCGCGAGCGAGATCACCAAGAACGGCGGCATCGCCATCTGCGCGCCCATCGCGCCCTATGCCACCACGCGCCGCGCCGTGCGCGAGGACGTGGAGGCCTTTGGTGCCTTCGTGGAGGTCCATGTCGCCACCACGCTGGAGGAATGCGAACGCCGCGATCGCAAGGGCCTGTACAAGCTGGCACGCGAAGGCAAGATCAAAGAGTTTACCGGCATCTCAGACCCCTACGACACGCCGCAAAACCCGGAACTCAGCGTCGAGACCGAAAATGTCGAAGTCGACAACTGCGCACATCAGGTCATCCTGAAGCTGGAACAGTTAGGGCTGATCAAGGGGTGATGAGGGTATTTGACCCAGCAAACCAGTCAGTGGTTTGCTGGGTCAGAATACACGTGACCTATTGAGATTCGACAGATCTACTGAGGGGGCATCGGCTGATTTTTCGGTCTGCCGCGCCAACTCTGACAAGGTGCTGACTGCGCAGCCATGATCCCGCAGGGGATGGCCTAGGCCGAACCGTATTCCTGTCGCAGCAGGTTCTTTTGGACTTTGCCCATGGTATTGCGGGGCAATTCGGGGACAAGGATCAGTTTGCGGGGTTGCTTGAAGCGCGCCAGAGACTTTGAAATACCCTCTGCAATCTGCTCGACATCTGGCTGTGCGCCCTTTTGGGCCACGACCAGAGCGAGAACCGCCTCGCCAAAGTCTGGATGCGGCACGCCGATGACGGCGCTTTCCAATACGCCGGGCTGGTCGTCGATCAGCAATTCGATCTCTTTGGGATAGATATTGTAACCGCCCGAGATGATCAGGTCCTTGTCTCGCCCGACGATGACGACATAGCCATCATCGTCGATCCGCCCCAAATCGCCGGTGATGAAAAACCCATCCGGCCGCAATTCCTCGGCGGTTTTCTCGGGCATCTGCCAATAACCTTTGAATACATTTTCCCCACGCACCTCGATCTGGCCTATCTCACCATCAGGCAGGGTGTCGCCGGTCGCTGGATCGGTAATCTTTAGCTCGACGCCCGGCAGTGGAAATCCGACCGTGCCAGCCCGTCGTTCGCCCTCGTAAGGGTTGGAGGTGTTCATGTTGGTTTCGGTCATGCCGTAACGTTCCAGAATACGGTGCCCTGTGCGCGTCTCGAATTGCACATGGGTTTCTGCCAGCAACGGGGCACTGCCCGAGATGAACAATCGCATGTGCTGTGCGACGTCCTTGGTGAACCTTGGATCATCCAGTAGCCGGGTGTAGAAGGTCGGCACGCCCATCATCGTCGTCGCGCGATGCATATTGCCGATCATGGTGTCGAGGTCGAATTTCGGCACAAAAATCATCGCGCCGCCCGCCACAAGCGTCACATTTATCGCGACGAACAGGCCGTGAGTGTGAAAGATCGGCAACGCGTGCAGCAACACGTCATCGCGGGTAAATCGCCAAGCCTCGGTTAATGTCTGCGCGTTCGACAGCAGGTTCGCCTGCGTTAACATTGCGCCCTTGGATCGGCCCGTCGTCCCCGAGGTATAGAGGAACGCTGCCAGATCATCCGCGCTGCGATCAACGGTGTTGAAGGTATCCGGCTGATCATCTGCCAGCTGCGCCAGACTACCGCCGCCGTTGTCGTCCAGCGTCAGGAGTTGAGCATTTGCCGCTTCGGCGACCGCTTTCATATCGTCGCGTCGATTGGCTTGGCAAACGAACAGCTTTGCGCCGGAATCGGTCACAAAATAGCTGACCTCGTCAGGCGTATAGGCGGTGTTAAGCGGTAAAAAGACCAGCCCGGCCTGAACGCAGGCCGCGTAGAGTGCGACCGCGTCGGGGGATTTGTCTATTTGTGCAGCAAGACGATCCCCCGGTGTCAGCCCCATTTCGGTCAACGCATTGGCATAACGCGCGGTTCGCGCCAGAAACTCGGCATGAGTGACCTGCGCACCATCTGGTAACACAAGAAACGTCGTGGATTGGTCGGCATGGCGAGCGAACAGCGTGTCAAAGAGCGGGTTAGCCATCAAATGTTTCCTTACGTGTTCGACTTTTCGGCGGCGCGAACCAATGCTTTGACCTCAGGTGAGGACGGAATTTCGTGAGACCCGGCAAAACGTTCGTGGTTCTGCGCAATGGCGGAAAGATCGTAGAGATAGTTCACCATAGCGCCCCCCGATTGCGCCAGACCATTTGGCGAGGTGTCGGCATCAGAGTGCACCGCATGGACCGTCGCCCCATTGCCCAGATGAAACCGCGCAACCGGATCAACAGGCGCACCGTCCGACCGCTTGGCCTGCAAGAGATATTGCGCCGCAAGTTGTTGCAGGCGTTCACTGGCCAAGGGCTGATTCATGCCCTCCGCCGCCAGCCATTTAGCGAGGCCGGGTATGGGTGACAAGGTCACAAAAGTCTTGAGGCCGGGCAATCCGCGAGAAAGGTCATCAACAACCTGCTTGATCAACGAATTTCCAAAGGAAATCCCCGCAAGACCCGATTGACAGTTGGAAATGGAATAGAACACGGCGGTGTCGGCCTCTTCGGCGCTCAGAACATCGCGCCCGTCCGCCAAGACCTGCTGAATCGACCCGGGGATGCCCTTTGTCAGTGCAACTTCGACAAAAATCAGTGGTTCATTTGGCATTGTCGGGTGAAAGAAAGCAAAGCAGCGTCGATCGGAAGGCTGCATGCGGCGGCGCAGGTCATCCCAGCTGTCGATGGCATGAACCGCCTCATACTGGATGATCTTCTCCAGAATATGTGCTGGGCTTTCCCAGTTTATCGGGCGCAGGACCAGAAATCCGCGGTTAAACCACGATGCGAAAAGGTGCTTGAAATCCAGATCAATCGCTGCGAGCGACGCATCCTTGCGCGCCATCCCCAGCAGATCGCGCCGCATCGCCACCAAACTGCCGGTTGCACCCGGCACCTGATTCAGTCGGCGCACCAGTTCCTGTCGGGTAGGTTCTGCCGCTTCCATGAATGCGCGATAGCTGCTTTGCGACGGTTCTGCTTCATAGGCTTCCAGTGCGACGCGGACCTTGCCTGCGTCTATGTCCATGCCGGTCGCCAGATAACTGAAGAAGGCGCTCTTCTCTTCTTCTTCCATCGCTGCGTAGCGGTTCAGAATTTGCCGGGCGAGGGTCATTCCGCGCACTTCACCGCGATTGCCGATCAGTTCTGCGATCAAATCCTCAATGGGGCGGTTGTCCCATTTTGTTGCTGACAGCACCCTTGATGATCGGTCAAATACCGTCGACAGAAGATCGGCAAGCAGGCTCATATCGCTGGTCCCATTACCATGTCTGGCAGCCAGGTCGCGATGCCGGGGAACAGGCACAGCAGCACAATTGCCAGCACCATACAGGCGACGAAGGGCAGGGATCCGGTCAGGATCGTCTTGAGCGGGATGTCGGGTGCGATGCCGTTGATGACATAGAGGTTCAGCCCCACAGGCGGTGAAATCAGGCCGATTTCCATGTTGATCGTCAGGATCACGGCAAACCAGATCGGATCAAATCCGGCAGTCACAATGACAGGCAACAGGATAGGTGCGGCCATCAGGATCACGGCAACGGGTGGCAAAAAGAACCCGGCGATCAGCAAGAAGACGTTGATCGCCCCCATCAGCCACCAGCGATTGACGTCCAGCGTGCCGATCCATTCAGCGATGGACTGGGTGATGAACAGGCTGGACAGCATGTAGGAAAACACCCCTGCGGCCGCGATGATAAAGAGGATCATCACCGATTCCCGCGTGCTGTCACGCAGGACCACCCACAGGTCGCGCGGGTTCCACAGCTTGTAGATCACCATGGCGATCAACAAGCATAGCAACGCCCCGACAGCGGCCGTTTCGGACGGCGTCGCGATGCCGCCATACATGGCATAGAGCACGCCCAATATGATGAACAAGAACGGCAGGACACGCGGCAGAATCTCGAATTTTTCGCGCCAGCTATACGAACCAGAGCTGAGCAGATCCCGATCACCTGACCGCGCCGTGGAATAGAGCGACCATGCCATGAACAAACCAACCAGCAGCAGCCCCGGCAGGACGCCCGCCAGAAACAACCGCCCGATCGAGCTTTCTGTAGCGATGCCGTAAACGATCATGGTCACAGACGGCGGGATCAAAATTCCCAGCGTGCCACCCGCAGCGATAGACCCCGCAGCAACGCCATCGGGATAGCCACGCTTGCGCATTTCAGGAATGCCCATCTTGCCGATTGCGGCACAGGTGGCAGGGCTAGATCCCGACATCGCGGCAAACAGCGCGCAGGCCCCAAGATTGGAGATCACCAGCCCGCCGGGCACTCGGGTTAGCCAGCGTTCAAGTGCCTCATAGAGGTCAGCGCCTGCCCGTGTGGAGGCAATGGACGAGCCCATGATGATGAACATCGGGATTGCGAGCAGCGCGAAATTATCAAGTTTTCCGAACAGGATTTCCGGCATCAGTTCTAACGAGCGCATACCGTCAAAGATGATCAGGAAACCGGCGGATACGATCAGCAGCCCGATGGCAACAGAGACGCCGGAAAACAGAACAAGGATCGTGGCGAGCGCGACCAGACCGCTAAGGGAAAGGGGGTCCATCAGGCGTCCTCCAGTCCGAATGGTTGATCAACCTTCAGGATAACCGCGATCAGGTCGGCGATCAGTTGCAGCAGCAACAACCCCAGCCCGACGGGCAACGCCAGATAAGGAATCCACAGACGCACGCCCCAGACAGTGTCCGATTTCCAGCCTCTCTCCCACGCGAAATGCCAGAACTCGTAGCCGTACCAGACCATCACCGAGATGATCACGATCGACATTGTAAGTGTCAGAACACATAGGGCAAACCGTGCTCGTTGGGGCAGCATAAGCGGGATCAGATCGACATTCACATGCCCGCGCAGCCGTTGGACATATGGCAGCCCGATCAGCGTAGCCGCGATCACCAGATAGACGACCATTTCCGTCTGCCAGATAGTCGAGTGGTTCAGGACGAAGCGGACGAAAATCATCTGACAGGTAATGGCGACGGCGGCGACAATCATCGCCGCGGAACACCAGCCGGCAAGTGTCGATATCGCGCCAACAGTTTTAAGAAAGGGGTTTTGCCCAGTATGGGCCGTAGCGGCATCGTGATGGCCTGTCATGGGGTCATCCTCATTGTCCGGTCAGTGGGCGGGGCAGCGATGTGCCGCCCCGCATGCGATCATTCGACTGCCAGCGCCAGATCAAGCAACGCCTGACCATCTGGTGTGTCTTCGACAAACTTGGCGTAGGATGTTGTCTGTGCCAGAGCGCGCCAAGCGTCGAAATCTTCCTGACTCATCTCTGCGATCTCGACACCCGCCTCGCGGAATACATCTGCCGAGGCTGCGTCTTCTTTCTTGGCCTCTTCCAGATAATAGGTCTGTGCCTTGGCGGCGCCAGCCAGCAACGCGGCCTGCTGTGCCTCGTTCAGACCTTCGAAGGTGGATTTATTCATCAGCAGCGGCTGATACATGAACCACAACGCAATATCACCAGCGGGGGTGTAGCATTTCACCTGCTCATAGATACGGTAGGACACAAAAGACGACGAAGATGTGTTTGCCGCATCCAGAACGCCAGTCTGCATCGCGTTGTAGATTTCAGACGATGCCATCGACGCAATCGACGCACCGGCACCTGCCAGCATCTGCTCAAACGCCTTGCCCGCTGCGCGGGTCTGAAGCCCGGCGATATCCTCTGGCTTGGTGATGCAGCCGTCTGTCCCGGCAAACCCGCCGGCAAGGTAGCCATGAACCAGCACCATGACGTCATCCTCGGCCATCTTCTCTTCCAACGCGGCCATGAACGGCGATTCATTCATGCGCGCGGCATGATCGTGGTTCTTTACCAGCCCGGGCATCAGCGTCAGGTTATAGGCGGGTTGCTGGCCACCGGCGTATGACAGAGGCAGGACTGCCATATCCAGTTGGCCACGGCTAAGTGGTGTATACTGCTCGCGCGCCTTGAACAGGGATTGCGAGCCGAAAATCTTGATTTCAAGATCGACATCAGCGGCGGCAACTTCGTCCGCGACGATCTGCGCGACCTGATTACGAATGTCTTGGTTTGACCATTGATGCGAAAGCCGCAGTTCTTCGGCCGTCGCAACCCCGGCGGCAAGCCCCATGATCGCGGCTGTCGTCAGCATTTTCAGTTTCATTTGGTTTCCTCCCAGTGATTTCAGGCCGACGCGAATCAGGCCGTATCACGGCACAGTCACGCACCTTGCATCACCAGTCAACTTTTTTGTATACAAGAATATCTATCTTGCACTATTATTGGACTGGTCTATTGTCATCGCATGACAACCCGTAGCGCCGACAAGATTGCCAAGGAACTCGAACACCTCGTTTTTACGGGCGCGTTTTCCGATGGTGAAAGACTGGACGAGATCAAACTGTCCAAGCGGTTCGGCGTCTCACGCACCCCGATCCGAGAGGCGATCCAGAAGCTTGCGCTGTCGGGTCTGGTTGTCCAAGAACCCCGGCGCGGTGCGTTCGTACATCAGCCCGGTCCGGTCGAGCTGATTCAGATGTTCGAATTTATGGCAGAGCTTGAATCGGCCTGTGGGCATCTCTGTGCCAAACGTATCTCTGACGAGGCATTGGCTTTGCTCGACGCTGCCAATGAAAAATGCCAGATCGCCTTGGACCACAATGATGTCGACCTCTATTACCTCGAAAACGAGCGTTTCCATCATTTGATCTACAAAAGCTCTGGCAATGGATTTCTGGAACAAGAAGCGCTCCGCCTGCATCAAAGGCTAAAGCCGTATCGACGCATTCAACTGCATCTGCGTGGACGGATGAAACAGTCGATGGAAGAACACCACGAGATTCTGAAGGCTCTGTCAGATGGAAATGGGTGCAACGCTGCTGCCGCCCTGCGGGGGCATGTCGCGATTCAGGGTGAAAAATTCCATCACCTGATGGCAAGCCTGAAAGAAAAGGAATAGCACGACACATCGACATGCATACGCAGGTGCAGGTTCGGGGCTTGGCCGGGAGCGATGACCTCAATGAGCAGTCAAAATCGAGCGCAAAGACTAGGTCCTCCTGCGCGGAGATTGCATTCCCTGTAGCCCTAAAGCGACGCGGCAATGACGGGGCTCGCCCTGTCGGCGCAGTCGCACCGATTTTCCAGTGAAATCACGTTCCTTTGTTTTCAAAGGCACCGTGAAACGCGGCCAAATCAACAGAATGTAACAAAAAATAGGTTTTTCTGGCGGTTTCGTGGCCTTGAGTGATCGACTGGCATAAAATATCTTATGTCTACTCAACAAGAGAACAAGAAATGTCAAAGCACGAGCAGGAAATCCTCAACATCGTTAATCTACGCGGAACCGTTACCGTGACTGAGGTGGCGCAGATTCTTGATGTATCGGATCAAACGATCAGACGATCGGTCAGGCCGTTGGAAGAGCAGGGGGATCTGAAGAAGGTTCATGGCGCTTTGGTCAGTACGCAGAACGTAAATGACCCGCCTTTTCTGTCTCGAATGAACAAGAACAGGGCAGCGAAGGTCGCGATAGCAAACAAGGTTGTCGATCTTGTCGAAAACGGCAGTTCGCTTGCGATTGATACCGGGTCGACCTCGAGCTTCATTGCGCAGGCCCTGCGCCGACGCAAGAACCTGAGTATCGTGACCAATTCGGTCTTTGTGGCAAGTACACTTTCCATGATTGATGGCAATCGGGTTTTCATGGCAGGCACGCAACTTCGAAACCATGATGGCGCCGCGTTTGACAAGGCGGCATTCGATGTGATTGCCAGCTTTTCGGTTGATTATTCAATTCTGTCAGCATCGGGTATCGAGCCTAGACTGGGGTTTTTGGGGTATGAGCAATGCGAGGTAGATATTGCAAGGGCAATGATCGGTATTTCAAGGCGCACCATCATGGCCGTAGACAAATCAAAGTTTGTCGTGGATGGGCACGTTCCGCCTTTGCGTCTGCCGCAACTTCGTTCTGATGATATTATCGTATCCGATGCAGTGCCCGATCCCCAGTTTGACGAGATTTTTGGCGGGATAAATCTGGTTGTCGCGAACAACAAGATCGCGACATGATCGGCGACAGGTGGGGGCAGTACGCCAGAGGTTCTTGGTCGCGATTGCGGGTATAGGCGGACGGGGGCTTTGTTGCACAAATCGGGTTAAAGGCGTTCTTCCCCTTACCCCAGCCGGATTTAGCCTACGGGCTTAGTGATAGGTATGCCAAGAGCGGTATAGCGGTTGAGGATGGCGATGCGGACTTGGATTTCCGCGACTTGCCTTTCGAAGTCCCTCGTCATGAGCGATTGGCCCAGTAGTTTCATACAATGCATCTTGGTTTCGACGCGGCTTCTGCGGTGGTATCCACTCCAGCGTCGCCACACCGTGCGGCCCAGATACCCTTGCGCATGGACCGCATCGTTGCGGGCAATTGCTCCGGCGCTCGTAGGCTTCCAGGGCTTTGCATTCTTGCGTGGCGGGATCACCGCATGGGCATCTCTGGCAGCAATCGCCTCGTGGCATTTGCGGGTGTCATACGCCCCATCTGCGGTAACGTTGCCGATGTCCTGATCGAGCGGGATTTGGTTCAGGAGTTCGGGCAGCATGGGAGCATCACCGATGTTGCTGCTGGTGACTTCGACTGCCCGAACTTCCAGCGTTTCCTCGTCGATACCTATGTGTATCTTGCGCCATATGCGGCGTTTAGAACCGCCATGCTTACGTGCATTCCACTCGCCTTCACCCTCGGCCTTGATCCCCGTGCTATCGATAAGAAGATTCAACGGGCCAGCACCGCCACGATACGGCAGGCTCACGTTCAGCGTTTTCTGGCGGCGGCAAAGAGTGCTGAAGTCCGGTGCTGACCAATCAAGCCCGACCAACCGCAGCAAGCTTTGAACGAACCCAGTTGTCTGGCGGAGCGGCATGCCAAAAAGGACCTTCAGCGTTAGACACGTTTGAATAGCCGCGTCACTGAATTGCTGTTGCCGACCGCGCTTGCCGTTTGGCGGCGGCGCCCACACCATCTCCGGATCAAACCAGATCGACAACGATCCGCGCCGCTTCAAGCTGTCATTGTAAGACGACCAATTCTTGGTCTTATATTTGGTAGGGGACCAGCTGCTCATCCCCTTCAGCTATCACGCTGGATTCATACAGTGAATCCCATCAACCTATTTGTGCAACAAAGCCGTGCAGGGGGATAGCCAAAGCTGCCGTTCATGTGCAGTCTAGGCGTCATAATGTTGGGTTAGGTTTAACAACAAGCTGGAACAGACTTTGAGTAAGGTTGACTACAAGAAGGCTAGGCATGCCAAAGCGGCCGCGCACGAGGATGCGGCAAAACGGCTAAGGGAAACGTACGACATTTTCTTGGCGGGCCCCTTCATCGATATTGAAAAGGATGCAGCAGAGCCGGAAAACACTGGATCACCTGCAAAAGAACTGCGTTATTGGCTCTACGGTGAGTTAACCGCATTAGGCCACAGGGTGTACCTTGGAGAGGATGTCGAGTTACGAACAAATGGTTCCAAGCATTACGGTCGCCGAAATAACGCCGTTATTTTTGAGAGACATCATATAGTTGAATATACTGATGCTCTGATTGTGCTGCCATCAAGCGTGGGCTCATTTTGCGAGACAGGCGATTGGGTAACTAGTAAAGAAACATGCTCAAAAATGCTGATGCTTGTTGAGAAGAAATATGAGGGAGAAACAAATTACATAAACCTCGGCCCCGTCGAAATGGCGCGAATGTTCTTAGGGAAAGTTGAATATATTGACTACGCGGATAAGGATCGTGTGTTTGATGAGTGCTTGAGCCACATTCAAGATCTGGCTGAGGCAAGGCGGGTGGACCAGCTTTATGGTCGATAAGCGCTACAACATCCCTGAAAAGTATCTTCTTGCGTTGCGCATTATCCAGCCCGCGCGAATTCAGGACATTGAAAAAGCTGTGGCAGAGATTTGGCCAGATGAGATGGATAAGCGGACACCGTCAAGACTTCAGGCGGTTCATGAGAAAATGCGCTTGGATGGCAACTTGGTCACGGTTAGGCGGGGCACCTACCTACTTGATCAGCAAGGTATGATGAACGCTCAAACGCTTATGAAGGAGCGCGACATAGACAACATTAGAATGTTCTTGATGAAACAGCAGCGGCGGCGTTACCATCGTCAGGCGAGGTGGCTTGGATAGGGCACTGCATCAGCGTACCTGCCCTTCAGGTCACGCTCATAAGGGGGTGTGGCTCATCGGAGCCGCTCTTGCTCTGGGTAAGCTTTACCCAAATCAAGATCGCCTCCGATGAGCCACACTTTTAAGCAATCTAGGATTGGCTAAACCATGCCACCTCGCTCCTACTACATTGAGCCTAAACAAAGCGACTACTTAGCTATCGCAAAAGCCTTCTTCCCCGAGGAGCTTAACGACGCGAGAGACTTTGTTGAGCAGACCGGCCTTCCATATCTAAAGACCTCAGCACACGTCTCATCATATCTGGGGGTGTCACCAAAGCTTGTACGGCAGATCCTTCACAAACCTTCATATCACTACCGGTTCTTCGAAATTCCGAAATCTGATGGGAGCTTGCGTGCAATAACCACACCAAAGACTTACCTGAAGGTGGTGCAGTGGTGGATATGCGACAACATCCTTAACCAAATGCCATTGCACGATTGTGTTCACGGATTTCGGAGTGGACGCAGCTACTTGACCAATGCCAAGGCTCACTTTGGCCAGAAGCACTTTCTCAACGTTGATATTGAAAGCTTTTTCCCAAGCATTGGAGCGGATTTGGTTGAGGCGACATTCTTGGAAATGGGGTACCACTCGGATGGAGCTAGCGTGTTACGAGACTTAGTCACGCTCGGCGGTGCGGCTCCTACTGGTTCTCCGACAAGCCCTATGATCGGTAACTTGGTACTGGCGAAGTTTGATGCTCTGCTGACGGAATATGTTGCTGACCGCGGCTTTGTATACACCCGGTACGCCGACGACATAACCATATCTTCTAAGCATTGGATCGACGACGAGGTGTTGGGCGATATTAGCGCTCTTGTGCAAAAGTTTGGCTTTCGACTGAATGAGAGGAAAACAAAGTTCATGGGGCCGGGCGACCGGCAAGAGGTTACCGGAATAGTGTTAAACTCTTCTCCAAACATCCCGCGAAACTGGTGCAACTCGGTTCGTGGGTATCTCCACCGAGTTAAGCTGGCTCCACATAAGCATGTTGATGAACACGCTAAGGTCCAAGGCATTCTTGGAACACTGTTGGCAGCTGACCCGGAAGCAGAGCGGAAAATTACAAAGGCTGCACGTGAAGCAGCTCACTTGGTGATGCTTGAGAGACTGATGCAGTGAACGTCGGGAGTGCGATGGTCGTCGCTTTGGGTTTGTTTTTGGCGATCCTGTTGCAAGCAAGCAACTACTCGGTGTTGGTATAACTGTTGGGTCTGTGCGCAGGGTGGAAATTTCACGTCCGCATTTCAATGCGATAGCGGTTAAAGTGGCAGTGCAGGCAGTCTCAAGCTAGCCAGTCTCGGCTGAAATTACCTAGGAACAGGGAATTTACAGGGAATCTCCTAAAATATCGCCGGAAATTGGCCAAATTAGGCGCTTTTGGGCCTGATTATGAGCGAATTAACAAGCGCTTACGGGTGATTTCCCTGTTCTTTTAATAACAGGAAATTAATTCGGCCAAAGAGGGTATTTCCAGGGATGAACAGGGAAAGCTAGGACAATAACAGGGACCGCGTTGGTGGTCATCGAAATGCCGGCATGGTCAATTCAGTCAAGCCACCGTCATCTTCATCGTCGTCAGCGTCTGCCAGTTCCGCCCAAAGCAATGTGACAGCATGGCCATTATTGGCCACACGTGTTTGTTCGAACAGCTCGACATCCGACCGGCTCAACCAGGCGAGCGGGTTGGTTTCCGTAACATTACTAAAGCCTTTGCTGCCACTGGTTACGATCTTACTGGCCAGGCTGAGCTGGTGCAGCCGTTCGCCACGCTTACGGGTGATCCACGGGAATTTCCCGCTCTTGACAGAATACCGAACTTGGCCATTTTGCGACCAAACCGCCGCGAGGCATTCCTCCCGGCGATCGATCATGCGCCGGATTGTTGCTTCCAGGCTGATGTTTAGATGATCGCGTAGCCGCTGAGCATCTTTCAGATCAGGGCCCTGGGAAAGCAACGGATCGAACAGTTTGAACGGTGCGAGCAAATTGATGGCAAACGCGTTCGCCTCTGACTCTTGTCGGTATTGGCGTTTGTCGGCACGCGTCTCTCGCATATCCTGTGCCTTGCAGGTGAATCCCCTGTCGCCGGACAACTTGTGTCGCTCCATCAGGAAATGCCCCAGCTCGTGCGCAACCGTAAACCTGGCCCGCCGATCGCCATATCGTGTGTTGGCCAGGATCGACCCGGTGCTCCGGACCGTGTCTGTGAGCAGCATGCCTTCAAAGCCGTCAAACACTTGCGCTTTGATATCAGCGACACCCAATGCGCGCGCAATTTGACTTGTTGGTACGGGCGCATCGATTGTTCCAAGTTGTGCGAATATAGCCCGAGCGATTTCCGTCGGTACGTGCAGATCAGCCAGATCAATCCGGGAAAGTTGCAAATTCTAGCCTTGGCTTCCAGTTCGTGTCTTCATTGCCCGGATTGTCTGTTCAACAACAGCGCGATCTCGTTCTGAAAGATCTTCCAGACCGCGGTGGATACGTTCGATCTGCAAAGCTTTGGCATCGGGCTCTTCTTCTTTGCCAATCAACGCATCAATGCTGACCCCAAAATACTTGGCCAGTTTCTGGACAAGATCAAAGGATGGATTTTGGCTGTGCCCCTTTTCCATTTCCCAGATATGTGCCTTGGAAACCCCGACCGCATTTGCCACCGATTGCAAGGATTGCCCGCTTTTCTGCCGTAAGCTGTGCAGACGCTCTCCAATTTGCATGAATGCCTCCCGTATGATGTGCCTGACGCATGCATACGCCTTTGCTTTACAAAAAGCCAGATGTAAGATATATCTTACGATGAGGGCCGGTGGAGTGATTCTATCGGCGAGCAGATACAAGGAGGTCGAAATGACCCGGAAGAATTTGGAATGGATCGTAATATCCGACCTCACCGCCTGGGCACGCAATGCGCGGACCCATTCGAAGAAGCAGATCCGACAGATTGCGGAGAGCATTGAGGCGTTCGGGTTCACCAATCCGGTGCTGATTGACGAGCATCGGACCATTCTGGCAGGGCATGGTCGGGTGGAAGCGGCCAAACAGTTGGGGATGGCCGAGGTGCCATGCCTCAGGCTGGATCACATGAGCGCGGACGAGAAACGCGCTTACGTTCTGGCGGACAACAAACTGGCGCTGAATGCGGGCTGGGACGAGGATTTGCTTGCCACGGAGCTCGGTGCGCTAATGTCGGCGGATCTCGACTTTGATGTGTCGATCACAGGGTTCTCCATTCCCGAGATCGAAGGGGTGTTGGAGGCGGTGTCGCCGGAGGAGCCCGGTAATCCGGAGGATGATGTCCTGCCTTCGGAAGCATCGGCACGCGTGCAGTTGGGTGATATCTGGCAGCTCGGTCACCACCGATTGATCTGCGGTGACGCGCTGGATGCAGAGGTTGTGTCTGACCTGATGGACGGAGCGGAGGCCCGGATGGTGTTTAGCGATCCGCCGTACAATGTGCCGATCAACGGGCATGTGGGCAACTCAGGGAAAATCCAACACCGGGAGTTTGCCATGGCCTCAGGTGAGATGAGCCAGGCGGAGTTCACCGGGTTCCTGACCCGGGCATGTCAGAACCTTGCGGATCACAGCGTGAATGGCTCTATCCACTTCCTCTGCATGGATTGGCGTCACATGTCGGAGCTGTTGGAAGCGGGGCAGGAGGCCTATGCCGAGCTCAAGAACCTGATTGTCTGGGCCAAGGATAATGGCGGCATGGGTACCTTCTACCGCTCGCGTCACGAGCTGATTTTTGCCTTCAAGAAGGGTACTGCACCCCACATCAACACATTCGAGCTGGGCCAGCATGGACGATACCGCACCAATGTCTGGGAATACCGTGGCGTGAACAGTCGACATGCCGGTCGCATGGACGAGCTGGCGCTGCATCCGACGGTCAAGCCAGTGCAGATGATTGCCGATGCGATCCGGGATGTCTCGGCCCGTGGTGACATTGTGCTCGATATCTTTGGCGGTTCCGGCTCGACGCTGATTGCGGCCGAAAAGACCGGGCGCAGAGGGTATCTCTGCGAACTGGATCCGATCTACTGCGATCGTATTCTGGCAAGGTGGGAGATCTACGCGAAGGATGAGGCGGAACAGGTAATCTGCGGCTGGCAGGCGCCATCAGCACAGTCTCTGGAGGCTGCTGAATGAGTAGGGAGAAGAACACGCTGCCGGTGCAAAGGCCTGGCGCCAACTATGAAGTTGGCTATGGCAAGCCGCCGGCCACGACCCGATTCAAACCCGGCGTGTCCGGCAATCCACGGGGCCGGCCCAAGGGGGCGAAGAACAAGCTTCCGAAACTCAACGAAGAGCGCCTAAAAAGCATTATCCTTCAGGAAGCCTATCGCGACATCACTGTGCGGGACGGCGCGCGCAACGTCACGATCCCGATGGCGCAGGCCGTGATGCGGTCCCTGTCGGTCAATGCCGCCAAAGGTCAGCACCGGGCACAGCGGCTCTTTGCTGAGATGCTTTCGACAACGGAACGCCAGAACAAGCATCTGGCAGATGAGTGGCTGAGCACGGCGATGGATTACAAGATCGAGTGGGACCGCGAGTTGGACAGACGCGCGCGTCTCGGCATCACCGATCTGCCCGACCCGGTGCCGCATCCTGATCACATCAAGATCGATATGAACACCGGCGAGGCGCGTGTTGAGGGACCCTGGACCAAGGAAGAGAAGGCCGAGCTCGATATGTGGCGCGCGAAGCGAGACGCGTGGCAGAAAGATCTCAAGGCCTACCGGGCGGATCTGGAAGCCGAGGAGGACGAGGGCATCCGCGACATCATACGCGGTGAAATCGCCCATGTCGTACACGTTCTCGGTATCATAGACCGCGCGCTATCCGTTGTGGATTGAGGTGTGCCATCTTGCCCCGGTCAGCGAAACTAGCTGCGGCGAATGTCATCTATGTTATCTTGCTAGCGGCAATCAGTCGTTCGAACCATCCGCAGAAAAAGGCCGCTGTGAGCCCCATAGGAGAAGTGTCCGATTTGTGCTGCGCGCGCTCGCAGCGGAAAATATTCTGCACAAGCACGGAAATCTGTGACGCAGCGCAGCGGCGGCTCCGGTCATTCGCGCATCGCGCAGCATCTTTGGAGGTAGGAATTCACAGGTCGCGGGACCTTGCTGCAGTTTGCTGCGCGATGCCGTATGGCCGCTTTACAGCCTCTATTGAAATCTCAGACGTGCTCCACCGTCGCTACAGTCCAGCGATTCTTTGTGGGTTAAAGGAAATGCTGTGTTCTCAGGTCCATTCGGTGCGCTGGCATTGACGCTTCCATAGCCAGCGTTCCGTCAAAACGCCCCGAAAGCGTACGCTGAGACTACCTTATTTTTTCACGCAGCGAATGGTAGTTGTCCAGAAATCTTACATTTTTGCGCTAAATCTGTTGGGCTAAGCAGCTTTCCCAACCTTGTCTCAATGCGGCCTCGTTGAGACCTCGGCCTATCAGTATTAGTCGACTTTCGCGCGGTCCTTCGGGCCATTTCCCTTGAACGTCACCGTCAAGAACCGTCTGAACTCCCTGGAAGACGAAACGCCTGGTTTCCCCTCGGAAATCTAGCACGCCCTTCGAACGTAGTATGCGCATGCCATCAACGACAATCACCTGCTGCATCCATTGCATGAAACGATCAGGATCAATTGGCTGGTCACTCGTAAAGGCGAGGCTCTTCACATCGTTGTTGTGGGTGTGATGCATGCGCACCTCCATTGGAGAAACCTCCAGCCTGTCAATGTCGAAGGCCCCAATGTCCATAATGGCCTCGGTGGGAACCTCCCCGAATGAAGCTGTAAGAACCTGCGCGGATGGATTGAGGACATGCAGCTTTTTCCGCAACTCCGACACGGTACTGTCGCTTACGAGATCTGTCTTGGTCAGAATCAGGCGATCAGCGAAAGCGATCTGGCTGGTGGCTTCCGGTTCTGATGCGAGAAGGGAAGCGCCATTTCGAGCATCTACCAAGGTGACCACAGCATCAAGTTTGAAATTCTGCGATTCGCCTTCATCAACGAGGAAGGTCTGCGCAACTGGTGCCGGATCTGCAAGTCCGCTGGTTTCAATGATGACACCGTCAAGCTCGGTTAGCCGAGGCGTCAGCGAGGCCAAAGCATTTATCAAATCACCCCGGACCGAACAACACAAACACCCGTTAGTTAACTCTATGATTTCCTCCTGCGTGTTCAGGATCAGATCGCCATCAATCCCTAACTCTCCGAATTCATTGACGATTACCGCAATACGCAAACCATGTTTTTGGCGAAGAAGCCGGTTGATCAGTGTTGTCTTTCCGGCGCCAAGATATCCGGTAATTATTGTGGTATTTGCGACATACATTGTTCTGTTTATCCATTAAAATAACGAAATCCAGTAATTAGTCAGGTTATCACGACGAATAACGTACTTGACACGTTTGCGTATTGCAACAATGGTTAAGGCGAAATTCACCTTTTAGCTGTCACCCAGTGGAGGCCCCTTATGAAAATCGGAATGTTGCAAGAAGGCGAAGTCATGGATGGCGTCAGCTATCAGCAGCGGTATGAGGAAATGATCGAGGAGGTCACTTTGGCCGATCAGATGGGTTTCCACGTCTGGGGCACGTCGGAGCAGAAATTCAGCCCGCCACGCTTTACGGTTTCAGCGCCAGAAGTGCTGTACGCTGCGGTTGCGCGTGAAACCAAAAACATCAAGTTGCGGGTTATGTGTTCCGTTTTGCTCAAATGGAACCACCCTCTGATTATCGCTGAAAGACTCGCAACCCTGGATATTGTTTCGGGTGGACGTGCAGAACTCGGGACGGCGCGATCGAATAATTTGCACACGCTTTCGACCTTTGGTGTTGACCCTAAAGACAGCAAGGCAATCTGGGCCGATTCATTTGAAGTGCTGGCGAAGGCGATGCAATCTCGCATGATAAGCCATGATGGGCCATTCTGGAAGTTCGCCGAGCGCGAGCTTGTACCCTATTTTATCTCCGATCCGCATCCTCCGTTAAGTGTGGCGGCGTCTTCTTCGACCTCTTGTAAACAGGCAGGGCAGCGCGGAATCGGAGCAATGCTGTTCGAAAGCTACTTCGGTTTTGACTACATGCAGGAAGGAATCGATGCGTACCGCGAGGGTGTGGCAGAGGGCACTTCGATGCTGCCCAAACGGAATGATTGCATGAGTCTTTACGTTGCTTCGGCGTTCTGTGATTCAGACCGCGATACAGCGATCGCCAAATCCCGTCATGTGGTGCTGGGTTACTCGGAATTCATCGCTGAACTCTACGCGCCCCTGGCCAAACAAAAATCCTACGAATACCTCGACGCTCATATGGCACGGTATCTGGAAAACCAGTCGAATATGGACTTCTTGCTCAACGAAACACCGTCAGTCCTGGTTGGGACACCTGATGATTTCGTGAAGCGCCTGAAAGACCTGGAAGCACGCGGCATGGACGAAGTATTGCTGCGCATCGATGGGATGCCACATGATCAGATCATGGAGTCGATCCGTATGATTGGCGAAGAGGTGATTCCTAAATTTACCAACACGGAATCAGCCCAACTGCTGACTGCTAGCTAAAATGACTAACGATCGTTTTGGAGCGGCTGACACAATTGTGTTGGGTGGTCGCGTACTTTCAATGCATCCGGGCGTAGGTGACCACTATCAAGGTCTCGCCATTAAGGACGGGCGTATTATCCGGTTGATCCGGCGCGACGATGTCTCGGAGATGGCCGGTACAGATACAACAATTCACGATCTGGGGGACAGGCCACTACTGCCGGGGTTTGTGGATGTGCATGCCCACAGCGAAGTAGTTTTTCGCACGGCTTTTGCCACACTTGATTGTCGCGCGCCCGAGTGTGACAGCATTGATGACGTCAAGGACGCATTCGCAGCGGGCACTCGTGAAACCGATAAAGGCGACTGGGTCGTCGGTCAGGGAAATTTGTTCTTTGACCGCAAGCTCAAAGACGGCCGGTTGCCGACACGGGCCGAACTGGATGAGGTTTCGACCGATCATCCCATTGCTTTGCAGGCAGGTGGGCACATCAGTGTTTTGAACTCCAGGGCTTTAGAGATTGCGGGTATCGACCGGGATTACATACCGCCCTCTTACTCCGTAACGGGACCGCCGCAAGTCGAACGCGATGCGCAGGGCAATCCCACAGGCGTCGTCAAAGAGATGGATGCTCTGCTGCCTTTGCCAGGGGTCGAGAAGTCTCGCCTGAAGGATGCTTTTGTTGAGGGACTTGATAAGTACTTTACCCGTTTCGGTGTGACAACAATCGGAGAAATCTCCGAGACAATCGACGGCATTCAAACATTCTCGGAATTGGCCGAGGCTGGAGAGCTTCCGCTCGCTTATCGCATATACCTTTGGGCGCCAGGCACTATGAAACTGGAGGAAGCCTGCAACTGGCAGCAGCATTTCAGCCTTGGGGCTTCAGAGCATGACGTGCGCATTCAGGGGCTTAAACTGTTTGCAGACGGTGGGTTTTCTGCCAAGAGCGCCGCGGTATCGTGTCCCTATCTGGGCACTGACGGCGTTTGCGGTGATATTGCCTTCGCTAAGTACTTCTTCCGCCGCGCCGTCGAGCAAACGCTTGACAACGACATGCAACTTTCAGTTCACGCCAATGGCAATCGAGCGCAAGAATGGTTGTGTGCGCGTCTGCTGGAATTGGGTGGGGCTACCTCAGGCAAGACCCGGATGCGTATCGAACATGCCGGAAATTTAATGCCACGGTCAGAAACAATGGATTGGTGGGCGCGGGCAGGAATAATCCCCGTGCCGCAGCCGGTTTTCCTTTATACCTTTGGCGAATATTTTGAGGATTACCTGGGAGAGTTCGGCCGCGAAGGGCGCTTTCAATTCAAATCCCTCATGGCGCAGGGCTGGCGTCTAAATGCCAGCTCGGATGTTTGGATTGGTTCCGAGCGTGAAGCCACTAATCCGATGTTTTCAGTTTGGTGCTGTGTCAAGCGGCAAACTTACTCTGGTGGGTATATCGATCCAGAAGAGGCCCTGAGCCTCGAAGATGCGCTGAGGATGCACACACTCGATTCTGCTGCCGCCCTCGGTGAGGACGATGTGCGTGGTTCGCTGGCACCGGGCAAATTTGCTGACGTCATCGCCTTTGAACGTGATCCGTTTGAGGTGCCCGTGGATGACTTGCGCTCACTTAAAGTAGATTTCGTCATGACGCGCGGACGGTGTGTTCACAACAATACCGTGGAGCTTGTCGCATGAACCATCCAACCTGTGTAACCGGCCCGGATATTGATGCCTTCAAATCGGCGATGGCCGATATGCCGGCCGCCGTCAGCGTGATCACTTGCCGCGACTGGGGGGACAAACCGTTGGGTTCAACTCTATCGGCTGTGTCATCGCTGTCGCTGGCGCCGCCGATGATGTTGGCTTGTTTCGACGTCGGATCGAACACGCTTAAGGCGCTTCTTCCAGGTGCCGACTTCATGATCCATATCCTTGCTGAAGGCCAAGAGAAGCTTGCCTATGCAATGGCAGGCAAAGCCGCGGACAAATTCGGTCAAATAGACTGGACCGCTGGCGCGCGCAACCTGCCCGAAATCAGCGGATGCGCTGCTGCTATTCACTGCACAGTAGGGCAGCGCGTTCCTGGTGGTGATCATGTGATTGTCACCGGGAATGTCCGCTCAGTGCACCGTAACGACGCCTTGCCGCTGGTGTATCACCGGCGCTCCCTTTTCCCCATGCCGATGCAGGAGACCCTGAAATGATACGCGTGATTGTGAACTATGGATTGCCCGAAGATAAAGCCACTTTCGATGCCCATTACGAGGATACGCATATCCCCCTGACCCGGGCGATGCCAAACCTGAAAGGGTTTGAGGTTAGCCGCGGCCCAGTAGCCAGCTCGGATGACGCCAGCACGGTCTATCTGACCGCAATCCTAACATACGACACCCAAGAAGATATGGATGCTGCCTTGGCCTCGCCCGAAGGGAAGATCGCGGTGGCCGATCTGGCCAATTTTGCAACCGGCGGCGTCACGCTGATGACGATTGATAGCCAGGAACGGCTGTAAACAACACTCGATAAAATAGGGATACCGACATGAACATCCATACATCCATCAAAGACCTTTTGTCTGACGACGCGCGTGCCTTTCTAGCCAAGCCAAAGCAAATGCTGATTGGTGATCAATGGCTTGATGCCCAAGACGGCAACACGTTCGAAACCCGTGACCCGGCGACCGGGGAGTTGATCTGCGAAGTTGCCCATGCCAGTGCAGCCGATGTGGATCGTGCCGCCAGTGCCGCAAAGACTGCACTAGAAGGCGACTGGGCTCGTTTTACCCCCGCTGAACGTGAAACAGCCATCCGCCGTTTTGCAGATCTGATCGAGGCCAATACTGATCTGATTGGCCAGATTGAATCGTTGGATAGCGGCAAGCCGGTAGAACATATCAAGTTTGTCGATGTCGGTTTGGCCGTCGGTGCTCTGCGCTACAACGCTGGCTTTCCAACTAAAATCCAGGGTGACACACTGCCTGTTACGGCCCCTGAAATGCATGTCTATACCCGGCGTGAACCAATTGGCGTGGTAGGCGCGATTGTGCCGTGGAATTTCCCAATTTGTCAGGCCTGTTTCAAATTGGCACCGGCTCTTGCCGCTGGATGTACAATCATTCTCAAACCAGCCGAACAAACGCCGCTTTCCGCATTGGTTCTGGGTCAGCTGGCGCTTGAGGCAGGCATACCGGCGGGGGTAATAAACGTTCTTCCCGGTCACGGCGGAACAACAGGCCAAGCTATCGTTGATCACCCGGACATCCACAAGATCGCTTTCACTGGGTCTGAAGCCGTTGGTAAAATGATCGCTTCTCGCGGATCTGCTCATTTAAAGCACGTGTCACTTGAGTTGGGTGGAAAGAATCCAAACATCATTTTCGCCGATGCTGATCTTGAAGCCGCCGCTGCCACGGCTGCGATGGCGATCTTCTTTTACAGCGGTCAGGTGTGTTCGGCTGGATCACGCCTGCTTGTCGAAGAGAAAGCATATGATCGCGTTGCCGAGATCGTGCTGGCTGAGGCGGAAAAGATCCAGGTCGGCCACGGCCTACGAACCGATACCACGATGGGGCCGCTAATTTCGGCACAACAGCTGAACCGGGTCGAGGGTTATGTCGAAGCGGCGCGCACTGAAGGTGTTCAGATCAGTTATGGTGGTGAACGACCCGGCGGCGAATTATCAGGCGGTCATTTTCTCAAGCCGACGGTTTTGACGCACGTACCGGATAACAGCCGCGTCGCACGAGAGGAAATCTTTGGCCCGGTTCTAGCCATGCAGAGTTTCAAAGATATGGATGAACTGGTCAGCCGTGCCAATGCGACAACCTTCGGCCTGGCTGCAGGCGTATGGACGCATGATGTGCGACGGGCCCACAAAGTTTCTGCAGCACTTCAAGCGGGAACAGTTTGGGTAAACACCTACAACCAGTTCGACGCTGCGGCTCCCTGGGGAGGTTACAAACAGTCGGGCTACGGCCGCGACAACGGCATGGCAGGGATCGAGAAGTACCTGCAAACCAAAGCTGTTTGGGTCAACTACGGCTAGTTCCGGAGAACAGAATGGACCGTGGCGTTTTCTGCTGCGGTCCGGTCTCTCACATGTAAAGGAAGGAGGCGTTTGTAATGCAGATTGGCGTAAATAAACGCTTCGGTCCGGGTCACCCCGCGGACAGGTCGAATCTGGGATTCGATTATCTCCAACAACTCGGCATTCGAAGTGCAGATGACTTCGACAAAGATGTCGAAACGCCCCGCGCAAGTGGCGACATAAGAAATATTTGGCATGGACGACAATGCGTCGGCAACATCGCTCATCGGGACATCTACGGCAACATTGATGGCGATCCAGGACATCGTGCAATCCAAAAGTTTCAACGGATTGACAATAGCCATGATCTTCAGTTGCCGATTGGCCAGCAAATGCTGTGCGCGTATTCGAACCTGGCTTTCAGAAATACCCAGTTTTTCGGCGACCATGCTGTAGGCAGCGCGACCGTCCAGGGCCAATTCGGCCACGATGGCCTGGTCGGCTTCACTCATCTCGGCATCGATCACCCCTTCTTTGTGCGTCGGGTTGGGGTTGATGATCTGAGCTTGCTGGTAATGCAGACTGAAATAGGGGAAAAGCTCGACGCCGGTGATACCCTCAATGGCCCCAATTTGGGTTTCGATCGTTTCTTGAAGTTCTTGCATATCCCGCGCGATGATTTCGGCAAAAATCGCAAAACGGCTGTAGGTCAAAACGACATAGTCAATGGAATCTATCCGCGCCAACGCATCCGAAATTCGCGTACCCTCAGCCGGAGAGGCGATGCTGATCGCAGCCAAAGTAGATACCCGATATCCCAACGCTGCGGGAGATGTCAGCGCGACGACCTGAATGATTTTCTGATCGAGAAGCGCCTTGGCGTGCGCTCGAACGGTCTTCTCTGTAACGCCGATGTCGTTCGCAATAGCCACATAAGTGCGACGACCATTCTGTTGCAGATGGCCGATGATTTCGCGATCAATATCGCTCAATGGAAGGCTGCTAAGAAGACTGCTCTCCGTCGCGCCTCGACTGGAATTCGGGCTGTTAACGATATCGCTCATAAAGCATTTCACTCCTCGAAATTCGCCGCATCCAATGCGTATCGTGGCAGTTACAGACAGGCAAGAGGTAATACCGGCGCATATTACAAAGCTATCCGGACCTGTCGCCCGAATATTCGCCGGTTTCCAGTAAGGGGGCGAATTCCAATCAATTGCTTGCCCACAACCTGCAAGCCGCGCCCGGCATCCTCAACCAATGACAAATAAACTAAACGCAACAGGAGAAAACTATGACACTCAAATTTTCCCAAACTTTTAGAGCTCTGGGGCTAGTTTCAGCGCTGGCGCTGGCGTCTACGCACGCCTTGGCGTTTGAGCCTGAAAGCAGTGATCCGATCAAACTATCCATGAACGAATGGACCGGTCAGCATGTATCTACCCGTATCGCGGGCGAAGCGCTCAAGAAGATGGGCTATAATGTAGAGTATGTAACTGCCGGTTATGTTCCTCAGGTCCAAGGTGTGATGGACGGCAACCTGACAGTGGCAATGGAGATCTGGGAACAGACCATTCAGGAGCATTTCACTCGTGCGATTGACAGCGGTCAGGCGGTTGATTTGGGCGCAACTGGAATTGATAGCCGCGAAGGTTGGATTTATCCTGCCTACGTAGAAGAAGCCTGCCCAGGCCTGCCGTCCTATGAGGCACTGAACGATTGTAAAGAGTTGTTCGCAACACCGGAAACCTTCCCTAAAGGACGACTGCTCGATTATCCAGCAGACTGGGCGCCCGACAACGACAAGCGACTTACCGGTTTGGGACTTGATTTTGTGGCAATCCCTTCTGGGTCAGAGGGTGCCGCAGCCGCAGAGTACAAAGCAGCGATGACCGCAAAACGGCCCATCGTGATGATGTTCTATGCTCCGCACTGGCTCTTTGCAGAATTCGAACCGAAATGGGTTGATATGCCAGCAAGCAGCGACGCTTGTTACTCTGACCCGTCTCATGGGCCCAACGCCAATGCCACGCATGACTGCAACTGGCCTTCGGGCTGGGTGCGGAAACTGGCATGGGTAGGTGCAGAAGAAAAATGGCCTGCAGCGTTCCGTTTCCTCCAAGAAATCCAGATTACCAACGAAATCCAGGAATCTCTGGTGCTTGAGGTCGACGTAAATGGCGTGTCGCTAGAGGACGCCGTTGCGGCCTGGATGGACGATAATCCGGACGTTTGGCAGATGTGGATTGACGCTGCACTTCAGTAGGTGCGGCTTCCCAATTTTAAATTTTCTCCGGTGCAAAAGTATCTGCACCGGAGCTCGAAACGAATAAGGGGCCAAGGGTATGCAAAAAGACACATCTGCAAGCTGTACGACGTCGGCTCAGCAGGCTGGGCAGGCAAAACTTTCCTGTCGCAACCTCTGGAAAGTGTTTGGCGACGACGCAGTATCTACATTGGCCGCGGCGAAGGCGGCCTCTCTTGAAGGAAAGATCACCCAAATTCGCGATGCTGGCCAGATATGCGGAGTGGCCGATGTAAGTTTCGACGTACATGAAGGTGAAATTTTTGTGGTGATGGGTTTGTCTGGCTCCGGCAAATCAACAATGCTGAGATGTCTGTCCAGCCTTGTGTCCCCGACTGCGGGAGAAATAATCTACGAAGGCCGCAATCTTCTTGATATGTCAAAGACCGACTTGATCGACTTGCGGCGACACAAGATGGGCATGGTGTTTCAGTCTTTCGGCCTGTTGCCGCATTTGAGCGTCATCGAAAACGTCGCCTTTCCTCTGAAAATCCAGGGTGTTAGCGCTACAGAGCGACTTGGCAAAGCCAGGGAATACATCACCTTGGTCGGGTTGGATGGACGCGAATACGCAATGCCAGACGAGTTGTCGGGTGGTCAGCAGCAACGGGTTGGCATCGCCCGCTCACTCGCTGTTGGGCCCGATCTGTGGTTCCTGGACGAGCCATTTTCGGCGCTGGACCCCCTGATCCGGCGTCAGATGCAAGATGAGTTTATGCGACTTCAGTCAAAATTGAACAAGACAATCGTGTTTGTAACTCATGACTTCCTGGAAGCTTTGAAGATTGCAGACCGAATTGCAATAATGCGCGATGGCCAGATGGTGCAAATAGGAACACCAGCCGAAATCGTTCTCAATCCCGCTGATGATTACGTGGCCGAGTTTGCGTCGGACGTTCCGCTTACCCGGGTTCTTACAGCATCAGATGTGATGACAACCGGAAGCGCGAACGAGGCCCATATCTCTATCCCGTCAGGCACCACATTGGAGGATATCCTGGACAGTCACGACTTCAGCGATGGCGATATTGCCGTCGCGGATGCGAATGGAAACACCATCGGTCAAGTCACCGCCGGGTCGATCGTGTCCGCAATGCACGAGGGTGTTAGTCGTGCACGCCATGCCGAAGAAGCAAGTGTGTCATGACTGATATGGCAAACCAATCAAATCTTTACACCGAGCCTAAATCCCTCTTTCAGTCCGAGACATTCGCTGTTGGGTTATTTGTTGCCGGTGCGATCCTTCTTCTGACCTGTCTGTCGTTGTTCTTTACTTCATTCAGAGATGTGCCCGAGTTTTTGGTTCTTCCGGTAGTGGATTGGATCAATTCGGCCATGAACACGATCGTTGAGCCATTGCAGCCCTTTTTCAGGGCGATTTCAAACGTTCTGGCCGTTCCAATGAATGGCCTGCAATCTTTGCTAAGTATCGCGCCTTGGGTCACCATTGCTGCGGCATTCGTGGGCTTAGCTTGGCTGGCACAGGGATGGAAATTGGCTCTGTTTGCTGTCCTGGGCATCTTAACAACCCTTGC
The DNA here is from genome assembly GCF_011040495.1 of Pseudohalocynthiibacter aestuariivivens. Lineage (GTDB taxonomy): Bacteria > Pseudomonadota > Alphaproteobacteria > Rhodobacterales > Rhodobacteraceae > Roseovarius > Roseovarius pelagicus. Next base: position 1,368,186 of record NZ_CP049037.1, on the reverse strand, counting down.
TTTGGGCTTCTGGCAGCAGACAATGAACACTCTTGCTTTGATTGGTGTGTCCGTCCCACTTTCGATCGCTCTGGGGTTCGGGTTGGGCGCTGCAAGCTATCTTGTGCCGCGTATCCGCCGCCCGATGGACCTTGCGCTTGCTCTGATGCAAACAGTCCCGGCTTTTGCATACCTAATCCCGATTTTGTTGCTTTTTGGCTTTGGTCCTGTCGTAGGGCTAATCGCATCCGCTATCTATGCCGCGCCCCCAATGGTGCGCAACACGATGCTTGGTTTAACGCGCGTTCCAGACGCTCAGATAGAAAGCGGTCAAATGGCGGGTTGCACCGGTCGACAGCTATTTTGGAATGTGCGCGTGCCGGGGGCGATGCCTCAGATCCTGGTTGGTGTAAACCAAAGCACGATGCAGGCATTATCGATGGTGATTATCGCCGCAATCATTGGTGGTTTTGATGATGTTGGTTGGGCGGTACTCACAGCCCTGCGAAAGGCTCAATTCGGTCAAAGTCTGATGGCTGGTCTTGTTATTGTCTTTCTGGCAATTCTGATCGACCGGATTACCTGGGGATTTGCTGAAAACGCGCGAAACCACCGGGGGCATCATGGTGCGCCATTCTGGCACAGACCATCGGTGAGATGTGCGATGGTCGTCATCGCAACACTTCCCGTTGGGCTGATTGTGCCGGGTCTGGACGATGGACCACGCTCGCCCCTACTTAATGTTGTAGAGCCGCTCAATTCCTGGCTCGAAAACTTCCTTTTCACTTTCGGACCTACTCTGACCACTTTAAAGACAAACGTTTTCTACTTCTTTATGTTTCCGCTTCGCGCTGGTCTTGAACAAGCCGTGACACCGTTTACCTGGGGTTTTGCACTGTCGAGCGAAATAATAGTCGGGTATTGGTCTGTGGTGGCCGCGCTGGCAGGGATAGCAGTTGTGCGCAAATCCTACGTAGTCGCAGGTGCCATATTGTTCACCGGCTGGATCAGCTACTTTGGCATGACCGGTGTCTCGTGGGTCGCTTTGAGTGTTTTCCTGGTGGCACTTGGACACAGCCTGGGCGGTTTGCGAACAGCTCTCTTCTGCTTTTCCGCTTGTGTGTTCATAGTTGTCACAGGCCTGTGGGACCTCGCTATGCTGTCTCTCTATCTTTGTGGAGCGGCCGTTGCGATCAGCTTTGTTCTGGGCGGCGCGATAGGTATGTTGGCGGCGCATTCGACGCGCCTTTCTGGTATCGTTCGAGTTGTTGCTGATACCTTGCAGACCATGCCGCAATTTGTGCTGCTGATCCCCTTTCTTATGTTCTTTCAGGTGGGCGAGTTCACTGCCCTGCTGGCCATCATCATCTACGCCATCGTACCGGCCATGCGCTATGTCGAGCAGGGCTTAAGAACTATTGATGAAGAAATATTGGAAGCTTCACGTCAGATGGGGTGCACCAACCTCCAGATCCTCTGGCAGGTTCGCATCCCTCTGGCCATGCCGGTTCTGGCACTCGGCGTAAACCAAACCATCATGTTTGGTCTCGCCATGCTCGCCATCACGGCTTTGGTGGGCACCCAGGATCTGGGTCAGGAGGTCTACGTGGCGCTGTCACAAGCTGATGCTGGCCGCGGCCTACTTGCCGGTCTTGCGATCGCTATCATCGCCCTGCTGTCGGATCGGCTGATTAGAGACTGGATCAATGTGCTTTCCAAACGTCGTCATCTATCTGCACCGTCCAGTTCGATGGCAGCCGCTCCCCCAGTCTAGTTGAGGAAAAAGAGAAAATGGCACGCACCGCACACGCCCCTAAGGCTTCTGTCAGCACATCTGCTTTTGCGTCTCCTGAACAGCTTGTCGAAGCGGCACGCGACGGCAAGATGTTCATTCTCGTGGATCATGAAGATCGGGAGAATGAAGGAGATCTCGTGATCGCTGCCGAGAAGATTACACCAGAAGCCATCAATTTTATGGCAAAATATGCCCGCGGCCTGATCTGCATGCCTATGGAGCGCGCCCGTGTGGATGCGCTGAACCTTCCTCAGATGTCTTCTTCTAACACGTCGCGCCACGAAACGGCGTTCACAGTTTCGATTGAAGCGCGCGAAGGTGTTACCACTGGTATATCAGCGCACGACCGCGCTCACACGATCAAGGTCGCAACAGATCCAAATTGCCATTCTGCTGATATCGCAACGCCAGGTCACATCTTCCCACTGTGCGCGAAGGATGGCGGTGTTTTGGTCCGTGCCGGTCACACAGAGGCTGCCGTCGATATCTCCCGATTGGCTGGTTTGGTGCCTGCCAGTGTCATTTGTGAGATCATGAATGATGATGGCACGATGGCGCGGATGCCAGACCTGATGGAATTTGCCGCAACACATGAACTTTTGATCGGGACCATTGCTGATCTGATCGCGTTTCGGCTTAAGAATGACAATCTCGTGCGCGAAAAAGCCCGTTCATCACTGAATTCGTTTATTGGTGGAAAGTGGGACGTATACGTCTTTGAGGATGCTCCGGACGGCGCGGAACATGTGGTGATAGCAAAAGGCGATATCTCAAACGGTGAGCCCGTTCTGACGCGCATGCACGTACTGGACCCGTTCGAGGATCTGCTTGCTCTCAATTCATTGAGGTGGAATCAAGTTCCGGATTCTATGGTAGAGATTGCTCGTGAAGGTCGCGGCGCTCTAGTCATTTTGCGGGATGGCTCCAAGGACGTCCTATCATCCCGTTTCAACGTCACAAACAATCCACGAAATACGCTGCGAAGATACGGTATCGGCGCGCAGATACTTTGCAACATAGGTATCCAGAAGATCGTGCTTCTTACCAATTCCACAGTGCCTTCATTGGTGGGTTTGGATAGCTACGATCTTTCGATCATTGGAACGCGCCCAATCCCCCGTGTGTGCGTCGACTAGTGTGCTGAACGGGCAATGCCAGACCTGCCTCCTGAGCGGCAGCGATGAAACCTGCGACCTTTGCTTTATGGTCAATTGACACCATCGGCCCCATGAATGTGTCAGGGTCCAGACCCGCACCCATTTTGAGGCCCTGCGTGGCTTTCACCAACCGCATCATAAAGTCCTCATAAACTGCGCCATCGACAACTACGCGTGAAGTCCCGTCGCAGACCTGTCCGCTGTTGAAGAAAATGCCGTTCACGACGCCTTCGACGGCCACGTCCAGATCAGCGTCCGCCGTGACAATGGCGGCTGATTTCCCTCCCAGTTCAAGGGTCAGGCGTGTCATGCTGGCCAGCCCGACCTGACCAACCGCGATGCCAGTGCCTGTCGATCCGGTAAAACTGATCTTATCGACATCGGGATGGGAAGTCAGCGCCGCTCCAGTGATCGCACCGGTGCCATTTACAACATTGAAAACACCGGGCGGAAAACGAGCCTCTGCGGTCAGTTCACCTAGGCGTAACGCCGTCATGGGAGTGACTTCACTTGGCTTCGCGACCACTACACAACCGGTTGCGAAGGCGGCAGCGCATTTCCAGATCAGCGTTTGCAGCGGGAAATTCCATGGGGCGATTGCGGCAACGACGCCAACGGGGCGCTTGATTGTCATGCCAACACTGCCTTTTTCATAGGCTGCAAGCGGCGCGGTGCGCCCCTCGATGCGTGTGCAGTAACCCGCGAAGTGTCGTAGCACATCGACCGAGCCGCCAATATCAATCTCTTTGGCTTGGACCACGGACTTACCAACATCTACAGATTCGAGAAACGCGAGTTCATCGGCATTTGCTTCAATCAGATCAGCGAGCCTGAGCATCAAGGCCTGCCGGTCAAGTGGGCGCAGGTTCGACCAATCGCCCTCAAACGCCTGCCTTGCGGCTTTGATTGCGGCGTTTACGTGTTCCTTGCCCGCCTCAAATGTCCGTGAAATCACCGTACTTGTCGATGGCTCGACAACATCTATGGTCTCACCACTGACGACGGCTTTACCATTGATCCAATGCGGAATGTCACGACTTGCCAGTTTTCGCAGGTCGTCAGGAACGTTCCAGGTATCAAAATATGTTTCAACCGGGTTGGGCATATTGCACCTTTCAATTGGAATTTATTGCTGCCGGAAGGGGCTGCACAGGATTGGACTCAATACTGACTCGCGGCCCCTTTGATCGGTTTTGCGACCGGCACCTTCTCTGGCGGCAACAATGGACGACCGCGGATCATGTCGGAAATTCTCTCCGCCATCATCATAGTAGGTGCGTTCAGATTGCCGTTGGTCACCATCGGCATGATGGAAGCATCGACGACGCGCAGTCCCTCGGTGCCGTGAACTTTGCCGTCCGGGCCGGTAACCGCCATTTCATCTGTACCCATCTTGCACGTGCAGGACAGGTGATAGGCGCTAGCGAGGTTATCGCGAATCCACATTTCTTTTTGGACGCGCGTCTGCACCTCCGGTCCCGGCTCAAGCTCGGCTCCCCGGAAATCATCAAAGGCGCTGGCAGCGGCCAGATCGCGGCCCAGATCGAGAAAGCTGACCATGCGGTCCATATCGTCAGGATCGGACATGTAATTCGGGTCGATCCGCGGGGTGTCTTTCGGATCAGGCGATTTCAGTTTGACCGTACCGACACTATTGCAACGCATGTAGTTGAGCCCAAGGGTAAAGCCATGTTTACCAAAGGCTGGCATCCACCCGTTCAGATGAACCGGGTAATAGTGGATCAGTTGATCAGGATAAGGCACGTTTTCAGACGACCGAAAAAATGCGCCACATTCAAAGCCGTTGGTGGCGGCCACGCCGTCGCGCGTGAAAAGCCATTGAAGCGCCACTCTGATCGCGCGATCCGGGCGCAGGAACTTGTTATAGGCGACAGGTTTGGTTGCGGCATATTTCAGATGGATTTCCGCGTGATCCTGAAGGTTCTCGCCCACCCCTTTTAGATCGACTACCACTGGAATGTCGTGTTCCGCCAAGTGATCTGCGGGACCGATGCCTGACAACATAAGAATTTGCGGCGTCTTTGCCGCGCCCGCGCATAGAATAACTTCGCGCTTGGCGGTGGCCGTCCATGATTTGCCCTTCGTGGACAGCGCCACACCTTTTGCCGTGGACCCCTCCATCACAACCTTGGCGCAGTAGGTATCCGTCGCAACCTCAAGATTGGGGCGCTTCATTGCAGGGCGAATGAAAGCTTTGGCAGTGCCATTGCGCACACCGTCGCCGATGTTCATATCGAACATTGAAAAACCTTCCTGCTGAAACCCGTTGACGTCGTCGGTTTCGGGATAACCGCGTTCCTTGCCCGCCTGCATGAAGGCATCCTGCACAGGAGCCCAAGCCCGGGACCGTTGGGTTTTCACCGGGCCATTGCCGCCTCGATAGGTCGGATCACCGTTGTTCTTAAAGGCTTCTGATTTTTTGAAATAGGGCAGGACGGACGCGTAGTTCCAACCTTTTGCACCCAACCTTTCCCACCCATCAAAGTCCTCCGCGTGACCACGCATGTAAACCATTGCGTTGATCGAACTGCTGCCGCCAAGACCCTTACCGCGTGGCTGATAAACCTCGCGCCCACCCAACTCCTTCTGCTTGGTGGTATCGAAGCGCCAGTTGTACTTGGCGCGCTCGAAATTCATGAACAGCAGGCCTGGGACATCGACGGTTAACGACCGTCTTGCCGTCCCTGCCTCAATCAACAAGACGGTGCAATCGGCATCTTCGGTCAGGCGGGATGCCAGCACACCACCGGCGGAGCCGCTACCGACAATAACGAAATCATACGTCCTTTTTTCGGGTATCATCTGAGAGTCCTCCTGTCAGGTACGGGAAGGTTGGAACGAGTTGGAAAGTTTGTCGCTCGCGCCACGCAGCAATCTATCAAGCACGATCGCCAGTACCGCGATGCCGAATCCTGCCATGATGCCCTGCCCGGGTTTCACTTGGGCCACGGCGACCAGGGTCGATTCCTCAAGCCCGCGAGACCCGACAAGGGAAGTGATAACCAGCATGCCGAAACCCAACATCACCGCCTGATTGATGCCCAGAACGATCTGGGGCATTGCAACAGGTAGCAAGACAAGTCGCAGACGTTGGAGCATAGTGCACCCTGTCATATCGGCCGCTTCGCACAATGTGCTGCTGGACACCTGCTGAATGCCGTTCGCCGTGTAGCGAATGATCGGCGCGAATAGATAGATGATGATGGCGATCAGTGCCGGGAAATCACCCGCTCCGAAAAGCACAACGACCGGGATCAGGTAGACGAATGTGGGTAATGTTTGAATGACGTCGCTACAAATCTCGACGATCATATACGCGCGCCGGTTCAGCCCTGCCATCACTCCCAAGGGTAAACCGATCACCAAACCCACGAACAGAGCCAGTGTTACCAGATAAAACGAGAGCATAGCGCGGGCCCAAAGACCGAAAATGGCGAGGCTTGCGACCAGCAGGAAGCACATCAGCCCGAGGCGGACCCCTTTGAGTGCGGTCGCGGCAACCCCGACGAGAAGCGCAAAGGGCAACCAGGGCAGCGAAGCGATGAAATTTCGGTAGGGCACCATGATCCAACTGATGAAACCGTCCTGCACCACAGCAAGGTCATCGCGCACGAACAGATTCAGGTTGGTCAGCATGTCGTCAAGCACGCGGCTATTTTCGATCAGCGGCTTGGTCGGGGCAAAGAGCAGCGCCTCGCTGAAATATGCTACTACAGATATCAGCAACAACACTCCAGCGATCAGCCAGACAATTCGTCGATCAGAAGGCTTGTCATCGTGGACGTCGCGCCTGTGTTCCGTCCATGTGCGCAAGGTGCGGTCGATGGTAATCGCTACAAGTGAAATCGCAAGACCGGCCAGCAAGGCTTCGGTCAGACGCATGGATTTCAAGCCGCGCAGCACGTCCGACCCGAGGCCGCCTGCGCCGATGATCGACGCGATGATGACCATTGCTAGCGACAACATCGTAACTTGGTTGATGCCAATCATAAGGCTGGTACGGGCCGCCGGAAGCGTGACCAGGAATAGCCGCTGTCTGGGCGAACATCCGGTTATCTCCGCAAGTTCTTGAATGGCCTGCGGTGTCTGGCGCAGAGCCAGTTCAGTCGTGCGGGCCATGGGCGCAAGCGCAAAAATTACCGTGGCGATCAGTGCGGCCACTGGACCAAAGCCAAAGAACACGAGGATAATCGAAAGATAGGAAAACACCGGAATTGTTTGCAGCGCATCATAGACAGGTCGCAGGATTGCCGAAACCGTGTCGGATCTGCTGGCCAGAATGCCAAGAACTAGCCCGATAAACGTCGCGAACGCGACTGAGAATAGGACTGAGACCAACGTGAGAATGGTAGATTCCCAAAGGCCGAAAACAAGTGCGTAAAACACCGTGAAAGCAGCGAGCAGACCGATACGCAATCCACCAACCCACATCGGGAGCAGCACCAGAAGAGCTGCCGTGGTCACCCAAGACAGTGGCGGTAGCTCGTAATAATCCTCACCTATGGAGAAATAGAATCCTTCGACCAATAGACCGTTGAAAAATTCGATTGGCGCGCCAATCAACTCGCTGATGGACCGCGTAATGTCGCTGACCGACAAGGCACCTATTGAAAGATCCTTGGAGATATACTTGAGCCCTCGGTCGAATGGTTCTGCCAGATCAATGACCCATGCGTCCGGGTAGGCTGCCAGAACATTCCCGGGATTTAGAAACATAATCGTCGCAACCAGGACTGCAGCCGCAATCGCGAGCATGGCACGAGGTTGAAGCAGTCGCGACGGCGGGTTTTGTGAGGAGCTCAAGTCAGCCATTGTGCCAGCCCCTGACGGGACACCTGTCCGATGATTTTGCCAGCCGCATCCTCGACTTTCAGCGGTTGAACGCTCTCGACAATCTGTCGCGTCACTTCGGAAAGTGTTGCATCCGCTTTTACGTGCTGACCGTCCACTGCATCTTTCTCAAGCGGTTCCAGAATGGACCTAACCTTGATGACGGTGTCTTTCGACAGTCCGGCGACAAATTTTCGGACATAATCGTTGACAGGCTTCAGGATTAGTTCTTCGGGAGTCCCGATCTGGACAATCCTGCCTTTTTCCATCACGACGATCCGGTCGCCAAGGCGCACTGCTTCTTCAAGATCGTGGGTGACAAAGATGATGGTCTTGTGAAGTTGCTCTTGCAGCCTTCGAAACTCATCCTGCATCTCTCGGCGGATCAGTGGATCGAGGGCCGAGAATGGCTCGTCCAGAAACCATACATCGGGGTTCGTAACCAGTGATCGAGCGATGCCTACCCGCTGTTGCTGACCGCCGCTCAATTCGCTTGGGAAGAAACCTTCCTTGCCTTCAAGACCTACCAGCTTGAGCGTGTCGCGCGCTATCTTGCGGCGTTCTGCGACGGACGTCCCCTGTACACGCAGGGGGAAGGCCACATTGTCTAAAGAGTTCAGGTGCGGCAGCAACGCGAAATTCTGAAAAACCATGCTGATTTTCTTGCGGCGGAACTTCACCATCTCCGCCTTGGTTGCGGAGGTGAGCTCCGTATCGCCGATGGTGATCTTGCCCCGTGTGCTGGAGTAAAGGCCTGTCAGGCAACGCAGGAGAGTTGATTTTCCTGACCCCGACAGGCCCATAATCATAAATATTTCGCCGCGGTACACATCGATATTTGCGTCGATCAGGCCAGCGACTCCGCCGGATGCCAACACATCTTCCTCTGTCGGGTCTGTGCTTTTGGCACAATTGATGGCTGCGGTATCGCCAAAGACTTTCCAGATACCTGACGCTTCAATTATTCTGTCTTGTTGCATCTCTAAATCCTCTTGTCATTGGCAATACCGATCGATTTACTGGGGTTTATTCGGGAACCCAGGCCTGCCATGTGCTTTCGTTCTCCGACATCCAGGCCTGCGCCGCCTCTTCTGCGGTCATGCCATTGTTGTCGATGGCATCCATGCCAACCGCGACAGCCTCGGTAGAGATCGTGTAGGCTGACAGAATTTCGCCTGCCATCTTTGCGCGATCAAAAGTCTGATCGTAGCCAAGTTTTAGGATGTCCAGATCGCGTTGGAACCCGGGCAATTCGACAAATTCGCCGTTTTCGGTGTTGTAGAGCCAATGCGGCAGATACCCCCACGCAAGGATGGGTTCCTGACGATCAAGCGCGCCTTTCACTGCCGCGACAAGCGTTCCTGGAGATCCAGAGTTGATAACCGCGAGTTCGAGGTCTAGGTCCTCGATTGTTGCGTCCGACAAGGTTCCCCAATCTGCAGGGGCATCCAGATAGCGACCTTTGGGTGCCGTTTCGGCGGTTTCCAACGCCTTGACGCAGCCCGGCTCTTTCAACGCATTCCAGTCTGGCAGGCCTGGACAGAATTCCTTGAGCGCGTTGGAGTACCACCAGCCTTCGGTCACCAGGACACCTGTCGGACCGTAATCTGTGACCTGCCCAGAATCGACTGCTGCCTTGGTCAGTTCGACCCCGGTCGTTTGCCATGCCGCGAGCGACACATCTATGTCTCCTGATGCGACGGCGGTAAAGGATGCGGCATAGTCTGCTTGTACGTAATCCACACGGTAGCCGACTTCGCGCAGGATTTCGCCGTAAACGGCGGCCATGAAGTCACCATCCGCGCTGTTGATCATCAAAACCTTGATAGGTTTGCGGGTTTCTACATCTGCCATCGCGGCTGAGCCACCGGCCATCATCGCGCAGGTGGCGAGAAGAAGTATGCGTCGTGTCGTTTTCATGGTGTTTCCCTTTGTTATCAGTTCGTGATGCCGGGAAATTCCGCACCATGCGGTCCCCGGTCGTTTACTGGCCGCTCAATCGAGCTGCCATGATTAATGGTCTCAATGTGTCCGTAGAAGTTCTCCGAATCCGTTGAGGCGAATGTCGCACCCAGCTTTACGCAGGCCGTGCCAGAGCAACGCCTGATTGCTGGAGATGACTTTCATGCCAGTCGCTATTTCAGCCTCGTCGATTGCCTCAGCGCCGCGAAGCGCCGTGCAGGAAAGCACTAGAGTATCTGCTCCTTTGTGATCGATACTGCGAGCGAGATCGACGATCTGATCTGCCGATATCTGGCCGTTCTGCCAATCTTGTTTCAAACCCAAGCAGGTCAAGGCTACAACATTGACACCCATTGAGCCGAGATACTGAGCGACCATTTCCGTCACATCGACCGGATAGGGAGTGATGAGTGAAATCTTTTTCGACTTCATGACTTCCAACGCCGCCACCAGCCCTGAAACAGGAGTATGGGCCGACCCCGATGCAACAGCTTTGCCCTTGATCAATGATGCTCGAACCTTGTCGTCGCCGATCGCAGCAGATGCAGATGTGCAACCGTAAAGAATGGCATCCAGTTCCTGTCCTGGCATTATCTCTGCTGCGACTGCTTCGATCCGGTCCATCATCGTGGAAAGGCTGCTAACGGATATCTCCCCATCGAATGCGATCCTGTTGCAGTGCAGTGCGATATCGGAAGTTTGGGCTAGCATGCGCTGAAAGCTGTGCTCAATCGTCGGATCGCTCGACAAGACAACAAGCCCGATGCGCCACGCCACTGTCTTGTGCGCCAACGGTACCGAGACGAGATTTGCTGTCGGAATGGTCATACGCCCACCGCCCGTTTCTTTGCGGAGCTTCTCTGGGCAGTCGGATCGGTTTTCTGCGAAGTATATTGCGCCGCCGCCGCGACAAAGCCATCCAACAGAGCCCGATCCAAAGTGCTGGTGTGGTATTCAGGATGCCACTGAACGCCAACGCAGAATCTGCGCCCCTTCGCTTCTATGGCTTCGGCAACGCCGTCTTCGACTGATGTCGCGGAAACGTCGTAACCGTTCGCCGGCACGACCGCCTGATGATGCAGGCTATTGACGCGGGCTGTGGTCACGCCCGCCAAATCTGAGAGAACCGAACCTTGCCGGAGCGCAACCCCATGCGCAGATTTGTCCGGAACCGGGCTTGGCAAATGCTCAATGCCACCTTCGATATCTCTCTGGATGTCCTGGACCAGTTTGCCGCCAAGTTTGACGGCCAAGAGCTGCATACCGTTGCAAATGCCCATGATTGGCATATCCACCATCAACCCGCCATCCAACATAGCAAGTTCGAAATCTGTTCGATCTTCCTTTAGTTTGAGCGGGGCTGTCAGTGTTTCGCCGTAATGTATTGGATGAATGTCGAACAAACCCCCGGTAACGATGAGTCCGTCAATCTGCGCGACATAAAGCGCCGCGAGATCGGGGTCATGTGGCAGGATTACCGGCAAGCCACCGGCGTCTATGATGGCCGACGCATAGTTTGCGCGCAGGACATATTCCGTTTCCGTTGATCCCGCGTCTCGCGTTTCAACGTCGGCGGTCAGACCGATGAGGGGGCGCAACTTTCTCATGCCAACCACTCCTCAGCTATCCGGCGATAGATATCGACGGAATCGCGCAGGTTTCTAACCAGGATTGTTTCGTCTCTTTGGCCACTCATGCCCAGGTATCCTGGCCCGACGATTGCAAATGGTGCCTTGATGCCATCCAATAATATAGCACCGTCACTGTAATACGAGACGCCTTTTACTTCGGGGTCGCTACCCGTAGATTTTCGGCAAGCTGACTTACAGATACTGACAAATTCGCTTTCTGGATTCTCTTCGACAGCGGGCTTGAAATCCGAAACCTCAAGCGAGATGCCTTCCGGCATGATCAGTTCGATCTGGTGGATGACCTCGCTTACTTCGATCCCGGGGCCAAACCGCACATCCACCTCTGCTCGGCAGGCGTCCGGCGTCACGTTGACGGCAGACCCACCCTCGATCCGGCCAACATTGATAGTTGGGTCGGACAACAGCGGATGTTGGGGCAAGTCCAGCGTCAGGGATTCAAGTTCAGTCAGAAATTTCGCCATCAGTGAAATTGCGTTTATGCCCAACTCACCGGAAACATGACCAATTTTTCCAACCGCCTTGGCCTCAAGCCAAAGGATTGCCTTTTCGACAGTGATGATGTCCAGCGTACTGGGTTCACCACACAGAAACGCCCCTATTTCGTCTTGGAGTCCCTGTTCGACAAATCGTTTCGCGCCCAGACAGTTCGAACTTTCGCCCGCCGTGAAGGCGAGAATAATATCACCTGCCAGCGGCGTGTCACGGCCCGCGATATCGGCAGCCGCTGCGACAAAGGCAGCTACGGCGCTTTTCATGTCCGATGCGCCGCGGCCACGGATGTGGCCGTCAACGACATCTCCTGCGAAAGGTGGAAATGACCAATCCTGCGCCCCGATCGGCGTCGTGTCCAAATGTGCCGAAAAGAGCAGCGGCTTCTTTTCACCCCGGCCCTTCACCCGCCCAAGCACGTTGATGCGACCCGGCAAGAACTCATCCATCTGAGAAGGTATGCCCAGTGCTGTCATGCTATCGTGCACCAGATGCGCAACCGCACTTTCATCGCCCGGAGGATCACAACTGGGGATCTCGATCAACTTCTGAAGGAAAGCTGCAACGTCGAAGGAATGTGTATCTTTCACTTTGGCCCCGCTGTGATTCTGGATTTCCTCAGAACGATAACGAACTCATTGCGGAATAATTACGTGTAATTTTTGTTGAATTGATCGGATTTACGGTTAATCATGCCAGAATGCACACAGATCATCTGCGCAGTTTTCGCACTGTAGCGACATCCGGCAGTTTTACTGCCGCTGCAAAACTGCTCAGTAAAAGCCAGTCAACCGTAAGTGGTCAAGTCTCTGGACTTGAAGATCACCTTGGTGTCCAACTCTTCGTTCGCACCACACGCAGTTGTAGGTTGACCCCTGAAGGCCGCGAGCTTTTCGAATACTCTGAAGTAGTTTTGGAGGCAGTAGATCGCATCTATGATGCGCTAAGTCCGACGTTGCTGGGAGGGAAGGTCAAAGTCGGCGTGCCTGATGATGGATATCTCTTTCAATTGATTACGGACGGGCTGCGTTCCTTCATAGGAAAACGACCCGATGTGAACATCGAAATTGTCGCGGGCTTAGCTGATGACCTCAACGTAAGCCTCGCATCTGGTTTACTAGATTTGGCGGTTGTGCGGGATGTTCACACTGAAGGCGATCCAATCTGTGTTTCCCAACTTTCATGGATTGCGAAACCCGATTTTACACTCCCTGAGGACGGTGTCTTGCCCCTAGCACATGTCAACAAGCCGTGTTGCTATTACAAAGAAGCAACAAATACACTTAGCGCCTGTGCAATCTCTTGGAAAAGCACGGTTTCCTGTACCAGTCTGCAAGGCGTCCTTGCTATGGTTCAGTCTGGCCTGACCGTTGCTGCGGTTTTGGAAGATGAAAACATCGATTCAAACTTGTTCACACACAAACTGGACTTACCAGCGCTACCGCGCTTCGGCCTGAGTTTCCGTTTTGCAAGTGAAAAGCCGCCCATGCTGGCGCGTTTGATCGCAAAGGCAATCAGGAAGTCATTGGACCAATACGTATTATTAGACAGGTCGATTGAATAATTGTTAGTTGCATATTCTAGGCGTTGTCATCAATTGAGCCAGATGACTGATGCGGCGAGATAGATTGCGTCAAGAAAGATAACTGCTGTTTTGTCGTATCGCGTTGCGATGGCCCTGTAATGTTTGATTTTTCCAAAGAAGTTTTCGATCAGATGTCGCGCTTTTTGGAGAGCCTTGACGTATTGCCACCCTAACATTCCGTGCTGCGGTAGATAATCCGGCGCGGTTCACCAGTTCTCGCACAGTGGCGGCGCACTTTGGATTGACGCCCCGCCGGTATCAGTCCGGCGGATTGGACAATCCCTGCCACATCTCGAAAGCAGGCGACCGAGATGTCCGCTCAACGCTCTATGCAGCGGCCATTGCAATGATGATGCAATCCGTCGCCAGTTCCGAGATCAAAAGCTGGGGCCTGCGCCTGATGCGCCGAAAGGGCCGTCGTCGCGCCGTCGTTGCTTTCGACAGAAAACTGGCCGTCGTCATGCACCGCATGTGGGCCGAGAATACCAAATTCCGCCACAGATCTTTGGAGGCCGCTATGAACTGACAACCTTCCAAAGCTCAATGACGGGATTGTCCCTCACCGGATGAGGTCTGTAGATGACGCCGAATAAGTCTGCTGCGACTAACAAGCGCGAGACCTCGCGAACGGCTGGTTTTCCCGCCGCGCAGCAGCAGCGATGAAGATGTGGTTGCGGCGATATTCGTGCTGCGAGCGCGCGCAACATGAAATCAAAATGACCGCCATGGGGCTCAAACCGGTCTTTCTCTGCGATTTGAATGAATACCAGATAGCGGAGCAAAGCCGTAGTTCGTAGGTGCCGCTTCAATGTCAACTAACGGCTCCTTCTTCGTTTTTGAACTGGATTTCTTGCGTTGAGCGAGCGTGACTGTGGGTGCGCCGAATGATCTGCCCGGAATTCCGGGTTCCGGTCAGTACGGGGGGCTGGATCGGCCAGCCCCTGTGCTGAAAGGACCAGAACATGGCGAGTACAACAACATCAAACAGGACCGCGAACGATGCGGCGGACCGAAAAGCGCTGGTGACGGGGAAAGCCTCAAAACAGCACACAACAAAGAAGCAACGTCTTCAGGCCCTGTTGCGTCGGAAAGGCGGCGCAAGCCTTGACGCGCTTCAGAAGGAATTCGGTTGGCAACCGCATACCGTTCGCGCCGCAATATCGGGCGTGCGTAAAGCCGGAAACACGGTTGTGTGCATCACGGGAAAATCCGGTTCAGTTTACAGGATTGTAGCCACAAAGGCAGCGCAATGAGCGCAGTGAAGTCGAAAACAGATCTCCCGGAGCTCCTCCGGGAGATTGCAGAGCTGAGCCGTACCGAATGCCAACTGGCCTGGATAAAAGCCTTCAGGAACGATCCACCTGAACCGCTCCGGAAAACCCGGAGCGGTTCAGACCGCGAATTTTGAACAGCTACAATCTGCATCCTTTTGTAACGTTGGGTATGGCCGTTGCGGCTGGACCGCGAATTTTGAACAGCTACAATAGATAGAGCGCATGCTCTTTGTTGCTGGCGGTTGCGGCTGGACCGCGAATTTTGAACAGCTACAATTTACGTTGGTGGAGGCCAATCTGCCGGAGTGTTGCGGCTGGACCGCGAATTTTGAACAGCTACAATGGTTCTACGATATTTCCATACATCTCCGTCGTTGCGGCTGGACCGCGAATTTTGAACAGCTACAATCGCGGGCAGGGCGTTACTCCTGCTGCAAGAGTTGCGGCTGGACCGCGAATTTTGAACAGCTACAATTGCCAGATGTAGTCGCGCGCGCGATCATCGTTGCGGCTGGACCGCGAATTTTGAACAGCTACAATTCCGGCGTTGGTAGCCGATCGCGAGCCGGGGTTGCGGCTGGACCGCGAATTTTGAACAGCTACAATACCAACCGCAAATCTCGTGTAACTACAATGTTGCGGCTGGACCGCGAATTTTGAACAGCTACAATTGGTTCCGCTGTCGTTGCGACACCGAAGTGGTTGCGGCTGGACCGCGAATTTTGAACAGCTACAATCATTTGCTGCATGGCCTGCTGCATCGGATCGTTGCGGCTGGACCGCGAATTTTGAACAGCTACAATACTCAGCGTCCGTTAGGGGGACCGTGGGCAGTTGCGGCTGGACCGCGAATTTTGAACAGCTACAATTTCAAAACGAATGTTTGAGGTCAATGGTAGTTGCGGCTGGACCGCGAATTTTGAACAGCTACAATCGCTTTGCTTTTGATCCGTCCTCATCGTCGGTTGCGGCTGGACCGCGAATTTTGAACAGCTACAATCCGATCAACAGGATTGCGCGGGCGCTGGGTTGCGGCTGGACCGCGAATTTTGAACAGCTACAATCTGACGATTCATCCCGCGTGCCCGACTTCGGTTGCGGCTGGACCGCGAATTTTGAACAGCTACAATTAGGAGGCGCGTGGAACCCCACCTCTGTCCGTTGCGGCTGGACCGCGAATTTTGAACAGCTACAATTCGTGGCGATTGCGTTCCTATGCTCACAGGGTTGCGGCTGGACCGCGAATTTTGAACAGCTACAATTTTTGCCGCCAGCACGAGCCGGTTTGGCGGGTTGCGGCTGGACCGCGAATTTTGAACAGCTACAATACCCTCACCGGGCCAGCTTCCGTCTGTTGGGTTGCGGCTGGACCGCGAATTTTGAACAGCTACAATAGTTCTCTGCCTAAAAGCCTGAAATTAAAGGGCTTAGTCAGAGGGCCGTTGTGGTTTTCCAGCGCGAATCGCATCAGAACATTACCAATTGCTTTGGATTCTCACGGGCCTTACGGCGGCCCTGATCCGAAAAATGAATAATATCACGATATTGGCGGTCGGTGAAGTTCAGGATCTGAATGTCGCCCATATCCGGCAAATGACGCTCGATTCGAATGATGCGCGTTGCAAAAGCCTCTTTGCCGTTCACGAAACGGGCATAGACAGAGAACTGGCTGCGCTCAAACCCTTCATCCAGCAAGAAATTGCGGAAGGTGCCAGCCGCCTTTCGCTGTTGCCTGGTGTCGGTTGGTAGATCAAACATCACAAGAATCCACATAAGACGATATCCTGACAAATGGGTTACGGTTGCGCTCATTTGCCCAACCCCGCCAAGGTCAACGCATCGGGTGGTTCTGGTAGCGCGAGGGTCAATTTCCCGGCCTCAAAGCTTTGACCAAGAGAGGTCGCCAATTTCATCAAGGCAACCGAAACCGGTGTGATCCCGCCTCCCAAGGGCAAGTCGGTGGCGATTAATTGAGCAAGTGACTGCTTGGCCTCAGTGTCAACCTCAGCACCATGGGCGATAACGATGGAACGGACGGCACAGTCCACCAGCGGGCGGAATGGTTCCATCATATCATCAGCAAGTGCGAAGGCATTGCTCCGATTGGTGTGAAAGAGGCCGATAGTGGGGTGCAAGCCAGCGGCAACAACCGCGCGGGCGGTCGCGGCCCGCAAGACGGTGTAGCCATAATTCAGCAGGGCGTTTTCGTCCGCTGCTCCGGTGTCGCGGCGAAACTCGGTGCCCATGATGCGCGGCCAGTAGTGGCGTGCGGCCTGCGCCTCGATATTGGTACTGTCGCCAGAGGTGATTTTGCGGACCATCATCAACAGAGGCGCAGGCGGTTCGCCAATGGCCTCAAGGGCTGTGGCCTGCATTCTGACTTTGGCGGTCACCACCTGTTTCCAGGCTTGCTTGATGAATCGTATTTTGGCCTGCCACTGGGCCCGCATCCGAGCGCCTTGCATATGGTGACCTTCGAGCGGCATCAGCACGGATTTCGGGGCATGGTTTGCGGCACACAGAACAACAGGGGCACCGCGTTCGGCCAGTTCTGTTAGCAGGGATGTGGACCATGTTGTGCCGTGGGCATGGACGATGACAGCAGCGATCTGATCCAGCGGTGTACGTCCGATTTCGACGCCATCTTCGGACACTTTGAGAAAGCCACGATCCCGCGACAGGTGGCGACCGTCCGTCGCTATGTCGATGATCTGATCCACACACCAAACTCCCAACCCTTTGGGAGCATGGCATAATCTATCGATTCGCGCGAATCTCGCCAGTTAAGAGGCGGTGCCCGGGTCTCTCATGCGGCCCATTTCATCAACGTAGACACGGCGAATCTTCGCTTTGATGGCGGGTCCGGTGCCCATTTGCCTTAACCTGAATGGATCATTTTTATCTCGGTTTCGGGCGTCTACGTTGGCTTCTATGTGGGGTGCGAGAAACACGCCATTTGCAGGATCAAATTTCTGCACATAACAGATCAACATTTCGCATTCCCGCTCAATTACCACCATATCGCGCTTGAACACTCGCAGCAGCCGTTTGGCTGCCGGGTGTGGCCGACGGGCAATCTTACCATGGGCC
Source organism: Pseudohalocynthiibacter aestuariivivens (assembly GCF_011040495.1). Lineage (GTDB taxonomy): Bacteria > Pseudomonadota > Alphaproteobacteria > Rhodobacterales > Rhodobacteraceae > Roseovarius > Roseovarius pelagicus. The sequence continues at coordinate 1,350,352 of NZ_CP049037.1, read as the reverse complement.
TCAAAGGTCGTGATGACCTGCGCTTTAGCCTTGCCATCCGGCATGCGCCAGATCTCATAGCAATGGTTGCTGTCGCCCTTATAAGCTTTGACAGGCTTGCCGGTCGCATCCAGGATTTCCACCCGCGCCGAGGCTTGCAGGGTTTCGATCAGGCGCACATGGCGGATGCCCTGATAGGGGCCGGGCTTTGCCGCGAACAGACGCAACGCCTCTTCAAAGGGCTTGCCGTCCTTGCCTTTGGTCGCCACAGCCAGTGCTTTTTGCAATTGAGCGTCCCGGATGTTCTTGCCGCGTGTTGTCAGCTCGATATCTCCCGGTTTGAGCGACAGGAACGGTGTGCGGCTGACCACGGTCTGATCGTCGACAATGCCATAAGCGGTGTCGTTATGAAGCTGTCCGGTTGTGCTGTCGCGCCCCTTCCTGCGGCCCTCCCGGTCAATGCGGCCATGATCGGCGCGGTGCGACACGATGATCTTGTCCAGTTGAGCCCCGATATCGGCGCGAAACCCCTCCCACGGCTCAGGCGTGGTGCGAGCCACCTCTCCGGCCCCCTTGCCGTCCTTTTCGTCACGACCGGCGGCTTTGCTGATCCGGTTGATCAGGCCGTAATCCGTGGCGGCGACCACGGCGGCATCAATGGCATGATGGCGGTGATCGGTGCGGTTCTTTGCTTTGACGGCGGCCTTGCCTTCGGTCAGCAAATTGTTCAGTCCCCAATGACGGCGCAGCATTTCGGTCATCCGTCCGGGAACAACCCAGACATGGCGTTTTTTATCCTGCCCGTCGTAAAGCGCATCCAGATAGGTGCGGGCGATGCGCGACAAGTACTGAGTGTCTTTCAACGCGCGGTCGGAAAAATCCTTTTCTCCCTCGAACCGTTCCATTGCGTCGGTCGCAAAGCGCCAAGCTCGGTTCGGTGCGAGGTTCTTGAGGTTGGCCGCGATGGCCTCCCATTGCGGGGTATTGCCCCACGCCTCCCAAGGGGTCTTATTGGCTTTCTGACGATTGAATTCTTTCAGGCAAAGCGTGCGATTGGCAAACCCGTCATCCAGCGTGCGCGAATAAGGCAGGATGTGATCAACATCGCAGGAACCGTCGAACAACATCCCCGCACTGATGCGCCGTCCGGAATAAGGGCAATTGCGGGTCATCACGTCATCGCCAAGACCTTCCCAAAGCCGCAGCACCATCCTGTTTGCCCCGGTATTCGGTACCCCCATTTCTTCCAGTTTCTTGCCCCGCGCAATCGCTGCGTCTGTGTTCTTTTTGATATCGCGCTGCACGTCACGCTTCTGGTCTTCTGACAGCTTGAGATCGCGGGCCAGTTCGACAACGATCTCATCGGGTCTGCCGTAGACGGTGATGATCCTGTTCACCAGGCGCCGGAGTTGGTTCAGCCCGATATGAACGGTGGGATTTGTGATGCGTCCATAACGGGTCACGTCATCGTCTTGCTCGTCATAGCTCCCGGGGATCACGTGGCGGTCGAGGATCTGGCCGTAATAGGGGAGTTCCGTCAGAACCTCGCCGGTTCGCCCATCAGAATGGTGCCAGCCACAGGCGGCAACTGCGGCGCTATAGGGGATCACATCCGCCTCCAGCGCCGCCAAAATCTGAGTTGTCGCCGTCAGACCCAATCGCGCATACCCTTCGGGCAAGGGGGCGCGGGCGGTGTGATCAGCGTGGCCGCGTTCAAGGGCGTGGGTGGTCATCAGCCAGGCTACAAGCGCCTCATGCTCAGCCTCACTCTGCACCGCGCGGATACGCTTGATGACTTCCCATTGCGCCCCGGCGTCAAGCTGAGGCCAGCGCGGACCAAAGCGGTCCGGATGAGACAGGCTGGCGCGTACAGGATCACAGGCAATGGCATCGCGGTTGGCCGTTTCCAGAGTGAAGACCTGATCGGTGCGCAGCTTGATCACTTTCCCAAGCGCCCTTAGCTTGATCGACATGCCCGACATTGATTTGGTGTGCTTCTTGTTGTCGAGCGCATGAACAATCTGGTCGCGCTCTTCACGGGTCAGTTCGCGCGCAGCTTCACCTCGTACGGCAACCCGAAGGGCATTCACGGTTTCAAATAATATGCGCCGCTGGTTTAGCGGATGCGCAGATGGGATACGTTCATCATCGGTGAACAGACACAGGCCGACCTTGGGCGTTTTCAGGGGCCGCTGGTGGAATATGATCAGCGCAATCTCGTCGCGCAGATCATCGGTCAGTGCGTCAGGATGGTACTTTGCCTGCGCCGCCCACAATTGCTCGAATTCATCGGACAGATGGCGCCGGTCAGGGTAGAAATCATACCCTGCCTCTTCCTTTTCGGCATTGTCGCGTCGGGCGACAGAGAGGCGCGTACGCACAGTCTTGGTCATACGATCATCGGTCCGGCTGCCATCCTTATTCATGCGAGGCTGAAGGGACGGTTTCTCTGGTTTTTCAGAGCGGTGCATATGCAGGAACTCGCCATAGGTCCGGGCCTTTTTGATGGCCATTTCCTCGTCCAGCCGTTTGGTGGCGTCCTTGATCTTGCCACTTTCATTATCGCCACGATCTGTCTTGCGGTTCGATTTGAAACCGCGCCGTTGGTTGAGGTGAAACAAAGCCCGCCCGAAATGAGTAAGCGGCAGCGCCTGATCCAGCCCCTCAGCCCGCAGCGCATAGGGGTCCAGCAACTCGAGCGTTTTGGCCTGTGCCGGGTCGGTGGGCATCAGGCCCACCTCAGCCATCCGCTTCATCAACGCGGCCTTGCGGCGCAGAAACCGGTCGCGTCGCCGCCGCTGCGCCCGGGCTGCACGGCGGTCAACAGCAAGGGAGGCCTTTGATTTTGGGTCCCGGCCATCGGAGAATATCCGCACGCCACCATCGACCACGTCAGAGATTTGACCGTTGTTGGTCGCATACAAAAACCAGCCGATGGAATTTGTTCCGATATCCAAACCTAAGCGCATCTTTCCTCTTAAAGCTGGTCAGGGGTTTACTTTGCATTAATAGCGATTCATGGTCAATCTATGGCGCGCTGGTATCTGCGAGATTGCTGCTTGGGTCCACACTAAGACGCCTGAGGACAGGCTGGCAATCGACTGTGACAAGTGAAGTATATCACCAGGACAAGCGGGGGTCCACACCTCGCGCCATAGACGACCGTCTTCAGTGTCAATCGACAGTGAAAAGCTGGTCAGTTGCGGCTTGACTGATTGGTCTGAATGGCTAATCTGAGAGTGTTCAAAATTCGCGGTCGAGCCGTTAACAAGCATTCGATTGCACCACATTGAAACGCAGGCTACGGCCTGCGTTTTTTCTTTTGGATATGCCTCAATGTCCGCATTTTGGAAGATTGTGTTACATTGCGCATACCGCAGCGAACTTCCGCTTTCCGCCGATTCCGTGGAAAAACACCCGTTCGCGGGCGCAGAATTTCGTTGCTTGAGTTGGGCGCGAGCGCCTTTCCTATCAGGCTGTGCGCGTCTGCTGCGGTGCAGGAAAGATCTTGGCCAATTTGCGGATGTTTTGGGCGGTTGCGGCGAGGAGGAATTCGTCATTTGCACCGCATGGGCCACGTAATCGGAGCCTTCCGAGGCCGAGGATGCGCTTGAGGTGCGCGAAGAGCATCTCGACCTTCTTCCGGAGCTTCATGGAGATATCGTATTGCTTGGTCTTAGCGATGTCTCGGGCTATTTGGCGGGCGTCTTCGTGTTCTTCGCGGGTGATCGATCTGGCGTCTGCATTCGGGCAGCATTTCGCCTTGGACGGGCAAGTCTGGCAGGTCAGTTTTAGGGCACGGTATTTGGTTCTGCCCTGTCCGGTCGGCCCTCGGTTCGGATCGGAATAGTTTCGCCGGAACTGCTTCAGCTCTTGGCCCTCGGGGCAGATGTATTGGTCGTTCTCTGCGTCCCACTCGAAGTCAGCCCGGCTCCAGGTGCCGTCGCTGCGGCCAGATTTGTCGAAGACGGGGATGTGCGGGTTAATCTTGCGTTCAACCAGCCAACCCAGCATCGGTCCGGTGCTATAGGCCGTGTCAGCGATCAGGCGTTCGGGATGCAGGTCGAACTTCTCCTTGACCCGCTTCAACATGGTCTTTGTCGACCCGACCTCGGCTTGCCGGATGGAGCGGGTGGGTTCCACATCCAAGATGACACCATGATCCGTGTCGATGAGATAATTGTCGGAATAGCTGAAGAATGCAGGGCCTTTACGGGCCGCTGTCCATTGGCTTGCGGGATCAGAACGCGAGGTGAACTTGGGTTGCACCTCGCTGGCGGCGCCAAAAGCGGCCTCGTCCAGGGTGTCGAGATACTCGCGCACGGCGCGGGGCGCATCGGCGGGATCGATTTGTCCCGCGTCCCAGTTCTCCTTCGGCGTGGAGTTCTGCTTGTTCGCATCGGCTTCGATCAGGCTGGCATCAATCGCCATGCGCTGGCCGCTGACCAGACCTTCTTGGATACACCGGGCGACAGTCGTCTCGAACAGGTGCCGCAGCAGTTCGCTTTCTCGAAACCGACCGTGGCGGTTCTTGGAAAAGGTTGAGTGATCCGGAACCCGGTCGCTCAGATCAAGTCGACAAAACCACCGATAGGCGAGGTTCAGATGCACCTCTTCGCAAAGCCGCCGTTCCGACCGGATGCCGAAGCAATAGCCGACCAGAAGCATGCGGATCAGCAACTCGGGATCGACGGATGGACGGCCCGTGTGGCTGTAGAAATCCGCCAGATAGGCGCGGACGTCAGTCAAATCGACGAAGCGGTCGATGGACCGAAGAAGGTGATCCTGAGGGACATGATCTTCCAGCGAGAACTCGTAGAACAGCGACGGCTGCGCCGCCTGCCTTGGTCCCATCATCGCAAATCCTCCCGCCCAATGCGGGAATTGAATCAGTAGTTCAGGCCGCAATCAAGGAGGAGTTTTTCAACAAAATACGCCCTCTGTGTCGAAACTCTCAAGTTTTGACTGGACTTCCAGCTTGCCGTAGGCGTCACTGTTTGAGACCCGTTTTGCGCCCGAATGCACGGGCTCTGCTCAGTACCGGGGTTGGATTGGCCAGCCCCTGCATTGAGAGGACCCGATCATGGTCACAGTATCGAATACCAAAGCTGCAACCAGCGCCGGCGCAAAGGACGCAAAATCTACTGGTAACACCGACAAGAAGTTCCCGACCCAAAAGACGAAGAAGGCGCAGTTGACGGCAATGTTGCAGCGGAAAAGCGGGGCGAGTGTTGGCGCGCTTGAGAAGCAGTTTGGTTGGCAGCCGCAAACCATCCGTGCGGCGATCTCCGGGCTAAGGAAGTCCGGGAGTACCATTGAGCGATCGACCGGAAAGTCCGGTGCGGTCTATCGCATTGTTGAGCCTGCACCAGGCCGATGAGCCGCCCGCGTAGGAAGGCCGATCTCCCTGAGCGTCTTCGGGAGATCGACGCGATGGATCGCGCCACATGCTGTGACGCCTGGGCGCGGGCTTTCAAATCGAGGCCCCCAAAATACGCTTCGGTAAAGTTCATGCAACGCGTGCTTGTGCACCATGTCCAATGCCAACTGCTCGGCGGATCTTCGGCAGCGACAAATCGGGCCCTGCGGATTGCGCTGACACCAGCGGACGCAGCGACCGGTTCAAAGGCGGTACGCCACGGGGCCACGCTGATACGTGAATGGAACGGCCGCATGTATCGGGTTGATGTCGCCTCCGACCACTATTCTCTGGACGGCAAGACGTTCAAATCCTTGAGTGCCGTCGCGCAGCATATCACGGGGGCCCGCTGGAGCGGTCCGAGGTTCTTCGGGCTCACCGCCAAAAGGAGCGCCTGAGATGCGCCGGGTTCGCTGCGCCATCTACACGCGCAAATCCACGGAGGAGGGGCTCGAGCAGGAGTTCAACTCGCTGGACGCCCAGCGAGAGGCCTGCGAGGCCTTCATTGCCAGCCAGCGGCATGAAGGTTGGCAGCTTCTGGACCGGTCCTATGATGACGGTGGCATATCTGGCGGGCATATGGACCGGCCCGCGCTGCAACGCCTGATGCAGGATGTGGACGACAGGCAGGTTGATCAGATCGTCGTCTACAAGATCGACCGGCTGACCCGCTCGCTGGCGGATTTTGCAAAGCTGGTTGACCGGCTGGATGCGGCGGAGGCTTCGTTCGTGTCGGTGACGCAGAACTTCAACACATCGTCGAGCATGGGGCGGCTTACACTGAACGTTCTGCTCAGCTTCGCCCAGTTCGAGCGCGAGGTTACGGCGGAGCGGATCAGAGACAAGATCGCGGCGTCAAAGCGCAAGGGGCTCTGGATGGGTGGCAGCGTGCCGCTGGGCTATGATGCGGATGGTCGGACATTGAAGATCAATGAGGATGAGGCCACTTCGATCCGGGCGCTCTACGATCTCTACGAGACCCATGGAGCCTTGAACGCGGTAACGGCGGAAGCGGCGAAACTTGGCATCCGGTCGCGTCAGAAATCGACACAGGACGGCGCGCGGCGCGGCGGCAACATTCTGTCGCGGGGGCATGTCCATTACATATTGAAAAGCCCGATCTACGCGGGTCGTATCCCACACAAAGGCAAGGTCTTTGAAGGGCAACACCCGGCCATCGTCGATCCAGAATGCTGGGAAAGCGTGCAGCAGCGCCTCGCGAACAAGGCCCCGGTCGAAGCCGTGTGCGAGACGCGCCTGACCCAATCGTCACCTCTGACGGGAAAGCTGTTCGATGAACGCGGTGAGCGATTGTCGCCAAGCCATACGCGAAAATGTAACCGGAGGTACCGATATTACATCTCTCGCGGCTATGTGACGGGCCGGAAGAACGACCTGCAAGCGAAAGGATGGCGACTGCCTGCTGAGACGTTCGAGCGGTTCGTCGCGGATGCGATCCGGACGCATTTAAGCTGTGGCCCAGGGAAAGATCTGATCCTTGATCCGGATGTCGAAACAGTGAGGCTGCTGAATGAGCTGACGAAAGGCGATGACGCTACCCTTCTTTCCACTCTGAGCCGTGCAAGGATAGGTGAGAGAACCATCGAACTTTGTTTGGGCAGCAATGAGTTGGCCCGGATTTGCCACACGAAGCAGGCCAACATTGACGAGCAGGTGTTGAGCTTCGATGTTCCGTTCATCCAGAAGCGGCGCGGCGTCGAAACCCGGTTCATTATGTCCGATGTGTCATCGAACCCGGATCCCGCGTTGATCGGCAATGTGGCCCGCGCCCATCGTTGGATCGACCGGTTGAAGGCGGGTGAAGATTTTGATGAGATTGCGACGTCGGCGTCCACGACCCGCAAGCGGGTTCAGCAAACCATCGAGTTTGCGTTTCTGGCACCAGATATCGTTCGGGACATCATCGCGGGCAAACAGCCTATTGGCCTCACCTCCACCTGGTGCATGACACATGAGGTCCCGGCCGAATGGCAGGCGCAGCGGGCATTGATCGCGTCCCTCTGATTCAGTCCCCAAACTGGCAAGACGAAAAAGCCCAAGTGAGACGCTTGACCTGTTGTGGCCCGATTGGTCTCACCAAAACCGTTTATGCAAAACGAACAGGCTCACAACCCTCTGAAACATAAAGAGTTATCTGACTTCACGGGAGAGACGCATTTATCCAGGAAGTACGTGGCAGCCCGTAGGGGAATCGAACCCCTCTTTCCAGGTTGAAAACCTGGCGTCCTAACCGATAGACGAACGGGCCAGCGTTGGCGTGAGCCGTTTCCTAGGCAAATCCGGTTTCATGTGCAAGAGGAAAGTTGCCTCGTGGTCGCAGCAATTTGCATTCGGAGGGCAACGGAGCCTTTGGCGGGGCGGCGGCGGCGATCAACCGGGCTGTGCGGCGTCTTCCAGCCTTAGTTGCGCGCTTTCGCGGCCTTGCCAGCGGTTGATTTCGAGCCGCCCGGCAAGGTGGAAGCGCGCACCTCCGTGGGCCTCCAGTGCAGGGCCGAGTGGGCCGTCGAACGCGCCAAAGCTGATTGCGTCCAGCTGTGGGCCCGTACCGTCACCAAAGCGCAGTTTCAGGTGCCGTTCACCGACGCGCTTGGCAAATGTGATCCGCATGTCGGCAAACGCATAGCGCGGCGCAGGTGCGCTGGCCCCGAACGGACCGGCGGCATCGACCTGTGTGATCAACTCTGGCGTTGCGGCGCCCGGCATCATCAGCCCATCCAAGGCGAGGTCGGCAGCACCTGCGCGGTCGGCGCCCTGACGCGCCAGCAAATCAGACAGCCGGTCCATGGCCGCTTGCAACTGGTCGCGCGCGACGGTCAACCCGGCGGCCATCTTGTGTCCGCCACCTTTGATCAGCAATCCTTCGGCAGCCAGTCGCTGAATGCAGGCTCCCAGATCGACGCCGCTGATTGAACGACCGGACCCCTTGCCAATCTCACCATCGAAACCGATGACGATGGCGGGGCGGTTGGCAGCCTCCTTGAGGCGGCTTGCGACGATGCCGACGACGCCGGGGTGCCAACCCTCCCCGGAGGCCCACACCAATGGGGCGTCGAGCCCTCGTGTTTCGGCCTGATCGAGGGCTGCGGCCTGTACGGCGGCTTCGATTTCGCGCCGCTCTGTGTTCAATTGATCGAGCCGTTCGGCCATTGCGCGGGCTTCTGCGGGATTGGTGCTTGCCAGTAGGCGCGCGCCCAGATCGGCCTTGCCGATACGTCCCCCTGCGTTCACGCGCGGGCCCAGCAAATAACCCAGATGATAGGCGGCGGGGGCAGTGTCCAGTCGTGCCACATCTGCAAGGGCCACCAGACCGGGCCGATCGCGCCGCGCCATGATGCGCAGGCCCTGCCGCACGAACGCGCGATTGACCCCAATCAGGGGGGCGACATCCGCGACCGTGGCCAATGCCACCAAATCAAGCATTGCCATCAGGTCAGGCCCGGCTTTGCCTGCTTCACGCAGTTGCCGCCCGGCCTCGACCAAGGCGAGGAACACGACGGCTGCGGCACACAGATGCGCCAGATCGCCGGTTTCGTCTTGTCGGTTGGGGTTAACGACGGCCAGTGCGTCAGGCAGCGTTTCTGCGCCAAGGTGATGGTCGAGAATGATCACATCGGCGTCTTTGGCGGCTGCTACGGGGCCGTGGCTCAGCGTTCCGCAATCCACGCAGACAATCAGGTCATGCTCTTTGGCGAGCGCGGCCATTGCCTCGTCATTGGGGCCGTATCCTTCATCTATACGGTCCGGGACATAGAGTGTTGCGGTGCGCCCCATCTGCCCTAGCCAGTCGAGCAGCAATGCCGCAGAACTGCCGCCATCGACGTCGTAATCGGCGAATATGGCAATCCGCTCGGACGCAGCCACCGCTGACAGCAGGCGTGTGGCTGCGCGCTCCATATCCTTCAGACTACGGGGATCGGGCAGAAGATCGCGCAATTGCGGTGCGAGAAAGCTCTCGGCGCCTGCGACATCCACACCACGTCGCGCCAGTATCTGACAGAGCGGACGGGGCAGGGCGGTCTGCTGTGCCAGCGCCTCGGCCTGCCGATCCATTTCTACCGAGGGGCCGACCCAACGCCGACCAGTCAGAGAGTGCGCAACGTTCAGAAATGTTGGCACTATCCTGTCCTTTGGTTGGGCAAAACGCTTTGTCTGGCAGAGAGGCTCAGGCGATGGGATTGCGGTAGAGCATCCGGCGCACCGAGCCGGTTTTGGACCGCATCAGCACGGTTTCGGTTTCTACATATTCCTGGCGTCGCTTTATCCCGGCGACGAGCGAGCCATCAGTAACGCCGGTTGCGGCGAAGATCACATCGCGCGTGACCATCTCATCGCGACTGTAGACGCGATCGAAATCGGTGATGCCTGCCTTGGTCGCGCGCCCGCGCTCATCGTCGTTGCGGAACAACAGCCGTCCCCAGATCTGGCCGCCCATGCACTTTAGTGCAGACGCAGCCAGCACGCCCTCGGGTGCGCCGCCTGAACCCATGTACATGTCGATACCCGTCAGGCGTGCCTCGGCACAATGGATCACGCCGGCCACATCGCCGTCGGGGATCAGGTAAACGGCGGCACCCGTGCTGCGCAACTCGGCAATGGTGTCCTCGTGGCGCGGGCGTTCGAGCACGCAAACGGTGATTTCAGAGGGGGCACAGCCCTTGGCCTTGGCCAGTGCTTCGACGCGTTCGCGCGGGGACATGTCCAGCGATACGACGTCCTTGGGGTAGCCCGGCCCGATGGCCAGTTTGTCCATGTAGACGTCGGGTGCGTGCAACAGGCTGCCACGGGGGGCCATTGCAATCACGGTGAGGGCGTTCGGCATGGCCTTGGCCGTCAATGTCGTGCCTTCCAGCGGGTCGAGGGCGATATCGACGCCGGGGCCGTCGCCGCTGCCCACTTCCTCACCGATATAGAGCATCGGCGCCTCGTCACGTTCTCCTTCGCCGATGACGACGACACCCTTGATCGCCAGCCTGTTCAGCTGTTCGCGCATCGCGTTCACGGCGGCCTGATCCGCAGCCTTTTCGTCGCCGCGCCCGATCAGGTCGGCGCAGGCCAATGCGGCGGCCTCGGAAACGCGGGCCAGCCCGAGCGATAGCATGCGGTCGTTGAAATCGGTTTCAGCGGTCATTCGAAGTGTTCCTTATCGGGGTTCGGGGCGTACGCGCGCAGGCGCAATCAGCTTTATCGGCACAAATCAGGTCGCACAAGGGTGGGTCAGACGCTCTCGATCCGCAGGGCCACTGGTTCGGCTGTCATCACGTCCAGCCGCGACATTGTTTCTAACGCAGAATCAAGTGCGGCGCGCGTCGTCTTGTGCGTCACGATCAATACAGGCGCAGTGCTGTCGTCGTGCTGGTACTGGCGCATGCGGTCGATCGACACGCCGGCCTCGCCCAGAACTGCGGCAACTTTGGCCAGCGTGCCGGGTTTGTCCTCCAGCCCCAGCCGCAGGTAATATGGGGCAGGCATCACGGCGCGGGCCGGCTTGGCGCATTCCAGCTCGGCGGCGGGGCGGCCAAAGACAGGCATGCGGAAGCCGCGCGCGATATCCATCACGTCGCCCATCACGGCGCTGGCCGTTGGCCCCATGCCGGCACCTGGGCCGCGCAATACGATCTGTTCCACGTTGTCGCCTTCTAGAACGCACATGTTGGTGCCACCCTCCAGCTGTCCCAAGGGGCTGTTGTCGGGAACCAAACATGGCGACATGCGCTGTTCCAGTCCACGGCCGGTCATCTGGCAGACACCCAAGAGTTTGATCCGATAGCCCATGTCGGCGGCGTGGTGGATGTCCTGAATGGTGATCTTTTCGATCCCTTCCAGTTCGACCGCGTCGAAATTGACCTGCGTGCCAAAGGCGATGGCAGCCAGCAGCGACAGCTTGTGTCCTGCATCAATACCGCCGACGTCAAGTGTTGGGTCAGCCTCAAGATAGCCCAATTGGTTCGCTTCCTCGAAGACCTCTGCATAGGGCAGGCCCGCGGATTGCATACGCGTCAGGATGTAGTTGCATGTACCGTTCATCACACCCATGACACGGGTGATGTCGTTGCCCGCCAACCCTTCGCTCAGGGCCTTTATCACCGGAATACCGCCTGCAACGGCGGCCTCGAAACGGATCACGCGACCCGCGGCCTCGGCTGAGAGCGCAAGTTCGTGACCATGATGAGCCAGCAACGCCTTGTTCGCGGTAACCACATCCTTGCCCGCATTAATCGCGGCTTCGGTCGCGTCCTTGGCGGCGCCTTCGGAGCCACCCATCAACTCGACGAACACATCGACGTCGTCGCGCTGCGCGAGGGCAACAGGGTCGTTCTCCCACGCGTAATCCGACAGGTTCACACCGCGATCTTTGTCTTTGGTGCGCGCAGAAACAGCGGTGATCTGGATCGGTCGCCCGGCGCGGGCGGCCAGCAGGTTGGCCTTTTGCCGGATGATCTTGACCGTTCCGACACCGACCGTGCCTAAACCAGCGATTCCGAGGCGCAGTGGGTCAGTCATGTGGTTGTCTCCGCTGAAAAATAGGCCTTGCGCGCGATGTACATGGATCGCCGCGTCCATGCAACGCGGGTTTTGATAGCGTTGTCAGGAGGCAATCCCGCCTTGCATCCGCGCCCGCGTGTCCTGGTCAATCACTGTGCGGCGCAGTCGGGCGGCGCGTGATTTCAACCGTGCTACCCGCGATTCCATCGTTTGCGCAGCGTCGGGCGCAATGCGCCCTGTTCCAGTCCGAATATCGAGCGTGTCGAGGGGGACAAGGTCAGGATAGGGCGCATCACGGATGTCGTCGCTGACCGCGGCATCCAGTTCGGGAAACTGGCTGCACGATGCAAGGGCTGCCATCAGGATCAACGCATAGGGCAGGGCGGCGGGCGCAAGGCGCATAGGATAGGTTCCGATCATGGCCCCGGATCAGGGCGGTGTGGGTATGTCTTGCCATTCTTTTGCATGTCTGGGCAAGCGGGGGCTTTGATCTGAACAAATGTTCAGTTAAATTCGGCGCATGGCCCGCACCCAAGGTTCCCATTCTGGCACGACGCGTCCGCGTGTACGTGCCGCCGCCTTGCGGCTATTCGCGCAGCACGGCTACGCGGCGGTTTCGATGCGCAAGATCGCGGCCGAAGTAGGGGTGCAGGCAGGGGCGCTCTATAACTATACGCCAGACAAGCAGAGCCTGCTTTTCGACCTGATGCAAAGCCATATGTATGAACTGCTCGGGGCGTGGGCCGATGTGCCGGGGCGGTGTACGCCTCTGGAGGCATTAGAGGCATTTACCCGATTTCACATTCGTTTCCATTCGCGACGACCCGATGACGTATTTGTTTCCTACATGGAACTGCGCAATCTTGAGCCGGGCAATTTCGGAGTGATCGAGGCGTTGCGCCGGGATTATGAGGAACAACTGGAAACGATCATTCGGGACGGAATCGCCAGTGGGGATTTTGTAGCGGCAGAGCCGAAAGTCGCGGCAATGGCTGTGATTGCCATGTTGAATGGGGTGAACACATGGTTCCGCGAGGCCGGGCGGTTGAGCTTGGAAGATGTCGAAGCACTCTATTGGGAGATGGTGCGCAAAGCCGTGTCGGCGTGAGCCTTCTATGCGCTAGGCCCGAAGAGCATGCCAAAGGGTCCAACTAAACCGGGCTTAGGTCGCGAAAATAGTCGACACGTCGCAAACCGCACGTCAGCTTGGCCGGAGTGAATCGCTTTGAGGCAGGACAGGCACATATGAAAATCGGATTTATCGGACTCGGCAATGTTGGTGGCAAACTGTCGGGCAGCCTGCTGCGCAATGGCGTGGATTTGGTCGTGCACGACCTCGACACAGATCTGGTCGCGCGGTTCGTGGATCGGGGTGCAGCGGCGGGCGGCAGCCCGGCGCAGATGATGGCGATGTGCGATGCTGTGATCACCTGCCTGCCCAGTCCGGCCGCAAGCGATGCAGTGATGCAGGAGATGCTGCCCGAGATCGGTCCGGGCAAAGTCTGGATGGAGATGTCCACCACTGACGCGGGCGAGGTCAAGCGACTGGGTGATGAGGTGATCGCGCGTGGCGGCACGGCAGTGGACTGCCCTGTCTCGGGTGGATGCCATCGCGCCGACACGGGCAATATCAGTATTTACGCGGGCTGTGATCGTGCCACGTTCGAACGAATCCTGCCCATTCTGACCATCATGGGGCGCCGGGTGCTGCATACTGGCGATCTGGGCAGTGCCAGCGTGCTGAAGGTGATGACCAACTATCTGGCCACGGCCAACCTTCTGACGCTCTGCGAGGCGTTGACCGTGATGAAGGCCGCCGGGCTGGACATGGGCACCACCTATGAGGCGATCAAGATATCGTCGGGCACCTCGTTCGTGCACGAAACCGAGAGCCAGTTGATCCTGTCGGGATCACGGGACGTGAATTTCACCATGGATTTGGTGCAAAAGGATATCGGCCTGTTCCAGAAACTGGCGGACAAGCATGATGTCCCGCTGGAAATCTCACCGCTGATCATCGAAATCATGTCCGACGGGCAACGACGTTATGGCGAGCGGGCGCAGTCTGACCAAATCATACAGCGACTGGAAGAGGCGACAGGACTGGACATTCGGGCCCCCGGTTTTCCGACCGAGTTGATCGACGATGAGCCCGAAGAACGCGGGGCTGAAGTGGTTCTGCGCGGGTAGCGTCCATTGAAAATCAGAAGTGTTTTGGCGTCAGCCGCAACGCCACAGATGCATGATATCGTCACCTACCGGCTGTACGGATTCCAGTGTGAATCTGTGTGCCTCTTCCAAGCGCGCGATCCCCAACGCACCGATGCCGGGTAACCCTTCTGCGCCAATGGTAAGCCCGGCAGTGAACCCCACCAGCCGGTCAACCAGCCCAGTACTCAGCAGTGACGCGGCCAGCGCGCCGCCACCTTCGCAGAACACCCGGGTCAACCCTGCATCGCCAAGGCCACGCAGCACTGATGCCATGTCAAGCTGACGACCGATCAGGTCGCAACGCAACAGTCGTGCGCCAAGGCTAGTCCATGCGTCGATCAATGCGGCATCGGCATCTGGGCCATGACAGAGCCAAACAGGCACGTCGCGTGCGGTGCGGGCCAGTTGGGACATTAGCGGAATGTCTAGGCGACGTGATACCACCACGCGCACTGGCTGATGTGTAACGCCTATGTCTCGGACCGTCAGGCCGGGGTCATCCGCTCGCGCTGTTCCAGCGCCAACCATGACCGCATCGTGGCGTGTGCGCAGACCGTGAACGGCGCGCCGCGCCGCTGGCCCGGTGATCCACTGGCTATGCCCGCTGGCTGTGGCAATCCGTCCGTCAAAGGAGGTGGCGAGTTTCAACGTCACTTCGGGCCGGCCCAGTTCGGTACGGCAAAGGAAACCCGCCAGATCACGGCCTGCCTGATCGGTCATTATGCCGGTTGTGACCTCGATACCCGCTGCGCGCAGCCTGTCGAATCCGCGTCCCGACACGCGTGGATCACTGTCGGCAAAAGGCGCCACGACCCGCGCGACGCCTGCGGCAATCAGCGCGTCAGTGCAGGGGGGCGTGACGCCATGGTGCGAGCAGGGCTCTAATGTCACATAGGCAGTGGCACCCTGCGCCGCACTGCCTGCCTGATCCAGCGCCTGTGGTTCCGCATGAGGTCGACCGCCCGGCGCGGTCCAGCCACGACCCACGACGCGACCAGCGGATACGATCACGCAACCGACAGCAGGATTGGGCCAGGTGTTACCCTGACCCCTGCGGCCCAGCATCAGGGCCATGCGCATATAGCGGATGTCGTGTTGGCTCACGCGCCTTGCTTGTCTTCACCGCCCGCGGCATCAGGGCGCAATTCGCTGACGAATTTGTCGAAATCATCCGCCGCCTGAAAATTCTTGTAGACGCTGGCAAAGCGGACATAGGCGACTGTATCGATCCGAGCGAGACTCTCCATTACGATTTCACCGACGGTTTTGGACGGGATATCTGTCTCGCCCATGCTTTCCAGTCTGCGAACGATGCCGGAAATCATCTGCTCGACGCGTTCGGGCTCAACCGGGCGTTTCTGTAGCGCGATACGAATGGATCGTTCTAGTTTGTCCCGGTCGAAATCCTCGCGCCGACCGTTGGTTTTGACCACGACCAGATCTCGCAACTGCACCCGTTCGTAGGTGGTGAACCGGCCGCCACATCCGGGGCAAAACCGTCTGCGCCGGATCGAGACATGCTCTTCGGCGGGACGGGAATCTTTTACCTGAGTTTCGATATTTCCGCAAAACGGGCAACGCATAGGCGTGTCCTTTTCTCTTCTCTGCCTCTTGGATGATGGGTCTGATGCCCAAGTTATCCACAGCCACTATAGGGGAGCCGCTAGGTTTTGGGTAGATGCAATTTTATGCCCCAAGATAGGCGTTCAGAAGATGGATCGCGCGCGGAAAACATGTGCGTCGCGCTCGGGGTCAATCGATAAAACTATCGAGCTGCAGGTGGGCCGCTACGTGTCGTTGGTGCGGTGCATTTCGGTGTTCAAACAGGTAAATACCCTGCCACGTGCCGAGCCGCAGATGCCCGTTCTGGACTGGTATGCTCAGGCTCACGGGCAGCACTGCCGCCTTGATGTGCGCTGGCATGTCGTCGGGACCCTCGTAGGTATGGGTGAGATATGACATCGCAGGATCGGTTGTCGGCGGGACCAGCCGTTCGAAATATGCGCGCAGATCGGTCTGCACCTCTGGATCGGCGTTTTCCTGAATAAGTAACGAACAGGATGTATGTTGTACGAGGAGGGTCAGTAGCCCATCACCGCTGACCCACTCAGCTATTTCACGAGTGAATTCATATAGGCCCGGTCCACGGGTCGCGATGGAAAAGCTTGTGTGCATGGCCCAAATCTGGACCACGGAAGCGGGACGTTCAAGCGTCGATCACGCACACTGTTTCAGCATCGTCAGCCATGCCAAAGAGATCCGGTACCCATGTGCCATCGTCTGTGTAAACGGCGCGTTCCTCAAGTTGGGACAGGGTCTGGCGGCATTCGGCCAATTCATCCGCAGCCACGCGGATTTCGATGATGTTCGGTTCGAACATCCCGGTTTCATCGTCAGCGATGGCCCAACCGGCCAAGGGCAGGCACAGCATTAAAATAGCAGCAAAGCGTGACATTGTATTCTCCCATTGTCTTACCCATACAACGGCGCTGGTAAGCAAAAGGTTTCATGTCCATGGGCAAATACTGCGTGAAAGGCTAAAATTCCTGCTAAATCCGCCCTTTAAGCCTGCGATATCAGCCAGCCCGATAACGATGATTTGACAGAGTCCCGGCAAACGCGCCGCGAGCTCAAAGACGAGCGATCCTTCATCATCGGCCATCTCGACCGAGCTGCTGTGCGCTCAACGTGAACAGCGCGACATCATCAGACCAAGGGTTTCCAACTCAAAAAGATAATCTTCAAATACCGGTAGAAGGCGGTCTTGGAGTTCTGCCATCTTCAGAAACTGCGCACGTTCTTTACCAGTGAATTCCAGTCCAATCTTGCGGTAATCCAATTTTTGCATGGAAATGAACATGCCGGAAAACCCTTGGCTCGCTTGGCTGACAGGACCAGAGAGCGCCGCGCAGTTGGCCTTTTGCTGGGCATTTGCGCCAGCGGCGATCGTTACACCAAGAAAACAGGCGGCAACCAATATACGCATTTTCGATTCTCCAAGGCGGCACTCCCCAGCGGCGCGCCGTGCTTTTCGATCATAGGAAGACTACTCAGGGTTGCAAGCTACCTGACTAATTCACTGATCCAGAAAACTCCGCAACTTGCGCGACCGCGACGGGTGCTTGAGCTTACGCAGGGCCTTGGCCTCGATCTGGCGGATACGTTCGCGGGTGACGCTGAACTGCTGGCCGACTTCCTCCAGGGTGTGGTCGGTGTTCATCCCGATGCCAAAGCGCATGCGCAACACCCGTTCCTCGCGTGGGGTGAGGGACGACAGGACGCGCGTCGTGGTTTCCTTGAGATTGTCCTGAATGGCGCTGTCGAGGGGCAGAACCGCGTTCTTGTCCTCGATGAAATCGCCAAGCTGGCTGTCTTCTTCGTCGCCGATAGGCGTTTCCAGCGAAATAGGTTCCTTGGCGATCTTCATCACCTTGCGGACCTTCTCCAGCGGCATTTGCAGCTTTTCTGCCAACTCCTCTGGTGTCGGTTCGCGGCCAATCTCGTGCAGCATCTGGCGCCCGGTGCGGACCAGTTTGTTGATCGTTTCGATCATATGGACCGGAATACGGATGGTGCGGGCCTGATCGGCGATGGAGCGCGTGATCGCCTGACGGATCCACCATGTCGCATAGGTCGAGAACTTGTAGCCGCGGCGATACTCGAACTTGTCCACGGCTTTCATCAGGCCGATGTTGCCCTCTTGGATCAGATCGAGGAATTGCAGACCGCGGTTGGTGTATTTCTTAGCGATCGAAATGACGAGACGCAGGTTGGCTTCGACCATTTCCTTCTTGGCCAGCCGCGCTTCGCTCTCGCCTTTTTGGACTTGATTCACGATGCGGCGGAATTCGGGGATATCAAGGCCGACATACTGCCCGACCTGTGCCATGTCGGCGCGCAACTCTGCCACTTTCTCGGGCGAGCGTTCCATGAACATCTGCCAGCCGCGCCCGGACTTGGCTGCCATATCTTCCAACCATGTGGGGTCAAGCTCGCGTCCGCGGTATTCGTCGATGAACTCGCGACGGTTGATGCGCGCCTGATCGGCCAGTTTCACCATCGCCGAGTCAATCATCATGATCCGGTGATTGATACCATAAAGCTGGTCAATCAGTGCCTCGATCCGATTGTTATGCAGGTGCAGAGAGTTCACCAACTCGACAATCTCGGAGCGCAGGACCTGATAGGTGTCTTCTTGTTTGGACGAAAACGAGCCGTCCTCATTTAACGTCGCCGAAATGCGGCTGTCCTGCATCTCGCTCAGCTTGATATAGTCGTCGGCGATGCGATCAAGCGTCTCCAGCACGGCAGGCTTCAGCGCAGCTTCCATCGCGGCGAGGCTCATGTTGGCCTGTTCGTCCTCATCGTCGTCATCGTCATCGGCGATAGGATTGCCATCAGCGTCGAGTTCCTGCGTGTCGCCCTCGGCTTTGGGGGTGCTGGTCGAGGACGGCGGGGCCGACACATTGGCGGCCTCGACCACCGGTTCGCCATCGTCACCCATCTGGTTGCCAAACGTCGTTTCCAGATCGATCACATCGCGCAGCAGGATATCCTCGCCCAGAAGTTCGTCGCGCCAGATGGTGATAGCCTGAAAGGTCAGCGGGCTTTCGCACAGGCCCGCGATCATGGTGTTGCGGCCGGCCTCGATACGTTTGGCGATGGCAATCTCGCCTTCGCGGCTGAGCAACTCAACACTGCCCATCTCGCGCAGATACATGCGCACTGGATCATCAGTGCGGTCGAGTTTCTCTTCCTTACCAGAGCCGAGAACGATCTCGCCCCGCTTGCCGGTTTCGGCGAGAGCAGTTGATCTCTGCTCTTCTTCCTCGACTTCATCGGCTTCGATGATGTTGATGCCCATCTCGGACAGCATCGACATGACGTCTTCGATCTGCTCCGAGTTGACCTGATCCGGCGGCAGCGCCTTGTTCAACTGGTCATAGGTGATGAAGCCTTTTTCCCGTGCCTCCGCGATCATTTTCTTGATCGCAGCCTGACTCATGTCCAAGGACATTTCGGCGTCCTGATCGTCTGGCTTCTGGTCGTCGTTGTCCTTGGCGGCCATGAAATTCTCCTGAGAGCTGAGGCGCGGGTGATTCGCTAGAAACGAATCATCAGTTTCGTGTACTGATTCGCAACCCGTTTACCCTGTTTTTGTTAAGTATTATTCCCCAAGTGACCTCAACGGCGCGTTTTGGAGAAGCTGATCTTGTCCAGAAGTGCATCAAATTCCTCGCGCTCACCACGATTGATTCGCGCGCCGTTCTCGGCGAAGTCATATTCAGCCTTGTCTTCGTGCTGGCTGCGCACGGCCCGGTTGCGTGCTTCTGCGGCTTGTCCCAGGCGCCATGTCACGGCCTCATCGGCAAGACCCATCATATCTTCCGCAGCGTCCACGATTTCGGCCTTCAAGCCACGTGTCGCGGCAATTTTGGCCAGTTCCTCGGCAACTGTCATCTGGGCAAGCTCGGCGTTGCCGGGTTGGCGCACTGGCGGTGTTATGGCGACATGGGGCAGTGTCATCAACTTTTCAAGGGTGTCGGACCCCAGAGACCGGTCTATTTCAGCGCGAAGGGTATCGCTGCCATTTGCGGCATGATGCAACAGCAGGTCGCGTAGTTGTGCGTGCAGTGGGTCGCGGCATTCCAGATGTTCAAGCGGGGTTTCGAACTGGGTGCAGATTTCAGGTGTCGCCACCAGAGACGCAAGGATCACTGCCTCACGCATATGGTCTTGTGCGCGGTTGCCGGACGTCGCCAACATGGAGGATTTTGTGCTGGCGCGGGCGGACATTTCGGGTTTTGTCCACCGGGGATCGCCATTTTTCCGCGGGCCTTTGCGCGGCGAAAACAGTTGCCAACGCAAATCTTTGATCGCTTGACCGTAATGGGTGCGGATCGAAGGATCACGGATCAGTTTGATTTTCTCTCGCAGTACCTTGTCCAGCGCGGCCTTGCGCTCAGGGCTGTCGAAAACCCGCCCTTCGGTCTCGCGCTGCCACAACAGTTGCACCATCGGCAGGGCGCCTTCCAGCAGTTTTTGCACAGCGCCCTTGCCTTCGGCGCGCAGGATATCATCGGGATCCTTGCCTTCGGGCATCAGGGCAAAGCGCAGGGATTTGCCCGCCTCCAGCAATGGCAGTGCCAGATCAATCACCCGATGCGCGGCGGCCAGCCCGGCGCGATCCCCGTCCAGCGCCATGATCGGTTCATCCGTGACGCGCCACAGCAACTGTAACTGGTTATCGGTAATGGCTGTGCCCAGCGGGGCCACAGCGGCGCCAAAGCCAGCCTGAGATAGCGCGATCACGTCCATGTAACCTTCGGCCACGATCAGCGGCGCGCCTTTACCCGTAGCTTCGCGGGCGGGCGCATAATTGTACAGGGTACGAGATTTGTCGAACAGCTCGGTTTCGGGTGAATTGAGGTACTTGGCGTTGTCGTTTGGGTCCATCGCGCGTCCGCCGAACGCGATGCAGCGCCCGCGTGCATCACGGATCGGAAACATGATGCGGTTGCGGAACACATCATAGGGCTTGCCGCCCTTGGTGCTGGGGCGGGCGAGGCCGCACTCCATGATCAACTCGGGTGTCGTGCCTTTCCCGGTCAGGTGGTCCCAGAGGTTCTGCCAGCCATCCGGCGCAAAACCGATTTCGAACTGGTCCTGTGTGACGGCGTCCAGTCCACGCTGGTCCAGATACGCGCGCGCTGCCGCCCCGGCACCCGTTTTCAACGCGAGGCGGAAATGCTGCACAGCGTGTTCCATCACCTCGATGAGTTGGGTGCGCTTGTCCGCCTTGGCCCGAGCCTGCGGGTCGCGTTCGGGCATGGGCATGCCTGCCTCACCTGCCAGAATGCGCACAGCGTCGATAAATTCAACGTTCTCGGTTTCGCGGACAAAGCTGATCGCGTCGCCCTTGGCGTGACACCCAAAGCAGTAATAGAACCCCTTTTGATCATCCACGTGAAAACTGGCGGTTTTCTCGTGGTGGAACGGGCAGGGGGCCCACATATCGCCTTTGCCGGGATTCGACTTTCGATTGTCCCACATCACCTTGCGTCCGACCACATGGGTCAGCGAGGTACGCGTACGCAATTCATCTAGGAAACCGGGGGGCAAAGACATTGCACTAATATGGGCTGAGTCGGCGCCATAGCCAAGATGGGGTGCGATTAGATGTGCCGCGTGGTGTGATCGCGGAACTGCCGCGCACCCTACGGGATCGTCATTGTGACTCAGTTATGCGCCAGACATGCCTTTTCAAACGCGGTGGCCGCTTCATCAGTGAGTTGATCCTCGGGCAGGGTGTAAACCCATTCGACCAGCATTGGCACTGCCGCGTCATATTTCTCTTCGATCCCACCCTCGTCAGAAGTCAGGAAATCTGTGGCGCCTTCTTGTGTATTGCCGCCGTTGCGCTCGCCGACAGCGTGCGAAACGATGCCAGCCGTGGCGGCGCAATTGGCTGCCTTATCATCTGTGGCATAGGCACTTGCGGGCACCAAGAGAACGAGCGAGACGATGGCGGCGGTGCGGAACATGGCGATACCCTGACTGGTGTGGCGTTTCAGGCTACCATCCTGTCAGACCCCTGCACGGGCCGCAACGCCCTGCATCGCAGTTTTCAGATCATGGGCGAGTGTCTGCGCAAAAGCGCGAAAGACCATGATCTGCCAACTTTGTACGCCGATGCGTGTCAGTGAGGCGTTCATGTGCATCAGGTCGGTGCGTGCCGCGTGCCCCGTCCTGAAATGCCGGTCACGCAGATCAAGAGGGACCAGCCGTGCCAGCACATTCGCTGCCCCCGGCCCGGTCAGGCGGACCACAGCCCAACCGTCGGACTGATCCGTGAGTGCCGCGTGATCGACGAGTACCGGATCAGGAGCAGGACCGATCAGCAACGCCTGACGCTGGCCGAACCAAACCGCGCGGTTGCCTTCCTTGCCGGTTGTACGGTTCGGCGCGGGAAACGCCATCCCATGCGCTGCCTTCAGCGACGCGGATGCCGCATCATCCTTGCCCTTATAGGGGCTGATCGACGTGATCGTTCCCACGTGTGCTTCGGATAGGGCAAGATCACCGATGTCGATCGGCAATAAACCCTGACAGGGTGTTCTGGCGATAAGCTCAGTCACGAGTATGGCCTCCATCCGGGTCGAACTGAACGGGATCCTGCACTTCGACCAAGGTTTCGACGCCGCGCAGATGATCGACCATGCGCACCACCTCGCCATGTCGGTCAAGGCCATCGCGGAGGAACCCAAGCCCCAGAAAACAGCCGAATGTCGGTGAGAACCCGACGGAGGTGATGTAACCCTGATCATGGCTGCGCACGGCATCGTCCCCCTGATTGAACAGATGCGCGCCGCTGGTCAGTTCCTTGACCGCTCCAACCGGCGTCAAACCGACCAATTGCTCGCGCCCGTCCTCGATCAATCCAGGGCGCGCTGCCGCCGCCTTGCCGATGCAATCCTTTTTGGCGCTGATCATCCGGGCCATACCGATGTCGCCCGCCGTGATGCGCCCGTGGATTTCTGCATGGGTGATGAACCCCTTTTCGATGCGCAGAACATTCAGGGCCTCCATACCGTAGGGGCCGCCGTCCAGTGCCTCGGCGCGGGTCAGCAGATCGCGAAACAGGGCGTCGCCATAACGTGCCGGAACAGCCAGCTCATAGCCGTGCTCTCCCGAGAACGAAATGCGGAAGAGGCGCGCGCTGATATCGCCCAGAGAGACCCGACCGCATCCCATAAATGGCAGTTCGGGATTTTCTGCGCCCAGAAGATCGTCCAGCAGGGTGCGGGATTTCGGCCCGGCGATGGCAAATTGTGCCCATTGTTCCGTCACCGACATGATCCGCACATCCAGATGCGGAACAAGGCATTGATGCACGAATTCCAGATGTCGCATCACCTGTCCCGCCGCCGCCGTCGTGGTGGTTAGCAAATAGTGTGCCTGACCTATCCGCGCGCATGTGCCATCGTCCATGACATGGCCATCCTCACGCAGCATCAGCCCATAACGCACGCGCCCCACCTTTAGCGTCGACATCATGTTGGTGTAGACCAAATCAAGCAGCACGGCGGCATCGGGCCCCTGAATATCGATCTTGCCCAAGGTCGAGACATCGGCCACGCCAACCGCACCGCGCACCATGTTCACTTCGCGGTCACAGGATTGCCGCCAATGAGTCTCGCCTTTCTGAGGGAAGTAGCTGGGCCGATACCATAAACCCGCTTCGATCATCGGCGCGTTGCGTTCGACCGTCGCGACGTGGCTGGTCATAAAACGTTCCGGAGCGAACCCCTTGCCCTGCGCGCCTGACCCCATCGCGGCGATTGCGACAGGCACATAAGGAGGGCGGAATGTGGTTGTGCCCGTTTCTGGGATACCGCGCCCGGTGGCGTCGGCCAGCACCGCGAGGGCGGCCACGTTGGAACTCTTGCCCTGATCCGTGGCCATGCCCTGGGTGGTGTAACGTTTCATATGCTCGACAGAGCGGAAATTTTCGGTGGCGGCCTGTTTCACGTCCTTGACCGTCACATCGTTCTGGAAATCCAGCCATGCGCGCCCTTTGCCCGGCACGGCCCAGAGTGGGGTGATGTCATAGGTGCTGTCTTCGGCCTTGGGGATGTCGATCTGCGGCGCCTTCAGCCCCAACTCCACCAGCACCTCTGCCGCTGCCGTTGCGCCGCTTTCCAGACAGGCGCGAGTCGAGAAATCGCCCCGGCATGCGCCGGCCGTGATCATCCCCGGTATGGCCCCGTCGCTGGGCACAAACGCGGCAATGTCCGGGTTCCAGACCGGCCGCCCGTTCATGTGGCAGGTCAAATGCACTGTCGGGTTCCAGCCGCCCGACATCGCAAGGCATTCGGTCTGCACCTTGTCCATGCCCGATGCGCGACTGATGGTGATGGCCTCCAGCCCCTTTCTGCCCTCGGCATTGCATACCTGCGCACCTGCGTAGAACGGCACGTCAAGATCGGTCGTGGCGTGGTGGCGCGCATCGATCAAGGCGCTGACATGAATGCCTGCCGCGATCAGGTCTGCCGCTGTCCGGTGTGCATCGTCGGTGTTGCCGAACACAGCCACGTTGCGCCCCGCCGCGACGCCCCAACGATTGAGATAGCTGCGCACGGCGCTGGCCATCATAATGCCGGGGCGATCATTGTTCTGAAACGCCACAGGGCGCTCCATCGCGCCAGCTGCAAGAATGCAACGTTTGGTCACGATCCGCCAGAAACATTCGCACGGGGCACCGGGGCGTGCCGCCTGGTCCGGTGCCAGACGTTCCAGAGCGCCATAGGTGCCACCATCATATGCGCCCGTTACAGTCGTGCGCACCATGATCCGGACATTGGACATGGCGGCCAGATCATCGGCCAGATCGGTCGCCCATTGCGCCCCCGGTATGCCGTCCACTTCCAACTGTTCAGATTTTAAACGCCCGCCGGGGTGGGTGTCCTCATCGACGATGATCACGTCGGCCCCGGCCTCTGCCGCCACCTGTGCGGCCATCAGACCCGCCGGACCTGCACCGATCACCAGTAGATCGCAATGCGCCCATGCGCGCTCGTATTTCTCAGACGGCGCGTCGCCGGACAAGGCCCCCAGACCCGCTGCGCGGCGGATGATCGGCTCATAGACCGTTTCCCAAAATTTGCGCGGCCACATGAATGTCTTGTAGTAAAACCCGGCCCCGAGAAAGGGTGCGGCCAGATCATTGACGGCCATTACGTCCCAGCCCAGCGAAGGCCAGCGGTTCTGGCTGCGTGCAATTAACCCCTCGTGCAATTCCAGCGTGGTGGCACGCACATTTGGTTCCTGCGCCGGGCCAAGACCCGTGGTCACAAGGGCGTTCGGTTCCTCGCTGCCTGCGGTCAGTACACCACGCGGGCGGTGATATTTGAACGAGCGGCCCATCAGACGAATATCATTCGCCAGAAGAGCAGATGCTAACGTATCGCCCGCGAATCCCTGATAGCGGTGTCCATCGAAGGTAAAGTTGATCGGCTGTGTGCGATCAATCTGGCCCTTCCCGTCGATCCTCATGGCCGTGCCTCAGCCAGACTGCTGGCAAGTTCGGTGCCGTAAACCTCGTGCGTGACCGTGTTCCGGGTCACGACGATCCATGCGGTGCAACCGCTTTCGTGATACCACAGGTCGCGGGTCGTGCCCGCAGGGTTGTCGCGGTTATGCAGGTAGTCATCCCACGCCTGCGGTCCAGCATCGGGTTCTGGCCGCTCCAGTGCAACGGCGTCGCCCATGTAAGTGAACTCGCGGCGGTCGCGGGCACCGCAGATGGGGCAAATCAACCGCATATCAGTTCTCTACCTGAGCCATACACTGCACTTCGTCGACCCGGTTCAGCCGATATTTGACTTGTGTACCGGGAAATTCCGCAATGTTGATGGCACCGCCGCACTCTTCTGTATCGCCAACCCAAAGGCCTTCGGTTGCGATGGTGAGGGCGCTGTCAGTTTCGCGTGTGACGACAAACGATCCGCCATCGCAATCCACCGCGCATCCCTTGTGCCCTTCGCCGGTTTCAAAGCAAACCAACCCTTGATCAAGCCGTTGGGCACCATGTCCATCGCGTTTGACATGACCTTGATTGGCAAAATCGACGAGCAGCCAAGCGTGTCGTTCCGGGGTGCCGGTAAAATCCTGATCCTGAATCCACAGCCAAACGGCGCGTGCCACCTGATCGGGATACTTATCCAGATGCGCCTGACTGTATTCTCGCGCATAACAGCCCGGTGTCGGACCTTGCTGCGCGGTGGCCATGCCGGTCAGGGCGATTGCGAGGCTAGTGTAGATTATGCTGCGCACCGGTTCCCTCCTCATCCATCAATCCCCGCCCGGTACGAAACCGATCCAGCCGATATCGCGCTGCGGGTTCGTGATGCGTATCCGTTGCCACCAGATGGGCCATTGAATAGCCGGATCCGGGGACTGCCTTGAACCCACCGTAGCACCAGCCACAATCAATATAGAGCCCGTCGGTGCCAGTCTTGTCGATAATGGGCGAGCCGTCGGGCGTCATGTCCATGATGCCGCCCCAACTGCGCAGCACCTTGGCCTTGCCGATCATCGGCATCAGGGTCATGCCCGCTTCCATCACATGCTCGGCCATCGGCAGGTTGCCGCGCGCCGCATAGGAGGCGTAGAAATCCAGATCGCCGCCAAACACCAGCCCGCCCTTATCCGATTGGCTAATATAGAAATGCCCCATGCCGAAGCTGACGACATGGTTAATGCAGGGTTTCAGCCCCTCTGTGACAAAGGCTTGCAAGACGTGGCTCTCGATTGGCAGTCGCATGCCCGCCATCGCCGCAACCTGCCCCGAACGGCCAGCGACAATGATTGCCACCTTCTTGGCCTTGATCGCGCCGCGCGTGGTCTGCACACCTTTGACAGTCCCTGCCTCGATATCAATGCCTGTCACTTCGCAGTTCTGGATCAGGTCGACGCCCCGATCGCTCGCCCCGCGGGCGTAGCCCCATGCCACAGCATCATGCCGCGCGGTCCCGGCCCGCCGTTGCAAGAGGCCGCCATAGATCGGGAACCGTGCATTGTCGTAATCGAGGTAAGGGAGCATCCGGCGCACATCGGCACGGCTAAGCAACTCTGCATCGTCGCCCTGATTGATCATTGCGTTGCCGCGTCGCGCACCTGCATCTCGCTGACCGTCGGAATGAAACAGCACGATCTGCCCGCGTTGTGAGTGCATGACGTTATAGTTGAGGTCAGCCTCCATGCCCTCCCACAGTTTGAGTGAATGCGAATAAAATTCAGAGTTGCCGGGCATCATGTAGTTGGCGCGCACGATGGTTGTGTTGCGCCCCACGTTACCGCCGCCGAGATAACCCTTTTCCAACACTGCGACATTGGTGATGCCGTGGTTCTTGGCCAAGTAATACGCAGTGGCCAGCCCGTGACCGCCCGCGCCGATGATTACGACATCGTAGGCATCCTTTGGCGCTGCATCGCGCCAATGTGCGTCCCAGCCACGGTTGCCGGACAGCCCTTCCTTTAGAACGCGCCAGCCTGAAAAGCCCATGCGCTGTCTCCCTGTTGGTCACACCGACTTGATCAATTCGCGGCGCGAAATGCAACCGCCATGGCCGTTAACCGAAGGGGCAGCACGGACCGGCTGTTGGCGATCGGTTTCTTCGTGTTCTTCAAAGGGTATCCCAAGACGCGCGCGGAGCGTTCGGTCCGACCGCACCCTGACAGATCATCATCTACAAATGAAATGGGCGGCCAATCCGGGGCCGCCCATTTTTCGTTTTGCAGGTGAGGGCGCCTTAGAGGCCCAGTGCGCGGTAGCTCGATGCGACCTTGTCGATCGAGACCAGATAGGCCGCAGTGCGCAGATCGTTTACATCCTTGCGTCCGTGCCATGTCTCGCGCATCGACTGGTAGGCGGCGCGCATCGTATCGTCCAGACCCGAGCGCACAAGCTCCAGCTCGCCGGCACCACGCAGGTACTTTTGTTTGAACCCATCGGTCAGGGTCCAGCCCAGTTCTTTGTCTGCGCTCAGCGTTTCCAGTTCATCGACCAGCAACTGGTGGCGCGCCTCTTCCTGACGTCGTCCCATCCGGCCAAACCGGATATGGCTCAGGTTCTTGACCCACTCGAAATAGGACACCGTCACACCGCCCGCGTTGGCAAACATATCAGGGATGATGACACAGCCCTTCTCGCGCAGTATTTCATCTGCACCCGCGGTCACCGGGCCATTCGCCGCCTCGATGATCAGCGGGGCCTGAATGTTGGCGGCATTGTCCATGTGGATGACCCCCTCCAGTGCGGCGGGTATCAGAATATCGCAGGCGCTTTCTAGAACGCTCGCACCGTTCTCGATATGTTTGGCGTCCGCATACCCCGTGATACCGCCATGTTTGGCGATCCAGCTGTGCACTGCTTCGACGTTGAGACCCTTTTCATTCACCAATGCGCCATCACGCTCGATGATCCCGGTGATCACGCAGCCGTCTTCTTCGCTCAGGAATTTGGCCGCGTGGTATCCCACGTTGCCGAGGCCCTGCACGATGACCTTCTTGCCATCGAGCGTGCCGCTCAGGCCTGCGGCCTTGATGTCTTCGGGATGGCGGAAAAATTCCTGCAATGCATACTGCACACCCCGGCCCGTGGCCTCGGTCCGGCCCTGAATGCCACCGGCATTCACGGGTTTGCCAGTGACGCAGGCGCGGCTGTTGATGTCAGTGGTGTTCATCCGGCGGTACTGGTCGGCGATCCACGCCATTTCGCGCTCGCCCGTGCCCATGTCGGGGGCCGGAACGTTCTGGCTGGGGTGGATCAGGTCGCGTTTGGCCAGTTCGTAGGCAAAGCGGCGGGTGATCCGTTCCAGTTCATGTTCGTCCCATTCACGCGGATCGATGCGCAACCCACCCTTGGAGCCACCAAAAGGTGCCTCTACCAAAGCACATTTGTAGGTCATCAGCGCGGCAAGCGCCTCGACCTCATCTTGGTTGACGCCCATCGCGTAGCGGATGCCGCCCTTGACCGGTTCCATATGTTCCGAATGAACCGAGCGATAGCCGGTGAAGGTGTGGATCTGCCCGCGCAGGCGGACGCCGAAGCGCACCGTGTATGTCGCGTTGCAAACCCGGATCTTTTCTTCCAGTCCCGGGGGCAGGTCCATCAGCGCCACCGCGCGGTTGAACATCAGATCGACACTCTCACGGAAACTTGGTTCTTTTGCGCTGGCCATTTGGTCCCTCCCTGCACGCAGGTCCGGCTCTTTCGGACACTGGTGTGTATGACGCTGATTGCTAAGACATGGTTAAACCCTGACGCCCTTTTGTCCAGTGATCCCTGACCGGGTCGCGACATAAACCCGTTGCAGTCACTTTTTTCCGGGCATTGTCCCGGTCGGGGAAACAGTAGGCAGATGATCGGTAAAATGTTGATAAATATCATAGTTTTCACCAATATTTTGCTCGATTTGGCCCTAATTTCGCCACAGTGGTAGGTGATTAAAAGGATGAGCAATTCCGTGTCGGATTGCGATACTGGTCTGTGAGGTAAACAAGTGAAACGTCATCGTTCGCAGTTCCGTTCGTCTGTTGGCGACGCCATCATGCGCCCGAACCGTATGTCGACCCGATCCCATTCATGGCTGCGGGGCTTTGCCCGTGACGAGGATGGTGCGGTGATCGTGTTTTCATTTTTCATTCTGATCATGATGCTTGTCGCGGGTGGTATCGCCATTGACATATCGCGCCAAGAGATGGAGCGCGCGCGCCTTCAAAACACACTGGACAATGCGGTGTTGGCAGCCGCGGGCGCACCGTTTGGTGCTGATCCCAAGGCCATCGTCGAGGACTATTTCGCCAAGGCGCAGATGACCGATTACCTGCATGAGATCGACGACGATGGTGAGGGCGAGGATGACATCGTGACCACGCTGAACTCCAGCATGGTCAAAGCCAGCGCGTCGAAAGAGATGAACACGCACCTGATGCATCTGAGTGGCGTGAAAACACTTACGGCAACCGCAGCATCGGTGGCTGTTCGCCGTGTGCCGAAGCTTGAGGTCGCGATGGTCCTCGACGTTTCGGGTTCGATGGGCAGCAACAGAAAGCTTACCAATCTGAAAGCGGCTGCCAAGACTTTTGTCACGACGATCCTGAACAGTTCAGAGCATGGTGACAGTGTGATTTCAGTCGTGCCGTTCAGCTGGAATGTCGCACCGGGCGAGGGCATCTATGAGGCGCTGACTGTCAATGAGACGCATCACTATTCGACCTGTCTGCGGTTTGACGAGAATGATTATAACTCGGCCAGCATCGACCCCGATGCTACCTACGACCAGCAAATCTATACATCACTTTACGGCAGTTTCGACAACCTGACCGCCAGCTGGAGATCGTGCTTTACTGAAGACCGGGCCGAGATCACACCCTATTCGATCAGCGAGAGTAACCTGCATACCAAGATCGATTCGCTGCATGCCGACGGCAATACGTCCGGACATCTGGGGATGAAGTGGGGGGCTGCGCTGCTCGATCCCAAATTCCACTCCGTCGCAACCTCGCTACGAGGGGCTGAACTGATTGATGATGAACTGACGGATATTCCCGCCAGCTATACTGAGGCTGAAACACTCAAGGTCATCGTGATGATGGGCGACGGGCAAAATACGACGTCGTACCTGTTCAATGACAACAGCAGCTACCGCGGTCCCAACTCTGATCTTGTTCAGGTGAAGTGGCAGCAGATGGAGTTCAAATACGCGTACCATATCTACAAGCACAAAACGAGTTACAGCGAGAACAAATGCTCGAAGAAAAACTGGGAATGCGTGTACGAAGCTTCTGGTCCGGAGCAATCTGCAGAGTTCCTGCATGATGTGCACGATGACCGCTATTGGAACATCCAAGAGGGCGAGTGGATCAGTGAATATGCGTTCAACCGTCTTGATGAAACGCTAGAGGGATTCATCAGCAGCGAGGCGCTGGACTGGGAAGAGGCCTGGGGCCGTATGTCGCCAGAGTATTACGGGGATATCACCGGTGATTGGGGGCCTTGGAACGATTACCGCAACTCGAATTCCGAGAATGGGTCGGACAAGGACGGCATGATGGATGACATCTGTACCGCGACCAAGAACACGGGCGTCGTTGTCTACACCATCGGCTTTGAAATCAGCCGGGGCGGGACTGCCGAGACCGAGCTGAAAGACTGTGCGTCTTCTGCGGCCCACTACTATCGGGCGGAAGGCGTGAACATCAACGATGCGTTCAATTCGATTGCTTCGAACGTGGTGAACCTGAGGTTGACGCAATGATTAGTCTCATTCGAAGAACACTTCGGGCATTTCGCCGAAACGAAGATGGCAGCGCGTCTGTCGAATTCGTTCTCGTCTTTCCGATCTACCTTGGATTGATGATCATGTCGCTCGAATTGAGCATGATCACCTTGCGGCATGTAATGCTGGAGCGCGGGCTAGATATCGCTGTGCGCGATATTCGCCTCGGGACCGGTACAGCCCCGACGCATGACGCGATCAAGGATCGCATCTGCGAAGAGGCGCTGGTGATCAACGAATGCTCTACCAACCTGCGTCTGGAGATGGTGCCGTCAGATATGCGTAATCTGACGACGTTGGGTGGCGAAGTGATGTGCACCGAGCGCGAGGAACAGGGCGAACCAGTGCTTAGTTTCACGCCGGGCCAGCAAAACCAACTGATGTTCCTGCGTGCGTGCCTGCAATATGACCCGATTTTCCCCGCTTGGGAACTGGGGAGCCGACTGCAGAGCAGTGCCAGTGGCCAGTTGTCCATCGTATCAATGTCGGCATTCGTACAGGAGCCACTCTGATGTACACGCTTCCCCTGATCCAATGGTTCAAGCGGTTTCGCGACGATGAGACCGGGACTGTAACGCTTGAGACGGTGCTGACGCTGCCGTTGCTTTTCTGGGCGCTCGCAGCCACCTATGAGTTTTTCGAGTTGCACCGCTACAATTCTGCCCGTGATAAGGCGAGCTATACAATTGCCGATATGATCTCGCGTGAAATGCAGACGATTACACCGACCTATCTGGATAGTGCCAAGACCGTCTTTGACACGATGACCAATGACGAAGGAGACAATCAAATGCGGATCTCTGTGGTGAAATACGATGCGGACAGCGATCAATACGCTGTGCGCTGGTCCCAAGTTCGCGGCGACGGAACGTTTGATCCGCTTACCAACGCGGATGTGCGCAATTCACACGAAACCTTGCCCGTCATGCGTGACGGAGAGGAGGTCATCGTGATGGAAAGCCGCTCGACCTATCCACCAATTTTCGATGTGGGCATCAATGATGGCATGATGATCGAAACCCGTGTTCTGACCAGCCCGCGTTTTGCCCCGCAGATCGTCTGGGAAAACGAATAGCTTATTTCTGCAAGTCATGCGTCCAGTATAGGGCACCGATGCATCGAAAAGCGCAGGATGGTTAGTCGCGTTGCGCGATCATCGCAGATAGCATTTCTGCCATTGCCTTGGTCTGGGCGGCGGCGGCGACCCCGCCAACGCCGATCCGACGACCGTGGCGCCACCACATTCCGGGCTCCCATCGGTATGGTGCTTTGTGCGTCAAGCGCACCAGAAAGCCGTTTGATGGCTTGAACGCAAAGAATCCACGGTCCAGCGACTCGATCTGGGCCACTTCGGCCAGCACTTCACCGCTGTCGGTGCGCAACTGGGTTTCGGTCAATACCAACGTGCTGCGGGTCGCCCGGCGCAATCGTTCTGTCAGCCACAGGACGATCAGTCCAAATCCAATCAGAAACGCTTGAAGGCCAAAGTCTTGGGGCGGGCGGGCGATCGCAAGGTACAGGACGATCACGCCCAATACCAGCAGCGTTCCCACTGCAAAAATGCGTCGTGGTGCCGAGGCATGTACTATTATCAGAACGTCGTCTTGCATTGTTTGATCCCATTTGTCCGGCGGCATAGCGCGATACGGGTATCAATGCGAGGGCAAAGCTTGTGAGCCGCTGCGAGTATTGTTCAGGTCAGTTCGGTTGGGCAGGAGATTCATCAACGCCAAAGCACTGCACGCGAGGCGAGAAGGCCCTGTAGTTTCGCTAGCAGCCGGTTGGCAAGGCCGGGATGCGGCACCGCGCCCGAAGCGAGCCGGTCGACCACCACTTCGACAGAGCAGGGTTGTTGTGTGACGGGATCGAAATAGCGCGGATAATCAATCAGAACGGCATGTGCAAGACCGGCAAGATCAGGGCGCGCTGCCCGGCGCGCAGGGGTGCGACCCAGATCATTGGTTAGTCCCCACCCCGCGTAAAAGGGCGCGCCGGTGGTGGTCACGGGGACCCCGCGCAACAGGGCCTCGAATCCCATCAACGAAGTCATGGTCCAGACCTCATCAACCTCGGCCAGTAACGCGGTCGGATCGCAGCGGGGCAGAGTTGCGTCAGCCAGCCTTGATAGGGCGACCTCTGACACTGCGCCATTACGCAATCCGGCCTCGACATCGGGATGCGGTTTATAGAGGAGAACGGCGTCAGGATTGGCTGCGCGGACAGCTTGCAACAGGTCCAGATTGGTCTTGATATTCCCGGCGCCAAGGCGGATCGACGCATCGTCCTCGACCTGACCCGGGACCAGAATGCGGCGGCCAACAGGCAGGTCAGGCAGGCTACCACCCAGATTGTACTTGCTGATGCCCAATGCGACGAGCCGCTTCATCAGCACCTCGACGCGCGCGCGCTGATCGGGGCGGAGGCTGGCGCGTTTGGAAATCCATCCTTCCAGATCGCTGGGGCGTGTCGGATCGTAATAGATGCCGCGCGTGTCGCAAACGAGGCTGAGCGGAGGGATCAACTCAGCGCCGAGGCCCCGTGAACGCAGGAATCCATCCTCGATCTTCGTCGCACCCTCGGGTGCATCTCCGGCGCGACCCGCCCATACCATATCACGGCGTGGCAGGGCGGCAGGACGGTCGAAGGTCATACGTTCATGCGCGCCAAAGAACTGCTGCAAAGGTTTGCGTTTCCACATCCGCATACCATGCGCGGACCACCCGTGGCGATCCTCGCGCCATGTGCGCACCTGAGCCTCGAGGGTTGTGATCGCATCCTCGATCTCGCATAGCTGATCATGGTGAGGATCGTACCAGACCGGGTAAAGGATCATCGCGGCTGCAAAGAGTTGCGCGCGGCTGAGATTGCGACCACGGCGTTGCAGGCCAAGCGGGTGACGGTCCTCGGTCAGACCCCAGCCCGCGTAAAATGGTTGTCCGAATACGCGCGGACGGTGCCCTGCATAGATCGCCTCGAACCCCAGTTGCGAGGTAACCGTATAGACACCGGTGGCACCCTCAAGCAGAGCCCAAGGGCTAACGGGATCTGTTAGAATGGTGATGTTGTCCGCTGCGTCATCTGGTCCGAAATATCCCGTCCGGTAGCCATCCGTTGTTTCGGGATGGGTCTTGATCACGATGCGCGCGCCGGGGTTGTCCTCTTGTGCGTAGTACAGCATCTCCCGGAACGTGTTCGCATCCGCACCGCCATAGGCGATACTGGCATCGCCGCGGGTCTGGTCGATCACCAACACATAGCCTGGGTCGGGGCAGGGTGCCG
Organism: Pseudohalocynthiibacter aestuariivivens; assembly: GCF_011040495.1. GTDB lineage: Bacteria > Pseudomonadota > Alphaproteobacteria > Rhodobacterales > Rhodobacteraceae > Roseovarius > Roseovarius pelagicus. The sequence goes on along the minus strand of NZ_CP049037.1, from coordinate 1,316,116 downwards.
TGGGATCAAAGGCGTTGTATTTGCTTAGATGGGCGTCCTGCAATCTGGCAATGGCACCGCGTGCGCGATCCAGTAGGGCAGTGTCATCCAGCGGATGGGTCGCCAACAACGTTTCCAGATCAGAAGGACCGGTGTGGTCGAAATGCACGCCCGTCTGGTCAATGGCGAGGCCCAGTGGCGGCGCGCCTGCGCGGCCCGGATGGACGGACCGTAGGAATGCGTCCTCTACACGGATGATCTGTGCGCCGGTTTTCTCGGCGACGGCTTCACCACGCGCCGCATAGGGGCTGTGACCCCAGACGGCGATCAGATCATCGGGTCCGGGTTTGCCCACCCGCAGATCGTAACCTGCCAGCGTCAGGATGCGCCGCACCTGTGGTTGGCGCAGGAAACCGAGGTTGAAAAAATAAGCCCGCCGGGGCGCTTCGGCTCCGGCGGGCGAATGGTCGTCGGGCAGGGGCATTAGCCACCGAAGGCCGCTGTCGCACCGTCTACTGTGCTGACCACACCAAGTGTGCCGGTCAATGCACCGATCACCTTGCTCCACTGAGCGAACGGTGCTTCGGTCACATAGAGCGTGTCCTGATCGCGAACAGAGAAATCACGCGCCATGAACATGCCGTTGGGCTTGGTCAGGTCCAGCACGTATATCATCCGCTGGTCGCCAACGAGGTCGCTGCGTCCAAGTACCTGATTGGCAATTTCCGCAGGTTCATTCCGCAGGATAAAGACACCGGTGGGATCTGATGTGCTGGAGATCAAGCCGCCCACAGTCGCGATCGCCTCGATCGCGCTCAGGGTCTGGGTCTCGAATGTCACGCGGCTTTGCGCGCCGGTGGCTCCTAGTGCGGTAAAGGCGCGGCTGTCCTGTTCGATCAGGATGCGATCGCCACCACGTAGGGCGATGTCGAACTCTGGATGCTTGTAAAGGTCCTGAAACCAGACCTTGCTGCGTTCTTCACCACGGATCACCGTGATTTGCGCCACTTCTGCGGGGATGGTTATCCCGCCCGCAGCGGACAGCATTGCTGCCAAAGTCCGTGTCGGACGTTCAATCGGATAGACGCCCTGCGCACCGATCGCACCCACGAGCGACACGGTTGAACCATCGCCCGCCAGACGACGTACCTGAACCTGCGGATCGGGCGTCTGTTCATCCAGTTTGGCGGTAATGATGCGGCGGATACTCTCAGGCGAGTTGCCTGCTGCGCGGATACGGCCTGCGTATGGCACGAAGATGAAGCCGCTGCCGTCGACCTGTACTTCTTCGAGGATGGTTTGGTTGGCTGCCTCGCCTGCCAACAGCCCGTCATCGACGTTTTCCCAGATGGTCAGACCCAGCGTATCGCCTGGACGGATCGTATCAGAACCGAGGCGGCCAGCGTTCTTGAACTTGTCTGAGAAGCCGAGGGCGGGTTGTACGGCTGTGGCACGGGTCACGCGGTCATTGACGGATACCACGTAGGCGTCTCCGGAACGTTGGACTGACCCAGAATATATCTGGCGTTTGTTCGGACCTACCTGTGGGAGGATCCCACATGATGCAACCATCAGGGCAATGGACAACAGGGCGACGGACCGCGCCCACAGACGTGTAGGGGTTTTCACTGCTCGGTCTCCTCGACCTATGTTACTGCCTCAGTACTTTTTTTATTTGTACTTTTACTTTGCGCCGAATCTACCTGAGTTGGCTAGATAAATCCAGCGCTACAGGTTGTGTCTGTCACGTCACGACCCGCAACTGTTGCCTCGGTGCCGCTGTGCCTGACTTCAGCGCGTCGTAAGGATCATCACTGCTTAGCATCATATCGACCGCCTGACGCAACAGTTGGCGACGGCCCCGCGCTGAATAAAATCCGCCCGCGATCTGGCTGGTTTCCAACAGGTAGCGGCGGTAGTCCGCATAGGCTTTGCGGTCCGGGCGTTCTGCGCCGGCAAAGAAATCTGCCAGTGGTTTGGTCGAAACAAACTCGGGTTTAGCGTAAACTGCCTCGCCGAACGTCTTGAGCGGGATCCCACGCCAAAGCACCTGCTGCGCCGCAGTGGAGTTAACCGTGACGGCACTGCGTGCCTCATCCAAGAGCTGCGCCAGCTTGCCACCGCGCACGTAATGCACCCTATCCGCGACGCCGTAGGCGCGCGCTAAACGGCGCAAGTCGCGCCTGACAGGAACGCGGCCGTCTTCCAATGGATGCGCTTTAACCACGAGGTGATGATGCGTCGGGGCCCCCCGTGCGAAACCCTCTATCACGGTTTCCAGAAAATCGCTCATCGTGTCAAAGGGCGAATGCATCTGAAAGCTGCTGTCGTGTTCAAGCTGAAGCAATGCCAGATGATAAGGAAAGCCACCATGACGGATGCGCCAAGTGGAGATGCGCCGGTCGACTGCTTGGAACGGCATCAGCAGCAACCGTTGGATATAGAGCGCGAATTCCTTGCGGACCGTGATTGAACGATGTGGGCGGAAATTGCGGTAGGCCTGATTGGCCAGCAGAACGCAGCCATGATAGATCGCGCCATAGAAAACATGGTGCCGCATGTCACCCCAACTGGCAGGCGGAAGCGCGGTATCCATGTCCGACAACTCTAGATCCGCGCGCATTTCTTCGACTGATTTTTCCATCAAACGTGAATTGCCGTTGGAGCCGCCGCGTTCATAGGTAACCCAATAGGGCCGCATGTAACCTTCTTCAAATACATGCACCCGCAGGCCCATCGTCTTTGCCATGCGCACTGCTTCTGCGTGTATGGGTCTGGTATCGCCATAAAGGACGATATCGGTGATCTGGCGGTTCTTGATGGTATCGGTCAGCATCTCGGCCCATTGTCCGGGTGCGCCGCGAAAGGGAATATAACTGTTACGTTCACGCCAGAAGAATCGATCACCAGAGTTGAACCCAATGCGCCACACATCCGCACCCGCCCGACGCAGCATCCGCGCCAGTCTGGAAAAGAACGGTCCGTGCGGCCCCTGCAGAAACAGGAAAACACGGGAAGAGCCAGCATTGTTGCTCATTGCGCCAATATACTCGGTTGCCTCTTCTATTGATTACGCGCGGAGTTGGGCAAAAATAAGACGCCTGCCTTGCCTTGAACGGGCGCGATCGTTACCTCGGGCGGGCAGGGCATAGGGAGACGGACCATGTTCACCGGAATTATCACCGACCAGGGAACGATACGCCAACTGGAGCAACGCGGCGACCTGCGGGCGCGCATCGGCTGTGGTTACGATACGGCGGGCATCGACATCGGTGCCTCGATCGCCTGCGATGGTGTCTGCTTGACCGTGATCGCGCTGGGCGATGATTGGTTCGACGTCGAAATTTCCGCCGAGACTGTGTCCAAAACAAACCTCTCCCAATGGGTGGAAAAGCGCCAGATCAATCTGGAACGCGCGCTGAAAGTGGGCGACGAGCTGGGCGGCCATATCGTATCGGGCCATGTGGATGGCGTGGCCGAGGTGGTGCGGATCGCCGAGGATGGTGACAGCACACGCGTGACGTTGCGCGCGCCTGATACACTCGCGCGTTTCATTGCGCCGAAAGGATCGGTCGCCCTCAACGGGGTATCACTGACAGTGAACGAGGTGGATGGCTGCGAATTCGGCATCAATTTCATCCCGCACACCAAGGAAGTGACGACCTGGGGACAAGTGGCGTTGGGCGATGCGGTGAATCTGGAGATTGATACGCTGGCGCGCTATGTCGCACGGTTGCGTGACTTTGCCTGAACAGTCCGGCACGGCGCGCTACGAGCGGGCTTTTTTCTTTGATCAATGCTCCCGATGCAGGCATCACCCGGGTTGTAATCACGTCTCGCGTTCAATCGCTATCCGACAGACCAGCACCCGCACCTGAAAGGCGGCTGGCCTCGGTGTCCGGGGCGTATGTCCGGTGGGCATAAGCAAGCAGCACAGCTTCAGTGGAACGGGGCATTTGATAGCGCTGCTGGCAGATCAAGCGCGGGAGCCCCTTGTCTGGATCTGCGCCCGTGCTGATACGGACATCGACAGGGTGTGCGTGTGGCGGCATCTTACCGCACGCGTGCTCGCCAAAGATGAAACTTCCACCCGCGCAATCCATCCGCAATGCGGTTCCGGTCTGCGCTGCGGCGGCAGCAACGAAGGGCACCAACAACATGGGATTGGCCACGCCCCGCAAAACCAAGGCCGGACCGCACGCGACTGTCGCCGCCCTATCAGCCAACGCGACGCCCGCACCAATCGGACAAAGTGGCCCGCTGATCGCTGTCCAGATCTCGCCATTGGGCTCGGGTGCCGCGCAGGGACCACGTTCTAGCCGCGCAACCAGCATTTCGGGTCCCGGCAACGATACCGAGGCCAGCCATCGAACCGCGCGTCCGGCCTCTTCGGCCATGCCCCAAGAGAATCCCGCGCCCCGTGCCGCCTTGCGGGACAGGCTTTCGGCCTCACTCAATGACCAACTCATCTGCTGGTTCCTTGCGGTGGCAATGTCCAATCGTCGGCTTCGGCTTCACCCAACTCGGCAGGGAAGGGCGCATGTTTGTACATGTTGATGCGCACCCAACGGTCTGAACGCGGATCGAAATGGCAAGCGCCAAAGAAGCTCAGCTTGGCGCGCAGCATATCAATCGGCAACAGGTCCGCGCCGATGGTGTTGTCGCGGATCTCTGCATAGGGTAGACGCGCGGTGATTTGCGCACGCCGCACCATATGTCGATGTTCTGGGTGATGCAGGGCAAAGGCGGCTACGGTTTCACCGCCGAAACGGTGCAAATCTTTGTACATCAGGGCAGAATCCCGTCCGGGGCAAAGCGGTTGTTCGTAAGGGGTGAGCGGTTCGGAATGACGCTCGCCCAATCGCGGTTCAAGCTTTGCCTCGGAGATGTACCAGACACGTGCAATGGCGGCGGGATCCGACCAGTCTGTATCAAGTGCCCAGCGATACACATCTTCGGTGATGGTACGAAGCTGACCGACACTCATTGCTCCGTCAATGCGCCAATGTGCTGTCTCGTCTGATGCCATACCCGGGCCGAGATCGTCGACCAGATGCCCATAGGGTTCTAGTAGTAACGACGCCAACTGTTCCTGCCCCTCAAGGCTGAGCGCAGCCTCGCCCCACAGCCAGAGCCGGTCCCACGGTGCGTTGGTCAGCACGTCAGCGTCCTTCAGATGCGCTTCTAGCGCCTCCAGATCCGAGCGCAACGCATCCAGCTTGTCGATCTGCACTGGATGCTCGGACACCCAATCCTGGGCGTTCCGGCGGGCGCGTCGGATCAGGTGACGCAGAGTATCGATCTCTGCTTTTGTTGCAGTTGGCAACGAACGAACCCTCGCCAATGCGGTTTCGCGGGCGTTGATCCAACTGTGTAACAACGCCGGATGGTTGAGCAGGAATGGTGCCATCCCCAGCCCCGTCGAGTTTCCAATGCCGAATTGACGGCGCAACGCAGGGTCAATTGGCACTGCAGTCGCGGGGTTGCGTTGATGCGCCATGAACTCGACCAGATCCATCACGAACGTTCGGATCAGGTACACATGCAACATTTCGACTTGAAAGGGTGCCTGAAACTCGGGCCGGGCACAGGTGGCTTCGCGGTCCGCTGCGCCAAATTTGCCAGAGCCATAGACGGCGGTGGTACGCATCAGATACCCAACTTCACGGACTTTTTGCGCATCCGGCTGCTGCCCCGCGGCAAGGCGACTGAGCACATGTTCCCACAGCCGTACGGACCGGTTGGCACGGGCCAGTGACAGTTCTTTTTCGGATATACGGCCCGCCTCCTGCAACGGCACATTCTGCTCTAGGCGATCCAGATCAGCTTTGTCAGGAATGCCGTCGAAAAGTGTGAAGGTTGCATCCCAAGCTGTTGCGATGACCCGGTCTGACCGCAGCTCGGGGGGCAGGTCATGCGAAAACGCTACCAGAGAATAGCTGTTTTGTGGTCCGTGCGCAGTATAGACAGCGCGCCCCACGCCGCATGCGTCGATGTCGAACATGGGCACTTCGAAATGCCAGTTCTCGGATTTGAAACGGCGCAGAAGCTGACGCATGAAGGACAGGCGGCACTGATGGAACGATCCCATTCGGGCGAGTTGCATGACAGTGGCGGGGTCGCGTGGTGCAACCGTCGTCACCTGAGTTTCTTCCATCACTCGCTCCTCCCTCCGCGCGCTGGTCAGCCAATGTTTGTTGGTGTGAAGTTTTCCTCGAAAAAGCGTAGCCAGTTATCGCCCATCAGATCGGCCACCTCGGCGCTGGCAAAGCCGATCTTGCGCAAGCCATTCTCGATATTGCCGAAATCGCGGTTGTCGGCGAACCAACCCGGTTGTGGCGGAAAGCCCGGCGCTGCGGCAGAGCCTTCGCCGTAATCGACCGTTTTGGTCCAGCGTCCGGTGCGCATCCATTCCACGATGCTGTCGGGCTGATCCTGACACAGATCACTGCCGATGCCGAAATGCTCAACCCCGTACCGCTCGGCGGCTGTGGCGATCATGGCGCAAAAGCTGTCCAGCGTGCAGTCCGACTTATCCTTCAGGTGGTGCGGATATAGCGAAAACCCCATCATGCCGCCGCGTTCAGTGACCGCGCGCACGACATCGTCGCGCTTGTTGCGTAGGGCGGGCTGCCAATCATGCAGATTGGCGTGGGTGATGGCGATGGGGCGCTGGGACAATTCTGCTGCCTCGATGGTCGAACGATCCGCCGAGTGGCTCATGTCGATCACCATGCCGACGCGGTTCATCTCCTTGATAACCTCGCGGCCCATACGGGTGATGCCGGGGTCTTCGGCCTCGTAACACCCGGTCGCCAGCAACGATTGGTTGTTATAGCTTAACTGCATGAAGCGCGCCCCGAGATCGTGCAGCACTTCGACCAGACCGATATCGTCCTCGATCGGGCTGGGGTTCTGAAAGCCAAAGAAGATGGCCGTGCGGCCGGTCTCGTGCGCGGTGCGCACATCGCCCGCCCACCGACCCTTCATGATCAGGTCAGGGTATTGTTCGAACCAGCGATTCCATTTCTCTATGTTCAAGACGGTTTCGCGGAAGTTCTCATGGTAACTGATCGTCACTTGCACGGCGTCGACACCGCCCTGTCGCATCTGGCGGAAAACCTTTTCCGACCAGTTGGCGTATTGCAGACAGTCAACGCGGTAGGTCATGCCGGATCGCCTGCCGCGATGTAGGCGGTTTTTACGACGGTGTAGAATTCGCGTGCCGTCTGACCCTGTTCGCGGGGGCCGTAGGAACTGTCACCGCGCCCACCAAAAGGCACGTGATAGTCGGTACCGGCTGTGGGCAGGTTGACCGTGACGACGCCGGTGCGGGCGTTACGGCGGAAATGCGTGGCACGCGAGAGGCTGCGAGTCACGATACCAGAGGTCAGACCGAAATTGGTGTCGTTGACCGTGTGCAAAGCTTCGTCGTAGCTGCCGACTTTGATCACGGCAGCCAATGGTGCGAACATTTCCTCGCGGTTGATGCGCATATCATTGGTGGTGTTCAGGAAAACGCCGGGTGTCATGTAGTACCCTTCGGTTTCGCGCTCGACCCGTACACCGCCGCAGGCCAGTTCGGCACCTTCGGTCTTGCCGAGATCAACATATTTCAGGTTCTCGGTTAGCTGGCTTTCGCTGACCACCGGACCTATTTGTGTCCCTTCTTTCAGTGCGTGACCAACCGACATTGCCTTGGCGCCTTTGATCAGCTTTTCGGCAAAAGCATCATGCACGGCCTCGTGCACGATCAATCGCGACGATGCGGTACATTTTTGACCCGATCCGCCAAATGCACCACCCAGAGCGAGGGTGACGGCCAGATCAAGATCAGAGTCATCCATCACCACCAGCGCGTTCTTGGAACCCATTTCCATCTGGACGCGGGTGAAATTCTGGATCGCTGCGGACGCGATGCCGCGTCCGACCGGTACAGAGCCGGTAAAAGAGATCGCATCGACCTTGGTGCTTTCGATCAGACGTTGCCCCACGTCGCGACCTGCCCCCATGACAAGGTTAAAGAGACCCTTGGGGATGTCCTGACGGCTGATGATCTCGGTCAGGGCAACGGCAGAGGCAGGGGTGACGTTTGCCGGTTTCCATAGCACGGCGTTGCCATAGGCCAGTGCCGGAGCGATTTTCCAGCTGGCCGTGGCGGTGGGGAAGTTCCAGGGGCTGATCACGGCGACGACACCCACAGGTTCGCGGCGCACGTCGATTTCGACGCCGGGGCGCACACTGTCTGCGTTCTCGCCCAGTTGACGAAGACATTCAGCGGCGTAGTAGGTGAAAAACTGTCCTGCGCGATAAACCTCGCCCTTGCCTTCGGCCAGCGGTTTGCCTTCTTCGCGGCTCAGTAGCGTGCCCAGTTCTTCGGCGCGCGCCATCAGTTCATTGCCGATGGCCATCAGTGCGGCCTGTTTGCGCTCCATCCCGTAGGTGGCCCATTCCGCCTGTGCGCGCCGTGCGGAGGCCAAAGCCTGATCAAGCTGATCCGCGCTGGCCTGTGCATAGACACCGATCAGATCGCCCAGATCGGACGGGTTGCGGTTCTCGATTTCGGAGGATCCTTCGCACCAGTCACCGGCGATGTAATTTTTCTGAAGGTTGGCCATGAGTCGTTTCCTTTCGCGCGCAGTTCGGGGCAGCCGGTATCTGGCCATAGCTATGAATTTAAGGCAAACGCAAATTTGTTAACTAAAATTCAGCTTTTTTGAAATTTTGGCGGTGGAGAGGCATTCGCGCTGCGAATTGCGTCGGCTAATGCGGCGGTGGCGGGGGTCATCGTGCTGTGCGTTGGTACGACCATCCAGACCTCACGTCGTGTCGTGGCATCTGCCAGTGGTAGAAACGCCAGATCCATAAACTCGGGCAACACGGCCAGTTCGGGTAGGATGGTGATGCCCGCTCCTGCGCGCACGAGGCTGAGAATGGACGCGGTATTGTGGACCATAAGGCGCGAGGAGTGCAGGATCGGCTGGAATCCCGGATCGCGGATTTGTTGACACAGACCGTTGGCGATAAAGGCATGGCTCACGAGGTCATCCCACCCCAGATCTGTCCAGTGTTGCGCCAGTGGGTGATGGATGGGGCAGACCACACCGAAAGCGTCGGAAAGAATCAACTCTCGGTCGAATCCCGGAAAGGGCGCGAGGCTGGCAATGCCAATGTCGGCCTTGCCCTGCTCCAGATCGCGCTGCACCGATGCGCTATCGGTATCACGCATCTCAATCCGGACGCCGGGCCGCGCTTGCATGTAAGGCTCCAGTATCGGGGGCATGATGGTCTGCGCGACCGAAGGCGTCACCGACAGGCGCACATGCCCATCCTCTGCCCGCGCCAATGCCTCTATGGCGGCGACGGTCCGATCAAAGTGACCTAACTCTTGCGCGGCCTTTGCTGCAATCTGAGCGCCGAGCGGCGTCAGGTGCGATTTCCGCGCGCTTTCAAACAGGGGCGCGCCGATGTGATCTTCGAATTGACGGAGCATCATCGATACCGCTGACGGGGTGCGCCCCAGCACCTCTGCTGCGTCTGCCAATCCGCCTGCGTCTGCGACAGTGCGAAAGCATCTGAGCATTTCAATCTTTATCGCCAATTTCAGATCCTCTTAAGTGTGGGCGCGGCTAGTTCACTCATCTTGTCACCCGACGGGCAGGTCAGGCAAGAGCACCCGTGGCGTCATACATCGCTGCCAGACCTCGATCACAGCTTGCCCATGTCGCGTGAATTTGGGATAACCGCCCAAGCCAAAGGAGACGCGCATGCCCGCACGTATTTTCAGACCCACCCGAACCGCAATGTCATCGGGTACCGCAAAGACCCGCAAATGGGTTCTGGAGTTCGTCAACCAAACGGCGCGCGAGGTCGACCCACTGATGGGCTGGACGTCATCCAACGACATGCAGGCGCAGGTGCGTTTGACCTTTCCGACCAAGCAGGCTGCGCTCGACTATGCCAGAGAGCATGAGATCGACGCCGTTGTGCAAGAACCAAAGCCACGCAAGGCCAATGTCCGTCCCGGTGGCTATGGTGACAACTTTGCCACCAATCGCCGTGCTGTCTGGACGCATTGAACCACTTGCGTGACTTGCCCCGACCAGAGGCAATCAGGCCACCCGCTGGCCTGTACTGACCGCGATTCCCCGCAACAGCCAACTAAATGCCAGTTTCTGGATCAGGTTTGACCCGGATCAAGGCCAGATCTGTGTACCAGTGCTAATCTGATCGCGAAAATGCGAGAGGGACAAAAGCAATGGTGAGCAGAACGACAGTTGCCCAGAAGGTGGACCATGATCAGGCTGAACAGGTTTTGGCTGCTGACATGAGGTCGACGCCAAGTACTGTAGACGATTTGCGTCATGCCTTTGAGAACGGCGATTATCCCTATCAGAACAAGTTAGGCCGCAACCTCTACGAGGAACAAAAGGCTCGCATTCAGGTCGAGCTTTTGAAGGTGCAGCATTGGGTCAAGGAATCTGATCAGAAGATTGTCTTGTTGTTCGAGGGCCGAGACGCGGCGGGCAAAGGGGGTACGATCAAACGGTTTACGGAGCACCTGAATCCGCGCGAGGCGCGCGTCGTTGCGTTGAACAAGCCGACGGATCAGGAGCGCGGCCAATGGTTTTTCCAACGCTATATCGAGCATCTGCCGACCACCGGTGAAATGGTGTTTTATGATCGGTCTTGGTACAATCGTGCAGGTGTAGAGCGTGTCATGGGGTTTTGTGAGCCCAGCGAATATTTGGAGTTCATGCGGCAAACGCCCGAATTGGAACGCATGTTGGTACGCTCGGGCATCCGACTGTTCAAATACTGGTTTTCAGTCACTCAGGACATGCAGAAACGGCGCTTTGCCAGTCGAGCAACGGATCCATTAAAGCAGTGGAAGCTGAGCCCGATTGACAAGCAGAGCCTCGACAAGTGGCGCGATTACACCGAGGCCAAAGAGGCGATGTTTTTCTACACTGATACTGCCGATGCGCCTTGGACGGTGATCAAGTCGGATGACAAGAAGCGTGCACGCCTGAACTGCATGCTGCATTTTCTCAGTACACTCGATTATCCGGGCAAGGATCCAGCGGTCGCAGTAGCGCCTGACCCATTGATCGTTTGCAACGCGCAGCATGTCATTCATAATTCCTCGCACATTTTTGGAAAATCGCTACATCCAGAGGCGCGCGCGCCACGTTGAGTTTCGTACGCTACCCCCAAAGGACATCTTGCCGGGCGCGTCCGCCCGGCATAGGGGTAGGGCATGAGACAGCCCGGGACAAACCGCCATCACGCCAAGCGTCTGCTGACGCTGGGATTGCCGTTGATTGGCAGTCATTTGGCACAGTTTGCCATTACTCTGACAGATGCGCTGATGCTGGGGTGGTACAGCGTTGACGCGCTTGCCGCCGAGGTGTTGGGCGGGACGCTGTTCTTTGTGTTTTTTATCATGGGATCGGGTTTTGCCTGGGCGGTGATGCCGATGGTTGCTTCGGCGCAGGCATCCGGCCAAGAGACGCAAGTCCGGCGCGTCACGCGCATGGGGTGCTGGGCCTCCATCGCGTTTGGCCTTGCGGTGCTTCCTCTGACGTATTTTTCGGAATTCCTGTTTCTGGCGTTGGGGCAAGATCCTGAGATTTCGGTCATGGCCGGGCAATATCTCAGCATCGTCGGCTTTGTCGTGATCCCGTCGCTGCTGGTTATGGTGTTCAAGTCCTGCCTTGCCGCGCTGGAGCGCACGCAGGTGGTGTTGTGGGTCACGCTGGGTGCGGTGATCCTGAATGTGGTGGTGAATTATCTACTGATTTTCGGCAACATGGGCTTTCCCGAGTTGGGCATTGTTGGCGCTGCCGTTGCTTCGGCGACAGTCACGACAGCGTCTCTGGTGGGCTTGGCGATTTACGTGGCTGTGGCATTACCCGAACATGCCATGTTCACCCGCGTCTGGCGCCCCGACTGGGAAGCGTTGCGGGCCGTGTTCCGTCTTGGCTGGCCGATCGGCATGACCAACCTTGCCGAAGTGGGCCTGTTTGCTGCGTCCTCGATTATGATGGGCTGGCTGGGTACGATGCAGTTGGCGGCGCACGGGATCGCGCTTCAGATCGCGTCGATCACGTTTATGATCCACCTCGGGCTGTCGAATGCCGCCACTGTCCGCGCGGGCCAAGCCTTTGGAACCGGCAACATGCGCAGCCTCAAGGATGGTGCCAAGGTGGCGGTTGTGCTGTCCTTGGTCGCTGCCGCACTGACGATGATCGTGTTCTTTACGATCCCCGAATTTTTGATCGGCATATTTATGAGTCCGTCAGAGCCCGAGCGCGACGCGGTGATCGCCATTGGTATCTGGCTGTTGGCGGCGGCGGCCCTGTTTCAGCTGGTGGATGCGGGGCAGGTCATGGCGCTGGGCCTGTTGCGCGGTGTGCAGGATACGCGCGTGCCGATGATCATTGCGGCTTTCAGCTACTGGGGGATCGGAATCCCGGTCAGCTATGTCTTTGGTTTCACACTTGGTTACGGTGGCGTTGGCATCTGGCTTGGCCTTGCGGTTGGTCTGGCCTTTGCTGCGGTGTTCATGCTGGCGCGATTCTGGCGCTGGCTGAAACGGAATGCACACAGCGCGCAGGATGCTTAGATATGTAAAATTCCGCGTGCTGTGCGGAATTTTCCAACCTCAGCGCAGCAAATTTGCAGAGCATTGGCACCAGGGCAGAACGACGTGGTCAATCCCCGTCGTCGTCATCATCGACATCTTTTAGCAGTCTGTCTGCCTTCTTGCGCACCAGAACTGTGCGCAAGTCATGCATCGCCATCAACAGCGCGTCGGTCACTGCCTCCAGCTGATCATCAGTCGCACGGGACTGTGCCCAATGCGTTGTCGTATTGAGATAATCGACCGCCCTGTGGATGTCGTCAATGTCGCGGTATTCCTGTAGCTCCAGACGTTCGGCCATCCACTCCTGGATAACCTCCCTGTCTCGGTCGGTCAGTTCGCGTTCGCCATGTGGCTTGATCTGGCCATTGCGGATGTTGACCACCGCAATCTGATCCATGTCGATCCGGCGCTGCCGGTTCTCCGTATCGACGCGGAACACGAAAGCACCGTTTTCGCGCACCCTGAAATAATATTCCGGCAGTTCTCCGGCCATGCGGTCTCCTTTAACGCAGCTTGGCGCAGAACTGTTGGATGCGTGTGCAGGCCTCCTCTAGTGCGGCGTCCGACGTAGCGTAGCTGACGCGGAAGTTCGGCGAAAGTCCGAATGCCGCTCCAAAGACAACCGCGACGCCGGTTTCCTCCAGCAGTGCGGTGGCAAACACCTCGTCATCGGTAATTTTTGTGCCAGCCTCGGAGGTTTTTCCGATCAGCTCTGCGAGCGATGGATAAACATAGAACGCGCCGTCTGGGGTCGGGCATTGGATGCCGGGTGCTTCGTTCAGCATCCTGACCACCAAATCACGGCGGCGTTTGAAAACAGCGTTATTCTCTGGGATGAAATCCTGTGTGCCGTTCAGCGCCTCAACGGCTGCCCACTGGCTGATGGTGCATGGGTTCGAGGTGCTCTGGCTCTGAATTTTGCGCATCGCACCGATCAGCCATTCGGGGCCGGCGGCGTATCCGATGCGCCATCCGGTCATGGCATAGGCCTTGGAGACGCCATTACAGGTCAGCGTGCGGTCATAAAGCTGTGGTTCGACCTCTGCGGGGGTGCAGAATTTGAAATCACCATAGGCAAGGTGTTCGTACATATCGTCGGTCATTACCATCACGTGCGGATGGCGTAGCAGTACGTCTGTCAGTGCCTTCAATTCGTCCCAACTGTATCCCGCGCCGGTTGGGTTGCTGGGAGAGTTGAAGATGAACCACTTCGTGCGGGGCGTGATCGCGGCTTCCAGTTGATCCGCGGTCAGCTTGTACCCGGTCTGCATCGAGGCCTCGGCAATGACTGGTTCGCCACCTGCCAACAGCACCATATCGGGGTAACTTACCCAGTAGGGGGCGGGTATCACCACCTCATCACCCGGGTTCAGCGTTGCCATGAGGGCATTATAAAGGATTTGTTTACCACCAGTGCCGATGCTGACCTGAGCCGGGAGGTAATCAAGTGCGTTATCGCGTTTCAGCTTGGCGCAGATGGCTTGCTTGAGCTCGATAATGCCGTCGGGAGCGGTGTAACGTGTCTTGCCCTCCTGAATCGCGCGAATGCCGGCGGCGGCGATGTTTTCGGGCGTGTCGAAATCCGGCTCGCCTGCGCCAAGGCCGATCACATCGCGCCCGGCCTCTTTTAGCTCGCGCGCCTTGGTGCTGACGGCGATGGTGGGCGAGGGTTTGACGCGCGATAGTGTCGCGGAGAGGGCATTCATGGCGGGCTCCGGTTTGAATGATGGCTCTGCATGTCTTAGGTTGCGCTTGAAGGCGGATCAAGCATGATCGCCAGAAAGGAAAATGATGACTGCTGTATCACTCGAGGGTTGGTACGACCCGGACGCGACCACATTCGGCGATCGCGTGGCAGGTGCGCGCGAACAGGCCGGTATGAGCCAAGCGCAATTGGCAAAACGGCTGGGGATCAAGAAGAAGACCCTAGAAGAATGGGAAAACGATCATTCCGAGCCGCGTGCAAACCGTCTGTCGATGATGGCCGGGCTGATGAATGTCACGATTACATGGTTGTTGACAGGGCAAGGCGAAGGACCGGGCGATCCCGAAGGCGCCTCACTCTCGCGCGAAGCGTCTGAACTCTTGAGTGAAGTGCGTGAGATCAGTGTGCAGATGCGGCTGGCCTCTGAGCGGCTGAACCGGGTCGAGAAAGAATTGCAGACGCTGCTGCGCGAGCCCGAGATTGCCTGACGAAACCCGCGCTACCCGGCTGCGGCGGCTGGGCATGCGATCGATCCGTCGCGGAACCAAGGAAATGGATATCGTGCTGTCGCGCTATGCGGCGGCACGGTTAGAGATGCTCGACTCCGAAATGCTGGCTCTCTACGAGGCCCTGCTGGAGGAGAACGATCAGGACCTATATCAATGGGTTTCGGGTCAGGTTGCGCCACCGGCGCGGTTTGAAGTGCTGGCAGCAGATATCGTACAGCACGGCACCGAAGGTGCGGCAACGAAGTAGATTGCATTTTAGACGCTATCGGTTCGGTTTAACCGATTGTTGGGCATTTTCGCGCAGGGTCACTCTCCAAGCGGTTTCGCACGGAGATGATAATGACTTTGCACGACACTCTGAGCCCCCCAAAGGCTGAGCAGGGCTTTATGACCGGCTATCTGGACGCTCTTGCGCTGGTGGAACGCCTGCATCGGCTGTTACTGGATGTCATCAAGGATGAATTCGAACGCGTCGGAGTACTGGAGATCAACGCAGTTCAGGCGCTGCTGCTGTTCAACATCGGTGATAACGAGGTTACAGCTGGTGAACTGAAATCGCGCGGATATTATCAGGGCAGCAACGTCAGTTACAATCTGAAGAAGCTGGTCGAGATGGGCTATATGCACCATCAGCGGTGCGAAATTGACCGTCGATCGGTGCGCGTACGTCTGACGCAGAAAGGGCGCGATATTCGCGATATCGTTGCCGGCCTTTTCGAGCGGCACGCCGAAGGGCTGCAGGGCAGGGGTGTTCTGGGCGCGGACGGGATCGACCAGATTGCCATTTCTCTGCGCAGGGTAGAACGGTACTGGACGGATCAAATTCGCTATATTTATTGAAGATCTGATGGAATGGTCTGTGTGGTTGTCTCTGATACAGTCAAAATCTGCACCTCGCGCAGCAGCTTGCGTGCCATAGCCTGCTGGAATGCGTCAAAATCAACGGCAGTCTCGATAAAGCTGCCGGGGCCTCGGATCACATGGGTTCGGTAATGATGTTCAAGGGTCTGCGTCAGGCTGAGATCCTTGTCGATATTGTCGCGCCCGAGGGGATTGATGACCAATCCGTTGATCGTGATCCAGCCATCACGCGGTAAACCGCCCGGATGCGGACCGGCGTTCGAGGGACCGTCGCCCGAAATATCCAACGTATGTTGCCAGCATAGGCCGCGTTCTTTGAGCAGCTCTGTGCCGAATGTAATCGCTGCGCCAACAGCAGTGGTCGGGTCGGAGAAACGCAGTTTACTGGAGCGAAGCTGAGCCGCGACATCCGCCGCATCCTTTGAAGTGCGAAGCGTCGTCCAAGCCACCAGAATATGTTGTTGATTGGGCGCGCCCCATTGGTAAACCGCCAAATCTACATGCGCTTGGGGCATTGAAAAGAGTGCGGCCTGCACGCTCTTGGTTTCCAGTGCATCTGCCACCCCGTCAAGTTGTAGCCGATATTCGCGTTCGTCAACTGAGTCTGAAACATCAAGGCCAAGTGCCAATGCCAAACGGCACTCAGCCTGCGCCGTTGGCGGCGTGAGGCAGAGAGCGCAGAGCAGCAGAACCTGTCTCATCCGCGTGGACGTGGGCGCGCGGTGGGGCCCGTTCCCAGTATGATGTCGCTGATCTCGCGGCGCAGTTTGCGTGTCATTGCATTTTGAAAATCGGCAAATCCATTCGCGATCTCCAGAAACGCGCCGGGACCGTGCAGAACCTCGCCATGGTAAAACCCTAGCACATCGGGGTCGTCCCCGAGGATCACCAACCCGTTCACAACAACATCCTGAAACGGAAAATGCCGATAGGCATTGCCGGGGCGAAAGCCGTAATTGTTGACCCCGTCACCGGACATATCGATCACGCGCCGATCACAGTCTGGCCCGCGCTCCAGCACGGATGCGCCATAGGCCAATGCCTGTCCTACCGAGGTGGGGAACTCATCGTGGCTGCGTGTCATTTGCCCCAAGGCAAGCACCGCACGATCGATGTCGCCGTGAGTGCGCAATGCGGTCCAGTCCAGATGCAGCTTTTGCTGATAGTGGCCTGACCATTCATAGACCGCGAGCGCCACATGACCCGGCGCACCCTCTAGAATCGCGTGCCGAACATCGGACGAATCGAGTGCGGCAGACGTCCCCAACCGTTGCAGGTTGTACTCTGTCGCATCCACCGAGGCTGACACGTCCAGCGCCAGAACCAGCGCAAGCCGACAGTCGGCCTGCGCGATTCCGGACCAAAGCAGCCCCAGAAGGCATGCGAGCCTTACCAATGGCCGGTATTCTTCATGCTCGCCCAGGGCTCTTGCGGGGCCAATGCATCGCCCTCCTGCAACAATTCGATCGAGATGTTGTCGGGGCTGCGCACAAATGCCATATGCCCGTCACGGGGGGGGCGATTAATGGTCACCCCGTTGTCCTGCAGATGCTGGCACATGTCGTAGATGTTTTCGACACTATAGGCCAAGTGTCCGAAGTTCCGGCTGTCGTCCGGCAGGGCCTCATCGCCATCCCAGTTATAGGTTAGCTCGACGGGGCATTCTTCCTGTCCGTCGGGTGCCAGAAAAACAAGGGTGAACCGCCCCCCTTCATTTTCCATGCGACGGGTCTCATTCAATCCGAGCAAACCGTAGAAAGCAATTGATGCGTCCAAATCTTTAACGCGCACCATCGTGTGCAGGTAACGGGTTTTCATCGGCAGTTCTCCTTATTTTGCGTTGTCTGTGATCCTAGGGGCAAACGCCGTGCCGTCCACCCCTACAACGGGACGTGATCAAACTTGTGATCTGTGCAGGTGCCGGGTAACTCTGGATCAAGACGAAGGCCATGAGGGACGAGGATGCAACAATATCACGACGCATTGAAAACCGTGCTGGCCGAAGGCACGGAATCGACCGACCGAACCGGCACCGGCACTGTTTCCTATTTCGGTTTGCAGAGCCGCTATCGGATGTCAGATGGCTTTCCTTTGGTCACGACCAAGAAACTGCACCTGCGTTCGATCATTCACGAGTTGCTGTGGTTTCTGTCTGGCGACACGAACATCGGGTATTTAAAGGAAAACGGTGTTTCGATCTGGGATGAATGGGCAGATGAGAATGGTGATCTCGGCCCGGTTTACGGTGCGCAATGGCGGCGCTTTCCTGCCTTGGGGGTTGAGGTTGGCGAGGCAGACGGCGCCCCGGTGTTTCGTGCGCGGACGATTGACCAGATAGAGGATTTATTGGACTTGATCCGAAAGAGTCCGGACAGTCGCCGGATGATCGTGTCCGCGTGGAATCCGGGTGATGTGCCACAAATGGCGCTGCCACCATGCCATACGATGTGGCAGGTGCGGATCGCCGGCGGCAAGCTGCATCTGCAACTCTACCAACGATCTGCGGACATGTTTCTCGGTGTTCCGTTCAATATCGCATCTTACGCGCTGTTGTTGCACATGCTGGCCCATGTGACAGGATACGAACCGGGGGATTTCGTGCACACACTGGGCGATGCGCATATCTATTCCAACCATATGGAACAGGTCGAAAAGCAGCTGGCGCGCACGCCGAAACCACTTCCGAAATTGCGCATCACCCGCGATGTCGGATCGCTATTTGATTTTCGTTATGAGGATTTCGAGATTACTGACTATGATCCTGATCCGGGCATCTCTGCCCCTGTGGCGGTTTAGACGATGTTGTCGCTCGTCGTCGCCCGCGATCGTAATGGCGCCATTGGCAAGGATGGAGATATCCCTTGGCATGCGCCCGAGGATTTGGCCTTTTTCCAACGCGAGACCACTGGCGGCGCAATCATCATGGGGCGTAACACGTGGGAAAGCCTGCCCTACAGGCCATTGAAAAGCCGCCTGAATATCGTAGTTTCTTCCCGTGATATCGTGGATGTCGACCGTTTCGCCAGCGTGTCGGAGGCTATTGAATTCGCCAAATCCCGAGGGCACGCGCGCCTATATGGGATCGGCGGCGCGGGTATCTATCGTGAGATGATCGAAATCGCGGACAGATTGCTGATCACAGAGGTTGACTTGGACGTGGACGCGCCTGATACGTTTTTCCCCGCATTTCAGGCCGCCGAATGGGTTGAAACCTCGCGTCAGGTGCTGCGCGGATCTGACCCGCGTTGTATGCTGGTCGAGTTGATGCGCCGTCGTTGATGGCGTCTTACCGCCCAAATGCCGCTATGACTGGTTGCGCTCGGTCTTGTGATCCATTTTAGTCGCGCCCAACAGGTAGCCTACATAGATGCGCCCGCTGGTGCGTGGCATTTCTGACAGACCAACGAAAGTGAGCCAAGAATGTTTGCCATCGTCAAATCTATCGTCACACTGCCGATCAGCGTCGGCCTGATCTGCGCCGGTTTTGCCGTATCAGTAAATGCGCAGGAGGCGGAACAGCCAAAACGGACGACCGAGGTGTTTGGTGATTGGACGGTAGAATGCATCGCACCGCCTGCCAAGGCAGACAGCGCAGAAAAACCTGCTGAGCAATGCGAGATGCGCACTCAAGTCACCGTGCGGGGGGAGGATGATGTGCAGCGCCCCCTTATTCAGTTAGGAATTGGTCAGTTGGGGCTGGCGGACGATTTCTGGATTGTTATCCAGACACCGCTGAAGGTGGTTCTGCAAGACGGCGTCCGGTTCGTTTTATCCTCCACTGAAAGTGACGATCCCGACGCGGACGAAGCCTTGGTCAAGACGCGCTTTCTTTATTGTGAGAAAACGCATTGTGTGTCGCAGGGTCGGATGGGCACGGTTCAGTTGGATGCGCTGGGCGATGCGGATGGTGCGCGGGTGATTTTTGTTGCCGCTCCTGAAAAGAAGCTGGAGATTCCGCTGTCCCTTGATGGGTTTTCAGAGGCCCGTGCGGCCTTTGTCGAGTAAGCGGGAAACACCACGCACAGCAGCAGGGTCAGCCAGTGCGCTCCAACCAGGTCCGCACTGTCGCCTCGAACGCGCGTGGAGCCTCGGCATGTAGCCAATGACCCGCTTCGGGCAGTTTGACGAACCGGGCTTTGGGAAAGAGACGCTTGATCTCTGGTCGGTGTTCGGGCTGAACATAGTCGGATTTTCCGCCTGACAGAAACAGCGTGGGGTGGGTAAACTCGGCGTCGATCTGCGGGAAACCCATGATGTCTGGCATTGCAGCACCCAACGCGTCGAGGTTTAGACGCCAGCGCCCGGCAGACACATCCAAAGACTGCAAGAAGAACGGGATGAGCGCGGGGTCATCAATCAGGTCCTTCATCCGGTCAATTGCGTCCGAGCGTTTTTCAAGCCCGGTGAGGTCTACGGATTTGAGGGCATCGACATAGCGGATCTGGCTATGCTCATATGTCACCGGCGCGATGTCGGCGACGATCAGTCGGCCCACATTCTCTGGGTATTGCAGGGCTAACGTCATGGCTGCCTTGCCGCCCATGGAATGACCTAACACATCACACGGGCCGCCTTGTGCCGCCAACACTTCGGCCAGGTCGATCGCCATGTCGGCGTATGTGTGGCTGTCCATCCAAGGGCTGGCGCCATGATTGCGCATGTCTATGGTGACGACGCGCCGGGTATCCGACAAACGCTTGGCGATTACGCCCCAGTTGCGGGCGGATCCGTAAAGGCCGTGCGCAATCAGCAGGCTTGGCTGATCGGTGCGGGTTCCGTGTTCGATAAGATTCAGCATGCAGCCTAGATAAGTGGTTTCAGGGCAAATCTGAATGGCAGATTTATGTGCCCGGGTCGTTTGGCCCCAAAATATTTCTAAGACCGGGCCGAGGAGGCGATGCAACGTGTATGCGCAACATATTGAGACCGATGCGCGCGCACTGTAAGGTGTTGGATGGATGCAATGACAGAGCGAATAGAATGATTGATCAGGATCGCTTCGGGCATGACATCACTGCGCTGATGGAAACGCTGCGCGCCAAGTTAGGTGCGCGCGGGTCAAGCCTGCACAAGCGTTTGCGCCGTGCCGGGCGGCGGTTGCCTAAATCGGGGCACAGGGCCGGTCAGGTTCTGACGGAAGCAGAACGATGGATGGCGCACCCCAAGTTGCGCGCGCGTCTTGACGCGGGCAAGATTGACGCTGCCCTGACCGAGATCAACCGTCAATTGGAGGATGTTGACCCGGTCGACGCCCGCAAGGATATGCTGCTGGGTATGGCGGGCGGCTTGGTGTTCAACCTGATGATAGCCGTCGCCGTTCTGATCGCAGTTTTGCGCTGGCGCGGTTTGGTTTGATCAGCGCGGCGGTATGCAGCACACGTCGCACCACCAGCGTCACAGTGACGAAACTGACGAATAACAACAGATACCAAGACCCCATTTTGCCAAAGCTGACCAATTGCATGCGGGCTTGTCCGCTATAGACCCAAGTGCCGGTCATCGTGCCGATATTTTCAGCCAACCAGAGAAATATAGAGGACAAAAATGCGGCCAACGGCAGCGGCATCCAATAATCGTTCTCGCCGATCCGAAACCATATCCTTGTACGGGCATATAGCAGCACTGTCGCGGCAAAGAGCAGCATACGGATGTCGGGCAGAAAATGATGTGCAAAAAAATTGATGTAGATTGCCGACGCCAGAACCACCGTCATCCAAAAGGGTGGGTAGGGGGCAAACTGCATCTCGAATACGCGGATTGCCCTCGCCATGTAACTGCCGACCGCCGCATACATGAAGCCAGAGAATAGCGGTACGCCGAATGCCTTTAATAGGCCGGGTTCGGGATAGCTCCAGCTACCGGCGTAGACCTTGAATATCTCCATTGCAGTACCGGTCAGGTGAAACAGGGCGATCACGCGCGCCTCTTCCCACGTTTCCAGCTTGAAGACGAGAAAGAGAGCCTGAAGCCCAACCGCCAGCAACACGAGCGCATCATACCGTTGAAAGGTCCAGCCGTCCTGCCAGATTGCTTTGGTCAGCAGGATGCCGAGGAGCAAGGAGATGCCAAAGAGAGCTGACCAGCCCTGTTTCAGCACAAACATGGTGAACTCGGACAACCAGTTAGGCAGACGCGCGCGCATCCAGTTGCCCAAGGCGCGTTCTATTCGACGGGTGGCGGTCATGGCATGAGTAGTTGCGAACAGAGTCGCGGATGTCCAGCGCGTTTACGCGGTTAGACGTGTTTGGGCTTAGGCCGGGCTATAGCCCGGCCTACACCTAGATCAGAGATCTGGATAGAGCGGGAACCGCGCGCAAAGCTCGGCGACTTCACCGCGCACTTTGGCCTCGACCGCGTCGTTCCCGTCAGGGCCGTTGGCAGCCAGACCATCGAC
The DNA here is from genome assembly GCF_011040495.1 of Pseudohalocynthiibacter aestuariivivens. Taxonomy (GTDB): domain Bacteria; phylum Pseudomonadota; class Alphaproteobacteria; order Rhodobacterales; family Rhodobacteraceae; genus Roseovarius; species Roseovarius pelagicus. Next base: position 1,294,019 of record NZ_CP049037.1, on the reverse strand, counting down.
CACTTCGACAATCCAATCAGCGATCTGGCGGAATTCGGCCTCTTTGAAGCCGCGTGTTGTGCCTGCCGGTGTACCTAGGCGCACGCCGCTGGTCACGGTCGGCTTTTCGGGGTCGAACGGTACGCCATTCTTGTTGCAGGTGATATGAGCACGCCCCAGTGCGGCGTCGGTGATGTTGCCGGTCACTTTCTTGGGGCGCAGATCGACCAGCAGAACATGGGTGTCGGTGCCGCCGGTGACGATATCAAGCCCGCCTTTCATCAGCTGATCGGCCAGCGCCACGGCATTGGCGCGAACCTGCTGAATGTAAGTCTTGAATTCCGGGCGCAGTGCCTCGCCAAAGGCCACAGCTTTGGCGGCGATCACATGCATCAGCGGTCCGCCCTGAATACCGGGAAAGATGGCCGAGTTGATTTTCTTGGCCAGCGCCTCGTCATTGGTCAGGATCATGCCGCCGCGCGGGCCGCGCAGGGTTTTGTGCGTGGTGGTGGTGGCCACATGCGCATGTGGGAAGGGCGAGGGATGTTCACCCGCCGCCACCAGACCGGCAAAGTGGGCCATGTCGACGTGCAGCCAAGCGCCGACCATGTCCGCGATTTCGCGCATGCGTTTGAAGTCGATCTGACGCGGAATGGCAGAGCCGCCCGCGATGATCATCTTGGGATTATGTTCCTTGGCCAGCGCCTCGACCTGATCGTAATCCAGCAGATTGTCCTGTCGACGCACGCCGTATTGAATCGCGTTAAACCATTTACCGGATTGGTTGGGCGCGGCCCCGTGTGTCAGGTGTCCACCCGCGTCCAGGCTCATGCCCAGAATCGTGTCGCCCGGTTGCAGCAGCGCCTGCATCACGCCTTGGTTGGCTTGGCTGCCTGAATTGGGTTGCACGTTGGCAAAGTCGCAACCAAAGAGCTGTTTGGCCCGGTCGATGGCAAGGTTTTCTGCCACGTCGACATACTGACACCCGCCATAATAGCGGCGCCCCGGATAGCCTTCGGCGTATTTGTTGGTCAGAACTGTACCTTGCGCCTGCATGACGGCGGCAGAGACGATGTTCTCGGAGGCGATCAGCTCGATTTCATCGCGCTGACGGCCAAGCTCGTCTGTGACAGCGCCGAAAATTTCAGGATCGCGTGAGGCTAGGGATTCGGTGAAAAAACCGGAATCGGACATTGGGGCAGGCTCCGTCGAAGGTTGCAATTGCGGAATTTCCTATCGGAAACCCAGCGGGTGTGTAAGCCTCTAAACCGACAAAATCCCTTGCAGGACCGTCATCGCTGGTGCAGGGGAGGGAAGGTATGCTTCATTAGGCGCAAAATGCGTTGGATCGGAAACGGAACCAGAGTGCCATGACAGCCAAGATCGCCTTTCTTGCCAGTGACGCCCCGACTGCGCAGATTGCACGCGCGGCACTAGCTTGCCGGTTTGGCGAGGTGTCAGAGGATGCCGCTGATGTGGTTGTCGCGCTGGGTGGGGATGGCTTCATGCTGCACACCTTGCACCGCACTCAGGAACTAGGAGTGCCCGTTTACGGGATGAATCGCGGGACAGTCGGTTTCCTGATGAACGACTATAGCGAATCCGATCTGCTTGACCGACTGGCCGCCGCCCAGGAGGAAGTGATCAACCCGTTGGCGATGCAGGCCGAGTCGGCGGATGGTACGCTTCACCGCGCATTGGCGATCAACGAGGTTTCCTTGTTGCGAGGGGGGCCGCAGACAGCGCAACTGCGGATCACTGTAGATGGGCATCTGCGGCTCGAAGAGCTGGTATGTGACGGCGCACTGGTAGCTACGCCTGCTGGGTCTACTGCCTATAATTACTCTGCGCACGGGCCGATATTGCCGATCGGATCCGACGTTCTGGCGCTCACGGCTGTCGCGGCGTTTCGCCCGCGACGCTGGCGTGGTGCGCTGTTACCCAAGACTGCGGCGGTTCGTTTCGACGTGATCGATCCGGAAAAACGTCCCGTCATGGCGGTGGCGGACAGCCGATGGGTAGAAAATGTTCTATGGGTTGAAATAAAATCAGAGCCAACCATCGGACATCGCATCCTTTTTGACCCCGGTCATGGGCTCGAAGAGCGATTGTTGCGCGAACAATTCGTCTGATTCCCTTCTTTTTCTTTGGTCTGTGCGGAACCAGCTCATGGATGCTGGCGTTTTATCCCCGAAGACCAGGACAGCGATGGTCGCTGCGCCAATGTCTCGCCCGAGTAGAAAAGGAGATATGTGATGAACTGGGATCGTATCGAAGGCAACTGGAAGCAATTCAAAGGCTCTGTCCGGGAAAACTGGGGAGAGTTGACCGACGACGAAGTGGATCAAGCAGAAGGCAAACGCGAGCAGTTTGTGGGCCTGATCCAGAAGAAATACGGCATCGCCAAAGACGAAGCTGAACGTCAGGTTGACGAGTTCGCCGCCAAGCACTGACGCTTGTCAGCACAAGTGTGTGTCATGTGGGTGGTCCCTGTCGGGGCCACCCTTTTCGTTGCCTGTCCGCGTGCCGAGGGGGGACAACAAGACATTGCCTATTTCGCGTACCCGATTGTTTGCAGCGCCTCTTTGATCTCGTCCAGAATTGCGGGGTCATCAATCGTCGCAGGCAGCTTGAATTCCTGATTGTCGGCAATTTTGACGATTGTTGCGCGCAGGATTTTGCCTGAACGGGTCTTTGGCAGGCGCTCTACCACCAGTGCCAGTTTAAATGCGGCGACAGGTCCAATGCGGTCACGAACAAGTTTCACGCATTCAGACGTGATCTCGGCGTGTGGGCGATTAACGCCCTTGCTGAGGCAAACGAACCCGACGGGCATCTGCCCCTTCAGCTGATCAGAGACCCCAACCACTGCACATTCGGCTACATCCGGATGACTGGCCAGAACTTCCTCCATCGCGCCGGTGCTGAGACGGTGACCAGCCACGTTGATCACGTCATCGGTGCGCGCCATGATGTAGAGGTATCCATCCTCGTCGATCATGCCTGCATCGCCGGTTTCGTAATACCCCGGAAAGGTGGTCAGGTAGGATTTGCGGTACCGATCTTCTGCATTCCACAGGGAGGGCAACGTGCCGGGGGGCAGGGGCAGTTTGATGGCAATGGCGCCCAGTTCATTAGGCTTCATTGGGCGGCCACCGTCATCAAGGATCTGCACATCGTAGCCGGGCATCGGAACAGTGGGCGATCCGATTTTGACAGGCAGCGCTTCAAGTCCGGCAGGGTTGCCGACCATCGGCCAGCCGGATTCGGTTTGCCACCAGTGATCGTAAACCGGCTTGTCCAGTTTCTCTTGGGCCCATTCGATCGTGTCGGGATCTGCTCTTTCTCCTGCGAGATAGAGCGCACGCAAGCACGCCAGGTCGTACTTTCCGATGAATTCGCCCTTGGGGTCTTCGCGCTTTACCGCGCGAATTGCGGTCGGGGCGGTAAAGAAGCTGCGCACGTTATGTTCGCTGATCACCCGCCAGAATGTACCGGCGTCAGGAGTGCCGACTGGTTTACCCTCAAAGACGACCGTGGTGTTGCCATGCACAAGGGGCCCGTAGCAGATATAGCTGTGTCCGACGACCCAACCAACGTCTGACGCCGCCCAGAATACATCGCCCGGATCAACATTGTAGAAATTCTTCATCGTCCAGTTCAGCGCGACCAAATGTCCGCCCGTAGGACGCAGAACACCCTTCGGCGCGCCGGTCGTGCCGGACGTATAGAGGATATAGGCGGGGTGGTTGCCCTCGACCGGCACACATTCGGCGGGCTCAACCCCGTATTGAAAGCCGTGCCAGTTCACGTCGCGACCCTCGATCAGGTCCGCGACTTCTTGTTCGCGCTGGAATATTACGCAGAAATCGGGCTTGTGGGTGGCTTGTTCGACAGCGCCATCCAGCAGCGGCTTGTAATGCACGACACGACCCGGTTCGAGGCCGCAAGAGGCGGCGATGATCGCTTTGGGTGTGCAATCATCAATCCTGACGGCCAGTTCGCTGCTGGCGAAGCCCCCGAAAACGACAGAGTGGACCGCCCCCAGACGTGCGCAGGCCAACATTGCCTCGATCGCTTCGGGGATCATCGGCATGTAGATGATGACCCGGTCGCCTTTCTCGACACCCTTGGCGCGCAGGGCACCGGCCAGCGTGGCAACGCGGTTGCGCAGCTCGACATAAGATATCTCGCGCTTGGTATGGGTGATGGGGCTGTCATAGATGATCGCGGCCTGTTCGCCGCGGCCGTTTTCGACATGTCGATCCACGGCGTTGTAACAACCGTTCACCATCCCGTCGCTGTACCATTCGTAGATTGGCGCATTGTCGTCAAAGAGGGCCTTGCTGGGCTTGCGGTCCCAGTCGATGGCTTCGGCGGCCTGCATCCAGAACGCTTCGGGGTCAGCTTTCCAACTGTCATAGACGTCTTTGTATGCCATTGTATCCTCCTCCAAGGCCTAGCTTCGTGTTAGGGCCGGGGTGTCATCCGGACAAGTGTGATGCGGCCCTGCGCGGCGGAAGGACGCAGAAATTTGCATATCCGCCGCTTTGATCACTGCAAATTTTTGCAAACACCTTTTTTATGGATAGTTTTCCAAAGTGTGCTTTTCGATTTTGCAAATCTGCAAATACCTCGCTGCTAACCTGCCCGAATCGATTCTACCCGTAATGCGCAACCGGCGTTCCTGCGATAGCGGCCATGTTCAGCAACCCGCGCGCCGTCACGCCGGGTGAAACTATATGCGCCCGGTTGCCCATACCCATCAGGATCGGGCCAACCTCCAGTCCGCCGCCTTTCATCTTGAGGATGTTACGCACCGCCGAAGCCGCGTCAGCGTTGGAAAAGATCAGCACATTCGCCGACCCTTCCATCCGGTTATCCGGCAGCAGCCTCGCGCGCAGATCAGCATCAAGAGCCGCATCAACGTTCATTTCCCCTTCGTAGCAGAAGTCGCGCGGGGTGGCGTCCAGCAACCGCATAGCGGCGCGCTGACGCTTGCCGGAATCCTCGCCCTGATTGCCAAATTGCGACTGCGAACAGAAGGCGATCTTTGGTTCGATCCCGAAACGGCGCACATGGCGCGCGGCACCGATGGCGACGTTCTTTAGGTATTCGGGGCTGGGGAAGGTGCTAACATGCGTGTCGGCGATGAACAGGGGACCATCCTCGAGGATCATCAGCGATAGTGCGCCTTGGGGATGATAGTCGTCATTGCCGAGCACTTGTGTCACGTAGTTCAGGTGCCAGCGGTATTCGCCGAACGTGCCGCAGATCAGGCTATCGGCCTCACCGCGATGCACCATCACCGCACCGATTGCTGTGCTGTTGGTCCGCATCACCGCTTTGGCCAGATCCGGGGTTATGCCGCGACGCTGCATGAGTTCGTGATAGCTGCCCCAATAATCACGGTAACGGGGATCGTCTTCGGGGTTTACCAGATCGAAATCCATACCGGGTCGGATATCCAGACCCAATCGTTCGCATCGTTGTTCGATGACCGATGGGCGGCCGATCAGGATCGGCCGTTCGGTCGTTTCTTCCAGTATGGCTTGGGCTGCGCGCAGCACGCGCTCGTCTTCGCCCTCGGCAAAGACGATGCGACGGGCCTCTTTTCTGGCAGCCTCGAATACCGGGCGCATCAGCAACGCTGACTTGAACACCGACGCATCGAGACGCGCCTTGTAGGCGACCAGATCATCCATCGGACGCGTGGCGACGCCTGTTTCCATGGCCGCACGGGCCACAGCGGTCGACACGATGCCCGAAAGACGGGGGTCGAACGGCTTGGGGATGAGGTAATCAGCCCCGAATGTCAGCGCCTCGCCTTGATAGGCAGCGGCCGCTTCGGCACTGGTTGTTGCACGCGCCAGATCTGCGATACCCTTGACGCAGGCGACCTGCATCGCGTCATTGATTTCGGTTGCGCCCACATCCAGAGCGCCGCGAAAAATGAACGGAAAGCACAGCACGTTGTTGACCTGATTGGGAAAGTCGCTGCGGCCCGTCGCAATGATCGCCTTTGGGGCCACTTCACGGGCCGCATCGGGCATGATTTCCGGATTGGGGTTGGCTAGGGCAAAGATGATCGGCCGATCTGCCATCTTAGCAGCCATTGCAGGTTTCAAAACATTCGGCCCCGAGAGCCCGAGGAACAGGTCGGCTTCGTCAATCACCTCGTCCAGCGTGCGCAGGTCGGTTTTCTGGGCGAATTCGGCCTTTTGCGGATTCATGTCCTCGGTCCGGCCCTCGTAGACCAGTCCGTGAATGTCGCAGAGCCAGATGTTCTGGCGACGAACCCCAAGCTTTAGCAGCATGTTCAGACAGGCGATGCCAGCAGCGCCGCCGCCCGTCGAGACGATCTTGATATCTTCGAACTTCTTGCCTGCCACATGCAGCGCGTTGGTTGCAGCAGCACCGACGACAATCGCCGTGCCGTGCTGGTCATCGTGAAAAACCGGGATATTCATCCGCTCGCGGCACAGTTTTTCGACGATGAAACAATCGGGTGCCTTGATGTCTTCGAGGTTGATCGCGCCGAAGGTTGGCCCGAGCGCACATACGATATCTGCCAGTTTCTCGGGGTCGGATTCGTCTACTTCGATGTCAAAGCAGTCGATGTTGGCGAACTTCTTGAACAGAACCGCCTTGCCTTCCATTACTGGCTTGGACGCCAATGCGCCGATATTCCCGAGGCCAAGAACGGCGGTGCCGTTGGTGACGACCGCAACGAGATTGCCGCGCGCAGTGTAGCGGCTGGCGTTGGCCGGGTCTTCTTTGATTTCAAGGCACGCCTCGGCAACGCCCGGAGAATAGGCGCGTGCCAGATCACGACCGTTTGCCAGAGGTTTGGTCGCGCGAACCTCCAGTTTGCCGGGTTTGGGAAACTCATGATAACTCAGGGCTGCCTGTCGGGCATTATCAGTGGTGTTGTCGTTCATTTCCTGTCCCCTGCGCGTAATTTATTTGGCGATAAGCTGCTTTACCAAGAATTTCGTTTGGTATGAGCCGTTTCCGCATATCTGGCTCTAGCTTGCATCTTTGGACTGCTGGGCGCAATCATTGCATGGCGCGGTAGGGAGGGCAGTCATGGATTTACTGGATGCGGCGACAAAAGTGCGAGAGATGGCCTATGCCCCATATTCGGGCTTTCGTGTCGGAGCGGCAATCCGCGCAAATTCAGGCAAGATTTACGCAGGGTGCAACGTCGAGAATGTCGCCTATCCTGAGGGCACCTGTGCCGAAGCCGGTGCTATAGCGGCGATGATCGCCGGTGGTGACACAGTGATTACCGAAGTGGCCGTGATCGCGGGTGGACCGGCGCCGGTCGCGCCATGTGGTGGCTGCCGCCAGAAGCTGAAGGAATTTGGTCAGGGTGATGTTTGTGTCTCCATGCATACGCTGGACGGGCAAACCCAGACTGCCTTGCTGCGTGATTTGCTGCCAGGAGCCTTTGGCGCGGACCAGATGGCAATAGGCTAGCCGATGGATACGCGTCAGATCATTACGGCCCTGCGGGACGGGGTCGATCCGGGTGCAGATGCGCTGCACGAGTTTGCACAAGGGCTGGCTAACGGTGCAGTGAGCGATGCGCAGGCGGGGGCCTTTGCCATGGCGGTGCGTTTGCGCGGCCTCGGGGGGGGCGGGCGCAAAGCACTGACATTGGCGATGCGCGACAGCGGTGCGCAGCTGAAGTGGGATCTGGACCGACCGGTGATTGACAAGCATTCCACCGGCGGGATCGGTGATTGCGTCAGTCTGGTGCTGGCCCCGGCTCTGGCCGCCTGCGGCGCGGCAGTGCCGATGATCTCGGGTCGGGGGTTGGGCCACACCGGAGGGACGTTGGACAAGCTGGAGGCAATACCGGGCCTGTCCACCCGCTTGAGCGAGGCGCAACTGCGCCGAACCGTTTCGCACGCAGGTTGTGCCATTGCGGCGGCCAGTGCGCAAATCGCACCCGCCGATGCCCGGCTTTATGCCGTGCGCGACGTGACCGCGACCGTGGACAGCATTGATTTGATTTGCGCCTCCATTCTGTCGAAGAAACTGGCGGCCGGGCTGGATGCGCTGGTGGTGGATGTGAAAACGGGCAGTGGAGCATTCATGGCGCGCGCCGAGGACGCGCGCGCCTTGGCAGAGGCGCTGTGCGAGACGGCCAATGCCGCCGGATGTCGGACGAGCGCAGTGATTTCCGACATGAGCCAGCCACTTGCGCCCGCCTTGGGCAACGCGCTGGAGGTCGCCGAAGCGATGCAGGTCCTGACGGGGGGGCGGACAGGGCGGCTTGCAGAGTTGAGTATCACGCTGGGCGGCGTGTTGTTGCAGCGCGCGGGTCTCGTCGCAACGGTGGAGGATGGCGCCAACGGCGTTTTGACGGCGATTGCCGACGGAAGTGCCGCCGAGTGTTTTGGCCGGATGGTGGTCGCGATGGGAGGGCCGGTTCGCTTTGTTGAGGACTGGCAGCGTTTCCTGCCCGAAGCAACCGTGATCCGAGAGGTACGTGCCTGGCGCGATGGCTATGTTACAGCCATGGACGGCACCTCGCTGGGTATGATTGTGGTCGATCTTGGCGGAGGACGGCAGGTTGAGAGCGACCCGGTCGATCCATCGGTTGGATTGAGTGATGTTTTGCCGCTGGGCACACGGGTCGTCGCCGGGCAGGCTGTTTGCCGTATCCATGCGGCGCGTGTTGCCAATGCAGATCGGGCTGAGTCCGCGCTACGGCAGACAATTGCGATCAGTGCCGCGCCCGCGCCGGTGCCTGAGTTGGTTCAGGCCCGGATAGGCTGATGGCGCGCGTGTTTCTTATCGTCCTCGACTCGGTGGGTATCGGTGGCGCTCCGGATGCCGACCAGTATTTTAACGGTGAAATTCCTGATACCGGCTCGAACACGGTGGCGCATATCGCGCAGGCGGTGGGCGGGTTACATTTGCCGCATCTTGATGCACTGGGGTTGGGCGCGGCGGTTGCGCTTTCCTCTGGGGCGGATGCGCCGGGTCTGGGCACCACGCCGCAGGGGCGTTGGGGGGCCGCAACGGAGACGTCGCGAGGCAAGGATACGCCATCCGGTCATTGGGATCTGGCTGGGGTGCCGGTTCCGTGGGACTGGCATTACTTTCCTGATGCTGATCCGGCCTTTCCATTGGACGTGTCACAAGCGGTGGCCACGGCGGCAGGTACGGCAGGGATCTTGGGGGATTGTCATGCGTCCGGCACCGAGATCATCGAACGGCTAGGGCACGCGCATCTGCGGACGGGCTGGCCGATCTGTTACACGTCTGTTGACAGCGTTTTTCAAATCGCTGCGCATGATGCGGTGTTCGATCTGGCGCGGCTTCACGCTCTTTGTGCGGCGGTTGCACCCAGATTACATGCAATGAATGTGGGGCGGGTCATTGCACGACCCTTTACCGGCAGTCCAGAGACCGGGTTTCACCGTATGTCTGGACGCCGGGATTTTGCGATTGCACCGCCTGCGCCGACACTGTGCGACTGGGTCCATGACGCAGGACGTTGCGTGCATGCCGTGGGAAAGGTTGGCGATATATTCTCGATGCGCGGCATTGACGATGTGGTGAAGGGGACGGATGAGGCGCTGCTGCGGGCAATAACCGACCTGATCGGCACGGCGGAGGAGGGTAGCCTGACCTTCGCAAACCTCGTCGAGTTCGACAGTGACTACGGCCATCGGCGTGACCCGCAGGGTTATGCCGAGGCGTTGCGTCGGTTCGATGATTGGTTAGGCGTGGCGATGACCCGGCTGCGTCTGGGTGATATGCTGCTGATCACTGCCGATCACGGAAATGACCCGACCTGGGCGGGGACTGACCATACCAGAGAACGCGTGCCGGTCCTGATCGCCGGGTGCGGCACGGGCGCATTGGGGCAGGTATTGATGGCCGATGTCGCGGCTAGTGTCGCGATGCATCTGGGTGTGCCTTCGCACGGGCAGGGGCGCAGTTTCTTGTGATCTATCGCGCTGGCCATTGCCCTTGGGCAGTGCAAGTGACTAAAAGCAGCGCATACGCCAGCCCGGAGGAACCCCAATGCAAGAGCATCTCACAATCGTCAAACACCCGCTTGTTCAGCACAAGCTGACTTTGATGCGGGAGAAAGATACCTCGACGGCGGTGTTTCGCCAGCTGTTGCGCGAAATCAGTCAGCTGCTGGCCTATGAGGTCACGTATGAGCTGCCAATGACCACCAAGAACATCGAGACGCCGATGGAGGAGATGGAAGCGCCGACGCTGGCAGGGCGCAAGCTGGCGCTGATTTCGATTCTGCGTGCCGGTAACGGATTGCTGGATGGCATGTTGGAGCTGATCCCCTCGGCTCGGGTCGGGTTTGTCGGGCTTTACCGCGACGAGAAAACGCTAAAGCCGGTGCAATATTACTTTAAAGTACCGGATATGCTGGAAAAACGGCTGGTGATCGTGGTTGATCCAATGCTCGCCACGGGCAATTCCTCAGCAGCGGCCGTGGACCTGCTGAAACAGGCAGGCGCCAAGGATATCCGTTTTCTATGTTTGCTGGCCGCGCCTGAAGGGGTTGCGCGGATGAAAGAGGCACATCCCGATGTTCCGATCGTGACGGCCTCGTTAGATGAGCGTCTAAATGACATTGGATACATCCTTCCCGGGCTAGGAGATGCGGGTGACCGCATGTTTGGCACAAAATAGGCTGCTTGCCTGTTTACTCAGGGTTTGAATTAAGGCAGAGTTTTCCCACATCTTGTGGGGACAAAATGAAAATAACGAGAGTCATTGCACTCGCAGTTATCGCAGCGTCATGTGGCCTGAGCTATGTTCAGGCAAAGACGCTGAAAGATTCTGGCGAGCCTGCCGAATTTCCGCCCTCGTCCTATACCGGTCGACAATATGTAGACAGCAAAGGCTGTGTATTCATCCGCGCCGGGATCGACGGGAATGTAACGTGGGTGCCGCGTGTTTCGCGCAGCCGAACAGTAGTTTGTGGTTTTCAGCCATCGCTGGCGACAGCGCGCCGTGCACCTGAACCAGTGGCTACGCCTGCCGCCAAGCCCGCCACGGTGGTTGCGGTCGCTCCGGCGCCAAAACCGGCGCCTCGCGTCGTGCGGGCAGCACCGGCGCCAGCGCCTGTGACAGCCAGTACCAGACGCGTCGCACGTGCACCAGCGTCCAACCCTGTCGTCGTGACAGCACCCAAACGCAGCGTTGCTCCGGTATTGGTTGCTCCTGCCCCTGCGCCCACGCCAGTGGTGGCTGCGGCTCCGCAACCGAAGCGCCGCGTCGTTCAGGCCCCGTCGGGCTGTGCCGGACGCAGTGCGGTTTCGCAGCGCTATATGGCCGGAAAACATGCGGTTCGCTGTGGACCTCAGTCCGCAGGCCATATCACCTACGCTGACAATTCCGCTGCACCTCGTCGTGTCGCGCCTGCACCCGTCTATACACAGGCGCCGACATACACTGCGCCAAGCTATCAGGCACCCAGCTACAAGCCCGCTGCCACGGCCTATGCAGCGCAGCCTAGCCCAGCATACACCACCACTACGACACGTATCGCGCCCAAGCATGTCTATGAAAATCAGGTCGCCAGCTATCGTGGCCTCAATGGTGTGCCAGAGGGATATAAACGAGTTTGGATGGACGGCAGGCTTAACCCGCACCGTACGCATCAGACCTTTGAGGGTAAGGCGCAGATGGACGTTGTCTGGACCAAAACCCTGCCGCGGCGTCTGATCATCCGCGACACAGGGCAGGTGGTCACGCAGGACTATCCCGGACTGATGTACCCCTACACCAGCTATGAACAACAAAAGCGTGCCAATGTTTCGACAGCCTATGCGACACAGCAGGCCCGTGGCTACGGAATGGCGACGACCAGTGCTGCGCCAGCCTATGCTACGCAAACGGCGACCGTATCGACCAAATCCAGTGCGACCGTCACAAGCCAGTCGCAGCGTGCGGCCAGCCACCGGTTCGTGCAGGCCGGGGTTTATTCGTCCCGCGCGCAGGCACAACAGGCGGCACAGAGAATTGCGGGGGCAGGGCTGCCGGCACGGCTCGGCACGATGCGGCGGAATGGGCAGACCTACAGCCTGCTGCTGGCCGGACCGTTCAATAGCCAATCACAGCTCAACTCGGCACTGTCGCGCGTACAGGGTGCGGGCTTTGGCAACGCAAAGTTGCGCAAGTAACGAGCGTTGCGTTTCCTGAATGATGTTTCGGGCCGACCTTTTGCCGGGTTGGCCCGTTTTCTTTGGTTAACGTCTTTTGTTTTGGGCTTTTCCTGAATCAGGGAATACGCAATCCTCTTTGGGCTAGCTGCCACAGATTCCTTGCAAGCGCAGCCAGTCACCATCGCTGAGGATCGCTTCTGGTGCGGCTCCTCCAAAAGGGTCCGCCTCGATCAGTGGCAGCACTGTTTCCCCTGAAATGTCACGCGCATAGGCATAGGGCGTTGAGCGCACAGACCATGCGCGAAATCCGTCAAGCAACACCTCGTCGTCCAATGGTGCAGGAGGGGCCGTCAGAAGGTGTTCAGCGTAACGAGCCAACGCTGTTTCGCCGGGATGGCCCGTGGTCATCAGGCGAAAGGTGGCGATCAGTCCTGCATGCTCTAACAGTCGGTCCAGTGGATCGTGCGCCCGCGCGCGCAGACGTTCGGCAATGATGTAGCCTGCGATCACATCCGGTTCCTCGTGGTCTTCGACCAGTGAGCGATTTAGCACGATTGTACCGCCGGGCAGTGTGGTGGCATTTGCGACACCGCTGCGGACGACCATCAAATCGGCGGTGCGGTCTTCGGATGGCAGGCGTGTGGCAAGCTTTGACAGCGCGGCGGGACCACCGGCCGCCCCGCATGGTGGGCCCGTGACCGGCAACAAATGCATCAGCAGGGCGCGACCGATTTCGGCGCGCTTTACAGCAGGCACGACGGACACGGCATGATCGCGCACGGCATTGGGCAGCCAGAATACCGCCACAGCGACAGCCATCAGCATCGAGCCCAGCAAGACCACCAACCGCAGTCGTCCGGGATGTGGGCGCCGGCGCTCGACTGCGGCGCGCAACTTTTCAATGGCATCAATCATTGCGGCCTCGGAGGCCGCCAATTCCAGCGTTTCGCCGGGATCGCCGTCAGGATGATAGATCGCCGGACGGTGGCCGGGGTTAGACCGAGTAATGGCTGGGATAGACCAATGCGTCAGCGCACGGTCGCGCATATCGCTGATGATCAACGTCGCATCGCCGATAGAAACGACGACTTCGCTGCGCTGGGCATCGGGTGCGGAGCGCCATAGCCCAGAGGCTTCTAGCCGATCATATTCACGGAGTGCGGTCATTATGTGCCGGGCCTGCTTCGCCTCTTTGAATGCAGCCTAGCACGTTACATCTGATCGCTCAATTGCGGGAGCATCGTTACTGTCATACCGAGTTTACGCAAAGCCATGAGTTCAGAGGTCTTTTGCACGTTCACGCAACTCGAACTTCTGAATTTTTCCTGTCGACGTTTTTGGCAGTTCTTCGAATACAATTCTCTTTGGCGTTTTGAACCCTGCGAGACGCTCGCGCGCATAGGCGATGACATCTGCTTCGGTGGTCTGGGCGCCTTCTTTCAGTTCCACAAATGCGCAGGGTACTTCTCCCCATTTCTCGTCGGGTTTGGCCACCACGGCGCAGAGCAGGATTGCCGGGTGGGTCATAAGCACACCTTCGACTTCGACAGAGCCAATGTTTTCGCCACCGGAGATGATGATATCCTTGGCGCGATCAGCGATCTGAAGGTAGCTGTCGGGATGTTGCAACGCAATGTCGCCGGAATGGAAGTACCCCCCCCGGAATGCCTCTTCGGTAGCTTCCGGGTTTTTCAGATACCCCTTCATCACTGTGTTGCCGCGTATCATAATCTCGCCTTGCGACGTGGCGTCTTTCGGGGTCTGGGTCATTGTTTCGGAATCCATCGCGGTGATGTCCTCGGCCATGCACATTGGCACGCCGGTCCGCGCCTTGATTGCATAGCGTTCTTCATCGGATTTATCATCCCATGCCCCGTGCCACATACATTCGGTCACATGCCCGTAGGTTTCGGTCAGGCCATAAACCTGCGTGACCTTGAACCCGAGCGGTTCGATCGCGCGCAATGTGGCGGCAGGCGGCGGGGCACCGGCGGTGAAGACATCTACGATGTGGTCGAATGTGCGCCTGTCTGCGTCCTTGGCGTTGACGATGGTGTTAAGGACAATGGGTGCGCCTCCGAAATGGGTCACGCCCTCGTCAGCGATGGCATCATAGATTGCGCGGGCCGTGATGTCGCGGCAACAGATCACCGTCCCGCCCAGTAGTGGCATCATCCAAGTATGATTCCAGCCGTTGCAGTGAAACAGCGGCACGATGGTCAAATAGCGTGGATGGCGTGTCATCTGCCAGCTTATCGCGGTGCCCATGGTCATCAGGTAGGCGCCCCTGTGGTGACACACGACGCCTTTGGGCCGTCCCGTGGTGCCGGATGTGTAGTTCAGCGCGATGCTCTCCCATTCGTCCTCGGGCATCACCCAATCGAATTCGGGATCTGCGCCAGCCAGAAAACCCTCGTACTCTGTGTGGCGCCCTGTGGCATGGTGACCGGCCTGCGGGTCGGCCACCTCGATGATCGTCGGGGCGGTCCCTTGCATCGCTTTTATGGCGGCTTCGACCAACGGAATGAACTGGGTGTCGACCAGCGCCACTCTGGCTTCGCCGTGATCAAAGATGTAGCTGACCGTATCGACCTCTAACCGGGTATTGATCGTGTTCAGCACTGCACCAGTGGCGGGTACTCCGAAATGCGCCTCGGCATGGGCTGGGATATTGGGCAGAAGCGTCGCGACCACCTCGCCGGATTTTACACCTAGCGTACTCAGCGCAGAAGCGAGCCGCGTACAGCGGTCGTAATAGTCGCCGTATGTGCGGCGGACGTCCCGATAGATCACCGCTTCGTAGTCGCGAAACAATGTAGCGGCGCGGCGCAGGTGTGATAGCGGCGTGAGCGATACGAAATTTGCTGAACGCTTATCCAGCCCGGTCTCGTCCGTCATCCAGCCCATTAGATTCTCCTAGTTGATCTGATTCTCACGTCGTTCGACTGGTTGAGGATATTGGGTTTGGCGCGTCGATCAATTGGTAAGTATTTATGCGCCTTTATTGTCCAAAATGGGGGCCTACACTGCCTAGCGGTTCGAAATCTGAAAATCATCCGGTATCCACCGCCTTGCCGTCAACATAGATGGTAGCCGCGAAATTCTTTGACTGTCGACAGGCTCATCAGGGTTTTCAACTGAGAGACACCAGGAATTTGCGAGAGCCGGGTGCGGTACAATTCTGCGTAGTCAGACGTATTGCGGGCAGCGACGCGCATCAGGTAATCCAGCTCGCCCGAGACCAGATGACATTCCAAAATCTCGGGCATCCGTGCGATTGCCGCTTCGAAGGCACTGATTTCTTCCTGTCGTTGGCTGGCGAGTCGAACCTCAATGAACACCTGAATTTCAAGTCCAAGCGCCTCGCGATTCAACCGGGCGCCATACCCCTCAATTGTGCCATCGGCTTCTAGATTTTTGACGCGCCTGTGACAGGCCGAAAGCGACAGCCCGACCCGTTCTGACAGGCGGGCCATTGAAATCTGACTATCATGCTGAAGTATGGAAAGAATCCGCGTTGTAATGCTCATATCGCAAAAATTTCTCAATTATGGGCCAAAATCAAGGGAAGTTTACAGAAAAATTCTCAAATGGACAGAAAAGAGAGCGCCATTTACATTTGACAATCACGTAGAGTGGTGGGACGCCCATAGGGGCGTGACAAAACCCAAAGGGAGGGAAGTAATGTCTAATACAATCGTCGTCGGTTACGATGGCAGTGACAGCTCGCTGCGCGCGCTGAACTTTGCCGTCGACCGCGCCAAGGCGGAGAAGGCGGAGTTGATCGTTGCCCATGTTCTGGAATGGTCACCCTACGCATTTCTGACGCCAACGGAGTTGGAGGAACGTCACAAGCGTCGCGGGGAAGAACTGGATCGTGCCAATAAGCATGTGCTCGAGCCGCTTACCAAGCGCCTGAGCGACACGGGTGTCAAAGTCACGACCGAGCTGCGCTATGGCCGAACTGCCGATACGCTCTGTTCGATTGCGGCAGAGAAAAGCGCAAGCCAGATTATCATCGGTCGTACCGGTGGAAGCGGGATTGCTGCGCGGCTCTTTGGTGCTGTTGCAGGCAGCGTGGCGCAGGTCGCGACCGTACCG